>NZ_CP042305.1:2400000-3600000 GCF_007859675.1 Humibacter ginsenosidimutans
TGGCGGTCGATCGCGCAGAACCACATCGGCAGCCTCGTGCGGGCGCGCAGGCAGGCGACGCCGGCGCAGCTCGACCGCACGGCTCTGCTGCAGCAGGTGCGTGCACGCGTCGTGCCGGACGTCGGGCTCGACGGCCCGGTGGACCTCAGCTACGCACGACCGGTCGCGCCCGGACTCGCGCTCGTGCTGTGCATCGACTACCCGGAGACGGTCACCACGGTCAACGCCGCGGAGGTCGCGAAGCTCGCCGCGCCCCTTGACGAGCTCTTCGAGGTCGGTCTGCGCAACACCGCGGCCGAACCCGTCGACGAGCACGAGCCGCTCGAAGACGGGGTGTCCCTCGTGGGTGGGGCATCGCTGTTCGTGGCGTCCAAGATCGCCGACCTCGAGGCGTTCCGCCGGCTCACGGGCGAGGCGCAGCACGGAATCGTCTTCTCGGTGCCCAATCGCAGCGTCATCTTGTACACCAAGCCGACGGGGACGGATGCCCCGAAGAACGTCACGGCGCTCGCGCGGTTCACGGCGCACTTCGTCGTGGCGAACGCCGACTCGCAGCCGGGCGGTGTTCTCAGCCCTCTGCTGTACTACGTCGACGACGCGGACGAGATCGAGGATGTCGGCGCGCCCGACGCCGACGGAGGTTACGTCGTACGCGCCTCCGGCCGCTTCGGCGCGATGCTCGAATCGTTGGCGGGCGGACCGGCCGAGTAGACGAGGCCGCACGCTCTCCTCGCCCGCGCCGGGGTCGCGTCACCGTGCGGCGTGGTACCGCACCAAGGGCAGGAAGAGCTCGTGCGCGATGCGTGCCAGCGCTTCGTCGGAGGGGGCCGTGCGCTCGGCCAGCATGGAGTACCGAACGAACATGCCGGGCATGACGAGCACCATGTCGGGAACGGGCGCGTCGCCGATCTCACCGCGACCCCGAGCCTGATCCACCACCTGCCGGAACGCGTCGGTCGCGACCGTCGTCGTCTGTTCGGGGATCTCGTCCAGCTCGCTGAACAGGCCGGCCGCGACGTCGATGCCGATCCGCCGCATGCGATTCGCGAACTCGTGCAGGAGAGCGAGCACATCGCCCTCGAGGCTTCCGGTGTCGGGCACATGCCCGACGATCGTTCCGGCATGGGCGCGCACTGTCGCGAGCACGAGCGCCGCCCTGTTCGGCCAGCGGCGATAGACCACCGCGCGGCTCGTGCCGACAGCACGAGCCACGGAATCGATGGTGAAGGCGGCGTAACCCTCGTTCCGAAGCTGCCGCCAGGCGGCATCGAGCAGAACCTCGTCGAGTTCGGAAGCGCTGCGCCGACGCCCGGGGCGGGCATCCGTCTGAGTCTCCACACCCTGAGGATACACGTGTATCTTAATCGAGTAAGATACACGTGACTCTTAGGGGCGAGATGACGGACGAGAAGAAGTTGGAGCCGTTGGGCTGGCCGTTGATCCGGTTGGCCTTGGTGATCATGGTCGGCGGGGTCACGCCCCTGATCGACACGACGGTGGTCAATGTGGCTCTGCACACGATCGGAGGAGACTTCGGCGTGGGGGCCAGCGCCGTTCAGTGGGTGACGACGGCGTACCTGCTCACCATGGCGGTGACGGTGCCCGTCACGACGTGGGCATCCGACAGGTTCGGCGCAAAGCGGCTCTGGCTGATCGGGCTGGCGCTGTTCCTGGTCGGGTCGGGACTGTGCGCGGTGGCGTGGAGCTTCGGCGCACTGGTCGCCTTCCGTGCCCTCCAAGGCGTCGGAGGCGGGCTGATGCTTCCGGTGATGCAGACGATCCTGGTGCGTGCGGCAGGACCGTCCAGGGTGGGACGCGTGCTCACAGTCGTGATGCTGGTGGCCACGATCGCCCCCATCGCGGGCCCACTGGTCGGCGGGATCATCGTCACCTCGGCGAGCTGGCGGTGGGTGTTCGTGATCAACCTTCCGCTCTGCATCGCGGCCGCCGCGCTCGCCGCCGTCTACGTTCCGCGCGAACACCCGCAGCGCGACAAGAGACTCGATCTTCTTGGCGTGCTGCTGTTGGCCATCGGCACCACCGCGCTGCTGTATGCGCTGAGCAATGCAGCCTCGGGGGGAGCGGATGCCGGGGTGCGGGTCTGGACGCCGCTCGTCGCCGGCATCCTTCTCATCGGGTCCTTCGTCGCGTGGAGCCTGAGGCTCGGAGAACGCGCCGCGATCCCCGTACGCCTGTTCGCACAGCGATCCTTCGGCAGCGCCACCAGCGTGCTCTTCCTGACGGGCGTCGCGCTCTACGGGGCTCTCTTCCTCATTCCGCTCTACTTCCAGCAGGAGCGCGGCATGACAGCACTGGCGGCGGGCGCGATCCTCGCCCTCCAGGGCATCGGCTCGCTGCTCACCCGCTGGGTCGGCGGCGTCGTGGACAGGATCGGAGCCAGGCTCATCACGATCGTCGGCGTCGTCCTGTGCGCGATCGCGACAGTTCCCTTCGCGTTGGCCACCGGGCACACCAGCTACCTGCTGCTCGGAGCAGCCCTGATCGTGCGCGGGGGTGCGCTCAGCGCGGTCAACATCGCGATCAGTGCCGGTGCGTTCGCTGGTCTGTCCCGGGCCGAGGTCCCTGCGGGTTCGGCCGTCGTGCGCCTCGTGCAGCAGCTGGGCGGCTCGGCCGGAACGGCGATCCTCGCCACCGTCGTCGCGGGCTTCGTGCTGACAGCCCAGCCCTTGGCCGGGTTCCATGCCGCGTTCCTCGTGAGCATCTGGCTGACGATCGTCGCCTTGGTTCCCTGCCTCACGATGCCGACATCGAAACGCGTCCACCGGCCGACCGGGGCGCGAGCCGCCTCATGACCCACGAGAGCGCGCCCTTCTCGCGCTCCGCTTGTCCTACACCGCATCCGCAGAGCGGTCGCCCGCAACAGATCGCCGCACGAGTGCCGTGACCTCGTTCTCCGGCCGGATGCCGAACCACCGCTGCGCCGACGCACGGTTCTCCTCCGTGAGCCGTGAGTAGGCACCGGGCTCGAGGCCGGCCGCGCGCACGGCCGCATCGAGCGCATCCCTGACGAGCCAGACATCCGCGGGATCGGGCGTCGCGACGGCGAGCGCCTCGCGCACCCGTTCGACCTGGACGCCGAGTGCCGCGGCGAGCCGTTCGTCGCTCCACCCGCTCAGCTTGAGGTTGTGCTGCAGTTCGAGGCGAGTCTGCTCACGCTCAGCCCGGTTCAACGACATGGTTCCCCCTTGCGCCGATCACACGTCGATGCGTCCACCATCGCACCGCGCGTGCTGGATGGCGAGTATCGACCCGATCGTGACGGGACGGCGACACCCGTGGCGGCGAGAACCCGCACTCTCGCTGGCTGAAAGTCGCACTCTCGCGGACGGAATAGGCGCACTCTCGCGGGAAGGAACGCGCACTCTCGGGGAGGGGCGGCCCGGGCGTCAGTCCGCGAAGTCTCCGACCAGACGCACGGCTCCGCCGTCGACGCCCTTCGCGCCCTGCTCGTAGCCGGCGAGGTCGTGCTCGGTGGTCGAGACCGTGCCGACCTGCCAGGCCGGGATGCCGTCGATCGCGAGCGTGGAGATGACGGATGCCGCGGCATCCGCCTTCACGACCGCGAAGAAGCCGATCCCGAGGTTCCAGGTGCCCTCCGCGCTCTGCAGGCTCGTGCCGGCGAGGTCGTTCAGCACGCGGAAGACCGGCGCAGGCGACCAGGTGGAGCGGTCGACGTCGACCCACGATCCGCGCGGCAGCACGCGTGCGAGGTTTGCGGCGATGCCGCCGCCCGTCACGTGCGACAGCGCGTGCACGGATGCCCCGGCCGGCGTCGCGAGCACCCTCAGCAGCGGCGACGTGTAGAGCCGCGTCGGCTCGAGCAGCGTCTCACCGACGATCCCGCCGAACTCGTCGAGCCGGTCGGTGAACGCGATGTCGCGCTTGGCGAGGATGTGTCGCACGAGCGAGTATCCGTTGGAGTGCAGTCCAGAGCTGCCGAGCGCGAGCACGACGTCGCCGCTCTCGACCTTCTCGGGCCCGAGCACGGCATCCGCCTCGACGACACCCGTTGCCGCGCCCGCGACGTCGTAGTCGTCCGGACCGAGCAACCCCGGATGCTCTGCGGTCTCGCCGCCGACGAGCGCGGTGCGCGTCTCGGAGCAGGCGGCGGCGATGCCGCGCACGATGTCGGCGATGCGCTCCGGCACCACCTTGCCGCACGCGATGTAGTCGGTCATGAAGAGCGGACGGGCACCGACGACCACGATGTCGTCGACCACCATGCCGACCAGGTCTTGCCCGATGGTGTCGTGCTTGTCGAGCGCCTGTGCGATGGCCACCTTGGTGCCGACGCCGTCGGTGGAGGTCGCGAGCAACGGCCGACGGTAGCCGCGCAGGGCCGACGCGTCGAACAGGCCGGCGAACCCGCCGACACCGCCGAGCACCTCCGGCCCGTGCGTTCTGGCCACCGCCGACTTCATGAGCTCGACGGCGAGGTCGCCCGCCGCAGTATCGACGCCGGCCTCGCGGTAGGTGCTGGTGGAGTTGTCGGTCACGCCGTTAAGGGTAACGGGGAGTGGGAGGTGCAGAGCGAGCGAGCTCGACCGGCACCTCCCACTCATCCCGTTCACTGCTGTCGGAAGAACTCGCGGATGTCACCGGTCACCGTGTCGGGCAGCTCGAGCGACGCGTAGTGGCCGCCGCGTTCGTGATCGGCCCAGTAGACGATGTCGCTGTTGTCGCGCTCGGCGAAGACGCGCACCGACTTGAAGTCGTCCGCGAAGACCGAGACGCCGATGCGGGCCTTGTTCACCCGCGGCTCCGCACCCGCATGCGCCTCTTCGAAGTGGTACCTGCCGAAGGCGGCGGAGGTGTTGGTGAACCACTCCAAGGCCACCTCGGTCACGACCTGCTCCTTCGTCACCAGGCTCGTGCCGTTGCCGAACGACTCGAAGAGCTCGTTCCACGCGAGCTGGCCGATCGGAGAGTCCGAGAGCCCGACGGCGACCGTCTGCGGGCGCGAGGAGTTGATGGCGTTGTAGCCGCCGACGGACTGGAACCACTGCATGTGCTCCATGGCCGCGTAGTCGGCCGGCTGCAGCCGCTCGAACTCCGCGGGGTCGCCCGACGGGAACGAGAACAGCTGCAGCACGTGCGAGCCGAGAAAGCCCTCCGGCTCGAGCAGGCAGAGCTCGCGGGCGATCATGGCGCCGCCGTCGCTGCCGTGCGCGCCGTAGCGTTCGTACCCGAGTCGCCGCATGAGGGTGTCGTACGTCTTCGCGACGCGGGCCATCGTCCAGCCTCGATCCACGAGCGGCGTGCTGAACCCCGTGCCCGGCATCGACGGCACCACGACCGAGAACGCGTCTTCCGCGCGTCCACCGTGCGCGACCGGGTCGGTGAGGGGCCCGATCATGTCGAGAAAGTCGACGAACGATCCGGGGTAGGTGTGCAGGAGGAGCAGGGGCGTTGCACCCTTCTCGGCCGACGGCACGTGGATGAAGTGCACGGTCTGTCCGTCGATCTCGGTGAGGTGATGCGGGAAGGCGTTCATGCGCTCTTCCTGCTTCCGCCAGTCGAATTCGTTCTTCCAGTAGTCGAGCATGTCGCGCAGGTAGTGGTTCGGCGTGCCGTAGCTCCAGTCGTCGCCCGGCGCCTCGGCCGGAAGCCGCGTCGCCGCGAGCCGGCGCTCGAGATCGTCGAGATCCGAGTGGGGAATGGAGACGCGGAACGGGCGGATGCCCGCGGTCCCGTTCTGCTGCGTCGTCGCGTGCGTGGTGGTGTCGGTGGTGTTCTTCGTGTTCGTCATGCCTCCAAACTAGGATTCATAGAGGAACCGATCCTTCCTAATGAAAGAAGTTGTCGATGACGTCGACGCCCGTGCGCCTGCTCGCCCTGCTGGGGGCGCTGCAGTCCCGACCGCAGTGGTCGGCGACCGAGCTCGCCGCGAGGTTCGACGTCACGACCCGCACCGTGCGCAACGACATCGAACGCCTGCGCGAGCTCGGATATCCGGTCGAGACCGCTCGGGGACGAACGGGGGGCTACCGCCTGGGCGCCGGCGCATCGCTCCCGCCGCTGTTGCTCGACGACGACGAGGCCGTCGCCGTCACGCTGGGCTTGCGAGCTGTCGCCGGCAGCGCGATCGAGCGTGTCGCCGAGACCAGCGCACGCGCGCTCGCCAAGCTCGACTACCTGTTGCCGAGCAGACTTCGTCGCCAGGTCGCGGCTCTCTCGAAGGCGACGGTGCAGGTGGCCGACGATGCGGGCATCCCGGATGCCGACCCCCAGCTCGATCCGGATGCGCTCACCGCCATCTCGCTCGCCATCCGCGACGCGCACTGGTTGCGGTTCGAGCACGACGGCGTCGCACGCCTGCTCGAGCCGTATCGCCTGGTCAGCTGGGAGCGACGTTGGTACCTGCTCGGGCGCGACCCGCAGACGAACGACTGGCCCGTCGTGCGCGTGGATGCCATGACCCTGCGCACGCCGACGCACCGGCCCTTCCGTCCGAGGCCGCTGCCGATGTCCGACGTGCGCGCGTATGTGATGCGCGCCGTCGCCTACAGCGGCTGGAAGGTGCACGCCCGCGTGACGGTGCTCGCCTCGGCCGACGAGGTGCGCTCACGCATCAACGCCGCGGTCGGCATCGTCGATCCGATCGATGAGAGCTCCTGCGTTCTCGTCACGGGCGCCGACAGCGTCGGGACGCTCGCCGTCTACCTCGGCCTCCTCGATCTCGACGTGCGCGTCACAGAACCGCCAGAGCTGGTGGAGCGGATGCGCACGCTCGCGACGCGCTACGCGGCGGCGACGGCCTAGCGCTCAGCCTGACGCGCGCTCGACCGCACCGAGCGCCTGTTCGACGGCCTCCTCGAAGAGATGCGGCGGAGGCGCTCCGAAGCCCACGACCATCGCGGGTTTCCGCTCGGCCGCGCCGCGGGCGCCGGCGGCACGGAAGGTCTCCAGTCCTTCGAAGGCGAGGCCGACGGCATCAGCCTGCTCGGTCACGTCGGCCTCATGGATGCCGCGCGGCAGCTCGAGCAGGCAGTGCAGCCCGGCGGACATTCCGACGATGCCGGCCGACGGCATCCGCTCGGCGACGAGCCGCTCGATGTGCTGCCGCCGTGCGCCGTGGCGGGTGCGGGCGCTGCGCACCGCACGGTCGTAGTCGCCGCGTTCGAGCAGTTCGGCGAGCGCGAGCTGCGTCAACGCGTCGGGCTTCGAGCCTTCGAGCCTTCGCTGCTCGGCGACGAGAGGAACGAGCTCGGCAGGGAGTGCGCACCATGCCAGTCCGACCGCCGGCCCCAGTGCCTTGCTCGCCGTTCCCACGAAGACGACGCGATCGGGGGCGAGAGACTGCAGAGCGCCGATCGCCCGGCGGTCGTAGCGGAACTCCCCGTCGTAGTCGTCCTCGATGATCACCCCGCCGGTTCGTCGCGCCCACGCGACGACCGCCGCCCGTCGCTGCGGACCGAGCGCGACGCCCGTCGGAAATTGATGGGCGGGTGTGAGCAGCACGGCATCGACCCTCGATCCGTCGAGCACATCGGCGGCCAACCCCGCGTCGTCGACCGCGAGCGGCACCACATCGAGCCCGGACGCCGCCAGGATCTCGCGATGCAGCAGGTGTCCGTACTCCTCGACGGCGATCCGTCTCGCCCCGCGAGCGCGAAGCGCACGGCAGACGAGCCTCATCGCATGGCCAGCACCGTGAGCGACGTGCACCGACTCGCTGTCGACCACCACGCCACGCACACGCCCGAGGTACGACGCCAGCGCATGCCGAAGCTCGGCGACCCCGCGCAGTTCCCCGTATCCGAGCGCCGACGCGGGCACCCGGGCGAGCGCCCGGCGCATCGCTGCGGCCCACGCCGCGCGAGGAAACTCCGTCGTGTCGGGGATGCCGGCACGCAGATCCAAACGCGGCAGAGGCTCGTGGCCGGTCACGGTCGGGTCTGCCAGCGTCGATCGCCCCGTCGTGCGAGCGGACGACGCGACCCAGGTTCCCGCGCCGACCCGCGCCTCGAGCCAGCCCTCGCCGACCAGCCGTTCGTACGCCTTCGCCACGCTGTTGCGCGCCATGCCGAGATCGTGCGCGAGCCCGCGCGTCGCGGGAAGGCGCGTACCCCGGGCAAGCCGACCGTCGCGGATCATGTCTCGCACGGCGAGTTCGAGGGAGTCCGTCTTATGCCGCGGGTCGAGCACGAGATGCAGGTCTCGCCCCATATTGGCCCATTCTTCGACCATGAGAATGGAACCTAGCAGGGAGCCACCGTCGCGATACCGTCATGCCATGACTGAGAGCGAACCCATCGTCCTTCCCGCAGTGCGTTTCGACTTCGACGAGCTCGCCCCCGGGTTCTCGCGCGCTCTTGCACACCTCGACCACGCGGCATCCGTCGAGCTCGACAAGGCCGAGATCCCCATCGGCCTGCGCAACCTGGTCAAGTTGCGCGCCTCACAGCTCAACGGATGCTCGTACTGCGTCGACCTGCACTCCCGCGACGCCCGCGACGGCGGAGAGTCCTTCCAGCGCATCGCCGCCGTCGCGGTCTGGGACGAGGCGCACTTCTTCACCGCCCGTGAGCGCGCCGCGTTCGCTCTGACGGATGCCGTCACGCGCGTCTCCGAGACGCACGTGCCCGACGGGGTGGTCGCCGCCGCGCTCGACGTCTACACGCCGGTGGAGGTCTCCGCGCTGCTCGCGTTGATCGTCTCCATCAACGCCTGGAATGAGGTGGGGGTCACGGCACGCTGTTGGCGCGCCGAGCCCGAAACGGAGGAGGCGCCTCAGACGTCCTCGATGTAGGCGGGGCCGCGCGCTTCACGGGGTGCTCACCAGCGGATGCCCAGGCATCAGCATGAGAGACTTGACGAGCCCGGAATCGCGGGCGCAACCCCACCCTCAGGAGCACACTTCTCGCATGTGCGGCATCGTCGGCATCGTCTCGACCGAGGCGGTCAACCAAGCGGTCTACGACAGCCTTCTCCTACTGCAGCACCGCGGTCAGGACTCGACCGGAATCGCCACCGCCGACGGCAGCGTGTTCCACATGCACAAGGCCCGCGGTCAAGTGCGCGAGGCCTTCCGCACGCGCGACATGCGCGCGCTGATGGGCAACATGGGGCTCGGCCACGCCCGCTACACGACGAAGGGCGACGCGGCCAACGAACAGGAGGCGCAGCCGTTCTACGTGAACGCGCCGTACGGCATCATCCTTGTGCACAACGGCAATCTCACGAACACGCGTGAACTGGCCGACGACCTCTTCCACATCGACCGCCGTCACATGAACTCCACGAGCGACACGGAGATGCTGCTCAATGTGCTCGCCACCGAGCTGCAGGCGCAGGTCACCGGCCTCGAGTTCGATCCCGATCAGGTCTTCGACGCGGTGACCCAGGTGCACGAGCGAGTCGAGGGCGCTTACGCGGCCATCGCGATGATCGCGGGGCAGGGTCTGCTCGCGTTCCGCGACCCGTTCGGCATCCGCCCGCTCGTGCTCGGCCGCAAACCGGCCGGACTCGTCGGCGACGAATGGATCGTGGCGTCCGAGTCGGTCGTGCTCGAGTCGCAGGGCTACGAGGTCGTTCGGGATGTCGCGCCGGGCGAGGCCGTGTTCGTCACGCTGAGCGGCGAGCTCTATTCGCGCCAGTGCGCCAAGAGCCCGGTGTTGGTGCCGTGTTCCTTCGAGTACGTCTATCTGGCCCGCCCCGACTCCGTGATGAACGGCATCTCGGTGTACGAGGCGCGCCTGCGCCTGGGCAACCGTCTCGCCGACACGATCGCGCAGTACGCACCGCTCGGCGACATCGACGTGGTCATGCCCATTCCGGACTCGTCGCGGCCCGCGGCATCCCAGGTCGCCCAGAAGCTCGGCATCGAATACCGCGAGGGCTTCTACAAGAACCGGTACGTGGGACGCACGTTCATCATGCCGGGCCAGGCGCAGCGCAAGAAGAGCGTTCGGCAGAAGCTCAACGCCATGTCGAGCGAGTTCAAGGGCAAGAATGTGCTGATCGTCGATGACTCGATCGTGCGCGGCACGACCTCGAAGGAGATCGTCGACATGGCGCGCGCCGCGGGAGCCAACAAGGTGACGTTCACCTCGGCGGCTCCGCCCGTGCGGTACCCGCACGTGTACGGCATCAACATGCCGAGCCGTTCCGAGCTCATCGCGGCCGGGCGCAAGATCCCGGAGATCGCGCTCGAGCTCGGCGCCGACGCGCTGATCTACCAGGAGGTGGCGGACATGAAGGATGCCATCCTCGAGGGCCAGTCGCTCGTCACCGATCTCGAGATGAGCTGCTTCACCGGCGACTACGTGACCGGCACGGTCACCCCCGAGTACCTCGAGTGGGTCGAGCGCACGCAACTGAGCTGAATTGCCTTGCGTCGGTCCGCGAAACGAGCAATTTCTTGGGGTCTACTGAATTTCGGTTTCAAGTTGCGAAATCGTTACAAATGTGATCCACGGGAGTGAAATCCGCGGAATTCCGTGGCAGAACCGCTCCCAGGAGATTCGGATGAGCTGTGCACAGGCTGTCCAGAGCGTCTGCGTAACGTTGCGCGGGTTGTTGCGCGACGGCATCCCGACCCGTCACTGGACGGCCCGAACAACCTAGCCGGACCGAGGGATGCTGCCGAGGAACGACCACCCGAATCGCTTGAGACCGACGAGGGTGCGCCACCGCCCGAAGGTGTGCGAACCGGAAGTCACCGGTGCGCGTCTTCGCCACCGGCGTGCCAGCACCGATCGATGCTCCCCATGGCTGCGACCCAGGGTGTCCAGCCCGCACGGGTGACCCGGTGACATCAGCCGGAGAGCCCGTTGCCCCGGCGAGCGTGCGCGTGAATCGGGGTGGACCACGCGGGGAAGCTCCGAGCATCGGAACCACGTGACCTTCCTCCAGCGCATCGCTCCCGACAACATCCGTCAGTCCCTCTCTTCGCTCACCGGCACCGCCTCTCGTCATCGACGCTCTCTGCGTCTGGCAGCCACCGCCGTTCTCGCGGTCGGCGCGGTCGTCGCCCCCATCGCCGTGCAGGCCGCGTACGCCGCACCGGCACACCAGAGCACTTCGCAGTCTTCCGACTTCGCCGCGCAGGTCGCCTTCAAGTCGCTCGCCGACGCCAAGCTCACCGCCGACCAGGTGAAAGGGCGCGCCGACCTCACGCAGCTGAATGCGGCCATCGAGAACCTCGAGAACAACTACTCCTCCGATCCCGCCGTGCTGGCCAAGCTCACCGACGCCGCCAATTCCGCCGCCGTGATGGCCGAGGCCGTCGCCGCCGGTCACGACGCGGGCGCGCCGATCGCTCAGGCCGCCGTCGCGAAGGCCAAGGCGGAGAAGGCGGCCGCGGAGGCCGCGGCACGAGCCAAGGCGGCCGCAGCGGCCAAGGCCGCTGCCGAAGCAGCCGCGGCATCCTCGTCTTCCTCGTCGTCATACGACACGCCGAGCGTGAGCGTGTCGGTCTCACCCGGCTCGGCCCAGGCGATCGCCAAGTCGATGGCGGCCGCCCGTGGCTGGGGCGATGACCAGTTCGCCTGCCTCGTCAATCTGTGGAACCGCGAGTCCGGTTGGTCGACCACGGCAGGCAACCCCGACGGCGCCTACGGCATCCCGCAGGCACTGCCCGGCTCGAAGATGGCCAGCGCGGGCTCCGATTGGCAGACCAGCGCTTCGACGCAGATCGCCTGGGGCCTGGGCTACATCGCCGGCTCGTACGGCACGCCCTGCAACGCCTGGGCCCACTCGCAGTCCACCGGGTGGTACTGACGACTGAGGCGAGAGCCGAGCGAGCTTGCTCGTTCGGCCGAGCCGATGGAGTCAGTCGAGCGCGTAGCGCGAGCACTGACGACTGAGGCGAGAGCAGCACGAGCTTGCTCGTGTTGCCGAGCCGATGGAGTCAGTCGAGTGCGCAGCGCGAGCACTGACGCCGACGAAGTCGACACAGCGGCCGGCCCTGAGGTTCAGGTGCCGGCCGCTGTGTCGATGGTGCGTCGGTCGTCAGTGCTCGGCGGCACTCACCGATGTCTGACGCACCGGCCGGCCTCGCTTCGGCACGTCGGTGTCGAGCGGAATCGGATCGCCGAGTCCGTCGGCGACCGCGCGGGCGAGGCGTCCCTCTGTGTGGTCGAGCCAGCGCAGCTCGCCGTCGAGTTGAAAGATCTGGCCGTCGATCACGAGCAGGTGGGCGAGGTCTTCGCGGGTCGTCGGCTCGCCGATCGATTCCTTGGTGCGGGTCAGGTCGCGCAGCAGCGCCATCGTCGACGTGCGCTGCACCTGCAAGACGCGCGCGACATCCACACCGGGAAGCGTCGCGGCCACCGCGAGCTTGATGGCGAACTCGTCCCGCGTGGCGGTGTGTCGGTCGACCGGTGACGCCAGCCACGAGGTGACCGCTGCGCTTCCGGCCTCCGTGATCTCGTAGTACGCCCTGCCCTCGTGGTCCGACTCGCCCTTGGCGACCAGTCCGTCGCGCTCGAGACGATCGAGTGTCTGGTAGATCTGGCCGACGTTGAGCGGCCACGTGCCGCCTGTGCGACGGTCGAACTCGGCGCGCAGCTGATATCCGTAACACGGGCCCTGATCGAGGATCGCGAGCAGACTCTGGCGGATTGACATGACACGGTTATATACCGGGTAAATGCATACCCGCAATAGGCGCACAGCGGAAGCGGACCCTTCATCGACCCTCCGCGGATGCCGTCGCTGCTGGCGCGGGCGTCGCTCGTGCCGCTAACGTCGGCACGTGCATCGACACCCGTGGCGCCGCCTGCTCGCCTGGCTCATCGACTGGATGTGCGTGCTCGCGTGGGCCGCGATCGTGGCAGCCGTGGGCATCCCGCTCATGCTCACCGGCGTCACAAGTCGTGTCGGCCCGCTCGCCCTCAACGTGATCGGCGCCGTTCTCCTGATCGTCCCCGTCGTGCTGGTGCTCGCCTGGCTCGAATCGAGCAACTGGCACGCCACCGGGGGCAAGCGGGCGCTGCACCTCCGCGTGGTGCGGATGCCCGCACAGGACACCGCCGACACCGGCGCATCCCTCGGCCCGGTCGCGACGACGACCCGCGTGACGTTCCCTCGGGCACTGCTGCGCAACACCCTGAAGTTCGCCCCGCCGTGGATCCTCGGGCACGTGGTCGCCATCGCGCTCTCCGACACGAACCCGACCTCGCCGCCCTCGGCCTGGCTGTGGGTGCTCACGGCCGCCGCCTACGTGCTCCCGATCGCGTACGTCGTCTCGCTGTTCGTGCGGCGCGGCGACACCCCGTACGATGCCGCCGCGCGGACGACCGTCGTGCGGGCGCTCTGACGCGATCCCTCGCCGTCAGACCTCGGGCGCGTAGATCGACAGCACGGTCGGGCCGAGCTGCTTCGTGCCGACGAGCGCGAGGCGGCTTCCGTTCGGGAACAGTCGTCTGCCGCCTCCGGTCGCGGTCGGGAAAACCCTCAGCCGATATTCGTCCACTTGCCCTGCGTCGATGAACTGCTCGACGAGCGAGGTGCTGCCGACAACAACCACATCGCGATCGGCGGATGCCCGCCGCGCCCACCCGATCACGTCGCCTTCGACCACGCTCGAGTTCGCCCACGCCGCGACGTCGACTCCCGACCGTGTCGCCACGGCTTTGTCCGCCGCGTTGAGCGCGCGAGAGAACGGGTCGTCCCGCGGCGGGAACAGCGTGCTGAAGTGCTGCCAGGTGCGGCGACCATAGAGGAAGACTCCGGTGTCGAGGATGGATCCGTAGTCGAACTTGTCCCCGGCGACCGCCTCGCGGCCGTGCCGGAAGGCCCAGCCGCCGAAGTCGGTGCCGTCGGATCCGTCGGGGTCTTCGACCACCCCGTCGAGCGTGATGAACTGGGCGACGATGATGCGCGCCATGGTGTGCTCCCTGTGTCACGGGCATCCCGAGTCGGATGCCTCACAGAGTGATACGAACGAGCACTCCGAAACTCATCGGTCGGCGGGGCCGACCCCTGCCGCGGCCTCGAAGAGCGTGAACAGCCTCGGGTTCTGATACACCAACACGTGGTCGATGACCCCGGGCGTGCCGCCGTCGAAGAGCTGAACCGTGTGCGGATGCGGCCCGTCATCGTGCACCTCGTAGAGCAGGATGCCCGGCTGCCCGTTCGCCGAGATCGACCGCGTGAGCCATCGCGTTCCGCGCCACTCGAACAGGAACGCCATGAACTCGGCATAGACAGGCCGACCGATCGACCACCTCGGCACGGGCGGCATCTCGAACAGCACGTCGTCGGAGACGAGTGCTGCCAGAGCGACCACATCGGCGCGTTCGATCGCCAGGGCATAGCTGTCGACGGTCTCGCGACGAAGCGGCAGCGCGTCTCGCCCTTGGTCGCCGATCGCCGCCCTCGCCCGCTGCAGTGCGGAATTCACCGCGGCAACGCTCATGTCGAGAATGGCCGCGGTCTCCGCTGCCGAGTGCGCCAGCACGTCGCGCAAGATGAAGACACCACGCTGGCGCGCAGGCAGCATCTGCAGCACCGCCGTGACGGCGAGCCGCATGCGCTCGGAGGCGACGACCGCGCGTTCGGGGGCGGAGGCATCCCACCACGCCGTCGGTGCCGGCATGAGCCACGGAACGTCGAGGGACGGCACGAGCGGTGCCCCCACCTCGATGCCCGGATCGCTCAGGTCGCGGGGCAGAGGCCGACGAGGCGCGTCACGCAGGCGATCGAGGCAGACATTCCTGGCGATGCGGTACACCCAGGTGGACAGGGCTCCGCGGCTCGGGTCGTACGAGTCACGAGAGCGCCACGCCCGCTCCATGACGTCTTGCACGGCGTCCTCGGCGTCGAAGGGCGAGCCGAGCATCTGGTAACAGAAGGCGATCAGGCCGCCGCGCAGTTGCTCGAGACGTTCGGCGATCGCGGTCACGACATCCCGTTTCGGCGGCGTGCGACTCAGCGCGTGGTGTCGGTGTCGCCGGATGCCTCACCCGAGCCGCGCTCCGACGCCCCGTCGGCGACGTCGCCGGCCTGCTCGCCGGCATCCGCCCCCTGCTCCACCTCGGACGGGAGTTCGCCCAGATCGAGCGCGCGCTCCTCGTCGTCGGCTGCAGGCTCGACCTTGACGTCGATGCGGTCCGCGACGACCGTGCGCTCCGTGTGCTTCGTGGCGGCGGACGCGATGATCGCGGCGAGCGCTCCGAGTCCGACGCCCACGGCCACGGCCGTGAGCAGCACGAAGCCGAAGACCGTGTTGCGGTCGTAGCCCTGGCCCTGCGGCAACGAATAGGTGGCGATGAACGCGGCGATGGCGAAGATCACGCCGCCGAGGATCATGAACCGGCCGTAGCGCGGCGTGCGGCGCACGCGCACCTGCTGCTCGGACGCGACGGCCGCCGTCTCCCGCTCCTCGTGTGCTGCGTGGCCGTCTGCGTCCACGCTCCCGCCTGCGTCGACGAGCTGCTCGTGATCGGGTGTCGACGTCACGGGCGTCGTCTGGTCGGTGTCGTGGGACTCGTGGGGCACGACTCCATTGTCTCGCACGTCGAACCTGCTGCCGCTGTGAACGGAATGCTTGACGGATCACCCCTCGGCATGATTATTCTACGACTGTAGACAATTCGGGCCACGGGCACCCGGACGAACCAAGGAGTTCATGATGAGCGTTCCCCGCAGCATCACGGGGCCGTCAGGAGTCGAGGTGTCAGCGCTCGCCTTCGGCTCGTGGAACACCTGGGACCGCGCCGACTTCGACACCGTGCTCGCCACGCTCCGCCTCGCCGTCGACAGCGGCGTCACCACCTTCGACGTGGGCATCTACGGCGGCGGAGAGACCCCGAACGACACCGACACCGAGATGGTGTTCGCACGCGCGATCGCCGAGCTCGGGGTGCCGCGCGACAGCATCCAGCTGGCAGTCAAGGGCTGGCTGCCCGACCCGCGCAACGCGTTCGTCCCGTCGCTGGAGAGCCAGCTCGACACCATGCTCGTTCGGCAGCACACCGATCACGCCGAGGTGCTCGTGCTCGGCGACCTCATGCAGCCGAGGGATGACTACGGCTCGCTCCTCGACGACGTCGCGTCGGTGCTGCTGGCCGGCAAGGCACGCGCGTGGGCCGTGAACAACTGGGCCGCGACCGAGGTCGCCGAGCTCATCAGGCAGGCGGAGGCAGCCGGTGTCCAGGCGCCCGACTACGCGCAGCTGAAGTACGGGCTGACGCGGCGCTCGGTGCCGGAGGGCGCGCCGTACGGCACGCTGTGCGCGCGCACCGGGCTGCGCATCCAGGCCTCGGACACGTTCGAGGGCGGGCTCATCTTCGGCGGCAGCGGCACCGGACCGAGCCGCATCATCGGCGGCGACATCGGCGGCACCCAGGAGCGGATCCGCGCGTCGGTCGGGCGGCTGCGCGAGGTCGCTGCCCAGTTCGGCGCCACCCCGGCCCAGCTCGCCATCGCCTATCCGCTCACCAACCCGAACGTCACGAACGTGCTCGTCGGATCGCGCACGCCCGAGCAGACGCGCGACAACCTCGGCGCGTTCGACCTGCTCGCTCGGCACTCCGCCGCGGAGATCAGGGCCGCGGCCGACGAGTTCTGGTTCGATCGTCACGCCGTGTCTCCGCACGCGGGTTGGGGCGCGAGGCCCGAAGACGACCCGGCGGCCTACGTGGTGGTGCAGCGCTGACGATGCTCCGGCCGGCAGCGTCTCAGCGCGGCCGGTACACGGGCAGGTAGGGCTCGAGCGTGGCGCGCGTTCCCGACGCGTGCACCACGCCGGACGCCATCACGTCGGGCCACGCTGCACGTCCCGTTGCGAGGGCGAGCCAGGTGGGGGCATCCATCTCGATGACGTTCGGGGGCGTGCCGCGCGTGTGCCGCGGGCCCTCGATGCACTGCACAGCCCCGAACGGCGGCACCCGCACCTCGACCGCGTTGCCCGGCACCTTGTCGGCGAGCGCCTGCAGCAGAAACCGCACGGCGGTCGCCGTGGCGTCGCGACTCGCGGATGCCGTCAGCGCTTCGGCCACCGCCGACAGACCGTCACCCTCGGGAATGCGTGCTCGAGCCATGAGTCCATTCTGCTCGCGACCCGAGACCCCTCCGTGGTGATCCCGCCGACGATCATCGCGACGGGCTCGACAGCACGGTGAGGGTCGGCCGGTGCCTGGCACCGGAGCCGTCCTCGCGCGTGAGCACGCTGAACGACTCGACGCGACCGGCCATGCCGGTGACGAGCGCGTGGTCGATGGGCATGCCGAGGAACGCCGGCGCCGTGGTCGGCCAGGTGCCGACCGATGCCGCACCGGTGAGGGCCGCCGCGTCGCGGCATCCACCGAGACCGGCGGAGCCGAAGTCGTCGACGCTGGCGTTGAAGTCGCCGACGACGAGCACGGCCCCCGCTCGACAGTTGCTCTCCACCCACTGGAGCTCGTCGCGCCAGCCACCGATGCCGCCGGGCGTCGGCTGGTTCGCGTGCAACGCGACGATGGTCGGCAGCTGCGCCGACGACGGCCGCAGAACCAGCGTCTTCTGCGCCTGCGGCCCCGTCTGCGCGCTCGGATAATCGGCGGCGAGGCCGGCGGTGATGAACACGGCGAGTTGCGCGTCCGCACCCGCGCCGGAGTAGAACCTGCCGCGCAGCCCCGCCGCCTCGAACGCCGACCGGTAGGCGGATGCCGTGACGCCGATCCGAGCATCCGGGAGCACGACCACGCCCGCCTTCAGATCGGACGCGAGCCGCGCGACCGTCGCAGGCGAGACGAGGTCGCCGTTGGTGTTCCACTCGAGCACGCGGAGCTGGCCGGACGACGCCGTCGCCGGCGTCGAGATCTGGAAGCCTCGCAGCAGCACGACAGGAACGTTGAACGCTGCCACGACGAGCAGGGCGACGGCGATCGGCAGCAGTGCGCGCCACCTGGGCGCCAGGCAGCACAGCGCGAGCAGCACGCCGAGCGCGGCGGCCACGATGGTGATGGCGGTGCGGGCTGGCAGAAGGGCGCTCACGCCGAGCACACGGCCGAGCCCGACGGTCGGGGCGAGTGTGAGGAGCATCCCGGCCGCCACGGCCAGGATCGCGATGACGAAGCCGGCGGCCCATGCACCACGGCCCTTGCGGGGTCTGACCGCGCGAGCGCGGGGAAGCCTCGGCCGAGCCGCCCGGCCGCTCCCTGTGGAACGGGCCACCTATGCGCGGTGCTGGCGGAACCAGCCGACGAGAGCGTTCGCGTGGCCGTGCCCCATGCCGAACTCGGTCTTGAGGTACGCCACCTGCTCCATGTGCTTCAGGTCGGAGACGGACTCGAGCTGGGTCATCCAGTAGTCGATCGGCTCGCCGTACTTCTTCTCGATCGAGGGAAAGTACGACGCCGGACCCATCACCTTGTCGTCAGCCATTCGCCCATTCTTCCCCACCGTCGTGCGCGGTGACCGCGGTGGCTGAATCGCTGGTCGGCGGTGCGCTGCCGATCCTGAGTTCTGAACGCACGAGCGGCACCAGGGCGCGACAGACCACACCGTACGATGGGCAGAATGAGAATCCTCGTTCTGGGCTCCGGCGCGCGCGAGCACGCCATCATCCGCGCGCTGCTGGCCGAGGATGCCGCCCACGACATCACCGCGGCGCCCGGCAACGCGGGCATCGCCGACGACGTGCGCACGCTCGATCTCGACGCGAACGACGGTGCCGCCGTCGCGTCGTACGCGGAGCGCCACGGCGTGGAACTCGTGGTCGTGGGACCAGAGGCGCCCCTGGTCGCCGGGGTCAGCGACGCGGTGCGCGAGCGCGGCATCCCGGTGTTCGGGCCGAGTAAGGCCGCGGCAAGGCTCGAGGGATCGAAGGCGTTCGCGAAGCGCATCATGGAGGCCGCAGGCGTTCCGACCGGACGCGCCGAGGTGGTCGGCACGGTCGAGGAGGCCGAGGCCACGCTCGACAGGTTCGGGGCCCCCTACGTGGTGAAGGCCAACGGCCTCGCGGCGGGCAAGGGCGTGCTGGTCACGAAGGATCGCGACGCAGCTCTCGCGCATGCCACCTACTGGCTCGAGCACGGCACCGTGCTGGTCGAGGAGTTCCTCGACGGTCGCGAGGTGTCGCTGTTCCTGCTCAGCGACGGCGAGCACGTGCTCCCGCTCTCGCCCGCGCAGGACTACAAGCGGCTGCTCGACGGCGACGAGGGCCCCAACACGGGCGGCATGGGCGCCTACTCGCCGGTGCCGTGGCTCGACGAGAACTTCGTCGACGAGGTCATCGACACCGTCGCACTGCCCACGATCCGCGCCATGGCCGCCGAGCAGACGCCGTTCATCGGGCTGCTCTACTGCGGGCTCATCGTGACGGATGCCGGCATCCGCGTCATCGAGTTCAACGCGCGCTTCGGAGACCCCGAGACGCAGGTCGTGCTGCCGCGCCTCGTCACCCCGCTGTCCGGCCTGCTGCACGCGGCCGCGACCGGCGAGCTCGGCGGTGTGCCGCGGCCCGAGTTCGCGCTCGACGTCGCCGTCGGAGTGGTCGTCGCGAGCGAGGGCTATCCGGCGGCGCCGGTGACGGGACGGGCCATTCTCGGCCTGGACGCGGCATCCAGCATTGCCGAGGTGCAGGTGCTGCACGCGGCCACCGACATCCGTGCCGTGTCGACCGATGCCACGTCGAGCTGGTCCACCGAGACTCTCGTCGCCAGCGGCGGACGCGTGCTCACGGTCGTGGCGCTCGGCTCGACGTTCGGCCAGGCGCGCGAGCGGGTCTATCGGGCCGTCGACACCATCACGCTCGAGGGCTCGCAGCACCGCACCGATATCGCCGCGGCGGTCGCGCCGGCGGCGCACTGATGCTGCTCGCCGCGTCGCCCGGTCAGGCGCCCTCCGGCGGCGACACGAGCAGGTCGACGCGCTCCGCAAGGTAGGCGGCGAACGGGGTGGCGGCATCCGGAGTCGTCGGGCTCCAACGCACGTACGCCTCACCGTCGCGCACGATGAGGACCCCGGATGCCCCGACCAGACTCTCGTCCACCGCGATGGGTGTCGCGTCGAAGTTCACCGTCTCGGCGGGGTCGAAGCGCCCGCGATGCGCGGCGACGCGCAGCTGCCGTCGACGCTCGGCCGATGCTGCGATGTAGGTCGTGCGGCCGGGCTCGTGGGCTCGGGTGATCGCACCCGTCGCGTAGAGCGCAGGGACGGCCGGAGCCCCGTTGCCGGTGCGCCCGCCGGAGCCGTCGGATCCCGCCGAGCCGGTCGGTCCCTCGACATCGGCAGCGAGAAGCAGCACGCCGAGCCGCCAGACGCTGCCGAGGCGACGCATCCGTTCAGCACGGGGAACAAGCAGGGTGCGTCCCGCAGGCACGTATTCGGCGAGCGCCTCGGTGCGCGCGCCGGCGGTGGCGAGGCGGGCAGCGGCATCCACCAATGCTGTCTCGATGCGGCCGATCGCTGCCCGATCGGCCGCGTCGTCCGGGTGCTCGTTCAGGCGGTGGGCTCCCGGTCTTTCAGCAGCGGGTCGATCAGCCAGCCGTACCAGGCGGCTCCCGCCCCCACGAGGAGTGCCGCGACGACAGCGATCCAGGCCTCTCCTGTGGAGTCGACGAGCACCTTGACGCCGAACGTGAGCCCCACGAGCACGAGACCCCCGATCGCACCCGCGAGAGCGTAGACCGGCGGCCTGAATCTGCGAAGCTCGATGCCGGTGACCACGCCGAAAGCGATCGTCAGCACGTAGCCCACCACCGCGCTCACGGCGATCGCGATGGTCACCGCAAGCGGCGGCCCGAGGCAGAACGTGAGCACGAGGCCTGTGAGCATCACCCCGTACGCCGCGTGATACCACCACGGTCCGTGGAAGTCGGCGCGCTGCGGCTCCGTCGCCTGCCCCGCCTCGACACTCACGGGTGCCAGCCAACCGCGGCGTGCGGCATCCGTCAAGGGATCACACCTGGGCGATCCGTTCTGCGCGGTCGGACTCAGCCAAGGAGACGATCGAGGTAGGCGTTGCGGAACACGCCCTTCGGATCGAACCTCGACGCGAGCGCCCTGAAGTCGTCGAACCGCGGATACAGCGACGGCACGACGCCCTCGACGTCGACGAACACCTTGCCCCAGTGCGGACGTGCGCCGAGCGGGAACAAGGCGGCCTCGATCGCGGGCAGCACCGCCTCGACGGCCTGCTGGTCGCGCTTCCAGGTGAAGTGGATGCCCGTCACGTCCCTCTGGTACGCCGAGCTGAGCCACAGTTCGTCGGCGGCGACCGTGCGCAGCTCGGTCACCTGCAGCACCGGAGCGATCTGCTCGGCCAACGGGAGCAACGCCCGGATGGCGTCGGCGGCACGCTCGCGCGGCACGAGGTATTCGCTCTGGATCTCCTCGCCGTTCGACGGCGTGAACTCGAGCTTGAAGTGCGGCAGCCTGTCGTACCAGGGACCGGGCACGCCGAACTGGTCCGTGCAGGCCGACGCGTCGACGCCCGGCAGCGGGTGCCGTTTCACCGTCGACTTCGGCGACCCGAAGAACGTCACCGGCGCCTCGCCCTGCTCATCGGCGCGGCGCTTGAGCCACACCTGCTGCACCCCGTCGACCCAGTCGGTGAACATGCTCACGCTGTACGCCGACGACGTGATCGCGTCGTAGTGCTCGAGCACGGCCTCCCAGTCGAGGCCGTCGTAGACGGTCTGCTCGACCTCGAAGCTCGGCACAACGTCGAGCGTGACGGCGGTGATGATGCCCAGCGCCCCGATCCCGACGACCGCTCCGTCGAAGTCGGCGTCCCCACGCCGCAGCGTGACGAGCTCGCCCGTTCCGTCGACGAGCTCCAGCCCCGCGACCACGGCTGCGAGGTTGACGTTGCGGTCGCCGGATCCGTGTGTCGCCGTGGCGATCGCGCCGGCGACGGAGATGTGGGGCAGGGAGGCGAGGTTGGGCAGGGCGTAGCCGGCGGCATCCAGTCGCAGCGCGATGTCGCCGTAGCGCTCTCCGGCCGAGACCGTCACCGTGCGCGCCTGCTCGTCGAGCTCGAAGCGCGGCGTCAGCGACGTCATCGCGAGGTGAACGCCGGGGGTGTCGGCGATGTCGTTGAAGCAGTGCCGCGTGCCGATGGCGTGCACGCGGGCGCCGCTCGCCGCGGCCTCACGCACCGCGGCGCGCACGTCGTCGACGGACGACGGATGCCGCACCTCGCTCGCCGTGTAGGTGTAGTTGCCTGCCCAGTTGGTGCCAGCCGTTTCGGCCACGTCGCCTCTCCTGACTCGCGCGGCCTCGCCGCGTCGTTTCTCGCACCGCCGGGTGGGATGCGTTCGCGTTTTGTAGTGAGTTAGAACAATTGTGCACGACGTTGGCCCGGCGCACCAGTCGCGGGGGAGCATCCGTCGATGATGACCGCTCACGGCGAACACGATGCAGGACATTCACGTGCTCGCGTCGGATATGTGCTCGGCAGCCGACATATCCTGCATCGTCGCGGCATCCGGCATCCCCGTACGATTGACCCGTGACCGCGCAGACACTTCCCGGCTGGACCCACGCGTACTCGGGCAAGGTGCGCGATCTCTACATTCCGCAGGGCACGGCATCCATCGACACCGCGGACGAACTGCTCGTGGTCGCCAGCGACCGGGTGAGCGCGTTCGACTTCGTGCTCGAGCCGGGCATCCCCGGCAAGGGCGAGCTGCTGACGACACTGTCGCTGTGGTGGTTCGACCGGCTCGACGACGTGCCCAACCATCTCGTCGCCGACCACGAGCTCGACGGCACCGATCGCATTCCTGCAGCAGTCGCCGGTCGAGCGATGCTCGTCAAGCCGCTCGACATGTACCCGATCGAGTGCGTGGTGCGCGGTTACCTCACCGGCACCGGATGGCTCGAGTACCAGCAGTCGCAGAGCGTGTGCGGCATCCCGCTCGCGGCGGGGCTGCAGAACGGCGACCGCCTGCCCGAGCCGATCTACACGCCGGCGTTCAAGGCCCAGCAGGGGGAGCACGACGAGAACATCAGCTTCGAGCGCACCGTCGAGCTCGTCGGAGAGGATGCCGCGGCGCGCCTCCGCGACACGGCTCTCGACGTGTATCGCCGGGCATCCGCCATCGCCGAGGCGAAGGGTCTCATCCTCGCCGACACCAAGTTCGAGTTCGGCGCCGACAAGGCGACCGGCGAGCTGACGCTGGCCGACGAGGTGCTCACGAGCGACTCGAGCCGCTACTGGGATGCCGAGACCTGGCGCACGGCATCCACTCCCGCCGAGCGCATGGCGAGTTTCGACAAGCAGATCGTGCGCGACTGGCTGGCCGCCAATTGGGACAAGCAGGGCGTGCCGCCCGCGCTGCCCGACCACGTGGTGCAGCGCACCGCGGCCCGCTACCGCGAGCTGCTGGAGCGCCTGTCGGGAGACTGAGACCCCCCTGCCGGCTGCCCCCGGCCGGCCGCAGCGGATCAGGATATGCGGTCAGCGGAAGACATATCCGAGTCCGCTTGCCGCATATCCTGCGCCATATCGGACGGCGGGAATGGCAGCAGCCCGTAAATGGTTGTAGGTGCAATGAACGCCAACCAGAACCTCGACCACCTCGCGGCGGACACCGCGATGGGCGCCGTCACGCTGCTCGTGGGCGACCTCGACGCGATGACCGCCTACTACCGGGATGCCGTCACTCTGCGCGTGCTCTCCGCAGAGGGCGACCGCGTGGTGCTGGGCCGTGGCTCGACGCCGGTCATCGTGCTGCAGCACAGTCCGGAGCTGAAGCACGCGGCGCCGCGATCGGCCGGGCTGTTCCACACGGCGATCGTGTTCGAGTCCCGAGCCGCGCTCGCCGCCGCTGTGTACTCTGTGGCGACCCATGCCCCCGGCACGTTCACCGGCAGCTCCGACCACCTCGTGAGCCAGGCGTTCTACTTCACCGACCCGGAGGGCAACGGCGTGGAGCTGTACTGGGACCGCGACCGCACCCAGTGGAGCTGGACCCACGGCCGCGTCGAGATGGACACCCTGTTTCTCGACCCGAACGAGTTTCTGCGGGAAAACCTCACCGAGCAGGCGATCGACGATCCGGTGATCGGCGACGCCGGCGTCGGCCACGTGCACCTCTCGGTCGGCGACGTGGACTCCGCACGCGAGTTCTACGTGAACCGTCTCGGCTTCGACACCACCGCCGAGCTCGGCGGCTCCGCGCTCTTCGTGAGCGCAGGTGGCTACCACCACCACATGGCGATGAACACGTGGAACAGCCGTGGAGCAGGTCGAAGGATGCCCGCGCTCGGCCTCGGCCGCGTGGACATCGTGCTGCCCACCGACGACGACCTCGGTTCGGTCGCCGAGCGCATGGCGCACTTCCGTGTGCCGGTGCGCGACGACGGCCGCACGCTGAGCTTCGAGGACCCCTGGGCGAACGCCATCCGTCTCACGGCGACGCCGGCCGCGCCCTGAACGGGCGCGACCGGCGTGCTGACGTGCGCGGGCGCTAGCTCTCGACCGGCTCCGGGGCCTTGTTGACCACCGGAGTGCCCTGCGTGGCCGACCACTGGCCGTTGTCCTTCGGTCGCACGAAGAACAGCACGACGACGGCTCCCAGCAGCGCGACCGCCGCGGGCAGCAGCATCGACTGGGCCATGGCATCCGTGAACGGCTGCTGCACGATGGCGGGCAGCTTGGAGCCGCTGAACTGCGCTCCGCTCGACGCCGAGTGCAGGCCGTTCGCCGTCAGACGCGCCTCGATCAGAGCGGCGATCGCCGCGCTTCCGAGCACACTGCCGATCTGCCGAACGGTGTTGTAGATGCCCGCGCCCGCGCCGGCCTGCGCAGGCGGCAGGTTGTGCGTGGCAGTGACGGACAGGGGCGACCAGATGAACGCGTTGCCGATGCCCAGCACGAGGCTCGGCAGCAGGAGGCGCGGCCAGAGGCTGGCATCCGTGTCGAGCCACGCGGCGTACCAGAGCAGGCCGAGTGCCAGCACGAAGAGACCGAAGAAGGCCAGGTAGCGCGGGTGCACCCGATCGACGAGCTTGCCGACGATCGGAGAGAGCGGGAGCACGACGACGGCCATCGGCACCATCAGCAGCGCGGACTGCGTCGGCGTGAAGCCGAGCACGAGCTGCGCGAAGAAGATGAGCGGAAGCGACATGCTCGAGACGGCGAACCCCACGGCGCTGATGCCGAAGCTCGCCAGCGAGAAGTTGCGGTCCCGGAACAGCTTGAGCGGCATCAGAGGCTCGCCCTTGTTGAACGCCTGCCATGCCACGAAGCCCGCGAGCACGACCAGTCCGGCGATGATCAGACCCCACACGGTGATGGGGCCGGTGATGGTGCCCCAGTTGTAGGTCTCACCCTCCTGGATTCCGAAGACGAGCAGGAAGAGCCCGACGGCGCTGAGCACGACACCGAGGATGTCGAACGAGTGCTGATGGGTCGGAAGCTTCGGCACCAGGATGATCGCCAGGATGAAGGCGACAACGCCGACCGGCACGTTGATGAAGAAGATCCACTCCCAGCCGAAGCCGTCGACGAGCACTCCCCCGAGCAGCGGGCCGACGAGCATGGCGACACCGGAGGTCGCACCCCACAGTGCCATGGCCTGACCGCGCCGGTTCGGCGGGAAGGTGCGGGTGATGACAGCCATGGTCTGCGGCGTCATCAGCGCTGCGCCGAGGCCCTGCACGACGCGCGCCGTGATGAGCATCTCGATCGAGCCGGAGAGACCGCACCAGAGCGAGGCTCCGGTGAAGAGCACGAGGCCGATGAGATAGATGTTCTTGGGGCCGAACCGGTCTCCGAGTCGTCCGGTGACGAGCAACGGCACGGCGTAGGCGAGGAGATAGGCACTGGTGACCCAGATCACCGAGTTGATGTCGGTCTTGAGGCCCTCCATGATCTTGGGGTTCGCGACAGACACGATGGTCGTGTCGACGAGGATCATGAAGAACCCGATGACCAGCGCCCAGAGCGCCGGCCAAGGACTTGTCTTCTTGTTCATGATTTCCGTTCTGTGATGAGGGATGTCTGTGGTGACGCGTCGTCACATGGTCCGTCGACGCACGCCCGTTCGATGTCAGGGAGCGGGAGCCGCCTTACCAGTCGATGGTCTCGTTCTTCAGTTCGTCCACGAGACCCTCGATCCAGGTGGTCTCCGCTTCGATCAGCACCCGCATGTACGAGGCCTCGAGCCAGTACTTGCGCTCGAGGTGTCTGTCCTCGACGTGGTCGACGGCGCGTCCGACGAGCTCCAGCTGACCCCGCAGCGCGAGGACGCGTTTCTGCAGAAGTCGGACCACCGTGTCGCGTGGCAGGTTGTGAGCCTCGGCGAGGGCGAGCGGGAACTCGGGATACTCGTACTTCCAATCCGCGAGCATCTCGGTGATGCGCTCGAGCATGCGGTCGTGGCCGGCGTCCGTGATCTCATAGGTCGTGCGCTCGGGGCGGTTGCCCTCGCGCTCGGTGCCGGTGGCTCGCACGAGCCCGTCTCGTTCGAGCCGCTCGACCGTGTGATAGAGCGAGCCGGGCCGCACCTTCACGATGCGATCTTCCGATCGGGCGATGAAGGTCTGGAACATCTCGTAGGGGTGCATCGGCCGCTCGATCAAGAGGCCGAGGATGGCGATGCCCAGCGGAGTGAGCGATGACATGCGGTCTCCTTTCCGAGACTCCGGGGCCGTTCTTGCTGGGAATCGTCCGCTGCAGCGGTGTGCGGCAGATGTTCCGTAGTGATTATTCCACGTGGAATATTACGTCAGGAGTACCTGATGTGCAACCCGCACTCTCGCGGGCAGGATTTCGCACTCTCGGGAGCGGAAACCCACCCGGGGGCCGCACTCTCGGGGCGGCGGGTTAGTGGTGGAAGCCGACGCGGCGCGCGGGCGGCAGGGGCGCGCGGAGCGCGTCGAGCTCCTTGACGTGGGTACGGATGTCTTGCACGAGGCCGGCCGCGAGATCGCGCGAGAGTCCGTTGCGCACCACCACGCGCTGCACGGTGAGCGCGGTCAACGCCTCTGGCATGGGGTAGGCCGGCACGAGCCATCCACGGGTGCGCAGCTGCTGCGACAGGTCGTACAGCGTCCACTTGTCGGTGTAGCCCTCCTTGAGCTGCCACGCCATGACCGGGATGTCCGAGCCGTCGGTCCACAGCTCGAACGGCTCGAGCCTCGCGATCTGATCGGCCAGGTACCGTGCCGTGTCGCGAGCCGCTCCCTGCACGCGCCGGTAACCCTCGAACCCGAGCTGCAGGAACAGGTAGTACTGCAGCAGAACCTGCGCCCCCGGCCGCGAGAAGTTGAGTCCGAACGTCGGCATGTCGCCGCCGAGATAGGAGACGCGGAAGACGAGGTCCTCCGGCAGGGCGGCCTCGTCGCGCCAGACCACCCAGCCGAGCCCCGGGTACACGAGTCCGTATTTGTGGCCCGACGTGTTGATCGACGCGACGCGATCCACCCGGAAATCCCACTCCAGTTCGGGCTGCAGGAACGGAGCCACCATGGCACCGGATGCCCCGTCGACGTGGATCGGAACGTCGAGTCCCGTCGTGGCCTGCAGGGCATCCAGAGCCTGTGCGATCTGCTTCACCGGCTCGTACATGCCCGTGTAGGTCACGCCCATGATCGCGACGACGCCGATGGTGTTCTCGTCGACGTACTTCTCGAGGTCGGTGCCGTCGAGCGTCTTGTGATCCATCGAGATGGGCACGAAGCGGGGTTCGACGTCCCAGTAGTTGCAGAACTTCTCCCAGCACACCTGCACGGCGGAGCTGAGCACGAGGTTGGGAATGCCGACCGGTTTGCCCGCGGCCTTGCGCGCGTTCTGCCAGCGGCGCTTCAGCGCGAGGCCCGCGAGCATGCACGCCTCCGACGAGCCGATCGTGGAAGTGCCGATCGCCTTCGCGGGGTGCGGGGCATGCCAGAGATCGGCGAGCATCCGCCAGCAGCGCTGCTCGATGGCCGCGGTCTGCGGGTACTCGTCTTTGTCGACCATGTTCTTGTCGGCCGACTCGATGTAGAGGGCCTTCGCGCGGTCGTCCATCCACGTGCCGACGAACGTGGCGAGGTTGAGCCTGGCGTTGCCGTCGAGCATCGCCTCGTCGTGCACGATCTGATAGGCCGTGTCGGGCAGCGAGCCCTTCGACGGAAGGCGGAACCGCGGAAGCTCCGTCGCCTCGCCCGGCCTCGTGAACAGCGGATTGAGCGCGACAGTGTCGAGCTCTTCCGAATCGTGACCCTGCCTGAACCCGTTCATGCGTTCCTCCACGGATGTTCGCACGTCGACGGTGAACCCGTACGGCTCACCCAGCGTACGGCGAGACGCCGACACGCAGCATCTCGCTCGTGAGCGCGAAGTCGAGCGCCGCCGACGTCTCGTGCAGCGGGAACACGCGGCCGACCTGGGCTGCGAGCGGGAGCTCGCGCCAGGCATCCACAGCGAAGACGACCGCCCGCTCCAGCTGCTCGCCCGTGTAGTGATGCACCCCGCGCACGGTGAGCATGCGGGATGCCACGCGGCGCGGCTCGAGCGGCAGCTCGCCGTCGCTCACACTCGACCCCGCGATCACGACCACGCCGCCCGCGTCGACGGTGTCGACCAGCGCGCCGACGGACGACGTCGCTCCGGAGGTCTCGATCGCGATGCGCGCGCTGTCGCCACGGCGTCCCCTGCGATGCAGTACGGCACGCAGCGAGGAGGAACGTGCCGCGGCGTCGGGGTCGACGACGGCATCGGCGCCGAAGGCGAGCGCGAGCTCCCTGCGCGACGACACGGGCTCGGTGACCACCACGTGCGCGCCCGCCCGCGTGGCAAGCGCTGTGACGGTGAGGCCGAGCATCCCTGCTCCGCCGACGACGATCACCTCGTCGTGCAGCGGAACGATCGCGGAGGCCGCGTCGAGCGCCGCCACCGCCGTCGCGCCCGCGCACGACAACGGGGCGAGCGCCTCGGCCGGAACCGACGCCGGCACCTGCACGGTCGCGGTGCCGGCCCGCACATGAACGTGGGTCGCGAATCCGCCGCTGAGTTCCCAGCCGCGGCGCATGCGCTCGTGCCCGTATCTCTGTGCCGTGAGACACAGTTGCGGAAGCCCTCTTCGGCACCTGATGCAGCGACCGCACGCCACGGTCTGCGACCACACCACGCGGTCGCCGATCTGCAGCCGGGTGCCGTCGACGCTCTTGGCGCCGCGCGTCGTGTCGACGACCGTGCCCACGTGCTCGTGGCCGAGCACGAGCGGGGCGCTCGCGGCGCGGTCACCGCGAAGGGTGTGCAGATCGGAGCCGCACACCGTGGCGAGCTCGACCGCGATCAGCGCATCCCCCGGCGCCAGGCGCACTCCCGGAACCGCCACCGCCTCGTGCGCGTGTCCGACGCCCTGCCACACCATCGCCGTCGCAGAGGGAAAGGATGCCTGCCCGGCGGGCGCGGGCGACTCCAGAAGACGCGACATGCGTGACTCGCGCCTCAGCCGAAGTAGATGGTGTGATCGGCGGGGTCGGCGTCGAGTCCGAGCAGCATCGGGAGATCGGCGATGCCGTCGATGACGGCATCCGCTCCGGCGAGCGTCAGCGCGCGCTCGTCGTGCGCGCCCGTGAGCACCCCCACCGTCACGCCGGCGCCCGCGGCCGGGCCGCTCGCGATGTCGGAGACGCTGTCGCCCACCACGATCATCCCGTCCACCGAGGTCGCACCGGTGCGCAGCAGGGCGGTCAGCGCGAGGTCGGGGTATGGACGTCCGCGGCGCACGTCGTCGGAGCAGAGCACGACGTCGACGAGGTCGTGCCAGCCCAGGGCGTCCAGGATGCCGTTCGTCGTCGTTCGGCTCAGCCCGGTCGTCAGCGCCACGTGCACGCCGTTGGCGCGCAGTCGTTCGATGGCCGTCTGCGCCCCCGGAATGGCTTCGACCCCTTCGCGGTCGGCCAGCTCGGCGAACGCCCTCTCGAACTCGGCGGAGGCACGTGCCGCCTGGTCGTCGTCGTCGGCCAATTCGAGGAAGATCTCGCGGCGTCCTCGGCCGCTGTTGTCGCGCAGGTGCACGAGCGCACTCACGCGCTCGCGCGCACCGACGGCGATGCCCGCCCTGTCGAGGGCACGCGCGCACGCGCGCTCGACGAGTCCGTCGTCGACGACCGTCGTTCCGGCGAGCGCCAGCACCACCAGCTCGACCTCGATCTCGTCCACCTCGTCGGTGTCGTCCGGCCCGCCGTCCGGCAGGTAGTCGGTGTCGCGGTAGGCGTACCGGTCGGCGTCGGCGACGGTCGAGACGATGACGTCGTGCGTGCTCATGGCGCTCCCTCCGGCGACGAGGGTCACGGATGCTCCGAGCCCCGTCAGCGACGCTAGGCAGCGGTGCACAACTCACCCAGAGCACCCGGTGGCCGGGAGGTGAACGGATGCCCATGATTGCGAAACCGACCACGGACGCTCCGCGCAGATCGCCGCCGGTGCTCGCGCTGCGCGCTCGACCGGCTCCATCGGCTCGGCACAGCGAGCAAGCTCGCTCTGCTCTCGGATCGGCGCCGGTGCTCGCGCTGCGCGCTCGACCGGCTCCATCGGCTCGGCACAGCGAGCAAGCTCGCTCTGCTCTCGCCTCAGTCGCCGGTAGAATCGGGGCATCCACACCGATCCGTCAAGGGAGTCCCTGTGCCCACCATCGTTGTCGACGTCATGCCGAAGGCGGAGCTTCTCGACCCGCAGGGCAAGGCCATCGCCGCAGCCCTGGCCCGTACCGGGCGGGGCACGTTCGACGTGCGCATGGGCAAGAGGTTCGAGCTGACGACAGAGGGGCCGGTGAGCGACGAGCTGCTGGCCTCGGTGCGCGAGATCGCCGCCGACGTGCTCTCCAACGGCGTGATCGAAGACGTCGTGGCCGTCACCGTGGTCGAGAACGGGGTCGCCTGATGCGCATCGGCGTCATCACCTTTCCCGGCTCGCTCGACGACCGCGACGCCCGCCGCGCCGTGCGCGCAGCCGGCGCCGAGGATGTCGCGCTCTGGCACGGCGACCACGACCTGGCCGGCGTCGACGCACTCGTGCTGCCTGGCGGGTTCAGCTACGGCGACTACCTGCGGTGCGGCGCCATCGCCAGCCTCTCGCCGATCATGAGCGAGGTCGTCGACGCCGCGAACAACGGGATGCCCGTGCTCGGCATCTGCAACGGCTTCCAGATGCTCACCGAGGCCGGCCTGCTGCCCGGCGGCCTGATCCGCAACGACCATGGCGCGTTCATCCGCCGCGACCAGCGCCTGCGCGTGGAGAACACGGGCACCGCGTGGACGAACGGGTTCGAGGCGGAGCAGGAGATCGTCATCCCGCTCAAGAACGGCGAGGGCGAGTACGTGGCCTCCGCCGAGACGATCGAGCGGCTCGAGGGCGAAGGGCGCGTCGTGTTCCGGTACGTCGCCGTCAACCCGAACGGCTCGATCAACGACATCGCCGGCGTCACCAACGAGCGCGGCAACGTCGTCGGCCTGATGCCGCACCCCGAGCACGCCACCGAGCCGGGCTTCGGACCGGACACGACCGCTGCCATGCGCTCCGGCGTCGACGGGCTCACATTCTTCACGTCGGCGATCGCCGCTCTGCAGGCGGCCTGAGCCCGCGCATCCATTCGGCCTGCCGAGCGGCACGCTCCGCTGGCCCTGCTGCGACCGTATTCAGGACATACGGCGACTCATCGACATAGTGTCCTCGAGTCGGCATATGTCCTGAAAACGGCACGGAATACGTCGGCGGAAGCGCTGTCGCGGAAGCTCCGGGAGAAACAGCGCAGGCAGAGAGGAGGTGGCGAGCATGAACGCCCTGCTGCAACGGTTCGAACCGCTGTTCCGCCGACTCGATCGACTCGCCGGCGGACGGCAGTCGCAGGTGCGCATCGACGATGAGCTGCTGAGTCACCCTCGCACGAGGCGTGCATTCGTCGCCATCACCTGGTTGCTCGTGCTGGAGTTCGCGATCGGCATCGCGGCGGTCGTCGTCGCGCTCGTGCTGGCGACGCAGGGCATCCCTGTCGAGTGGTCGGTGTGGATGCGCACGGTCGTCGTGCTGGGCATGACCGCGACGCTGTTCTATTTCGCGTGGCGGGCGTCCCTCGGCTACTACTGGGGCTATTCGCGGCTGCGGCTGTTCAGCAAGATCTTTCCGGTGATCACACTGGTGCTCGCGGCCATTCCCGGGCTGTACCCGCTGTGGATGGTGACGGAGCAGATCGTGTTCAGCCTGATCCTCATCGGGGTCGCCGACTACCTCGACTCCGATCACATGCGCTCGGTGTTCCCCCGGCCGGGACGTGCCGCCTCGTAGGCGACGCTCCCTCCACAGGAGCGTGCTGCGCGGCGCTCTCCGCAGACGGCGGGATGTCCGTCGGCTGTCATCCCGGCACCGTGGACGCTGGTGCGGGTGGAGTGGACAATGGAGGTGTGGTCGTGACCGAGGCACAGACGTGGACGATGATCGGCGTGTTCAGCGCCGGGTTCCTCGGCATGCTCACGATCGTGTCGACGCTGTTCGTGCACGTCGTTCGCAGCGAGGTGCGGCGGTTGGACGAGAAGTTCCTCGGCGTGGGCGGCCGGTTCGACACGATCGACCGTCGGCTCGACGCGATGGACCGCGACGTTCAGGCACTCATACGTCACACGTTCGGCATCGACCGCGACGAGTGACGCCGGCCGCCGACGGCGTGCAGATGCCGTGCGCGGGCATCCGACGCGCCGCGAGGACGCGACTCAGCTGGTCGTGCCGTAGACCGACGCGGCCCCGACCGCCCAGAAGGCGAGCGACAGCCAGAGCACGAGCAGGATGATCCAGCCGACCAGCATCACGGCGCCGAGGATCAGTCCGGTGATCGACATGCCCTTGGCCGTCGGCTCGCGTCGGATGCCGACGATGCCGAAGATCACCGCGCCGATCGGCACGAGGAACGTGAACCCGAAGAGCACCGACGCGATGCCGAGCACCAGCGATGTGATGCTGAAGCCCTTCGGCTGGGGCTGGTACGACGTGTAGACGACGGTCTGCTGGTAGACCGGCTGCCCATACTGCTGTTGGTAGCCCGGCTGCTGATACGGGGACTGCTGCGGGTAACCCGGCTGCTGATACCCGGGCTGCTGCGGATAGCCGGGCTGCGCAGGAGGCTGCTGCTGCGAGCCGTACTGCGGTGTCTGATCGCTCATGGGGCGCTCCGTCTCGGTGGCGGCGTGCGCCCGACAGGCGACACGACCTGGTTCAAGGGTATCGAGACGCGTCGCGCACACGCCAGGCCGAGCCGTCGTTCCGACCTGCAGCACGGCTGCGCACGCACGCGTCGGCGACCAGAGAACGGCCCGAGATGCCCGGGTAGACTTTGACGAGTTCGGCGCCCCACGCACCGCTACGGTCGACGGGCGGCACGAACCAACGTCACAAGCCAAGGAGTCCCGCCGCGTGACCGAGCCCACGGCATCCGCACAGCCCGTTTCGTCCGAGTCTCCGATCGCGACGGAGCAGAACCTCGACACCGTGGACAACGCCGCGGCGACGCCCGACAAGGAGCAGCCGTACGCGGCGCTCGGTCTGAAGCCCGACGAGTACGCGCGCATCCGCGAGATCCTCGGCCGCCGGCCCACGAGTGGCGAGCTCGCCATGTACTCGGTGATGTGGAGCGAGCACTGCTCCTACAAGAGCTCCAAGAAGTACCTTCGGCAGTTCGGGCAGAAGGTCACGCCCGAGATGAAGAAGAACCTCATGGTCGGCATCGGTGAGAACGCCGGTGTGGTGGATGTCGGCGAGGGCTGGGCGGTGACCTTCAAGGTCGAGTCGCACAACCACCCCAGCTACATCGAGCCGTTCCAGGGCGCGGCGACCGGTGTCGGCGGCATCGTGCGCGACATCATCTCGATGGGCGCACGCCCGGTGGCCGTGATGGACCAGCTGCGCTTCGGCAAGATCGACGAGGCCGACACGGCGCGCGTGGTGCACGGCGTGGTCGGCGGCATCTCGTTCTACGGCAACTGCCTGGGCCTGCCGAACATCGGCGGCGAGACCTACTTCGACCCGGTGTACCAGGGCAACCCGCTCGTCAACGCGCTCTCGGTGGGCGTGCTGCGGCATGAAGACCTGCATCTGGCGAACGCGTCGGGCGTGGGCAACAAGGTCGTGCTCTTCGGGGCTCGCACCGGCGGCGACGGCATCGGCGGGGCATCCATTCTGGCCTCCGACACCTTCGCCGACGGCGGGCCGACCAAGCGGCCCGCCGTGCAGGTGGGCGACCCGTTCGCCGAGAAGGTGCTCATCGAGTGCTGCCTCGAGCTGTTCGAGAAGAAGCTGGTGGAGGGCATCCAAGACCTGGGCGCCGCCGGCATCTCCTGTGCGACCAGCGAGCTCGCCTCCAATGGGGACGGCGGCATGTTCGTGGAGCTCGACAACGTGCTGCTGCGCGATCCGACGCTCACGGCGGAGGAGATCCTCATGTCGGAGTCGCAGGAGCGCATGATGGCGGTCGTCACGCCCGACAAGCTCGACGCCTTCCTCGCCGTGACGGCCAAGTGGGATGTCGAGACCAGCGTGCTCGGCGAGGTCACCGACACCGGCCGCCTCATCATCAACTGGCACGGCGAGAAGATCGTCGACGTCGACCCGCGCACCGTCGCGGTCGACGGGCCGGTGTACGACCGTCCCGTCGCGTACCCCGCGTGGATCGACGCACTGCAGGCGGACTCGGCGGTCGTGCTCGCGCGACCGGAGGCATCCACCGACGAAGGTCGCGCGCAGCTGCGCGACCAGTTCCTCGCGCTCGTCGGCTCGCCCAACCTCGCCGACAAGAGCTGGATCACCAACCAGTACGACTACTACGTGGGCGGCAACACGGCCCTGGCCTTCCCTGACGACGGCGGGATGATCCGCGTCGACGAGCACAGCGGCCTCGGTTTCGCCATCGCCACCGACGCCAACGGACGCTACGGCCAGCTCGACCCGAAGCAGGCCGCGCGCCTCGCCCTCGCAGAGGCGTACCGCAACGTCGCCGTCACCGGTGCCGTGCCCGCCGCCGTCACCGACTGCCTCAACTTCGGCTCTCCGGAGAACCCCGAGGTGATGTGGCAGTTCAGCCAGGCCATCGAGGGCCTGTCGGATGCCTGCCTCGAGCTGGGCGTTCCCGTCACCGGCGGCAACGTGTCGTTCTACAACCAGACCGGCGACGTGCCCATCTTCCCGACCACCGTCGCGGGCGTGCTCGGCGTGATCGACGATGTCGCACGTCGCATCCCCTCCGGCTGGCAGGACGCGGGCGACAACATCTACCTGCTCGGCGTGACGCGCGAGGAGCTCGACGGCTCCGCATGGGCCGGCACCGTGCACGGCCACCTCGGCGGACGCCCGCCGGCGGTCGACCTCGACGGCGAGAAGCGGCTGGCCGAGCTCATCCAGGCCGGATCCATGGAGAGCCTCATCGCCTCCGCCCACGACCTCTCCGACGGGGGCCTCGCGCAGGCCCTGGCCGAGAGCGTTCTGCGCTTCGGCGTCGGTGCCCGGGTGTGGCTCACCGAGATCGTGGAGCGCGATGGCGTGGATGCCGCGACCGCGCTGTTCTCCGAGTCGACCGGCCGCGTGATCGTGTCGGTTCCCCGCGAAGACGACGTGAAGTTCCGCGGTCTGTGCGAGGGTCGCGACTACCCGGTGCTGCGCATCGGCGTGACCGACGCGGTCGTGGGCGAACAGCCCGTGCTCGAGGTGCAGGACATCTTCACCGTCGGCCTCGAGGAGCTGCGCGCGACGCACCAGGCCACGCTGGCCGAGCACTTCGGCCCGGTCGTCGGACAGTCGTCCGCGCAGGAGTACTACACGCCGGGCGAAGAGACGTACCGCGGCTGAGCGGCGAGCCGAATGAGCCGGCGCGACCTGCCACGGGCAGCGACCCGGGCGAGCGTTCTGACGACCGCAGACCGCGACAAATCGTGCACTAGGCTGTGCCTCTGAGCACGCGGGAGGACCATGTCGCAGACGATTCAGCGCGCGACCGAGCTCATCGAGTTCATCGCGGAGGCACCGCGCACGCTGGCTGACTGCGCAGCCCGATTCGACTCGCACCGCTCGACGGTCTTCCGACAGCTGCAGACGCTCCAGCAGGCCGGCTTCTTGCTGCACGGCTCCGACTCGCGCTACACGATCGGCCCGCGCATCATCTCGATCGCCCACGAGGCGCTCGACCACATCGACCTGCGGCGCGTCGCGCACGACGAGCTGCGCGCGCTGCACTCGCGCGTCGGCAACACCATCCATCTCGCTCAACTGCTGGAAGACAGCATCGTGTACATCGACAAGGTCGAGGACACCAACGGCGTGCGCATGTACTCGCGCATCGGCAAGCCCGTGCTGCCGCACTGCACCGGCGTGGGAAAGGTCATCCTCTCGCGGCTGCCCGTGCAGCGCCGCGACGAGGTACTCGCCGGCACCGACTGGAGCAGGCACACGCCGAGCACGCTCACGAGCCGGGCGGCGCTGGACAGTCAGCTCGAGGTGATCGCCGAGCGCGGCTGGGGCGTCGACGACGGCGAGTTCGAAGACTTCATGAACTGCATCGCCGCGCCCGTCTCCAACTCAACGGGAGACATCCTCGGAGCCATCTCGATCAGCTCGATCCGGGTCGTCAACGACCTCGACGCGCTGACCGCACACGTCGACGAACTGCTGGAGACCGCCGCGCGCATCTCGCGTCAGCTCGGCTGACCCGCCTGCACCCCGGCGCGGGAGCCGCCCACTCGCATCGCGGTGACCAGTGCGAGCAGCGTCAGAACCGTGCCGAACACGAAGACGGCGCTGTACGGTCCGCTGCCCGCCAGGCCGGCGAGCGAGGTGAACACGAGACCGGCGACGGCGACCGCGGATGCCCCGCCCACGGCATCCGCGATCGCCTGCGCCGAACTGTTGAAGCCCTGGGTCTCGCGCGTCGAGTATCCGAACATGAGCACCGTGAGCCGCGGCAGCGCCATGCCCATGCCGAGGCCGGCGAACGCCCACACCCCGAACAGCACGTACGGCGACAGCGCGAGAACGGCGACGAGCATGGTGGCTCCCACGCCGAACACGATCGAGAGCACGCCGAGCACCACCCAGCCGCGGTTGCGCATGCGGTGGCCGAGCTTGCCCTGCACCCACGACCCGCCCGACCAGGCGACGGCGCCTCCGGTGAGGGCGAGCCCGGCGACGGCGGGCGGCAGACCGTACCGGTCGATCAGCAGGTAGGGCACATAGACCTCGCTGGCGAGCTGCGCGCCCGAGATGAGGATGCGCGTGAGGATGACCGACGGCAGTCCGGCGACGCCACGCAGCGTGCCGCGCGGGAGCAGCGGCCGCAGCGCGATCGCCAGCACGGCGAGCCCGAGCACCAGCGTGACCCAGCGCCACGCCTGCGTGAACTCCGTGGCGAAGCCGAGCACGAGCACGGCGACCGCGGCGACGAGCGCCCAGACGACGCGCCACGGCTGCCACGAAACGTCGTCGTTGCGCTCGTCGGGGATGCCCGTGAGCACCCGTCTGATCATCAGCAGCCCCGCGACGGCCACGACGATGACGCCGAGGAAGATCCACCGCCAGCCCACCGTCTGCGCGACGACCCCCGCGAGGAAGGGCCCGATGAGCGACGGCAGCACCCACGCCGTCGAGAATCCGACGAAGACCATCGGCTGCAGCCGCGTCGGATACCACCTGGCCACGACCACGTACAGCGCCACGGTGAGCGCTCCGCCGCCGAGGCCTTGTACCAGCCTGCCGATGACGAGCACGATCATGCTCGGCGCGAGGCCGGCAATGGCGAGCCCGGCCACGAACAGCACGACGGCGGTCACGAGCACGGTCGACGGCCCTCGTCTGTCGCACCAGGAGCCGGCGACCACCATGCCCACCACGCTGATCGCGAGCGAGCCGGAGAACGCGAGCGTGTAGAGGGATGATCCGTTCAGCTCGCGCGCGATGACAGGCATCACGGTGGTCACCGCCATCGCCTCGAACGCCACGAAGAGCACGAGCGAGCTCATGCCGATGGTGATCCAGCGGTAGCGGCGACCGAGCACGCCCTGATCGGGCGCGGCATCCGTCGGCTCCGTCGAGTGCGTCGATTCCGTCCGCTCCGTCGGCTCCCCGGCGGGATCGCCCGGCTCGCGCGCTTCGGTCGCCCGGTCGTCTGCGTCGGGTGAAGGAACGGTCACGGGGTCCGACGCTACCCGGATTCCGCTCGTCGGCTCGTCATGCGCGTGCGTCGTCTCGTCGCACGGGGCATCCGTCGTCTCACTCACGCCTACGACGCTAAGACCTCAACTATGGTTGAGGTCAAGGAGGTGGCGGATGCCTCAGGTCACCGGCGGTGCACACCGCATGCTCACCGTGGGGGAGCTCTCGGAGCGCAGCGGCGTCGCCGCGTCGGCGCTGCACTTCTACGAGCGCAAGGGCCTCATCTCAAGCGAGCGCACGGCGGGCAACCAACGGCGGTATCGCCGCGACACGTTGCGCCGGGTGGCGTTCATCAGGGTGTCGCAACGGGTGGGCATCCCGCTGGCGGAGATCGGTCAGGCGCTGCGGTCGCTGCCCGACGGACGCACGCCGACCAAGAAGGACTGGGCGCGGCTGTCGTCGATCTGGCGCGAGGCGCTCGACGATCGCATCGCCTCGCTGCAGCACCTGCGCAACGACCTCACTGGCTGCATCGGCTGCGGATGCCTCAGCCTGCGCACCTGCACCCTGCAGAATCCCGACGACACCCTCGGCGACACCGGAGACGGCACGGGCCCGCGACGCTGGGACGACGCCGTCGAGGTGTGACCCCGGCTCACCGAGCGCGACTCGATGCCAGGGCGGCTCACAGCTCGAAGCGGATGCCCGTTCTCGCCTCCGCGAACTCCCAGACCCGTCGCGCGACGTCGGGATCGGACGACGCCTGACTCGGCTCCTGCATGACGGGTTCACCGCGCATCAGCCAGTGCGGGCCCCAGTAGCTGCCGCCGACGGCATCTTGTCTCGTCGCCGCCGCGAGCACGCTGTGCGCGCCGCGTTGCTTGCTCTGCGTGAACGACGCCTGCAGCGAGTCGACGAACACGGTGCCGCGCGTCGGCTCGTTGACGCCGGGGATGCGCGGGGTGCGTCCGCTGATCGAGTACCCGGGGTGCGCGACGGTGCTCGACGCGCTCAGCTCGGCCGCGCGCATCCTGCGATCCAATTCGAACCCGAACGACTCGAGCGCCGTCTTCGACTGGGCATAGGCCCGCCACGGCGTGTACTCGAGCTCGAGCTGCAGGTCGCCGACCAGAAAGCGGTTCAGTCGGGTGGCGAGGCTGCCGAGACTCACCACCCGCGCACCGGGGGTGCGCACGATCACGGGCAGCAGCGCGGCGATCAGGGCGAAGTGCCCCAGCATGTTCGTGGCGAGCACCAGCTCGTCGCCGCCGGCCGTGAGCCGGCGCTGTTCCGGCGGGTGCACCATGCCGGCGTTCGCCACCACGAGGTCGAGACGCTCGCGCCTGGCCAGCGCGGATGCCGCGACCGCGACGCTGTCGGCATCCGCGGTGTCGAGGTGCACGACCTCGAGTGACGCGGCGACGCCCTCCGCGGCGCAACGTGCACGGATGGCCCGCACCGCGGCATCCGCTCTCCCTGCGTCGCGGCAGGCGAGGATGACGTGAGCGCCCGCGCGAGCCAGCGCGGCACTCGTGAAGAACCCGATGCCCTTGTTCGCCCCCGTGACGAGTGCCGTTCGGCCCGTCTGGTCGGTGACGTCCGCGCCGCTCACGCCCGCCCGCCGATCACTCGGCGCCCGGCGCTGCTCCCGCTTGAACGTGATGATGGATGACTTCGGCGACCACGAAGTTGAACCACTTCTCGGCGAACTCGGGGTCGAGATGGCTCTCGACCGCGAGCGCGCGCAGGCGCCGGATCTGTTCGCGTTCCCGCTCGGGGTCCGCGGCCGGAAGCCCGTGCTCCGCCTTCAGAACACCCACCTGCTGCGTGAACTTGAATCGCTCGGCCAGCAGATGGATCAGCGCGGCGTCGATGTTGTCGATGCTCTCGCGGATGCTGTGCAGTGTCTCGATCGCGCGGGCGCGGTCATCCTGCCGGTCGTTCTCGGGCATGTGTCGAGGGTAGCGGGTCGGGGTCGTCAAGCGGCCCTGAGCAGGAACACCTCCGTCACGTTGGCCAAGGAAAGCACGTCGAGGCCCGCGGTCTCGGGATCGGCGTCGAGGATGTCCGCCATGCGCGCGAGCGCCTCCTCACGCTGATCGTCGGTCGCCGCGAGCATCGTGCTCACCGTCATCCAGCGGCGCAGGTAATGCTCGCGAGAGATCGGCTCGGTCCACGAGAGCCGCTCCGACCGCACGAGGACGAACCCAGGAGCCTCCGGCGCCTCCATGTCGTCGGCCCCGTCCTCGAGATGACGGCCGAACCCGGCTTCATCGGCATCGGCGTCGGGGTTCTCGTCGAGCAGGTGTGCGACGGCGCCGCATGCCCGGTCCCACGCGCATTCCAGGCCGGATACGTTCCACACCACCGCGAGCACGCCGCCGTCGCGCAGCACCCGAGCGATCTCGCGACAGGCAGGCTCGCGGTCGAACCAGTGGAATGCCTGGGCGACCACCACGAGGTCGACACTGCTGTCGGACAGCGGGAGGTGCTCTGCTGTGCCGATGCCGGCATCCACCCCCGGCAGCTTGCGCCGCAGCTCGGCGAGCATCTGCTCCGAGGGGTCGACCGCCCGGACATGGCCGGCCCTCGTGACGAGGAGCTCGGTGAACTTGCCCGTTCCCGCGCCGAGGTCGAGCACGTCGTCGACGCGATCGGAGGATCCGCCCGTCACCTCAGCGACGGCGAGGTCGGCGGCCTCTGCGGGAAACCCCGGACGATAGCGGTCGTAATCCGCGCCGATCGTGAGGAACATGCGGGCGAGGGCGGGGTCGGGCATGCTGCCACCGTACCCGGGAACACGGAGGGCAGCGCCCGCCTACGGCTTGGCGCCGTTGCCGAATGACCCGTGCAGCGTCGTGTCGGCGAACGCCGTGGTCGCGACGACGGCGAGCACGCGGGCCTTCGTCGCGTCGTCGGCCGGGCTCAGGCCGATGGTCAGCGACCCGTAGTCCACGCGGCCGGTGTAGGGGATGCCCGCATCGAGCGTCTGCACGCCAGGCGTCGTCGCGAGCGCGAAAAGGCCGTTCGACACGCCGGTCGCGTTGTCCTCACCCACGTTGCCGTCGAACGTTCCCGACCAGAACTGCGAGGTGGCGACTCGGCCCGCAGCCGGCGGGGTGGTGAGTGCGAGGTCGACGCCGGTCCAGCCGACGGTCCTGCCGAGGGCGAGCACCACGGCGGCAGTCTGCGCGGCGGTCGCGGCCGGGGTCATCGCCACGGCGAACTGCGAGTGGAAAGTGTGGTCGAGTGGCGGCGCGGTGCTCGAGCCATAACCGCCGCCCAGCAGGTCGTTCCCGCCGAGCGGGTCATCCGGCCCCGTCTGCGTGTAGGTCAGCGTGATGTGATCGGTCGCGGATGCCACGCCCGGCAGCGCACGGACCTTGTGCAGCGCCGTGCGCAGCTCGCGCGCCACGAACGGGTCCATCGTCGGCGTGGGAATCGGTGTGGGCGTGGGCCGCACGGCCGCGGCGCTGCCCGGCTGGGGCGCGCCGGCGAGAAGCTGGGTCACGGTGATCACCGTGACGCCCGCCAGCACGACGACGAGAACGCCGGACACGATGACGTTGATCCACCTGCGCTGCCGGCGGAACGTCGCCTCGTCGGGTTCGCGTGAGGCAGACATGGCGTTCATCCTCGCACGCTGGACTGGGCGGGCTGTCAGCAGCCCCGGTCTGCGGCCGCAGGATCGCCGCCATCGCGCCAGGTTTCCGCGATCGCGCCACGAAACGTGGCGCGGCAGACGAGACGTGGCGCGGTCAGCGTGCACAGAAGGGCGGCACGCCGCGCCCTCGGCCGACTAGCTCGGCGTGATGCGGAAGCGCTCCGCACGGGTGCGGATGATCTCCGCCCGCGCCAGGCGCGGCTTGTCGCTGCCGTCGCGGATGACGCGCCCGTTCGCCTCGAACTCCGCGAGGAAGTCGTACGCCCAACGCACGTCGGCCGAGCTCGGGCTCATGCACTCGTTGATGACATCCGGCTGTTCGAAGTCGAGGCAGAGCTTGCCCGTCATGCCCATCGCGACGGCCGCCCCGGCCTGCTCGCGCAGCACGGGGTGCGTGCTCGCCACCGTCGGTCCGTCGACCGGACCGGGGAGGTTGCCGAGACGGCTGGCCACCACGAGTCGCGTGCGCGGGTACGCCATGGCGAGGTTGTCGTTGGATGCGCCGGTGTCGCGTCGGTAGTCGCCGCTTCCGAACGCGAGACGAGACACGCCACGGGCACGAGAGATGGAACCGGCATCTTCGATGCCGACGGCGGACTCGACGAGAGCGATCACGTCGGTGTGGCCGCCGAGCCGCTGATAGGTGTCGGTGACCTGCTCCGCCGCCTCGGTCTTGGCCAACATCACGCCCGCGAGGCCGGGCGCTCCGGTGAGCTCGGCGATGTCGTCTGCCCAGAACTCGCTGGTCCAGTCGTTGATGCGCACCCACGCGCTGCCGCCACCCCGCAGCCAGCCGATGACGTTGGCCCGTGCCTCGGCCTTGCGCGAGCCGTCGACCGCGTCTTCGAGGTCGAGGATGACCTGGTCGGCTCGCGAGAGCTGCGCCTGGTCGAAGCTGTCGACGGCAAGAGCGGAGAGGAGCAACCAGGAGCGCGCATCGCCCGACTTCACGCGCACCTCCTCGCGGGCCAGGCGCTTCTCGGCCAGCTCGGATCCTTGCTCGGTGGTGGTGTCTGACATGGACTCTCCTCGGTATCGGCCGGCGTCGTCGCGCGGCACGACGTGAGGCGCGTTGCACACTCAGGGTCGAACACCGAGATGCTCGGTCGCAACACGCCCTAGTCAGCCTATGTCGCAGGATGCTTGCGCTTCGTTGTGAGCGACCGACAAATCGTGCCGTGCGAGGTGCGCTCTTCTCACTCCGCGAGGGTCGCCGGCTCCGCGAGCACTCTCCGCAGAACCGGCCGGGTGGCGACGACTCCGAGCGCCACCACCAGGATGCCTGCGGCGATGCTCGCTGCGATCGTCAGCAGCGAGAGCGGTGCGAGCACGAGCGTGACCCCGGCCAGCGGCAGCACCACGACGGCGGCCGTCACCGAGGATCCGATGGTCACGACGCGCAGAGGCGACAGCACGGCGCGGGCGCGGGCCGCGTTCATCGTGCGCACCGGCATCCCGAGCCTGTCCAGGCTCACGTAGAGGTCACGGCGGTCGAGGATGGCCGATGCCTGACTCACGCCCACCGAGCACGCCACCATGACGAACGAGATCGCCAGGGTGATGTAGACGCCGGTGCGGATGTCTGCCAGCAGCACCAGCTGGTCGTACTCCTGACGGTCGCCGGAGACTGCTCCGATCATGGCGAGAGCCGTCCCTGCGAAGACGGCGATGAAGCACGTCATCGACACACCGCTCACCTGGCGCCAGGCCGCCTTGGGCGACTCCAGCACGGTGCGGGCCGCGATGAGTCGCTGCGGCGTCTCCGCCTTGCGCAGCCCCGACTTCGCGAACAGCCGGATGACCAGCGGGCCGACCAGTCCGAGCACCGCATTCGCCGCGACGAACGCCGCCGTGAGCACGACGATGATGGCCACGGATCCGCCGAACACGTCGGGATTCGCCACGCAGAAGACCACGGCGCCCAGCACGATGACTCCCACGATGAGCCTGACCCACCTGGTCTTCGGCGCGGTCTGCCTGGTGCGCACGCCGAGGGGGGAGACGATCACGCCGCGCAGCCCGATGGCCGCGCTGACCGCGGCGAGCAGCCCGACCCCGATGATCACCGCGAGCACGATGAGCGGGTTCAGCAGCAGTGCGAGAGCGCCGATCGCCTCACCGCGAAAGTGGATCAGTCCCACCAGCGGGGTGAGCACGACGTAGAGCAGGGTGCCGGCGACCGCGCCAACCACCGCGAGCGCCGCCGACTCGAGCACCGTGATGCGGGCGACGAAGCCTGTTGTCGCGCCGAGCAGGCGCAACGTCGCGAGCCGGTCGTCGCGCCGTCTGGCCGAAAGCCTGGCCGCCGACCCGCCCAACGAGGCGAGCGGCACGAGCAGCAGCGCAGAGGCGAACACCGCGAGCGCCTGGTAGAGGATGCCCAACGAGTCGTGCCAGCGAAAGAACGAGATCGCTCCGGCGAGCGTGGTGAGCAGCAGCGCCGTCGCGATCCCGAACGCCACGATCGGCAGCACGAGGGCGGCGCGCCCGGATGCCGTCGGCCGCGCGAGCAGCCGCGCCACCGCGATCGTGCTCATCGCTGCGCCTCAGCGGTGGGCGTCTCGATGTAGTCCATGCCCGCCACCTTCGACCGCGTCTCGACGACGCGCCCGTCACGCACCCGCACCGTGCGCGTGCAGCGGGCCGCGACGCCCTCGTCGTGGGTCACGACCACGAGGGTGCGACCGCGGCCGGTGGTGGAGCCGATCAGGGCATCCATCACGTCGGCCGAGGTGGCGGAGTCGAGCGCGCCCGTCGGCTCGTCGGCGAAGACCACGAGCGGCGAGATCACCTGGGCGCGGGCGACGGCCACACGCTGCGCCTGGCCGCCGGAGAGCTGCCCGATGCGACGCTGCTCGAGCCCGGAGAGGCCGAGGGCGGCGAGCCACCCTGCAGCACGCTGCTCCGCCTCGGCGCGCGGCACTCCGGACAGCATGAGCGGCAGCGCCGCGTTCTCCACGGCGGTCAGCTCGGGCACGAGCAGCCCCTGCTGAAAGACGAAGCCGAAGGTCTCGCGGCGCAGCTTGGAGCGCTCGGCGTCGTTCAGCTCCCCGATCGACACGGCTGGCTCGTCGCCGCCCGATGCCGCCGAGCGGTGCAGCTCGACGCGACCGGAGTCCGGCGTGAGGATGCCCGCCAGCACATGCAGCAGCGTCGACTTGCCCGACCCGGACGCGCCCATGATCGCCAGAGCCTCGCCTGCCTGCACCTGCAGGGATACTCCGGCGAGCGCATGCGTGTCGCCGTACGACTTGGTGAGGTCGGATGCCTCGAGAATCACGGTCATGCATCCACCATCGCGCACGGCGACGTGCTCCGCGTCAGGCGTCGGGCTGATCCGCGTCATCCCGTGGGTTGAGCCACACCGCGGGTTGAGGAGCACGCCGTGGGCGCACCGTGGCCGTCCCGCGGGTTGAGGAGCACGCCGTGGGCGCGCGTCTCGAAACCCGACGCCCAGCGGGCTGGTTTCGAGACGCGCCTGCGGCGCTCCTCAACCGGCGGCGGCGCGGGGACGGTCAGAGGCGTCAGGCGACGGGCACCAGGCAGGTGGGCGAGCCGGTGGGCACCGTGGTGTCGAGCACGGGCATCCCGTCGCGCAGTCGGAACACGGCGATGTCCTCGCTGAGTTGGTTCGCCACGTAGAGACGGTCGCCGAGCTGCAGATGATGCCGTGGCCAGTTCCCCCCGCAGTCGACGTTCGCGACCGGCACGAGCGCGGCGCCGGCATCCCGAACCTCGAGCACGCCGACGACGTTCGCCCCGCGCACGGTGACGTGCACGTGCCCGTCGCCGTCGTACGAGATGTGCGCGCCCGCGTTGCCGTTGCGCTCGTAGGGTTCGAACGCGTGCACCACAGATGCCACGCCCAGCTCCCCTGGCTCCAGCACCACGACCTCGTTCGAGTACTCCGTCACCACGTAGACGTGTCCGCTCGGGTGCAGCACCATGTGCCGTGGCCCGCTGCCGAAGGGCAGCACGGTCTCGCCGATCAGCTCGAGAGCGGCACCGTGCTCGTCGCGCGCCGGCTGCCAGATGCGCACGGTGTCGTGCCCGAGATCGGTGGTCAGCACCCGCCCGTCGGGCAGGAACAGTGAGGAGTGCGCCCTGCTCGGCCGCGGCTCCTCGGCGATCTCACGGTACGGGTCGACGGATGCCTCCGCCTCCGCCCGCCCGACGATCGCTCCGCTCCCGTCGAGCTCGTAGACGAGCACCCGCCCGTCGCCCCAGCACGTCGCGACCGCGTACCCGCCGTCGGCCGCGACGGCCACGTGACACACGGCCTCGCCCGCGTCGAGGGCGTCGCCGAGCGGCTCGAGATCGCCGGTGTCAGTGACGCGGAACGCCCGGAAGCGTGCGGCGAACTCCTCCACGGCGTAGACCACGGGGAGGGTCGGGTGCGTGGCCACGAACGACGGCGAGTCCGACGCCGCCGCCGTGCGCATGCCCGTGATCGCTCCGCCGTCGTCGAGCGTCACGCGCGCGATGCCGCGTCCGTGCCCGCCGGAATCCGCCGTGTAGGTGCCGAGCCAGAGTGATGAGGACATGTCACCAGTGTGCCGGACGCGCCGGTGGCTGTCGCACGCGGCATCGCCGCGCCGCCGTCACGCCTCTGTCGCCTCACCGTCACGACGCCCACGACGAATTGCTGGCACACGTGGCCCGTTGGGTCGGGCGAGAGCGGACGCCCCCGCCGGCGGGCCCACGTAGCGACCGCGCGGGCGCAGCCGCAGCGGGCGCTGCCCGTACTCGTCGAGGGCGTGGGCGATCCAGCCGGCCATGCGGCCGACGGCGAAGACGGCGGCGCCGGCGTCGGCGGGCATCCCGGCGGCCGTCGTCAGCGCGGCGAGCGCGAGGTCGACGTTCGGGCGCCTGCCCGTGTGGGCGGCGACCTCCGTGGCGAGGCGGTCGACGGCATCCATCACCGCTGCGCCGTTCGGCAGCTCGGCGACGAGTGGCAGCAGGATGCCCGCGCGTGCGTCGATCCCCTGGTAGAGCGGCTGCCCGAAGCCGGGAGCCGGGCGGCCGGTGCGTGCCACGGTCTGCGCGAGGGCGGTGCGGGCATCCTCGCCCCCGAGCACGAGTGCGATCAGCTCGGAGGCCGCGCCGCTCGCGTTGCCGTGCAGCGCGGAGTCCAGCGCGCCGAGTCCGCTCGAGACCACGGCGTACGGGGTCGCGTGGGCGGATGCCGCCGCGCGCGCCGCCAGCGTCGACACCGCCAGATCGTGGTCGACGAGCAGCACGAGCGCAGCGCCGAGTGCGCGCCGCTCGCGCGCGCTCGCCCCGCGCCCCGTGAACGCGCGCCACAGGGCGTCTGCGACACCCTGTGCCGGCCGAGACGTCAAAGAATGCGATGCGCTCGCTCCTCTGACCGCGTTTTTCGACGTCTCGGCGGCCGTGGCGCGCGCGCTCGGGCGCGACGCGACCGCGCTCAGGGATGCGACGACTCCGGCGATCAGGCGTGCGGCCGTGGCGCGCACGGTGGTCGGGTCGAGGTCGTGCCGAGTGGGGTCGGCGGCGCCGAGCGCCGGCACCGACACCTGGATGCGGTCCAGCGCCGATGCCGACGGGCCGAGTGCGGCGACAGCTGTGGCGGCCGCACGAACGCCGACCGGGTCGGCGACGAATCCGTCGTCAGGACTCGCCTCCGACTGCTCGCCCCACAGCCAGCGGGCGACGGATTCATACGAGTGTCCGAGGGCGAGCTCGGCCGCCGGCTCACCCCGGAAGAACAGCTCGCCGTCCTCGATCAGTGCGATGTCGGTGTCGAGCACCATCAGCGGGGATCCGGAGAAGCCGGGCGAGCCCGCCTCCGTCGAGCGCGGCGTCGACGGCCTGCGCGAGCTCGCGAACTCCTCGACCTCGAGGGGATCGAACGTCGACCCGTTCGCGTCCCGCTGCCGCGAGAGAAGCCCTCGCGAGACGTATGCGTACAGGGTCTGCTGCTTCACGCCGAGACGCGCCGCCGCCTGCGCCGCCGTGAGCCGGGGAAGTGCTGTCGCCATGCCCACATCATATTGATCAAATCAACGTTGACGCCTGATCGATCAAGTCGCACTCTGAAGAAGACGCCACGGACGACGGCGCCCGGGCCCGAGCACGACCCGGTGGCTGCATCATCCGGGCGACAGCGAAGGAGACCGGCCATGTCCATCACCACCGAACCTGCAGCCGCCACGGTGGGCCGCCCTGCCGCGTCAGTTGACGCGCCGCGTGGCCTCTCCGGCGTCGTCGTCGCGCAGACCTCGATCGGCGACGTGCTCGGCACGGAGGGCCGCTACCACTACCGCGGTCACGACGCGATCGAGCTGGCACGCGAAGGCGACTTCGAGCGCGCGTGGCACCTGCTCGTGCTCGGCACGCCGCCCGACGAGGATGCCGCGGCCCGGTTCCGCGCGCGCGTCGCCGCCCTGCGCACCCCGCCTTCCGCCGTCCGCGAGTTCGTCGAGCGCACGGCGGGTGCGAGGCTCGCGGGCGATAGCAGCGACAGCGCCAACACGGTCGGTTGCGCCGACGACAACGGCGACGGCGGCGCCAGCGACACCCGCAACAACGCCGACGCTCGCCACCTGACACCGCTCCGCGGGCTGCAGGCCACGCTGCCGGTGCTCGCCGAGGCGCTGGGCGGCGAGCCGCTCTACGACCTCGGGGATGACGATCGTGTCGAGCAAGCGCTCGCGGTGGGCGCGGCGGTGCCGGGCATCCTCGCCGCGTTCCATCGTGCGGGTCAGGGACTCGATCCGTGGCCCGACTCCAGTGACGACCGCGGTGCGGTGGCCGACTACCTCGCGCGCGTGACCGGACGGGTGCCCGACGAGCGGAGCATCCGCGCCCTCAGCGCCTATCTCATCGCCACGCTCGACCACGGACTCAACGCATCCACGTTCACGGCACGCGTCATCGCGTCGACCGGCGCCGACCTGGCGTCGTGCATCGCGGGCGCCCTCGGCGCCCTCTCCGGTCCGCTGCACGGCGGTGCCCCGAGCAGGGCGCTCGACGCACTGGATGCCGTCGCCACCCCCGCCGACATCGAACCGTATCTGCGCGGCGAGCTCTCCGCCGGCCGTCGCCTGATGGGCTTCGGCCACGCGGTCTACCGCACCGCCGACCCCCGCTCGCGTCTGCTGCGGCAGGTCGCACTCGAGTTCGGCGGACCCCGCGTCGAGCTTGCGGTGCAGTACGAGCAGACCGCCGAGCGACTGCTCGCCGAGTACAAGCCGGGACGCGACCTGCACACCAACGTGGAGTTCTACGCGGCCGTCGTGCTTGAGCAGTGCGGCATTCCGCGCGACATGTTCACGCCGACGTTCGCGATGTCGCGCGTGGTGGGCTGGAGCGCCCACGTGCTGGAACAGGCACGCGACCCGAAGATCATCCGCCCCTCGTCGCGCTACGTGCCCTGACTCCGTCGTTCAACGGCATCCCGTCCGCCTCACCCGAGCCCGCTACGACAGGTCGCGGAACAGACGGTTTCCCGCCACCGTGAACCCGCTGCCGACCGCGAGAATGGCCGTGCTTCCGCCGAGATAGGCGATCTCGAGGTGGCTGCCGTGGTCTTGCACCGTCACGTAGATCCACACGAACGACACCAACGAGATGGCGGCGCTCACCCCAGCAACCCACCACAACGCGTTCAGCGAGCGCGCGGGACGCGTCGCGACGGGCACGCGCCAGCCGATCAGCGCGGCCCCGCCCAGTGAGGCGCAGGCCGCCACGAGCATGAACCCGGCGACCAGGTCGCTGGGCCGATGCCACTGACTGATCAGGGCGAGGATGCCCGTGAGCACCGCGAAGGCACCGCCGAGCACCGCGGCGAGCGGCCTCCAGCGCGGTGTGCACACGAGGAACACCGCGAACGCGGCGGCCGCGGCGACGGTGGCGTGACCCGACGGGAAGGAGTTGTTGAAGGCATCCGTCGCGCCGGTCTGCGCACGGCTCAGAAAGACGTACTTCGAGAGCTCGGCGAGCCCGAGGGCGACAGCCCCGACGGCGAGCGCGACGATGATGTGCTTGGGGCGCCGGGTGAGTCCGCCGATGAGCAGCGTGAGAACGACACCGCCGCCGATGGCGATGTAGGGAACATTCCCGAGAAAGGCTCCGGACAGCCTGTAGATGAGGGTGTGCTGGTCGGCGGCGCCGTTGAACGCGCGCTCGTCGACGATCTGACCGGCATACGTGCGCACGAAGAACAGGTAGGAGGCCACGAACGCGGCGGCCATCACGATGGCGACCACCACGAACGGCCACTTTCGCAGTCTCGCCGTCACCGCTCCATCGTGCCAGTTCTCGCTTGTGAGTGAGCACAGACCCCGGTGCGTGCCGACCCAGGATCTGCTCAGACAGGTCGGTGGATGCCGCGGCCACGGGCAACCGGGGATGCGCCGGCCGCGTGCATCAGCCGGATGAACTCTCTCGAGGCATCCCATTCGCCGATCTGGTCGGCCGGCGACGGAGCCGGCGTCAGTCGATCAGATCGTGCCGCACCACGATGGCGTCGCGCGCGGGGCCGACGCCGATCGCCGAGATACGGGCGCCGGACATCCCTTCGATCGCCAGAACGTAGTCCTGCGCGTTCTTCGGCAGGTCGGCGAAGGAACGCGCGCCCTGGATGTCTTCGCTCCAGCCCGGCAGCTCTTCGTAGATCGGCACAGCGTGGTGGAAGTCGGACTGCGACGCGGGAACCTCGTCGTGCCGCACGCCGTCGACGTCGTAGGCGACGCACACCGGGATGCGCTCCAGCCCGGTGAGCGTATCGAGTTTGGTGAGCACGAAGTCCGTCACGCCGTTCACGCGCGTCGCATAGCGGGCGATGGGCGCGTCGTACCAGCCGGTGCGACGCGGGCGACCGGTGGTCACGCCGAACTCCGCGCCCTGCGTGCGCAGCCACTCGCCCATCTCGTCGTTCAGCTCCGTGGGGAACGGACCTGCGCCGACGCGCGTCGTGTACGCCTTGACGACCGCGATCACGCGCTCGATGCGGTTCGGTCCGACGCCGGAACCGGTCGCCGCACCGCCCGCCGTCGACGAGGATGACGTGACGAACGGGTACGTGCCGTGGTCGACATCCAGCATCGTGGCCTGGCCGGCCTCGAACAGCACCTGCTTGCCCTCGTCGAGCGCGTTGTTCAGCAGCAGCGATGTGTCGGCCACCATCGGGCGCACGCGCTCCGCATACGAGAGCAGGCCGTCGACCACCTCGTCGACCGCGATGGCCCGACGGTTGTACACCTTGACCAGCAGGTGGTTCTTCTGGTCGAGCGCACCCTCGACCTTCTGACGCAGAATGCCCTCGTCGAAGAGGTCTTGCACCCGGATGCCCACCCGGTTGATCTTGTCGGCGTACGTCGGCCCGATGCCGCGGCCGGTCGTGCCGATCTGGCGCTTGCCGAGAAAGCGCTCCGTGACCTTGTCCATGGTGCGGTGGTACTGCGTGATGATGTGCGCGTTCGACGAGACGACGAGCCGCGAGACGTCGACGCCGCGCTCGATGAGCCCGTCGAGCTCCTCGAAGAGCACCTCGAGGTCGACGACGACGCCGTTGCCGATCACCGGCGTGACGCCGGGGGTGAGGATGCCAGAGGGCAGCAGATGCAGCGCGTACTTCTCGTCGCCCACCACCACCGTGTGACCCGCGTTGTTTCCGCCGTTGAACTTGACCACATAGTCGATGCGGTCGCCAAGGAGGTCGGTGGCTTTGCCCTTGCCCTCGTCGCCCCACTGAGCTCCGACGATGACTGCTGCTGGCATGCGAGTTCTCCTCTGCGTTGTCGTGCGCGCCGGTCCCCACCCTGCGCACCGCCACCGGCTGGGCGGGTAGCCGGGATCGACGACGCTCGAACCGCCGCCTCGCAGAGCGAGTCGCGCTGGGCGCCGCACGGCCCGTCCAGCCTACCGGGGCCCGGGCTGCGCCTGGACCGGCCCCGCGGCCCAGCGCCCCTGCTTCCGTGCGGTGCGCGTCGTCAGAGCGTGCGCACGAATGCGGCGATGGCGACGGCCATGGCCTCCGGCTCCCACTGGTGGCGGGCACCGGCGACGGTGGCGGCCCGACCGTTCTGCACGGCCGACGCGATGACGGCAGCGGAATGCGCCATCGCGGGCCGGGTCACCTCGCCGGTCATCGCCAGCACGGGAGCGGCCACCCGCTCGAAGCTTCCCGACTCGAGAGCCTCATCCGCCCAGGCGAGCGCCTCGGCGTCCGCGCGCTGCGACGGCACCGTCGCCAGGATCTGCGGCAGCCGGGGAGACTCCTTCAGCGCGCGCAGCCGCTCGGGCGGCACGTCCCGCGAGTAGTGCTCGAGCGCACCGAGCAGATCGCCTGCGTCGATTCGAGCCGCGAACTCGCGCGCCCAGGCTGCCGCATCATCCGCCTGCTGCAGCGGCGTCTCCCACAGGGCGAGTCCGTCGACCGGAAGGCCGTCGACCGCCGCGCGCAGGGCGATCGCACCACCGGAGGACTGCCCCCACAGCACGGCGTGCCCTCCGACGACGTCGATGAGTGCGGAGAGTGCGGCGAGCTCACGATCGAGCGTGAACGGGCCATCGGCGACGCTCTCTCCGCGCCCGACCCTGTCGTACAGAAGGGTGCGGATGCCCCGCTCGGCCAACAGATCGGCAGTACGTGGAGTGTTCGGATCGGTGCCGCGATACGGACCGGCACCTGCCACCAGGATGACGGCCGGCCCGTCGCCGCGCACGTCGTACGCCACGCGATCTCCCGCAGGCGTGGCGACCCACTGCGTCTCGACATCGCGTTCTGCTGAATCGGGCATCGATGAGCCTCCTGAGTCTCAAGCCGCTGACATTGTCCATCGACTCGAGAGCACATCGGGCTCCGTCAACCCATGGTTGACGAGAGTCGATCGTCAACCTAGGGTTGACGTATGGTTGATTTCCCCGTCTCTCTCGACAACCTCATCGCGTTCGTCGAAGCCCTGCACGCGAACGGCGACCCGCTGCTCCACCTCTCCGACGCCGTCACAGTGTCGAACCGCGTGCAGAGCCAGGCCGACGCCCTCATCGGCTACTTCGTCGATCAGGCACGCCGCTCCGGCGCATCGTGGACCCAGATCGGCGAGAGCATGGGCGTCACGAAGCAGGCCGCGCAGAAACGGTTCGTCGGCCGCTCCACAGAGTGGCTCGAAGATGCCTTTCACGCCTCATCCCGCCCACTGGAGCGCTTCGCACCCCGCACTCGCAACGTGCTCGCCGCCTCCCGCCGTCTCCCGTCCAGCGGCGAGATCGAGCCACGGCACCTCGTCGCGGCCCTGCTGGGAGAGCCGGACAGCGTGGCCACCACGGTCATCCACGAGGCGGGCGTGACGGATGCCGCGCTTGCCGAGGCGATGGGCGTGCCGCTCGACGCGATCGCACAGGCGTTCGTACCGGCATCCTCGGACCGGGCGGGCACCGCGACATTCGGAACCGGCGCCAAGAGGCTGATCGCGCACGCGCTCGACGTAGCGCTGCACTACGGACACAACTACATCGGCACCGAGCACCTGCTGCTCTCGGCGGCGTCGGAGGGTCCGACAGTCGAGCCGTTGGCCGCGCTCGGATTGGATGCCGACCACCTGAGCGACGCGGTGGAGGCGAAGATCGACGCCATCGTTCGAGCGAAGAAGACGACGCGTCCCGCAGAGTGACGAGCACGCGACTCCGGCCTACGCATCGCAGCACCGGCTTTCCCGGATCGACCGGCATCGAGAAGCGCCCGTTCCACGCTGCCCCTCGACCTGTGTTCCGGCTGCTGCGCTCAGTCCTCGCCGCGAATGACGATCGACTCGGTCGGCGGTGCCGGATGCTGCACAGGGATCGGCGCCGTGCGGGCCGCCTCGATCTCGGCGGCCGCCGTCGGGTCCAGCCGCTTCAGGAACTCGGCGTACTGGGCGGCTTCCTCGGCTTCGCCGAGGGCTTCCGCCGCCCGTGACAGTGCGTAGAGCGACCGCAGATAGCCGCGGTTGGGTTCGTGCGACCACGGCACCGACGGGATGCCGGCGGCTGCGTCGTCCCAGTCAATGGCCTCTTTGAGTGCCTCCGTGCCGCGACGGTACCCGACGAGGGCGTACGCATACGACTCGACGGGCCGGTCGGGGTCGAACGTGGCGTCAGCGAGCTTCGCCCACGCGAGGCTGGAGCGCGGGTACCGCGCGACGACCATCCGTAACACCCGTGGCTCTCCGCCGGCGTCGAGAAGCTCGATGACCACGTCGCGCTCTGCGTCGAGGCGGATCACGGGCTCATTCGGCGTCTGCGCCGGGCTGTCGGGCGTCATATCGCCCATGGTAGTCAGAGTCGCCGGGGGCGCTCCGCACGCCTGGCGGGTCGTGCGCGAGCCGCCGGTTGTGCGGGGTCTCGCAGCGGGCAGAATCGAACCATGGCGAGTGCGACGAGACTTCGCGTCGTGGCGTGCGCCACGGCCCTGTCGGCACTCGGCGCCCTGCCGGCCGGCTGCAGTCCGGATCCGTCGTCCATCGATGATGCGAATCCGAGTTCGTTTCGGCCGATGTACGACGCGAGTGACGAGAAGGGCCGATGAGCGAAGACGACCATGGCGCTCTGCTGCAGTCCTTCCAGGGGCACGTGCAGGCGGATGAATCGCGCGTCTGGGAAGCGCTGCTGACTGTTTCGCCGTTCGTGACCGAGGGCATGCGGCGGCGCTCGGCCGAAGGCGCCGGACGGCTCGGCTTTCCGGCGCGTCCGCCGGAGGCCGACTCCGACACGTCGCCCGTACCGGGAGTCAACGTCGAGATCGACACCGTTCGGCACGCGCTCGTCATCTCCGGCCAATGGTGGTTCCGCGGTGTCTACGAAACGACCGCAGAGGACTCCGGCGCCCGGCTCCGCTATCGCTCGTACAACGTGGCCGGACGAGGGTCGCGCTGGCTCGTGCCGCTGGTCGCGGGTTCCGCACTGCGAGCGGACGGCCGAGCACAGTTCGAGGACACGCTTCAGGCGGTCGGCCGCGCACTGTCGTCTGCAGTGCGATTCGAAGGCGAGTGACCTGCCGCACACCCGAGCGCTCCGAACCGGCGCCGAAGCACCCCGACCCCGCCGCGCAGCCGACCGACAGCGCACCGACCGGCCCGATGGATGCGGCGCGCATCACGGTCGCCGCCGTCCCGGACGTCGTCGCGATCGCCCGACGCCAGGTCTCGGCGTGACGTGGGGCCCCGCGCGAGTCTGAGCATTCACCGAGCTAACGTGCACATCGATGTGCAACTTTGTAGAGTGGATGCATGACCACCGTTTCCGACGCCACGCACACCCGCGCGCCGCGCAGGGATGCAGCCGAGAACCGGTCCGCCCTGCTCGACGCCGCCGTGCGCCTGCTCAACACCGACATCGACGCCTCGCTGGAGGCCATCGCCGCGGAGGCGGGACTCAGCCGTCGCTCGGTGTACGGGCATTTCGCCAACCGGGACGAGCTCGTGCGCGAGGTGCTGCGGCTGGGGGCGGCGCGGGTGGCGGCATCCATCCTGCCGATCGAGCACGAGGATGCCCGCATCGAGATCGCCCTCTACGGCGCCACCCTCTGGCGACAGGTGCAGCACGCGAGCGTGACCGCCGAGTTCGCGGTGCGCGGCCCCTACACCGATCTCGTGGCGAAATCGCTCGAGCCGGCGCGCGCGAAGCTGCGCGCCACGGTGCACCGCGGGGTGCGCGACGGCGTACTGCGCAGGGACATCCGACCGGAGCCGCTCGCCCGTCTCATCGAGCGGGCGGCGCTCGACGTGCTGGCAGAGGCGACGCACGACGGACTCAGCGACCGCCAGGGACACGAGCTGGTCATGCTCACGGCGCTGAGCGTCGCCGGACTCGGCTGGCGCGAGGCCGGCGACCTCGTTGCCGCGACGCCCGAGCTCGCGTATCGAACGGCATCCGCCGATGAAGGGAGCCGTGCATGAGGATCGCACTCAACGGAGTCTCCAAGACGCCGGCCCTCGGCGTCAGATCGCTCACCTACGGCACGGGAGAGGCCGTGCTGGCCAGGGCGGAGACCGAGCAGCGGCCGACGGTTCTGGGGCTGCTGGCATCCGGCCGCATGAAGCCGGGCACCGGAAGCGTCACGATCGACGGCGAAGAGGATGCCGGTGCCATCCGCCGCGTCATCGCCCTCATCGACGCGCCCGCGGTGAGCGATCCGGCGCCGAACGTCACGCTCGCCGGCGTCGCAGCAGAGGAGCTCATGTTCGCGGGCAGGCCGTCTGGACTGCGTGCCGTGCGGCGCACCCTGGACTCGCTGGGGCTCGCCCAGCACGCTCGCGACGAGATCGGACAGGTTCCGCCGGCCGCGCGCATCCGGCTGCTCGTCGAACTCGCTCTGCTGCGCGACGGCGTGCAGGGCATCGTGCTCACCTCGCCCGATCGCCACGGCGGCGACCCGAACGCGTGGTGGCGCATCGCGCTCGACGTGGCGTCGCGCGGCTACGCCGTGCTCGTGATCGCGGGGGATGCCTCCGCCGCAGCCATCGCCGCGAGCTCGCTCGTGGAGCGCCTCGAGGCCCCGTGGAACGAGGCCGACCCTGACGAAGACCCCACGCGCGACGACTCGGACGCGTCGCTCTTCGATGAGGCGCTGCTCGTCGGCGAGCGCGCCCTGCCCGATCTGCCCGACGTGATCACCCGCCCGGTGCCGGTGATCCGCGCCAAGCAGGTCGAGGCATCCGACTTTCCCCACACAGACCCACCGATCACCGACGCGACCGATGACGATCTCGCGCCACTCGACGGCGCCGAGACGGCGCACGAGGAGAGCGACGAATGAAGGTTCCACAGATGATCGCGGCGGAACTGCGCCGCCTCACCGCCAGCCGAATGGCGACCATCGCGCTGCTCGCGCTGATGTGCGTGCCCGTCATCTACGGCGCGCTCTACCTCTGGGCCAACCAGAACCCGTACGCGAAGCTCGACCAGATTCCCGCCGCGATCGTCGTGAACGACAACGGCGCCACCGCCGACGGCAAGACCGTGAACTACGGCGACAAGGTCGCGCAGCGGCTCGTCGACGACGGCACCTTCGACTGGCACATCGTCTCCGCCTCGAAGGCCGCGCACGGCCTGAACACGCAGGGCTACGACTTCGCCATCACGCTCCCCGCCGACTTCTCGCAGCAGCTCTCCAGCGCGTCGACGACATCGCCAGAGCGGGCGGTCGTGCGGCTGACAACGAACGACACGAACAGCTATCTCGCGTCGACGATCGGGCAGCAGGCGGCCGAGACGATCAAGGCGTCCATCGTGCAGGAGGTGAACCGCGAGGCGGCGAGCCGATTCCTGCTCGCGCTGTCCGACATCCGCTCGAGCCTGTCCGACGCCGCGGATGCCGCGGGTCAGCTCGCCGACGGCGCCCAGACCGCGCACACCGGCGCCGCCTCCCTCGCCGACGGCACCGCGCAACTGGCCTCCAGATCGGCGTCGCTGCGCGACGGCCTGAACACGCTCAAGTCCAAGACGGCGTCCCTGCCGTCCCAGGCGTCCCAGCTCGCGGACGGCGCCCAGCAGGTCGCCGACGGCGATGCCACGCTCGCCGGATACGCCGACGAGGCGGGCAGCTTGTCGCAGCAGGCGGTGGATGCCCTGCCGTCCGTTCGCGCCCAGATCGTCGACGAGCTGAATAAGCAGGGTGTCGACCAGGCGACACAGGAGCAGATCCTGGCCCAGCTCGATTCGCTGGGAAGCAAGGTGACCGCGGGCAACTCGAAGGTGCAGTCCGCCGTCGGCCAGGTGGATCAGCTGGCGAGCGGATCGCAGCGGGTGGCGGCGGGAGCGGCGCAACTGGCGGCATCCGCGCCCGCGCTCACCAAGGGCATCGACGATGCGGCCGGTGGCGCCGCACAGCTCGCGACGGGTTCGGCGGCCGCGGCGAGCGGGGCTGCGACGCTGCGGGACGGGCTCAGCACGCTGGCCGACGGCACGAAGCAGCTGAAGTCCGGTCTCGATGACGGCGTGACGCAGATTCCGAAGACGACGGCCGCCGAGCGGGAAGCGCAGGCCGACACCATCGCCGACCCGGTCAAGCTCTCGACCTCGAAGGAGGCGAGCGCGGGAACCTACGGCGCCGGACTCGCACCGTTCTTCATGGCGCTGTCGGCATGGATCGGCATCTACGCGCTCTTCCTCATCGTGAAGCCCGTGTCCCGTCGCGCCATCACCGCGCTGCGCACCCCGCTGCGCATCTCGCTGGCCGGCTGGCTCACGCCCGCGCTGCTCGGGGTGATTCAGATGATCGGGCTGTACGCGATCGTCGCCGGCGCCCTGCACTTCAACGTGAGCAATCCGTGGGCCACGTTCGGCATCATGGCGCTGGCCTCGGTGACGTTCGCGTCGATCATCCTCGCCCTCAATGTGTGGCTGGGCAGCGTCGGACAGTTCCTCGGCCTCGTGCTGATGGTGCTTCAGCTCGTCACGGCGGGCGGGACGTTCCCGTGGCAGACGTTGCCGGGACCGCTCGCCTGGTTGCATCACGGCCTGCCGATGTCGTATGCCGTCGACGGAATACGACAGACGATGTACGGTGGCAACGCCTCGCTCGCGGGCGGCGACGCGCTCTTCCTCGTGCTGTGGCTGGCGATCGCGCTCGTCATCACGGCCGTCGGAGTGATCAGGATGACCCACCGCCGCACCCTGCGCGACCTGCAGCCCAGCCTGATCGGCTGAGCGCGCCCGCCCGCACCCGCGCCGTCCCCTCCCCTTCGAGCTGCGCCGAAACGTCGAAAATTGCGGTTCCCGAAGCGTTCTGATCGCATTTGTCGACCTCTCGGCAGGGGCTGCGCGCGGAGTGCGGACGAAGTGCGGACGAAGTGCGCGCGGAGTGGTGGTCACCACGGGCGGCGCGCGTTAGCGTGGCCCGATGAGATTCGACGACAGGGTTGCCGTCGTGAGCGGCGGCGCGAACGGCATCGGCTGGGCGACCGTGGAGCGGTTGCTCGACGAGGGTGCGCGAGTCGCGATCCTCGATCTGGAGACGGATGCCGCTGCCGCGAAGCTCGCCGCCCGCGCATCCGACCATGACACGACGCTGCACCGTGCGGAGGTGTTCGCGTGCGATGTGACGCGGGCGGCCTCCGTCGACGAGGCCGTGGCATCCGTCATCGAGAGGTTCGGCCGCATCGACGTGCTCGCCGCCGTCGCCGGCGGCGACCGTCTCACCGACGACGAGCTCGGCGAGGAGCACTGGACCTCGATCGTCGACTGGAACCTGCACGGTCCCGTGCGTCTCATCCGCGCGTGCCGCGAGGCACTGACCGCCAGCCGGGGCGCCATCGTGATGGTCGGCTCCGTGAACGGCGTCGCCGCCTACGGCGAGCCGGCGTACGCGTCGGCGAAGGCCGGGCTCACGCTGCTCGCGAAGAATCTCGCCGTCACGTTCGGCCCCGCCGGGGTGCGCGTCAACGTGGTTGCGCCGGGCACCATCCGCACCAGGGTGTGGGACACCCAGGGCGGCCCCGACAGACTGGCCCCGCTCTACCCGCTGGGCCGCGTCGGCGAACCGGCCGACATCGCGGCCGCGATCGCGTTCCTCGCCTCCGACGACGCCTCGTGGATCACGGGCGTGACGCTTCCCGTCGACGGCGGTTCGCTCGCCGGGCCGTTCGCCGTGATGAGCCATCTGCTCGACGCCGGGGAGTGACCCGCACCCTCGCCTTCCACGCCCATGCAGTCGTCTCAAGTCGTCGACCCGCCGGGAGCGCGAGAGTGCCCGGCGACAGCGTCCGAACGTCGGCCGCCGTGGGTAGGGTGACGGCGTGACGGCATCCCAGGAGACAGCACCAGAGGCATCCGTGGCGACACCAGAGCCGCGGTCGCGCCGGGCCCGGGCTGACCTGCGCATCGTGCACATCAGTGACACCCATCTCTACGGAGACGACAGCCTGCACTACGGCATCGTCGACACGACGGCCGCGCTGCGGCGGGTGCTGGCCGCGGCCGAGGAGATCCCGGGCGTCGACGCCGTCGTGCTCTCCGGCGACCTGAGCGAGGACGGCTCCGTGGCCTCGTATCGCACGCTCCGTGACCTCGTCGATCCATGGGCCTGCGAGCGCGGCGCGCAGGCGATCTATGCGATGGGCAACCACGATCATCCGGATGCCTTCGCCGAGGTGCTCGGACCGCGAACCCGGGTGCACACCATGGGCAGGCACCGCATCGTCACGCTCGACTCGTCGGTGCCCGGCGCCGCGTACGGGTCGCTGGATGCCGCGCAGCTCGCCTGGCTGCAGTCCGAGCTCTCCGAGTCGGTCGACCTGGGCACCGTGGTGGTCGTGCACCACCCGCCGACGCATGCCGTGACCCCGCTGCTGCGCCTGCTCGAGCTGGACGACCCGCACGCCCTGCTCGGCGTGCTCGACGGCAGCGACGTGCGCCTCGTGCTCAGCGGCCACTACCATCACCCGCTCGTCACTCTGGAGCGCGGCATCCCGATCGTCGTCGCGCCGGGGGTGACGAACACCTCGGATGTCACGACCCCGGAGAACGTGGAACGGGCGCGCATCGGCGCGGGCTTCGCGCTCGTCGACCTGCCGGCGTCCGGCGCGCCGCGGGTGTCGCTGGTGCGGGCGCCGAGCGAGCGGGACGGCGAGCTGGTGTTCGAGCTCGACGCCGACGGCATCCACGACATCGCACGGTCATTCGGGCGCCCGGAATGAACGATGAGCGCCGTCAGAGACGAGCGGTCGCGTGACCGACGGAGGAGCATGAGACGTGAGCCGGCGGAACGGCGCGGCATCTGACATCGCGCCTCGCCGCGTCGTCGGACATTCTGGGGTGTAGGACGCCCCGCTCGGGCGTTCGACACGAGACACGCCCACGACAGCACGCTGCAGATCGGAAGGGAACACCATGAGGATCGCCGTCGCCGGCGCGACCGGAACCGTCGGACAGCATGTGGTGGCAGCACTGAAGACGCGTGGCCATGAGCCCGTGCCGCTGTCCAGGGGAACCGGGGTCGACCTCGTCGCAGCGACCGGCCTCGACGACGCGCTGCGCGGAGTGGACGCCGTCATCGACGTCACCTCCACCACCTCCATGTCGGCGAAGGGCAGCGTCGCGTTCTTCGGTGCCGTGACGCGCAATCTGCTGGCCGCGGAGAAGCGCGCAGGCATCGGGCACCACGTGGCACTGTCGATCGTGGGCGCCGACAAGGTGGATGCCGGCTACTACGCGGGCAAGGCCGCCCAGGAGCACATCCTGATGGCCACGCCGGGCGGCTGGAGCATTCTGCGAGCGACGCAGTTCCACGAGTTCGCCCGGCAGATGACGGAGCGCATGCGCTTCGCCGGCGTGCAGCTCGCGCCGGCCATGGAATGCCAGCCGGTCGCCGCGTCGGAGGTGGGAGACGCGCTGGCCGACATCGCGGCAGGCGATCCACGCGGCCTCGACACCGACCTCGCCGGCCCGCGCGTCGAACGGATGACCGCGATGGTGCGCGACTACCTCGCAGCCGTCGGCGACGGCCGGCACGTGTTCAGCGTCTCGATGCCTGGCGCGTTCGGCAAGAGCCTTCGCGACGGCGCGATCCTTCCCGGCCCGGATGCCAGACTCGGCACCCAGACCTTCGCCGAGTGGGTCGCGGCGCAGGCCGCGACGACGACCACAGCGGCCTGAGTCAGGCGGGGCCCACCCCGCCCGCCGGCAGGGCCGCGTGCTGCACGACCCACGCGTGCATGGCGATCGCGGCGGCTGCGGACGCGTTGATCGAGCGTGTCGAGCCGAACTGCGCGATCTCGACGATGGCATCCGCCGCTTCGATCGCCTCGGGAGAGAGGCCGGGGCCCTCCTGCCCGAAGAGCAGCACGCAGCGCTCCGGCAGGTCGAACGTCTCGATCAGCACACTGCCCGGCACGTTGTCGACGGCGATGACGGGGATGCTCTCGCCCCGCGCCCACGCCACGAGATCGGCGATCGTGTCGTGATGCACGACGTGCTGGTAGCGGTCGGTGACCATGGCGCCGCGCTTGTTCCAGCGCCGTCGGCCGACGATGTGCACGGTGTGCGTGAGAAAGGCGTTGGCGCTGCGCACGATCGAGCCGATGTTCATGTCGTGCTGCCAGTTCTCGATGGCGACATGAAAGGGATGCCTATGCGCATCCAGCTCCGCCACGATCGCCTCCATGCGCCAGTAGCGGTAGCGGTCGATGACGTTGCGCGTGTCGCCATGGGCGAGCAGGTCGGGGTCGTAGCGCTCGTCGTGCGGCCAGGCATCCGGTGTGCCTGGCCAAGGGCCGACCCCGTGGGTCGACTGCTCGGGGGTCGGGGATGGCTCCGGGCGGATGCTGCCAGGATCGCTGTCGTTCGGCACGCGCCTCAGCCTAAGTCGCTGTCCAGGGCGACTCTGCCGCTCTCATCCGCTCCGGTCCCACCCCGTCGTCCCGCACTGTCGTCCCACCCCGCTCCGGTCGCGATTTCTGCCCTTATGGCGACTCATAAGGGCAGAAATCGCGACCTTGAGCAACTGCTGCCCGAGCCGGAGGGGCCCAGGGCCGGAGCGACGCCGGAGGGACGCCGGCCGCCTGCCGGTAGCCTTGATGCGCAACGATGGAGGTTTTGTGGCGAATCGCGACGAGGTCGAGTGCTGGCTCACCGACATGGACGGTGTGCTCGTGCACGAGAACGAGGCGCTGCCGGGTGCCGCCGAACTCATCCAGCAGTGGCGCGACACGGGCACGCCGTTCCTGGTGCTCACGAACAACTCGATCTTCACGCCCCGCGACCTCGCGGCGCGGCTGCGCACCTCGGGGCTCGATGTTCCCGAGGAGGCGATCTGGACATCCGCCCTCGCCACCGCAGCGTTCTGCAAGTCGCAGATGCCGGGCGGCAGCGCGTTCGTGATCGGCGAGGCCGGCATCACGACGGCGCTGCACGAGGCGGGCTTCATCCTGACCGAGACCAACCCCGACTACGTCGTCGTCGGTGAGACGCGCAATTACTCGTTCGAGGCCATCACGAAGGCAATCCGCCTCATCGGCCAGGGCGCCCGCTTCATCGCCACGAACCCGGATGCCACGGGCCCGAGCGCCGACGGACCGCTGCCGGCCACGGGCGCCATCGCCGCGCTCATCACGAAGGCGACCGGCCGTGAGCCCTACGTCGTCGGCAAGCCGAACCCCATGATGTTCCGCTCGGCGATGAACAAGATCGGCGCGCACTCCGAGAACACGGGCATGATCGGCGACCGCATGGACACCGACATCGTGGCCGGCATCGAGGCGGGACTGCACACCGTGCTCGTGCTCACCGGCATCAGCGACAAGAGTGAGATCGAGAAGTACCCGTTCCGCCCGAACGAGGTGCTGCACGGCGTGCACGAGCTCGTGGTCGGCGAGCCGCTGGAGTCCGACTCGATTTAGGGCGCTGCACCCACCGAGCTGAACATCGGACTTTCGTCGTGACTGCCGGCGGGTCGGCTGGCCCGCCCGGCGTGGCGGCGCAGAACTCCGATTTCCGGCTCGGCAACTGGGCCGGGGTCGCGTGCGCGCGGCGACCGCGGCGGGGTCCACCGCCACAGCGCCCTCGGGCGGTCGCCTGCGCATCCGCTAGCGTTTCGCCATGACGCGCTTCGCCGACACTCCGACCCTCACCGGCCCCATCGCTGTGCTCGAGCCGCTGTCGCCCGAACACGCCGACGAGTTGGGTCGAGCCGCTGCCGACGGCGAGCTCTGGAAGCTCTGGTACACCTCGGTGCCCCGGCCGGAGGACATGGCGACGGCGATCGAGTGGCGCCTCGGCATGCAGCGCGAGGGCGCGATGGCTCCGTGGGCCATCCGCAACGCGGCGAGCGGCGACCTCGTCGGCATGACCACGTTCTGCAACATCTCGCCCGAGAACCTGCGGGTCGAGATCGGCCACACCTGGATGGCGCAGTCTGCCCACCGCACGGGCATCAACGCCGACGCAAAGCGGCTGCTGCTGGGCCGGGCGTTCGACACGCTCGGCTGCAACGCCGTGTACTTCCACACGCACTGGCACAACCACCAGTCGCGCGCCGCGATCGAACGGCTCGGCGCCAAGCAAGACGGAGTGCTGCGCAGCTACCAGGTGTTCAAGGGTGTGGTGCGCGACACCGTCACGTTCTCCATTCTGACCAACGAGTGGGATGCCGTGCGTCACGGACTCGACGCCCGCATCGAGCGGCACGTCGGCTGAGTCGCGATCGCCCGATGCGGCGGCCGGGCAGCCGACGTCAGCCGCGGCGCCGCAGCCGACGGCCCTCCGGTGAGACCTGGCCGGCCGACACCGTCTGCGGCGCTACAGCCTGCCGGACACCGGGCTGCTGCGCCGGCGACTCGGCGGACACGGCCGCGGTGCCACGGGCATCCGCGCGATCGTCGTGCCAGCGGCCCCACTGCTCCAGCTTCTGCTCGAGCGCGTCGGTGAGGGAGAACAGCCAGCGCCACATGCGCTCGTCGAGCGTCGACAGGGCGACGGGCGCGTAGAGCAGCAGCCAGTCGTCGACGATCTCGACGTCGAGCGGAGCCGCCTTGTCGATGAACCTCGCCATGATGTCGGGGGTGAAGAGATAGAGCGCGTCGGCCTCGTAGCCGGCAAGGCAGTACAGCGTGAAGTGACGATCGAAGTCGCCCTCGAGGCTGAGCCGCTGGTGGGAACGGAACGACTCGGGCAGGGTGCTGCCGAACAGGCCGTCGTTGCTCTTCGAGTCGAGCACGATGTTGGGCAGCGGCCTGTTGAGCTTGATCGCCACATAACCCCAGCGGTGCAGCACATTGTTGTTGTTGTTTCCGGTGCGGTAGCAGTAGTTCGCGTACTCGACGAACCGCCCGGAGGTCGAGCGCAGCACGTCGTTGGATGCCCGGCCCCAGCCCTGCTGGAACACCAGTCCCGGCAGCGCGGGGCGAGTCACGCGCGGCACGAACGCGAGCCCGTTCGCGGTGGCGAAGCGTTCGAGACGCAGCCAGCCGGCGGCATCCTTGCCCGTGCGCGGCAGGCGGAAAAGGTTGAACACCGCCCACACCCAGACGAGCACACCGAGAACGAGGGAGACCCCGCCCATGGCAGGGATCCGGAAGAACAGTACGAACAGCAGCCCGGCCACGATGAGCCCCGCGCCCACGACGACCTGCACTGCGATCAGGATGCCGTAGACCACCGGAGCGTTCGCGGTGGCCGCAGGGTAGCGACCCTCGGCCTTCAGCCGGCGCACGTACTCTCGCACCTCGGAGGCGTTCGGCTCTCGGGCCAGGGCACTCGCATCGAACTCCGGTCGGGTGGTCATGGCGCCGCTCGTCTCCTCGTTGTTCGGGTGCGGTGCCGCACTTGTCTACCGTTCCGGCACCCCCACCCTAGGGTGTGTCCGACTCCCCACAAGACGCCCACGGACCCACGGCGGCTCCCGACGACCTGCGCCAACCCCCGGGGGCTGCGGGCGAGCGAATCGGGCCATCCGTGACGAATGTCACCGCCGACGAGTGACGGATGCCGCATCCCTCGCGCCCCTGACGGCGGCACGCTGACGACATGCGAACTCTTCTGCACACCATCTGCCTCGCGGTCGCATCGGCCGTCACCGCCGAGTTCCTGCTCGGCGACCAGTATCTGAGCGGAATGGCCCCTGCCGCTCAACAGGTCTCGGAACTGATCCTGTTCACCGCGTTCTACGGCTCGGCGGCGGTGCTGATCCGCGAACTCGCGAGGCGTGCGCGCACGGGGTGGCCGGGCATCCTCACCCTCGCCCTCGCGTTCGGCGTCATCGAGGAGGGCATCGTCGACCAGTCGTTGTTCAACCCGCACTTCGCGGGACAGCACCTGCTCGTCTATGGCTACATTCCGTGGCTCGGCACGGCGGGGCCGTGGCTGATCTTCGTGCTCACCCTGCACGTGGTGTGGAGCATGGGCTCGCCGATCGCGGTGATGGAGGGAGCGTTCGGCTCGCAGCCGTGGGTGAAGCACGCCGGCCTGCTCGCGATTCCTGCGGTGCTCTTCGTGCTCGGCGGCTCGGCGATCTTCGTCGCCTCCTGGGCGAGCGGCGGCTTTCTGGCGAGCGGCGTTCAGATGCTGATCTGCGCCCTGATCGCTGCGGCGCTCGTGGTCATCGTGTTCACGGTGCTTCGTGGGCGCGACAAGGCGGCCGCCGGAGCCTCACGTGACGGAGCAAGGCTCAGCGGTCGCGGAGCGGCGAGCGGTCGCGGAGCGGGGTTCGTGGTCTCGGTCGCGGCCGGGCTGGTGCTGGGCGGGGCGTTCCAGCTGACCCACGGCCTCCCGCACTCGGTGTCGGCGTGGGTGACGGCGCTGGCCCTGCTCGTGGTGCTGGCGGTGGGCATCCTCTTCGCCGTGTTCGTGAAGCCGGATGCCCTGGGCTTCGGTTCCGGCGCCATCCTCGTCTACTGCGTGGTCGGTCTCGTGAACGCCGTGCAGACCGGGCCGACCGCTGTGATCGAGCAGACCGTGCTCGTGCTCATCGCGCTCGGAGTGCTCACCGCGGTGGCGGTGCGGCACCTGCGCCGCCGGCACGTCGAGCAGACCGCGGTCCTCGTGTGACGGACGGGCCGGCGGGACGCTACTTCGGGCCCGAACCCATCAGGCTGCCGGTGATCGGCTGGCCGGACGAGCGGTTCACGAAGCAGTAGTACGAGCGCTGGCCCTTCTTCCACTGGTCTTCGGTCACGGGGTAGCTCGCCTGCATCTGCGCGTCGCCGTACTGACCGGCGGCGTTCAGGTTGAGGATGCCCGCGCGCGCGCAGAGCGCACTCGCCTGCGTCTGCAGCTGCGCGGTTCCGGGGAACGCGGTGGCGGTGTTCGTGTCGAACGTGCCCGTGAACACCATCTGCGCCGCGTGGGCGGTGCCGCAGTCGACGACGGTGAACGTGTCGGCCCACGGGGTCGTGAACGGCTGCAGGCACTCGCCGCCGCGCAGCGCACTCCATGGATGCTTGCCTGCCGCGACGGGTCCGGTCGCGGTCGCCGTCGGGGTGGGTGTCGACGTGGGGGTCGCCGTCTTCGTGGCGGTGGGCGTCGGCGAGGGAGGCGCATCGGGATGCGCGACAGTGCGACCAACGACGAACAGCGCCACCAGCAGCAGCACCACGAGCAAGGCGCCGGCGACGATCAGCATGATGCGCTGGGCGCGCGGCGACGGGCCGCCGTCGTCCGACTCGTGGCCGGAGTCGCCGTGGCCGCCTCCGCGGCCGGAGCCCCCTCCAGAGCCTCCGCCAGCGCCGGAACCGTTGCGGCGGGTGCCGTCTGACGCGCCGGATCGCCGGCGGCCACGGACTCCGTTCGACCCGTTCGAGCCTTGCGCACCGGACGTTCCGTCGCCGAAGACGTCGGAAGGAACACTCGCGCCGGCCGCCGTTCCGGCCGCGGCGCCCGCGGCAGCGCCCGCACCGAACGCGGAAGCCGCACCGAACGCGGTCGTGGCCTCTGTCACGGGCTGGGCCGGGGCATCCCACGGCCAGGTCGGCTCGGGTTCGTCGCCGTGCGGCAGGTCGTAGGCTGCGGCCTCGCTGGCCGAGACGCCCGGGAGCCCGGCCGCCGGCGCGGCCGCGTTGAAGGCCGCGAAGATGTCGGGGGTGGTCTGGTCGCCGACGGCGGAAGGTGCAGGGTCTGCTGAGTGCGAACCGGCCTCGGGCTCGTCCCTCTGCGCGGCGAACGGCGCATCAGCCGTCGTATCGAACGCCTGCGTCGCGGTCGGCTCGACGTCGGGACTCTCCGCGGCAGACGGCTCCGCGGCCGACGGCTCCGCCTTCTCGTCGTCGAACAGGTCACCGAACAGCGACCACGACGAGGTCTCGGCGGGCTCCGGCTCACGTGCGGGCGGCGCCGCCTGCTCCGGCCGAGCGCCGGACTGGTCGTCGTGCAGTGGCGACGGCACGGATGCCCCACCCGGCGCACCCCAGGGGCTCGCCTCGTTCTCGCCGGGCGCCGAGGCATCCTGCTGCGGGTTCCACGCGGACTCGGTCTGTTCGGACTGCTGAGCCTGCTCGATCTGTTCTTGCCGCGCGCGGCGCGAACGCCGCAGCCACGGGAGTTCCACGGTGCCGGGCGCCGGCGAGCTCGCGGCCGGGGTCATCGGCTCCTGAGGCTGCCCGGTCTCGGCGGGCTCCGCGGAAGTCGCCGCAAAGGGCCACTCGGGCGATCCCGTCGTGTCGGACACCGCCTGCGGTGGCACCGGATCGGACCACGACGGAACGGCGATCCTCTCCGGGTGACCGGCGTCGGGCGGGCCGGGGACGATCGGGGCGGCGGGCTGCTCTGCCGGAATGGTGGGTGGCACCGCCGGCGTCGCAGGCGGAACGGTCGGAGCATCAGCCGGCGTCGTCGGAGGCACGGACGGTGCATCCAGCGGAGGCACCGTCGGCGCGCTCGTCGACGGCTCCGGCACCGACGGCAGCACGGGTGCCGCAACGGTCGGCGCATCCTCGTCGTACGCGGGCGGCACGTAGGGCGCGAGCGGAACCGTCGGCGGAACGAGCGGATGCCCGTGCCCGTGTTCCGACCCCGCCCGAGACGCCTGCTCGCCGTCCGATGCGCCCTGGCTCTCCTGCGCGTCGTCCTCGGCCACGAGCGGGTCGGGTTCGTCGTTCGGCGTCAGGCCCCAGAAGAACGATCCGCCGTCTCCGGGGATCGCGGTCGACGGGCCGCGCGGACCCGGCTCCGGCCGCGGCGGAATGGGCATCGACAGTTCGGGGATCTCCCACGACGGCGGCGCCTGGCGCGGGTCGGGGAGGTCGGGACGCGGGGGAGTCGGCGACGCGACGGGCGGGAACGCGGGCTCGAGGGCATCCGGATCGTCATCGACATCGACCTCACGGTCGTCTTCCGCCGACCCGAACAGCGACGAGAGATCGTCGTCGCCGTCGTCGGGCTCGTGCGAGTTCCGGGGAAAGCGCGCCACTAGGCAGCGTCTCCCCGGTTCATCCGCGCGGCACCGATCGACGTCATGCCAGTCCCAGGTCGTCCAATCCGAGCGCGGCGAGGTAGGGGTAGCCGGCCTGCTCGATCACTTCGCGCGCACCGGTGTTGCGGTCGACGACCACGGCGACGGCGGCGATCTCGGCGCCGACCTTCTTCAGCGCCTCGATGGCCTTCAGCGGGGACCCGCCCGTCGTGGAGGTGTCTTCGAGCACGATCACGCGCTTGCCGGCGAGCTCGGGCCCCTCGACCTGCTTGCCCCGACCGTGGTCCTTGGGCTCCTTGCGCACGACGAACGCGTCGTACTCGAGTCCGCGGGCGGCTCCCTGGTGCAGCACCGCGGCGGCGATCGGGTCGGCGCCCATGGTCATGCCGCCCACCGCGAACACGTCGGGCACGTCGGCGATGAGGTCGAGCATGACCTGGCCGATGAGCGGAGCGACGCGGTGGTCGAGACTCACCTTGCGCAGGTCGACGTAGAAGGATGCCTTCTTGCCGCTTGTCAGCGTGAAGTCGCCGTGGAAGACGGCTTCGTTCGAGATGTGGTCGATGAGCTGCTGGCGGGTGTCGGTCACGGTGACAAGGATATGCGAGCGTGGCTGTGGATCAGCAGGCCGCCGTCACCGCTACGGCCATCGGGCGCCCGTAGCGGGAGCCGGTCAGGCCCCGGGCTCGCCCGACAGCGGCAGGGTGACGCGAAGGCGGAATCCGCCGTTGTCGAGCCGCTCGGTGGCCAGGCTGCCTCCGAGCAGGTCCGCCCGCTCCCTGAGGCCGATCAGCCCGTGCCGCGAGCTGGGGAACTCGGTGCGCTCCTCGACGGACGGCCCGTTCTCGACCACGAGAACGACGACGCGCGACGTCGCGGAGAACATGATCGTCGTGACGGCCCCGGGCGCATGCTTGCGCACGTTGGTCAGCCCCTCCTGCACCGCCCGGAAGAGCGCACGCTGCACTGTCGGCGGCAATCCGGGCGGCGGTTCGGTGAGAACGGATGCCTGCACACCGCTGGCGGACACCAGCCGATCGAGCTCCGACAGGGTCGGCTGGGGCGTCAGCTCGGTCGCACCGCTCCCCGATGCCCGGAGCACCCCCACCATGTGACGCAGCTCGTCGAGCGTGCGCACGCTGAGCAGCCGAATGCTCTTCGCCGCCTCCGCCGTCTGCCGGTCATCAGTGGCCACTTGCAGCGCGCCGGCCTGCACCGCGATCAGGCTGACCTGGTGCGACACCACGTCGTGCATCTCTCTCGCGATCCTCGCCCTCTCGGCGGCAACGATCTGACGTTCGGCCGACTCGCGTTCCACGCGGCGCGCTTCGGTCAGTTCGACGAGCTTCTGCGAGAGGTCGCGCCTGGTCTGCACGAGCAGGCCGAGCACCGTCGGAGCCATGCCGAACATCGCGGCGTAGATCGCGTCGAGAAGCACCCCGAGCCGCGGCGCGTAGTCCCACGGCGACAGCCACAGCACGGCGACCACGGCCGACGCCGCGAACAGCATCCACCTGCGGCGCGAGCGCTCGGCCACGGCGAACAGGGTGATCAGGGTCGGAATGAGGATGCCCGTGACGTACAGAGCCGGAAGCGTCGCGAGGAACGAGACCCAGCGCAACCGCTGCCGCGTGAGGATCGCCACGAGGCCGAGCACACCCCACGCGAAGTCGAAGGTCCACGCCGGCCGGGTCTCCAGCAGCAGTTCGACGGCACCGGCCGCCACCAGCCCGATGTCGATCAGCACGACCAGCCACCAGCGATGCACCGCCTGTCGCGCCGCGACCCATGCCATCAGCGCGCTTCCTCGTCGCGGAGCAGTCCGCCTCGCTCGGCGATCAGGGCGGCCTGAACCCTGCTCGTGACGCCGAATTTGAGCAGGATCGCGCTCACGTGGTCCTTGATCGTCGCAGCGCTCAGAAAGAGCTTCGCGCCGATCTCCGCGTTGCTCAGCCCCTGAGCGAGCAGGGCGAGCACGTCGCGCTCGCGCGCGGTCAAGGCCGTCAGCAGCGAGCGAGCGTCGTTGTCGTCGTCGCCGAGATAGCGGCCGACCAGACGACCGCCCACCTTCGACGACAGCACGATGCCGCCGCCGGCGAGCGTGCGCACCAGCTGCGGAAGCTCTTCGGGGTCGGAGTCCTTCAGCAGGAATCCGCACGCGCCCTCGCGCAGAGCCGTCGCGACGTACTCGTCGGCGTCGAACGTGGTGAGCATCGCCACGGGCGGTCTCTCGCCTCGGGCCCTGATGAGCCGGAGCAGCGTGATGCCGTCGGTGCCGGGCATCCGGATGTCCATCAGCACCAGATCGGGATCGGTCGCCGCGATCACCTCCAGCGCACCGTCGGGCCCGCTCGTCCCGACGACCTCGATGTCGTCCGCCGAGCCCAGGATCATGCTCAGGCCGGAGCGCACCAGCGTCTCGTCGTCGACGATCACGACCCGAACCGACACGATCGCGCCCCTCATCCGTTCACTGCTGCCTGGTTCAACGTTACGGTGCCCCGAGCGCGTCACAGCCGGGGTCGATCATGGTTCCCCCGATCGGCGGGGGGTCATCTCACCACGTCGGCCGATGTCCGCGACGGCTCCGCTTTCGAAGACTGGAACGGTGCGAGTCATCTCTTTGGAAGCATCCCGCGTCGCTCGTCGTCGTGAGGGAGCCGTCACCGGAACGATCGTCGACGTCTCCTCGATCACCTCGACGATCGTCAGGGTGAGCGTTGCTCTGCCTGCCGCGTCGGGATCGCGGTCCGCTCGACCGCATCACGCGACGGTCGACGTGCCGACGCCGAACGGCACGGTCTCGCGACTGATGACACCTGGGCCGTTCCGCGCCGGGCGGAAGCCCGGAACCACGGTCACCGACTTCGACGTCGTCACGCATGGCGGCGCCGGCGCGCTCACCCCGTGGGCACGGTCGGCGCGGCGCGGCGACGAACTGCGTCTGAGCTTCTCGCCGTCTCGGCTCTCGCTGCCTTCCGGATACGGGCGGTACCTGCTGTTCGCGGACGCGACAGCGCTCCCCGCCCTCCGCGTTCTGCTCGGCGACGCAGGCGGCCTGCGATGCACCGCCTACGCCGGCGCGTTCTACTCGGACACCCCGGACTATCTGAAGCATCACGACTCCGTCGAATGGCTGCCGGCGAACAGGCGCGACGACGAGCTGGCCGTCGCCCTGGCCTCCCTCGGCAGGCTGCAGCCGGATGCCTTCGTCTGGGCAGCGGGCGCCGCGCACCGCATGCGACCGCTGCGCGTGCTCCTGGCGGAGCAGTCGGATCGCCCCGCCACGGCGTCCCTCATCACCGATCACTGGGATCGGGACGCACACCCGCTGTCGGCGGTCAGCGCGTCGTGAGCGTGCTTCGCCGCCTCCGGAGCTTCCCCGCGACGACGACGATCCTCTCGGTGCTCGTCGTCGCTGCGATCGCCCACATGGTCATGCGCGCCCTGCGTCATGGTCACGGCTCACCCGACTGGGGTGTCGGGTACACGTCCGTCGTGCACGATCGCCAGCCGTGGCGGATGCTGCTGGCACCCGTGGGAACGGCGAGCGTCACGCAACTCGTGCTCGTGCTCGTGCTGGCCGCGATCGTGCTGCCGATCGCGGAGTCCCGGCTCGGCTCGCGACGCGCGACGATCGCGTGGGCCGCCACGGGCATCCTCGGTCCCGCGCTCGGGCTCGCGGTGCAGACGGTCGGTGTCGCGATGGGCGAGAACGGAGCACGTGCCACGCAGCACACCGTCGCCGTCGTGCCGTTCGCGGGCATCCTCGGGATTCTGGTGATCACCGCGGCGATCGACCGCTCCGCGTGGCTGCGGAGCGTGAGCGCTCTGCTGCTGGCGACGTGCACGGTCGTCGTGCTCTACACCTCGAGCCCCGTCGCACTCGCCTACCTGCTCTCCGGGCTCATCGGATGGTCGACCGTGGCCCTTGCCCGCCGCGCCGACGATCGGCAGGAGGCGGAACGCAGCCGGCACGGGCACGTACGGGTTCGCATGGCGTTCCTGGTCGCGGCGACGGTCGCCGGGCCGGTCATCGCGATGACCCGGCTCGGCCGGTCGGCACCGCTCGCGCCGCTCGGCGAGTTCTTCCTGTCGTGGGATGCGACCGCTCCTCCGTTCACCGGCCTGTTGCTGGATGCCGCGCCGCTGGTCCTCCTCGCGCTCGGCGCATACGGACTGTCGCGGGGCAGCCGTGCGGCCGCGATCACGGTGATCTGCTGGGCGGTCACCGCCGGCCTGCTCGCCCTGTGGTCGTTCGGCATCCTGCCGATCGCGGCAGGCGTGTTCGACTGGAACGACGGGGCCGACGTCGAGCAGAACCTGACCTACCTGGCCGCGGGCGCGGTACTCGCCGCGATCGCTGTCCTGACGGCTTCCGGCCTGCGCCACTTCGCCGTGCGCGTGTCCACGCGGCAGGCGGTCCGCACGGTCGCGGTGGCCGCGGCGTGCACAGTCGGCATCCTTACCGTGTTCCTGTCGATCGCGTCGGCTGTCGGGATCGATCCGAGGCTGGCCTGGTCGGAGCTCGGTGTGCACATCGTTCCGCCGTCCGTGCTCAGCGACTTCACGTTCGACGCGATCGACGCCACGTCGCCCGTCGCAGTGCTGGCGAGCTGGGCGGCGATCGCGCTCTGGCTCGTGCCGATCGGCGTGCTCGGTGCGTTCATCGTCTCCGCCCGTCCGGAGAGCCACGCCACGGACGTCCCACGCCTGCGGCACCTGCTGCGCGAACACGGCGGCGGCACGTTCGGGTTCATGGCGACGTGGCCGGGCAACCGCACCTGGTTCAGCGCCGACGGGTCGGCGAGCGTGACGTATCGTCTGCTCGGACGCACCGTGATCGTGCTTTCCGATCCGGTCTGCGCGGCGGGGCGGACCGCATCCACGATCACCGAGTTCATCGCCTGGTGCGACGACAACGGTCGCACGCCGGCCTTCTACAGTGCGCACGACGAGGTGTTGGATGCCACGCGCCGGCAAGGCTGGCAGGCCGTCGAGGTCGGAGTGGAGTCGCTCATCCCGCTGGATGCGTTCACACTCACGGGCAAGCGCAAGCAGAACATCCGCACGGCCATCAACAGGGCGCAGCGCGAGAACGTGCGCGCGGAGTGGACGACGTACGAGGCCTTGGACGCCGATCAGCGCGCCGGGCTCAAAGCCCTGTCACGCTCGTGGAAGCAGGGAAAGCCGCTGCCCGAGATGGGATTCACGCTCGGACGTTTCGAGCAGCTCGCCGACCCCGAGGTGCAGCTCATGCTCGCGTACGACGACACGGGCGCGCTGCACGCCGTCACGAGCTGGCTCCCTGTGCACCGTTCCGGTCGGTTGATCGGATACACGCTCGACGTGATGCGCAGGTCGGCCGACGCGATGCCTGGCGTGATCGAGTTCCTCATCGCCAGCACGGCGCTGGGCTCCCAGCAGCGCGGACTGGAGCTGCTGAGCCTTTCCGGGTCTCCGCTGGCCGGCGGTGACCCCGGAACGCAGAAGCGTCTCATCGACCGGATGACAGCACGCGTCGGCAGGGCGTTGGAGCCGGTGTACCACTTCCGCTCGCTGGCGTCGTTCAAGGCGGGCTTCGAGCCGCAGACCGTTCAGCTGTGGCTCGCCTACCGCGACGAGACCACGTTGCCGGCCACAGCCGCGGCGATCGCGAAGGCCTACGTTCCGATCATCCGCGTCGGCGAGGCGTTCGCGCTCCTGCGATCCATCGCGTGGCGTTCGCGATGAGGTCGGCCGCCGACCGCACCGGCGTCGAGAAGTCGAAAAATGCGCCCACTCTCACGGGCGGAGCGCATTTTTTCGACGTTTCGGTACGTGGGCGCGCGCGGAGCGCGTGCGTCAGTACATCATGCGAGGGTCCGCGTAGTACTTGAACTCGAGCAGGTTGCCCGACGGGTCCTTCAGCATGAACGACTCGTGCTCCTCCACCTTGCCCTCGAAGCGGTGGAACGGCTCGACGAAGAACTCGAGCTCTCGGGTGCGGGCGAGCGCGACCAGGCGACGCCAGTCATCCGCCTCCCTGAACGTCACGCCGAAGTGCCGCGGATACATGCTCGGGTTGGGGTCGTAGTTCTCCGAGAGGTGGCACACCACCTGGTCGCCGAAGAAGTCGAGCGTGATGCGATCGTCGTAGCGCCGTGCCAGCTTGCAGCCGAGGCCCTTCACGTAGAAGTCGTAGGCCTCGTCGAGGTCGCGGGCGGGAATGGCGAGGTGGAACGCGTCGCGGGGTTCACGCATGGGTGTCTTCTCCTTGCAGTCGCAGGTCGTGCCGTTCGTCGAACGGGCCGTCGTCGAAGTCGGGGTCGATGGATGCGTCGAGCGCCAGCAGCGTGTCGCTGCGCAGTCCCAGCCGCAGCGTCTCCAGCGGCACGAGGTCGGCGTGCGCGATGTTGCCCACGTTCACGTTCGGCCCGACGCGACGGATGAAATAGGTCTGCAGCTCTTTCGTGGGCGTCTCGAACATGATGCGGTCGATGTCGATGCCCGACTCGAGGATCTCCTCGATCAGCCCGTACCGCAGCTCGCCGTTCGCCCTGGCGATGCCGCTCTTGCCGCTCTCCCGCGCCTCGGTGATGACCGTGTCCGAGCCGGCATCCAGGTCTTGCCTGATGTAGCGCACCCAGAGCTCTGGCCGCATGGTCTCCGAGCGCTCCGACTCCTTGTAGCCGACCTCGCTGTACACGGTGTAGTCGCCGGCCACGCGGCGGATGTAGTCCGCCTTGCGGTCGTTCGACAGGGCGATGGTGCCGTTGGAGATCTCGACCGAGCGCGCTCCGAAGCCGTCGACGAACCGTCGCCAGTCGTCGAACCGATCCTGCGACACGTACTTCTCGAACAGCGTGCCGCCGAAGTAGAACTCCACCCCGTTGCGCAGCGCGGCATCGATCTTCCACTGCAGCTGCTCGGTGACCAGCGCCGTGCCCCAGCCGAACTTGACCGTGTCGACGAGGTCGCCGTGGCTCTCGATGATGTCCACGAACTGGGCGGTGGGAATGCCACCGTCGATCATCATCGTGCGTCCGCGCGCACGCGGCTTCTCCTGCCTCTGCGGCAGCATGAGTGTCGTCTCGTGCACCGCTGCACCTCCCTTGCGATCCGCGGCCGTCGGATGCTCAACTCGGGTGCACCCGCTCGTCGCTTTCCTGTCAACTTTGACATGCAGGGCGGAGAACGGCCTTGGTCCCGCTGATGTTCTTGCTGTGCGTCCGTGCTCGCTATGGGTCCGTGCTCGCTGGGGGTGGTCGACCCGGCTACGTCGGCGGTGGGACGGCGCCGACCGCCTCGGGAAGCTCGAGCAGCGTGGTGATGACGGCGAGGCATCCACGTTCCGCCGCGTCGTCGCGCTCGATGAAACCCCACGGACCGCGCCGGATGCGCACCGACAGCAGCCCCGCGCGCTGCGGCGCCAGCACGTCGTTGCGCAGCTGATCGCCCACGTACACGGTGCGATCCGGTGCCGCCCCCGCCTCGGCGGCGGCGCGCACGAAGAACTCGGGCGACGGCTTGGCGACCCCCAGTCGGTCGACGACGCGATGAACGACGCACCGAGATCGAGCGCACGAAGCCGCTCGCTGGTGCGGGCGGGCTGGTTACCCGCGATGCCGACCACGATTCCGGATGCCGTCAGCCGCGCGATCGCGCCCCGCACGTCGTCGTAGAGGTCGGCTTCGTCGACCCCGACCTCGAGTCCTGCCGCGCGACGCGCTTCCAACAGTTGCGCGTAGTCGCGTCCTTGCCCGAACGACTCGACCACCTCGGCCACCTTCGCGCCGCGCGCGATCATCGCGCCGAACACCGCCGAGAACGTGTGCGGCGGCATGCGGAAGAACCGCGCCCACGCCGCGTACTCCCTGCTCCGGTCGAGCACGGTCTCGCCGATGTCGAGCACGACGGCGTCAGCGACGCGAGCCGTGTCGTGCGAGCGGGGCGGGGCATCCTGGGCCATGACTCGATCCTGGCACCGGCACCTTTCGGCCGGCCCTGCCACCGAGCCGGCAGCAGGCGTCAGGTGGCGACGACGAACGACAGCAGGGTGCCAACGATCATGGCCGACACGATGTAGATGAGGTTGGGCAGCTGGAACGAGTGATCGACCACGAACTTGCCCATGTGCGTCGATCCGGTCTGGTCGAACGCCACGGTCGCCACCTGCGAACCGTTGGCGGGCAGGGTGTAGATGCCCATCGCTGCTGGCCAGAGTCCCGCGATGAGAGAGGCCGAGAGCCCGATCGTGAGACCGATCGGCACGATCGCATTGGTCGCGCTCGACTGGCTCGTGGTGAGCGCGGCGACGAGGAACAGCGCCAGCGCGAACAACAGGGCACCGACGAAGGCGCTCGATCCCTGAACCATGGCGCCGAGCCCGTTGACGATGAGCGTCTGGTTCGCCGCGATGAACGTGTTCGCCAACCACGCGATGCCGAACAACGCGATCGCGCCGACGATGCCGGCGGGGAACGTCGATTGCTTCGGCACCTCGGAGGACTTCACGCGGCAGATGACGAAGATCAGCGCCGCGACCACGCCCATGGTCATCTCGATGATCGTCGTGACACCGAGCGGTGTCGGCTTGCCGTCCGCGCCCGGCACGAGCGGCCGGAGGTTCTCGAAGAGTCCGAAGAACACGATGACGAGCACGCCGAACAAGAAGATGGCCGCCGACACCGTCGCCTGCCACGGCAGCTTCTTCAGCTCCGCCTTCTCCGGCGGCTTCACCTTGCCCTCCGCCAGTCGGCGTTGGAACTCGGGATCATCGTCGAGCTCCTTGCCGTGCTTCATCATGAAGAGCGACGCCAGGAACATGCCGACGACCGAGGCCGGCCACATGATGAGCAAGAGCTTGCCGAGGTCGAACCCGTGCGGTGCGAGCAGCACGACCATGGATGCCGTGGCCGCCGACACCGGGGAGCACAGGATGCCCACCTGCGATGCCACCGCCGACACCGACAACGCCCGCTCGGGACGGATGTTCTGGCTGTACGAGGTCTCGTAGATCACCGGCAGGAGCGGGTAGAAGATGTTGCCCGTTCCGGCGCCGACCGTGAAGAGGAACGACATCGCCGGCGCCAGGAAAACGACGGACTTCGGTCTGGACCTGATGGCCTTGGCCGCCACCGACACCATCCAGTCGATGCCGCCGGCGGCCTGCATGACCGAGGCCGCCGTGATGACCGTGATGACGATGAACACCGCGTCGACCGGGGCGGCACCCGGCGCCTCGCCGAAGAACATGACGAGCACGAAGACGCCGACGAGGCCCCACACGCCGAGGCCGATCCCGCTCGTGCGGGTGCCCATGAAGATCGCCGCGATGACGACGAGGAGTTCGACGACGAGCTTGACGACGTCCATCAGCTGGTCGCTCCGCGCCGGCCGACGGACGCGACGGCCAGGTTTCTGGCGGTGGCGGCATCCATCAGCACCGCCGACTCGAGGGGAGTCTCGACGATCTCGCCGGCGTCCGCGTAGACGCGCAGGGCGAGAGGGTGCTCCACCGGGCTGATCGCGCGCACGAACGTCTGCCCGTCGAAGTGCAGCGACTGCAGGTTGCCGACCGCATACCCGGGTGGCAGCGCGCCCGACTTCAGGGCGCTGTGGAAGAGCGGCTGACGCTGGTCTTCGGCGTCGTAGTGCGGGCAGAAGCTGCCCGGGAGGAATCCGAGTCCCTCGGGAAGCACACGCAACGTCGGTCCGTAGCTGTCGGTGGTGCCGCCCTCGAACCAGCAGATGCCGCCGGCGCTGCCGCCGGTGAACACCACGTCGGAGTCCTCCCACAGCTCGCGCATGATGGTGTCGAGGCCCTGGCGGCGCCAGACATCCAGCATGTTGGCGGTGTTGCCGCCGCCCACGTGAATGACGTCGAAGCCGCGCACGAAGCCGGCCAAGTCGTCGACGTCGCGATGGAAGAGCTTGAGGTGATGCGGGGCGCACCTGTCGGAGTCGTACGTCGTATAGAAGCTGAGCGTGTAGTCGAGCTCGTCGCCGGTCGCGGTGCCGACGAACAGCACGCGCGGCCGCTCTTTGCCGGTGAGCGCCAGGATGTAGTCGTGCGTCGGGTCGTCCCGTCGCGCCATCAGCACCTTGCCTGCACCGCTCGCCACGATGTGGGCCATCAGCGTTTCCCCCTCGCGCTGTACTCCGCTCGTGCCGGAGGGCGCGAACGTCGGGCTGAGCTAAACGTAGCGCCGCGCCGCCCGCTGGTCGATCCCCTCTGGCACGGTGCCGGAAATCGGAACTGTGTTGCACCACCCCTCCCGCACCGTGCCGGAAATCGGAACTTTGGCCCGACGCGCCGATGCGTGGATACCTTCTCCGGCGTGCCGGGGCAAAGTTCCGATTTCCAGCACGGCAGTTCGGGCGACGCAGCGAGCACGAACAGCACGCGCGCGCAGCACGCGCACACACGGCGACATGTCCCAACTGTCTTGTCGGACGCCTTCGATAGATTGGCGGCATGCGTGTGGCCACCTGGAACGTCAACTCCATCCGCGCCCGTGTGGGCCGCACCGTGGACTGGCTGGTGCGCGAAGACGTTGACGTGCTCGCCATGCAGGAGATCAAGTGCAAGCCGGAGCAGTTTCCTCGTGAGCCGTTCGAGGAGGCGGGCTACGAGCTGGCCATCCACGGACTCAACCAGTGGAACGGCGTCGCCTTCGCCTCGCGCATTCCCCTCGAGGATGTCGTGACCTCCTTCGACGGCATGCCGGGCTTCGCAAAGGGCCGGGAGGACGACGACCTGCCGCTGGAGGCTCGCGCGCTGGGCGTGACGGTGGCGGGCATCCGCCTCTGGAGCCTCTACGTGCCCAACGGCCGTGGGCTCGATGACCCGCACTACACCTACAAACTCGACTGGCTCGGGACTCTTGCTGCTGACACCCGCAGCTGGCTCGCCGAGAACCCCGACCAGCCGCTCGCGCTGATGGGCGACTGGAACATCGCGCCGACGGATGCCGACAACGGCGACCCGACGGTCGTCGAGGGGGTCTCGACTCACGTCTCGGTACCCGAGCGCCAGGCGTTCGAGGAATTCGAGGCCCTCGGCCTCACCGACGTCGTGCGTCCGTACCAGCCGGAGGGCTTCACGTACTGGGACTACAAGCAGCTGCGTTTTCCGCGCAACGAGGGCATGCGCATCGACTTCATCATGGGGTCGCAGCCGTTCGCCGAGCTCGTGACGCATGCGGGCATCCATCGCAACGAGCGCAAGGGAGAGGCGCCGAGCGACCACGTGCCCGTGCTGGTCGACCTCGACGTGGCGCTGCACGACGACGAGCAAGACGAAGACCGGCCGATGATCTTCGGCTGACCGCCGTCGCGGGTTGCTCGGGGAGCAACGGGGCGTCGCCGAGCGGCACCCTGGCCGTGGCATCCGGGCGGCCGTAGGCTCGAGACCATGCCACACCTGAGCGTGCCGGGGGCCGAGCTGTACTACGAGGCGGAGGGGCCGGCATCCGCTCCGGCGCTGCTGCTCGTGCACGCTGGATGCGCCACCCTGCGCATGTGGGACCCGATCGTCGCCGACCTCGCTGCGGACCACTTCGTGGTGCGGTTCGACACCCGCGGCTACGGCGCGACTCGAAGTGACGACGTGGCCTTCAGCGATCGCGCCGACGCGGTCGACGTGCTCGAGCATCTTGGCGTCGCGGAGGCCTGCGTGGTCGGGTCGTCGCGCGGCGGACGCATCGGGCTCGACCTTGCACTGTCGCGGCCGGAGTTCGTGACCGGGGTGATGACGGTGGGCTCGCGGCCGAGCGGGTTCCCCGACACCGAGCTCACCGACGCAGAGGATGCCGCGTGCGACGCCCTCGACGACGCATACGAAGACGAGGACTGGGAGCGTTTCGGCCGCCTCGAGACGTCGCTCTCGGTGATCGGCCCGCTGCGCGACGAAAACAGGCTCGACCCGGAATTCGTCGCGACCGCCTACGCGCTCAACCGGCCCAACGCGGCGCGGCGCTCGGAGTCGCCGGTGTCGATCCCCGAGGAGCCGTCGGCGTACGAGCGCATCGTCGATCTGCAGGTGCCGCTGCTCGCGACCGTCGGCGAGTACGACCTGTCGCCGGAGCTCGCGGCGCAGCAGTTCCTCGTCTCCGCGGCGCCGCGGGCCGAGGGATACATCTTCAGCGACACGGCACGGCTGCCGAGCGTGGAGCATCCACGCGAGTTCGCCGACGTGCTGCGGGGCTGGCTCGCGAAGCACGGGCTCTGAGCAAGAAGACTCCGGCCGCGCTGCTGCGCCAGTTCTCGGCTCTTGCGCCAGGTTTTCCGGCGCAACAGCCGAGTGCTGGCGCAATCGCCCGATGGCATGGTTCAACCGCCGCACATGCGGGATGGTCGCCGAAGTCGCGTCAGCGGCGGCCGACGAAGTCGTCCATCGAGGAGTAGACGCCGAAGACGGGGCCGGCGATGGCATCCCATGCCCTGGTCGGCAGGATGCCCTTCAGCGCCTTCGCGAGGCCGACCGACTTCGGGAGCATGAGCATCGGGCGGCCGGCGAGCATGGCATCCCACACCCGATCGACCACGTAATCGGGCTTCATGATCGGGGTGAGCAGCGGGCCGCGCGCGCCCTCGAACATGCCCGTGTCGATGTAGCTCGGGGCGATCGTGGTGACCTTGACGTTGGAGTGGTCCTCGCGCTGGAGCTCGAGCCGCAGCGAGTCGCTCCAGCCGATCATGGCCCACTTGGATGCCGCGTACACGCTCATGCGCGGATTCGAGAGCAGCCCAGCGGCCGACGCGATGTTGACGATGCGCTTCGCGCGGTAGGCATCCGCGATCATGCCGGGCAGGAACTCGCGCGTCACGTACATCGGTGCGAGCGCGTTGACCTGCATGATCTTGCGGGTGTCGTCGCCGTTGTCGTGCTCCCAGAAGAGGGCGCCACGCACGATGCCGGCGTTGTTGATGATGATGTCGGGGTCGCCGGCGTGCCTGCGCACGCGGTGCGCGGCCTGCGCGATCGCGCCCAGCTCGGCGAGGTCGACCGCGTACGTGTAGACGGCGGTGCCTTTCTCCGCGACCTGGCGCAGAACCGTGGCGACCTCGTCGAGGGATGCCTTGTCGACGTCCCACAGGATCACCGACTTCGCGCCCTCCAACACGGCCCGCTCGGCGTAGAGCCGCCCCATGCCGCTGGCGGCGCCGGTGATGAGGATGCGTGCGCCCCGAACCGTTCGTGCCATGCGTTCTATTGTCGCGGGTCGGCGCGGGGGTGGTTGCGCGGAGCCTCCCGCAGCGGGGCAGCTCGCGGCGCTGCAGGATATGTGATGCACCGCGTCGGATATGGGGTCGGCCGGCCGTATATCCTGCACCGCTGCGGGCCATAGGCGTGCTGTGCGTTCGCGGCGACGGCTCGGTCGGTGACCAGCAGGGTGCTCGCCCCGGCATTTCTAACCGGCTGAGCGCCGTCGACCGTCGCTACCGTTCACCGCGAACATCTCGGGCTTGAGCCCGTCCAGCAGCTCGCCCGGATGCACACCGAGAGCATCCGCAACTCGCACGAGCGACTGGATGTTCGGCATCGACCGACCCGTCTCGTAGGCGCGCACGTTCGACGAGTCGATTCCGCTGAGCACGGCGACCTGATCCTGCGTCATGCCCTGGCGCTTGCGCTGCTCCGCGATGAGTGCGCCGATGTGGGCGGCGGCATCCGAGGCGACACGAGACATCCACTCAGATTCGCTTCACCCCAACACTGGTGCCAGGGTGCATGTCACCGGGTACTTGTACGCTCAGAACATGTCGACAGAGACCACGCCACCCGAGCGCCTGGTCAAGTCGAAGCAACGCGTCGCAGATCACGGTGAGGTCTTCACCCCGTCCTGGCTGGTGAACGACATGCTCGACCTGGTCAAGCCGGAGACGGAACGGATCGACTCGCGCTTCCTGGAGCCCGCGTGCGGGTCGGGCAACTTCTTGGTGCCGATCCTGCAGCGCAAGCTCGCGGCCGTGCAGGCGCGCCATGGGCGCAGCGACTTCGAGAAACGGCACTATGCACTCTTTGCGCTGATGTGCGTCTACGGCATCGAACTGCTGGCCGACAACGCCGCCGAGTGCCGCGAGAACCTGCTGGCGGTGTTCACGCAGTTCGTCGGGGCCGAGCCGTCGGATGTCTGGGCGCGCGCGGCATCCACGGTGCTCGCGGCGAACATCGTGCAGGGCGACGCATTGCAGATGACTGATGCCACGGGCGCGCCGATCACGTTCCCCGAATGGGGCTATCTCGGCCGCGGCAAATACCAGCGACGCGACTTCGGCTACAGCAACCTCACTGAGCGCGGCTCATTCCAAGGAACGCTCTTCGAGGCCTTCGAGGAGCACGAGATCTTCGTGCCCTCCCGCACGTATCCGCCGATGACCGTGCAGGAGCTCGCAGCATGAGCATGCAGTCCCCGCTCGCACTCGCCCGTCACAACCCGGACGTTCTCACGTGTATCGCGAACCTCTCGAACGACGAGGTCTTCACGCCGCCCGAGTTCGCGAATCGCATGCTCGATACGCTCGCGGACGCCTGGGCCGGCTCGAACAACGGCGCCAACATCTGGGCGGACCCTAAGGTCACGTTCCTCGATCCGTTCACGAAGTCGGGGGTGTTCCTGCGTGAGATCGTCTCGCGGCTCACCGATGGCCTCGAGAAGTGGATGCCCGACCTCCAGTCGCGCGTGGACCACATCCTCACGAAGCAGGTGTTCGGCATCGGGATCACCGAGCTGACCGCGCTGCTTGCCAGACGGAGCGTGTACTGCTCCAAGTGGGCGAACGGGCCACACTCGATCGCGACATCGTTCGATCGCGACTGGGGGAACATCTGGTTCGAGCGCACCGAGCACACGTGGGTAGGGCGAAAGCGTGAACGCCGCGTGGAGCCGACGGCGCAGGACGAGATCGTCATCGACATTCCGGGCACTGGTAGGTGCGAGTACTGCGGCGCGTCCGAGGCAGCCTACTCGCGAGAGTCCGGGCTCGAGTCGCACGCCTACGCGTTCATCCACACCGACGACATCAAGGCTCGGATCACCGAGCTGTTCGGAGACAGCATGCAGTTCGACGTCATCATCGGAAACCCGCCGTATCAACTGAATGATGGGGGTGGGTCCGGCACGAGCGCTGGGCCGCTTTACCATCTCTTCGTAACGCAAGCGAAATATCTCGAGCCCAAGTACCTGAGCATGGTTACGCCAGCGCGCTGGTTTTCTGGCGGAAAGGGCCTCGACGAGTTCCGCGGATCAATGCTAGAAGATGATCGGCTTCGTGTAATCGACGATTATCCGGACTCCAATGACGTGTTCCCGGGTACCCAGATCAAAGGCGGAATCGCTTATTGGCTCTGGGCTCGTGATAACCCAGGGGAAGTCACTGTGACGACTTACGATAAGGGTGCGGCAATTTCAACTGCCACGCGACCACTCCTCGAAAAAGGATCGGACGTCTTCATCCGATACAACGAAGCGCTGCCCATCCTGAGGAAGGTAGCCGGATTCGAGAATGCTGCAAAGGGAGACAGTCTTTTCCCGCCCCAAGGGAGACGATTTGCCGAGTTGGTGAGCGTGCGGCGTCCATTCGGGCTGCCAAGCACCTTCCGTGGAGAAAAACTTGGCGAGATCATCGTCTATCAAGCTGGTAGCCAATCGCGGACATCACGACGTCACATCACCCGCGCAAGCGAACTCATAGACCAATGGAAAGTGTTCATTCCCTTCCTTGCAAGCGGCAGTGACTCTTTCCCACATTCCATTCTAGGACGGCCGTTCGTGGGCGCTCCCGGGACCGCAGCGACGGAAACATACCTCGCGATAGGTCCATTCGAAGACGAAAAGGAATGTCTCAATGTCATCTCCTACATATCGACCCGCCTCTTCCGATTCATGGTGCTCCAGAAGAAGCCCTCTCAGAACGCGACAAAGAAAGTATACGAATTCGTCCCGACGCAAGATTTCTCAAAGCCGTGGTCAGATGAAGAGCTGTATGCAAAGTACAACATCGTTAAAGAGGAAGTAGCGTTCATCGAAAGCATGGTGCGACCTATGGATTCCACCGATGCCTGAGCCCGCCTCCGAGGTCTTCGCACCGAAGCCCGATTCGCCGCTTCGCATCTACGCGTACGCCATCCACGACGACGCCCACCATGGCCAGCTCAAGGTGGGCCAGACCACGCAGGACGTGAAGATCCGGGTCGCGCAGCAGCTCAAGACCGCGACGATCAAGAATTACACGATCGAGGTCGACGAGTCCGCGGTGCGCGACGACGGCACGTTCTTCCGCGACTTCGACGTGCGCGACCGGCTCGTGCAGAAGGGGTTCGAGAACGTCGACCTCGAGTGGATGCGCTGCACCGTCGACGACGTGAAGACCGCCGTCGCCGAACTGCGCACGGGCAAAGCGTTCACGGGCACGCACCACGAAGACTTCCCGATGCGCGCAGAGCAGAAGCACGCGGTCGAGGCGACCCACAAGTACTATCGCTCGATCTGGGCAGAGAACGAAGACGCCGTTCCCGAGTTCCTCTGGAACGCCAAGATGAGGTTCGGCAAGACGTTCACTGCCTACCAGCTGGCCAAGCGGATGAAGGCGAAGCGCATCCTCGTCGTCACGTTCAAGCCCGCAGTCGAGGATGCCTGGAAGACCGACCTCGAGTCGCACGTCGACTTCGACGGCTGGCAGTACGTCTCACGGGAGGCGGGCGGGAATCCGCAGAAGGCCGATCCGGAGCATCCGCTCGTGTTCTTCGGCTCGTTCCAGGATCTGCTCGGCCGTGACAAGGCAGGCAACTTCAAGGCGAAGCACGAGTGGCTCAAGCAGCTTCATTGGGACCTCGTGGTCTTCGACGAGTACCACTTCGGCGCCTGGCGCGACACCGCCAAGGAGCTGTTCGAGGGCGAGGACGACACCTCGAAGAAGAAGGAGATCGAGCAGGAGTTCGGCTCCGAGCTCGAGACCTTCGCCGATGAGCTCGAAGAGCTGCACAGCGACGAGGACGCGTTCGTCCCCATCCAGGCGGGCGCATATCTCTACCTCTCGGGCACGCCGTTCAAGGCTCTCGCCACCGGGCGCTTCATCGAAGAGCAGATCTTCAACTGGACCTACACCGATGAACAGAGTGCAAAGGCGAAGTTCGGGCCGGAGCATCCCGGAAAGTGGAATCCGTACGCGGCGTTGCCGGAGATGCGACTCCTGACGTACCAGATGCCCGACGAGCTCGTCTCCATCGCCACCGACGGCGAGCTCGACGAGTTCGACCTCAACACGTTCTTCGAGGCCAAAGGCACGGGCGCGGGCGCCGAGTTCGTGCACAAGGATGACGTGCAGAAGTGGCTCGACATCATCCGCGGCTCCTACCTGCCTACGCAGGTCGACGCGCAGAAAGCCGGCACCCGGCCACCGTTCCCGTACTCGGACGTGCGACTGCTGCCCTACCTGCAGCACTCGCTCTGGATGCTGCCGCGCCAGGCATCCTGCGCCGCGATGGTGAATCTGCTCGCCGAGAAGCAGAACGTGTTCTGGCACGACTACACCGTCGTCAACGTCTCGGCGCCGGGCATCGGCATCGGTCTGGATGCCCTGCCGCCGGTTCGCAAAGCGATCGGCAACGGCTTCGACACCAAGACCATCACCCTCACGGTCGGCAAGCTCACCACCGGGGTCACCGTGCCGCAGTGGTCGTCCATTCTGATGCTGCGCAACCTGAAGGCACCGGAGACCTACTTCCAGGCCGCGTTCCGGGTGCAGTCGCCGTGGTCGATCAAGAATCCGAACGGCGACGACCCGAATGAGGAGGAGATCCTCAAGCCGGTCTGCTTCGTGTTCGACTTCGCGCCGACGCGCGCGCTGCGGCAGATCAGCGACTACGCGATCGGGCTCGCGCCCGAGGAGTCGAACCCCGAGCGCGCCGTGGAAGAGCTGGTCAACTTCCTGCCGGTGCTGGCCTACGACGGACTGAACATGCATCCCGTCGATGCCGGCGACATCCTCGACATCGCCATGTCGGGCACTTCGGCCACGCTGCTCGCACGCAAGTGGCAGTCCGCCATCCTCGTCAACGTGGACAACCTCACGCTGAAGAAGATCATGGACAACCAGGCGGCCATGGATGCGGTCATGAAGATCGAGGGATTCCGCGCGCTCGGCGCATCCATCTTCGAGACCGTCGTCAACAAGTCCGAGGCCGTGTCGGAGACGAAGAAGTCCAAGGGCGAGGCGATCACGTCCGCAGAGAAGAAGGAGCTCTCGGACGAGGAGAAGGAGCTCAAGAAGGGCCGCAAGGCGATCCAGGAGAAGCTGATCAAGTTCGCCACGCGCATCCCGGCCTTCATGTACCTCACGGACTATCGCGAGAACACGCTGCACGACGTCATTCAGAAGCTCGAGCCGGGGCTCTTCAAGGCCGTCACCGGCCTCACCGTCGAGGACTTCGACCTTCTCGTCTCGCTCGGCGTGTTCAACGCCGCCCACATGAACCAGGCGATCTTCGCGTTCCGCCGCTACGAGGATGCGTCGCTGTCGTACACGGGCATCCAGTCGCACGAGGACCTCCGGCAATACGGGCTATACGACACGGTGGTCGGGATCGAGGCGTAGGACACACTCCGAGCCGCCGGGCGTGGGCGCACGAGCGGCGGGCACGATTCAGGCTCACGGGCACCTTCAGCGCCACAGCACCCCGGTCTACGGCGTGTTGACCTGAAAACTGCACGCGGGAGCGCGGCATGAGCCCGGGAGCGCTGCGGCGGCCGCTGGGCGTCACCCTGCGTTACCCGATGCGGCCCGCGGCCGCACCCCGCCGTAGGGTTTTCACCATGTCCGAGACGCACCGCCCCGACTTCGAGACCCGCCAGATCCACGCGGGGAGCGTGATCGACGCGGAGGCACAAGCCCGGGTGACGCCGATCTACCAGACGGCCGGCTACGTGTTCGACAGCTTCGACGACGGCGAGGACCGCTTCGCCGGCCGTGGCGGGCGGGCGTACTCGCGCAACGACAACCCGACCAACGTGGTCGCCGGGCGGCGCATCGCCGACCTCGAGGGCGGCGTCGACGGCATCGTCGTCGCCAGCGGACAGGCGGCCATCGCCGTCGCACTCAGCGCGCTGGCGGGCGTCGGCGATCACGTGCTCGTCACGAGGTCGCTGTACGAGGGGACGAACGAGATGTTCCGCGGCATCCTCAGGCGCCAGGGCATCGAGGCCGAGTATGTGCCCGACGACGCGAGCGACGAGGAGTGGGCCGCACGCATCCGGCCCACCACCAAGGCGCTCTACACCGAGAGCCTGCCGAATCCGCTCGGGCAGGTCGTCGACCTCGAGCGGCTGGCCGGCATCGCGCACGCGCACGGGGTGCCGGTCGTCGTCGACAACACGGTGCCGACTCCCTATCTGGAGCGTCCGATCGAGCACGGAGCGGATGTCGTCATCCACTCCACGTCGAAGTGGCTGTCGGGCCACGGCTCGGTGATCGGCGGCGCCGTCGTCGACGGCGGGCGGTTCGACTGGGCGGGCAGCGGGCGGTTCCCGCAGCTGACCGAGCAGCCGCGGGCGGGCGTGGCCTCGTTCGTCGACCGGTTCGGGGATGCCGCGTTCGGCGCCTACCTGCGCTCCGTCGTCGTGCTCGAGTACGGGCCTACGGTGCCGCCGACCAGCACACTTCTGCTGCTGCATGGCATCGAGACGCTGTCGCTGCGCATGGAGCGTCACGTCGCGAACGCGCAACGTGTCGCTGAGTGGCTCGAGCAGCGGGCGGAGGTGACGGCCGTGCATTACCCGGGGCTGGCATCCAACCCATACTTCGGTCTCGCGCAGAAGTATCTGCCGCTCGGCGCCGGCTCGATCGTGTCGATCGACCTCGCAGGAGGTCGGGATGCCGCGCGCGCCTTCATCGACGCGCTCCAGCTCATCTCGCCCATGACGCACATCGGCGACGTGCGCACGCTGGCCATTCACCTGGGATCGACGATCCACCTCAAGCTCACGGAGCAGGAGCGGCTGGATGCGGGCATCACCCCCGGCCTCATCCGGCTGTCGATCGGCCTCGAGAGCGCCCGCGACATCATCGCCGACCTCGAGCGAGGGCTCGACGCGGCTGCGAGCTGACGGCTGAGGCGTGACGTTCCAGACCGTCGAACGTCGCTACTCGCGCCAGCTTCTGGCTACCGCGCCATGTTTTCTGGCGCTATAGCCAAAAGCTGGCGCGGCAATCAGAAGCCGGCGCGGCAATCAGAAGCCGGCGCGATTGCGCGTCTCGGGGTGAACTACGCTCTCAGCCCGCGGGGACCGCGAGCGGGCGGCGGGCATCCACCACGGAGGCGATACGGCGCACGGCCTCCACGATCGTGGACGGGTCGCAGGCCACGTTCGCGCGCACGAAGCCCGCGCCGCCTGCGCCGAACGTCGGGCCGGAGTTGAACGCCACCCGACCCTGCTCGCGCAGCACCGCCGCAGGGTCGTCGCCGAGGCCGGTCGCGCGCAGGTCGAGCCAGACCAGGTAACCGGCATCCGGGGTCACGACCGATGCTTCCGGCACCAGCTCCGCGAGCGTGTTCGTGAGCAGCTCGATGTTCGACGCCACGACCTCGACGGCCTCGTCGCGCCACGCGATGTTGTTCAGCGCAGCGATGCTGGCATGAAGCCCGAGGATGCTCGTGCGCGCCGCCGTCTCCTCCGGAAGCCTGTCGAGAACCTCGTTCATCCGCGCGTCGGCCGCCACGATCCAGGCGCACTTGAGCGCGGCGAGGTTCCACGCCTTGCTGGCACTCGTGACGGTCGCGCTACGTGCCCCCGCTGCCGCGGCGATGGGTGCGAACGGCGTGAAGACCGCGCCCGGGTGCGCGAGCGGCGCGTGCACCTCGTCGCTGAGCACGGGCACGTCGTACCGCGCGGCGAGCTCGGCGAGCGCCCGCAACGACTCGCCGCTGTGGCACCGGCCGGTGGGATTCTGCGGGTTGCAGAGCAGCATGGCGTCCGCGCCGCCGGCGAACGCGCGCTCGAGGCCTGCGAGATCGAGCGAGTAGCCGGCATCCTCCACCAGCGGCACCTCGACGACGGTGCCGTTGACCTCGCCGACCATCTCGTAGAACGGCGCATAGACGGGAGGGGTCAGCACGACCTTGGCGCCCTGAGCAGGCACGAGCAGACGCAGCGCCTCGACGAGCCCGACGGTCACGTCGGTGGCCAGGTGCACGCATCCCTCGTCCACGATCCAGTCCCACGACCGCTGCGCGAAGTCCGCGAAGACGGGCGCCAGCTCGCCGGGGTCGTCGAGGTAACCGGTGTCGCCGGAACGCAGGGCATGCGTGACGGCATCCACGATCACGGGCGCGAGGTCGAAGTCCATCTCCGCCACGAACAGCGGCAGAACGTCGGGCTCGTAACGGCGCCACTTGATGCTGTTGCGCTCGGCCCTGAGGCGGTCGATGGGACGGATGCTGACGTGGTTCACGGCGTGGTTTCTCTTGAGTGCAGACTTCGACCGTAGCCGCAGGCGCGTACCCGCCGCCATTCGCGCGTCATCGGGAGTCGCACACGTGCTCGACGTGGCGTTCCGACGCCTGACACCGGAGCCGTCCCGGACCGAGTGCGGCCTGCCAGAACCTGGCCGGCTCAGAACGGGGCTCGCTCAGAACGAGTTCCGCTCAGGCCTCCAGCTCGACGAAGCCGTCGATCGCCTCGCTCAGCCGCGCACCGGATGCCCGCGCATGCCCCTCGAGCTCGGCTCGCGTGAGCACTCCCGCGACGCGTCCGTCATCGAGCACGAGCACCGCGCTCCATGCCGGCTGATCCGCGCGGGCGGCAGCGAGCGCCGCGACGGCGGTCAGTCCGATGCCGACCGCCGGCGGACGCGGAAAACTCAGGTGCGCGACGGTGAGGCTGTCGGCGTCTGCGACGGGCTCGACGGGCTCGGACCGGCCCGCGCCGTCGGGCTCGGCCAGGCCCGCATCGGCACGTCGCACCTCATCCGCGATCGCGGCCCGCAGCGCGGCGATCGTCGTCCAGCCGACGACGTCCTCGGGGTGCGGGGCGAGGGCGCGTTCCCGCGGCTCGACGACGAGCGCGGGGTCGGAAGCCGCGGCGCCCGCTTTCGTGAGGCCGTCGAGCGCGGCATGCGGCGAGGCATCCCGCTGCACGAGCAGGGTGCGCGCCCGCGGCACGAGCGAACGCAGCGTGACGCCGCTCGTGTCGTCGTCGACGAAGCCGTTGGCGAGCATCCACCCGTCGTCGAAGTAGGCTCCGGGATCGCGCCGCCCCGAGTCCGGCAGCACGACCACCACCACGTCGTCACTGCTCAGGCCGCCGGCCAGCTCGAGCGCCGCGGCGAGCGCGACCCCGCTCGATCCGCCGGCGAGGATGCCCTCCCGGGCCGCCAGCGCCCGCACCGTCGCGATCGCCGTGCGGTCGTCGACCGCGATGCAGCTGTCGATCACCGATGCGTCGAGGTTGCCCGGCCATCGCTCGTCGAGGTCGCCGGCGGGCACGACACGTCCGACCCCCTCGATGTAGGTGCGGCTCCCGTCGCCGCCGCTGTACGACGACGACAGCGTGTCAGCTCCCACCACGACGACGCGTCCGTTGCTCACCCGCTTGAGGTAGGCGCCGGCGCCGGAGAGGAGTGCACCGGTGCCGATCGCCGCGACGAGATGCGTGACGGCGCCGTCGGTGTCCGTCCAGATCTCGGGGCCGGTGGTCTCCGCGTGCGCGGCAGCACCGGCCGGATCGTCGGCATCGGCGAGCAGCCACGCGTCGGCGGTGTCGTTCGCGTGCTGGGAGGCGAGCCGCGCTAGTTCCTGCGGCGGGGCATCCAGCAGCCGCACTTCGGCGCCGTAGGCGTGCAGCAGCGATTGCCACGCGGCCGGCGAGCTCGCGTGCGCGAAGACGATCACACGGTGGCCGAGGTGCGCGCCGAGCGCGGCCACGCCGATGCCCGTGTCGCCGGTCGCGGTGGTCACGACGACGCCGCCCGGCGGCAGCGAGCCGTCGGCGCGCGCTGCCCGCAATATCGACAGCGCCGCCCGGTCCTTCACCGTGCCTGCGGGGTTCGCCGCCTCGAGCTTCACGTACACGCGTGGCCCATGCTCATCCGCGGCGAGACGGGTCAAGCGGATGAGCGGCGTCGCCCCGACAGCGTCGGCGAGCGTCTCGTAGCGCGTCACGTTCGCCCCCTCATCCGTCGTGCGATGCCTGCGTCATCCGTCGGGCCGGCCGGCCGCGTCGCTCAGCGCGTCCGCTGTCGGCACGGGCACGGACCGCGGGCCTGACACACCAGAACCACACGGCCGAACCGCATACCCGGTGCCCGTGCCCGGACCCGTGTCCAACCGCGGACCCGACCTGGGTGCCCGACATCGGCCACTCTCGATTACAGGGCAGGACGCCCCCGCTGTCGCGTCGTGTTACGAACCGCGTCGGCGCCGCGGGCTTGGACGAACGCGACGGCGACCGCTATCTTCGCGGGCATGCCGACAGCATCCGATGCCACCAGGCCGTTCACCCGATCGATGGCGACGCACGTCGTGCTCTGGGTGTCCCTGCTCTACGCCCTCGTCTGCGCCGTGCAGGTTGTGGGCGTCGTCATCACGATGATCTCAAGACTGTCGCAGCGCACGACCGGCATCGAGGCGACCTGGAACCCGGGCATCCCGGCACCCCAGCCCACGAACTTCGAGGCGTCGGGCGGCCCCTCCGTGCTGAAGGGAACGACGATGTACCTCACGCAGGCGCAGGGCACCGTGGTCGGCGTTCCCGCCTCGTCCATCGTGCTCACGAGCGCCGGCGACCTCGTCGGCCTGCTGTGCGGCATCGGCGTCGCCGTGTGCCTCGTGGTGCTGGCGCGACAGCTGCTGCGCGGCACGCCGTTCGCCTCGGCATCCGTGAAAGCCCTTCTCGCTCTGGCCGCCGTGGTGTTCGTCGGATACGAGGGCGCGACGCTGCTGCACGCGCTCGGCACGCTCGGACTGACCACCGTGATGGTGCAGTCGCCGAGCACGCCCGACGGGTCGTGGAACCCGCCCGCGAGCCAGACGGTGTTCTTCGAGCTGTGGCCGGTCTATGTGGCGATCGCGCTTCTCGCGCTCGCTGCCGTGTTCAGGTTCGGTGCCGCGCGAGAGGCAGCGGACGCCGCCTGACCTGGGTCACGCGACCAGGGCCACCACGCTCGCGACCAGCAGGACGACGAGCACCCCGAGCCACACGAGGTGCCAGCGCACGCTCACCGGAGAATCGTCGGCGACTGGGACGACGCCGTTGACGCTCGTCGATGCCGCCTGCATGCCTCGCCGGATCGCCAGCGCGGCGATCGCGGCATTCGACATGTTCGTGAGCCCTGGGAGCGCGAGCGCCGACATCTCGAAGCTGCCGTCGTCGGGCAGGGCAAGGTGCGACGCGACCTGTTCGTTCGACAACAGTTCCGCTTCGTTCGACGGCTGGCCGCCCCCTGGAGCGGCCCAGGCGCGATACCGCCCCTGCGTCGTGCGCAAGACGAGGGAGAAGCTCGGCTCGATGTCGACCATCTTCGTGAACGGGATGCGGATGCTCCGCGCCGGGTTCACGACGGTCACCGCCGTGCGTTCGACGATCACGGCCGGCACACCGAACAGCACCCACACCGCCACCGCGACGAAGGCCACGACGGGAACGGCCCGCACGAGCGATTCCCACTCGTGCAGCACGCCGAAGGCGATCAGGTTGACGACGCCCAGCACCCATACCGCGATGGCGATGCCCGGCCCCAGTCGCGGCCGCAACACGGTGCGTTCACGGTCCACGAACATCCATCACAGCACCGGCACACCGGCGCGGGCAAGGGTCGCCGCATCTGCCTGCCGGCCGAGTGCCGTGTCGCGCATCGGCGCCCACCCCTGACAAGCTGACCTCGTGACCGAAGTGCTCGTCGTGATCGTGCTCGCGTTCCTGGTGATCGCAGCGTCGACGGTGCTCGGTCCGCGCCTCGGCGTCGCCTCGCCGCTGCTGCTCGTCGCGATCGGCATCGCGGCGAGCTTCGTGCCGTTCGTCGGCGCGGCGCACATTGAACCGGAGTGGATTCTCGAAGGACTCCTCCCGCCCCTGCTCTACGCGTCGGCCGTGTCGATGCCCGCCATGAACTTCCGCCGCGAGTTCGGAGCCATCGGCGGGCTCTCGGTCTTGCTCGTCATCGGCAGCGCCCTCGTGCTCGGCCTCTTCTTCATGCTCGTTCTGCCCGGCGTCGGGTTCGCGTGGGGAGTCGCGCTCGGCGCGATCATCAGCCCCACGGATGCCGTCGCCACCTCGATCATCAAACGCACGCCTGTCTCGAAACGCGTGGTGGCCATCCTCGACGGCGAGAGCCTGCTGAACGACGCCACCGCACTCGTGCTGCTGCGCACCGCGATCGTCGCCGTCGCCGCGTCGTTCTCGTTCTGGGGAACCGTCGGCACGTTCGCGTACTCCGTGGTGATCGCCGTCGTGGTCGGGTTCGTCGTCGGCCGCCTCAACCTGATCGTGCGCAAGCGCGTCACGGATCCCACCGTGAACACCGTCATCTCGTTCGCCGTGCCGTTCGTGGCCTCGGTGCCCGTCACCCTCATGTACGGATCCGGTCTCGTCGCTGCCGTCGTCGCCGGGCTCATCACGGGCATCCGCGCGCCGCGCGACCTCTCACCGCAGAACCGGCTCTCCGACTCGCAGAACTGGCGCACGGTCGAGCTGCTGCTCGAGGGCATCGTCTTTCTCACCATGGGCGTGCAGCTCAAGTCGATCGTCGAGAACGTGCAGCGCGATCACCAGGGCGTGTGGGCCGCCGTGCTGATCGCGGTGATCGCCCTCGCGCTCGTGCTGCTCGTTCGGGCGATCTACGTGAGCGGGCTGCTCGGCGTGCTGTCGCGCAGCAGGGCGCGCAACGCCCAGCTTGAGACCCGGTTGCAGGCCATGCACGAGAGGATCGGAACTCCAGAGGGCCGGCAGAAGACCGTCGAGAGGATGAACGCGCGCCCGGGAATCAGGGGCACGCAAGAGAACCTGGAGCGCTTCGCCGCCCGCATCACCCGTGGCCTCGCCGACATCGAGTACTTCCGACGGCAGCCCCTCGGCTGGCGGGAGGGCACCATCGTCGTGTGGGCGGGGATGCGCGGCGCCGTCACGGTCGCCGCGGCCCAGACCCTGTCGGCCGACGACACCCCCGACCGCTCGGTGCTCGTGCTGATCGCGTTCGTCGTCGCCGCGCTGTCGCTCAGCGTGCAGGGCGGCACGATCGGGCCGGTCGTGCGTTGGCTCTCACCCAAGACGGATCAGGCGGCGGTCGACGAGCAGAACGCGAGTGAGCGCACCAGCATCATGGAGCTGCTGCGCACGAGCGGCGAGACCGTGCCGGCGCCGCCGGAGCTCACCGGCGATCCGACGCCGGAACAGTTCATGCAGCAGAAGCGCTATCGCTTGGCGGTGCTGAACGCTCAGCGGGCTGCGCTGCTCGACGCTCGCGACAACGGAACCTTCGACGCGGATGCCCTCGCGAACGGCCTCGCGAACCTCGACGCCTCGCAGATCGCGATCGAGATGCGCGGCGAGCCCGCCGACGCGGAGTAGCCGCCCCGCGCCCCGCGCCAATGTCACTTCCCGTCGCCGAGAGTGCGACTTCCCCTGCGCGAGCGTGCGGTCCCACCGCCGTCGCGACCGCTACCGTCGGATGCGACGCGCCCGATACGCGGCTCGTGCTTCGGCGTCGAAGTGCTCCGTCGCATACGAGAGCATCGTCGCCGGCATGCGCTCGGCGTTGGCGTCGAGAAAGCCGACGAGCAGCGACCGGTCGACGCGCTTGCCGACCTCGCGGAGCATCCACCCCACTGCCTTCTGGGTGAGATCACGGCGGTCACCGGAATCGAGCACCGCGGATGCCAGCTCCAGCGTCGTCGACGCGTCGCCGCGTTTGATGAACGCGAAGGTCGACAACAGCGCGACGCGACGCCACCACAGGTCGTCGGAGTTCGCGAGTTCGTACAGCACGAAACGCGGCCTGTCGTAAAGGTATTCACCGAGCACGAACTCGGCGGAGGCATCCACGAGGTCCCAGTTGTTCACCTGCCCGGCGCGCACGGCGCCGAGATAGTAGGCGGCGAGCCGCTCGCGCTCGTCGTCGTCGAGACCGCGCGGGGCGGAGGCCCGGGCGAACAGTGCGTTCAGCGCGACGAGGCCGGCGAGCCGGTGCTCGTGCACGCCGCTGTGGAGCAGGTCGGTGATCGTCTCGAGCGGCAGCGGGCTGAAGCGCTTCACGACGGCACGTACTGCGGGAACCCGCACCCCGATGAAGACGTCGCCCTCGCCGTATTCGCCCGGTCCGGTCTTGAAGAATCCCTGCAGGAACGCCGCGTCGCCGGGGTCCGCGCGCGCGTCGAGTGCCGCGACAACGGACTCTGTCAGACGGGTGATCCCGTCAACGGTGCCGGTGCCGGCCGTGTCGGATGCCATGGGCCCAGTCAACCGCGCGACCGCAGAACCTGCACCCTCGCGTGGCAGAACCCGCACTCTCACGAACAGGCATGAGCACTCTCGGCGATCGGAAGTCGCACTCTCGCAGAACGGGATCGCCGCCCGCCTGGGCACGAGAAGAGCATCCACTCGTGCGAAGGCCGCAGCATCTGGCACGATGATGCCCGTGTTCATGGTGACGACCAACGATCTGCCCGGCTACCGCATCACCCAGGTGCTCGGCGAGGTGATGGGGCTGACGGTGCGGTCGGTCAACTTCGGCCAGGGGTTCACGGCCGGGTTCCGGGCCATGGGCGGTGGCGAGATTCCCGAATACACGCAGATCATGTACGAGAGCCGCAACGAGGTCATGAACCGCATGTGGGGCGAGGCCGTGCAGCGCGGCGCGAACGCGATCGTCGGCATGCGGTTCGACACCGACTCGATCGGGTCGTTCAGCGAGGTCTGCGCCTACGGCACCGCCGTCGTCGTCGAGCCGCTGGCCGCGCAACAGGCATCCGCCCCTGCTCCGATCGGCTGACGCACGAAACCCGCACACTCGCGGGCGGGAAGCCGCACACTCGACGGCACGAACGCGCTCGCTCGGAGTGCGGAACGTCCCCGCGGCCCTCTGGCCGCGGGGACGTCCTCAGTCGTCAGTGATCGCGCTGCGCACTCAACCGACTCCATCGGCTCGGCCGAACGAGCAAGCTCGCTCAGCTCTCGCCTCAGTCGTCAGTGATCGCGCTGCGCACTCAACCGACTCCATCGGCTCGGCCGAACGAGCAAGCTCGCTCGGCTCTCGCCTCAGTCGTCAGTGATCGCGCTGCGCACTCAACTGACTCCATCGGCTCGGCCGAACGAGCAAGCTCGCTCGGCTCTCGCCTCAGTCGTCAGTACCAGCCGTAGGACTGGGAGTGGCCCCAGGCGCCGCAGGGGGTTCCGTACGAACCGGCGATGTAGCCCAGGCCCCACGAGATCTGGGTGGCGGCGTTGGTCGCCCAGTCGCCGCCTGCGGACGCCATCTTCGAACCGGGAAGAGCCTGCGGAATACCCGTGGCACCGCTGCCCGCGTTGTACGCCTGGTAGTTCCAGCCCGACTCGCGGTTCCACAGGCTCACGAGGCAGGAGAACTGGTCGCCGCCCCAGCCGTAGCGGCTGGCGGCCATCGACTGCGCGACGGCCTGAGCGCCCGACGGTGTGTTCACGCGAGCCAGAGCAGCGGCAGCGGCGCGCGCGGCGGCCGCCTTCTGCGCTGCGGCTTCGGCAGCGGCCTTCTGGGCTGCAGCGACGGCGGCGTCGTGAGCGATCGCCGCCTTGTTGGCGTCGACCACGGCGTCGTCAGCAGACACGGTCAGCGTGTGCAGCGTGCCGGGGTCGGACGAGTAGTTGTTCTGCAGGGCGTCGATCGCGGCATCCAGCTGGGTGAGGTCTGCGCGACCTTTCACCTGCTCTGCAGTGATCTGGGCCACCGCAAGCGCGTTGAAGGATGCCTGCGCCGCCTTGTGGCTGACGGTCATCGGGGCGATCGGGGAGCCCTTGGCGACCTCGGTGGCCGCTGTCTTGATGCTCGCCTTGGCGGGCTCGGCGTAGGCGCTCTGCACGACGACCGGCGTGACGACCGTGGCCACCGCGAGAACGGCGGCGGCCGAGACGGTCAGGGCCCGCTTGTGGGCGACGGCCTTGCCGGAGAGGGAGTTGATGGTGTTGAGAACGGGGGTGGGGGTGATACGCGTGAGGAAGGTCAAAGGGTTCCAATGATCGGGCTTGCCCCGCATCGTCATCCCGGTTTCGCGCGCACGCTCTCCCGGGCAGCGGATGCTCCCCGACGCTCATCGGCGTCCGGTCATCCGGGCGGGTTGGACACCCCGGGAACGACGCCATGCTCGACACACCGCCGGGCGCTGAAGCACAAGGGCTCAGAACACGGCGGCAGCCACGGCACGTCGGATACGCGCCGGCACAACGCCCCGCGCACGCGGTATCGACCGCATCCGTCGGGTCGGGGCGGCCGCCGAACCGGCATCCAGACCCCTCACGTGTCGGGGTGCGAGTACGCGAAATCGACGACCCGGCAACGGTACTGACCTGCTCTGGACGGGCTGTGCACAGGCCCTCCGAGCCCCCTGAGAGCCGGATTTCCGCGGAACTACGCGGATTTCGCGCCCCAAATCACGCTGACCCCGAAATCGCAAGTCGACCCGAAGCGCTCGATCGGCCGCCGACACCGCCTTGTCAGGGTGAGACGGAGAGAAAGAGGAACGCGGCGAAGATCACCAGGTGCACGCCGCCCTGCAGCTTGGTGGCCCGCCCCGGAACGACGGTGAGGATGCTCACCACGATCGACAGCGCGAGCAGCACGATCTGCGTGTCGCCGAGTCCGAGCACCAGTTGCCCGGGCATCCAGATGGATGCCACGGCCACGGCCGGAATCGTGAGCCCGATGCTCGCCATCGCGGAACCCAGCCCGAGGTTGAGGCTGGTCTGGATGTGGTTGCGCTGGGCGGCCCGCACCGCGGAGATGCTCTCCGGCAGCAGGATGACGAGCGCGATCACGACACCGACCACGGACTCCGGCAGGCCGAGCGCGACCACACCGCCCTCGATCGACGGCGACTCCAGCTTGGCCAGACCGACCACCGCGACCAGGGAGACGAGCAGGAGCCCGAGGCTCGCCAGCGTGGCGCCGAGCGTCGGCGGCTCACCGTGCTCGTCCACTTCGTCGTCGTCTTCGGTGACCGGCTCGGCGATCGGTCCCGCTCCGGTCTCGATGTCGGGGTCGACGGGCAGGAAGAACCTGCGGTGCGAGATGGTCTGCGTCACCACGAAGAGTCCATAGAGCAGGAGCGAGGCGATGGCCGCGAACGCCAGCTGCGAGGGCGAGAAGCGCGGGCCGGAGGTCTCGGTGAAGTCGGGCAGCACCAGGCACAGCACGGCAAGCGTCGAGAGCGTGGCGAGCGCAGCGCCAGAGCCTTCGGAGTTGAAGCGCACGGTACCGAACTTCATCGCGCCGATCAGGATCGACAACCCGATGAGCCCTGTCGTCGTGATCATGAACGCCGAGAACACGGTGTCGCGGGCCAGGGTCGCCGCGTGCTCATCGCCGCCCGCCGACAGCGTCACGATGAGGCCGACCTCGATGATGGTCACGGCGATCGCGAGAATCAACGACCCGAACGGCTCGCCCACCTTGTGGGCGACGACCTCGGCGTGGTGCACGGCGACGAGCACTGTCGCGATCAGCACAACGGCCAGCACGATCGCGAGGCCCACGCCCGGCTTGGATCCCCACGCGAGCACGAGGGCGATCACCGCTATCACGGGCACCGCGATCGGCAGCCACCTGCCGATCCCCCCGAAGCGCCGTCACCGTTCCATCATCGCAGGCCGAGGCATCCTGCCCGCTGCACTCTGCGGCCGGCCGTTCCCTACCGGGCGCCAACCACTCCGTTCCGGTCGCGAAATGTGCCCCTCTGACGGGCTATAAGGGCACATTTCGCGACGTGAACCGGGGATGGCGGGACGGCGGGACGTGGGCTCCGGGAGTGGACCGGCGGGGTTGGAGGCCGGTTGAGGCATCGGCGCGGGCAGAATGAAGGGACCACGAAGCAGAAAGCGAAGGCGACATGGCGACTCGACGGTGGCGCACACTCCCCGAGGGCAGGGTCAGCCGACTCGTCGTGTTCGACCTGAGCAGCGGTGAGCGAACGGTCGTGCACGAGAACGCGGATGCCGTGTTCGAGGCACCGAACTGGGTCGCCTCGCCCCTGTGGCCGGGCGCCGGCGGCGCAGGCGACGAGTGGCTCGTCTTCAACCAGGACGGGCTCATCTACCGGGTGCCGGTCACCGGCGGCGAGGTGCAACTCGTGCCCACCGGAGACATCGACAGCTCGAACAACGACCACGTGCTGTCGCCAGACGGCCGCTACCTCTACATCTCCGCCGAGGACAAGCACATCCACCAGGTCTCGCTCGTCGACGGCGTCACGCGTCGGGTCACGCACGAGCACGAACGGCCGTTCAACCACTACCTGCACGGCATCTCGCCAGACGGGCGCATCCTGTCGTACATCGGCCTCGAACCGCTGGGGGACGTACCGGGTCCGGGCGTCCCCGCTCTCACCAACGTCTTCACCATCGGCATCGACGGCGCGGATGACACGCAGCTCACCTTCTCCGACAAGCCGCACGACGGCGCCGAGTTCGGCCCGAGCGGCGAGTGGATCCACTTCAATTCCGAGCGCGCGTCCGAGCGCCCAGGCCACGCGCAGCTGTTCCGATGCAGGGCCGACGGGACGGGCGTCCAGCAGCTCACGTTCGACGACCGCGTCAACTGGTTCCCGCACGTCGCGCCGGGCGGCGGAGACCTCGTGTACGTGAGTTTCGAGCCCGGCGTGCTGGGGCATCCCGAGAACCACGACGTGCTCATCCGGCGCATCGACGCCGACGGCGGCGAGCCGACCGACCTCGTCGCGCTGTTCGGCGGACAAGGAACGATGAACGTCGCGAGCTGGTCGCCCGGCGGCACCCGGTTCGCCTACGTGGAGTACCCGCTCAAGGACTGAGGCCGGTCGGCGGCACATCCGCGCGGGCGTGCAGCGACCAAGCCACGCGGCCGGGGCGCTCCGTGCGGCACCGCGGCGCCGTGCCGCACGCGAGCGCGAACGTGAACGCAACGAACGTGCGCCGCGCTCTCCGAATACGCAACGGTTGACCTCAACTCGGCAAACTCGTCCCCGAACACCGTCGTTACGCTCGAATGAGACGCAATCATTCGATCTTCAAGGGGGTCTGTCGTGTCAACCATCCTTCCCACCGCGGAGCACGCGGCGACCACGCTCGACGCCGAGGCCACGGCACGTCTGGCCGATGTCGCCACCGATCCGGCGTGGCTCGAGCTCAAGGCCGCAGCCACGAGCATCCAGGCCGACCAGATCAAGGACGGCTCCATTCCGGATGCGGCCCGTCACGCGGATGCCCGCGCCCACGTCGACACCATCGTCGCCTCGATCCGCGATCTGACACCGCTCTTCCCGCACGACGCGGACTACCTCGAGACCCTGCAGCGCGACTTCGCCCGCTGGGCCGACGACGGATTCGGTGTGCCCGACTTCTACGACTCGCTGGTCGCGTTCCAGCCGCAGCAGCACCGCGTCGACGGCCTGCGCCACCTCGTCGTGTTTCCGATGTACACGCAGAACGGCTCGACCGACCGGCACATCGAGGCCCTGATCGTCGAGACGATCTGGCCCGAGTTCGTGGCCGAGCTGGAGCGCACCGACTACGGCAACAAGCTGTTCGTCTCGCTGCGGCTCATCGACTTCACGAGCGGCTACGACACCAACTCTGCCGTGCTCTTCCCGGAGACGGTCGCCATGCGCGAACTGCCGACCTTCACCTGGGGTGCGATCTTCCAGGACCGCGAGGCCGCGCGCTATCGCGTCGTCGTGCGGGCGGCATCCGACATCACGAAGCTCGACCTGCCGGAGGACGCGGCTCGTCTGCTCGATGACCAGAACCTCATCGAGGAGACGTTCGTGATGTGGGACATCATCCACGACCGCACGCACATGCGCGGCGACCTGCCGTTCGACCCGTTCATGATCAAGCAGCGCATGCCGTACTTCCTCTATTCGCTGGAGGAGCTGCGCTGCGACCTCACCGCCTACCGCGAGGCGTTCCGGCTGGAGAAGACCCTCGGCGCGCTGCCGACGGAGGAGCTTTCGGATGACCAGCGCAGCATCCTCGAGCACGCCTCGCTCGTGCGCTACGCGATTCTGTTCGACCGCATCTTCCGGTTCCCGATCACGGGCACCCGGGTGCGCAACTACGACGGCCTCGGCGGGCAGCTGCTGTTCGCGTGGCTGCACCAGCACCACGTGCTCGACTGGACCGACACGCAGCTCTCCATCGACTGGGATGCCATCGGTGACGCGGTCGTCGCGCTCAGCGACGCCATCAACGAGCTGTACTGGCGCTCGATCGACCGCCCGAAGACGGCGCACTGGCTCGCCGCCTACGAGCTCGTGAGCGGCGTGCTGGCGCCGAACCCGGCATCCGTCTGGGCGAAGGGTCTGCCCGAGGAGGTGCTCGCCGGCGCGCCGAAGGGCTACACGGATGCCGTGCTCGACGACGAGTTCCCGCTCTCGATGTTCTACGAGGCGCTGAACAAGAAGATGGGCGACACCATCGAGTCCACGAAGGGCATCACGGCCACCTCGCTGGGCTGACGCTGCACCCCGCCCCGCTGTCCGTTGCGCAAGTAGTTCCCGTTCCGGACGGATGCGTCCGGTGTGCCGGCGACATTCGTCCGGAACGGGAACTACTTGCGCGGTGTCGGCGGGCGCCGCTCAGCGCGTCTCCCACCGGAACCAGCGGATGCCGATGAACGCGAACACGACGACGTAGCCGATGCAGGCCGGCAGCGAGTAGGCGTCCTGACTCGTCCACCCCGATCCGGTGACCGCATCGTTGAACAGCGTCATGAGCGCGCCGACCGGCGACCACTCTGCGATCACCTGGATCGTGTCGCCGAGAATGCCCGTGCCGCCGAGAATGCCGAGCAGCACGAGAAGGATGAAGAGGATGCGTCCGATCGCGTTGACCGCGCCGGTCGACGTCACGAGTCCCACGATCGCCTGCCCGATCGAGAGGAACACGGCAGCGCCGAGGGCCGCGATCGCGACCACCAGCAGGTACTGGCCGACGCTCAGGGTGAGTCCGTGCAGGATCACGCCGACGACCACCACGATCAGCGACGCGACCAGATTGGTCACCACCTGCACGGCGATGCGGCTCGTCATGATGGTCCAGGTGGGCGCGGGCGTGACGCGAAGCCGCTGCAGCACGCCGATCTCGCGGTCGCGGGCGAGATTCAGGCTGTAGCCGAGCATGCACGAGGTGAGCAGGCCCAGCGTGAGGGCGAGGCCGATCACGAGCGCCGGGTCTCCGAGCTTGTTGCCGTTCCTGGCGAAGCTCGTGGCGATGAGGATGGCGACGGGCAGCACGAGCGCCAGCACCGTCGCGACACGGCTGCGCAGCAGAACGATCGTGTCGGCGCGCAGCAGGGATCGCAACGCGAGTCCGATCGGAGGACGCTCGAGCGTGGACGAAGCGGTGGTCTCAGTCACGGATGGTGCTCCCGGTCAGTCCGATGAAGACATCCTCGAGCGTGACGTCGCCGTGCGCGACGGCAAGCACCCGCGGGTCCTCCTTATGCTTGGCGATCAGGTCGGCCGGCGTTCCGACCGTGAGCAGCGCGCCGTGGTCGATGATCGCGACGCGATCGCAGACCGCCTGCGCCTCCTCCATCGAGTGCGTGGTGAGCAGGATGCTGCTGCCGCGATCGCGGAGCTGCTCGATGCGCGACCAGAGCGCCCTGCGAGACTGCGGGTCGAGGCCCGCCGTCGGCTCGTCCAGGAGCAGGAGAAGCGGATCGTGGATGGTCGCGATGTAGAGCGCCAGCCGCTGTTGCTGGCCGCCGGAGAGCTGCTTGAACCGCTTGGTGCGCTCCTGGCCGAGGCCGATGTCGTCGAGGCTCTGCCTGATCTGCTCTCTGGTCAGTCGCACACCGTAGAGGCCGCCGTAGAGCGTGGCGATCTGCTCGATGCTCAACTCGGCCTGAAAGCTCGAGGTCTGCAGCTGTACGCCGAGGCGCGCCTTGGTCTCGATCGGATGCCGTCTGGCATCCATGCCGTCGACCGTCACCGTGCCCGAGCGCGGGCTGACCAGCCCCTCGATCGCGCCGAGGGTGCTGGTCTTGCCCGCGCCGTTCGGACCCAGCAGCCCGAAGATCTCGCCGCGCTCGATCTGCAGGCTCACGCCGGCGACCGCCGTCTGCTGGCCGTAGGTCACGGTCAGATCGCCTACCTGGAGCGCCGGCACCGCGGGCGCAGCAGAGGGTTGGTTCCCTGTCACGCGAAAAAAGATATCACTTTATGCACGAGGCGAACGCTCGAATCCACTCAGATTCCCGCGCCGGCGGGACCGCCCGCTGCGGGAGGCCGGGGCCGAGCGCACGATCAGTCCTTCGGCGGTCTCCCTCGCCTGGGCAATGGGGCGACCTCGTTCGGCAGCCTGCCCGCCCGGCGCAAGGCATCCCTCAGCAGGATCTCGATCTGCGCGTTCACACTGCGCAGCTCCGCCGACGCCCAGCGGGAGACCGCTTCGTGCACCGCGGGATCGAGCCGCAGCAGCACGTTCTTGCGCTCGGTGCTCATCGTCTCACCCCGTGGTCCGTTCCCGTCGCCGTCACGAGTACAGGGTTCCGGCGTTCACGATCGGAGCGGCGGGCTGGTCGCTGCACAGCACGACCATGAGGTTGCTCACCATCGCCGCCCGACGCTCGTCATCGAGCGTCACGTAGTCGCTCTCGTTCAGACGATCGAGCGCCATCTCCACCATGCCGACTGCGCCCTCGACGATGCGCGAGCGCGCCTGGACGACAGCACCGGCCTGCTGCCGACGCAGCATCGCCTGGGCGATCTCCGGCGCGTAGGCCAGATGGCTGATGCGCACCTCCACGATCTCGATTCCGGCAGGAGCGACCCTGGTCGTCACCTCGTGGGAGAGCTCTGTGGCGACCACGTCCGTCGAGTCACGGAGCGAGATGCCCTCGCCGCCCGACGCATCGTATGGGTAGGCAGTCGCGATCTGCCGCAGCGCGGACTCGGCCTGGACCATGACGAAGTCGAGGTAGTCATCCACCGCGTAGGTCGCCTTGGCCGTGTCGCTGACCTGCCAGACCACGATGGCGGCGAGCTCGACGGGATTGCCGTCCGCATCATTGACGCGCAGCCGCTTCGTCTCGAAGTTGCGGATGCGCACGCTCACCTTGCGGCGCGTCGAGAACGGCACGACCCACGACATTCCCGGCCGGCGAACCGTGCCGACGTATCGCCCGAACAGCTGCACCACCCGGGTCTCGCCCGGCTGCACGATGACGAGCGAGCGCAGCACGAGGATGATCAACAGCACGATCACGACCACCGGGAACACGATGAGCCTCGCCTGCCCTGCGGAGACCAGGGCGATGCCGATGGCCAGCAGCACCGCTATCGCGAGCACACCCCAGCCGCCTCCGACGCAGCGAGCCGAACGTTCCTCGATGTCCACGCGCGCGCCGGAGTGCGTGAACGGCGCCGCGTCCGGGCGCTGCGGGACTGTGTCCATGATGGGGCCTCCGCCGGCCATTCTAAAGTGATATCACTCTGCTCGACATCGGACAGCACTTCGCCTGCCGGCCGGCCGGGGCCGCACGACCGGGAGACGAAACCTGGTACGACGTTCGCCGAAGACCGAGGATCGGCGAGGATGGATGCATCATGACGCTTCGACTGCACGACCCCGATTCCCGCGCCTTCGCCTCCGACAACTACTCGGGCGCGCATCCCGAGATCATCGACGCGATCGTCGCCGCCAACGGCGGCCACCAGATCGCGTACGGCGAGGACGCCTACACCGAGCGCCTGCACGAGGTCTTCGCCGAGCAGTTCGGCGATGGAGTTGAGGTGTACCCGGTGTTCAACGGCACGGGGTCGAACGTGACGGCGCTGCAGTCGATGCTGCCGCGGTGGGGGGCGGTGGTGGCATCCTCGACCGCCCATATCAACACCGACGAGAACGGTGCACCCGAGCGGGTGGGCGGGCTCAAGCTGCTCACCGTCGACACCCCGGACGGCAAGCTCACGCCCGAGCTGATCGACAAGCAGGCGTGGGGCTGGGGCGACGAGCACCGCGCCCAGCCGCTGGCCGTCTCGCTGACGCAGACCACCGAGCTCGGCACCTGCTACACGGTCGACGAGGTCAGCGCCATCGCCGACCACGCGCACTCACTCGGCATGCGCGTGCACATGGACGGTGCCCGCATCGCCAACGCCGCCGCACACCTCGACGTGCCGCTGCGCGCGTTCACCACCGACGCGGGCGTCGACGTTCTCGGCTTCGGCGGCACCAAGAACGGCCTGCTGTTCGGCGAGGCCGTCGTCGTCCTCAACCCTGAGGCCTCGGAAGGCATGACCTACCTGCGCAAGGTCGACATGCAGCTGGCCTCCAAGATGCGGTTCATCTCCGCCCAGCTCATCGCGCTGCTCACCGACGATCTCTGGCTGCGCAGTGCGCGGCATGCCAACGCGATGGCCGCGAAGCTGCGCTCGGCGCTCGAGGATGCCGTCGCCGCCGGTCGCGCCCCCGGCCTCGGCTTCACCCAGGCGACGGAGTCCAACGGCGTCTTCGCCACGCTGCCGAACGCGGCGGCCGACCTCGTCCGCGAGCAATACCGGTTCTACGACTGGGACGCCGCGCGCGGCGAGGTGCGCTGGATGTGCTCGTGGGACACCACGGACGACGACGTCGACGGCTTCGTCGACGCGGTCGTGGCGGCCCTCGCTCGGTAGGGCCGCGGCCGGAGGACCGAGCTCAGCGGCGAACACCGCACACCTGCGAAGACTGACAGGTTCGCCCTCCGGCTCTGGCACCGCTCGCTCGCGGAGTTCTAGCATCCGGTGCTTGTGACGTTCGCGACGATGCGGGCGCGCAGCGAGGATGCCCGATGACTGCAACAGAGACCACAACGACGACCCCGACCCGCCGCGCGAGCGGCCTCGAGGTTCGATCGATCGACTACGTGCCGCAGAACGAGCGGCACGGCAAGGTCTCCCACATCGGACCGCTGTGGTTCATGTGCAACGCCCAGATCGCCACGCTCGCGACCGGGCTGATCAGCATCACCTCCGGCGGCAACCTCATCTGGTCGTTCATCGCCATCGCGCTCGGCATCTGCATCGGCACGTTCTTCATGGCGGCGCACTCGTCGCAGGGTCCGCAGCTCGGGCTGCCGCAGATGATCCAGTCCCGCCCGCAGTTCGGCTACGTCGGCGCGCTGCTCGTGTGGCTGTTCGCGTACATCCAGTACGCGGGCTTCAACATCTTCAACTCCGTGCTCGGCGGCGAGGCCATCGGCGGCGCGATCAGCACGAAGCAGGCATCCAACCCGCTCTGGATCTGGGTGGTCACCATCGTCGCGGTCGTGATCGCGCTCGTGGGGTACGACCTCATCCACAGCTTCGAGCGGTACCTGACATACCTCACGGTGCTCGTCCTCGCCCTCGTGTCGCTCTCCGCGGTCATCCACCTGCACATCCCCGCCTCGCAGTTCGACCTCGGCCACTTCAGCCCCGTCGCGTTCTTCGGCCAGCTCGGCGTGGCCGCCGGCTACCAGATCTCCTGGGCCATCTACGTCTCGGACTACTCGCGCTACCTGCCTGCGAACACGAAGACCAGCAGCACTTTCAACGTGACGTTCTGGGGCAGCGTGCTCGGCGGCATGTGGATGATGTTCCTCGGCTCGTGGATCGCCGTGTCGGCCAAGGACATCGGCACGAACACGGTCGTCGACATCAAGGCGGTGGCGGATGCCCTGTTCCCCGGCTTCGGCGTGATCGCTCTGATCGTGTTCGGCATCGGGCTCATCTCGGTGACCGCGCTGAACATGTACGGCGGCTCGCTGACGCTGATCTCCTCGATCGACAGCTTCGTGAAGGTGAAGCCGACCCTGAGCATCCGGGTCATCACCCTCGTCGTCACGGCAGCGCTCTCGCTGGGCTTCGCACTCTTCGCGACGGCGGACTTCCTGGGCGACTTCAACGACTTCCTGCTGCTGATCCTCTACCTGTTCATTCCGTGGACGGCCGTCAACCTCACCGACTTCTTCATCGTGCGGCGAGGCCACTACGCCATCGCGGAGATCTTCAAACCGAACGGCATCTACAAGCGCTGGGGCTGGGCCGGCATCGGCGCCTACCTGCTCGGGTTCGCGGCGATGGTGCCGTTCTTCAACGTGGCCGGCGTCTACACCGGACCGGCGGCGCACGCCCTCGGCGGAGTGGACATCTCGCTGTTCATCGGCCTTCCGGTCGCCGCGATCGCGTACTGGCTGTTCACCCGCAGGGTGGACGTCGCCGCCGAGCAGGAGCTCGCCAGGCAGCAGGCGCTCGAGATCGAGGAGGCGGCCGCCGCGCACGAACTGCCGTAGGACCTCGGCCGCCAACCGCTGCGAACCGGCGAGTCGCTGAGGGGACGACCCACCGAACCGGCAGGTCTCCGAACTGGCGAGGCCCTGAACTGACAACCGGAGAAAGCGACGAATACCGGAGAAAACCTCCGGCGCTCGTATCGAGAGCGCGAGCATTCCGGTTCTCGGAACGGTGCCGCGATGCGCGGGCCTGCGCCGGCCCGTGCGGGAGGCTCAGCCCTCGGGCTCCTGGATGCCCGGCGGCGGCTTGGTGACATCGCTCTCGTGGTGTGGGGCGGTCTCGGTGTGGCCGTGCTCATCAACCGGGGCAGCGCGATCGTGCGAGTGCAGCATGGCCGTGATCATCGAGTTGGCGACGGCCAGGAACGGCACGGCGAAGAGCGCACCAGGCACACCCGCCAGCCCTGTGCCTGCCGCCACGCCCACCACGACGGCCAGCGGGTGCACCTTCACGGCACCGCCGACGAGCAACGGCTGCAGCACGTGCGCCTCGAGAAGGTGCACCCCGAGCACGCCTGCCAGCATGATGATCGCCTGAACGGGGCCCCCGAACACCAGGGCGATGGCGACCGCGACGATGCCCGACACGATCGCGCCGATCACCGGGATGAACGAGGCGATGAGCACGATCACGGCGATCGGCACGGCGAGGGGCAGCCCGAGGAAGAACGCGACGAGACCGATGCCGACGCCGTTGACGAGTGCGACCACGATCTGCACCCGCACGAAACTCGTCAACGTCGTCCAGCCTGCGGTGCCCGCTGCGCTGAGCCCGGGGTGCGCGGCCTTCGGGAAGAGGCGCACGATCCAGCGCCAGATGCCGACGCCGTCGATGAGCATGAAGATGGTGGCGAACAGCGCGATCAGGGCTCCCGTGAGCACGTGGCCGGTCGCCGCTCCCACCTTGAGGGCACCGCCGAGGATGCTCGAGGCATCCTTCTGCAGAAAAGCGGTGAGGTCTTTCAGGTAGTTCGCGAGGTCGCGATCGCTCACGCCGAACGGAGGCTGTCGAAGCACCTCGCGGGCGCGGTCGTAAGCCGCCTCGCCCTCCCGTTGGAGCTGCGGGATGCCGGCGCGCACCTGCCACACGACCAGCAGCACGAGCGCCCCGACGATGACGGCGAGCGCCAGCAGACACACGACGATCGCCAGCCACTTCGGCCAACGACGGCGGGTCAGCGCCCCCACGCTGGGCTGCACCAGCGCGCACACCAGGAGCGCCACCAGCAGCGGCACCACGACGTCTTGGAACACGACGACGAGGTAGACGACCACCCCGGCGAGCGCGACGATGACGAGCAGCCGCCATGCCCACTCCGAGGCCGTGCGCACACCGCGCGGCAACCCCGCGTCGCTCCGCCGGTCGACGTCGTTGCGGTCGAATTCACTCATCCGATGAACGATACGGAACGAATCCCCGCGGAGACAGGGGTTTCCTTTTCGGCGAGTCTCGTCACCTACGGGAGTCCACCCATGCTCCGGCATGCGTCTGCCGTGTCGGACACTCTCGGCGACCGGCCTCGCTGCGTGCACTGCCGTCGCCCGGGCACGCAGCGTCCGGGATCTCGGACGGAGTCGGCGTCGCGAGCCAGCGATGTCCGAGGCATCCGCGCACACTGGAATCGTGGCCGTCTATGTGTCAGCGCTGGAGCTGTTCTCGATCGGAATCGGACCGTCGAGCTCGCACACGGTCGGCCCCATGCGCGCCGCCGAACGGTTCGCGACGGCGCTCGGCGATGCGGGCATCCTGCCCGACGTCACGCACGTGAGCTGCGTGCTGTACGGGTCGCTCGCCGCCACCGGCGTGGGGCACGGAACCCCTGATGCCGTGGTCGCGGGTCTCGCGGGTCAGCACCCTGAGACGTGCGACCCGCAGCTCGTGCACGGCGCGTGGGCGCGCGCGGCGGAGCACGGCTCGCTGACGCTGGCCGGCGGGCCGACCGTGCGATTCGAGGCATCGGACATCACGTTCGAGCCACGCACACGCCTGCCGGAGCACCCGAACGCGCTCGTGCTGCGGGCCTGGACCGGCGCCGCGGAAGAGGCTGGTTCCACAACGCCGAATGAGGATGCCCTCGGCGAGCCCGCCTTCGAGCAGACGTGGCTCTCCGTAGGAGGCGGATTCGTGCGGATGCTCGGCGAGCCCGCCTCAGCCGCCACGCCCGCCATCGACTCCGACTGGGCGTTCGACAACGCCGTCGGGCTGCTGGCGCTGTGCGCGGAGAACGACGTCGGCGTCTGCGACGTCGCCTGGCGCTCCGAGCTCGCCGCGCGAAGCGAGCAGGACGTGCTCGACGGTCTGGATGCCATCTGGCGGTCCATGCACGCCTGCATCGAGCGCGGGTTGCGTCCCGGCACGCGCGAGCTGCCTGGCGGCCTGCACGTTCCCCGTCGCGCGGGTGCGATGCGCGAGCGTCTCGAGGCGTGCGGTCCCGATCAGCCCGACCTGCCGGGCGAGTGGATGCGCGCGTTCGCGCTGGCGGTCAACGAGGAGAACGCGGCGGGCGGCAGAGTGGTGACGGCGCCGACGAACGGGGCTGCCGGCATCCTGCCCGCGGTGCTCGAGTACCACCTGCGCTTCAACACGAAGGCGAAGCAGGAGGACACGCGAACGTTCCTGCTCACGGCGGCGGCGATGGGGAGCATCCTCAAGGCCAACGCGTCGATCTCGGGCGCTGAGGGCGGATGCCAGGCCGAGGTCGGCTCGGCGTGCGCGATGGCCGCGGCCGGGCTCTGCGCGGTGCTCGGCGGCACGCCCGCCCAGGTGGAGAACGCGGCCGAGATCGCCGTCGAGCACCACCTCGGGCTCACGTGCGACCCGGTGGGCGGGTTGGTGCAGATTCCGTGCATCGAGCGCAACGCGATCGCGGCATCCACCGCTGTGTCGGCGGCGCGGCTGGCGCTCGGCGGGGACGGGCACCACATCGTGCCGCTCGACGTGGCCATCGAGACGATGCGGCAGACGGGCGCCGACATGAGCGATCGCTACAAGGAGACCAGCGCCGCCGGCCTTGCCGTCAACGTCATCGAGTGCTGAGCAGCCACACTGCCTCCCCTGCGCCGAAAGTGCCAGTTCCCAGCGCCGAGAGTGCTGGTTTCCGATGCCGAAAGCGTTGGTTCCGAACGTCGAACGTGCTGGTTCCCAGCGCCGAGCGTGTTGGTTCCCAGCGCCGAGCGTGCGACTTCCCCACCACCACACGCGATACCCCCGGCGTGAATACCGGAGAACGCACCGGAGACCGGAGCTTTCCGCCGGTTCACGTGCCGAGAGCGCGAACACTCCGGTTTTCACGCCGGAGCGGGCCGGGGTGCGCCGGGACGAAATGCTGGGGTGAGGCGTGGGGCGGCGGGCCAGGGCTAGCGGATGCCGCCGGTGGCGAGCGCGAGCATCCGCTTCAGGTCCGCGTCGGAGTCGCCTCGGCGTTGGGATGCCCACGCCACGGAGGAGACGAGCGCGAACAGGTCGCGGTAGTCGACGTCATGGCGGATGACGCCGGCCTTCTTCGCGCGGTCCACCAGCACCGAGGTGGTGTTCGTCAGCGGGCGGCACGAGTTGCGCAGGGGCGAGTCGTCGACGCGGAATGCCTCCGCGATCGACTCCGGCAGGTTGTCGTAGGTGCGAAGGTGTTCGGCGAGCGCGAGCATCCAGTCGTCGAGGGCTGCGCCGGGGTCGTCGGATGCCGTGAGCGACTCGGACAGTCCCGCCAGCTTGTCGAGGCTGCCGCCGAGCGCCGCGGCGATGAGGCCGTCACGCGTGGGGAAGTGCCGGTAGAGCGTGCCAGGACCGACGCCGGCCCGGCAGGCGATGTCGTCGAGGGAGGTGAGCACGCCGCGTTCGGCGAAGGCGTCGGAGGCGACCTGCACGATCCGGTCGTAGTTGCGTTGCGCGTCGGCCCTCATCGGCCGGGACGCTGTCGCCGTGGCGGTGCCCATTGATCCTTCTTCTCGAGGACTCTCATCGCGAGAGTCCGCTTGCTCGATGTGTGTGCGCTTCGTTCGCTCCCGGCTGTTCGCCAGGGACGAACAACACCGTCGTTGACAAAGCGGAGACACTCTCCGTATTGTCGTAATCACTAACGGAGAGCTCCTCCGGATTTCCACGATACGACACACCGCCCGGAAACGCACCGCTCATCTCGCGTTCACCGGCGGCGCTTCGCTGACGGCGGAAGCTCCCGGATCTCCCGCAGTGACCGCAGAAGACGCTCCAGCACGAGCAGAACAGGGGACGCGCCAGACATGGCCGACACCGCACTCCTCCCACCCACCGACGGCATCCGCTTGCCCGACCGCGACCGTACCCGTCGCACCGGCGGCGCGTCACGCGCCGACGCCTCCGCGGGTGCCGTCCGCACCGCCGCCACGGGCATCCCGACGGATGCCGCACCCACCCGATTTCGCATGCTCGGCCTCGTCGTCGTGTTCGTCACGCAGCTCATGCTCGTGGTCGACGCGAGCATCGTGAACGTGGCGCTGCCCGACATCCAGAAATCACTCGGCTTCACGCCCGTCGGGCTCTCCTGGGTCGTGACCGCGTACGCGCTCGCGTTCGCGGGACTCATGCTGCTCAGCGGCAAGGTCGGCTCGATGATCGGCGCCAAGCGGGCGCTCATCATCGGAACGATCGTGTTCATCGTGGCATCCGCTGCCGGCGGCCTCGCGCCGAGCGCCGCCGTGCTCGTGATCGCCCGCATCGTGCAGGGCATCGGTGCGGCGATCGCGGCGCCGAGCACGCTCGTGCTGCTGATGGCCAACACCACGCCGGGCAAGCAGCGCAGCCGCGCGCTCGCGCTGTTCATGCTCGCGGCCGGCAGCGGAGGCGCGATCGGGCTGATCCTCGGCGGCGTGCTCACCACCGGATTCGGCTGGGAGTGGGTGATGTTCGTGAACGTGCCGGTGGGCATCCTCATCGTCGTCGGCGCGCTGTTGTTCCTGCGCGAGACCGACCGCGAGCGTGCTCGACTCGACTTCGGCGGCGCCGTCGCGTCGACGCTCGGCATGGTCTCGCTCATCTTCGGGTTCACCACAGCGGCGAGCGCGGGCTGGACCGACCCCGTCGCGCTCGTCTCGTTCGGCGTGGCCGTCGTGTCGCTCGTCGCACTCGTGCTGATCGAGCGCAGGCACCACAGCCCCGTCGTGCCACTGCGCCTGTTCAGCGGCCCGCGCAACGTGGCGCCGCTGGTCGCCATGCTGCTGGTGCCCGCCGGCATGTTCGCGTTCTTCTACTTCATCACGCTGTTCACCCAGCAGGTGCTGCACTTCACGCCCCTCGAGACCGGTCTCGGCCTGCTGCCGTTCGTGGTCACCATGGTGACCGTCAGCCAGCTCGTTCCGCGGTTCCTGCCGCGGATCGGCGAGTGGATGGTCGGCGCGGCAGGGCTCTTCCTGCTCGCGGGCGGGCTGCTGTGGCTGAGCAGGCTGAACGAGCACGACTCGTTCGTGACGGGCATCCTCGGTCCGCTCGTCGTGATGGGACTCGGCGCCGGCATGACATTCGCACCGATCACCGCGGTGGCCATGGACAGGGCGCCGGAGGAGCACGTGAGCGCGGCATCCAGCGTGCTGCAGACCATGCAGCAGCTCGGCGGTTCGATCGGCGTCGCCGCGCTGACCACGGTGTTCGTGTCGGTGAGCGCGACGAGTGGCGAGACCGGCGGCGTGGCGGCGGCCGTGCTCGGCGGTGCGACGTTCGTCTTCATCGGGTTCGTGCTCTTCGCCGTGTGGGGCAGTCGCGTGGCCGCCGACCGAGAGGATGCCGCGGCACCGGTCGCGCACTGAGCGCACCCGCCATCCGTTGCTCCGCTGTCCCGTTGTGCCGCATCACCTCCACGAAGGCGGCACGACGGGACAGCGGAGCTGGCGGTGGGGCGCGCGGGAATGCATCCACAGGCACATGTGTTTGCATGGAGGTTGGCAGCGTCGCCGAGTTCATCCGCCCGAGGACGCACCGCGATCACGGGATGCAGCGACCTGCGGATGCCGGCCCACGGCATCCACTCATGGCGTCATCCACTCCGCACCACGGCTCGCCCTCACGTATCACCTGAGGAGTCCCGTGTCTCTGACGCTCGCGTCCGACCGTGCCGCCGAAACCAGCACCCCCATTCACCCCGTTCTCGCCGAACGCTTCAGCCCTCGGGCCTACGACACGAGCGAGCCGATCGATGAGACGAAGCTGACCGCGGCTCTCGAGGCCGCGCGCTGGTCGCCGTCGGCCGCGAACACGCAGCCGTGGCGCTTCATCGTCGCCAGGCGCGGCACCCCCGAGTTCGACGCCATCACCGCGAACCTCATGGGCTTCAACCAGTTCTGGGCTGTCAACGCCGGCGCGCTCATCGTGGGTCTGACCCGCCGGGTGGATGCCGAGGGCAAGCCCATGCGCTGGGCCCAGTACGACCTCGGTCAGGCGCTCGCGCACTTCAGCGTGCAGGCGCACCACGACGGCCTGCACGTGCACCAGATGGGCGGCGTTCTCGTCGACGATCTGCGCTCGGCGTTCGACGTGAGCGACGACTTCGAGATCCTCAGCGTCACTGCGGTGGGCGTGCTCGGCGACGTGGACGACCTGCCCGAGAACACGCGCGAGCGCGAGCGCGCCCCGCGTCAGCGCCTCCCGCTTGACGAGCTGCTCCTCGTCAACGCGTAGCGCTGCGCGACAGCACCCCGCGAGAAGTCAGAAAATGCGGCCCGGGTTCGTCCCGGGCCGCATTTTTCTGACTTTTCGACCTACTTCTGAGAGGCGCGCCGGCGCACGCCGCGCGCCGCGAGCACTGCGGCCCCGAGCAGAACGACGATGGCGGCGAGGATGCCGGTGCCCACGGCATCCTCAGGCAGCCCGGTGTCTGCGACTGTGGAACCGCTGACCCCGTTGCCGGTCGCACCCGATGATGAACCCGTGCCGCTTCCCGAACCCGAGCTCGCCGGCGTCACGATCGTCTGTGCGGAGAGGAAGGCGTCCGCGCCAGAGGCGTCGATGCCCGCCGCCACGATGGTGTGAGTTCCGCTGGTGCCTGCCGGAATCGTGATGCTCGCGGTGAATGCGCCGGAGGCGTCGGCGGTCGCCGTTCCCAGAGACTGCGGCGTCGAGTAGAAGCCGAGCGTCACCGGCGCGAACGGAGCGAACCCGTCACCCGAGACGGTGATCACCTGCAGCGGCGTGACGTGGGCGGGAACACCGTTCAGGTGACCTGCGGTCAACGGCGGCAGGAGGGGCAGCGGAACGGCCGCAGCGTTCGCGACCGTGATGTCGAGCGACTGAACGGCGTCGGCGCCGACACCGTTCGATGCCCTGATCGTCACGTCGAAGGTGCCGGCGGCATCCGTCGTGCTGCCCTGCAGAGTCGCGGTTCCGTCACCGTTGTCGACGAACGTCAGTCCTGTCGGCAGAGTTCCCGACGACGCGAGTGTCGGCACCGGGTACGCGTGGGCGGTGGTGATGGTCACCGTCTGCGTCACCCCGCGGGTGAAGGTCACTGCTGCAGCGCTCGTGATGGCCGGCGCCTCGTCGACCGTCAGAGTGAAGTTCTGTGCAACGTCGACATCGCCGCCGATCGTGGTGATGGTCACCGGATAGACACCGCCTGTTCCGGCCGCCGGAGTCCCGGAGAAGAGGCCGGAGCCCGAGGGTCCGCTCGTGAACGTGACACCGTCGGGCAGCGCTCCGTCGACTTTGAGCCCTGTCGGCACCGGGTACCCTCCCGACGTCGTCACCGGCAGCGCGAACGCCGTGCCGACGGTTGCGGTCGCGGTGTCCGGACTGCTGAACGCGGGCGACTCGTCGACGGTGAGCGTGAAGTTCTGTGTGACGTCCGCGCCGAAGCTGTTGGTCGCGTGCAGCACGAAGCCGTACGTGCCGCCCGAGCCCGCAGGAGGCTCACCGCTGAGCGTGCTGCCGCTCAGCGACAACCATGAGGGCTGTCCGGTCACGGAGAGCGTGGGAGCGGGATGCCCGTCAACCGTCACCGCGAACGTCTGCGCTCCGTCTCCGACCGTGAAGGTGGCCGCATTCGCGCTCGTGAACGTGGGTGCCGTTCCGACCGCCAGGGTCGCCGCCGATGTGGTCGCGGTTCCCGCCGCATTGGTGAAGATGGCGCGATATTCGTTGCCGTCGTCGGACAGCCCGGGCGTGAGCGTGTAGGAGTCGCTCGTCGCACCGGAGACGTCGGTGAACGTGGCTCCATCGGTCGAAACCTGCCACTGCACGGACGGTGCGGGGAAGCCGCTCGCCCCTGCCGTGAACGTGACGGCCGTGCCGGGGTTGACCGCCGCGTTCGCCGGCTGCAGCGTGACGACCGGAGCCTCGTTCACCGTGAGAGTGAACGGCTGCGTCGCAGGAGTCCCGAACCCGTTGGATGCCGTGAGCGTGAACAGGTAGACCCCACCAGATCCGGCGGGTGGAGTGCCGACAAGCTCATCGGACGCGTTCAGCGTGAGCCACGCGGGCGCGCCGCTGCCGACCGAGATCGTCGGAGCCGGCGATCCGGATGCCGCCACCGCGAACGAGCCGGGCTGTCCTACGGTGAAGGTCGCGGCGTCGCCACTGGTGAAGACGGGCGCGGCGCCGACGTGCAGGGTCGCCGCGGTGGTCGTCGCAGATCCGGTCGAGTTGGTGAACACGGCGCGCACGAGCGTTCCGTCGTCCGCCAGCGTCACGGGCAACGACAGTGTCGTGTCGTTCGCACCCGAGATGGCCGTGTACGTGCCGCCGTGGTCTGTTGATCGCTGCCACTGCACGGTCGGCGTCGGATAGCCGGTGGCCGCCGCGGTGAAGGTGACGGTGGTGCCCGCGAGTGCGGTGTTCACGTCACTCGGGTTCTGCGTGACCACCGGGACGGCGGTGACGGTGAGGGTGAACGGCTGCGAGGCATCCGGTGACACCCCGTTGGCCGCCGACAGCGTGAACGTGTACGGCCCCGTGGCCCCGCTCGGAACGCTGCCGACCAAGGACCCGCCGCTCAGCGACACCCACGACGGCGCCCCCGAGATCGAGACGGTCGGCGTGGGCGTTCCCGACACCGTCACGGGGAACGCCAGGGTGCCCCCGGAGGCGACCGAGGTGGATGCCGCACTCGTGAACTCGGGCGGCTTGGCCTGCCCGACGGTGACGGGAACGTGCGCGTTGTCGAACGTCGCCGTGATCTGCGCCGACCCCGATGCCGGCACCGTGAAGGTGGTGCCCGCCGCGCCCGACGCGAGATTGCTGGAACTCGGGCTCACGGAACCGCCGCCGCTGGTCACTGCCCAGGTGACGGGGAGCCCTTCGAACGCACCGAGCGACGCGGCCGGAATCGCCGTCGCGCCGGAGTCGGACAGCAGATCGGCCGTGAGCACACTCGTCGTGGCCGGCGCAGCGACAACGGACGGGTTCGCGGTGACGCGCAGCTGGAGCGACGGAGAGGCCGTGGAGAATCCGGACTGCGTGTCGCAACCGGCGGCGCCAGGACCGCCGTTGCATCCCCACCAGTTGTCGGTGATGCTGCCCGACCCGGCAGCCGACGTGACGGCGGCCGAGCCCGAGTTGCCCGTGATGCGATCGTCGTGAGCCTGGAGCGACGCGCTGGACTCGACCGACACGGCGGCGCCCTCGGCATTCGAGCCTGCCACCTGGTTGCCGGTGAAGGTGGATGCCGTCACCGAAGCAGATCCCACATCCACCCTGATCGCGCCCCCGCGTCCGCCTACCGCTGAGCCCTTCGACACGTTGTCGGTGAACGTTGATGCGGTGACAGTCGCCGCGGGTGACGCGCCGCGCCCCGTGACGTAGAGGGCCCCGCCGCCCAGTGCCGCGGCATCCGTCGTCGCAGCCCCCGTCGTGTTTCCGCTGAACGTGGAGCCTGAGACCGTGAGGTTCTGCGGTCCTCCCGCCGCCGCGACGAATGCGACGGCACCACCGGAGCTGCCGTTCGCCGAGTTCGCCGTGAACGAGCTGTCGGAGATGCTCAGCGATCCGCCACCGAAGAAGATGGCACCGCCGATGACCGTCGTGTTCGGCGTTCCGGTGTTCGCGACGTTGTTGTCGAACGTGCTGTCGTGGACCGTCAACGAATCGTCGGCCGCGAGGCCCCCCGAACCGCCGATGATCGCACCACCGCCGCCGAGCGCCGGATCGTTCGCCGCACCGTTCTCGAACCCGATGCCGTCGACGGTCACAGCCACACCGCCCGCGAGCGAGGGGTCGAGCGTCATGATCTGGGTCGTGCCGCCGCCATCGATCACGGCGCCGCTGCCCTGCACGGTGATGTCTGCACCCGACTGCGTGCCGACGTTCAGAGTGCCGTGGGAGAGCGCATACGTTCCAGCCGGCACCTCGACGGTGACTGCGCCGCCCATGTTGTTCGCGACGCAGAGCGCCATACGCAGGCTGACCGATCCAGACGGCACGCTGCTGCCGCACGAGGAGACCGCTTCATCGCTCGTCGTCGAGACGGTGATCGTCGTGGCCGCATGCGCCGCCGGCATCGTGAGCAGCGATGCAGCGAGCACCATCGCCGAAGCGACCGCCGCTGCGGCGACCCGTATGGCGGGTCTCGCGAAGGGGGAAACGTTCGAGCGCTCCATGGCACGTCACTCTCTGCCGGTGATGCCTGATACACGCATGCCGAACCGAAGCTTCCGACGTCCCGACACGCCGCCTCCCATGTTCCCAGCCGAAGGCGTCACCTGAACACCGCGGCATCAGCCCCCAGTTTGGGTGACAGAGGCACTCATCGGGTCGGCATTACGCTTCAGAACGTCCATCGCGTCGATCCCCGCGATGATCGAGGTTGCCATGATGTCGCTGTTCAGACGAACACCGTCCACTCCGACTGCACCCGAAAGCGAGTCGATTCCGTCCGGCGTCTCACGACGCGCTGTCGTGGTCGGCGCTGCGGGCCTAGGCATCGGCGTGGTCGCGGTCGAAGCCGTCGTGGGCACGGCGTACCGTGCGCACGGAACCTCCAGGGTTGCTGCGAAATCCGCGACGACGCCCGCCGGGTCGGCCGACTCGGCAGTGACCCCGCTCGTCGACGTGGGCGCCACGGTGGATGGCGGACTGCGCGCCGTCTTCGTCGCGGCGATCGGAGCACGATTCGAGGCAGCGGCCCACGGTGTCCGAAGCACCCTCACGTTGCGCTCGGTCGACGATCTGATCGGCGCACCGAGTTCCTCCGAGGCCTTCCGGCTCGCCTTCGACGGCACGCTCGCAGGTGACGGAATCCACCGAATTTCCGCGGAGGGCGTCGACGCCGTCGACCTCTACGTCGGCACAGTCGGGCCCGCGAGCGATCGCGGGGTCGAGGCGATCATCGACCGGCGCACCCCATGACGACGACGGCATCGAGCACGATGCAGCAGCTGGCCGAACTCGCACTGCGCGATGAGTCGGAGCGGGATCGCGAGGCCGTCGACCGCATCGCGACGGCCGATCTCGCCTCGCAGCTGCAGGCATCCGGAGTGCCTGCGACCACCGCAGCCCCTTTGCTCGAGTTGCAGGCGCGCGCACGACGTGACGAGTACGGCGCGGCGTATCCGGATGCCCGTCACACGGTCATCGAGTGCGCCGGCACGATCGTCGGCCTGCTCGTGCTCGACGAGAGTCACGATCGCGTTCGGGTCATCGACCTCGCCGTGGCTCCCGAGCATCGGCGCTCCGGAATCGCGCGGCGAGTGATGTCGCAGGTCTGCGTCGACGCGGATGCCCGTGCTGCCAGCGTCGCGCTGCAGGTCTGGGTCACGAACGAGCCGGCGCTGCGCCTCTATGAGAGCCTCGGCTTCGTCCACGATCCTGAGCACGAACACGACGCGGATGCCATGCGCGCGAGCATCGTGCGCCCAGCGCCGTCCGAAAGGTGTGCACCATGAGCGATCCGTACGTGGGTGAGATCCGCATGTTCGCGGGTAACTTCGCTCCGGTGGGCTGGGCGTTCTGCAACGGTCAGTCCGTGCCCATCTCGGAGAACGAGACGCTGTTCCAGCTCATCGGAACCACCTACGGGGGAGACGGCGTCAACACGTTCGCGCTGCCCGATCTGCAGGGCAGAGCGCCCGTGCACGTCGGCTCGAGCGTCGCGCTCGGTCAGCAAGGCGGCGTCGAGGAGGTCACCCTCACCACCTCGCAGATCCCGTCCCACACGCACATACCTCAGGGGACGACGGCGCAGGCCGCAACCGGCGATCCGTCGAACGCGGTCTGGGCGTCGTGGGGTGACAACCCCTACTCGTCATCGACACCGGCGGCGGCGCTTGCCGCCTCGGCGATAGGTGCCGCGGGCGGAAGCCAGCCGCACGACAACATGCCGCCCTACCAGGTGATCAACTTCATCATTTCGCTGTACGGCATCTTCCCATCCCCGAGCTGAGCGGAGCAGAACATGTCGGAGGCTTACCTCGGCGAGATCAGGGTCGTCTCGTTCACTTTCGCGCCCAAGGGATGGGCGTTCTGCAACGGCCAGCTGCTCGCAATCAATCAGAACCAAGCGCTGTTCTCCCTGCTGGGCACGACCTATGGCGGTGACGGGCGAGCGAACTTCGCTCTCCCCGACCTGCGTGCTCGCATGCCGATCGCCTACGGCGGCACCGGCGCGGGCGCGAACCTCGGTGCCGTCGGCGGTGAGGCTGCCCATACGCTCACCGTGACGGAGCTGCCGGCGCACACGCACGTCCCCTCGGCAGGTCCGTCGGCGAATCAGACATCGCCGGCAGGTGGTTTCTGGGGCACGACGTCGGCGGCGGCGTACGCGGCGACCACTCCGAACTCGGCGATGAGTCCCACCGCCGTGAGCCAGGTCGGCGGGTCTCAAGCGCACGAGAATCAGTCGCCCTATCTGGGCCTGAACTTCGTCATCGCGCTGCAGGGAATCTTCCCCAGCCGCACCTGATCCCAGCGCCACCGTCCAGCCGGCGCCACTTGGCCCACGAGAACACGAGCGAACAGGAAACACCATGGCCAGTCCATTCGTCGGAGAGATACGGATGTTCGCGGGCAATTTCGCCCCCACCGGCTGGGCCTTCTGCAATGGACAGCTGCTTCCCATCTCGCAGAACACCGCACTGTTCTCCCTGCTCGGCACCAACTACGGCGGCGATGGCAAGTCCACGTTCGGCCTTCCCAACCTCGGGTCGAGAACCCCGATCGCGGCCGGACAGGGCGCCGGCCTCTCGATCCGCGACCTGGGCGAGACGGGCGGGTCGGCGACGGTCACGCTCCTCGAATCGGGGATGCCGAACCACCGTCACACGGCATCGGGCGTCGCGGCAGGCGGCAATGCCAACTCACCGGCGGGCGCCGCGTGGGCCGAACCGCATCTGGGCCGAGTGGCCGATCAGGCGTACGCCGCTGCACCCAGCACCACGATGCATCCTCAGTCGCTGGCGATGACCGGCGGCGGCGCACCGCACAACAACCTGCCGCCGTACCTCGTGGTGGCGTTCATCATCGCGTTGCAGGGGGTCTATCCGCCGCGCTCCTGACGCCGACTGCACCGATCACTCCGGTTTTCGCGACGAGGCCGTTGGCGCTTCGGATGCCTCGGCCGTGTCGTCACCCTCCGAAGTGTCACCGTCACTCGACCCGGGGCGGCCGCTGCCGAGCGACAGCGTCGCCAGGAAGCCGACCACCAGGAAGCCGGCGGCCGACCACGCGGCGTACTTGGTGCCATCCGAGAACGCGATCTTCGCATCGGATGCCACGGCCTTCGTCTGCGGGTTCTTCTCCAGTCCCGCGATGGCCGCGCCCGAACTGTCGACCACCGTCGACACCAGGGAGTCGCGCTGCGCAGCCGGCACCCCGCGATCGTCGAGCTTCGCGCCGAGAACCCCCGCCGCGGAGCTGAAGAGCACCGTGCCGAGAATGGCGATGCCCAGCGCGGAGCCGATCTGCCGGCTCGTGCTCTGCGTTCCCGACGCCTGCCCGCTCGAGGTGACAGGGACATCCCGCAGCACGACCCCGGTGAGCTGCGCCGTCGCCAGGCCGACACCGAACCCGTACACGAAGAGGAACGGGATGAGCACGCCCCATGTCGTGTCGGGTGCGATCACGAACCCGAGGCCCGCGATGCCCACGATCTCGGCGGCGAGCCCGACACGCACGATGGTGACCGCGCTGATGCGGTTGCCGAACGCGCCGGCGAGGCCGCTGGCCACGAACGACCCGATCGCCAGGGCGAGCAGAATGAGCCCGGTCTGGAGTGCGCTGAAGCCGAGCACGAACTGCAGCCAGATCGGAAGCGACAGGATGATGCCGAACTCGCCCAGCGACACGATCATCGCGGCGATGTTGCCGTTGCGGAACGACGGGATGCGGAAAAGGTTCAGCGCGAGCATGGTGCTCCTGCCGCGCCGCAACCGTTGGATGCCCCACAGCACGAACAGCACGCCGCTCACCACCGCGAGCGCGAACGCCAACGGGATCGGCGAGAGCTGCCACGGCCACGTCCAGCTGCCGAGCTTCAGGCGATGGTCGACCGTCCACCAGCCATAGGTGCGACCCTCGATCAGGGCGAACACCAGGGACGCGCTCGCGACGATGGAGAGCAGGGCACCGAGGATGTCGACGCGGCCGGCGTGCGCGGCATCCTTCGACTCCCGCACCGTGAAGAGGGCGCCGACGATGATCGCGATCGCGAACGGGATGTTGATGCCGAACGCCCAACGCCACGAGAAGTCGGTGGTCAGCCACCCGCCGAGCAGCGGGCCCAGGGCGGTCATGCCGCCGATCGTCGATCCCCAGGTGGCGAACGCGATGGCGCGATCGCGCCCGCGGAAGTTCGCGTTGATGAGCGACAGGGTCGTCGGCAGCACCGCGGCGCCGCCCAGGCCCTGAACCAGGCGAGCGGTGATGAGCAGGTCGCCGGTGGGCGCGAGGGCCGCCGCCACCGACGACAGCGCGAACACCGCCACGCCGAGGAACAGCACGAGCCGGCGGCCGTATCGATCGGCGAGCGTGCCGAAGACGAGCAGGAACGCGGCGAAGACGAGGGTGTACGACTCCTGCACCCACTGCACCTGGGTGGAGCTGATCTTGAGGTCGTCGACGATCGACGGAATCGCGACGTTGACGATCGTGGAGTCCACGATGATGAGCGCCACCGCGATGCTGATGAACACCAGCCCGGCCCAGCGTCGACGGTCGGTCATCGATCCTCACTCACCTGATAGTCAGCCTGCTTACCATCGCGACGGTAGCACTACGATGACGAACATGCAGGCGGAGGACCATCCGGAGACGTGGCCGATGGGGCGGCTGCTCGGCGCGGCATCCCGCGCCGTCGAGCGCCGATGGGCACGGCGGCTCGAGACTCAGGGCCTCACGCACGCCGGCGTGATCGTGCTGCACCTCGTGAGCATCGGCGTGACCTCGCAGACCGAGCTCGCTCGACACGCGCACGTCGAGGTGCAGACCATGTCCCGCACGGTCGACCGGCTCGAGCGCGACGGCCTCGTGCGGCGAGACAAGGATGCCGCCGACCGCCGCCGCCACATCGTCGCGATCACCGACGCAGGCCGCACCGCCTACGCGAGGTCGTATGAACTCGAGCGAACGTTGCTGCCGCGCCTCGAGAACGAGGATGCCGTGCGCGCGGCGCTCGTGCGCATCCTCACCGACCGGGAATGAGCAGCCGGGCGATGGTCGTCGCCCACCCTTCCCGCATGCCGACGGCGATGAAGGAGGCGATCTCCTCGTCCGTCATCGCCGCGGGGAACGCGCTGGTGAAGACGTGTTCGGTCTGCGAGCCGTCGCCGACCGGCGCGAGAGCCACCGTGCAGACGACACGTTTCTCCGACGGGATCTCGTCGAGGTCGGGCCAGCCGCCCGCGACCCCCCACTCGAAGACGATGCGCCGGGCGGGGACGAGCTCGAGGTAGCGGCCGCCTGACCAGTAGCGCTTGCCCTCGCGCTCATCCATCATCACGCGGAAGCAGCCGCCCGGTCGCGCATCGACCTCGATGGGCTCGGTGGGCACGGGACGTTCCGGATTGAAATACCAGGCGAGATGGTCGGCCTCGGTCCACGCGCGATAGACGTCAGCGGGCGGCGCGTCGACGACGCGGGTGAGAGTGAAACTGCGGGCCGCCTCGGTGAGCGTCTGCCCCGAGAGTGTTGCGATCATGATGGTTCCTCCGATGTGGTCTTCATCGACTTCAGATGTGTTTCGAGCGCGTCGAAGCGTCGCTCGAAGAACGCTCGGTAGGGAGCGAGCCAGTCGTCCGCGGCCTGCAGCTGAGCGGATTCGAGATGGACGGTTCGCCACTGGGCGTTGCGTTGTTTGCCGACCAGGCCCGCCTGCTCGAGCACCGTGATGTGCCTCGAGACGGTGGCCAACGAGACGCGAAAAGGAGCGGCGAGCTCGCCGATGGTGGCCGGCCCGTCGGTCAGCCGGGCGAGGATCGCGCGCCGCGTGGGATCGGCGAGAGCGAAGAACACGGTGCTCAGTGGATCGTTCGCAGCGGCTTCGGTCATATTTGCAGCATAGCGTAATTACGTGCTTGCGTAAATACAATTTGATCTGCCGGCGCATCCCACCGTCGCCCACCGGGGCGCCCGCAGACCGGACTCGCGGCGTCGGGCGCGCCGATGCCCGTTCGGTGCCGGTTCGGGCCGCGTCCAAGGCGCTCGAACCGGCACCGCGGTCGCGGCGGAGCGCGTCAGCGCACCCGCTTGATGGGCACGAAGAACGCGATGCACGCGAGCGCCAACAGCCCCGCGATGATGAACAGCGCGGTGTAGCCGAGCGTTCCGATGATGATCGCGCCGATGCCGCCGCCGATCACGCCGGAGAGGGTATTTGTCGTGGTGAGGAATCCGAGATCGCGCGCCGCGGTCTCCTTGTTCGGGAGGATCTCGACCATGAGGGCCTGGTCGACGGACGAGAAGGCCCCGAAGGCGAAGGCCGCGAGCAGGATGTTCACGTAGAGCACCCAGGTCTCGGTGCTGAGCAGCAGCACGGCCACGCCGGCGACGAACAGCACGACGCTGACGATGACGGGCGCCTTGCGCCGACGCAGCCGATCGGAGAGCGGACCGGCGATGGCCGTGGCGGCGGCCGCCGCGACGGCGAGCAGGATGCCGAGCACGGCGCCCAGCGACGCCGCCTGCTCGATCGACAGTCCGAAGTGATAGCGCAACTGCTGGGTCTGCGTCTGCACGAGCATCATCAGGCCGACCATGAAGACGAGCCGGCCGAGGTAGACGAACCAGTATTCGCGGTCCTTGGGCGGGCGGAAGGTCGACATGATCTCGCGCAGGTCGAAGAGCTTCTCGCCGGGGTTGCGACGCAGACGTGCACCCGGAATGGCGAGCACGACGACCAGCATCATCACCACCATGGTCCACGGCAGCATCAGGAAGCCGACACTGAGGTGCTGCACCCCGAAGACCTGCACCAGCACGCTCACGACCACGCCTCCCAGCGCCGATCCGAGCAGGGTTCCGAAGCTCGCGAACGCGGACGCCCGTCCCATCAGCTTGGAGTTGACCCGGTCCGGAAGCAGTGCGGTGTAGCTCGCGAGCGTGGTGTTGAGCCCCACCTGGAAGCCGCAGAACAGCACGATCACCGCCCACACCGCGGTGTACGGCACGAAGGTCAAGCCCAGAATGCAGATCGCCGCGATGACGGTTCCCGTGATGATCCAGGGGTTACGGCGGCCCAATCGTGTGCGGGTGTGGTCCGACACATTGCCGGCGACGATCGCCGCGAGCGCGCCGAACAACGCACCGAACACGTTCGCCGCGCCGATCGAGGCGTTGGCTCCCGCCTCGTCGAGCCGCGCCGTGAAGTTGTAGGCCATGAGGCCCGCGACCGCCGAGGTGGGGATGGCTGCGCCGAGGATCATGAGCATGTTGACCGGACCGAACCAGCCCAGCCTGCTGACGAACCGACGCTCGCCGAGCTCGTTCGTGGGCGACTCGTCGGACGCGAAGCTCGCGGGAGCGGCGACATCCTGCGTGGGCGCTTGACCGGTCGGCTCGGTGGGGGGTGCGGGCGTAGGGGCGTCCTGTGACATCGTCGAACTCCATTGTCGAAGGGATGCAGTGATGTGAGCGACGCAGACCCTACCGAGTGGTCGAATTTGCGTCGAGGTCAGTATCACCGCTTCGGCGTAGAAAATCTACCAGTTGGTAACTATGGTGAAGGAATGCACGAACTCCTCCCCGACGGATTCCTCTTCGGCGCCTCCACGTCCGCACACCAGATCGAAGGGAACAACGTCTCCAGCGACTGGTGGGCGTTCGAGAACGCGCCGGGCAGCCCGGTGACCGAGCCCAGCGGCGATGCCTGCGACAGCTTCCTGCGCTGGCGCGAAGACATGGACCTGCTGCGCTCGCTCGGCTTCGACAGCTATCGGTTCAGCGTCGAGTGGGCGCGCGTGGAGCCCGTTCGTGGCCGCATCTCGAACTCGGCCGTCGCGCACTACGTCGACATGGTCGAGTACGCCCGCCGCGTCGGGCTCGAACCCGTCGTCACCCTGCACCACTTCACGCATCCGCTCTGGTTCATGACCGACGGCGGCTGGCTCGCCGACGATGCGCTCGACAGGTTCCAGCGCTATCTGGATGCCGTCGCTCCGGTGCTCGACGCCGGCGTACGCACGGCCGTGACGATCAACGAGCCCAACATCCTCGCCGTCATGCACGCCATCGTGCGAGGCGAGGCCGAGCTCGAGGGCGGACTCCTCGGCGGTCTCCCCGCCCCGCACCGCCCGACCGCCGAGCGGCTCGCCGCGGCGCACCGGCTCGCCGTCGACCATCTACACCGCCGGCATCCGGGAGTGCGGGCCGGGTGGACCATCGCCAACCAGGCGGTGCAGTCGACGCCGGACGGTGACGCGGTCGCCGACGACTACCGCCGCACCAGGGAGGACTGGTTCATCGAGCAGAGTCGCGGCGACGACTTCATCGGCGTGCAGTCGTACACCCGCACGATCATGGGGCGCGAGGGCATCGTGCCGGTGGCGCCGGAAGTGGAACGCACGCTCACCGGCTGGGAGTACTACCCGGCCGCCCTGGAGGAGGCCGTGCGGCACACCGCCGAGGTCGCGCCGGGTATGCCGATCATCGTGACCGAGAACGGCGTCGCGGTCGCGGACGACGAGCGCCGCATCGACTACACGCGGCGAGCGCTCCGCGGTCTCGCGCGGGCGATGGCGGACGGCATCGACGTGCACGGCTACCTGCACTGGTCGGCGCTCGACAACTACGAGTGGGGTCGCTTCGCACCCACTTTCGGGCTGATCGCCGTCGATCGCACCGCCTTCGTGCGCACACCCAAGCCCTCCGCGTTCTGGCTCGGCTCCCTGGCCCGCCGGCGGATGCTCGTCGCACCGCAAGCCGAAGGCGAGGCGCCCCGCGACGACGAGTCGCACGACGCAGGCGCGACCCCCGCGACGCGATGAACGCGCTCCTTCCCCTTCCGCGACAGGGAGCACTCGACGGCCGTGCGGTGCCGCTGTCAACGGACGCGACGCTGACGATGAGCGGTCACCCGGGGCTGCTCACAAGGGTCCTGCCGCCCTTGGATGCGCTCGCGCGACGGGCGCGCGGAATCGGGCTCGCGGCATGCGCGCCGGGAATGCCCGGCACGAGTTCCCTGGGCTCGGCTTCGACTGCCCACCTCGGGCTGCGCTTCGAGGTGGTCGATGAGAGCCGGCTCGACGGGCTCCCGGCGGCGCTGGGCCAGGCGCCATGCGCTGCCGGAGCATTCGACGAGAGGTACGAGCTCGAGGTCGATGGCGATGGCGCTGGCGCGACGGTGCGTGCGGCATCGGCAGCTGGGGCGTTCAGGGGCGCGACGGTGCTGCTGCAGGCGCTGGACGCGAGTGACGGCATTCGAGTGCCGTCCGGCCGCATTCGCGACGCACCGCTGCTGGCCTGGCGCGGGCTCTCGCTCGACGTGGCGCGGCACTTCGTCGACGTCGACGACGTGAAGCGCGTGATCGACCTGCTCGCCTGGCATCGCCTGAACGTGCTGCATCTGCACCTGACCGACACGCAGGCATGGCGGCTCGAATCCGAACGGTGGCCGCTGCTCACGGCGACGGGCGCGCCCTTCTACTCGCGCGACGAATGGCGCGAGCTCGTGCGCTTCGCCGACGAGCGGTTCGTCACCATCGTGCCGGAGCTCGACATGCCCGGACACGTCGGCGCGGCGCTCGCCGCCTACCCCGAGCTGGCCGAGGGCGCCGAGTTCGCGCATCCCCGGCTCGGCTACCTCGACCCGCACGTGCCGGCCACAGTGCGGTTCGCGAGCGACGTGCTCGACGAGGTGACCGAGCTCAGCACCTCGGCGTTCGTGCACCTCGGCGGCGACGAGGCGTTCGGGATGCCCGAGCCCGCGTACGCCCGCTTCGTCGCCGAGGTCGTCGAGCACGTGCACGGCATCCCGCGCCGCGTGATCGGGTGGCAGGAGGCGACGCGGGCTGACGCCCTCTCGTCGACTCGTCTCGCCGGCCCCGACCTCGTGCAGCTCTGGATCAGCGAGAAGGATGCCTTCGACGCGGAGGCCGTCAAGGCGCGCACGTCGGCCGAGTACCACGCGCTCGTGGACGAGGCAGCGAAGACGGCCGCGCTCGCCCCGCAGGACGGTCCACGGGCGGTGGCCGCCGGCATTCCGCTGATCCTGTCGCCCTCGTCTCCGCTCTACCTCAACCGCGGCTACGCGGAGCCGAGCGCCGACCCCGCTCAGACGGATGCCGGTGTTCGCCTCGGCTTCCCCGATTACGCGCCCGAGAACACCGCGGCGCTCGCGGACTGGGACCCGTTCGCCTGGGTGGCGGAGAATGTGCCGGGCGCCGCCATCGCCGGGGTCGAGGCGGCGATCTGGGGTGAGACCGTCGAATCGTTCGACGACCTCGCGCTGCTGCTCCTGCCGAGGCTGGCGGTCGTGGCGGAGCGAGCCTGGAGCCCGGCGGTATCCCCCTGGGAATCGGTCGCCGCCCGGCTGCGGTGCAATGACGAGGTGTGGGCGCGGATGGGCTTCGGCGCCTGGTACCGGTCCGTCGAGGTGATGCAGGGCCGGCGCCGGCCGACGGTGTGGGATCACTCATGACCGATGTCACTGACGAGGCACCGATTCGACCCGCCGACGAGCTCACCGGCTGGCCGCGGACGAGGTTCAGGCTTCTGGGACTGTGGATCGCCGTCGCGGTACGCATGAGGGCGCCGGTCTGGATGACGCTCCCCGCCATCCGCTCCGTCGGTCCGCTTCTCGAGGACCGCACCCTCGTTCCCGCCATGGCCGCGATCGCTCCCCAGGACGTGCGACGCACGCTCGACGTGCGCTACGGCCGGTCCCCGGCGGAACTGCTCGATGTGTTCCGGCCGTTCGACGCGCACGGGCCACTACCCGTGGTGGTGTGGGTGCATGGCGGGGGCTGGATCGGCGGCACCAAGAACGATCTGCGCCCCTACCTCGCCGTGCTTGCGTCGCACGGCTTCGCCGTGGTGGGCGTCGACTACACCTGGGCGCCGGAGGCGCACTACCCGACGCAGGTCGTGCAGGCGAGCAGGGCGGTCGAATGGGTGCGCTCGCACGCGGCCGCGCTCGGGATCGACCCGCACCGTCTCATCCTGGCCGGCGACTCGGCCGGCGCGCACATCGCCGCGCAGCTCGCTCGCGGGCTGACGGATGCCGGCTACGCCGCGCGCGCGGGCCTGCGGCTCGCTCCGGTCCCGGTTCCGAGCATCCGCGGAGCCGTGCTCACCTCGGGCCCGTTCCGGCTCGGTCCATCGAAACGCGACGCCACCATGGGTGCCTTCGGCGACCTGCTCCTGCGCGCCTACACGGGCCACCGCGACTATCTGCGGGTGCCGATGCTGCGCACGGCATCCCTCGTCGACGACCTGGATGCCTCGTTCCCGCCCGCCTTCGTCTCGGCCGGCACCACGGACCCGATGCTGGCGGACTCCGTGGCGCTCGCCCGTGCGCTCGACGGGCACGGTGTGCCCGTCGAGGAGGCGTTCTTCCCCGCCGACCACGATCCCGAGCTTCCGCACGAGTTTGCCGTAGATCTGCGCCGGCCGGAGGCGCGCGACGTGCTGGAGCGCATCGCCGACTTCGTGCGACGCCGAACCGCGGAGCTGCCCGGCGCTAGCATCGACGAATGACCGCCGCGACCGCCGAGCCGAACGCCGGTGGACCGAGCGGGGAGCCCGCCTCGGCACCGCGTCTCACGAAGGGCCAGCGCACGCGGCAGCGCATCCTCGCGTCGGCGCTCGACCTGTTCCGCGAGCGCGGATTCCAGGCGGTCTCCCTCCGCGACATCGGGGCACGAGCCGGCATCACCCACGTGACGGTGCTGCACTACTTTCCGTCGAAGGACGAGCTGCTCACCGAGCTCATGGTGCATCGCGACGACGTCGAGCGCGACCACCTGTCGGACTTCGTGCTGGGCAACAGCGACCCGTACGATCCGCGTTGGCGCGGCCTGCGGAATCCCGCGCTGCGCTGGTTCATGTCACGGCTGGAGGGCAACGAATCGGAGCCCCAGGCGGCGCCCCTCTTCCTGCGCATCGCCATGGAGGCCACCGCCGAGGACCATTCGGCCCACGACCACTTCGTGCGCAGATACGAACTCGTGCGCCGCATGCTCAGCGATGCGCTGACCGACGAGTTCGCGCATCACCCCGACAGGACGGTCGCCGTCTCGCCGATGACGGCCGCGGAGCAGCTGATGGCGATCTCCGACGGCACGACGTTCCAGGAGGTCTACTGCGCCGACGCGACCCCGATCGTCGACAGCGCCTGGGCGTACCTGCGCCTGATCGGTGTCGCGGGCGAGTCCTGATTCAGCGGCCGCCCGCCACCCGGAGAGTGGTCGCGGTCACATAGGAGGCATCCGGCGACAGCAGCCACTCGATCGCGGCGGCGATCTCGTCGGGATCGGCGGCACGCTGCAGGGGGATGCCCGGCGCCATCCGCTCGATGCGATCGGCATCGCCGGTGCGCGCGTGCAGGTCGGTGTCGACGAGCCCCGGTGCCACACCCACCACACGGATGCCACGGGGCCCGACCTCCTTGCCGAGGCCCATCGTGAACGCGTCGACGGCGGCCTTCGCGGCCGCGTAGTGCGTGTACTCGCCGGGACTGCCGAGCGTCGCCGCGCCGGAGGAGACCGTCACGATGACGCCCGGCGTTGCCGTGCGCTCGAACTCCTGCACCGCGAGGCGCGCGGTCAGCACCGTGGCCGTGAGGTTGACGTCGATGGTGCGCCGGATCTCCTCGGGCGGCGTCTGTGCGAGCGGGGCGAACCTCGTGGTGGTTCCCGCGTTGCACACCACCGCGTCGAGGCGTCCGAAACGCTCGCGCGCCGCTGCGAACGGGGCCTCGACGCCCTCGTCGGTCACGACGTCGGCGCACACGGTCACCGCCTCTGCGCCCGACTCGCGGGCGGATGCCGCCACGCGGGCCGCCGCGGCGGCATCCGTCCGATACGTGAGCACCAGGTCGTGTCCGGCGCGGGCCAGCCGCAGCACGGTCGCGGCACCGATGCCACGCGAGCCTCCCGTGACGATGGCGACGGGTCGGAGCGACGTGGCACGCATGGCCCGAGCCTACGGCGCCGCGAGCCCGTGACCCGCCGCGCCTGCCGCATCAGTCGGCGTCGAGCACCCTCGCCGCGAATGCCGCGGCATGCTCACGGAGCGCGGTGATGCGGGCATCCCGCGCCGCCTCCACATCGAAGCCCGCGTAGGGCGCCGGGTCGCGCCTGCGCACGTTGGCCGAGCACTGGAAGCCCTCGCACAGGAGCGTTCCCACGCTGTCTCCGTTGCGCCCGGCCTTGCCGCCGCGCTTGGCGCTGTAGAACACGACGTCGTGCGGAATGGTGACGTCTTCGCACCACGAGCACTGGGACTTGAAGCGGCTGCGTGCCTCGGATTTGCGTATGAGGATGCCCACCACGGCATCCGCTGTCGGCACGACCAGGTAGGCGACGCCGTCGTATTTGCGGTCGCGCCAGCCGAGGTAGTCGAGCTTCTCCCAGTCGAGGGAGTCGAAGTCGGCGGGCAGTGTCAGGTTGTTGCGTTCGCGGAGAGAGGCGTTCACGAAGGACGCGCGAATCTCCCGCTCGGTGACGGGGTGCATGAAGAGTTCCGTTTCGTCGGATGGTGAGTGTCGCTGGTGGGGGAGGACCGCAGGGTCCGTCCATTCCGTGGGTTGAGGAGGACCCGCAGGGTCCGTCTCGAACCCGCCGATCGGCCGCGGTTTCGAAAGGCGCGCCTCTGGCGTGCTTCGGGGTCCGCGGGGACGGGTCTGACGGGAGAACGACCTATCTGCCGCCGGCGTTGCGCACGCCGACGACCTCCTCACGCCCCGAGGGCACGACGACCACGAAAGAACTCACCCGAGCACTCTATCGACCTCGCCGGCATGCTCACCGAACGCTCTTAGCGGTGGACTTCGCGGTCGCCGATCGCGACACGCCGAGGCATCCGAAAAAGTCGGCACCGAGCGGTGTTCGCCTCTTCCCTTGCACCCTGCGGACGCCCTAAGGTGACACCCAGACTCTGTCGAATGACGCTGGGGGAGCGACGACATGGGACGACGAGACGTTGGGGGTGCGCGCTCCGTGACGCGCCGCACGGTCATACTGGCCGGTGCGCCGCAGTACGCGGGCGTGGCGATGGCCGCGACGATCGTGCCTGCCGTGGCACAGGCATCCACGCCGGAGCGCGACACGTATGCGGATGCCGTCGGCCAACGCTTCGAGGCGGCCAGCGAATACGGCCGCTATGACCTCACGCTCGCCTCCGTGGAGTCCCTGTCGCAGGATGCGACGGATGCCGCGACCCGCTTCGGCCTCATGTTCGCCGCGACCGCCCCGCCGCCCGCCGGCGTCTATCGCCTCAGCGCGGTCGGCATCTGCTCGGTGCCCGACGCTCAGCTCTTCGTGGCCGCGTCTGCGCAGGCTCGCGGCCGCGCGTCGCGTCGCCGCTCGTCCTCTCGTTCCCTCGGCCGTCGCTCGTGATAGCGCCGGACGAGCTGCACTATCGTCCCGTCTCCGACATCGACGGCCCCACGCTCTTCCGCCTCTTCAGGCAGGTGCACGCCGGCGAGATCGCCTCTCTGGCGCTCGACTCCGCCGCGCGCGAGGCGCTCGCCTGCATGCAGTTCGTCGAGCAGCGGCTGCGCACGCGCGCCGAGTTCCCCGACGCCGTCGACCTCGCCATCGAACACGACGACCGCCTCTGCGGCCGCATCGTGACCGTGCTGCGCGATGAGGGCATCCACCTGCTCGAGCTCAGCGTGCTCGCCGAGCACCGCGATCAAGGCATCGGGTCGCTCGCGATGCAGCGCCTCGCCCGCATCGCCGACGGCCACGGATGCCCGATCTGGCTTCGCGCGGACGCCGACACCGGCCGCTCCCGCGGCTTCCTCGAACGCGCCGGGTTCACCGTGACCGGACGGGACGGTCGTTTGCTCGTCGCGCCCGCCCACCGGATCGCGGCGGCCTGACCGATCCCGTCCGGCGGCGTGTGGCGGGCGTTGCGGCATCCCGCTCGCCCGTCGACTCGAGACCCGGCTGCTCGCGCGCGGCGAGCGCCCGCTTGATGCGCCAGGCCGCGAAGATCGCGACAGCGCTCACCGCGAGATGGATGCCGAGGAACACGTCGGCAAGGCCGGCGCCGAGCAGCACGCCGGCCACCAGCGGACCCGCCGCCGAGAACGCGGTCTGCAGAGCCGCGATCGTGCCGAGCGTCTGCCCGACCATGCCCTTCGGCGCAAGGGATGCCGTGAGCGGGTTGAGCACGGGACTGTAGATGGTCTCGCCGACAGCGAAGACGCCGAACGTCATCACGAACAGCGCCGAGGCGATGCCCGGCATGAACTGAGCGGACGAGAGGATGATCCACCCCACGACCCAGATGCCGCCGACCGCCATGAGCAGGGTCGGTGCCGCGGTCTTGGCCGTGAGCCGCACCACGATCACCTGCAGCACCACGATCACGATGCAGTTGACAGCGGCCGCGAGCCCGATGGCCGACGGGTCGACGTGCAGCACCGTGATGCCGTAGGCCGGCAGACCGGACTCGAACTGGGCGTAGAAGCCGAGGGCGAGCACGATGGTGACGACGGCGGTCCAGCGCATCGCGGGCTCAGCGAAGATGGCGCGCAGCGCTCCTCCGCGATGACGCGATGAGGCGGATGCCGGCTGGTCGATCACGGCGATCGCTCCGGTCTCCGCATCCAGGCCGCCGAAGTTCTCGGCGTCGGATGGCGTCGTGTGGTCGTCGGCGTCGGCCTGCGCGAACGCCGCGGTGACGGCATCCATGGTTCCGGCGAACGCGCGCCCGGCAGGCAGCCCGCCCGCGAGCGCGATGAGCGCCGAGGACAGCACGAATCCGCCGGCCGCCATGAGGAAGCCGACGTTGAGTCCGTCTGCGCGGTTCAGGTCGACGACGAGGCCGGCGAGGAATGCGCCCGCCGCCATGCCGAGCGACTCTCCCGTGAACTTGTAGGCGAAGATCTTGCGGCGGTCGCTGCCCGACGACCAACGCAGGGCGAGCACCTGCTTGGCGGGCACGGCGGCGGAGAGGCCGAGGCCGAACACGAGCATCCCGGCGAGGAAGAGGGTCGGAGAACCCACGAACACCAGGGATCCGACAGCAGCGGCACCGAGCAGCTGCGAGAGCACGACGACGTAGACCGGGTTGAAGCGGTCCGCGAGGCGACCCGCGAGGGGGCGGCCACAAGCGCGCCGACGGAGAACAGCGACGACGCGCTCGCAGCGACGAGCGCGCCCCAGCCTCTGGTGTCGGCGGCGTACGCGTATTGATAGGGCAGCACGGCTCCCCAGCCGAGCGAGCCGATGGCGGATGCGAGCACGAGCAGTTTCGCGCGCATGATGACACCTCCCCAGGTGGTTGCGGTTCGAACACGTGCCCGTTCCGGACACCTGCGCCCGCCCGGCCGGCTGCGAACGTCCGGAACGGGCACGTGTTCGGGGCGACGAGGGCGGCGTGGGCACAGTTGGTGATCGAAGTGTTCGAGCCTGAACTTTTCGACATCGAAATATTAGCAACCAAAACCTGAGTGAGAGAATTCCCTCATGGCCAGACGCACCCCGAGCGCACCCGAGCTGCACAGGCAGGCCGTCGCGGCCTATGTCGCGGCGGGCGGCGAGGAGTCGGTGCAGAGGGTGATCACCGCGGTGGCGAGCCTGAGCAAGAAACTCGACCAGTGGTACGCCAGGCAGCTCGCCGACCTCGACATCGCCTCGGGAGAGTGGGCGGTGATCGCAGCCCTCGCCAAGTCGGGCCAACCCCTCACGCCGAGCCAGCTCGCCGATCAGACGAACGTGGCGCCGTCATCCATGACCCATCGGCTCGACAAGCTCGCGGAGCGAGGCCTCATCGAACGCGCGCCGGACACCGAGAACCGCACTCGGGTCTACGTGGCGCTCACCGAAGACGGCTGGCAGCTCTTCAGCCTGGCGATCCGCGGCTCCGACGTCGTGGAGTCCGACGTGCTGCAAGACCTCAGCGACGCGGAGCGCGGCGAGCTCGCACGCCTGCTCGAGGTGGTCATCGCGCGCCTGGACGACATCGACGCGTAGCGACTCTCCCGGAATTCGCGACGCGGTGCAGGATATGCGGGCATCCGAACCCCTCTCCGTCGCAGGCATCCGCATATCCTGCACGGCACCAGATCACTGAGACTCTGGCGCGGCTCGTGCGCGGGAGTGACATCGCCGGCGACGAGGCCGTTACGCTCCCGAGCCAGTCTTGTCCTGGCCACGCGGCCAGGTGGGAGCGCAGGTCACGGCGAGCGCCGTGAGCGCGACGCCGAGTGCGATCAGCAGAATCCAGAGCGGGCGGCCCGCGGTCTCGAGCGCGCCCGCCGGCGACGCTACGGCGAGCGACGGCGCCAGCACGGCACCGGCGATGGCCGCGCCCAGCGCCGTTCCCGTCTGCCGCCCTGTGGATGCCAGTGCCGCGGCCAGCCCCGCTCTCTCCGACGGAACCCCCGCGACGGCCGTGTTGCTGATGGGCGGATTGACGAATCCCAGAAACACTCCGATCGCGATGAGCGGGAGCACGAGCAGCCACTCTGCTGTGCCGCCCGGGATGACGAGCAGCGCGACGCCGGCCACGATCAGGGCCAGGCCCGCGACGACGAGCGGCGTGCGCGCCCCGCGGCGTGCGGTGACCCTTCCGGCCGACGGCGACAAGACGAGCACGAGCACCCCGATCGGCACCAGACCCAGTCCCGCCTGCCACGGCGAGAGCATGAGCCCCTCTTGCAGGTAGATCGTCGCCGTGAAGAGGAAGACCTGGAACGCGCACAGGGCGACGACCGCCATGGCGACAGCGCCCACGAAGTGTCGGCTGTGAACGAGCTCGGGATCGAGCAACGGATGGCTGCTCGTGCGCGAGACGATCACGAGGGCTGCCAGGCTCGCGACGGCGAGTACGACGGCGACCAGGATCAGCGGGGACGTCCAGCCGAGGGATCCGGCCTCCATCAGCGCGAAGACGACGCTCGCCAGCAGCACCGCGAGCGATGCGGTGCTCGCGATGTCGAGAGGGCGCGGGCGGCCCGACCGCATGCGGGGGAGGACCCGTGCGGCCGCCACCAGTGCGAGCACGACGACCGGGAGGTTCACGGCGAAGACGGCCCGCCAGCCGAACTCACCGATCAAGGCACCGCCCACGACCGGTCCGAGGGCCAACGCCAGCCCGCTCATGGAGCCGAAGACTCCGATCGCGCGCGCCCGTCTCGCCGGATCGGGAAAGGCATCGCGCACGATGGCAAGGGCCGGCGGGTTGAGCATGGTTCCGCCGACGGCTTGCAGAACGCGCGCGGCCACCAGCCATCCCACGGTGGGCGCCAGAGCGCAGGCGAGCGATCCAGCACCGAAGACGGCGAGCCCGATCAGGAAGACCCTGCGCCGGCCGAATCGATCGGCGATCGCGCCGGAAGGCACGAGCAGGGCGGCCATGACCAGCGCGTATGCGCCGACGGTCCACGCCAGATCCGACGCAGGTGCGTCGAAGTCCGTGCGCAGCGCAGGGAGCGCGATGTTCACGATGGAGAGGTCCATCACGACGATCACCATGCTCACGCAGCACACGGCGAGGATCAGACCCGGTCGTCTCGGGGCGGATGCGGTGGATGCCTCGGGCGCCGACGCACGATCGGCCTCGTGCCTGCGACGCTCTTCCATGGAGGATGTCATGTGCCGAACGTAGGATTTAGAGCGTGCTCGAAGTCAAGCCGCGTCCCCTCATCCCGCTCGACGAGCCCGTGCCCGCCGGCGGAGTCACCATCGCCGAGGCGTCACGTCGCACCGGCGTAACCGAACACACTCTGCGGTACTACGAACGATCCGGGCTGGTGGTGAGTCCGGTCGACCGCACCTCGGGAGGCCGTCGGCGATATCGGGACCTCGACCTGAAGTGGATCGTGATCTGCACCAAGCTGCGGGCGACCGGGATGCCGATTCGCGGCATCCGTCGGTACGCCGAGTTGGTGGCCGCCGGGCCCGGCAACGAGGTGGAACGTCTCGAGTTGCTCGAGGCCCACCGTGCCGAGGTGCTCGCCCGGCTGGCGGAGGTGCAGGAGAACCTGGCGCTCATCGACCACAAGATCGACGTGTACCGCGGCAGCCTGGAGGCCGGGGAGGCCGACGGGCTGTGGGCGCCCCGTCGCTCCTGACTCGGCGGCCACCACCGCACGCTGCGGCTGGTCTCGGCACTCACGTGCTCGGCGCTCACATGCTCGGCCCTCACGCCCTCGGTGTTCGCGCCCGACAACAGGCATGATCACGCTCTCCGCGCGGGGACAGGCAAGAGTTGCCTGCCCCCGCGCGTTCCGCCTGCCTCAGCTCGCATGAACGGCCGTCAGTCGACGGCCGCGACCTGCAGGTGGTCGCCGTCGGCCGCAAGGTCGACGCGCACCACGTCCCCGTCACGGATGCTGCCGTCGAGCAGCGCCGTCGCAAGACGATCGTCGATCTCGTGCTGCATCAGGCGGCGCAACGGACGCGCCCCGTAGATCGGGTCGTAGCCGCGCTCGGCGAGCCACGCACGGGCATCCGGGGTCACGCCGAGCTCGAGTCGACGCTCGTGCAGGCGCGCCTGCAGCCGGTCGATGTAGAGCGAGACGATCTCGCCCAGCTCCTCCTCGCTGAGCGCGGAGAACACCACGATGTCGTCGAGCCGGTTCACGAACTCGGGCTTGAACGCCTGGCGCACGAGAGCCTGCACCTGCTCCTCCTTCTCGTTCCACGACAGGGTCGGGTCGATCAGGAACTGCGAACCGAGGTTCGACGTGAGGATGAGGATCGTGTTGCGGAAGTCGACGGTGCGGCCCTGGCCGTCGGTCAGCCGCCCGTCGTCGAGCACCTGCAGCAGGATGTCGAACACCTCCGGATGCGCCTTCTCCACCTCGTCGAGCAGGATCACGCTGTACGGACGGCGGCGAACCGCCTCCGTCAGTTGACCGCCCTGCTCGTAACCGACGTAGCCGGGAGGGGCGCCGACGAGACGAGAGACGGTGTGCTTCTCGCCGTACTCGCTCATGTCGATGCGCACCATGGCGTGCTCGTCGTCGAACAGGAACTCCGCGAGCGCCTTGGCCAGCTCGGTCTTGCCCACGCCGGTCGGGCCGAGGAACAGGAACGAGCCGGTGGGCCGATTCGGGTCGCTGATGCCCGCGCGGGAGCGACGCACGGCATCGGCCACCGCGTGCACCGCACGCTTCTGGCCGATCAGCCGCTTGCCGAGTTCGCCCTCGAGGTTCAGCAGCTTCTCGGTCTCGCCCTGCATGAGGCGTCCGACCGGGATGCCCGTCCACGCCGCGATCACCGCCGCGATGTCTTCGTCGGTGACCTGCTCGTTGACCATGCGCGGCTCGTCGGGCGTGTCTTCCGCCTTCTCGGCCTCGTCGAGATCGCGCTGCAGCTGCTTGATCGTCTCGTATTCGAGCTTGGATGCCTTCGCGTAATTCGCCTCGCGCAGCGCGCGGTCACGCTCGGTCACCGCCTCGTCGAGCCTCTTCTTCAGCTCGCCGACGCGGTTCAGCCCCATGCGCTCGCGTTCCCAACGCGCCTCGAGCTCGGCCAGCTCCCGCTCGCGGCCGACGAGCTCGTCGCGGAGCTTGGCGAGACGCTCCTTGGAGGCGTCGTCCTTCTCCTTCTTGAGAGCCAGCTCTTCGAGCTTCATGCGGTCGACCTGCCGTTTGAGCTGGTCGATCTCCACGGGCGACGAGTCGATCTCCATCTTGAGCCGGCTCATCGCCTCGTCGATCAGGTCGATCGCCTTGTCGGGCAGCTGCCGCGAGGTGATGTAGCGGTTGGAGAGGGCGGCGGCCGCGACCAGCGCGGCATCCGAGATGGTCACGCCGTGGTGCGCCTCGTAGCGGCCCTTGAGCCCGCGCAGGATGGCGACGGTGTCTTCGACGCTAGGTTCGCCGACGTAGACCTGCTGGAAGCGGCGCTCGAGCGCGGCATCCTTCTCGATGTATTCGCGGTACTCGTCGAGCGTGGTCGCACCGATCAGGCGCAGTTCACCGCGGGCCAGCATGGGCTTGAGCATGTTGGATGCCGCCACCGAGCCCTCGCCGCCGCCCGCGCCCATCAGAAGGTGCAGCTCGTCGACGAACGTGATGACCTCGCCGTTCGACTCGTCGATCTCCTTGAGCACGCTCTTCAGCCGCTCCTCGAACTGACCTCGGTACATCGCGCCGGCGACGAGCGCCGAGATGTCGAGCGACACGAGCCGCTTGTTCTTCAGCGACTCGGCGACATCGCCCGCCACGATGCGCTGCGCGAGCCCCTCGACGACGGCCGTCTTGCCGACGCCGGGCTCGCCGATCAGCACCGGGTTGTTCTTGGTGCGCCTGGTCAGCACCTGGCTGACGCGCCGGATCTCGGAGTCACGGCCGATCACCGGGTCGAGCTTGCCCGCCTTGGCGAGCGCGGTGAGGTCGATTCCGTACTGTTCGAGCGCGCTCTTCTGCTCCTCCTGACTGGAGGGTGCGCCCTGCATGTTCGCCATCGGTGTCTTGTCCTTTCCCACGGTGGCGCGGCACCCGAGAGCGTGCGACGACGAAGGCCGAACACGCGAGAGGATGCCTGATCAAAGTTGAGTCTACATAGCTCAACTTTCACGGCGGTAGTGGTATTCCGAGATCGGCTGCATTTCACACGGCTCTTCGTGGGATCACGCGCCTAGGCTCCGACGGGTGCTGATCTGGATCAACGGCGCCTTCGGCGCAGGCAAGACCCACACCGCGTTCGAGTTGCACAGGCGGCTTCCCAACGCTCACGTGACCGACCCTGAGCTGCTCGGCTTCGCGCTGCAGCGCATGCTTCCACCGAGTACGCGGAGCGACTTCCAAGACCTTCCGCAGTGGCGGTCGTCGGTGATCGACACCCTGCAGCAGGCGGAGGCCGCACACGACGGGCCGGTGCTCGTGCCGATGACGATCGTGCGCGACGAGTACTTCGACGAGATCATCGGCGGACTGCGCTCACGGGGCGTCGATGTGCGCCACTATGCGCTGATCGCCAGCCCTCAGACTCTCCGCCGCAGACTCAGCACACGCATCGCGTTCCTGCGCACCGGTCTCCGAGCCGAGACCTGGGCCGTGCAGCAGATCCCGCGCTGCGTCGCCGCGCTGTCGCGGGACCGCTACGCCACGCACGTGCCGACCGACGACAGGTCCACCGACGAGGTCGTCGAGCACATCGCACACGACGCGGGGCTCACCCTGGCGAAGCCGCGGCTCGCGCCGTGGCGGTATCAGCTGCGCAGGCTGAAGGTCGGCGTGCAGCACATCCGTTGACGATGCACTCGCACGTCCCTCACCGTCGGTGGCCGGTCCTAGCCTGACGACATGGCGACACCGAACGCGGAGCACCTTGCGTGGGCGGTCTCCGTGCTCGGCGCCGAGACCGCTGCCGACGTCAGAGGTCTGCGCGACGGCGGCGCGCCGTGGCTGATCAACGCGAACCGGACGTCCGACGGCCGAACGGTTCGGGCGGTCCTGCGCGTCACGGCGGCGGGGCCGGGGGAGGATGCTCCGCCCACGGCGCGCGAGCACGCGGGCATGAACGCCGCCGCGAGCGCAGGCATCCCGGTGCCGCAGGTGCTCGGTGAGCACGTGGTCGACGGCTCCGCGCTGCTGCTGATCGAATATCTGCCGGGGAGCAGCGCGCAGCCGATGCGCGCCGATGCGGCACGCCTTCGCACGCTCGGTGCGACGGCCGCTGCGATCTTCCGGGCGACGCCGAGCCCAGCCGCGGCTGCGCTGATGCCTGCCGTCGAGCATCCGATTCCCTCGGTCGATTTCGCGGCGTTGCGCGCGCAGGCAGACCCGCAGCCGCTGCTCGTCGAGGCGGAGGGGCGTGTCTCCGAGCTGACCGTGGCCGACCCCGTCGGCTTCGTGCACGGCGATCTGTGGTCGGGAAACACGCTGTGGGAAGTCGGCGACCTGCGGGCGGTGCTCGACTGGGACTGCGCCGGCGTCGGCGCAGCGGGCGTCGACCTGGGATCGCTGCGCTGCGACGCCGCCATGTGCTTCGGCGGCGACGCCGCTGACGAGGTGCTCGCCGGATGGGAGTCCGCAGCGGGTCGCGCTGCCGACTCCGTCGCGTACTGGGACGTCGTCGCCGCGCTGAGCACCCCGCCCGACATCGCGTGGTTCGCACCCGCCATCGCGGGCATGACCGAACGGCCGGACCTGACGGCATCCATGCTGCGCGAGCGACGCGACGCCTTTCTCGCGGATGCCCTGCGCCGGCTCGGCTGACACCGTCAGTCGCGGGACCGGGGCCCGAAATGTCTTCCTTCGTTCCTATGAACTCTCATAGGATTGCACGAGTGCTGAGCCTCAGGTTTCCCCGAGACCTCGTCATGATCGGTGCGATCTTCGGTGTCGCCGCGTTCGCCTGGGCCGGCTGGGCCCAGGAGGGACCACCCTCGCTCGCCTGGTCGATCGTGCTCGGCGTGCTCTCGCTCCTCGGTCTCGCCGTTGCCGGGCTGTCCATCCCGCTCGCCGTTCGCAACTGGCGCACAGGTTCCGCGATCTCGCCGAGGAAACGCGCCTTCCGCGTCTACACGATCGTCGTGTGGATCGAGGTGGTGCTCGCGGCCGCCGGGGGCATCCTGTTGCCGATCAGCGGCGACGAGCAGCTCGTCGCGCCGTTCATCATGCTCATCGTCGCCGTGCACTTCTTCTTTCTGGCGCCCGTGTTCGGGCAGCCGATCCTGCACGTCACCGGCGGGTTGCTCGTGATCGTCGCCGTGGTGTCGGCATTCGTGCCGACGGCGACGGCGGCGCACAGCTTCTGGTGCGGCATCCTCGGCGCTCCCGTCTTTCTCGTGGTCGGCGTGTGGTGCTTCGTCGTCGGCCGGCGCGAGTTCAAGCGGGCCTCTGCCGCCGCCGCAGGGGCAACTGGCTGAGACACGCCCGGGAAGACGGTGCCGTCAGCGGGCGTCCTCGTCGACGACGGTGCCCTTCCACGACCAGGGGAAGTTGATCCACAGCCCCGTCTCCCGCCAGGAGAAGTCGGGCTTCGCGATGGAACCCGGCTTGGTGTAGATCGTCGCCGAGCGCACCTCGGCGCCGCGCTCGCGCAGCAGCCCGACGGCGAGCGCGAGCGTGCGGCCGCTGTCGGCGACGTCGTCGACGAGCAACACGCGCCGCCCGACCAACGAGTCGAAGTCGAGTTCGGGAGAGAGCACGGTCGGGGCGTCCAGCACCTCGCCGATGCCGGTGTAGAACTCGATGTTGAGCGCGCCGCAGTTCTTCACGCCGAGGCCGTAGGCCACGGCTCCGGCGGGGAGCAGGCCGCCGCGTGCGATGGCGACGACGATCTCGGGGTCGAAGCCCGCGGCGAGGATGTCTCGCGCCAGGTCTCTGCACGCCTCGCCGAAGGCATCCCACGTCAGCGTCTCGCGCTCGGTCGACACCTCGCCCATGGACCCTCCCCCGTTCGCCGGACAGGTTCAGCGTAGGCCGTGCGGCCGTGTCGCCCACGGCGCGTCGATCACTCGAGGGTCAGGTCGACCTGGATCTCGCTCGCCAGTCGTTCGAGGTCGGCGATCGCGGCCCCGAGGTCGGCACCCTCCGGCGCCCGCGCGGTGATGGATGCCTCGAACAGCATCCCGCCCGCCATCGGCGCCTCACGCGTCTGGCTCGAGAACACGTCGATCGTCAACGAGTGACCGCTCAGGATGCCCGTGATGTCGCGCACGATGCCGGGGCGATCGTCGCCGAGCACGCTGAACGTGATGCGCCGGCCGAGACGGACGTCCGTCTGGTCACCGCTGCCGTGCACCGTGACCCGCAGCAGGCCGTCGAGGCTCTCGAGCGCCGTGCGCAACTCGTCGAGCTGCGCGTCGGGCACCGAGACGAGCACGATGCCGGCGAACGCACCGGCGAGTTCGGCGAGTTCGCTGGTCTCCCAGTTGCCGCCGTGAGTGCTGACCGCGTCGGCCAGGGATTGCACGAGTCCGGCGCGATCGTCGCCGACGACGGTGAGCACGAGCTTGGCCATACCCCGAGCATAGGTGCGGGGCGAAGGCGGATGTCGATCAGTCGGCGTGCTGCACGATGTTGATCACGTTGCCGTCGGGGTCGCGCACGAAGAACCGGCGAACACCCCACGACTCGGTGCGTAGCGGGAACACGATCTCGTAGCCTCGACGCTGCGCCTCCTCGAAGGCGGCCTCGACGTCGGGCGTGTGCACGGAGAGCACGGAGTCGACAGGGGCATCCGCGTCTCTCGTCACCAGTTGCACGTTCGCGCCGGTGGACTCGTGGGTGAACCGGGCGACCCAGCCGAGATTGAACTCCTCGACTTCGAGCCCGAGAAAGTCGGTGTAGAACCCCTTCGCGGCGTCGATGTCGGAGACCGGAAGGTTGGAGGTGATCTTCGAAGGGTGCATACGGGAGTCTCAGCGCAACAGCGCGAGCGAGTCAAGCGTCGGTCGCGGGTGCCGGCCACCGAAGGGGCCGGCACCCGCGAGGCTCACCGAGACGCCCGCCGCCTGCGCAGAACGCTCGACAGCACGGTCCCGGCTCCGACGAAGAGCAGCACGACGGCACCCGCGATCAGCTCGACCGGGATGCTCGACCCCGTCGCCGCGAGGTCGCCGTCGCCGTTCGCGCTGCCCGATGCGGGCGGCGTGGCGCCGTCGGATCCGCCGGGCGTCGGTGTCGTTCCTCCGGTGGCGACGACGGTGATGTCGAGCGACGCCGTCGCCGCGTCATCGCCCTGCACCGAGGCCGTGAGCACCAGCGTGTGGGCGCCGGGCTTCGTGCCCGACGGGATGACGGCATCCAGCACCGCGCCGCCGTTCGCGTCGGCCGTGCCGTGGGCCACCACGACAGGTGTGGAGTGCAGAGCGAGCTCCAGCGCGGCGCCCTCCGTCGCGCCCGTGACGACAACGCTCACCTTCTGGCCGGCCCGCAGGTGCTTGGCGTCCGCTCCACCGCCCAGGGCGATCGTCAGCTTCGAGCCGGGCTCCGAGGTGTCGGCCGGAACCGTCACCGGGTCGTGCGCGGTCGAGGGGTTGCCTGCGACGTCGGTCGCGCGGTAGCTCACCGTGAGGGCGTCCTTGCCCGCCTCGACCGGTGCGGTGTAGCTCTTCCAGGTGGAGCCGCCGTCGGTGCTGTACTCGACCGAGGCGATCCCCGAGCCATCGTCGCTCGCCGTGATGGTCACGGTGCGACCCTCGGCCTTCGCCTGCACGATCGGTGCCGTCGAGTCGACCTTGACGGTGTCGAGCGACTGAGCCTCCTCGACCTTGCCGTTCGTTCCGGTCGAACGGTACGAGAGCACGGTCTGGCCCTCGGGCATCGTGACCGGTGCGGTGTACGTCGTCCAGTCGCCGGCGCCCAGCCGATACTCGGTCTTCGCCGCGTCGTCTGCCGAGAGCGTCACCGTCGGAGCCGTGCGGTACCAGCCGGAGGCAGGCGCCGCGGCCGACAGGGTGGCGTGCGTGGTGGGCGCCACCGCCGTCGGATCGGTGCACGTCACCTTCGCGTCGCCCCAGTCGGCGCGGTCGAACCAGTTGATCGTGCCGGGGTCGGCCTTCAGCGTGAGCGTCTTCACGCCCGTCACATCGGCCACGGCGTGCACGGCGGCGCCCCCGGTGAGCTCCTTGCTCGTGTAGAGCGTCTTGCCGTCGCCGTCGACGCTGAAGGTCACGCTCGGGGTCTTGCCCGAGACATCCATGGTGGCGTCGATGCCCACCCAGGCGGAGAACGTCGTGCAGCGCTTGTCGAGATTGAACTGGATGCTCGTCTCGGCCTGCACGCCCAGGCCCGTCGGGTACACGACACCGCCGATGGTGATGGGCGGGGTGACGTGCGTGCCGGTGTCGCCGATCGCGGTGTCACGGGCGATCGGGCCGTACTGGGCATCGTGGTCGTCGGAGAGGAACGGCAGGTGCGAGAGCTGCGTGATGCCGTCGCCCGGCGGGGCGGGAACGGGATCCGGTCCGTCGCAGGTGACCTTGGCATCCGCCCAGTCGGCGCGGTCGAAGTACTCGCTGCCGTTCGGGTCGACGTGCAGGGTCAGCAGCTTGACGCCCGTGACGTCGACGCCGATCTTCAGCGGCTGCGCCGGGGTGGAACCCCCGCCGATGAACGGGTCGGACGTGTACAGCGTCTTGCCGTCACCACTCACACTGAAGACCACGTTCGGCGTCTTGCCGGGCAGGTCCATCGACGCGTCGATGCCCGCGAACGAGTCGAACCGCGTGCACCGCCCGTCGAGGTTGAACACGATCGTGGAGGGCGAGTTGACGCCGATGCCCGTCGCGTAGGTGGTGCCCCCGAGCGTGATCGCGTTGCGCACGTGCGTCGCGGCGTCGCCGATCTCGGTGTTGCGCGCCGTCGGTCCGTATGCGGAGTTGTTTTCGTCGGAGACGAACCCGATCTCGGAGAGCTGGGTGACCCCGGCTCCTGGCGGCGCGGGCAGCGGCTGAGGTGTCGGCTCGAACCCTGTGGCGAACGCGTAGCTGTCCACGGCCTTGGTCGAGAGGCTCAGGATGTCGCCGGTCTGCTTCGTGGCATAGCCGTCGGTCGGCTCGTACGACGCTGTGCCGTCGACGAACGCCTTGCCCATGGTGCCGAAGTTCGGCGCGGCCACCGGCGTGCCCGCGAGCTGCTTCGACAGGTAGTCGAAGTATGCGGCCCACCGTGCCTTGTAGTAACCGCCGACGAGCCCGTTCCATTCGCGGTTCGCGTAGTCGTTCAGGTCGGTGAGCGAGCCGTTGGCCGGCGTCCAGGTCGTGATGATCGCTCGCGCGTCCCGTTCCTGCACGTCTGCCTCGGTCGACGTGGATGCCGCGTCTCGCGCGGTCTCGAGCCACGACCCGAGCAGCTGCTGCTGGTCGGTGCCCGCGAGCTGATCGACCAGATCCATGTCGCCCAGCCACGCCTTGGTCAGCGTCGCGAAGTCCTCCTGTTGACCGCTGTCGTACGCCTTCTTGATCTTGGCCAGCAGCGGACGGTCGAGGTTGTCGACGACCTGGCGCGCGACATCCATCAGGTCGTACTTGAAGGTGGGCGTCGCCTCGACGGCGGCGGACGCCTTGAGCAGCAGCGGCAGCGCCTTCTCGAATGCGGCGGTGTCGTAGCGCTGCTGCGACGGCGACCAGGCGGCAGCGGTGCCGACCGTGAGGGAGGGGACGGCGCCGAAGATGCTGTCGGCGGCCTCCGACCAGCCGTCGGAGGGCAGGCTGTACGCCGTCTCACCGATGATCTTCCAGGCAGCTGCCGCGTCGGCGTCATCGACTCCGTAACGGCGGTGCGCGTAGTCCGCGAACCAGGTGTCGAGGTCGACCGGTCCGGAGCGCCACGCCAGCCCGGTGAAGAAGTCGAACTCGGCGGGGTTGTTCTCGCCGCCTTCAGGTAGAACGGCCAGGCCCTTCATGGCACTGCCCGACTTGTTCAGCCAGTCGAAGTACCTCGTGTTCTGCACGCCGAGGTTGGCGCCGATCGTGGTGTGGCCGCCGAAGTTCCAGATGGTGCCGAACGCGTAGGGCACGCCCTTCCACGACGACTCGCGGTCGAGTCCGTCGTATCGGTCGGAGAGGCCGTCGACGATGAACGTGTGCTTCGGGTCGGCGGCCGAGATCACGGCGGCCGGCGGGTTCGACTGCCAGCCGAGCAGCACCCAGATGGAGTCGTCGTGCGCCTTCAGCATGGCGTTCTGAATGGCCTTCGACGCCGACGGCACGTCGACGTTGCCCGCCGTGCCGCCTTCGTGCAGAACATCGGCCTTATACATCGTGGATGCCCCGAGCCGCTTCTGCGACGCCGCGTAGAATTTCGCGGCGAGGTCGGGGAACACCCCGCTGTTCGGGTCGAGCCAGTCGGGGCGCGCGTAGCCGCCCGCCCAGGTGCCCTGCGGCACGATGTTGACGCTCGCCGACGGGTCGGTGTCGCTCGCGTGCGAGGCGAAGCCGGACGGCACCGTACCGAAGTATCCGGGCAGCACGGGAACCATGCCGAGCGAGCGCAGGTAGTCGGCGATCTTCTTGCCGAGGTCGGCGCGGGCATCCACCTGCGCCATGGTCAGCGCGTCGGGGGCGCCCGACATGTTCTGCAACAGCCACCATGGCTGGTGCGCGGCCTGCGGAATCCAGGAGAGCAGCTGCGCCTGCGTGTAGCCGTACTGCTTGAAGACGTCGTAGTAGACGGCCTCGCTGCCGACCGGCATGAAGACCTCGTTGAGGCCGTGCATGGCGTAGACGTCGATCAGCTTCTTCCAGTCGTCGAAGGTGCGATACGGACCGGTGTAGCCGTCTTCGACGTCGTTGTTCACGAACCGGTGCTGCACGTTCGACGTCGCCGTGATCAACGCCGTGTCGGGAAGCGTGGCCGGCAGGTGCAGGTTCGACTCGTTCCACGACACCGACTGGTGCAGAACCTGGCCGATGTAGGCGTCGAATCCGGCGAGGATCGTCGCGGGCGTGCTGCCCTCGATGTGCACCCGGCCGTTCGATGCGGTGACGCGGTAGACGTCTTCCGCACCCGAGGCGGGAATGATGCTGAGGTCGAAGTCGGAGGCGGCATCCGACCCCACCCACGACGTGAGCGTGTCGGCCGCCGGCTGTGCGCCGGCCCCGATGCTCGCGGCCTTCCCCGGCACGACGGCCGGGCGGGCGGGGGCGGCGAGCGCCTGCGACGGGGTGCCGGTCAAGACGCACGCTCCTGCTGCGAGTGCGGCCGTCGACATCAGGGCGATTCGTCGCATCGCGCGCCGGGCGCCGAATGCGGAACGAACGAAAGCGGGAATGCTGCGCGAGGGACGCACGGGGTTGCTCACTCTCCGATGCCTACGTTGGCATCGGTAACATGATGAGACTTATGCAAGGCAATTGCAATACCTCACGCCGAACCCGTTGCTCAGGCGAGCCCGTGGATCTCCGTGTCCACGTGGCGCAGAGCGCGCTGCACGGCACCGATCACGACGGCGTCGTCGGCGTAGTCGCCGAGCCGCACCTCCGCCCTGACCAGCGGATGCCGCGACATCGCCGCCCGCAGCGGCTCCAGCAGGGCTGCGCCGGCCCGTGCGACACCACCGCCCACCACGACGACCTCGGGGTCGACCGTGAGCATCAGTGTGATCAGCGCGAACTCCACCTCCGCGATGTAGCTGCTGACCAGCTCTTTCGCAGCCTCGTCCCCCTGCCGCCGCGCGGCGGAAGACCTCCCCGACGAGGTCGCCCCTGTCGGCATCCGCCGCCTCGGTGGATGCCCCGTTCATGATCGCCTCGATCGGCTCGTGCCAGCGTTCCCGCGGCAGGGAGCCGACCTCGCCCGCCGATCCGTGCGCACCGCGCAGCAGCCGACCGTCGACGACGACGCCCGAGCTGATCCGGTTGCCGAGCAGCAGGTAGACGAGATCGGATGCTCCGCGGCCGGCGCCCAGGGTCAGCTCCGTCAGCGTCGCGAGGTTGGCATCGTTCTCCATGGTGACCGGAGCATCCAGAAGCCGCTCGAACTCGTCACGGATCGGCCGCCGCTCCCAGCCGGGAAGCACGAAGGAGTTCGTCAGCTCGCCATCGGCGCCGACGACGCCCGGAACGCCGATCGCCACCGCCTCGAGACGGCTCGCGGCAGACCGCTCGGCCACGACCGACGAGATCGCGTCGTGCACGGCGGCCGGCGTGAGCTCGCGGTCGGCGACCGGCGTGACGCGGCCGGCGGCGAGCATCCTGCCCCGCAGGTCGGCCAGCCGCACGTCGATCTTGCTGGGACCCACGTCAACCCCGAGAACGCAGCCGCGCTCGGCGCGGAAGCGGAATCTCCTGGCCGGTCGACCGCCGCGGGGCGAGGATGCCGCGCCCCGCGTCTCCTCGACCCAGCCGAGCGACGCCAGCTCGTCGAGCGCACCCTCCAGGGCGGGGCGCGAGAGACCCGTGCCCTCCACCACCTCGGCCATGGTCAGGCCGTCGTCGCGGGCGCGCAGCAGGGCGAGCACGGCGCGAGAGTTCACGGCACGCACGTAGGCCATGCCGCGCACGACGGTGGGGCCCGTTGCAGGGCCGGTGGTTGACGTGTGGTCCCCGATCATCAGGTCAAGTGTGCAGGAGGACGGCGCACCCCTGCTCATGCCAGGTGTGCCCCGCGCGCGACGTCAGTTCAGCGCCGGCAGGTCGGCCGGCACCGCGCCGTCGCCGTAGAGGTCGGTCGCAAGGTCGCGCAGCGCAAGCAGGGCCGCGCGCTGCGGAAGCGGTCCGTACGAGATGCGGGCCACCCCGAGCTCCTGATATTCGGATGCCCGCAGCGCGCCCGGCAGCCCGATCACGGAGATCTTGCCCCAGCCGATGCCCTCGACGAGACGCTCCGTCACCTCGCGGTTCAGCACCGCGGGGACGAAGACGAGGGCGGCACCCGCGTCGAGGTAGGCGCGGCCGCGGGTGACGGCATCCTCGATGCGCTCCTCGAGCGGACGGTCGGAGCCGAGAACGAACGCGTCCGTGCGTGCGTTGAGCTGGAACGGCACGCCCTCGGCCTCTGCCGCTCCGATGATGGCGCTCACCCTGGCGACCGACTCGTGCAGCGGACGCAGGCGGTCTTCGACGTTGGCACCCACCACGCCGAAGCCGATCGCCCTGCGGATGGTCTCCGCCGGGTCGTCGTATCCGTCGTCGAGGTCTGCGGTGACCGGGAGGTCGACCGCCTCGGCGACCGTGCGCGCACCGGCGAGCGCGAGCTCGAGCGGCATGCCGCCGTCTTCGTAGCCGAAGCTCGCCGCGATCGAGTGTCCTGCAGTGGCGATGGCCGTGGTCTGGGGAAGCGAAGCGACCACGCGGGCGCTCACGGCGTCCCACACGTTGACGACGCGGGTGATCTCGGGCGCCTCGTAGAGGGCCTTCAGCCTGAGTGCGCGGTCTGCAGTGGCGCGGCGGTCGGCGGAGCCGGTGTTCTCGGTAGCGGCAGTCATGGCACGAGCGTATGCGGTGGACCGCGCCGACGGGGCGGGATGACATAGCGTGACTGACGTGCCAAGCGACCGAAACACGAGCAGCATCGCCGTGCGCGACTACGACGCCGGCGATTGGGATGCCCTTCGTCGCATCCACGACGCTGCACGCCTCGACGAACTGCGCGACGCGGCAGTGTTCCGAGCGAGCCCTGATGAGCTCGCCGCTGCGTGGACGGGACCGATCGAAGGCGACCTCAGCGACGGACGCGAACGCGTGGGACTCGACGCCTTCCTCACGCTCGAGCAGACCTACGAGAACGAGGAGCTCTTCGCCGACCGCGTGTGGGTCGCCGAATACGAGGATGCCGTCGCCGGCTTCATCGCAGCCGGTTTCGACGGTGGTACGTCGGAGATCACCTGGCTCTACGTCGACCCGAGCCTTCGCCGTCGTGGGATAGCGCGAGCACTCGTCGAGCACGTGCTGGCTCTCACCGCGGAGCGCTGCGAGCTCGAAGTGCTCGAGGGCAACGGAGCCCGCGCGTTCTACGAACGGATCGGGTTCACGCGGGTGTCCACGAGTACGGGAAAACTGGCCGGCAACGAGTCGTTCCGGGCAGTCGGCCACGTCATGTCACGTCGTGGTGACACTGCGCGAACAGGGGATCACGGCGGCGATCCCCGAACGTGACGATCAGATCTTCATCGGCGGGAGAAGTCCGGCTGGCGACCTCCACAGGCTCGGCCACACGGGCTTAGTCGTCCCATAGACCGACAGGGTCAGCAGAACACTCACTGGTGACATCAATGCCCGTCACCAGATCACTCGCGAAGAACCCGAGCACGGCACCGCCTGGTACATCCGCCCTGATCTCGATGTTGTGATCAGCGGATGCCTTCTTCGACTGGTCCACAACAACACTCACGGTGTACCCGTGCGACTTCCACCCCTTCGCCACCCGCCTCGCATCAGCAGCCGGATCCTTACTCGGCGGCCCATACACCGATCCGCTCACCTGCCCGTGCTTGTCGCTACCATCACCACACGACTGCGGCGCCATACCGGGCCCGTCCGCCTTCCAGACCGGGGCATCGGGATTCTCCGCTTCCGTGCTGATCTTCCACGGACCCGGCCCCGCATACCCGATCGTCAATTCCATATACCGATCCGCCTGCGCATACAACTGAGCAGCAGACAACGGCGTAGCCGACGCCGACGGCGAATGCGTCACAGAACAACCGGCCACAACCAGCAGCGAAACAGTCACCACAGCCGCCGCCACACAACGACCAACCATGTCACTGCGGAGCTTCACTCTCTAGTCATCCCACAGACCGACAGGATCAGCAGAACACTCACTGGTGACATCAATGCTCGTCACCTGATCGCTGGCGAAGTAGCTGAGTACGGCACCGTTGGGCACATCCGCCCTGATCTCGACATTGTGATCAGCGGATGCATCCTTCGACTGGTCCGCGATGACACTGACCGTGTACCCGTGCGACTTCCACCCCTTCGCCACCCGCCTCGCGTCAGCAGCCGGATCCTTACTCGCCGGCCCGAAGACCGCCCCGCTGACCTGCCCGTGTTTGTCGTTGCCGTCACCGCACGACTGCGGCCCGATCCCGACACCACCCGGCTTCCACGTCTCAGCATGAGGATCCTGCACCGGCGTCGCCGTCTTCCACGGCCCCGGCCCCGCATACCCAATCGTCAACTCCATGTACCGATCCGCCTGCGCATACAACTGAGCAGCAGACAACGGCGTAGCCGACGCCGACGGCGAATGCACCACAGAACAACCTCCCAAGATCAATGTGACAACGAACATGACGGCGACTGCCGAGCTCCGACGAACACGGCCACCATGTGAACCTGCCATCAGAACTCCCAGTCGGCGGATAGACCCCACGAATCGGCGGTCTTCGTCAAGCCGCCGTCGACGAAGGCGTCGCGACCAGTGCTCGTCGCTGCGATGTTACGAAGCGACTGCGTCCCGGGATCGAAGTATCCGTGCCCGGGCGGTGGTGCCGCCGTCGTCACTTTCTCCCACCACGCCCCGTCGCTTCCCAGCGGGTTGTGCCCCTCCACCGGGAGTAAGCCCTTCGCAACGTCACCGTCGGAGCTGAAGGACTGAGCGCCGAAGATCACCGGGGCGCCTGGCGCCGCTACCCCCGGATTCGGCTCGGCACGCCCAGAGACGTCCGCTCCGAACGGTGCGAGATGGTCTGCGCTGGCTCCCGTCGTATAGATCGCCGGAGTACGACCCTCCTGCCCGGGCACGTGCGTCGTGGCGACGTGCAACCGGGCCAGATCCGTCACTTTCAAGGGATCGAGTCCCGCAGAAGCGACCATCGTGAACGACGCGACCTTGTGGGCAGTCTCCGTCAGCGCATCGGCCGCCGTCGTGGTGCCGTACGAATGAGCGACCACGTTGACCGAGGTCGGACTGCCGTCGCCGACCCTGGTGTCGTGATCGGCGTCGAGCTCGGCGGCAAGGCGCCTTGCTCCCTGCGAGGCATCCACACCGCTGGTCACGCCGACAATGCCCGGCGTGTTGTAGCCAATCCACGCCACATCAGCGTGCGCGTTCGCCGGGTCAAGTGCCTCTTGTTTCACGTAAAGATTCGCTGCTGCACGCCCCCAATCACCAAGCGCGCTGTCAGCATTGGAGAGCATGCCCGGCACCATCCAGGTGCTGTTGTCCGCCGTGTCGAGGTCGCCGTACGAGACGGCCAGCAGCGGGTTCTTCCCGTCGTCGTCTCCGAGAAGGTTGTAGTCGACGATCTGCGTAGGGATTTTTTCGCTCCTTCCCCACCTTGAGTGCCCGCTTGAGCTGAGCGATGGCCTTGCGCTGGGCATCCGTGAGATTCGGGTTCTTGCTGTCCGCGTTCAACTGAATCCGGTTCGCCGTGTCTCGGGCAGCGTACGGCACGCCGCCGAGATTGCCGATGATGCCCGGCACTGAAGTCTCGAGGGCATGCTGCTGCTCCTTGCTGAGCGATTTCCACCATGCTGCGACCGCTTTCGGGTCGGGCGGGTTGTTCCAGAAGTCCCTGACGAGCAGGGGGTTCGCCTTCAACAGCTTCGCCAGCTCCGAGGCGTCGGCTCCCTTCAACAGGGTCAGCAGCATGCCGGCGCCCGCTGAAGACCAGAAGTCCGCGCCGGAACTGCCTGTCATCGGTTTCGTCGACGCACCCGACGACCTGGATGCCGCCAACGCCCTGACGCAGACGCTGTCCGCAATCTCTCGGTCGGAGACGAGCCGCGTGAGCTCAGCTGCCAGATCATCGATGTCCTGCGACTTGGCCGCCTGTGCCCGCTGGGTCGAGTGCTCCGTCGAGTCGGTGCGCTCGAGCGCGCGGAGGTCGTCTTTCGCATCGTCCAGCTTCGACTGGATCCGGGCCTGCTGCACCTTGATGTCGTCAAGCGCACCGGCGTACGCGATCAAGGCCCTGCACTCGGCGCCGACCCGGCCGGCGAGCTCGTCGAGACGCGCTACGAGTGCGTCGATGGCCGAAACGAACGCCGTCTGCGATGAGCCGGTCCAACTCGCGGCATCCAGCTCGGAAACCGTCTTGCGCAGAACCTTCGCCACGGCGTTCAGCTTCTCGACGTGAGCCTGCCGCTTCGAAGCGGCGAGAAGGATGCCTCCCGGGTCACCGGCGCCCGGGTTCGAAGGATCCACGCTCACGACAGTCGGCTCGCCGTCGCGGCGAGGCGGGCTTCTGCCGCATCCATCTCGTCGGCGAAGATGCTGGGCACGATCGCCAGCGTGGTGAACTCATCGGAACACGATGACGCCGCCAAGCGATGCGAGACATCGACGTCGTGCACAGCCGCGGTGACATCGGCCGACCCGAGAACGGCGAGGCCGTCGTGCAGCGGCGCTGTCACCGCGACCTCGTCGATCATGCCCTGAAGCTTGGATGAAATATGACGCAGGGTCGCACTGTCGACCAGCAGATCGCTCACATCACTCCTCGCGTGGACAGGGCAGGTGTTCGCCGAAACGATAGCAGCGCTCCGGTGCGACGACGCAACGTGGAACGACAACGAGCGAGACCACCGCGACAACGACCCCATCGGCTTGCAGCGCCCACCCGCGAGGCCCGAGCATCCACACGGGTCCGCGCTTCGTCGCCCCCTCGGCAACATAGGCTTGACCCCATGTCCAAGGTGCTCGCATCCCTTCCCGTCGGCGAACGCGTCGGCATCGCCTTCTCCGGGGGTCTCGACACCTCCGTCGCCGTCGCGTGGATGCGCGAGAAGGGCGCAGTGCCCTGCACCTACACGGCAGACCTGGGCCAGCCCGACGAGCCCGATGTGGATGCCATCCCCGGCCGCGCCGCCCAGTACGGTGCCGAGCTCTCCCGACTGGTCGACTGCAAGCTGCCCCTCGTCGAAGAGGGACTGGTCGCGCTGCAGTGCGGCGCGTTCCACATCCGCTCCGGCGGCAAGACCTACTTCAACACGACGCCGCTCGGCCGTGCCGTGACCGGCACGTTGCTCGTGCGCGCCATGCTCGAGGATGCCGTGGAGATCTGGGGCGACGGATCCACCTACAAGGGCAACGACATCGAGCGGTTCTACCGCTACGGCCTGATGGCCAACCCGCGACTGCGCATCTACAAGCCGTGGCTCGACCGCGACTTCGTCTCCGAGCTCGGTGGACGCAAGGAGATGAGCGAGTGGCTGCAGGCGCGTGACCTGCCGTACCGGGCATCCGTCGAGAAGGCGTACTCCACCGACGCGAACATCTGGGGCGCCACCCACGAGGCCAAGCTGCTCGAGCACCTGAACACCCCGATGACCATCGTCGAGCCCATCATGGGCGTGCCGTTCTGGCGTGACGACGTCGAGATCGCCTCTGAGGATGTCACGGTGCGCTTCGAGCAGGGCCGCCCCGTCGCCATCAACGGCGTCGAGTACGACGACCCGGTGGCGCTCGTGCTGGAGGCGAACGCGATCGGCGGACGCCACGGCCTGGGCATGAGCGACCAGATCGAGAACCGCATCATCGAGGCGAAGAGCCGCGGCATCTACGAGGCCCCGGCCATGGCGCTGCTGCACATCACGTACGAGCGGCTGCTCAACGCCATCCACAACGAAGACACCGTGGCGAACTACCACAACGAGGGCCGCAAGCTCGGACGCCTGATGTACGAGGGACGCTGGTTCGACCCGCAGTCGCTCATGCTGCGCGAGAGCATCCAGCGCTGGGTCGGCTCCGCCGTCACGGGCGAGGTCACGCTGCGGCTGCGGCGCGGCGACGACTACTCGATCCTCGACACGAGCGGTCCTGCGCTCAGCTACCACCCCGACAAGCTCTCCATGGAGCGGGTGGGGGATGCCGCGTTCGAGCCCGAAGACCGCATCGGGCAGCTCACCATGCGCAACCTCGACATCGCCGACTCGCGTGCACGCCTCGAGCAGTACTCCGCGTCGGGCGTCATCGGCGGAGCGACCGCCGTGCTGGTCGGCGATCTCGGTGTCGGCGAGGCCGCAGAGATCGCGGCCGGCGATGTCGCAGAGGGCGACACGGCCGAGCTCGCCGAGCTGAACGAGTCGAACGAGGCCGCGGCCTTCGACCTCGGCACCGACTGAGGCGTCCGAGGCGCGGAGCACGCGAAGCGCGCGTCAGGCCTCTGGCTTGCGCTGCTCCAGGGCGGCGCGGCGCCGGGTGTCCTCTTCGATCTCGCGTTCGAGGTCGGCGAGCTGCTGTTCCGTCGTACGCCCGTCGCGCGACGGCACAGGCTGCACGGTGACGTGCGCTGTGCCCATCGGGGGCGCACCGAGCGGGGCCGATGCCGGTCTGCTGCGGCGCGGCATCCTCACCGGACGCGAAGCACCCTCGTACGAACGGCCCAGCGCGAACCACAGCACGATGCCGACCAGCGGAATGAATACGATCAGCAGCACCCAGACGATCTTGTGCATGTACTTCACGCGGCTCTCGTCGATGCGGATCACGTCGATGAGCGCGCCGAGCATCAGCAGAAGAAGAAGCACGTAAAGCACCATGCGATCACCCTAGAGCGAGTTGTGCTCTTCGGCACTCGGCCCAGGCAGCTCCGCGCACGCGAGGTTCGACCCGTCGCGAACTCGGTGCCGGCCAGACGAAGTGTCGCTCCGGCCCCCGCGACGAGCGCGGGGATCGGAGCGACGGGTGATCAGCTCGCTTCTCAGGACACGCGAGAGCGAAGGTTCTGCACGCGCTGCAGCGACGCGATGAACCGCAACGGGTCGAGCGTGTGCTTCTGCACCGCGGTGGTGAGGGCATCCACCGCATCCGTGCCCTGCGAGTAGTCGCGCGCCGAGCACAGGAGGATGTCCATGCCCGCCTTCGCCGCGAGAAGCGCTCGGTTGCCCGTGTCACCGAACGCGGTGAGCGCTCCCGCCTCCAGAGCATCGGTGATCGTGACCCCGCTGAAGCCGAGCCGAGCGCGCAGCTCGAGTTCGATCATCCGCAGAGACAGGCCGGCCGGGTACGTGGCATCGATCGCCGGATACGTGGCCCACGACGCCATGACGAGCTTCACCCCCGCTTTGATCGCGGGCGAGAACGCGGCCTCGTCGACGTTCCGCAGCTCCGAGAGCCCCTGGGTCAAGGTGACCGGCCCGAGGTCCGTGTTCTCGTCCGCCGTCGCGGCTCCAAGACCCGGGAAGTGCTTCGCCGTCGCGGCGACGCCCGCGCCCTGCTGCGCACGCACGAAGTCTGCGCCCAGACGTCCGGCGAGCACGGGATCCGAGCTGTAGGAGCGCTCCCACTGGTCGTCGAAGTTGCCGGGGGTGCGGAACACGTCGAGCACCGGCGCGAGGTTCAGGTTCATCCCCACGTTCTTCAGGGCGCCGGCCGCACCGGATCCGGCCGCTGTGGCCGCAGCATCCGGATCGGCGGCCAGACCGATCTGCTTCTCGGAGAGCACCGGCTCCTGCCCGCTGAGACGACGGATGTAGCCGCCCTCTTGATCGGTCATGAGCAGCAGCGGCTCTTTGACCGGCGAGGATGCTTGAGCCGCTCGCAGTTGCGCGACCACGCTCGCGATCTGAGTCAGGCTGGTGATGTTCTCCCCGAAGAAGATGACACCGCCGACCTCACCCTGTGCGATGCCCTCGAGAAGGGCATCAGGCGGAGTCGCCCCCGGGTAGGAGAAGATCACCCGCTGCGCCACCTGTTGGCGCGGTGAGAGCCGCAACCACCAGGGCAGCGAGAAACCCGACATGGCGGTCTCGGATGCCGGCGCGGCGAATGCGGAAGCGGCACCCGCTCCTGCGAGGGCAGCCCCTGCTGCGGCTCCAACGCCGGCTGCGAGCACCGAGCGGCGGGAGAAACGGGGACCACGAGCCGCGATGTCGCGCTCGTCGGAGCCCCCGGCGACTGGTTCTGACGGTGACGATGCCGAATTCATGTTCGCTCCTTCGTGCCCCGCATCCTTGCAGGGGCCCGTCAACGACCTTCGTCCGGCCCCCGTATGGGTGTCAAGCGTGCACAGGTCGGTCCGCGCAGATGCGCAGGGCCGCGTTGCGCGTTTGCCGAGGGTTGCGGTGTCGCTATGCGGGGTGCTCCTCAACCCACGGGGCGGGTACTGCTACGCCGCGAGCTCCTCAACCCTCGGGAGCGGAGCGGCGCGTGATCGCGAGCACCGTGTCGACCGGATCGGGCAGCGGGTAGCTGAAGGCCTCGTCGGGACCGATCGGCACCAAGGCGAGGCCGGGGTTGCCCTCCGCCATCCATGCCTTCGCCATGCCGAGGGCGGCGCCATCGCGAACGAGGCGAACGGAGGCGATCGACTCCTGGTCGATCTCGTCGAGCGCGACCGGTCCGACGCGCTCCTCGAGCACGTGCGCATAGATCGTGCCGTCGCGTTCGGTGTAGCGTCCCCACTCGGGTTTCGGCAGCTCCGCTGCGCCGGCGCCGTAGACGCTCTCACCGTTGTCGGCCAGCCAGTCGCCGACCTCGCGCAGAATCTCGACGGCCTTCTCAGGGAAGCGGCCACGGGCATCCGGGCCCACATTCAGCAGCAGGTTGCCGCCCTTCGAGACGCACTCCACGAGCGTGCGCACGACGAGTTTCGCGGGCTTCCAGTCGTGATCGAAAGCGTGATAACCCCAGTGGTTGTTGAGCGTGATGCAGGCCTCCCACGGAATGGGCTCGCCCGTCTCATCGGCGAGACCGCGCACCGGGATCACCTGCTCGGGAGACGCGAAGTCGCCCGCGTATTCCGACGGATGCGCCGTGATGATGCTGCCCTTCTCACCGCCGCTGCCCTCGAGGCGATTGTCGATCAGCACGTTCGGCTGCAGCTCGCGCACCATGCGCACCAGCTCCGTGGCCCGCCAGGCCTCGCCCTTGAGGTCGCCGTACGAGAAGTCGAACCAGAGCAGGTCCAAGTCACCGTAGTTCGTGCACAGCTCGCGCACCTGGCCGTGCAGGTAGTCGAGGTAGCGGTCGAAGTCGGGCTCGTGCCCGTCGATACCCTCGGCCGTCGGCTTGTCTCGATCGGGGTGGTACGGGTCTCCTGCGACGGGGAAGTCGGGGTGATGCCAGTCGACGAGGGAGTAGTAGAGGCCGACGCGGATGCCTCTGGCCCGGAACGCACGCAGGAACTCGGCGACGACATCCACTCCGAACCCGTTGTGCATCGTGGAGTAGTCGGTGAGCTCCGAGTCGAACAGGCAGAAACCGTCGTGGTGCTTCGCGGTGAGCACGGCGTATTTCATGCCGGCGCGAGCGGCGGCGTCCGCCCAGGCGTCGGCGTCGAAGGAGTCGGGGCGGAACGCGTCGACGTACTGCTGGTAGTCGTCGGTGCCGATGTGCTCGTAGGACCGCACCCACTCGCCGCGAGCGGGCACCGCGTAGGCCCCCCAGTGCATGAACAGGCCGAAGCGGTCGTTTCTGAACCACTCGGAGCGGGCGAAACGGTCGTGCATGGATGTTCTCCTCGTGCGTCGATGGCTGCCCGGCGAGCCTAACGAAGGGAGCTGTGCGGGGTGCGGTGAGGTCCGCACTCTCGGCAGTGGAAAGGGGCACGCTCGACGACGGGAACGGGCACCCTCGGCGAGGGGAACGGGCACTCTCGGCGACGAAGAGACACACCCTCGGCAGCGGGTGGGGATGCACGGCCGTAGGCTTTCGCGCATGACTCGGCACGAACCCTGGGTACGCGGCGACGTCGTCGTGCTGCGCAACGTGAAGGAGGCAGACCCGCCGCATCACGACAGGCACGTCGGCTACGCCCACACAGCGCGGGTGATCGCCGACGACGGCGAGGTCGTCGTGCTCCACCAGCCGCCGAAGACGCTGCACCGCGAGCGCAACGGCGAGCGCGGCGGCCCCCGCGGTCGCAACATGGTGCGCGGCGGATGGGACGGCACGCACTCCGAGCGCGAGTGGCGCGGCGACGGCGTGGTCCTCGTGCACCGCTGGCAACAGCCGTGGTCGGTGTGGCGTTGGGTGGACGCCGACGGCGTGTGGTCATCCCACTTCTACGTGAACTTCGAGCGCCCATGGACGCGCTCGCCGCTCGGCTTCGACACCGAGGACTGGGTGCTCGACCTCGTGATCACCGGTGACGAGCGCACCGTCACGGTGAAGGATGCCGACGAGCTCGAGTGGTGCGTTGCCGCCGGCACGATCTCCACCGACGTGGCGGAGCTGGCGCGACGATCCGCCGACGAGATGACGGCGGTCGCGGATCGGAACGGCTGGCCGTTCGACGCGGATTGGTCGGCGTGGCTTCCGGATGCCGCGTGGGATGCTCGACCGCTCCCCGTCGGCTGGGACGAACCGGGGGCGCGATGAGCGAGCCGGCTCGTCGCGTGCACGTCGAACAGCTGCTGCCGCGCAACCAGTACCTGGTGACGCCGGCGGTGGCGGCATCCGCGCTGCGCGAGCGCCGGTGGGTGGACGGCGAGCTCGGCCTGACGGAGGAGTGGCTCGTGTTCGCCTCCGGCAACCCGCACGACGCCCCCGACTTCGTGCTGCTCGACGGGGACGTGGAGGTCGAGGTCACCGAGGGTGCGGGAACAGCGATCGTCTCCGTGACCGTGTCGCGCACCGCCCACCGGTACCGCGCCGACGTTCTCGAGGTGGCTCCGCTCGTCGACACGCTGCGCAGACTGCGCGCCGAACCGCCGAGCGGCACCAGGGTCTGGCGAGCGGATGCCGACGAATCGGCGCCGTGACCGCTGCCGGTAACGTCGAGTCGTGACGGACGGACCACTGGCGAGCAGTAAGGGCGCGGTCGGCGACTCTCGCTACGCGGCACTCGTGGTGGCGGGGCTCGTGTGCCAGGAGGTCGGGGCATCCATCGCCGTGCTGCTCTTTCCGCAGGTGGGTGCCCTCGGCATGGTGTTTCTGCGGGTGCTGTTCTCCGCGGTGATCCTGCTGCCGATCGCTCGGCCGAAGCTGCGCGGCATCCGGGGCGGCGCGTGGATGACCGTGGTCGGCTTCGGCCTCGTGCTCGCGCTCATGAACGGGCTGTTCTACCTCTCCATCGATCGCATCCCGCTGGGCGCAGCCGTCACGATCGAGGTGCTCGGACCACTCGTGCTCTCGGTGGTCGCCGCGCGCAGGGCGATCGCCTGGCTGTGGGCGGGACTCGCGGCCATCGGCGTCGCGCTGCTCGGTGAGGGCAGCTTCGGCCGTCTCGACCTGGTCGGCGTGCTGCTCGCCGCCGGCGCAGGCACGGCGTGGGCGTTCTACATTCTGCTGTCGCGGCAGACGGGCAGGCGGTTCGCGAAGTTCGACGGGCTCGCGATCGCGATGACGATCGGTGCCGTGGCGAGTGCGCCGTTCGGCATCGCCTCGGCCGGCGCTGCGCTGTTGCGCCCGGAGACGCTGTTGCTCGGCGCGGCCGTCGCGCTGCTCTCATCGACGATTCCGTACGGGCTGGAACTGCTCGCGCTGCGGCACCTGCATGCCGCCGCGTTCGCGATCCTGCTCAGCCTCGCTCCCGCGACCGCGGCCCTCGCCGGGCTCGTGCTGCTGCGGCAGGCCTTCACCTGGATCGGCGTGATCGCCGTGGTGCTCGTCGTCTCGGCGAGCATCGGGGCGGTGTGGTCGGCGCGAAGGCACGAGCCCGCGCCGGAGTCGCCCGACGAGGTCGCGTGAGCCCCGGCACGTGTCTCAGCGGCCACCCGTTCAGAGCACCGTGACCGCGACGAGCACCAGCACGAACGCGGCGACGATGATCGCGACGCGACCGTAGTGCAGGCTGTCCCAGCGCTGCATCTGCTCGTGCCAGTCCGTCGGATGCTCGTCGGCCGACCAGGTCTTGGAGCGGTTGTTGATCGGCACCAGCAGCGTGATCGACACGACGACGCTGATCGCCAGCAGCACGGCGGCGACGACGGATGCCACCGAGGCCGGCGCACCCCAGGTGAAGACCGCCAGCGCGACGGTGAGGATGAACGAGCCGAAGTACCAGAACGGCATCGCACGCCCCAGCATGCGGCCGCCGTGGGCCCGGGCATCCAGAGCAGGACCGACCGGCAGTGCGTTCATGATCGGGTTCATCACGAACGCCACGGCGAACTCGACGCCGACCATGAGGCCGACCACCGTCGCGGTGATGACGGCGAAGACAGAAAGCATGATGCACACCCTTCGTTGTTAGCGCTGCTAGATTTACTAGCGCTGCTAGAGTAGGCAGTGGGCCGCACAATCGCAAGACCCGAGAAATGTGCAGGGAGACGAATGGCAGACGCCACGGCGCGACAGCAGCGCAGCGATGAACGACGGCGAGGCATCCTCGATGCGGCCCGCGCACGAGCGGAGTCCGACGGCTGGTCCGCGGTGACCACGAGGCACCTCGCCGACGCCATCGGCTACACGCAACCCGTGCTGTACGGGCACTTTCCCGGCGGCAAGACCGAGATCATGCGGACGATCGCGTTGGAGGGATTCGTGGAGCTGGCCGCCCGGTGCCGCACCGCCGTCGGGCGCACGACCGCGCGCAGGGCGGTCGAAGCGGTCGCCGGCGCCTATGTGCAGTTCGCGGCCGAGCATCCCGCCGTGTACGAGGCGATGTTCCAGCAGCCCATCGACGCCCGCTTCGCGAGCGAGGACAGCGCCACCGAGCTGCGCCAGGGATTCGCCGTGCTCGCGGAGGCCGTCGGCGAGCACGGCGACGGCACGAAGACCGAGGTGTTCTGGGGTGCGCTGCACGGCATCGCCCAGCTCGAACTCGCCGGCCGCATGAACGCCGACCACCGCACCCACCGCATCCGCGAGATCGGCGCACTGTTCGGCTCCTGACCGTCGCCCGCTACGGGCGAAGTGGCCGTGGTGCCGACGCCTCCGCACGGCGCATGGTTAGCGTCGTCAGCAGACGGGGCACGCTCGACGTGGCGGCGTACTCGACGGACACCGGAGGAGGAACCCCGTGACCATCATGCGACCGCTCATGGGACTCGCCCCGCGCAACCTGGTGCGGGAGCTGCTCGCCGGCGTCACCCTGCTGGCCATCGCGGTTCCGCTCAACATCGGGTACGCGCAGATCGCCGGGCTGCCCGCGACCGCGGGGCTCTATGCGCTGATCGTTCCGGCCGCGATCTACGCCCTGACGGTGTCGTCGCGGCAGCTCGTGGCGTCGCCGGATGCCGCGGCCGCCGCACTCGTGGCATCGTCCGTCGGCGGGCTCGCCGCCGCGGGCAGCAAGGACTACCTCACGATGGCACTCGCGCAGGCGATCATCTGCGGCGTGCTCTTTCTCATCACTGCGGTGTTCAAGCTCGGATTCCTCGCGAACTTCCTCTCCAAGCCCATCCTGGTGGGCTTCGTCGGCGGCCTGGCGCTGGACATCCTGGTGAGCCAGATCGCCAAGATGCTCGGCGTCAAGATCAACTCCGGCGGCGAGTTCGTGGAGAAGGTGGGGGACCTCTTCTCGAACATCGGCACCGTGAACTGGTGGTCGGTGGGCATCTCGGTGGTCGCCGTGATCGTGCTGATGGTCGGGGCGCGCATCGCGAAGATCGTGCCGTGGGCGCTGATCGTGCTCGTGCTCGCGACGATCGTGGTCGTGACGGCGCATCTCGAGGCATCCGGCGTCGCCGTGCTCGGCAAAGTGGATGCCGGCCCGCCGCACCTCACCTGGCCCGTGCTCACGTGGGTGCAGTGGCTCAACCTCATGCCGTCGGCGATCGCCCTGCTTTTCGTCACCATGGCGGAGGGCCTGCTCGTGGCGCGCAGCTACGGCGAGAAGCGCGGCTACGCCACGAACCCGAACCAGGACCTGTTCGCGTTCGGCGTCGCCAACATCGCCTCGGGCGCCACCGGCGGCTTCACCGTCGGATCGTCCACCTCGCGCACCGCGGCGATGGACTCCTCGGGCTCCCGCACGCAGCTGCCCAGCCTCGTGGCGGCGGTGGGCACGCTGCTGCTGGTGATCTTCGGCACGGCGCTGCTCGCGGACATCCCGTCGCCGGCGATCGGCGCGATCGTGGGGGTGGCGGTACTGCCGCTGCTGGGCATCCGCGACTTCGCCGCGATGTGGAAGCAGGACCGTTTCGAGTTCGTCATCGGGGCCGTCTGCTTTCTCGTGACCCTGTTCGTCGGTGCTATCGCGGGCATCGCGGTGTCGTTCGTGCTCGCGCTCATCAACCTGGCGAGCCGCGCGTCGAAGCCGGCGATCGACGTGCTCGAGGCGGACGACAACCCGCATCACTCCCTGCTCGACTCCGCTCCGAGCGGGCAGGAGACGGCGCCTGGCGTCGTCGTCATCCGGCTTGCCGCGCCGCTCTTCTTCGCGAACAGCACCGTGTTCGCGGATGCCGTCAAGCGCGCCGTGCGGGCATCCGACGATCCGCCGGTGCACGACGTCGTGATCGACCTGGAGTCGGTCACCGACGTCGACATCACCGCGGCCGAGACCATGGATGCCCTCAAGGAGTGGCTGCACGACCACCACGTCGCGCTCAGCTACAGCCGGGCGCGGCTGCCGCTGGTGACGCGGATGCGCGAGATCGGCATCGTCGACGACGAGACGTTCTACGACACGAACCGCGAGGCGCTGACGGCGCTGGTCACGGCGCCGCCGCCCGCGCGCTGAGCGCTCAGCGCACCAGGGGTGCGAGCGCTTCGCCGAGCGCCGACACGACGCCGGGGACGTGTCCGTTGAGGGGCGCGTTCACGACGACGCCGTCGACGCCTGCGCCGAGGATCGACTCCTGGATGCGCTCTGCGATGACGTCGGCCGTGCCGACGAACGCGCGATTGCGGCGATCCTCGGGAATCTTGGCGAGAATCGCGTCGGCCTCCGCCTGCGTCTCGACGAGACCGACGCTCGCGAGATAGCTCGTCCTCAGCGTCGCCGGATCGCGATCGATCTCCTCGGCGCGCTGCCGCAGAACCTCGACCTTGTGCGGCAGATCCTCGATCGCGCAGATGATGTTCATGTGGTCCGCATAACGGGCTGCGAGCCGGAACGTCTTGCGCTCGCCCTGACCGCCCAGCATGATCGGGATGCTCTCGCGGAACCGCGGCACGTTCATCGCCCCGTGCGCGCGGTACCACGTGCCGACGAACTCGGGCCGCTCGTCGCGCAGCATCGGGTGGATGATCTGCAGCGCCTCGTCCAGCTTCTCGAAGCGCTCGGTGAACGTGTCGAAGTCGAAGCCCAGCTGTTCGTGCTCCAGCTCGAACCAGCCGGCGCCGATGCCGAGAATGGCGCGGCCGTGGCTGATCACATCCAGCGTGCTGACGGTCTTCGCCAGCAGCGTCGGGTTGCGGTAGGTGTTGCCGGTCACGAGTGCGGAGAGCTGGATGCCGCTGGTCGACGCCGCGAGCGCGGCCAGCGTCGAGTAGGCCTCCATCATCGGCTGGTCTGGCGTGCCGAGCCCTGGCAGTTGATAGAAGTGGTCCATCACGAGCACCGTGTCGAAGCCGCTGGACTCCGCCTCGCGCGCCTGCGCGAGCACGGTGTCGAACAGGGTCTCCACGCCGCCTGGATAGCTGAAATTCGGGATCTGGTAGCCGAGCGAGATCGTCACGAGGGCGACGCTACGGCACATGCCGCGATGACGCGCGGGCGAGTCTCAGAAATCGGTGAGGTTCGCGCGCAGGCCGCCCGGTGCGTAGGACGTGCGCAGGATGCCGCGGCGCCGCAACTCGGGCACCAGGTCGTCGAGCATGCGGTGCACGGTCACCGGGTGCAGGTCGCCCGAGAAGATGAAGCCGTCGCCCGCGGCATCCTCGCCGAGCTCCTCGATGAAGTCGGCGAGCTGGCCTGCCGTGCCGACGAGCCCCTCGCGGTCAAGCACCGCGCCCTTGCGCGCCTTGGCGGCGAGCAGGTCGCGCAGGGGCTGGGCGTCGAAGCTCGGCGCCGTGCCGAGCAGGCCCTTGATCGTGCCGCGGGAGACGTGCGGGCCGAAGATGCTCGGGTCGAGCGGCTCGTCGAGGTCGAGTCCGGTGAGATCGGTCTCGGCGTCGCTCGATTGGCCCAGGAGCACGGCGCGCAGCTCGTCGTCCGAGGGATGCCGCGAGGCGTCCACCACGCGCTTCGCCTCGTCTTCGCTGGCGACGACCTCGGGTTTGAACACGAAGAGCGTCTTCACGTCGGATGCCGTGCGGCCGGCTGCCTCTGCGGCTTCCGCGACCTTCGCGCGATACGCCCGCACCGCGTCGACGTTCAGCGGCGCGAGCGCGAGCTGCACGTCGGAGTTCGCGCCGGCGAAGCCGAGTCCGCGGCCCGAGCCTCCTGGGGAGACGATGGCGGGGTCGCCCGCGGTCGTGCCGAAGGCATCCACGTTCTCCGGTCCGGAGGCGGAGCCGGTGAAGGGGATGGCGTTGAGAGGGCCCTCCACGCGGAAGTATTCGCCATCGTGACGGGTGGCGCGAATGTGCGAGCCGTCGGCGAAGTGTCCGGTCGCGGCATCCGCGATGTAGGCACCGTCGCCCCAGCTGTGCCAGAGCTCGCGCACCACGTCGAGCCACTCCTGCGCGCGGTCGTAGGCGGCGTCGTGGTCGATCTCCTCGAGTCCGAAGTGACGGGCGCTCTTCACATCGGTGACGACGTTGATGCCGAATCGGCCGTCGCTGAGATGCTGCAGCGTCGCCGCCTGCCGCGCGGCGAGGTACGGCGGCGTCGCGCCCGCATTGATGGTGGGGACGATGCCGATGCGGCTCGTTGCCTGGAACAGGTAGGGCGCGAGCAGCAGCGGGTCGTGCTTCGGGCCGCCGTAGGCGGACCGCACGCGCAGGTCGAGCGTCTCCGGCGTGCCGGTCGAGATGGCGTCCTCCATGATCACCAGGTCGAGGCCGGCCTGCTCGAGCTCGCGCACGGAGTGCTGGTAGAGGTCGGGTTTGGTCCAGTCGTAGCCCCAGCGCCAGTCGGGGCGGCCCCAGGCCTGCGGGCCGAAGCCGCGCGAGAAGAACCAGCCGAAGTGCTGTCTGCGTGTCATGTGAGTCCTTCGATCAGCCGGCGAGCGCCGCGGGCTCGAGCGCGCGCACTGCCGCGAGGCCGCGTGCCAGGTCGCGGATGAGGTCGTCGGCGTCTTCGATGCCGATCGAGAGGCGCAGCAGTCCCGGCCCGATGCCGTTGGCGAGCCGCTCCTGCTCGGTGAGGAGCGTGTGGGTGGTGGATGCCGGGTGCAGCACGAGCGAGCGCACGTCGCCCAGGTGCGTCATGCGGCTGAACAGCCGCAGGGCGTCGTGGAACGCCCGGGCGGCCGGCTCGCCGCCGCGCAGCGTGAACGAGAACACGCTGCCCTGACCGTCGGGAAGGTACTTGAGCGCCAGCACGTGGTGCGGGCTGGATGCCAGCCCCGCGTAGTCGACGGACTCCACCTCGGGCCGTCCCTCCAGCCACGCGGCCACGGCGAGCGCGTTGCGCGAGTGCTGCGCCACTCGCAGCGACAGCGTCTCGAGACCCTGCTGCAGCAGGAACGCGTTGAACGGCGACAGCGTCGGACCGAAGCGCGACGCGACGACCTGCCGCGTGTACGCGACGGAGGCCGAACGGCCATAGGTCTCGACGTAGGTGCGGCCGGCGAGGGCGCGCTGCGGGGTGTTGAGGTGGGGGAAGGAGTCGGGGCGGGCGCTGTAGTCGAAGGTGCCGGCATCCACGATGACGCCCCCGAGGGCGGTGCCGTGGCCGGAGAGGAACTTGCTCGCCGAGTGCACCACGATGTCGGCGCCGAACTCGAACGGGCGAAGCAGATACGGCGTGGCCAGCGTGTTGTCGACGATCAGCGGGATGCCCGCCTCGTGCGCGACCCGCGCGATCGCCTCGATGTCGACGAGGTCGTTCGTGGGATTCGGGATCGGCTCGGCGAACAGCAGGCGCGTCTCCGGTCGGATGGCGCGACGCCAGGCGTCCGGGTCGTTCGCGTCGACGACGAAGCTGCTCTCGATGCCGAGCCTGGCGAGGTTGTCGCGGAGCAGACCGCGGGTGCCTTCGTAGATGCTCGTCGCAGAGACGACATGGTCGCCGGCCTGCAGGATGCCCAGCAACGCCACCGAGAGCGCCGCCTGCCCGCTGCCCACCACGATCGCCTCCGCGTTCGGGGCGACGGCGCCGCCCTCGAGCACGGCGAGGCGACGCTCGACGGCGGCCGTCGTGGGGTTGCCGGAGCGGGAGTACGTGTACCCGGGCTCGTCGCCGGCGAACCTGTCGCGCGCCTGATCGAAGTCGTCGAAGACGAAGCCGGCGCTGAGATAGACGGGCGGGATGCGGGAGCCGAACGCGGCATCCGGCTCAGTTCCGGCGTGCACCTGCGCCGTGGTGAAGCCGACGGGCTCGACGGCGTTCTCGTCGACGCCGAGCACGGCAAGGCCTTCGGCCGACGGACTCTCGGTGTCGCCGACCGATCGGAGGGGAAGCACGGGTGTTGCTGTCACCCGACCATGGTGCGCGCCGCCCCGCCGATCCCCGTCATCGAGCGGTCATCGTGTGAAGCCGTGTTACCCGGTGTTGCGGCGTAGGGTGGCGGATGCCCGCGCCCGCTCGGGTGCGGGCATCCGTTCGCGTCGTGCGCCGGCGCAGCCATGAGGAGGCATCCGTGTCCGAACCCATCGCCTATACCGCACTCGACAAGGGCGCCGTGGTCACGACGGCGGGCGGGGAGCGTCTCGGCACCGTCGAACACGTGCTGCAGGATGACTCCCTCGACCTCTTCGACGGCCTCGCGGTGCGCACGCACCACGGTCTGCGCTTCGTCGGCGCGACGCAGATCACGGCCATCACGACAGACGGCGTCGAGACCTCGATCGACGAATCGGAGGTGGCAGGGCTGCCCGCCCCCGACGGCGACGCCGTGCTCGAGGCCGACCCCGAGCAGTACCAAGGTCAGGGCCTCACCGCGTGGTGGGGTCGCACGTTCCACCGCGAGCACTGGCTGCGCGAGAAGGAGTAGCGCGATGCCCGAGACCACGGGAATCGACACCACCGCCGGGCCGAGCGGCCCCGGCTGCGCCGACTGCGAAGCGAACGACGGCTGGTGGTTCCACCTGAGACGGTGCGCGGAGTGCGGGCACGTCGGATGCTGCGACTCCTCGCCTGCGCAGCACGCGACAGCGCACTTTCGCGAGACGGGCCACCGCTACATGCAGAGCTTCGAACCCGGTGAGAACTGGTACTGGGACTACGAGACCGAGCAGCTCGCGACGGGACCCGAGCTCGCGGCTCCGACGAGTCATCCCGACGACCAGCCGACCCCTGGGCCGGCGGGCCGGGTGCCCGCGGACTGGCAGGAACTGCTGCACCGGTGAGCGGGACGAACGGCGCCTCGACCGAGACCCGGTTCGCGCCCTTCCTCGCCGCGCTCGACGGGCTGGCCGCCGACACCCCCGACGACGCGGAGTTCCTCTACGACGCGACGACACCGCAGGGTGCCCTGCGCCGCGGCAATCTGCTGCGTTATCTCGGCCTCATGGCCGACGTGGGCCCGCGCGCGCTGCTGCTCGCGGAGGCGCCGGGGTATCGCGGGATGACCGTGAGCGGCATCCCCTTCACCAGCGCACGCGAGCTGGCGGCTCGGCCCGGACTCATCACAGGGCTGGCGGAGGGCGACGGGTTCGCCGTGCCGGAGCATCCGGTTGCCGCGTGGGAGTCGTCGTCGGGCATCGTCTGGCGGGCGCTGGCGTCGTGGCGCGGACCGCTTCCGTTGCTCTGGGGCGTGTACCCGGACCACCCGTTCGTGCGCGGCGACCGGCTGACGAACAGGGCGCCACGGCCGGCAGAGGTGCGCGCGGGCGCGCCCGTCGCGCTCGCGCTGGCTCAGGCGTTCGGCATCGAGGTGGTCGCCGCGGTGGGCCGCAAAGCACAGGGCGCGATGGCCGCGGCCGGCGTGGATGCGCCGGCGCTGCGGCATCCTGCGCAGGGCGGCGCGACGATCTTCACGCAGCAGGTGCACGAGCTGAACGAGCGGATGCTCACGGCCGAGCAGGCAGGCGGCTCACGGTGATCGCCGACGAGGCTCCGTGCCCGTGCGGAAGCGGCGACGCGTACGGCGTCTGCTGTGCGCCGTTCCACCGCGGAGAGACGATCGCGCCGACGGCGGAACACCTGATGCGGTCGCGGTACGCGGCGTTCGCGGTGGATGACGCGGAGTATCTGACGGCGACCTGGCATCCCTCGACGAGGCCGCGCGAGCTGGACCTCGACGCGAACGTGCAGTGGCGACGGCTCGACATCGTCGACACCGTCGCCGGTGGCGAGACGGATGCCGCGGGCGAGGTCGAGTTCCGCGCGTACTGGCGCACTCTGCCGACGCCCGGCGTGCCGCGCGACGGAGGCGTGCTGCACGAGCGCAGCCGCTTCGCGCGCGAGCGCGGCCGCTGGTACTACGTGGACGGCGACGCGGGGTGAGGGCGGGCCAGACGGCCTTGTGGAGCACCGCGAAGCGGCGCGTCTCGCCCGCAGCCTACTCCGCGAGGAGCAGGTAGAGCGCCTTGCGCAGTTCGTCGATCTTCTCGGCGGCCTGCTTGCGCTGTTCGTCGGTCGCGGCGAAGCGGAACTGGTGCACGACGCCCATCAGCTTGCCGATGGACTCGTGCAGCACGGCATCCGCCTCGGTGCGCGACGGCGTGGCCTTCCACGCCGCGGCGAGCTCCGACTCGTGCTGCTCGATGTAGGCCTTGCCCGCATCGGTCAGCTCGTAGTCGGTGCGGCGGCCGTCACCGGTCGCCTCGACGAGTTCCTCGTCGACCAGCTGCTGGAGCGTGGGGTACACCGAGCCGGGGCTCGGTCGCCACAGGCCGTCGGTCTTCTCGGCGATGGCCTTGATGAGCGCGTAGCCGTTCTTCGGACCGTCGCCCAGCAGGCTGAGGATGGCGGCACGGATGTCTCCGCGCGACGCACGCTTGCGGCCACGGGCGCCGAAGGCGGCGAGCACCGACGGGTCGAATCCACGCGGGTCGAAGCTCGGACCGAAGCCACGACGACCGGGGCCCGCGTAGCCGTGGCCGGGGAACTCGTGGCCGGGAAAGTCCTCGCCACGACCGGCGCCGCGGTGCGGCAGGTCGTCGTCGTGGTGCATGCGGTGAGGCCCGTGGCCCCAGTGGTCGGGTCGGCCGGTGTGGTCGTGGGGGCGACGCTGTTCGTCGCCGCAGAAGTAGTCGTTCTTCATAGCGAGTCTCCTATCGTTGACTATCTAAGACATGTCAACGATATATCGCTAGAAGATGTTCCGCAACGCGATGTGTTCGTCCCACAGCGAACGCGCAGGCTCCACAGTTCGCACCCCGCCATCGCCTCGAGTGCCGTCGCCTCGAGGACCGCTGCCTGCTTCCGGTCGCAGAAATGGCCCTTATGCGTCGCCATAAGGGCCATTCGTGCGACCTGAACCACGTTGTGGTCGGGCGGTGCGGCGGCCGTGCGCTGGGTAGCGCGAGGCTTGGCGGCGGTGGGCAGCGCGGCACTCGGCGACGGGTCGCGGAGCCACCTCAGCCGGCGGAGCCCTGGGATGCCGCCCACTCGGCGACGCGGGCCGCGCTCTCCTCGAACGAGAGGTCCTCGACGCGCGTCATCACCGACCAGCGCACGCCGAAGGGGTCGAGCACCGAGGAATACCTGTCGCCGTTGACGAAGGTGGTGGGCTGCTCGCGCACGGTCGCGCCCGCGGATGCCGCGGCATCCGTCACCGCATCGCAGTCGGTCACGTAGACGGCCAGTGAATAGTCGCGCCGCTCGGGGTCGTCGGCGACCACCAACCCGTACTGCTCGATGGGGTCGCTCAGCGTGAGCATGCCGGTGCCGAAGTCGAGGACGGCGTGGGCGACGCCGTCTCCGCCGGGGAAGCGCGTGACGTCGAGCACGCGGGCTCCGAAGACGTCGCGGTAGAAGTCGATCGCTTTGCTCGCATCACGCACCACGATGTGCGGCGTGATCGAGGTGGAGCCGTGCGGGAGGCCGTTCGTGGTGTGCTCGCCGTTGGCGGCGGGGTGTTCAGTCGTGGTGTTCATGCCTCGACGGTAGGCGCGGTGCGTCGGTGGCGTCTTGTACTTTTGCGACATGGCGGATGCCACCCCGCGCTCACGTGGGCACCTCAACCCCGGCGATCCCGGCGTCGTCTTCGACAGATTCACGCTCGACGACGACCTGAATCCGCTGGTGCGGCACGTGTGGGTGGTGCGCTGGCACGTGCCCGCCGGCGAGGAGCTCACGCAGCGCGTGCTCGCCTACCCGGCGTTCAACGTGGTGTTCGAGCACAGCACTGCGAGAGCGGGCACCGCATCACCGGGGCCGGCGGCCGGCGCCGAGCCCCGACCCGCCGCGCCAGCCGGCCGCATCTTCGCACCGAGCGGTCGCATCAGCGCTCGACGGTTGACAGGTTCGGGCTGGGGCGTCGGGTTGCTGCTTCGGCCGTGCGCCGGCCGCGTTCTGCTGTCGCGCTCCGGGACGACCCCGGATGATGTGCCCCCGCAGGGCACGGTGCTCGAAGACGCACCGGGGGCGTCCGTGGCACGGCTGCTGACCGGTGCGGACGCGACGGGTGCGGACGCGACGGGCGGGCTCAGTGACGTGGCTCGTGATGGGCTGCGGGGCATCCTGAGCCGCTGGCTGCGCCCGGTTCTAGAGCTCGTGGACGACCGTGACCGCCTCGTCAACGAGGCCTGCCTGCTCGCGGAGACCGATGCATCCCTGCAGCGCGCCGCCGACCTCGCAGCCCGTCTCGGCGTGGCTCCGCGCACCCTTGAACGCGCGACGCGGGACTACGTCGGGCTGGTGCCCAAGTGGCTCATCGAGTGTCGTCGGCTGCAGGATGCCGCCACGACCCTCTACGCCCGGCCCGCCACCGATCTCAGCCGGCTGGCCGCCGAGCTCGGCTACGCCGACTACGCGCACCTGTCGCGCCGGTACCGTGCGGTGCTCGGAGAGACGCCGCGCGCCACCCGCGAGGCGGGACGTGCACACGCCGAGGCGGCCGCGGCGCGGTGACGCGACGGGCTTTCACCATGCTTCCGGCCCGACGACCTGCACCGCTCCGCCGTCGGCCGGGTCGGCCTACGAGCCGACTGACAGCCGGTCCGCGGTGCGGAGGGGGCTGCGGGAGAAGACGATGCTGAAGGCGATGTATCCGATGGCGAGCACGGCGAGGGCGACCCTGGTTCCGAGGTATTGCCCGGAAACACCGCCGAGAAGTGCACCCAAGGGAATCGTCGCCGCGTTGAGCACCTGCGAGACGGCGCTGACTCGACCCTGCAGCCGTTGCGGTGTGTGCTGCAGGCGAAGAGTGGTGAGAGCGACGCTGCCGAGGGAGATGCCGAAGCTGATCGCGCACACCCCGATCGCGAAGAGTGTTGCAGCGGCTCCGGTCTGGGTGATGGGAAGCAGAAGCGCGGCGGGCGCGGTGGCCAGGAAGGCGAGGATGGCGATGCGTCCGAGTCCGTAGCGGTCGTTGAGGCCACGGCTGAGGAGTGCCCCGGCGAGTCCGCCGATGCCGCCGACGGTGAGCACGATGCCGACGGCGGTGGGGGCCAGGTGGGCCGATCGTACGAGGAAGACGATCTCGAGAGCGCCGATGGCGGTGATGAACAGGTTGGCCGTTGCCGCACCCGTGGTGATAGCCGCCAAGAGCGAGTTCGTGCGCAGAGTGCTCAGCCCCTCGGCGATGTCGGCGCGGATCGATCGCCGGGCACCGGCATCCGGTGGAGCATAGGGTGCTGCGATGGTCAGCAGCGCGACGCTGCAGAGGATGAAGCTGAGCGCATCGACGGTGATCGTGGTGGATGCGCCGACGATCGCGACGAGCGCTCCCGCGAGGGAAGGGCCCGCGATACGAGCAGCGGAGCGTCCGGACTGCAGGTAGCCATTGCCTGCGCTGAAGAGATCGGACGGAAGGAGCTGCCGTAGGTAGGGGGCGTAAGCGGCTTGGAAGAACGCGGTGAAGAACCCCGTCAGCGTCGCCGCGACGAGCAGGAACGGCAGGGTGAGCATCCCGAAGGCCCCGGCAAGTGGGATCGTGCCGAGCGTGCACGCCCGGCCGATATCCGCGGCGACCATCATGGACCGGCAGCGGCGTTGATTGCGGTCGACGAGAGCGCCGAGGAGCAGCCCGAGGAACACGGAAGGAATCCACTGCACCGCTTCCAGCAGCCCGACGGTCAGCGTGCTGGCGTGCAGCTGCTGAACCGCGACGAGCGGGAGCGCGACCATCGTGACCATGCTGCCCGCCGCGCTGACCGTCTCAGCGGTGAGGAAGACGGCGAACGGAGCGCCGAGGCGTTGCTGTCGCACGATCACCCGGCGCGGTCGGTGCGGACCGGATCCGACTCCACGGTCTGGGACGCAGCCGCCGCTCGGGCATGCCAGGCGCACAGAGCTTCATCGCTCTCCTGTGTCGACGGGCCGGCAGGCCCACCGGTGAGCGAGCCGGACTGCTGGCCGAGGCGATCACGGACGATCGCCTCGGGGACGCCGCCCGCCAGCAGCTCGACGGCATGCAGCCGGCGCAGGTCCGAGAGCCGGACCGTGACGCCGGCGGCGGCGCAATACCGATTCCAGCGCGCCAGCACCGATTGATAGCGGAGCGGCACTTCTCGTCCTGGTGCCGTGAACAAGGCACCCGACGTGCGTCCGCTGACGCGGATCAGGTTGCTCATCCGCAGCAGCACCTGTCGGTCGTCGACCAGAACGCGACGCCGAACGCCACCCCAACCCGGCACTTGCAGACATCGCCCTGCCTCGTCGTAGTCCTCGATCCGCAGCGCGAGCGCTTCGCCGGGGCGAAGCCCGAGGCGAGCGAGCACACGGTACAGCAACTGATCACGATCGGCTTGCCGTGGAATCACCGCCAAGACGTTCTCGACATCGTCGCGCGTCGCAGCGTGGGTCGGCTCTCCGCTCGATGCGGCGGACCCCACTCGATCTGCGGAGCCGTGCGCTTCTTTCACGCCCGACAGAAGCGCATCCTGTCCGCACCACCGCAACAGGCCGCGAAGGGCGGACAGTCGTCGCGCCGTGGTCGCGGGGGCGGCACCCCTTGCCCACGCCGTGTACGTGGAGACCGCGGCAGCATCGAGCGTTCCGCCCGTTTCGGCCGCGCAGTCGACCAGGCGCGCAAGGTCCGTGCCATAGCCACGCACCGTGTGTTCGCGCCGCCCTCTCCGCCGCAAGTCCAGGAGGTAGGACTCCACGGTTGCGCTCGCATCCATAGCTGTGACATTACACATTGACACAGGTTGGTGGGAAGAGGCCCTCGACCGGGTCGTGCCGTTCTCAAGCTCACAGGGAGGCGGATCGCGGCGCTCGAGCGTGGTGCCGGACAGCCCGAGATCTCGTCGGCCGCGCGGCACAGAACTCATGCGACTTCGACTCGCGGGCGCCGCTCAGCCCACGAAGACCAACCCCGCCGAGGCCACACCCGTGCTCCGAAGCGTCAGTCGAGCAGAGTCGCCCCTGTGGCGTCGAGGAAGTCGATGTGCACGTGGTTGCACGTGTCGTCGATCTGTTGGAAATGCTCGAGCGAGAGGCTCGATCGGCAGTTCACCTGGCCGACAGTGGAGTGCGCGGGCACGACGCCGTCGAGCGCCTCGATCAGCTTGATGGAGTCGGAGTCACCGCCGGAGAGCGCGTGCCCGTTGAGCAGGAAGAAGTCGACGGCGTGACCGCCGCCGTCGGTGTAGTGGGCGGACGCGGTTCCCGCACCCTCGATCTGCCCTGTGCAATGCCGGTTGATGTCGCTCACGCCCACGGTGTTGAACTTGGTGAGTGCGAAGGCTATGGCCTGCAGCACGCGGTAGTCGATGCCGCAGCCCGGCACAGCCTCGCCCGCGGCGAGATAACGGATCTCGAAGATGTGGTCGGGGGAGCTGCCCGTGAGACGTCCCTGCGTCACGGCGGACATGAGCTGCTTCGCGAGCGCCTGCGTCTCAGGTGCGACGACCGTGCCCAGCGTCGAGTCCAGTGCGGTGGACAGCGTGTGCGCACTGTATGAGGTGCTGTCGATCGAACCGCTGTCGACCGAACCGACGGCCAGGGTCTGCAGCTTGCCCGACGTCGCGCTGTTGACCACCGGATCGTCGAACTGGGCGTAGGCGGGCACAGCGGTCGTGGCCACGAGCCCCGCCGCGGCCACCATGATCGCCGTCTTGGCGATCAGCTTGGCCAGCGGAGACCGGCGACGAAGCGAAAGACGCGCACGACGCGGAGTTGTGCTGAGGGCACGGGCCGTCGACGTCGAGCGCTTCCCGCGTGCGACCTGCTTCGCCTCGGTCTTCGGCTCCCGCTTCGACCCGGTGCGCGGCTCGCTCCGACGTCCGCCCCTCTCGGAGCCCCGATCATCGGCCGACGGAGTCGCTCGGCGGTTCTGCCGGTCTCGGTGACCACGACGCGGCGACGAGGATGCCCCGCCCGCGACGCCCACACCCGGCGCGCCCCACGACGCCTCGGCTCCGGGTCCCGGCAACGCGATCGGCACGGGGGCGGAGTCCGTCGCCCGCGCCAGCTCGTCCGGACGCAGGCGAACCCGGCCGGTCTGCGTGCTGACGGGGATCTCGTCGAGCTGGTGGTTGCGTGCCGCATCCGGCGCGCGGCGGAGGTCTGGTGCGCGTCGCGCGTCGTCACCACCCGGTCCGTGGGAACGGTCGGTGGCGCCTCGGTCGGCGGGGTGCACGGGGGCGCTGCGCTGAGCATCCCTCTCGCGCACCTCGACGGTGGTCGCACGGTGCGGCGCCTGCTGCTCGGGCTCGTCGAAGAGTCCGAGCAGTTCGGCGAAGGAGTCCTGCCGTGGTTCGGGCGCGGGAGTCGTGGTCGGCCGGCCCGATGCGGGCACGGCGTCGGCGGTCACCTGCTGCGCGGGCGACGGGAGTGCGGCCGGTGCGACGGTGGTCGCCGCCTCGAACGGCGGGACGTGGGGACGCAGCGCCGGAGCCTGCTGCTGGGCTGCGGCTGACTGCGCTTCCGGGAAAGACAGTGCCTGCGACGGGTACTGCGGCGCAGCGTAGGTCGTGTGCGCGACGGTCTCTGCGGGGGCCGCAACCGGGGTCGCCGAGGCGGGCGTGGCATCCTGCGCCGCGGCCTGCTCGTAGGCCCGCCGCTCTCTGCGGCTCAAGAAGACCTGCTCCCCGTCGCCCGATTCGGGCGCGCTCGGCACCGGGGTGGAGCGCGCGGGAAGCAAGGGGTCAGTCACAGGGGCGTGGGTCTCGGGCTGTCGGAACTGCCGGGGTGTACCGGCACGGTGCCCCCATGTTATCCGGCCGTTATCTGGATGTCACCTAGGTTGTGCAGGTCGAGCCGTGGTATGCGGCGGCGTGCGAAAGCCCTGACGGCGGCCCGCTCACGGGCCCATCGTCCCCCATCGACAACGAGACGCCCCGCCCTGGTCATGTCTCCCAGGGCGGGGCGTCTCGTCGCGGCCGTCGTGCCGTCGGGCGTGACTTCTAGCCCTCGGCCATCGCCAGCGCCTCCTCGGCACGCTCGGGGCTGCCCTCGGCGAGGCCGCGGGCGATGCCCCGCGAGTTCAGCGCCCACAGGATGAGCGCCACGATGAGCACCATGATCTCGGTCACGGTCAGCGCCCAGATGATGCCGGTCAGGCCGAACCACAGGTTCGCCAGGATGACCACCGGGATGAAGAGCACGCCCTGCGTCATCGAGAGCACGATGGCCGCTGTGCCGCGCCCGGTGCCCTGCATGAGCGAGGTGATGAGGCCGGTGAAGCCGTTGCCGATCATCGCCACGAGCTGCGCGGTCATGATCGTGACGCCGACGGCCAGCAGTGAGTGGTCCGACGAGAACAGCGAGAACAGCTGGTCGCGGAAGAGGAACACCACGACGAAGAAGAACGCGCCGATCGCGCCGACAGCGACGGCCGAGGCCCGTACCGACGACCAGAGGCGCTTGGCGTCTCCCTTGCCGAACGAGTAGGCGAGCAGCGGCAGCACGCCGATGGTGATGCCCATGATGAGGAACTCCGGCACCTGCGCGATGCGCACCGCGACGCCCATGGCGGCCAGCGGTCCGTTGCCGTGCTGCGCGGCGAGGTTGTTGAGCACCAGGCTGGTGACGATGAGGAACGCCGACTGCAGCAGCTCGCCCATGCCGACGCTGAAGACCGGCTTCAGCACGGATGCCCGCAGCGCGAACCAGCGCGGGGCGAGGCTGATGTGCTCGCTGTGCTTGGTGAGCCATCCCGCGTAGTAGACGACGGAGACGAGGTTCGACAGTCCGATCGCGAGCGCGGCGCCGGCGACGCCCCAGTGCAGCACCAGGATGAACAGCACGTCGAACACGAGGTTTGCGATGGTGGAGGCGATCAGGCCGATCATCGACTGCCGCGCGGCACCCTCTGCACGCACCAGCTGCTCCAGGCAGAAGGCCGCGGCGAGCACGGGCACGAAGCAGAGGAACACGGCGACATAGGATGCCGTCGCCGGCGCTGCTGCGGCATTCGCGCCCAGCACCGACACGAGCGGGTTCAGGAAGATCAGCCCGATCGCGCCGAGCACGGCCCCCACGACGACCGATCCCCACACGGAGAACGACGAGACGTGCTTGATCTCGCCGGCCTTGGATGCCTCGTTCTCGGAGGCCCCGAGCAGTCGCGAGATCAGTGCGCCGCCGCCGACTCCGAAGACGCCGCCGACCGCCATGACGAGTCCGAGCAGCGGGGTGCCGAACGTGATGGCGGCCAGCAGCACGGAGTCGTGCAGCGAGCCGATGAAACCAGCGTTGATGACGTTGTAGACGGCGCCGACGACCATGCCGGCGGCCATCGGCACACAGAGGTGCACGAGGGCCCGCACGATCGGCGCGGCGGAGAGGTACCAGCGGTTCGAGCCGACTTGCCCGGCCTTGGGTGGTGTATCGAGTGCTTCGGCGGAGATTTCTGCAGACATGATGGGCTCCTTTTCGGGCATGACGGCATGACGGTCCCGGACCCCGTGGGGCTCGGTGCCGTGCAGGCGTGACGGGATGGCGACGCGGGCGCGGGCGATGTCGGCCGCCCGGTGCGGCGCCGTGGTCGATGTGAGGTCTTGGCGGGCCCGACGGGCCCGATGGAGGGGCGGCTCTCGCCGCTACGGTCTCTCGACTTCGGGGAGGGCCGCAGTGATCTTGGTCAGGAGAGTCTCAAGCTGATCTCGCTCGGCGTCGGTCAGGGGCGACAGGATCTCCTCGTCGGCCGCCAGCATCGCGTCATCGAAACCCGCGATGAGTTCGGCACCGGCCTCTGTGGCGTAGACGCGCTTGCTGCGCTCGTCGCCCTCCTCGGTGCGTCGCTCGATCAGGCCGCGACGTTCCAGGCCCTGCAGCATGCTCGACACACTCGCCGCGGTGGTGCGGGTCATGTGCGCGATATCGCGCTGCTTGGCTCCGGGCTCCTCGGCCAGGTAGCCGAGCACGAACCCCTGCTCGAACGTGATGCCACGCTCGCGGATCCAGTCCTCGGCGGCCTTGCGCTGAGCCCAGCCGATCCAGCGCAGCAGCTGGAGGCTGCTCCTGATCTCGAACTCTCGCTGTGCCATATTTAGAACACTAACTGTTTGAATTCTAACTGTCAAGCCTCGAACTGATTTTTCTTTCGGCGGCGCCGTGGGCTGCACGCTCCGTCTGGTCGAGCCTGCGCACCCAGGGCTTTACGCCAGCAACGACCGGATGTCGTCGGCCGTCAGCGAGGACGAGAACGCACCGTCGTCGTCGAGCACCGCGTCGATGAGCTCCGCCTTCTGCGCGGCGAGCTTCATCACCTTCTCCTCGATGGTGTCGGCAGCGACCATGCGGTAGACGATCACGCGGCTCGTCTGTCCGATGCGGTGCGTGCGGTCGATGGCCTGCGCCTCCGCCGCCGGGTTCCACCACGGGTCGAGCAGAAACACGTAGTCCGCCTCGGTGAGGTTGAGCCCGAACCCGCCCGCCTTGAGGCTGATCAGGAACACCGGCGCGTCTCCCTCGCGGAACCCTCGGATCGTCTCGGCCCTGCGCCGGGTGGAGCCGTCGAGGTAGGAGTAGCGGATGCCGGCCGCATCCAACCGCTGCGCCACCTTCGCGAGATACGACGTGAACTGGCTGAAGACGAGCGTGCGATGCCCTTCGGCGATCACGTCGCCGAGCTGATCGAGCAGGGAGTCGAGCTTGCTCGAGGGGATGTCGGCGTTGTCGGGGTCGACGAGCGAGGCATCCACCGCGAGCATGCGCAGCAGCGTGATCGACCTGAACACGATGAACCGCTGCCGGTCGAGATCGTCGAGCAGCCCGAGCACCTTCTGCCGCTCGCGCTGCAGCCACGTGTCGTAGAGCCTGCGGTGCTTCGGGTCGAGCGGGATGCTCAACACCTGCTCCTGTTTCGGCGGCAGCTCGGGCGCCACGAGCTGCTTGGTGCGACGAAGCAGCAGCGGGCGGATGCGCCGACGCAGGCGACGCAGGCGGGCCGCGCCGTGTGCGGCATCCGTTCCGTGCGCCGGACTCGCGGCCGCCGCGACGGGTTTGACGTACTCCTCGACGAACTGCCTGCGCGACGGGAACAGGCCGGGCGCCACGATCGAGAACATCGCCCACAGCTCGAGCAGATTGTTCTCCAGGGGCGTGCCGGTGACGGCGAGGCGGAACGGGGCATCCAGCTCGCGGGCCAGCCGGTGCGTCTGCGACGCGTGATTCTTCACGAACTGGGCCTCGTCGAGCACCAACCCCGCCCAGCGCTGGGCGGCGAACCGCTCATGGTCGAGCCGGAACACCGTGTAGCTGGTGAGCACGATGTCGGCGTCGGCGATCGCCTCCGCCATCGGTGTGCCGTCTTTGCGGCGGGTGGCGGTGAGGAATGCCACGCGCAGCCCCGGCGTGAACCTCGCCGCCTCGCTCGCCCAGTTCGACACCACCGAGGCGGGAGCCACCACGAGAAACGGCGCCGGCAGTTCCGAATCTCCCTCGGCCGAAGGCAACGGTGCAGGATATTCGTCGCGCCACGCCGGATATGTGCTCGGCTCAGGGGATGTCCTGTTCCGCGGATCGCGTACGACGTCGCGGGTGACGTCCCGCGCGTGAGCGATCATCGCGAGGGTCTGCACGGTCTTGCCCAGCCCCATGTCGTCGGCGAGCACGCCACCGAGGCCGTGCCGCCACAGGAAGACGAGCCAGTCGTAGCCGTCGCGCTGATAGGGACGCAGCTCGACGGCCAGCCCGGACGGCAGAGGGGCGCGCTCGACGAGCCTTGCCGCGTCGTCCGGACGCTCCGCCCCGCGTTCCGCCGCCCGCACCACATCGAGCAGTCCACCGACGGTCTCCCGCCATTCGACGGCCGGCAGCGACTCGTCGGCCAGGTCCTCGAAGTCGGCCCAGAGCGCCGCCTGATATCGGCTGATGCGCGGACCGGTCTCCCACTCGGCGAGCGCCTCCGACTCCGACAGCAGCTCCTTGAGCCGGTCGAACACGGGCTTGTTCAGCGAGAGGTAGCTGTGATCGACGAGCAGCAGCTTGCGCTTGCCGGTGGCCAGCGCCTCGAACAGCGGTTGGAACGGGATGCTCCGCCCCGCGACCGTGACCATGATGCCGAGGTCGAACCAGTCGTTCTGGTCGGTCGGCACCGTCGTGACCGTGAGCTCCGGGGTCTCCTTCAACTCGCGGTATTCGATGCGCTCGCCCTCGATGTCGACGCGGATGCGCGGGGTGGCACCGGTATTGCCGTCGGAGGCGCCGCCGGTGAGAGCTTCGATGCGCGGCAGCACCTGCTCGACCCATTCGGCGGCGTCGATGCCGCGCAGGGTGCGTTCCGCGAGCGGCGCCTCGGAGTCGGCGGAGTCGCCCGCGGCCTCGACGAAGGCCGCGATTGCGGCTGCCTCGGCATCCGGATCGCGGCGAGCACGGTCGGCGGCCGTCGGAAGCGCGGGAAGCGCGGCGACGCGACCGCCCGCGCTGTACTCCCAGCCGAACGCGATCACGACGGTCTGCTTCGGACGGAACGACACGGTGACCACGAGCGTTGGCGGGACGAGCTCGGGGAGGTCGGTGTCGGCATCCGCTGCACGTACGGGGAGCGAACGGGCCAGCGCCGGGTACGCGTCGCGGAGGAACTCGCCGACGTCGTCGGCCGGCACCTCGATCTCGCCACGACGCAAGGCGATCAGCACCTGCTGCGTGAGCGGACGGTTCACCGGCGCGAGGGTCACCAAGGGTCCTGGACGCGGCGCATCGGCGGTGGGTGCCGGCCACTCCACCAGCGCGACGCCGTGATCGCCGATCGGATGCGCCCGGCCATCGGTCACGGTGCGTCCTTCGACCGCGAGCGCCGGCGTCAGCACCAGCGCGCCGTCGTCGCGCGTGGTCGCGACGGCCTCGAGCTGGGCGTCGCCGGCGAGCACGAGGGTGCCGTGCTTGTCACCGGAGAGAATCCGGATGCCGCGTGCCCGGGCATCCTGGAGCAGTCGCCAGAGCAGCGGTGACGAGTACTCCTGCAGCGCGAGGCGTGGACCCTCGCCGCTGAAGTATCTGCCGGGCGTGGCGCGTGCGAGGGTCTCGAATTCGACGAACCAGCGCAGCTGCTCTGGGTCGTACCCGGCCTCGTGCGTGCGGTAGTGCAGGCTGCCCCAGGTGGCCTTGGCGCCTCGCCAGCCGCGTTGGCCCGGCGCGCCGATGCGCGCCGTGACCTCGACCACGCCGATCGAGTCGCGGGTGGCGGCCTGCGTCGTCTCGGTGGCGCGCTCCCAGCGCCCGCCGGAACTCGCGCGGCGGCGCACGCGCTCGCGCACCTCGATCAGCAGCGCGAGCGGGGTGTGCCCGGCGGCCGGCTCGGCGGCCGTGGTGAGCGAGCGCACTGCGCCGCGCCATCCCGACCCGTCCGGCACGGCGGCCGCCGAGCTCGCGTCGTGTCGGCGCGAGCTGGCGAGCATGGCGGCGGCGACGTGCTTGCACGCGGCGCCGACGGGGCAACTGCAGCCGCTCGCGGTCGGCCGGTGGCCACGGCCGGCTGGCACGAGCGCGACCCAGCAGGAGTAGGGTCGCGGCTCGCTGCCGACGACCTGCGCTTCGAGCACTCCTGTGCGCCATGCCAGCTGCTGCACCGCGGATCCCGCGTACGATCCCGCCCGCAGCAGAGCGGCCTCACCGACGAAGTCGCGGATGGCCCCGACGTCGACGAACGGGAACCAGGGGCCGGGCACCCGCCCATGCTCTCACGCGCCGGTGACAGGGCTCGAAGGGCGACATCGCCCCCAGGTCGAGGAGCACCGCGAAGCGGCGCGCCTCGAAACCCGCCCTCACTCCACCCCGGCGAGCCCCCGCAGCACGGTCACGAGCGCGGGAGCGTCGACGGTGGCGAAGAAGCGGGCATCCGCGTCTTCCACCACGCCCACGGCGCGCTTCGCGAGCGCGGCGCCCTCCGGCGTGACCAGCACCGTCTTCGCCCTGCTGTCCGCGGGGTCTGCCGCACGAGTCACCAGTCCCTTCGCCTCGAGCCGCCCGAGCACCTCGGAGGCCATCTTCACGTCGGCGCCCGCCTGCGCGGCGACCCGCACCTGATTCGGCGTCTCACCCGAGCGCCCGAGCCACCACGCGCAGGCCAGCAGCACGAACTGCACGTGCGTGAGGCCGAGCGGTGTGAGAGCGGATGCCATCGCCCGCTGCCACGCGGAGGTCACGCGCCAGAGCAGAAAGCCCGGGCTCTCGCTCGGGCCGCCCGCGAAACGGGTGCCCTCAGGCATCCGACGGCTCCGTCGCGGCCTCGCCGTCGACGAGACGCGCGGCCGCGTCGAAGAGGGCCTGCATCGACTCCGCGAAGTCGCCGGAGATCTGCGGGCCGAGCTCCGGTCCGATCTCGTCGGCCGATGCGCCGTCGATCTCGAGCCGGTGCGTCACGCTCGTGCCCGTGCCGGTCGGCACGAGCGTGTGCCGGAAGGTCAGCGTGAGGTCGCCGAACACGGTCTCGTCGGCGTAGGTCGTGTTCTCCACCACGTCGATGATCGTGGACTCGAAGGTCTCCTGCCCGTCGGGCGTGACGGAGACATGGGTGCCGACGGCGAACGGTCCGTGCAGCACGAACTCGTCGGCGCCGTCGTAGGTGAGTTCGCCTTCGTGCAGCGCGCGCAGCGCTGCCCACACGTCGGCGGGGGAGAGCGAGGTCTCTGCGGTGTAGTCGGTGCTCCACATGATGCCGTTCCTTTCGATGGTGGTGCTGGTGGATGATGAAGTGCTCTGTTCACAGATTATCTGTACACAGATCAATAGACAAGCGCTTTTCACCCGGAACCCGCGATGCCCGCTCGGATCGTCGCCACGGTGCGCGGCAGCCCGAGGTTGGGGTCGCGCCTTCGACCATGATCCGAGCGCGACAAAGTATCTCGATGTCAAGATAAAGACATGGATGCATCGATCGCGAGAGACCTGGCTCCGACCGGCACGCTCCGCGCGTCGATCAATCTCGGCAACCCGGTGCTTGCGCAGGGCACTGCCGAGCTGCCGTCCGGGATCACCGTCGACCTGTCGCGCGAGATCGCCGCCCGTCTCGGCGTTCCGGTGTCGTTCGTCTGCTTCGACGCGGCGCGGGACTCGTTCGACGCGCTGCGCAACGGCGTCGCCGACATCGCCTTTCTTGCGATCGAACCTGCTCGCGCCACCGAGGTGTGGTTCACCGAGCCGTACGTGATCATCGAGGGCGTCTACGCGGTGCCGAACGATTCGGCCATCGTCGACGCCGAGGGCGTCGATCGCGCGGGTGTGCGCATCGGCGTGAAAGAGGGATCCGCGTACGACCTCTTCCTGTCCCGCACGCTGACCCACGCCGAGGTCGTGCGCGGACGCGACGGAATCGACGCCTTTCGCGAGAGCGACCTGGAGGTCGCCGCGGGGATCCGACAGCCGTTGAGCCTGGCCGTCTCCGACGATCCTTCGCTGAGGATGCTCGAACCGGCCTTCATGCAGATCAGGCAGGCCGTCGCCACCACCCGCGGGAGCTCGTCAGAGGTACAGAGATATCTCCTGACGACCGTCGAAGCGTGCAAGGCCGACGGCTTCGTTGCACGCGCGCTCGAGCGCTCCGGCCACGACCCCGCGCTCGCGGCACCGCCCGCGGCCGCCGCCGATCAGTCGACCACGCGAACGAGCGGCTCGACGGACTCGAGCTCGGGACCGAGCCCGAGGTCGACGAGCACGACACGGCCCGCATAGCCGGCGGCCGGCCGCAGGAGCAGGCCGGCCTTGTACGCCCCGAAGGTGACGGTCACGTCCGCCGACAGCACGGCGTCGTCGCGCACGTCGCCGGTATCCGGATCGATGCCGCTGGGCAGGTCCACCGCGACGACCCGTTTGCGCGGCGAAAGGACGATGCCGCGGAGTGCCTCGACCACGGCGCGCGCGTCCCCGCGCAGCGCCGGGCTGCGGTACGCGCCCGTTCCGAGGATGCCGTCGACCACCACGTCGGCACCCGTCGCTGCGCGCACGGCGGCGGCCACCACGTCGGTGCCGGGCGCGACCACCCGGGCACCGGCATCCAGCGCCGCCGCGAGCCCCTCGGCATGCGTGCGCGACCCGAGCTCGATGATCGCGACGCCGCATCCGGATGCCGCCAGCTCGGCACCCGCGTACAGGGCGTCGCCGCCGTTGTTGCCCGGCCCGACGAGCAGCACGACGCTCGCCGCCATGGGCGGCACGTCGAGCGTCGCCAGCTCGTCGCGCACCACGGCCGCCAGCCCTGAGGCGGCCCGCGCCATGAGCGGCTCGCCCGCCTCGAGGTGCGGAACCTCGGCGGCCCGCACCTGCTCGGCCGAGTACCCCCTGATCACGTGCCCGACGATACGCCCGCAGCCGTCGCAGCGATCCACTGCCACCTCACCACTGGCCCGGTTCAGGTGCCGAGAATCGGAGTTTCGTCGCGACACGCCCGCGCAGAGCGCGCGCGTCGGCGCGGCGCAGCAGAACTCCGATTTTCAGCACGTGCTCCCACGACGGCACGGGCCATCACCGGCGCGGACTCACCGCCGGGTCGACGCCGTGATGGTGAACTTCGCGTTGCGATCCACCTGTCGCGTCGGGCCGACCATCCGCTGCATCAGCGGCCGGTAGTCGAGGTGCGAGTTGAACACCGTGAACAGCTGCCCGCCGGGGGCGAGGATGCGCGCGGCGGCGCCCACGAGCATCCTCCCGACGCGCAGGTCGAGGGCTGCGCCGTTGTGGAACGGCGGGTTCAGCAGCACCAGGTCGGCCGTGCCGTCGGGGATGCCTTCGCCGGCGTCCTCGCGCCGCACCCCGACACGGTCGGCAACTCCGTTCGCCTCCACCGTCGCGCTGGCGGATGCCGCTGCCGCCGCGGACTGGTCCGTCGCGATCACGCGCACGCCCGGCCGCCGCAGCGCGAGAGCGGACGCCAGCACGCCGGTTCCGCACGCGAGGTCGACGGCGGTGCGCGCATCGGGCGCCGCCTGGTCGAGGTGCGACAGCAGAAAGCGGGTGCCGATGTCGATGCGGTCGGCGGCGAACGCACCGCCATGGGCGCACACCCACAGCCCAGGCGCGATGTCGCGGTGGAACCGCCGGCGCGGCCACGCCTCGGCATCGTCAGGCGCCGCCACCCGCGGCCCGCGCACCGTCAGCACGCGGGCCTTCTGCCGCCCGTGCCCCACGTCGACCCGCTCGAAGTGCCGCAGCAGCACCTCGTTCATGGCCACCGTCAGATGTTTCTGCATGCCGCCCGCGAACACGGTGACGTCGGTGGCGGCGGACGAGGCGAGGATGCCAGCGATCTCGTCGAGCGCATCCAGGCTCTTGGGCAGGCGCAGCAGCACCGCCTTCGCTCCGACCGCCACCGCGGGCCCGAGCTCGCACGAGCGATACGCGTCTGCGAGGTCGAGCGCTCTGGCGTTCGCGGCGAGCGCACGCTCGGCCACCACGGGATCCTGGTGCACACGAATGCGGTCGTCGGGCCTCGCGCCGAGCAGGGTGGCCGCCGCAAGCGTCAACCCGCCGTAGGTGTCGCCCACGACCACGACGTCACGCGGCTCGAGCCCCGCCAGCGTGGCCGCGGCGGAGTCGAGGATGAGGCGATCGGCGGCATCCGAGGCGAACAGATTCGGTGCATCGGCGTCGGGCCACCGACTCAGCCGGGCCCAGTCGAACTCGACCATCCGTTCAGCCTAGGGTGCGTCTGATCGGCCACCACCGAGAACCGCGTGGTGCGGCACACCGATGGCGGGTTCGCAACACCCCCTGCCCGGCGTACGCGACGTGGTCACGGACGCGGCTTGCCCGCGGCGTCATACACTCCGCGGGCGATGTCGACCTGGCCGAGATGCCCCTCCGACCACACGGTGAGGGCCGAGAACACCGGGGCGAGGCTGCGGCCGAGCTCCGTGATCTCGTACTCGACACGCGGCGGAACCTCGGGGTGGTACGTGCGATGGACCAGCCCATCGCGCTCGAGCTGCCGAAGGCGCTGTGCGAGGACCTTCGACGTGATGCCGCCGAGCAGCCGCTCCAGCTCCACGAACCGCTGCAGGCCGAACTCGTTGAGCGTCCACAGAATGGGTGTCGTCCAGCGGCTGAACACGAGGTCGACCACCGGCGCGATCGGACACGGCGCCGCTTCGGGATGCTGCGCGACACGCGCCATGATGCACATCCTTTCGCCGACGGATACCCGTCTGATAGTCACTATCTTCTAGGTACCTAGTGTATCCACGATGCTAACTTCGCGATCACACCACGCGCTGACCCATCGCCCCGCGCGGCCGGCCAAGACCCGACCGCACGTCGTTCGAGCGGGCTGTGCAGCCGATCGGAAGGAACCCCATGAACACCATCGCCGTCACCGGAGCAACCGGGCAGGTCGGCTCAGCACTCGCCGCCGAGCTGTCCGCCGCAGGTCACGATGTCGTCGGGCTCGCGCGCGGCATCGGCTCCGCACCGGCCGAGAGCGCGGGGTACCGCACCCGCACCGCGGACCTCGACGACGTCGAGGGCTTCGCTCGAGCCGTGGCCGGCGCGGATGCCGTTTTCCTGCTCGCCACCGGATCGCACCCCGACGAGCTGGTCGCGAAGGCCGTCGCGACGGGAGTGCGGCACTTCGTGCTGCTCTCCTCACAGGGCGCGGGGACCCGACCGGATGCGTACGCGACCGCCGCCGCCTACGAGTCCGCCGTGCGAGAGTCCGGCGCCGGCTGGACGATCCTGCGACCCTCCGGCTTCGCGTCGAACGCATTCGGCTGGGCGGAAAGCGTGCGCAGGAACGGCGCAGTCTTCGCCCCGTTCGGCGACGTGGCGCTGCCCGTCATCGACCCGCTCGACATCGCCGAATCGGCGGCCGCCGTGCTCGCCTCACCGGGTGACCGCGTCGGGGAGATCTACGAGCTGACCGGACCGGCCGCCGTCACCCCGCGCGAGCAGACCGACGCCATCGCGAAGGCCATCGGCCGCTCACTCGACTTCGCCGAGCTGAGTCATGACGACGCGTTGCGCACGCTGAGCGCCGTGATGCCGGCCGCGGTCGCGGAGGCGACTCTCGGCATCCTCGGTGATCCGACGGAGTCGGAGCGGACGCCGTCGCCCGACGTGCGCCGACTGCTCGGCCGGCCCGCGACATCCTTCGCCGACTGGGCGACGCGGAATGCCGGAGCGTTCGCTCCCGAGCTCGCGAAGGCGTGAGCAGCGCGAACTCGCGGGGTTGCAGACCATCGGCGCGCGGCACGGGGCGCCCCGATCGCCTCCTTCGCCGTCAAAGGCGATGAGAGTCGAACGCCGACGAGCTCCGCACGCGGATCGCCCCGCCTTCCACGGGGGAAAACGGGGCGATCGGTGCGGCTGCGGTGAATCCGACGGGCGTCAGGCCGTGGCCGCGGAGACCCCTACGCGGTACCCCGCGCCGCGGTGGTCCTCCGGCAGCTTGTCGCCGGCACCGTGCAGCTTGTTGCGCAACGTGCCGTCCGCGTACTCGGTGGGGTAGGCGCCACGCTCCTGCAACACGGGGATGACGTGCTCCACGATGTCCTCGAAGGTGCCGGGCGTGATCACGTAGGCGAGGTTGAAGCCGTCGACGTCGGTCTCCTCCACCCACTGCTGCAGCGTGTCGGCGATGGTCTCGCCCGAGCCCACCACGAACGGTCCGAGGCCGCCGATGGCGCTGTGCCTGGCGATGTCGCCGACCGTCCACTCGCGGCCGTCTTCGTTGTTCTCCTGGAAGCTCGCGACCACCGACTGGATGGCGTTCGACTTCACGTTGCCGATCGGCTCGTCGAGCGCATACTGCGACAGGTCGATGCCCATCCAGCCGCTCATGAAGACGAGCGCGCCCTCCTCGCTGGCGTAGCTCAGGTACTCCTCGTACTTGGCCTCGGCCTTCTCATCGGTCTCATCGGTGATGAGCGTGAGCAGGGTGTAGATCTTCGCGGCGTAACGATCGCGACCGGCGGCCTCCAGGGCATCTCGGATCTTCGTGACCGTGGATGCCACGATCTCCTTGGTCGGCCCCGCGATGAAGATGGCCTCGGCGTTCTCGGCGGCGAACTTGACGCCGCGGGAGGATGCCCCCGCCTGGTAGATGACGGGCGTGCGCTGCGGCGACGGCTCGGCGATGTGAATGCCGGGCACGCTGAAGTGCTTGCCCTTGTGGCCGATCTCGTGCACCTTCGCCGGGTCGGTGAAGACCCCGTTCTCGACGTCCTTGACCACGGCGTCGTCTTCCCACGAGCCTTCCCACAGCTTGTAGAGCACCTCGAGGTACTCGTCGGCGTAGTCGTAGCGGTCGTCGTGCTCCATCTGGTCTTCCGCGCCCATGTTGCGCGCGGCCGACGGCAGATAGCCGGTGACGACGTTCCAGCCGATGCGACCCCTGGTGAGGTGGTCGAGGGTCGACATGCGACGTGCGAAGGGATAGGGATGCTCGTACGCCGTTCCCGCCGTCACCCCGAACCCGAGGTTCTCGGTCACGTACGCCATCGCGGGGATGACGAGCAGCGGGTCGTTCACCGGCACCTGCGCTCCGTTGCGGATGGCGGCCTCGTTGCTGCCGCCGTACACGTCGTAGGTGCCGAGCACGTCGGCGATGAAGATGCCGTCGAAGCGGCCGCGCTCGAGCAGCCTGGCGAGCTCCGTCCAGTACTCGAGGGTCTTGTACTGGTCGGCGCGGTCGGCGGGATGCTTCCACAGCCCGGACGTCTGGTGAGCGACGCAGTTCATGTCGAACGCGTTGAAGCGGATCTGTCGTGGCATGCGTCCATGCTCACCGAGGAGAGAGGATGCCCGGACACGCGCCGCAACATTGCGTCACAGTCCGCGCTTCGTCGCTACCAGCGGCGCGCCCGCGAGCAGAGAGGGGAGCGGCCGCTACGCGCCCAGCGCGTCGAGCTTGCCCTGCAGCTCCACGTCGGTGGGCTCCACGAAGTGCGTGCCGTCGGGAAACACGACCACCGGGATGTTGGTGCGACCGCTGATCGCGTGCGCGCGGTCTGCTGCCTCCGGCACGGCCTCCAGGTCGATGTACTCGTAGTCGGCGCCGACCCGGTCGAGCAGCGCCTTCGAGCGTCGGCAGTCACCGCACCAGGCTGCGCCGTACATGGTGACGCGGTCGACGGGGGCTTCGGTGAGGTTCTCGGGCATGCCTCAAGGGTACGGCGGATGCCTGGGCACGCGCCGACCGGCATCCTCGTCTTCAGTGCGGCAGGCCGCGACTCACACGAGATGCTGCTTGCGCAGCCCCTCCTGCACGGCCGCCGCGATGACGAGCTGGCCCGCCGCTGTCGGATGCACGTCGTCGCCCTGCATCATTCCCGGCTTGTTCAGCAACGGCTGGCCGATCTCGATGTAGTGGCCGCCGACGGCCTTCACGGCCGACGCCAGGTCGTCGTCGATGAGGTCGAGCTGGCTCGGCTGCTGCTTCTCGTTCCACACCGGGCTCACCGCGATGATCGTGGTGTGCGGCAGCTTGGAGTGCAGCGTGTCCATCGCACTCACCATGGATTTCTCGATGGCGGACTCCGACTCGCCGAGGTCGTTGCTGCTGCCGGCGAGGATGACCGACTGGGGGTCGAGCTGCACCGCCTCGTCGACCTGATCGGCGAAGATCGTGCCGTTGTCGCCGACGCTGACGAAGCCCGCCCCGTCGGTGGCCAGGTTGATCATGCGCCAACCGTTGTAGCCGGCGAGCTGCACGGGCCACGCCTGAGACGGGTCGAGACCATGGCCGTCCATGATGGAGTCGCCGATGGCCACGACGGTGCGCATCGAAGACGCGCCTTCCGTCGGCGACGGGGTCGCGCCCTTCGCCGACGTGACCGAGCCCAGCCCGCACGCCACGAGACCGCCGACCACTGCGGCTCCGGCGACGCAGAGGCAGACCAGCGCGAAACGCAAGCGACTCATGTCGCGACGATACCCGCGCGGACCCGAGCTCCGCGGCTACGCGGCGACGGCGTCTCTGGACTCCGCGAACGCCCGCACGCACCGCTCGATCTGCTCGTGCGTGTGCGCCGCCGACAGCTGCACGCGGATGCGCGCACGGCCGCGCGGCACCACGGGAAAGCTGAAGGCGGTGACGTAGATGCCGCGCCTCTGCATCTCGTCGGCGATGCGGGCGGTGAGCGCGGCATCCCCGAACATCACGGGCACGATCGGATGTTCGCCGGGCAGCAACTCGAACCCCTCCTGCGTCATCAACCGGCGGAACAGCTCCGCGTTGCCGCGCAGCCTCTGCCGCAGTTCGCCCGACTGCTCGAGCAGGTCGAGCGCGGCGAGCGTGCCCGCCACGATCGAGGGAGCCAACGTGTTGGAGAACAGGTAGGGCCGCGCCCGCTGGCGCAGCAGGTCGACGATCTCCCGGTGCGAGGAGACGTAGCCGCCGGATGCCCCGCCCAGCGCCTTGCCGAACGTTCCGGTGTAGATGTCCACCCGACCCTCGACCCCGCAGAGCTCTGGTGTGCCGCGACCGTGCTCGCCGATGAACCCGACGGCGTGCGAGTCGTCGACGAAGACCAGCGCGTCGTGCTTGTCGGCGAGGTCGCAGATCTCCCGCAGCGGGGCGATGTAGCCGTCCATCGAGAACACCCCGTCGGTGACGATCACGCGGAACCGAGCGTCGGCCGCCTCGACGAGTCGGGCCTCGAGGTCGGCCATGTCGCGGTTCTTGTACCGCAGCCGACGTGCCTTCGAGAGCCGGATGCCGTCGATGATCGACGCGTGGTTCAGCTCGTCGGAGATGATGGCATCCTCTACCCCGAAGAGCGTCTCGAAGACGCCGCCGTTGGCGTCGAAGCACGAGGAGAAGAGGATCGTCGCTTCGGTGCCGAGAAACCTCGACACGCGGCGCTCGAGCTCGAGATGCTGCTCCTGCGTGCCGCAGATGAACCGCACGCTGGCCATGCCGTAGCCCCACTCGTCGAGCGCGTTCGTCGCGGCGGCGACGAGCCGCGGGTCGTCGGCGAGCCCGAGATAGTTGTTGGCGCAGAAGTTGAGCACCTCGGTGCCGTCCGCGACGATCGCGGTCTGCTGCGGTCCGAGGATGCCTCGTTCCCGCTTCGTGAGCCCCGCCGCCTCGATCTCGGCCAGTTCCTTCGCCGCGTGCTGCCGGTAAGCGCCGTACGTCATAGCTGCGTCCAATCCAGGATGATCTTTCCCGTGCCGCCGGCTGCGGCAGCGGCGAATCCGCGCTCCCATTCGCGGGCAGGGAAGCGCTCGGAGATGACGGAGGCGATCGCATCCCGCAGCACCTCGCTGGTCTGCAGCATGGCGCCCATCGCGTTCCAGGTCTCGAACATCTCGCGACCGTAGATGCCCTTGAGGGTGAGCATGTGCGTGACGACCTTGCCCCAGTCGATCGAGAACGGGGCCGACGGCAGCCCGAGCATCGCGATGCGGCCGCCGTGGTTCATGTTCTCGATCATCTGCGGCAGCGCGGTCGGCGCTCCGCTCATCTCGAACCCCACGTCGAAGCCCTCACGCATGCCGAGCGCGGCCTGCGCCTGCGCGATCGGGGTGGACGAGACATCCACCGTGTAATCGGCGCCCATCCGCCCGGCCAGCTCGAGACGGGGCTCGCTCACGTCGGTGCCCACGATGAACCGCGCACCGACGTGCCGTGCGACGGCGATGGCCATCAGACCGATCGGACCGCAGCCTGTCACGAGCACGTCTTCGCCGACCACCGGGAACGCGAGCGCCGTGTGCACCGCGTTGCCGAGCGGGTCGAAGATGGCACCCACCTCTGGCTCGATCGACGAGTGGTGCACCCACACGTTCGTGCCGGGCAGCGTGAGGTATTCGGCGAACGCGCCGTCGCGCTGCACGCCGAGCCCCCTGGTGCGGATGCACATCTGACGCCGGCCCGCACGGCAGTTGCGGCACATGCCGCACACGATGTGCCCCTCGCCGGAGACCTTGTCGCCCACCTGCACGTCGTGCACGAGCGGGCCGACCTCGACCACCTCGCCGAAGAACTCGTGGCCGGGAATGAGGGGGAGCGTCGACGGCGGATGCCGCCCAGTCGTCCCAGCGCAGAATGTGCAGGTCGGTGCCGCAGATCCCCGTGCGCAGCACGCGGATGGTCACCTCGTCGGGACCCGCCACGGGGTCGGGCCGATCCACGAGCTCCAGTCCTGGGCCGCGGTCGGGTTTGAACAGTGCCTTCATGTCGAAAGACTCTCCGATCTGTTGGTTCGAATCGTCCCGAGGTCCGATGCAGAACGTGAGTCCCGCGTCGGCTCGTCGGTGGCCGCGACATGTTCCGTCGAGCACCACCAGCGAAATTCTGCACCGCGAAGGCGCGAGCGCGCGCGTCATCGGCTTCATGAACCGTGAGTGTTACGACGGTCAGCCGACCCGACACCGCGGAACTCCGTGAGGATCACCCGCACGAGTTCGGAGAGGTCGCACATGCCGAACGACGACTGTGCCGCCGGGCCATCGCACGATTGCAGCGGTTTCGATGATGGCTCGGCGGCACGGTGTCGGCCGGAATGCTCCGGCGGTCCTGCGGTCAGCAGCGCTGGGAGGGTGCGCTCACGATGAGCTCTTCGCCGCGTTGTCCAGCAGCGTCTTGAGCTGCTTGGTGAGAGACGCCGCGTCGTTCTGGCCCGAGAGGAAGCCGTTCCACGCCACGAGCTCGTCCGAGCCGAGACCGTACTTCGCATCGAAGTTGTAGTCGAACACGTTCTTGCCCGCTGCGTCGATCATCTTCGTCACGGACTGGAGCGCCGTCGAGCCGTAGCCTCCTGCGGGCACGCTGCCCTTGACGACGGTGGGCGCGAGACGGGTCTTGGAGAAGTTGGCGGCGGCATCCTTCGACAGCAACGCGCGCAGCACCTCCTTCGCACCAGCGGGATTCTTGCCCTTCAGCGGAACCGTGAACGGCTCACCCGCCGAGCTGCGCACCGCGGCGTAGGGCATCTTCGAGCTCGAGTCGAGAACCGGCTCCGGCGCCGCGGTCATCTTGAAGCCGTCCTTGGTGGCGTTCTTCATCTCGTTCTGGATCCAGCTGCCCGAGGGGTACAGGATGGCCTGCTCGTCATTGCTCCACTTGGCCTGCGCGGCCGTGAACTGGGTTCCCGAGCCGCCCGGAATGAAGTAGCCCTCCTTGACCGCCTTCTCGAGCGCTGCGAACACGCCCTGCATGGCGTCGTCGTCCCAGGCGCTGGAGTCTCCCTTGTTGAGCTTGTCGATGATGCCCGTCCCACCCTGCTTGACCGCCGAGTTGATCGCCAGCGTCTGGTAGTACGAGGCGGATTCCTTGCCGAAGGTGAAGAGGTACTTGCCCTTCTTCTTGGCCTTGGCGCCGAGCGCGAGGGTGTCGTCCCAGGTCTTCGGCGGCTCCCAGCCCTCGCTGTCGAACAAGCTGGCCGAGTACCACAGTCCGTAGATCGTGAGCACGTAGTTGAACGCGACGAACTTGTCGTTGTACGTGCCCGCATTCTTCACGCCCGGGTAGATGGCGTCGCCGATGCGCTTGCCCTCGTAGTTGTGGATGTCGAACATGCTGTCCAGCTCTTCGAGCTCGCTCAGGATCGAGACGAACGGGATCTGGTCACCGCCGGCGTTGCAGACCAGGTCCGGCGGGTTGCCCGCCACGAAGCGCGGCTGCAGCGCCTTGCCGATGTCGGTCGTGGGGGTGACTGTCGTGGTGACGCCCTTGAACCGCTTCTTCACCTCGTTCGCGGCGTACGTCGCCCAGTCGTAGCCGTAGCCACCGTTGAACATGTACACCTCGATGGCGCTGTCGTCTTTGAGACCGAACGGGTTCGAGGCCGACTTCGTCCCTGATGTGCTGCTGCTGCCGTCCGCAGGGGAGGAGCACGATGCCAGCGCGACGCCGACGGGTGCGAGAACGCCCAGCGCGAGCGCTCCGCGCAAGAAGTCGCGCCGAACGATCGTCGGCTTCTGTTGTTGTGTCATGACTGTGTTGCCTTTCTCATCGGTGCTCCAGCTCCGTGGAAGCGGTCGAGGTGTTCGGTGGGTGCTGCCGCGACCTGAATTCGTCGGCGGCGTGTCGGGTTGTCGGTCATTGCGTGCGACGCGTCCGTCGTGCGGCGAGGATGCCTCCCCGGCGCCCAGCACGACCAACGCACCGAGGGCGGGCCAGAGCACGTCCGATCCGGTGTGCGCCAGCGCCGAGTCGTCGGCCGTCGGATCTGCGGGATCGGCCGCGTGGCCGCCGTGCGATCCGGAGCCCTGACTGCCGGAGCCCTGGCCCCCCTGGTCACCGGAGCCTTGACCGCCGGAACCCTGATCGCCGGAACCCTGGGCGGGCTTGGTGTCGAAGGTCACGTACTGAGCGGCGTCACCCGGGTTCTGCTGTGCGAGTCGGAACGCGCCGTTCTCGTAGTCGAGAGCGAGACCGCTGTTGCGATTGACCAGACGATAGGTCGTCGAGCCCGCCAGTGACGTCGGACTCGTGGATGCCGCGGCCGCCTTCGCCACGGCACGCTTCGCACCCGCGGCGCTCGCGTTCGCCGCCGAGTTCGGCGCAACGACCTGCACGTACCACTCGTCACTTCCGCCGGGGGTGCCGACTCCGCCATTTCCCGACGGATCGGGGTCGGGGAGCTTTGCGCCGTCGGAAGCCTCGGCGCCCATGGCTCGCTGTGCGGCAGGAGTGCTTCCGCTCACCTGCAGATAGCTGCCGTCTGTGGCGTTCTCCAGCCGGTAGAAGCCGCTCGCGCCCGAGGTCGCCTGGTCGGAGACCGGCACGAGCTTCCACTGCGTCGAGGTGTCGGACCCGCCCTTCGCGCCGAGAGTGGTGCCGCCGATCGCGACGGTGTAGGGCGTCGAGCCGTTCACGGCGGCTCCGGCAACGTCCTCGGGAACGCGCTGAACGCTGAGGTCCTGCTGTCCGGACGCCGCAGGCATGGCGATCCTGCTCACGAGACCGCTGAGGTCCGAGACGGTCAGGAACGATGCCCCCGTGACGTTCTGGTTCGTGAGGCTGCCGTCATCCAGGGTGGTCAGGTAGCCGCCGAACGAGCCGGCGGGCATGGTGCCGACCACCTGCCACGACGAAGGGTCGCCCAGGTCCTGCGTCTCGTAGACGTTGCCGTCGTAGCCGACGATCCGGTACGTCTCGGAGTAGGCGTCGTAGCTGACGGCCGACTCGTTGTTGCCCATCGGCAGGTGGAAGAGCAGACCGGAGTCGGCATCCTTCCAGTACGACGTTCCCGTGATGATCTGCTGCACCGTCTGCTGACCGGAGCTCGGGTTCGTCCAGGTCACGTAGATCCCGCCGGTGAACGTCTTCACGCCGTTCGTGTAGACATCGTTCTTGGCGACGACGTCGACGCTCTCACCGGTCACCGGATCGGTGTAGTCCACCGACGACACCGCAGCGCCCGCGGCGTTGACGATCGTGTGCGCGAAGGTGTTGGCCGTGTAGGTGTTGCCGTCGGCATCGCTGAAGGTCAGAAGGTGATCGCTCGCCACGGTGTACGCGTGCACATCCACGCTCTTGCCCGCTGCATCCTTGCCCGAGTACGAGACGACATCCTTCGCCGGGTCGTACGACATGCTCATGCCGGCGGGGCCGCCCACGCTGCCGTCGATGCCGCCGACTCCTGGCTGGTCCCAGGCTCCGTCGTCGTACTTCTGCCATGTTCCCGGCGCCATCTTGCCGCTCATCGGAGCCCTGGCCATCTCGGTCCAGCTGGCCACGGTGCTGGCGGCCGGCTTCTGATAGACCTTCACGTTGTAGGTGATGTAGAAGTACCCGGTCGAGTAGTCGACGAAGAGCCGGCAGCCCGAGTCACCGAACGGATACGTCGTGCCCGGCGACGAGGTCGCGTCGACGATGCCGTTTCCGGACGCGTCGTTGTCGTCCCACGCCGAGGTGAGCACGGGACCCTGGTACTGCCAGCTGGCACCGGCGTCCTTCGAGGTGGCGAGAAGGATGCGATCGTTGTGCAGACCGGTGCTGATCTTCTCGTCGACCGTGGCATCCGCCCCCTTGGTGAGCCACGGGTCGAACTGGAACTCGTCGTTGAGCACGGCGTACCACTCACCGTTGGACGGATCGACCCAGACGCCGATCACGTCGCAGTGGTCGTCCTCCTGCGGAGACGGGATGGGATGCGCAGCCGACTTGTCCACCTGGTAGCAGATGCTGCCGGGGTCCTCGTAGTGCGCATCGGCGGTCGCCGTCTTCGTGGATCCATCGGCGAGCCCAGCTGCCACGGCACCGAAATCGTCGTTCGTGAACGTCTTCGCCCAGCCGCTGTTCGGGGAATACGGGGTGTCGGCCGTCGTCCAGTGGAACTGGCCGTCCTTGCCCACGAACGCGGAGCCCGCGATATCCGACGTGAGCGTCCCCGACACCGTCGCCGAAGACACTGCGGTGTAGGCGGGCGGTCCAGCGGGGGTGCTGTCGGCGGCGAAGCTTCCGGCGGTCGGCACGACGGCGAGCGCCACCGCGCCCGCGAACGCGACCGCGATCGAAGCGCGTCTGCGTCGCCGCGACGATGTGGGGGTGTCGGGGAGGTGCATGGAAGTCTGACCTTTCTTCGTTGATCGGTTCTGCGTTGTGTGATTCGACGTGGCCCTGGATGCTCAGATCCCCGCCAGATCGGGATTGACCTCTGGCTGCTCCGCCGTGTCGTCGCGCTGCTCCACCTCGAGCGCGAACGCCAGAGGGATGACGGATGCGCGGTCCACCTCGAAGCGCACCGTGCGGTCGTCGCGCACGGCGAAGGGAACCGGCCGCCCCGTCGCGACAGCGGTGGCGTTCCGCACGCGGGTGCGCTCCGGCAGCTGCAGCGCGATCGCACCGGACACGGGGATGCGCGTGACCACCGCGTAGACCGCCCCCGTCTCGGCGTCGGCCGTGTAGTACCCCCAGCCCGGGTAGTCCCAGCCGTCGGCTGGACCGCAGCCGTAGATGCACGCCCCATTGGTCTCGAGCCATGCGCCGAGGGTGTGCACGACATCCTTCTCGAACGGGGCGAACGAACCGTCGCCGCGCGGGCCGAAGTTCAGCAGCAGATTGCCGCCGAGGCTCACCGCCTGCACGAGCTGCTCGAGGAGCTCGAGCGGATGCTTGTGCGTGCGCGCCACCTCCGCACCGGCGTGGTACCCCCACGAGTTCTGCGGGATCGTGACGCACGCCTCCCAGTCCTCTGCGGTCACCGTGCGATCCCAGGGGTCGGGCAGTCGCCGCTCGAAGCCGCTGAAGTAGTCGCCCATCAGCGCGCCGTTGGAGTCGCGGTGCCGCGCGCCGTGCTCGTCGGCGCGGAGCCTGCTGTTCACGATGGCTCCGGGGATGAGCCGTTTCAGCATGCACTCGATCTCCCAGCTCCAACGACCGTTCGCCTTCACCGACTCGTCCCACGTGCCGTCGAACCAGAAGCCGCGAACGTTCGGGTAACGCGTGGCGAGCTCGCGGAGCTGCTCGCCCGCATAGCTCAGATAGCGGTCGAACGCCTCCTCGTCCTGCGACGACGAGATCGCGTAGCGCCAGTCCGGGTGGTGCCAGTCGAGCACCGAGTAGTAGAGGTGTACGGCGATGCCACGCGCGGTGTAGGCGTGCACGAGCTCGCCGATCACGTCACGTCCCCTTGGCGTTGCGGCGACGGTGAAGTCGGTCAGGGAGCTCGGCCACAGGCAGAAGCCGTCGTGATGCTTGGCGGTGACCGTCACGTATCGCGCGCCGAGATCGGCGGCGAGGCTCGCCCAGGCCTCGGGATCGAACTCCGGTGCGGCGAAGTCATCGACGAGACCGGCCCAACGCGCCGGTCCGATTCCCGCGGATTGCGGAAGGAACTCGGCTGCGTAGTCATAGGTCACGCCGTTCCACGAGCCGGCGGGAATCGAGTACAGACCCCAGTGGATGAACTGCCCGAACCTGTCGTGCCGAAACCGGCGCATCGTCTCGTCGTCGCGGCGCCCCTCGCTCTGCGCGCCGTACATCAGCGGAATCGCCTCAGCCATGGCACGCCATCAGAGGTTCGCCGCCTTCGGGCCCGTGTGGTGATCCCACGGCACGAACGTCGCGAGATCGCAGTCGATCGGCGAGCCGCCTTCCCAGAGGACCGTCACCCTCGTGCCGTCCACGTGCACGTCGACACTGTCGCGCCAGCGCGCGACGTCATCCTCGCCGAACGAAGACGACGCATTGCTTCGCGTGAGCGCGTGAAGCGCGACGAAGACGCTCAGCCCCGGCCGGCATCGCCCGAAAAGGGCCGGTGTCGCGGAGTGGTCGGCCATCGCGTTCGCCCCGTCGTAGCGGAAGACGGATGCCTCGCTCCAGCCGTGCAGACCGATGCACGCCGCCATGATGCCGGCTTCTCCGCGCGCCCATGCATGGTCGGAGCCAACCCCCGAGACGGGCGGTGCGGCATCCGCCACGGCGAACCCGCCCTCGCGCACACGCCGATTGCTCGGCGCCTCGACGAGATGCGCGCGCACCTCCAACTCGTCGTGCACGAACGAGACGGTCGTGATCGCGCAGCCAGGCAACAGCGACCTGTTGAGCTGAGGCAGGTGCACCGAGCCGGCGATCTCGCCTTCCACGCGACTGCCGCGCAACGCTGAGCGCCGGCTTGCGTTGCCGTCGTCGTCGAGCAGAGCGATGTGCGAGTCGACGTCGTCGACCCACGCCCCGCCGGTTCCGGGTGCGGTGTGGGTGCTGTAGGCGAATTTCGCGTAGTGCGGGTCGTCGGCATCCACGTCGTCGCCGACGGGGATCCACGTGTGGTCCGAGCCGTGGTTGATCAGGCGCACCACCCCGTCAGCGGGAGAGGCGAGCACCCAGCCCGTCGACGGCATCCCCTCGACGAACGCCGCAGCCGCCGCCGGCCCGGTTTCTGTGGGCTTTGCTTCCTCCTGCGCCGTCCAGAGCGGAGCGTCGCCTGGCAGAGCGAGTCCGAGGAACCCGATGCCCGCCAGGTACGGCGACCCGAATCCGCTGTACGCCTGACACATGGGCTCGAAAGGCGCGTACCACCCCAGGCTCAACGGGCCTTCGACGCCGACGCCCTTCTTCGTGAAGCGCGCGAGCACCCCTGACGCCAGCCGCCTGGTCGCCCCGTGCGAAAGCGGATTGACGTCGGAGATCTCGGCACACCACAGTGCGGCGAGCACCGCGGTGCGGTACGTGAGCGACCGGCCGATGTGCAGAACGGATCCGTCGGGAGCGACGAAACGCGCGAACGACGAGACGAACTGCGCGAGTCGTTCCAGGTGACGCTCGCCCTCCGCCGTCTGCGTCTGCTCCGTCATGCGGTACCACGCCCAGAGATACGGGTGGATGGCCCAGGCGTTGTAGTAGTCGATGGACCGCTCCGGGCCGTCGGTGTACCATCCGTCGCCGAGATACCAGGACTCGACGCGAGCCACGTTGCGGGTGCCGGTCGTGCCGCTGACGTCTTCACCCACCGACCGCAGGAAGGCCTCGGCCATCGCGGGGAACAGCTGCCAGTTGCTCTGCCACGCCTCCAACCTGGCGTGGTGCAGGAGCCATGACGACAGCTGTCGCTGCTCGGCGCGCGAGAGTCGCTCCCACAGCTTGTCCCGCGTGATGTACAGCCCGAAGGAGATGTTGGCCGCCTCGACGAGGCTGTTCGTGACTCCGGACAGCGGGGTCCGGCAGGCGACGCCGGACGGCCACGACTCGCTGCCGTCCGGTCGCGTTCCGGCGAGCAGCGCACGTGAGTACCACTCCAGATGCGACTCGACGGCGGTATCCTCGGCGCCGGCGATACGAGGTGCCGCGAGCAAGAAGGATCGGCCGACCGTCTCCATGCACTCGCGGCGCACCCCGTCCTCGGTGACCCTGCCTGGCAGCCGTGTCATGGCGCCCTCAGGGCTCGAGTAGCTGCGCACCTCGTCGAGCCAGTGATCGGCCACCGCGGTCCAGTGCGCACGAGTCCAGCCCGTGAAGGGCGAGAGCGTCGAGTCGTCACCCGGGAGCACGAGGCCTGCGGAGGGCGCGCCACGACGCCTGACGGCGACGCGCTCGTCTTGCTCGGTCTGGATTCGGGTATTCATGGTGCGCCTCGCGCAGCAGCCTTCCGACAACGTCCTTGTTCGTATCTCGCTGCACTTACCTTCGTTCGAATAGTAAGCGCTTGCTACGAGCGTTCAAGGTAGTCAGAGCCCGTGAGCTTGTCAACCTGTCTTCTACTTTCACGCAGACTCATGACGATTCCGCCGCACAAGACGTGGTCTCTGACATCCGGCGGTTCCCAGGGCGACGGGTATGTCGCGCACGGCGTAGTAAGCGATTACTATTGCGTCAACGATTCACCCACAGCCCTGGCACGGGCAGACCGAGGAGAGACTTCGCGACGATGACGACGAGCAGGCGACCGGCCGCCATCCTGGCGATGTCCTCAGATTCCCTGGCCGATGTCTTCTCGGCATCCGCTCGGAAGCGCCTCGAGTCTGCGGTGGAGCTGATCGGGCCACAGCCGATCACCGACTTCACCACGCAGCAGGCTCGCGCCGCGCTCCTCGAGGCGGAGATCATGATCACGGGTTGGGAGACGCCGACGATCGACGGCGCGGTCATCGCGTCCGCGCCGAAGCTCGAGGCGATCGTGCACGCCGCGGGAACCGTGAAGACCTTCCTTTCGGAGGAGGTGTTCGACCACGGCATCCTTGTCACGAGCTGCGCTGCCGCGAACGCCATCCCGGTGGCCGAGTTCACCGTTGCCTGCATCGTGTTCGGACTCAAACGCGCCAACCGCTTCGCTCATCGGCTGCGCACCACGCACGGCGTTCGGAGCACGGAGGGGATGCCTCGGCTCGGCGCGAACAACGTGACCATCGGCTTGGTGGGCGCCTCTCGCGTCGGCAGGGAGGTCATCCGTCTGCTTCGTTCCTACGACGTCAGCGTGATCGTGAGCGACCCCTACCTCTCGCATGGCGACGCCGAACAGCTCGGCGTGCAGGGCGTGACTCTCCGCGAGCTGTGCATGCGCAGCGACGTCATCAGCGTGCACGCGCCGCTGAACGAGTCCACACTGGGACTGATCGGCGCCGAACAGCTCGCGTTGCTGCACGATGGTGCCGTGGTGATCAACACGGCGCGCGGCGCACTCATCGACACGGCGGCGCTCGAGGCAGAGCTGGCCACGGGCAGACTCGACGCCTATCTCGACGTCACCGATCCCGAGCCGCTGCCCGAGCGCTCGCCGCTGTACGGTTTGCCGAACGTCACGCTGACGCCCCACATCGCCGGGGCTCTCGGAAACGAGGTGCTGCGACTCGGCGATCTCGCCGTCGCCGAAGTGTCACGCGTGGCACAGGGCCTTCCCCTCGAGCACGAGGTACGGCTCTCCGACTTGGCACACATCGCCTGAGTCGCGAATCATGAGGACATGTCGGATGACTCGAACGGCAGCGAGAGACACCACCGCACCCGGGGTGCCGCGGTGACGCGCGGCTCCGGCGCCCACGCTCCCGGCGGACGCAACGCCACCATCGCCGATGTCGCAGAGCGCGCAGGGGTGTCGACCGCCACCGTGTCCCGGGTGCTCAACGACAACTATCCGGTTGCCAGGGCGACCAAGGAGAGCGTGCTCGATGCCGTCGAAGCGCTCGGCTACACGGCGAACGCGCACGCGCGCGCACTCGCGAGCGCTGCGACGCGCACGGTCGGCATCATCATCAACGACATGGTCGACCCGTTCTTCTCCTACGTCGCGAGAGGCGTGGAGATGGAGGCCGCTAGTGCGTCGAGACTCTGCATCGTCGCCACGGCACACGGGGATCCCAAGCGCGAGCTCGACCTCATCGATCAGCTGCGCGAGCAGCGCGCCGACGCCGTGATCGTGGTCGGCGGAGCGTACGAGGATGCCGCGGCGCGGCGCAAGATGGCGGAGCGCGCCAGAGCGCTGGCCGCTGTCGGCTCGGTGCTCGTGCTGTGCGGCCGTCCGTCGCTCGGCGAGGGCGTGCCGACGAAGATGGTCGGCTACGACAACGAGGGAGGCGCGTTCGCGCTCACCGAGTATCTGCTCTCCCAGGGCCACCGGCGCATCCTCTACCTCGGCGGTCCGCCGGGGCTCTCGACGACGATGCTGCGCCTCGACGGCTACCGGAGAGCCTTGCGCTCTCGTGGCATCCAGCCCGACGAGAGTCTCATCCGCGAAGGTGCCTTCGGACGCAGCTTCGGGCTCAGCGAGATGCGCGAGGTGCTGGCTTCCGAGCTGGACTACACCGCCGTGTTCGCCGCGAACGACCTGGTCGCCGCCGGTGCCCTGCAGGCGCTGACGGATGCCGGCCTTCGTGTTCCGGAGGATGTCTCGCTCGTCGGCTACGACGACATCCCTCAGTCGTTCGAGCTCAGCCCCAGGCTCACGACCGTGCACGTGCCGCTGGAAGAGATGGGGCGGCAGGCCGTGCGTCTCGCCCTGTCCGACGACGACGCCTTCGGCCGTCACGCCGCAGACGAAACGGTCGTCGGCACCCATGTCGTGGTGCGCGAATCGGTCGCCGCGCCGCGCACCGCGTGACGCGACACCCAGCGCAGAACAGGCGGCGGATTACTTGCCCAGCGGCCGCCAGACGACGACCTGGTTGCTTCGGCGCACGCGCGTGCCCGCACGCAACGACACCACCTCGCCCTCGCTGCCTGCGGCGAACACGCGCCGGCCGGGGCGGTTGAGCATCTCGTCGGCGAGCGCCGCCTCGAGCTCGTGCACGCGATCGGTGAGACGGCTCACGTGGTTCTCGAGTTCGAGGATGCGCCTGATCCCCTCGAGGCTCACCCCCTCCGACCCGAGGCGGGCGACCTCGCGCAGCTGCACGACGTCGCGCATCGAGTAACGGCGCGACCTGCCGGCCGTGCGTCTCGGGCTCACGAGTCCGAGACGGTCGTACTGGCGCAACGTCTGCGGGTGCATGCCGGCCAACTCGGCGGCGGCGGTGATGGCGAAGACGGGAGTCGTCTCATCCAGTTCCGGCATCATCGGTCACCTCCGCTTCGTCGTCGTCATGGTCTCATCGCACGCTCGCCCCGAGCGGGCGCGGCGTCAGCGCGCCGACGCCTTCGCCTTCGCGAGCAGCTCGTCGCGCGGGTTCTCGTCGGGCAGCGTCTGCTCGAACGCCTTGAGGGCTTCCTCGCCCGCCTTGGTGAGGTGCGACGGCACGACCACCTGCACGGTGGCGAGCAGATCGCCCGTGCCCTTCTTGGTCGCCACGCCGCGGCCCTTCACGCGCAGCACGCGTCCGCTCGGCGTGCCGGGCGCCACCTTGAGACGCACGACGTCGCCGCTCAGGGTCGGCACCTCGATGGTCGCACCGAGCGTTGCCTCAGCGAACGTGACGGGCACGTTCACCCGCAGGTGCAGCCCGTCGCGCTCGAACACGGGGTGCTTGCGCACCGTCACCGTGAGGTAGAGGTCACCGCGCTCCCCGCCGTCGGGCGATGGGCGTCCTTTGCGCGGCACGCGGATGCGCTGCTTGTCGGTCACGCCTGCCGGGATGCGCACCTTGACGGTCTCCCCGTCGACGGTGAGGTGCACGGTCTCGCCGGTGACCGCGGTCTGGAAGTCGATGGTGGTGGATGCCGAGACGTCCTGTCCGGGAGTCGGCCCGCCGTAGCCGCGGTAGCCGCCCGTCGACTGACCGAACCGGCCGTTGCCGAAGAGTCCCCCGAGCAGGTCGTCGTACTGGCCGCCGCCACCCTGCTGGAAGGTGTAGCTCTGGCCACGGCCGCCCTGGTTGAACATGCTGCCGAAGACATCCTCGAAGCCGCCGTTGCCCGCACCACCGGGAGCGGTGAACCTCGCACCCGAGCCCATGGCGCGAACCTGGTCGTACTCCTTGCGCTGCTCCTCGTCGGACAGCACGGAATAGGCCTCGCTGATCTCCTTGAACTTCGCCTCGGCCTTGGCGTCACCCGGGTTGGAGTCCGGATGATACTGGCGTGCGAGCTTGCGGTAGGTCTTCTTCAGCTCGGATTGCGAAACGTCTTTGGAGACGCCGAGCACCTTGTAGAAGTCCTTGTCGAACCAGTCCTGACTGGCCACCCGGCACCTCCCTTCTTGTGTGTTCTGTTGTCATCTACCGCGGGTTGAGGAGCAGCGCCGAAGGCGCCGCGTCTCGAAACCCAGCCGTCGTGATCCTCTGGCCCTGCTTCGAGACGCTCGGCCGCGCCGTGCTCCTCAACCGACGATATGTGCGGATCGCTACGCCGGAACGGCGACGACGACCTTGGCCGCCCGCACCAGCGTGGAGCCGAGCGTGTAGCCCACCTCGACCACGTCGATGATGGTCGGCTCGGTCACGTCGGCCGACGGCTGCTGGAAGATCGCCTCGTGCACGTTGTGGTCGAACGGCTCGCCCTTTTCGCCGAACGGCTGCAGCCCGAGCCTCTCGGATGCCCCGCGCAGCTTGGCCGCGATGGTCGCGAACGGAGTGTCTCCGTCGAGGTCACCGTGCTTCTCAGCACGGTCGAGATCGTCGAGCACGGGCAGGATCGCCTTCGCCGTGTCGGCGACGGCGCGTTCCCGCTCCACCTCGCGGTTGGCCTCGGTGCGCTTGCGGTAGTTCGCGTACTCCGCGGTCACCCGCTGCAGGTCCGCGAGCCGTTCTGCGGCGAGCTCCTCGGCGCTCGACTGGCCCGAAAGGAAGTCGAGGTCGGCATCGGACAGTGAGGTCTCGACGTCCGGTCCCTCGTAGCCCTCGCCCGTGTCGACCACCTGCTCGTGCTCGAGGTCACCGGCCTCGGCGGCGGAGTCCTTCGACTCCGCCGCGTCGCCGTCCGGCTGACGAACCTTTCCCGTTTCGGGGTCGATGCGTCGCTTGTCGCGAACGACCGGCTCCTCGTGTTCGTTCGATTCGTCTTTCTTCGCCATGACTACTTCTTCTCGTCCTCGTCGTCCACGACCTCGGCGTCCACGACGTCGTCATCCGACGACGACTCGGACTCGCCCTCGGGCTGCTCGCCCTGCGGTGCGGATGCCTCGGCCTGCGCAGAGGCGTAGATCGCCTCACCCAGCTTCTGCTGGCTGGCGTTCAGCTTGTCGAACGCGGTCTTGACGGCCTCGTCGTCCTCGCCCGCCAGAGCACCCTTGAGGGCATCGACGTCGCCCTGCACGTCGTCCTTCACGTCAGACGGCAGCTTGTCCTCGTTGTCCTTGATGAGCTTCTCGATCGAGTAGACGAGCTGCTCTGCACTGTTGCGGGTCTCGGCGCTCTCGCGGCGCTTCTTGTCCTCAGCGGCGTGCTCCTCGGCCTCGCGCACCATGCGCTCGATGTCGTCCTTCGGCAGCGACGAGCCGCCGGAGATGACCATCGACTGCTCCTTGCCCGTGCCCTTGTCCTTGGCGGACACGTGCACGATGCCGTTCGCGTCGATGTCGAACGTGACCTCGATCTGCGGGATTCCGCGGGGCGCCGGCGCGATGCCGGTCAGCTCGAACGTGCCGAGCGGCTTGTTGTCGCGGGTGAACTCGCGCTCGCCCTGGAACACCTGGATCGCCACGGACGGCTGGTTGTCGTCTGCCGTGGTGAAGGTCTCGCTGCGCTTGGTCGGAATGGCCGTGTTGCGCTCGATGAGCTTGGTCATGATGCCGCCCTTGGTCTCGATGCCGAGGCTCAGCGGGGTGACGTCGATGAGCAGAACGTCCTTGCGCTCACCCCTCAGCACGCCGGCCTGCAGAGCGGCGCCGACGGCGACGACCTCATCGGGGTTGACGCCCTTGTTGGGCTCCTTGCCACCGGTCTCCTGCTTCACCAGTTCGGAGACGGCCGGCATGCGGGTGGAACCACCGACGAGCACGACGTGCGCGATGTCGGAGACCTTGATGCCGGCCTCCTTGATGACGTCCTGGAACGGCTTCTTGGTGCGGTCGAGAAGGTCGCTGGTCATCTGCTCGAACTGGGCGCGGGTGAGCGTCTCGTCGAGGTTGGCCGGGCCGTTCTCGGTCAGCGACAGGTAGGGGAGCTGGATGCTCGTCGACATGCTCGACGAAAGCTCCTTCTTCGCCTGCTCCGCGGCCTCCTTGAGGCGCTGCAGCGCGATCTTGTCACCGGAGACATCCACACCGGTGGTGTCCTTGAACTTCTTGATCAGCCACTCGACGACGCGCTGGTCCCAGTCGTCGCCGCCGAGGCGGTTGTCGCCGGCGGTCGCGCGCACCTGGATGGTGGAGAAGTCGTCGTCCTTGCCCACCTCGAGCAGCGAGACGTCGAACGTGCCGCCACCGAGGTCGAAGACCAGGATGAGCTCGTCTTCCTTGCCCTTGTCGAGACCGTAGGCCAGTGCGGCGGCGGTCGGCTCGTTGATGATGCGCAGCACGTTGAGGCCCGCGATCTCACCGGCCTCCTTGGTGGCCTGACGCTCGGCGTCGTTGAAGTACGCGGGAACCGTGATGACGGCATCCGTCACCGTGTCGCCCAGGTACTGCTCTGCATCGCGCTTGAGCTTCTGCAGAATGCGCGCCGAGATCTCCTGCGGCGTGTACTTCTTGCCGTCGATCTCGGTGGTCCAGTCGGTGCCCATGTGGCGCTTGACGCTGGAGATGGTGCGGTCGACGTTGGTGACGGCCTGGCGCTTCGCGGTCTCACCGACGAGCACCTCGCCGTCCTTGGTGAAAGCCACCACCGACGGGGTGGTGCGGAAGCCCTCCGCGTTGGCGATGACGACGGGCTCGCCGCCCTCGAGCACGGCGACGACGGAGTTGGTCGTTCCGAGGTCGATTCCTACTGCACGTGACATGTGTTGTGTTTCCTTCCTCGGATGCCTCGGCTCCCTGCCGAAACATCCAGTTGGCCCGGCGCCTTGTCGCGCCCGCAACCGAAGTCATGGATCGAGACCCCACTGCCCGAGCGTCACGGCTCGGACAAGTTGAGTCTCGCAGACTCAACTTATGTCAGCGCCGAATCAGAGTCAAGCCGAACACTCAAAAAGTTGAGCCTACCTATGTCAACTTTGTCCGCCTCGTCCCTATTCCCCTGTTCGGCATCGTGGCGCGTTCCCGTGCCGTGAGCCGTGCGCCGGGTTCCGCTGTCCCTTCGTGTCGCTCCGTCGACGACGACCCGACCTCAAGGGACAGCCGAGCCGGCGGCGCCCGCGGCGCCCGCCACTCCGCTGTCCGAAGATGTCGCCTTGGGGCGGTATGGCGACACGAAGGGACAGCGGAACGGGGACGCGCGGAATGGCAGGCGGGAACCGCTGTCCGCGCAGCCGCGAGGCTGCCCGAGCGGCGGCGAGCGCGGAGGCCGCGTCAGAGGGACGCCACCCGCAGCCGCCGCCTGCCGAGCACCCCTCCGATCACGAGCGCGAAGCCGGCGATGCCCCACAGCAGCGCGATCACACCTGCGCCGAGTGCGAACCACACATCGCCGCCGATGGCGCCGCGCAGCATGCTCAGCGCGGGCGTGGTCGGCAGCGCCGCCGCGATTCCCGTGAGCACGGGGGGAACGGAGGATGCCACGCCCACGGCGAGCGCGACGCATCCGATCAGCACCGCGAGGCCGCGGCCCAACGCACCGAGCGCGGCCGCAAGCCCCTGGTTGACGGCGGCCAGCACGGCCCCCGCAATGATCGACGCGCCGAGGTAGCCGGCCCAGACTGCGGGACTGAGCCCGAGTCCGATGAGCACGACGGCCGAGAGGATCACGCCCTGCACCGCCCCGAGCACCGCCGTGATGCCGACGGAACGTCCGGCGAGCGCGAGCGATCCCGCGTTGCCGAGCAGCCGGGACTCGGGAACGCTCTTGCGCGCCAGTGCGAGCGCGATGCCGCCGATCCACAGCGCGAACATCGTGAAGAGCGGAGCTGCCTGGACTCCCGACGGCGCCGACCGCGGGTCGATCACGACGGGCTGCGACGCGGCCTCCGACAACACCCGGATGTCCGAGTCCGAGTACGACGGAATCTTGTCCACCGCCTGTCCGAGCCCGGACGCCAGCTGGTCGGCGCCGCCGCTCACCTGCTTCGCGCCGGAGGCGAGGCTGGATGCCCCGCTCGCCAGGGACTGCGCCCCGCTGTCGGCCTGGTCGATGCCGTTGACCAGCTGGGGCATCCCTGCGGAGAGCGCCGAGGCGCCAGACGCCACCTGATCGGCACCCGACGCGAGTTTCGCCGTCTGCGTCGCCGCACTCTGCAACGACTTCAGCGCCGAGGTCGCCTTGTCGCAGAGCGTGCCGGGATGCGCGCAGATCTGCGCCACGACGCCGGCGAACGACGACGCCGAGCTCGAGAGCGAGCTCGCGATCGCGTCGTTGCCCGCGCTGACCTGTGAGGCTCCGGACGACAGCTGGGCGGTCTGCGACGGAAGGCTCGCCGAGCTCGACGAGAGCGTGCCGAGGCCCGAGGCGAGCGAACTCGCGCCCGACGACAGCTGCTGTGCACCGCTGGACACCTGATCCGCGCCGCTCGCCACCTGGTTCGCACCGTTGGAGGCCTGCGCGATCTGATCGTGCACCGAGTTGAAGCCCTGGTATACGCCCTGCAGGTACTGGTCGATGATCTGCCGGTTGAGCTGCTGGGTCGCCGTGGCGGTCACGGCCTGCACGAGCGCCGGGTCGAGCAATGCCGCCGACGGGCTCGTCGTGATCTGCACGAGGGTCTGCACAGCACTCTGAGCGGTGCCCGAGAGCGAGCTGATGTCGGTGGAGAACGACGACGGAATGCGCAGCACGGCGGCGTACTGCCCGTCTGCGAGCCCGCTGGCGGCATCCGTGTCGTTGGTCAGCACCCAGGTGAAGTTCGAACCTACCCGGGTGGCCTGCGTCGGGATGTCGTTCTCCGGTGCGCTGCCGCTGATCACCGCCGCTGCGAACTGCCTGCCGAGCGGCGTGGTCTTGCCGTTGATCGTCACCGGGGTGTCGTCGTTGACGATGGCGGCATTGATGCGGTCGAGGTGCAGAGCCGGGGTCGCGAGGCCCCACATCAGGAGCAGCCCCATCACCATGGGCAGCACGACGAGCGCGATCAGCATGGCCCATCCGGACCGCTCGGCGCCGCTTCGCGCCGACAACGCCTTCACCGTCATCTCAGCTCACCCCCGCCAGCAGGTCGGGTGGTGCGGCGACCGGGGCGTCGATCGTCACCTCGACGACGTCGGCGTCGCCCACGAGGTCGGAGACGTCGGCGGACGGGGAGCACGACGCGACGATCGTGACAGGGGTCGGCGGGGCATCCTTGCCGCGGCCGTGCGGGATGCCGTTTCTCGCGCGGCCCAACGCACGCGCGAGCCCCGAGCGCTCACGGGCCTCGCCGACCGCGTCGAGGTCGCACAGCCCGAGGAGCTCCACCCCCGGCGCGAGGGCGCGGCGCACGTCGTCGGCCGGGGACCGTGACGCACGCAGCGGCACGAGCGCCGACCGGGCGCGTACCGCCGCGGCGCGCGTGGGCAGCACGAGCCCCGCGACCTTGAGGGTTCCGGATGCCACGGGATAGCGCCCGCAGATCGCCGCCACGAGCGCAGCCCCGGCCGCCGCGTCATCCGAGCGCACGACGAGCACGCCGCCGTTCGGCACTAGAGCCGCGAAGCCCGTGACGAGGTCGAGCCCTGACCTGGCGACGGAGACGTCGTCCGCCGCGATCGCCATCCGCTCGGCCTGCTCTGGCCAGTCGGTCAGCTCGAGCTCCTTCGCGATGCCTTCGCCCTCCGCGTCGAAGTGCGGGAGCACGCGCTCGAGGATGCGGGGCATCCACCAGGCGTACCTGCCGAAGAGCATGAGCACGGCGGAATGAGCGTCATGCGCACGATGAACGCGTCGATCGCGACGCCGACGGCGAGGCCGAGCGCGATCGGCTGGATCGAGGCATCTCCCTCGGGCACGAAGGCGGCGAAGACGGCGAACATGATGATCGCCGCGGCCGTCACGACCCGTGCCGATCCGAGGAATCCCGCCTCGATCGCGTCGTGCGCATCGCCGTGGTGCACATAGTGCTCGCGCATGCGGCTGACGAGAAAGACCTCGTAGTCCATGGCGAGACCGAACAGCACGCCCATCAAGATGATCGGCATGAAGCTGATGACGGAGCCGAGGGATGCCACGCCCAACGGCCCCGCGAGCACCCCGTTCTCGAAGACAAGACTGGTGACCCCGAACGCCGCTCCTACCGACAGCAGGTATCCCAGCGCGGCCGTGACGGGCACCACGATGGACCGGAACACCATCGCCAGCAGCACGAGCGAGAGTCCGACCACGAGGATGCCGAAGGGCAGCAGCGCCTGCCCGAGCCGGGCGGAGACGTCGATGCCGGCAGCCGTGTAACCGGTGACGGAGAGGTCGACGTCGTACTTCTTCTGGAATTCGTCGTGCATGCCGCGCAACCGGGCGACGAGGTTCTGGGTGGCCTGCGAGTCGGGCGCGCCGTCGGGGATGACCTGAACGATGCCCGTGTCGCCCGTCTCGTTCGGCGTCGAGAGCGGCACCGCGACGACGCCCGGCACCCTGGCGATGCTCGCGCCGAGGTCGTTCATCAGGCCCTGCGGGTCGGTGCTCTGGATGATGGAGCCTGTCACGATCAGCGGCCCGTTGTATCCGGGGCCGAAGTGCTCGTCGATGAGATCGTAGGTGACGCGGCCGGGCTCGCCGTGCGGCAGCGATCCCGCGTCGGGAAGCGCCAGCCGCAGGTGCGCGGCGGGCACGGTGAGCGCGCCGAGCGCGGCGACGACCAGCACGACCGTGACGATCGGCCACTTCGTGGCACCGCGCACCCAGCCGAAGAAGAAGCCGCGCCTCTGCGCCTCACGGGACTCCTCGACGGCGTCGTCGTCGAGGTCGTCGGCCGCGCTCTTTGAGCCGAGCGGAGGGTCGCCCTCCGCGCTTCCCTGGCCTCCTTCGACGCGCTGCGCTCGCTCAGTGAGTACCGGCTCGTGCTCGCTCTCCGGCTCAGGCGCGGGCTCCGACTCGGATTTCGCTGCCCCGCTCTTCGCCGGCCGGTACCTACGGCGCACGATGCGCCAGCCCACGAAGCCGAGCAGCGCGGGCGTGAGCGTCGTCGACACCAACACGGCGAGCGCCACAGCACCGGCCGAGGCGATGCCCATGGTCGTGAGGAACGGAATGCCGGCCACGCTCAGCCCGACCAGAGCGATGATCACCGTCACCGCCGCGAACACCACCGCCGACCCCGCCGTCGCGATCGAGCGTGCCGCCGACTCCTCCGGGTCGATGCCGCTGCGCACCTGGTCCTGATGTCGCGAGGTGATGAACAGCGCATAGTCGATCCCGACGGCGAGCCCGAGCATGAGCGCCAGCAGCGGCGTCGTCGACGTGATCGTGGTGACCGACGTCATCGCGAGAATGACCGACAAAGCGACCGCCACGCCCAGCAGCGCCGTGATGAGCGGCATCGCCGCAGCGAGCAGCGACACGAACGTGAACGCCAGCACGATGAACGCCACGAGGATGCCCAGCAGCTCGGTCACGCTGATGCCCGCTGCTGTCTGTGAGAAGAGCTGTCCGCCCATCGCGGCCTCTGAGCCCTTCGGGAGCTCTTTCTGCAGTCGATGCGCTTCCGCCTGCAACGCGTCTGCGGTCGTCGCGTGCACGGCGCTCTGCGCCACCGTGAGCTGCACCGGGACGATCACGGCGGAGTCGTCCGAGCTGATGTTCGCGCTCGACGTCGACGAGTACGGCGAGGTCGCGCTCGACACCTGGGGGATGCCGTCGAGTCGGTTCACGCTCGCCTCGACGGCGGACTGGAACGCGGCATCCTTCACGCTCTCGCCCTTCGGAGCGACGGCGATCAGCTGCGCGGATGCCCCGCTCACCTGCGGGAAGGTGCGGGCGAGGGCATCCAGAGCCTGCTGCGACTCGGTGCCCGGAATGGCATAGGTGTTCTGCGTGCCGGTGCCGAAGAGTGCGGCGCAGGCCACGGCGATCGCGGCGAGGACCAGCCAGATCGCGACGACGAGAAGGCGGGCGCGAAAGGCCCATCGGCCGACGCTGTAGAGAAAAGACGACATGCCGCGGCCCCCCGCCTCTGGCCCTGCCGTGAACGTAAGCCCGAAGCGCGGATTCCACAGGCCCCCGAACGCGGGGCGGTTGTGGCGTCAGTCTCGTTCGTCCCGTGTGCTCTCCGCGAGGAAGTCCATGACGATCCGGTTCACCAGGTGCGGTCGCTCCATCATCACGAGGTGTGTCGAGCCCGGCACGATGCACAGCTGGGCGCCCGGAATCCCCTCGGCCATCGCCAGTGTGTGCTCGATGGTGATGGAGTCGCGGTCGGCAGCCATGATCAGCGTCGGACTCGCCACGGCACGCAGCCGTTCGAGCGGGATGTGCGGCTCGTCTCGCCACAGCCTTGCGAGTTTCTCGCGCACGACGTCGGCGTGCAACGGACCGTCGGGACTCAGCCGCTCATAGTCGCGTTGCATGTCCTCCTCGATCCGGCGCACCAGGCGAGCGCGATCACCCGGTGCGCCGGGAGGACCCGACTTGCTGCCGACGCCCTCTGCCTCATCGACCAGCCCCTCGGGGTCTGTGTTGGCTCCGATCGCCACCAGAGATCGCACTCGCTCGGCATGGTCGATCGCGAGGAGCAGTCCCGCGATGCCGCCGTCGCTGAAGCCCAGCAGATGCGCGTCATCGAGACGCATGGTGTCGAGATATGCGACGACATCGGCGACGATGCCCCGGTAGGTGATCGGCCCCTCACGATCGGCCGACCGGCCGTGACCAGGGCGCTCCATGGCGAAGACGCGATAGTGCTTCGAGAGACACTCGATCTGCGGTCTCATGGTCTCGATCGAGCAGAAGCCGCCGTGCAACAGCACGACGGGCTCGCCGGCGCCCGAGACCTCGTGATAGACCTCTGCCCCCGGCAGAGAGATGTACGGCATCCCTCGCCCTACCGCACGCTCTGGCTCTGGCCGGTAGGCGTGACGACGCGAGTCGTCGGCACCGGAAGAGGGTGGTGACAGGCGACCTGGCGACTGCCGAGGGTGCGCAGCGTCGGACGTTCCTTGCGGCAGATCTCGGTCGCCGCGGGGCAGCGGGGGTGGAACGGGCATCCGCTCGGCCTGTTGGCGGGGCTCGGCACATCGCCGCTCAACACGATGCGCTCCCGTCGTGGCGCACCGTCACGATCGATCTGCGGAATCGCCGACAGCAGCGCCTCGGTGTAGTGGTGCGCAGGGGACGCGTAGAGCTCCTCGGCGTCGGCCAGTTCGACGAGGTCACCCAGGTACATGACGGCGACGCGGTCGGAGACATGCTCGACGACGCCGAGGTCGTGGGCGATGAACACGTACGTGAGTCCGAACTCATCCTGCAGGTCGGCGAGCAGGTTGAGCACCTGCGCCTGTACCGAGACGTCGAGCGCGGAGACGGGCTCGTCGGCGACGAGCACGCTCGGGTTCAGGGCGAGTGCTCGCGCGATCCCGATGCGCTGCCGCTGTCCACCGGAGAACTCGTGCGGGTATCGGCCCGCCATGCTCGGATCGAACCCGACGCGCTCGAGCAGGTCGGCGACGCGATCGGGGATGGCGCGACGATCCGTTGTGCGGTGGATGCGCAGTGGCTCCGCAACGATGTCGGCGACGCGCATCCTCGGGTTCAGCGACGAATACGGGTCTTGGAACACCATCTGCAGGCGGCGGCGCACGGGGCGGAGCCTGCGCCTGCTGAGCGACGAGATGTCTTCACCCTCGAACTCGACAGTGCCTGAAGTCAGGTCGATCAGACGGGTCAGACACTGGCCGAACGTGGACTTGCCACACCCCGACTCTCCGACGATGCCGAGGGTCTCTCCGGATCGCACCTCGATGCTGACCCCGTCGACCGCGGTCACCGTGCCCTTCTGCTTGCCTCTCAGGGCGAACGTCTTCACGACGTTGTCGGCCCGAAGCACCACGTCGTTCACGCGACCTCCTCCCTCAGTTCCTCGCGTACCTCATCCGGAAGCCAGCAGGCGTCGAGATGGTTCTGCTCCTCTCCCGTCGCGATCAGCGGCGGCAAGGTCGAGCACTGCTCCATCGCGAACCGACAGCGCTTCTGGAACGGGCATCCCGTCGGCTGGTCGCGCGGCCCAGGCGGAAGTCCGGGGATCGTCGGAAGCCTCTGCTTGCGCTGGCCCGGCTTCGGGATCGCGCCGAGAAGTCCCCAGGTGTAGGGATGCCGCGGCCTGCGCACCACGGTCGACTCGTCGCCCATCTCCACGGCCCGGCCCGCATACATCACGATCACGCGATCGGCGGCCTCGGAGATCACGCCCATGTCGTGCGTGATGAGGATCACAGACGAGCCGTACTTCGCTTGCAGGTCGCCGATCAGCTCGAGGATCTGGCGCTGAGTCGTGACATCGAGAGCCGTGGTCGGCTCGTCGGCGATCAGCAGAGAGGGATGACACGCCAGCGACATCGCGATCATCACGCGCTGCCGCATGCCGCCGGAGAACTCGTGCGGATACGACCGCGCGCGACGTTCCGCATCGGGGATGCCGACCTCGTCGAGCAGGTGCACCGCGCGGCTCCAAGCCTCCGCCTTGGTGACCTTCTCGTGGTTCATGATCTGCTCGACGATCTGCCACCCGACCGTGTACACGGGCGTGAGCGCCGTCATCGGATCTTGAAAGATCATCGAGATGCGATTGCCGCGAATGCGGTTGAGTCGCTTGGTCGGCATTCCGATGAGCTCGGCGCCGTCGAACCGCGCCGATCCCGTGATGGTGGCGTTCGGGTTGTCGAGCAGACCCATCATCGAGTACATCGAGACGCTCTTGCCCGATCCCGACTCGCCGACGATGCCGAGCACCTCGCCGGGAGCGACGGAGAAGGAGAGCCCGTTCACCGCGTTGACCACCCCCGCCCTTGTGCGGAAGGCGACCCGCAGATCGCGCACGGCCAGCAGGGGCGAGGATGCCACGGCATCCGCTGTCGTGTCGGGTCCGGCGATGCCGGATTCTGTGATGTCAGGCACGGCGCACCCTCGGGTCGATGACGGCATAGAGAAGGTCGACAACGGCGTTCGCCGCCACGACGAAGAACGCCGCGTACAGCACGCACGCCATGATCACGGGCAGGTCGAGGTTCTGCAGCGAGTCCCAGGTGAGCTTTCCGATGCCCGGCAGACCGAAGACGACCTCGGTGAGCAGTGCGGCACCGCCGACGAGCGAGCCGAAGTCGAGGCCGAACAGCGAGACGACGGGTGAGAGCGATCCGCGCAGCGCGTGCCGCCAGAGGATGCGCCGCTCGGAGAGCCCCTTGGCCCGGCACGTTCGCACATAGTCCTCGGAGAGCGCGTTGACCAGCTCGGCGCGCAGCACTCGTGCGTAGATGCCTCCGTACAGCAGCGCCAGCGTGAGCCACGGGAACAGGAGATGCAGCGCCCACTGACCGGGGTCTTGCGTGAACGGCACGTACCCGAGCGGGGGCACCCACGAGAACACGGTGTCGTGCAATCGGTCCTGAGTGACGAGGTTGACCACCTCGCCGACCCAGTAGGCCGGGAGCGAGATCGCGGTGATGCCGACGATCATGATGATCGGATCGACGACGGTGCCTCTGAACCTTGTGGCGAGGATGCCGCCGCCGAGCCCGAACGCGATCCAGATGATCGCGGCGCCCAGCACCAGCGACAGCGTCACGGGCGCGGCCTGCATGATCTGCGGCACCACCCTGTCGCCGATGTTCACGTAGGAGGTGAGGTCCTGCGTGATGAACAGGTGGCTCATCATCAGCACATAGCGCACCGGCAGCGGCTGATCGAAGCCGAACTCGTGACGCACCTGCGACAACACCTCGGGCGAGGCTCCTCGTCCGGCGATGCGCGCCGCGGGGTCGACTCCGGGCGTGGCGAAGAAGATGAGGAACACCACGACGCTGATCGCGAACATGACGAGCACGGCGGAGCCGAGCCGCTTGGCGACGTACATCATGCTGCACCTCGCAGTTTCGCCTTCGGGTCGAGCGCGTCACGAACGGCGTCGCCGAACAGGTTCAGTGCCACGGCGGTCAACACCAGCAGGATGCCCGGAGCGAGGGCCACCGCCGGCCGCGTGTAGAGCAGGTCGAGCCCGTCGTTGATGATGGTGCCCCAGCTGGCGGTCGGCGGCTGCACTCCGATGGAGAGGAACGACAGGGCGGATTCGGTGAGCATGTTCAGCGCGGCCATCAGCGGAATGAACACGATGACCGTCGGCAGCACGTTGCGCAGGATCTCCCGTCGCAGAATGCGCCAGTCGCCGGCGCCCAGACCGATGGATGCCTTCACGAACTCGCGGTTCTTCAGGGAGAGCACCTGCCCGCGCAAGGGTCGTGCCACATAGGGCACGTAGATCAGCGCGATGATCCCGATCGGCAGCATCAGGTTGCCGGGGCCGATCACGATCGGCCCTATCCGCAGCCCGTCGGTGAGCAGCACCACTGAGAGAGAGATCGCCAGCAGGTAGACCGGGAACGCCCAGACGATGTCCATCAGTCGCGAGAGCACCCAGTCGATCGGACCGCCGAAGTACCCGGCCACGATGCCGACGAGCGCACCGGCGGCACAGCACAGGATGGCCGATGTGAAGCCGATGAGCAGTGTGGTTCTGCCCCCGTACAGCAGCCGGGCGAACACGTCACGACCCTGCCCGTCCGCGCCGAGGAAGTATCCGCTCAGATTCCAGGTCGGGCCGATCGGCTCGACACCGAGCTTCAGGCCGGTGGTGGACTGCTGCAGCACAGCCACCCGCTCGCCGGCGACCATCGTGTAGCCGTTGAGGTTGGACTCGAACGGGTTGGTGTGCGCGATGTATTGCGCGTACAGGGGTGCCGCCAGGCACAGCGCGATGATCGCGACGAGCAGGACGCCGGAGACCACGGCCACCGGGTTGTGCGCGATCTGGGTGAGCGCGACCCGCCACGGCCCCGCCGGTCGCTCCATCTGTCTTCGCGCTCTGGCTGCCGTCGCGACCGAGACGCTCACTTCAACCACAGCTGGTCCACGAGCATGTAGTACTGATCGCTGAACTGATAGTTCTTCACACGCGACGAGGTGAAGTCGATGAGCTTCGGGTTGAAGAGCGGCACGAGCGGCGAGAGCGCCATGTACTGCTGGTCGATGTCGCCCCACTGGGCGTTCGCCGCGGTCTGGTCGGTCAAGCCCTTGGCATCGGCGGCCGTCATCTTCGCATCGAGATCGCGGTTGCAATACCCGGCGATGTTGATCGAGCTGTCGCTGTTCGGGTGGAACGACGAGCACGAGAGCAGCACCTGCAAGAAGTCGGACGCCGCCGGGTAGTCCTGGTACCACTGCGTCAGGCTCAGCTGCACGTGGTTCTTCGTGTTCTGGATGTAGTTGTACTGGATGTTGTTCGACAGCGGTTTGATCGTCGCCTTGTAACCGAGTTGGTTGAGCAGGCTCACCAGGTAGAGTCCGATGCCCTTGTTGACACTGTCGTTCTGCACCACGACGCCGACGGACTGACCTGCTGTGCCCGACTGCTGAACGAGCTGCTTGGCTTTGGTGAGATCAGGGGCGCTCCACGTGCTCCCCCCGCCCTTCGTGTAGTCGCAGAAGTCTTTGTGGCCCGGGAAGTCCGGCGGAAGGATGGTGCATGCCGGGGCTGCGAGCGAACTGCCGCCGTAGAGCTTCACGATCGCGGCGCGGTCGACGGCCCAGTTGATCGCCTGACGCGCCGACTCGTTGTTGAACGGAGCGATGTTCGTGTTCAGCGCCAGGTACCACATGGCCGTCAAAGGCGTGACGTGCACCTGCGACGCGTACTTCGTCGAGATCTCGGAGAGCCGATCGGAGGGCGGGGTGTCGTACATCCAGTCGGACTGGCCGTTCTCCACTGCAGTGACCTCTGCCTCGGCGGTCAGGCCGAAGGTCTCGTCGATCTCATCGGGGTAGCCGACCGGCGCCGCTTCCTTCGACCAGGAGTGGAAGTAGCGGTTGCGCTTCATCACGAGGGCCTTGTTCGGCGAGTAGCTCGCAAAGTAGTAAGGGCCGGTAGTGGGAATCGGTGTGGTGCCGGCGTCCTTCGGAGCGGTGTCCGCCGGCAGCACCGAGGCGAACGGCATGGCCAGCTGCGCCTCGAATTCCGGGTCGGACTGGGTCAGGTGGAATGTGATGGTGCCGGCGGACGAATCCGCGACGATGCCGCCGTTCAACGTGCAGGTCGCCGGTGTCTTCAGGCATGCATCGGCGCCGACGATGACGTTGTACCAGGAACCGGCGTTCGGGCTGGAGACCTTGAAGAGACGACGGAACGATGCGACCACATCATCGGTGGTCAGGGTCTTGCCGTTGGAGAACTTGATGTCCTTGCGCAGCTCGAACGTGTAGGTCTTGCCGTCCGGGGAGATCGTCGGCATCGCGGTGGCGAGGTCGGGCACGATGTCCTCCGATTTCGTGCCGCCCACCCTGGCGTATGTGAGCAGCCCGTCATAGGCGCCCTGATAGAGCTGCCAGTACTGCAGCGTGTAATTCACCTGAGGGTCGAGGGTTCCGCCCGCCGACTGGGCGGCGAGGTGCAGGGTGCCGCCCTGGTGCGCGCCGTCGGAGGCGTCAGCGGCATCCGTGGTCGTGCTGCTGCCGCACGCCGAGAGGGTCATGAGCGAGGCGAGCGCCGCGACGCTGACCAGCGCCTTCGTGATGGTGCGCATGTCATCCTTCTTCGTTTCGGGTCGTTCCATCGGGTTTCGGGTGAGGGATGCTCGCACGGCGCCTTCAGGCCGCGGAGCGCGCATTCCAGCGCACGGGGGCGTCGATCTGGGTCACCGAGGCTGCCGCCCCGAGCGGCGCGAAGACCGCGATGCGACCCTGCAGGTCCACGCCCAAGCACTCGGATGCCGTCGGGCACGTCACCGAACGCAGCCCGGCCCCTGCGTCCACGTTCCTTGCGGCGCCGCTCACTGCACCGGTCGTCGGGTCGTACGTGACCGCGTCACCGCTGAGGTCGACACCGGTGCACTGGTCGCTGGAGACGCAGTCGACGCCGGTGAGCACGCCGAGCCCCGCTGCCAGGCCGTCGCCTTCGAGCGCCGTCACTCCATCGGCGAGCGCTGCCCCGGTCGCCGGCGTGAACGAGACCTCGTTGCCCCAGCCGTCCACGACCGTGCAGGCAACCGTCGACGAACAGCTCACCGAGGAGACGCCGTTGACTGTCTGCGCGTCGAGCGAGGTGACGCCCGCAGCTCCGACGGCGCCGGTGCGTGGGTCGAAGGTCACTTCGGTGTCTCCGTTGTTGCCTCCGCCGCCCGCCGCCGTGCACTGCGACGCTGATGGGCACGACACCGACGCGAGGTAGGTGTGAGGATCGACGGAGGCCCGCCCTGTCACGTGAGAGGTGCCGGGCACGAAGGTGATCTCCATCCCCTTGCCGTCGACGAGCGTGCACTGGCCGGCGGAGACGCAGTCCACCGCGGTGGGCTCACCGCCCGGATCGATCGCGTGCGTCGACGATGCCCCGTGACCCGAGGCCGGGAACGTCACGGCCGATCCTGCTGTATCGATCGCCGTGCACATTCCGGACTTCGAGACGCACGAGACCGACACGAGGGTGCGACCGGGATCGATCGCCAATCGCCGCGCCTTCGCCGGGTGGGCCGGATCGAACACCATGGCCGATCCGAACTCGTCGACTGCCGCGCACTCGTGCGCCGAGGCGCACGACACCGACTGGAGCGCCGACGGGATGGTCGAAGCCGTCGCCGAGCTCACGCCGGCCCCAGAGCCGATGGTCGACGAGCTGTGCGTCGAGGAATCCTCCTGCGAGGCCCTCGACGATGACGCGGTCTTCGTCGTGTGGGCGGCGCCGATGGGCGAGATGCGGTACATCACCGTCTCGGTGGGCGCCACCGTCGCGGACACCGTCCCTGTGGCTGTGGTCGTTGTCGCTCCGGACCAGAGATCCTGCACCCGGTAGGAGGAAGCGGCAGGGAGTCCGAGCTCGGCGGCCGTCGCGGACATGGTGGCGGCATCCGTCGTGCTCTCGTTGAAGAGGGTGACGGCGACGTCGCCGTTCTTCAGTTCCCGCGTCATGACGAGGTGGGTGCCGTCGAAGGTGCCGACGATGTGCGCGGGAGCGGCGAGGGCATCCTGGTCGACCGCGATCACGCGCTTGTTGCCGAAGACCGAGACGGCCAGGTCCAGCTGCGCCTTCGTGGCCGGAGTGGTGTCGGGACCGCAGTCCGCCGCGCAGAGGTTGGTCGACATGAGCAGCGGCTCGGCCATCTCGGAGAACATCGACATCTCCGAGCGGTCCTCAGCGGGTGTCAGCGTTCCGTTGCCGACCTCCATGGCGTCGGGGTCGATCCAGTGCCCGGGTGTCGTCAGGGACTCGTATTGCTGGGCGTCCGCGTTGACGATGCCGACGACGCTGCCCGCCGCGTGGCGTCCGGTGGCGACGAAGTTGGCGTTGGCGTCACCTGTCGGCCGGTCGAGCTGCGCCATCGGCAGACCCCATTGGGCGGAATCGATGGTGCCGGCGCCCGCGATGCTCACCGTGATCGGCCGCTTCTGGGCCCGGATCGCGTCGACCAGCGCGGTGTACATCTTCACCTGGGTGGTCTGCTGGTCGGTGTCGTACGCGGCGTTCGTCGAGAAGGTCGGTCCACCGAAGCCCTGGTTGCCGGTGTCGGCGTCGATTCCCGTGTAGCCGGCCGGCGCGTTGCTCGCCGGCGGCACGAGCGAGTCGCCGCAGCCCCAGTCGATTTTCACGTAGTCGGCGCCCCACTTCGCCAGGGTTGCGGCGTCTGTGGAGTCGAAGCCGTAGCTGCCAGGGATCTCCTCGCAGTTCCAGTTGTTGCCGGCATCGAGATAGAGGCCGAGCCTCAGTCCGAGCATGTGCAGATCGTCTCCGACGAGCGCGAAACCGTCATCGGCGCACGGTGAGCTGGGCGGGAACGCGTACGAGTTGACGTAGAGCTCCCCGTTCGGGAGCCGGCCGTTGATCGCTCCGCAGGTCTCGGGGTCTTGCGCGATCGGCGCCGTGATGCCGTAAGTGTTGGGACTGCCGAGGCCCTCGTTGTCGTCGTAGCAGCCGTCGCTGTTGATGTAGTCGTAGCCATCGGCCTCGAGGCCGGAATTGTGCACGAACTTTGCGACGGCCTCCATGTTCTGCGAGCCGTTGTCGCATGCGTAGGCGTTGTAGCTGTTCCACCCCATGGGTGGCGTCGCCGCCAGTGCGGGCGTTCGAGCAGGGACGGCGGCCGTGCGTGCGGATGCCTCCTGTCCGCCGGCGCTCGTCGATGCGGCCGCCGGGGTCACGGCACCCAGCGCCGACGCGATCACGAAGACCGTCGTCGCGACGACGCCCAGGGTCGTTGTGGTGCGCATTCTCGTGGTTCCCGTCTCTCGTCGTTGAGTGAGCAAGCATGCCCAACGGAGGTGCTTTCCAAATGTGTACGTTCACACGGTAGATGTCACACGAGACCTTGTCCAGCGGGAATCTTGCTCGATTTGTGGATTTTGAGCCGATATCATTGGGCAGACGACGCAGTTCGTCTCGGCTTCGCGTGAGAGGAAACGTTCACCTGATGATCAAGAACACCGCAGGAAGCAGCCGATGACGCAGAGCACCGAGCACGAGGGCACGCACAAGGGAGCGCGGGCCGACTCCGCTGCGCAGCACGGAGGCAGGCCGCCGTCGATCGTCGATGTCGCGGCACTCGCGAACGTCTCGTACCAGACGGTCTCGCGCGTGCTCAACGGGCACCCGAGCGTGCGCCCCTCCACTCGCCTCGCCGTGCTGGGGGCGGTCGAGCAGCTCGGCTACCGTCCGAGCAATGCAGCGCGCACGCTCGTGACCGGCCGCTCGCGCACCCTCGGCGTGCTCGTGCTCGACATCGCCGACAGCGAGGGCCTCACGCCGCTGTACGGCATCGAGCACAGCGCGCGCGAGCTCGGTTACTTCGTGGGCATCGGTGCCGTCGACGCGATCGATCGCACCTCCGTTCAGGCGACCGTCGGGCGACTGGCTGAACAATCCATCGCGGGCTTGCTGGTCATCGCACCCGTCGACGCGACGCAGGATGCTCTGGCCTCGGTCCCACCGCACCTTCCGGTCGTCGCCATCGAGGGTGATCCCGGCGGAAGCGTGACGACAGTGGGCGTCGATCAGGCCGCCGGTGCCCGCGCGGCTGTCGAACATCTGCTCTCCCTCGGCCACGAGACCGTCTTCCACGTTCGCGGCCCCTCGGAATGGATGCAGTCCCAGGACCGGATGGCGGGGTGGCGTGCCGCGCTCGAGGCGGTCGGGGCCGACACCCCGATGCCGTTGGCAGGGGACTGGACCGCCGAATCCGGATATGAGGCCGGGCAGGTGCTGGCCCGCATCCCCGAGCTCACTGCCGTGTTCGCCGGAAACGACCAGATGGCGCTGGGCCTCATGTTGGCGCTCAGCGAGCGAGGCATCTCGGTGCCGGGAGACGTCAGTGTCGTCGGCTACGACGACGGGGCCGACGCCCCCTATTACAACCCGCCATTGACCACCGTTCGTCAGGATTTCAGGGCAGTCGGTCGTCGTGCGGTCGAGCTGCTCGTGTCCCGGGTCGAAGAGAGCGACAGCGAGACCGAGCACGTTCTGCTCGACGCCGAATTCGTCGCCCGCAAGAGCACGGCGGACGCGCGCGCACTCGTCAGTAGGGCTGCTGTCGACAGCAAAACCTTACATCGGTAGGTTTTTCGAGTACCATCGTGGCGACCGCTGATGTCGTCGCGAGACACCCCGTGTTCCCCGGCGCGGCGCCGTCGCGGTCGACGGAACGAAGGAGTGTCGCACCATGGCCGCCTCACTTCGTGTCGTGCTCGGCTCCCGGCAGCAGGCGCTCGAGCAGGGCGAGCGATCGCCGCACGTCGACGTCGTCGGGGTCGAGAAGCCACTGCACCTGCAGGCCGTCGGATGCCGCGATCACCAGGGCCGCGGCATCCTCCGCCTCGAAGTCGGCGGCGATGTCGCCCGCCGCCTGGCCGGCCCTGATGTGCTCGGCGAGCAGCGCGCGCAGCCCGCGGAATCGCTCGCGCACGAAATGCTCGGACACCGGATGCCCCGCCTGCACGGCATCGCTGCTCAGCGTGGCGTAGAGCCGCACGAGTCCAGGGATCGAGCTGTTGCGGTCTGCGCTGGCGGCCATCGCCTCGACGACGCTCTCGCCCTCCGGCATCGGCGAGCCGAACGCCTCGCCGACCGAGTTCTGCTCGTGCGCCCGGTACACCTCGACGAGCAGTTCGTCGCGCGTGGCGAAGTAGTGCCGCAGAGTGGCGTGCGAGACGCCGATCGCGTCGCCGAGCGTGCGCAGCGAGGTGCCGTCGACGCCGTGGTCGGCGAATTCCTCGATCGCACTCTCGATGATCTGACTGCGGCGGGCCACGCCCTTCGCGTAGGAACGGCGCGGGGATGCCTCGTTCCCCGCCTCGCCGCCGCTCATCCTGACATCGTAGGCGGCCACGCCCTGCACCCGACCGCGCCGGCTCTCGACTTGCGCGCCACGTCTTCCGGCGCGACAGCCAAGACCTGGCGCGATCGCCAGACTCTCACCACCCCGCAGAAAGGACTCGCATGAGCGCGAACACCCCATCCTCCGACCGCGTCGAGCGACTGCTCGCCGAGCTGAGCACGAAGGAGAAGGTCGGCCAGCTGATCCAGTACTTCTACTTCGCGCTGCCCGCGGGCATCGAGACCGTCGAAGGCCTCGACCCGTTCATCGCCAAGCAGCCGCAGATGGTCGAGGCCGCGCTGGCCGACGGCTCGGTCGGCTCGCTGCTCTTCGTCACCGACCCCGACGAGGTCAACCGCCTGCAGAAGCTCGCGATCGAGGGCAACGCCCACGGCATCCCGCTGCTGTTCGGTTTCGACGTGATCCACGGGCTGCGCACCATCTTCCCCGTGCCGATCGCTCTCGCCGCGTCATGGGATGCCGACACCATCGAGCGCGCACAGACCGTGGCGGCCCGTGAGGCGCGCGCCGTCGGCATCCACTGGGCGTTCGCACCCATGGTCGACATCGCGCGCGACCCGCGCTGGGGCCGCATCGTCGAGGGCGCGGGCGAGGACCCGCTGCTCGGCTCGGTCGTGGCGGCGGCGCAGGTGCGCGGCTTCCAGGGCGATCGCCTGGGCGCCGACGGGCACATCATCGCCGGCCCGAAGCACTTCGCCGGCTACGGCGCAGCGCTCGGCGGCCGTGACTACGACGAGGTCGATCTCTCCGACCAGGAGTTCTACAACACCTACCTGCCGCCGTTCAAGGCGGCGATCGACGTGGGCGCCGGCAACATCATGTCGGCCTACATGGACCTGAACGGCGTGCCCGCCTCCGGCAACCACTGGCTGCTCACCGAGGTGCTGCGCGATCAGCTCGGCTTCGACGGCTTCGTCGTGACCGACGCGAACGCGGCCAAAGACCTCGAGACGCATCACTTCGCGGCCGACACCACGGATTCCGGTGTGCGCGCACTGAACGCCGGCGTCGACATGGAGATGGGCATCTTCCAGCCCGCGTTCGAGCACCTCACCCAGGCGATCGATGACGGTCGGGTCGACATCGCGCGAGTGGACGAGGCGGTGCGGCGCATCCTCACCGTGAAGGAGCAGCTCGGCCTGTTCGAGCAGCCCTACGTCGACGTCGAGGCGTCGAAGCAGGTGCTCGCTGACCCTGCCCACCGCGACGAGGCGCAGCGCGCCGCCGAGCGCTCGGCCGTGCTGCTGCGCAACGAAGGCGGCATCCTCCCGCTGAGCCCCGACGCCCTGCAGAGGGTCGCCGTGCTCGGCCCGCTCGCGGATTCCAAGCGCGACACGGTCGGTCCGTGGGTGTTCGACTTCGACCTCGACGAGACCGTGAGCATCGCCGAGGGCATCAAGGCACGACTGAGCGACGCCGTGTCGGTGGCAGTCGAACCCGGCATCGCGACACCGACCCGCACCTTCCCGTCGATGTTCGATTCGTTCGGGCTCTCCGGTCCGTCAACGCCGGAGGACTTCGACCCCGAGGCATCCTTCGCACGGGCCGTCGAGCTCGCCTCGCACGCCGATGTCGCCGTGCTCGTGCTCGGCGAGCAGCAGGACATGATCGGCGAGAACGCGTCGCGCTCCGAGCTCACGCTGCCCGGTGACCAGCAGCGGCTGCTCGAGGCAGTCGTCGCAACCGGAACGCCCGTCGCGCTCGTGCTGATGAACGGCCGGCCGCTGGAGATCGGCTGGGCCGCGGAGAACGTGCCCGGCATCCTCGATGTCTGGTATCCCGGCACCCGTGGTGGCGATGCCGTCGCCGCGCTGCTCTTCGGCGACGTCGCACCAGCGGGCAAGCTGCCGTTCACGTGGCCGCGCAGCGTCGGCCAGGTGCCCATGCACCACGCGATCACGCGGTCCCACGCCCCACAGGACCAAGGCAAGCGGTACTGGAACGAGGCGAGCACCCCGCTGTTCCCGTTCGGCCACGGGTTGTCGTACACGTCGTTCGCCTACGGTGAGCCGACGGTGGATGCCGCGACCGCAGGCATCCACGACACGGTCACGGTGTCTGTCGACGTCACGAACACCGGCGACCGCGACGGCGTCGAGGTCGTGCAGCTCTACCTGCACCAGCGCTTCGGCACGTCGTCGCGCCCGCTGCGCCAGCTGAAGGCGTTCGAGCGCGTCGAGATCCCGGCGGGCGAGACCCGCACCGTGCGGTTGACCGTCGGCCCCGACGAGCGCCGCTACTGGAGCGCGGCCACCCGCGACTGGGTGCTCGACGCGACGGTCTTCGATGTCTGGGTGGGCGGCGACGCCACCGCGGAGCCGCACGCCGAGTTCACCATCACCGACGACTGACCTGCATGGTCTGACCGCACATCTCAACCAGAAGGAGCACTTCGTGTCCAATCCCTCCGTTCAGCTGTACTCGGTGCGCGACGCCGTCGACGAGAACCTCGACGAGGCCGTCGCCCGCGTGGCCGAGATCGGTTTCCGCAACGTGGAGCCCTACGCATTCCACCTGCGCACCGCCGACTACAAGCGCGCGTTCGCGGCATCCGGCGTGCAGGCGCCGTCCGGCCACGCCCCGGTGATCGACTCGGATGCCCCCGGCTCGATCTTCGACGCCGCCGCCGAACTCGGCATGACGACGGTCATCGACCCGTTCATCCCCACCGACCGGTGGCAGACATCCGATGACGTGCACCGCATCGCTGATCGCGTCAACGAGCTGACGGCGCAGGCCAAGGAGCGCGGCCTCGAATTCGGCTACCACAACCACCAGTGGGAGTTCACGAACAAGGTCGAGGGCCGCCCGGTCTACGACCTGTTCGTCGAACTGCTGGGACCCGACACGGTGCTGGAGGTCGACACCTTCTGGGCGACCGTCGGTGGCGCGGATGCTCCGGCGCTACTGCGCTCCCTCGGTGACCGGGTGCGCGCCCTGCACATCAAGGACGGCACGATCGACGAGGACATCCGCAACGTGCTGCCCAGCAGCGAGAGCGCGCTGATCGTGCCGGAGGCGCTGAAGGCCGCGTTCGAGAACCAGACGCCGGCCGGGCAGGGCGACGTCGACGTGAAGGCGATCCTCGAGGCCGCACCGAACGCGCTGCGCGTGGTGGAGTTCGACGCCTACCGCGGCGACGTCTTCGAGGGCATCGCCGAGTCGCTGGCCTGGCTGACCGCCAACGACTGAGCGGAGCACCCGAGGCGGCCTCCGAATACCGGAGCGATCACGCTCTCGTCGCGGGCACCGGAGCGATATTCCGGTGCCCGTTGCGTGTTCGGTCCTTCGGGGCCCTGGCCCACCGAACGGGACCGGCTCAGGCGGTGGCGGAACCGTGCAGCGGCAACACCCTCTCGACGCCGCCGCTGCCCAGAAACTCCGCGACCGGCAGCGTCGCAGCGCCGAGGGCCACGGCATCCGTGCCGAGGGCCGCGGGCACCGACGCCACTCGCTCGAACGGGCGCGCGAGCGCGGTGCGCCCGATCGCGGCGTGGATGCGCTCGAGCAGTCCCTGCCCGAGCGCATCTCCTAGCCACCCGCCGAGCACGATCCGGTCGGGTGTGAACAGATTGACGATGGTGCCGAGTCCCGCGCCGAGATAGTCCACGAGCTCGTCGATCGCCTGCGCGGCGGCCGGGTCGGAGTCGTCGGCGGCGAGGATGGCGCGCATCCTGTCCTCGACATCGCTCGGGCTCGTCGCCTGATCGCGCTCGGTCAGCCGGTCGTAGGTCGCGACGATCGCGTCGGCGCCCGCGTACGCCTCGAGGCATCCGCGTGCTCCGCACACGCACTGCTTGCCGCCGGCCACGACCGTGGTGTGGCCGAGCTCACCGGCGAACGACGCGCCCCCCTCGCCACCCCGCGCGATGCTGGCGCCCACGCCTGAGCCGAGCAGCACGACCACGGCGTTGTCGCTGCCGCGCGCGGCGCCGAACCAACGTTCGGCCTGGCCGAGCGTGTTGGCGCCGTTGTCCACGAGCAGCGGGAGCGAGGTGCGCGCACGCAGCATCCGCTCGATGGGCACATCGCCCCAGCCGATGCTCTGGCCGTAGAGCACGGCCTCGGTGTCGCCGGGGCACGGAGTGTCGGGGTCGCCCGCAGCGGCATCCACGGGCACCCGCTCGACCAGCCCCGGCACACCGACGCCCACCCCGAGAATGCTCTCCTCGTCGATACCCGCCTCGGCGACGACCGCGTCGATGCCCTCGATCACGTGGTCGACCAGGTCGTCAGGAGACAGCCGTGCGTCTTCGGTGACGGAGCGGTGGGATGCCCGCACGCGCATCCCGAGATCGAACAGCTCGACCATGACGGCGGTCTCGCCCACGTCCACACCGATCACGTGGCCGAAGTCGGGGTTGATGTGGAAGAGGCCGCGCGGGCGTCCCCCGTTGGACTCCTCAGAGCCCACCTCGGCCACGCACCCGGTGCGCACGAGGTCGCTCATCACGTTGGAGACGGTCGCGAGGCTCACGCCCGCCGCGCGGGCGACGCCCTGGTAGGTGAGCGGTCCGTTCAGATAGAGCTCCCACAGAGTGCGAGCCCGATTGCTCCTGCGCAGGTCGCGCACGGTCGTCGAACGTGCTGAGGGCATCCGATCCACCCGATCTTTCGGTGGGTGTCCGGCATGACCCCCGACCTCAGGGGCGGACAGCCCGTTTGCCCATCGTACTGACCAATTCGCGCGGGTTCACCGTTGCAGCGGGTCATCGCGCGCACGCCGCGGCCGTCGACAGCCTGCGCACCGCGTCACCGCCGCGACCGACACCATCGGTAAGGTGTGCGCATGACCGAGCACCCGACCGGCCCCGGCAACGACGCCTCAGCCGGCACCCCGCATCCTTCTCCGGCGTCAGCGGCCACCGATGCCGCAGCGGATGCCGCCGCGAACGAGACCCTGCAGGACGCTCCCGTTCCCCGGCGCAAGGTGCTCGCGTGGGCGCTCTACGACTGGGCGGGATCGTCGTTCAACGCCGTCGCCACGACCTTCGTCTTCACTCGGTACCTCACGAGCTCCACGTTCGGCGATACCGACCAGCTGTCCGGCCAGCTCGGCCTCTGGCTGGGCCTGGCGGGCGTGCTCGTGGCTCTCACGGCGCCGATCACGGGTCAGCAGTCGGATGCCACAGGTCACCGCAAGCGCTGGCTCGGCGTCTGGACGGGCATCACGGCCGTGTCGCTGCTGGCGATGTCGTTCGTGTTCCCCGATCCGACGTTCGTGGTGCTCGGCTTCGTCGCGCTCAGCATCGGAACCATCGCCAGCGAGCTGGCGAATGTCAACTACTACGCCATGCTCACGCAGGTCTCCACGCCGAAGAACGTCGGCCGCATCAGCGGTTTCGGCTGGGGCATGGGCTACGTCGGCGGCATCGTGCAGCTGCTCATCCTGCTGTTCGCATTCATCAATCCGGAGCTGCAGGTCGGCCCGTTCGGCTACGTGCAGCTGTCGATGATGGTGGCGACCGCCTGGTATGTCGTCTTCTCGCTTCCCGTGTTCTTCGCAGTCGGCGAGAACCGGCAGCCACGCGTCGGCGGTGTGCAGCGCGCCGGCATCATCGGCGCCTACGCCGAGCTCGGTCGCTCGATCGCCCGACTGTGGCGGCGCAGCCGCAACACCGTGTGGTTCCTCATCGCGAGCGCGGTGTTCCGCGACGGCCTCACCGGCATCTTCACGTTCGGCGGCGTGATCGCCTCCGGCACGTTCGGCTTCTCGGCGAGCCTCGTCATCTACTTCGCCGTCGCGGCGAATCTCGTCGCCGGTGCCGCAACGCTGATCTCGGGCACACTCGACGACAGATGGGGGCCACGACGCCTCATCATCACCTCCCTCATCGGTCTGCTCGTCTCCGGCATCGCGGCGGTCGCACTCGCCCTCGGATTCTTCGACCCCACGGCCGGAGCCGCGCACGCCGACGGCACTCCAAGCGGCCTCGCGCCGTCGTGGATCTTCTGGATCTTCGGCCTGTTCCTCTGCCTGTTCGTCGGGCCGGCGCAGTCGGCATCGCGCAGTTTCCTGGCCCGCATCATCCCGGCGGGCCACGAGGGCGAGGTGTTCGGCCTCTACGCGACGACCGGACGCGCCGCCACGTTCCTCTCCCCGCTGCTGTTCACGGCCTTCATCGCCATCGGCGGCAAGCAGGTGTGGGGCATCGCGGGCATCATGCTCGTCATTCTCGTGGGCCTCGTGCTGATGCTCTTCGTGCGAGCGCCCCAGGGAGATCGCATCGACCTCAGCCGCTGACGCATCCGTCGGCACCGGAGCACACGGCACGAGCCGAGCTCCTCAACCGGCGGAAACGACCCGGACCCAGTCCCCACCGCCGCGCAGCGAGTCCCGCGCGGCCAGCGCCGTGCGCACGGCCAGCACGGCGTCCCCGGCAGGCGCCACGCGCGACGGCGTGCCGGATGCCACGCACTCGAGAAAGTGCGCCGCCTGCAGCGCGTACGGTTCGGCATCCCCGTGGGTCTCGTCTGAGACACGTGCACCCGTCGCGCTTCCGCCGTCCCCGCGCACCGCGAACTCGTTCACGACCCGCTCTCCGCCGATGTGCCGCGTCGCGACCATGCCGGCGTCACCGGTCACCTGCAACGCCGTGGCGAACGGCACGGACTGCGGCATGCGCGCATGACTCAGCACTTGGGCGAGGCCGCCGTCCGCGTACCGCACGGTCGTCTCGACCGGACCGAGGGCATCCGGTGCCGTGGCTCGCACCTCGACGGGCTCGCCGAGCAGCAGGTTCGCCTGGTCGAGATCGTGGATGCCCACATCGACGACGACCCCGCCCGACAGGTTCTCGTCGTACCACCAGGGCGTCTGCGGAGGCGCGATCATCCGCTCGGCGCGCACGTGCAGTGGATGCCCCACGGCACCCCCGTCCACCTCCGCACGCACTCGCGCGTACGCGGGGAAGAACCGCACGACGTGCGCCACCATCAGCACCAGCCCGCTCGCCTCCGCCTCCCGCGCGATCGCCTCCGCGTCGGCGACAGACAGCGCCATCGGCTTCTCCAGCAGCACGTGCTTGCCCGCGCGCAGGGCCGCCGATGCGAACCCGCGGTGCGTCGGCGTCGGCGTGCAGATGGTCACGATGTCGACGGCGGGGTCCGCGAGCGCGACGGCCAGGTCGGTCACGGTGCGGGCGTTCGGAGCGTCGGCGAGCGCGGCGTCCGCGCGTCGCGAGATGAGGTGGGAGACCTCGATGCCGGTGGCACGCCACGCTGCGGCGTGCGCCGCCCCGATGTATCCGGGGCCGACGATGGCGACTGTCATGACGGCATCCTGCCAGGTGGCGCGCTCGCCTTATGGCTTCTGGATGTCGATCGGGTCGGTGGCGGTGTCGTCCGGATCGAAGTCGGGGTCGGGGTCGTACGTGTCAGTCGGATCGAAGTCGGGGTCGGGGTCGTACGTGTCAGTCGGATCGAACCGGTCGGTCGGGTCGAAGTGCGCCGCCGGGTCGAGCCAGGGCAGCACCACCGTGGCGTCAGGGTCGCTGTGCGCCCGCGCAGGCCGCGTCGACGCGGACCGTGACGGCGTCTGCACCGGATGCGAGGCCGGTTGCTGGTATTGGCCGCCGTCCGGCATCCCTGCGGCAGCCTCGTTCCAGCGGTCGGCATACCCGCGCAGACCCGCGCGCTGGATGACGCGCTGAATGGTGAGGCCGCGCTCGTCGGGCGCGCCGACGAAGCGGATCTCGCGAAGCCCCTGCGCCTGCGCCGCCGATTCGAAGACGAAGTGCCCGTAGCCGAAGATGCGCCCGATGAACGGCTTGTACACCGAGATGTCGAGAATACGGGCGAGCGGCATTGTGGCGACCTGCTCGGAGAGGATGCCGTGAATGCGGAACACGCGCATGTTCGTGATGACGAAGTGGTCGCGCCTGCGGGCGAGGATGTGCCATCCCGCGTGCACGAAGAGCACGAGCCCGATGAGCACCGGCAGCCACCACACGACGGGCACGAGCAGGGCGAGGAGCATGACGATGACTCCGGCGATCAGCTCGAACATCGGGCCGACCATCGCGGCCCAGTGCTTGCGCACCTCGTCGATGACCACCTCTCCCTGGTCGGAGATGAGGTGCTTGGCGGTGCGCGGATCGACCTTCGTCATTTACCTGCGAGAGCGGTGAAGAAGTTGACGACGGCGGTGCCTGCGTCGATCACGGCGCCCACGACCACCTGCACCGCGTTCGCCGCGTCCTGCGGACGCGCGATCACGTAGAAGACGGCGAAGGCGACGACGACGATGATGATGACGCGTCTGATGATCTTCACGGGGGAGTCCTTCCAGTCGACGTCAGCGAAAGCATTCCCCCCGGATGCCGGCCCGCGCGTCGTGGCGCAAGTCGCCGCAACACTTCTACTCCAGGCACCGGCGACACACCAGCAGACACGCCCAACGGCACCGAACCGTCATCGCGGAACGCCTCAGCCCAGACGCGTGCCCTCGAGGTGCTCCACGAGCTTCCAGGTGGCGCCGTCGTCATCGCTCACCCAGCCGTCGAACACGTAGCTCTCGTCGGTGATCTCGCTGAAGTTCCAGCGGATGGGGCGCTCGTCGTTCTGCGTGCCGTCCTGCCGCAGGCCGTCGCGCCAGCCCTGCGCGACGAGGTTCGCGAACTGGTTGGCCGCCGGGGCGAAGTAGCTCACCCGCACGACACCCGCCGCCGGGTCGTACACCCGCACGGCGACGGCGACAGTGGATGCCTGCCCGTCGACCTCGATGACCTCCAGGTCTTCGACCGCGCGGCCTTCCATCACCCACGAGACGATCCAGGTGAAATCGCGTGCGGTCCACTCGCCGGTCGCCTCGTCGAGCCGCTCACCGCTCACCCGCCACGTTCCGACGAGCTGGCCGAACCTGGTCATCCGATTCGGATGCTCCGGTGCGACGCCCTCGCTCACCAGGGCTGCGGCGAAGGACGGGAGGTCTGTCACGGGGTCACCGCCGGGGCATCCTGTGCCGGCTCGTCGACGCTCGTGCCGCTGACGTCGGTCCGGTGGAAGTTGAGGAAGGAACGGGATGCCGTCGGCCCGCGCTGCCCCTGATACCGAGAGCTGTACGCGGCGGAGCCGTACGGCTTCTCGGCCGGCGATGACAGCCTGAAGAAGCACATCTGCCCGATCTTCATGCCCGGCCAGAGCTTGATCGGCAGCGTGGCCACGTTGCTCAGCTCGAGCGTGACGTGCCCGGTGAATCCCGGATCGATGAAGCCCGCGGTGGAGTGGGTCAGCAGGCCGAGGCGCCCGAGCGAGCTCTTGCCCTCGAGGCGGGCGGCGATGTCGTCGGGCAGCGAGACGCGCTCGAACGTGGAGCCGAGGGCGAACTCACCGGGGTGCAGGATGAACGGCTGGTCGCCGTCCACCTCGACCAGGTGCGTCAGCTCCGGTTGGTCTTCGGCCGGGTCGATGAACGCGTACTTGTGGTTGTCGAACATGCGAAAGAAGCGGTCGAGACGCACGTCGATGCTCGACGGCTGGATCATCGCCGGATCGTAGGGCTCCAGCGCGATGCGCTCGGCGTCGAGTTCGGCCGTGATGTCGCGATCGGAGAGCAGCACCTGGCCAGACTACCGGGACCCGCGTTTCATCGGTATTGCGCGGAACGGTGCCCGTTCCGGACGTTTGCGCCTCGTCCACCGGACACGGACGTCCGGAACGGCGACAGGTTGACGGCGGCCGCGCCGCTCCGCTCGTACCCTGGTGCCATGCGAACCGAGCGAGGGCTGGATCGTCTCGTCTTCTTCACGGATGCCGTGTCGGCCATCGCGATCACCCTGCTGATCCTGCCGCTGGTCGATTCCGCCTCGGTCGCGGTGACGGCTCACCACAGCGTCGAACGCTTCATCGGCGACAACCTCGGGCAGCTCTTCGGATTCGTGCTGAGCTTCGCGGTGATCGCCAGGATGTGGGCGGTGCACCACTCCCTGTTCGAGCACGTCGCCGCCTACAGCCGAACGCTGTTCATCCTCAGTCTGTTCTGGGCGCTGACCATCGTGTTCCTGCCGCTGCCGACCGAGATGCTGCAGTTTCCCACCAGCACGATCACGGTGGTGTGGTACATCGGCACCATGCTCCTGAGCAGCATCGCGCTGCTCCTGATCGCCGTCACGGTCAGACGACATCCGGAGATCTCCCCCGAAGACAATCCGATGCAGGCCCGCGGCGTCTTCGGCATCAGCGTCAACGCCATTGCGTTCCTGGTGGCCCTCATCGTCGGCGTGGCCGTGCCCGTCATCAACTTCTACGCGCTGCTCCTGGTGCTCCTGGCCAGCCCCGCAATGCTGATCTACGACCGCGTCATGGCGCGACGGGCGTGACGCGCGGCAAGCGAATCCCGTGCACTCGCGAGCAGCGAGCGATCACCGAATGCCGTCGGCTACGATGGAGGCTGCTGTCGGCGACGACGGCATGCCGATGTAGTTCAATGGCAGAACTTCTGCTTCCCAAGCAGACAGCGCGGGTTCGATTCCCGTCATCGGCTCCACATGCGACAGGTCACTTAGCGATCGCCTTCGGTGCCGCGCGTCTTCACCGTCTCGGTCTGAACATCCTGCCGAAGACGCCGCGCAGCGAGCTGGTCGCGAAGAGCAGGAGCAGCGCGTAGTAGCCGATCTCCGGCACCAGAAGGGCTATGGCCAGGCTCGCGCCGAACAGCACGCACATGGAGAGGCTGGCGCCGAGGCCGCGCGCAAGCCGGTCGGGCGGAATGTCGTGCAGCCGCGGGTGTGCCCGCAGGAAGAGTTCCTGGCCGAACGCGGCCAGGCTGGTGAGCACCATCGTGCCGATGTAGGAGACCACGATGATCGGGTCGCCCGAGCTGCCGACGCCGGTCATCGCGGTGGCGACCGGCAGCCACACGATCGTCAGCAGCCAGGCCACGTTGATCCACAGCAGCACCGACGTCACGCGGCGCACGCCGGCGAACATGCGGTGGTGATTGATCCAGAAGATGGCGATCACCGCGAAGCTGATGAGAAAGTTCACGATCATCGGATAGTTGTCGTGGAACCACTGAGCACCGTTCAGCTTGTGTTCGCCATGCGCCTCGACGGTGCTCGTGATCGTCTCGAGCAACGGCAGGATGAGCAGGGTCATCGCGATGGCCACCACGGCGTCGATGAACGCCTTGGCCCGGTCCGACGAATAGAAGACCTCGTCGTCGGAGAGTTCCATCCCTTCTTCGCCGTTCGTCTCTCCGTGCGACCCGCTGCCCTCTACGCTCACGCCCACGATGCTAAAGCCTGTCGAGCGGCATCCCGGCTCGATTAGGCTCACATCCGTGACGGCGGCGACCCCGCCGCGTGCCGACCGGGGGAAGAGATGATCGACGCAGCCGGCGCGACCACCGGCCTCACCTCGGCCGACGTCGCGGAGCGTGTGGCCGCAGGGCGCACCAACGCCTACACCGACGCGACGAGCCGCTCGGCCTGGAGCATCGTGCGGGCCAACGTCTTCACGTTGTTCAACGGCATCATCGTCGCCTGCTTCGCCGTGCTCCTGCTGCTCGGCCGGTGGCAGGATGCCCTGTTCGGCCTGAGCGCGATCGCCAACACCATCATCGGCTCGGTTCAGGAGTTCCGCGCCAAGGCCGCCCTCGACAAGCTCGCCCTGCTGCACGCGCCGACGGCTCGCGTGCTGCGCGACGGGGAACTGCGCGAGGTGACGCTCGGCGATGTGGTGATGGACGACATCCTCGTGCTGCGCGCAGGCGACCAGATCGCGGCGGACGGCGTCGTGCTGCAGTCGTCGCGCTTGCAGGCCGACGAGTCCATGCTCACCGGCGAGTCCGACGCGGTCGACAAGCAGCCGGACGACGAGGTGCTCAGCGGCTCGATCGTGGTGGGCGGCGAGGGCGTCGTGCGCGTCAACCAGGTGGGCGCCGACTCGTTCGCCAACAAGCTCGCCAGCGAGGCCAAGCGGTTCTCGCTGGTCTCCAGCGAACTGCGGCGTTCTGTCGACAAGGTGCTCAAGTTTCAGGCGTGGATCATCGGCCCCGTCGCGCTGCTCGTCGCGAACGCCCAGATGTGGGTCTTCGGGGGCTGGTCGCACGCCATCCAGACCGGCGAGTGGCGTCAGGCCGCGGTGAACGCGATCGCCGCGGTCATCGCGATGATCCCGCTCGGGCTCGTGCTCATGACGAGCATCGCGTTCGCGGTCGGCGCGGTGAAGCTCGCCGCCCGCCAGGTGCTGGTACAGGAGCTGCCCGCCGTCGAGGGACTCGCCAGAGTCGACGTGATCTGCCTCGACAAGACGGGCACGCTCACCGAGGGCGAGATCGTGTTCGACGAGGCGCATCCCTCAACAGGCGAGCCGCCGAAGGGCTGGCGGGATGCCCTGGCCTGGTACGGCGCGGAGCCTGACGCGAACGCGACAGCGCGGTGCCTCGCAGCGGAGTATCCCGCCGGCGACGCTCTCACGCCGGCCGCGCGCATCCCGTTCTCCTCGGCCCGCAAGTGGAGCGCCGTGTGCTTCGGGAACGCCGCGAACGGCGACGGCGCGGCACCGGGAACATGGGTGCTCGGCGGGCCCGAGATGGTGTTCAAAGACGAGGCGCACGCGGCGCTGCGCGAGAAGGCGGTGCGGCTGGCGGCATCCGGTCGCCGCACTCTCGTGCTCGGGCACTCGCCGCGCGCGCTCGATGGAGCCGAGGTCGACGACGAGACGCTCCCCGTGCAGCTCACGCCCGTGACGTTGCTGACGTTCCGGGAGAGCGTGCGGCCCGATGCCGAGGAGACGCTCGGGTTCTTCGCCTCGCAGGGCGTCGACGTGAAGATCATCTCCGGCGACAACCCGCAGACCGTCGCCGCGATCGCGCGCGAGGTGGGCCTGGATGCCCCCACCGGCTTCGACGCCCGCGAGCTGCCCGACGACCAGCAGGCCCTCACGGCCGCCCTGGAACAGCACACCGTTTTCGGCCGCGTCACCCCCACCCAGAAGAAGGCCTTCGTGCAGGCGCTTCAGGCGGGCGGGCACACGGTGGCCATGACGGGGGACGGCGTCAACGACGCGCTCGCCATCAAAGAGGCCGACATCGGCATCGCGATGGAGTCCGGCTCCGCGGCGACCAAGGCGGTGGCGCGCATCGTGCTGCTCGACGGCAAGTTCGAGCACCTGCCCGGCGTCGTGGCCGAGGGCCGGCAGGTGATCGCCAACATCGAGCGCGTGTCGATGCTGTTCCTCACCAAGACGGCCTACGCCACGGTGCTGGCCATCGTGTTCGGCATCTCGATCATGCAGTTCCCGTTCCTGCCGCGGCAGCTCTCCGTGATCGACGGACTGACCATCGGCATCCCGGCGTTCTTCCTCGCGCTCATGCCGAACGTGCGGCGCTACATCCCCGGCTTCCTGCGCCGGTCGCTGAGCTTCGCCATCCCCGCCGGCGTGATCGTCGGCCTGGTGCTGTGGTGGTACTCGTGGGCGGCGGTGAGCGTGGGCATCCAGCAGGAGGAGCTGCGCACCGGGGCCACGCTCATCCTCACCATCGTGGGACTGTGGGTGCTCGTGGTGCTCTCACGGCCCATCGACGGCTGGAAGATCGTGATCATCGGCGCCATGATGATCGGCCTCATCCTCGTCTACGCCGTGCCGCTGGCACGCACTTTCCTGGGCCTCGTCGACGTGACGTTCACCGACACCCTGCTGGTGATCGGCCTCTCCATCGTGTCGATCGCCGGCATCGAAGTGGTGCGCTTCGTACACCGCAGATACGTGCGCAGGCACGGTGGCCGCGGGGACTACTGAGCGCCGCCGACGATTCGCGGCGCCCGTCGTGCCCGCGTGGGCGACATCGCGCCCTTGTTCAGGACATTTCGCGAGGCATCCACATTGTGTGGCCGGCTCGCGAAATGTCCTGAAAACGGACGGCTGACGAGGGTTTGGCGACGCGGGCGAGCGCCTGCGCTACATCCCGGTGCGGCGGGCCGCGGCATCCATCGCGCTGATGTGCGCGAAGTAGCGCCCGCTGCGGCCGAGCCACAGCACGAGCACCACCAGCACCGCGATGACCATCATCGCCGCCTCGAGCCAGTACGACGTGGCGTCGATGACGAGCGAGACCACGGCGAGCGCGAACTCGACCGCCATCGCGATCGTGGTCAGAACGCGGGCGTAGTGCTTGCCCCTCGTCAGGGCGGAGGCCATCGCGATGATGAACAGTCCGCCGAGAATGACGATCGCGCCGATGAGCGTCACACCGAACTCCCCGCCCAGCAGCCCGTTGTCGACCACGTAGCGCAGCAGGATGAAGAGGATGCCCACCCCGATCGCCACGAACCCCGCCAGGTAGGTGAGCACGACCACGACGATCAGCTCGGCGGGCGGGCGACGGCGCGCCCTGCCGCTCGTGCCGCTGGGGTCGTTCGCGCTCTCGTGGGGCGACGGACTGCTCGCGGGGGTTCCCGTGGTCATGCTCACACTTTATGAGTCGGATCCGCGCGGGTGGAAGTCGTCTTCGACTCCGGGACAGCGTTTTGACCGGCACACCGTTCTCTTGGCCGAATGGGCGGCGTGCCGGCCACGTCCCGCCGCTCAGAGGGCGGGCGGACCCCGTCAGGTTCGTTCGGGTGGGGTCCGGTGGTCGGCGAGCGCACGAATGCGGCCGCCGAGCCTGCGACGTGTCAAAGAGGAGCCAGTGGGCGCGGTTGCGGCCCCCGCGGCATCCGCGCCCATGGCATCCCCACATGAGCCGGGGGCGGCGAGGAGCCTCGAAGCTCCGGTGCCACCACGCACATGACTCATGCGACATATCTTGCACCGCCGGCCTGCACCGCACCAGACCCATTTCGGAGAAGTTGCGCCGCTTGCGCGCAGGTTCGGCATGGCGGATCGTCACCTGGTCGATATGCGGTTCGCGGCGAACGATCAAGATGCGTGCGTAGCGTGAGCACTCCGCGACTGAGGGGGACATCATGTCGGAAGCACGAGCACTGCGCTCGCCGCGCGGCCCGCGGACCCCGCTGCGGGTCGGAGGTTTCACCCGCTGGCGCCTGCGCTCGCTCGCTCAGCGGGATGCCCGTGCCGGCGTTCCGCGCGCCGCCTACGAGGCCGAGCCCGTCGGCGATCCCACCCCGACCGTGCAGGCGATACAGGCGCACGCCGCGCACTACGCGCAGCGCGAGGGGCAGCGTTTCATCACCGACGTGCGCTCCCAGTGGACGGAGCACGAGGCGCTTCTCGAGACCGTCGAGCGCGAGACCCGCGAGTACGCGGAGCGTTCCGGCGCATTCGAGAAGGCAGCTCCCGAGACGCTGCAGGATGCCGCTTCGCCGGCCCTCGAGGATCTCCGCCGGCTCGCGCGCCGCATCGATCGCGACCACCGCCGGACTGCGCATCTGCGGGCGATCATCCACACGCGCTTCACCGTGGCGAGGCTGCGTGCGCGTCGGTACTTCGACTACTCCGACGAGAAGGTCGCGATCTACTGGGGCACGCTGCGGCGCAAGCATCCTTCGGCCGAGAACATCAGCGATCGGCCGCCGTCGCTCGAACGCCCTGCCTGGCTCACCGTCGACGACGCGCGCCGCGCCATGGAGCTGTGGCACGGCTCCGACGTCTTCGGCGGCCCGGCCATCGGCCCACGACAAGGAGGGGACAATGTCAGCTCGTGATCGCGTGGGGGCGGTCGTCACCGTGACCGACACCCACGACGCCTTCGGGCTCGAGACGCCCGGATACCGGCTGCCCAAGGTGCAACGGCTCGCGCGCAGGCTGCGCTGGCGGCTCTGGCGCATGCGGCGCTCGCTCGATGTGGAGACCATCGACGTGTTCGAGCACGAGATCACCGGTTTCGAGCGGGAAGGCCTCGCCGACCTGGCCGGGCAGCGCACCCGGCACCAGACCGTCGCGGCCGCGCTGCACACCGTTGCGAAGGCGCGGGTCGAGCTCGTCGCAGGCGCCCTGGACTCCGCATCGACCGATCTCGCCAAAGCGGAGGCCGAGGCAGCCATGCTCGAGCGCAAGCTCGCCGGCCGCGACCCGCAGTTCCACAGCTACGCGTGAGGGGAAGACGAACATGGCTCGCGACATCGTCATGAAGCCCCCGAGCAGGGGGCCGCGCCTCGGCAGAATGTCACCGTTCACGCACGTGCTCGTGTACGCGCTGCTGCTTGGCATGATCGCCGTCGACTACTACCTGCTGTCGCAGACGCTCACGCTGCTGCTGCGCAACGACAGCCAGTACGGCTCCATCGGCACGCTGATGTACATCATCACGGCGGGCATCTCCGCGGCGATCGTGACCATTCCGCACCTGATCGCCGTGCTCATCCGCCGCATCGAGAGCGGCATCACCACGCGCGGCTGGACCGTCGTCTCGATCGCGCTCGGGATGCTGTGGCTCGCCATTCTCACGACCGTCACCATCGCCCGCATCAAGGCGGGCATCGACACGCAGAACTCCGGCGGACTCTCCGGGCTCCAGGGCGCTCAGCAGACCACGACGGCGGCGGGATTCTCCTGGACGGCGCCGGACACGATCATGGCGTTCCTCATGCTCGGCGTGCTGCTCACCTCCGGGTTCTTGAGCTTCGTCACCGCGTGGCTCACGACGCGTCCGCTGGTCACCGCCGTCGAGCGCGGCTGGCGTCGCGTTGCGAAGCTGCGCGCCTACCGGGACCGCCTCATCGCCGAGCAGCTCAAGGCCGCGGAGACCGTGGCGCAGCAGGCGGGTGAGGATGCCGCCGACCTGCAGCGCTATCAGCTCGCGCAGACCGTGCTGCGGCAGCAGCTCGAACAGGTGAGGGCGCAGCTCGGAACGCAGCTCGCCCAGCGGCACCGCGACCCGCAGGGCACCAGCCAGATCATCCACGAACTGCAGCTGCGCAGGGAGCCCTCCCAGTCCGAGGTGCCCGGCACGACCAACTGACCTGCCGTCAGGCAGCATCCATCCACCCGCAACTGCGCCGGCTCGTGGCTTTCGCGCCAGAAAAGCCGGCGCGACAGACGAGAAGTGGCGCAGACACGACGAGCGTCACACTCTCGAACCGAAAGGACCACCTTCGTGAGGTCTTCTCTCCGCTTCATCGCACCGGCCGCCGCAGCCGCGCTCGTCGCGCTCGCACTCACCGGCTGCTCATCGTCAGGCTCGACCGGCGCGTGCAGCCAGGCGGACAAGCGCAACCTGGGCGTCGTGGCCGGCAGCACCGCGAACGAGCCGGCGATGCAGCTGCCCGCGTCAGCGTCGAACCAGCTGGAGGCGACGGGCAAGAGCAACGGCAGCGTCACGATCGTGGTGCCGTCCGGCACACCGCAGGCCCGCGGCACCACGCTGCTGGGATCGACGGCCAACGATGCGATCGTGTGCACGAGCGACCAACGCAACAAGCTCACCCAGGTGACGGACTACATCGACGCGTTGCAGGCATCCACGCCCGAGGTCGACTTTCTGGATGCCATCGACCTCGCCGCCCGCAACCTCGGCGCGCACTCGATGGGCGTGCTGGTCGTCGGCAACGGTCTGCAGACGGTCGACCCGTTGGACTTCGCGGTGAAGGGACTGCTCACGGCCGAGCCGAAGCAGGTGGCGAGCGATCTGCAGTCCAAGGGCGAGCTGCCGAAGAATCTCAAGGGCGTCACCGTGTACTGGTCCGGACTCGGCGATGTGGCCGGCGCGCAGGCGCCGCTGACCATCTCGGCGCGCAGCAATCTCGAGGGGATCTGGAGCGCCATCATCTCCGCCGCAGGCGGCACGTTGTCGGTGCTGCCGGAGCCGGCATCCGGTGCGGCGGCCTCCGGCCTGCCCAGCGTGACGCCGGTGCCCGTTCCGGCAGAGGCGACGAAGACCGATTGGTCGCACCCGATCGTGGTGCGCGACAGCGACCTGTTGTTCGTGAAGAACACCGCGACGTTCTCCGACCCGGCGACGGCGAAGAAGGTGCTCGCCGACCTCGTGCCGTCGATCGAGCAGAACGGTCAGACCGTGACCATCACCGGCACGGCGTCGAAAGACCAGGCCACGAGCAACGCGGCAGATTTGGTGCTCTCGAAGCAGCGAGCGGATGCCGTCGAGCAGGCCCTCGTGTCGCTCGGCGTGCCTGCGTCGCTGCTGGTGACCGCGGGGGTCGGCCACGAGTGGTGCGGCTTCAAGTCGGAGACGGATGCCTCTGGCGCGTACTCCGACGCGCTCGCCGAGCAGAACCGCACGGTGATCCTCACCTCGCCCGGCGTCGCGCTCTGCGGGTGAGCGGGGGGCTGTGACCGCCGCGCGAGGAGCACGCCGCAAGCCCAATCCATCGCCGGTTGAGGAGCACGCCGCAGGCGCGCGTCTCGAAACCAGGCCGCTGACGACGCCGGGTTTCGAGACGCGCCGCTTCGCGGTGCTCCTCAGCCCACAGGACGGGGCCTACCCGCGCACGTCCCAGAGGTGGTGCACCGGATCGTGGATGAAGTAGCGGGCGAGCGACTCGACCGTGAACACCGAGCCGTCGCTGCGGCGGCCGCTTCGGCCGAGAGCCGAGTCGGGAACGGCGGCCCAGGCATCCGCCAGCGCGTAGGCCCTGGTGTGCAGCTCGTCGGCGACCGCCGCGGGGTCCTGCTCGCCGTACCGACCCGCGATGGCCGTCGCGTCCTGGTCCCAGTTCTCGAACGCGGGGTCGTCCTGCTCCAAGAGCAGGCGCAGCCGCCCCGCCATCACGTCGTAGACGTCGCGCACGTGCGCGGCGTACTCGAGGGGCGACCAGGTGCTGTCGTCGGGACGCGCGCTCACGTCTGCGCGCTCGAGCACGGGCATCCATGCGTCCGCGTTCTCCCGCGTCATGGCGGGGACGTCGCGGTACTCGATGGCGCTCGCGTCGAACCCGCATTCGGGGCAGCGGCGCTCGAGCACCCAGGTCCAGCTCTTGGTCTCGGGAACGATCGGCATGCCTCGACGATACGGCAGCGCCGCCCGCGTCAGTTCGACGGGATCGGGCGGTAGGCCGCGGTCGTGCTCGGCGCCGGCGTGGACGTGGGAGCCGGAGCCGACGGAGTGGAGTCCTTCGGCGGGCACGTCGCCAGTGAGGCGAGCGACGCCTTGGCGTCGTCGGCCGTCCACGGCAGCGTGATGGTCGGCGCCTTCTCGCCCGCCGACGCTTTGAAGGTCGTCGCCATGGAGGTGAGCTCCATGGCGAGCGCCTGAGCGTAGGCAGCACCCGACGTGGAGTTGTTGAGCATGACGATCACGGTGAGGCCGGAGGTCGGGTCGCTCAGCATGGCGGTGATGAACCCCGGCACCGCGCCGTCGTGTCCGCGCATCGGGCCGAGTTCGAGGCCGCCCATGCCGTAGCGCTGCCACGACGCGACATTCGTGCCGAGCGGCACGGTCTTCCACGCAGCCTTCTGCGCGTCGCCCTTCAACAGGGATGCCGTCGCGAACGACTGTGCGAACGTCTTGAGATCGCTCAAGGTCGAGACCACGCCACTCGCCGTCCACGTCGCGCTCGGAGCGACCTCTGTGTCATCGAGCACCGTGCCGCAGGTCGGAGCGCCCGTCACCTCGTCGAGCGACGTCGCGTAGCCGTGCAGCGCGGACCCGGCAAGGGCTGCCGTGCTCGGCAGGCTCGACGATGACATGCCCAACGGGTTGAACACCTCGTTGCGGTACAGAGTCTCCCAGTTCTCACCGGTCGCAGCCTGCAGGGCCATGCCCAGCAGGATGTATCCCGTGTTGGAATACGCCCATTGCACGCCGGGCGCAGCCGTGCGTGGCTGACCCATCCCGTTGGAGACCAGCTCGAGCGGCACGTAGGTGCGCAGCGGATTGTCGGTGAGCTGCTGAGCGAGCGCCGGCTGGTAGTCGCCGAGGCCGGACGTGTTCTGGCAGAGCTGTCCGAGCGTCAGGTCGTCGATGCCGACCATGCGTGGCAGATACTTGGAGACCTGGTCGTTCAGCCGCACCTTGCCCTGTTGCACGAGCGAGAGCAGCACCGTGCAGGTCATCGGCTTCGTCACCGATCCGATGCGCCACGGCATGTCGACGCTCACCGGAGTGGAGCCCTTCGTGGTCGTCGTGCCGAGCCCGGCCGTGTAATTGCCGGCCCACGGTGCCCACACGCCTACGATCGCACCGGATGCCCCCGCCTGCTTCATCGCGTCGGTCACCGCGGCCTTCACCGCGTCGGCCTCCGCCGACGGAAGCGTCACCGTCGCCTGCGAGTGGGTGGGGGTCGAGGCCGGCTGCGTGCATCCGGCAAGCCCCATGGATGCCGTCAGCAGCGCCGCGACGCCGACCACCAGCGCCGCGAATCGACGCGCGCGTCCCCCACGTCGTGACATGCCTTACCCCCGTGGTCCCCCCGGTCCAGTGTTTTCAGCCTAAACGGGGTCTCGCCGAATCCGGGCAGCGACCAGTAACGAGAAGACAACGGAGGTATCGAAATCATCCGATCGGATGAGGATGGTGCGGCTGCCGTCGTTCGCGGTGCAGGACATGCGGGCATCGGAGCGTCTATCCGTCTTCGCCGCCTGCATATCCTGCACCGTGGCCGCGGCGGTGGGAACGAGCCCGCGGTGCGAACAGGCGTTGCGGTGCGCGGACGCGTCGACCGGCCCCTACTCGCCGCGCATGAATCGGTCGACGTCGCGATCGACCATGACGTCGCGCGGCCGCAGCGGACGCGAGAGGTAGAGACCGTCGAGCGAGGTGAGTCGGCTCAGCGCCACGTAGGTCTGGCCCGGCGTGAACGCCCCGGCGCCGAGGTCGACGATGGCGCTGTCGTACGTCTTGCCCTGGGACTTGTGGATGGTGACCGCCCACGCCAGCCGCAGTGGGAACTGCGTGAACTCGGCGGCGACATCCTTCGTCAGCTTCTTCGTGAGCGGGTTGTAGGTGTACTTGTAGCGCTCCCAGACCGCGGGCTCCACCTCGTGCACGTCGCCGTCGACGTCGACCCACACGGTCGAGTCGATCTTCACGACGGTGCCGATGGTGCCGTTGACCCAGCGCGGCGGCTCGCCGCCCATGCCCGTGTCGTTGCGCAGGAACATGACCTGGGCGCCGACCTTGAGCTCGAGCGTCTCGTCTGCAGGGTAGTTGCGCTGGCCGAAGTCTCCGGAGACCTCGGCCTTGGCCGAGAGCACCCGACCGGGCAGCCGTTTCAGCGCCGCCGCGTTGATGCGGTTGACGGTGTCGTTACGGGTGGCGAGCGTGATCGTGCCGTCGTCCGGCTTCGGGCGGGCGCCGACGCCGTTGAGGCGATCGGCGATCTCCTTGGTGACGCGTCCGTGCCGCACGGCGTTGAGCATGTGCTTGAAGTCGAGCTCGTGCTGTCGGTGGATCTCGCTCAGCTCGAAGCGGCGAAGGGATGTCTCCTGCCACACCTTCGCGTCGAAGAACCACATCGAACGGTAATGGTCGGCGAAGTACGCGCGTTCCTCGGCATCGCCGGGCACCGGCGCGAGCTGGTACGGGTCGCCGAAGAGCACGATCTGCACGCCGCCGAAGGGCTCGGCCTTGCGCTGCCGCGCTTGACGGAGGGAGCGGTCGATGGCATCCATCAGATCCGCGTTGACCATGGACACCTCGTCGATGACGAGGGTGTCGATGGAGTTCAGCATCTTGACGAGCTCGCGCGGCTGGTCGAGGTCGTGGTCGGCGATCACACCGATCGGCAGCCGGAGCAGGGAGTGGATGGTCTGGCCGCCGACGTTGAGAGCCGCCACGCCCGTCGGTGCGCTGATCACGAGCTGCTTCTCGGTGTTCCACGCCAGATGATTGAGCAGCGTCGACTTTCCGGTGCCCGCTCGGCCTGTGACGAAGACGTGCTGCTTGGTGTGCTCGATGGCATCGAAGACCGCCGACTGCTCGGCGGAGAGCTTCAGGGCGCTCACCTCTGCGGCTCTTTCGCGGCCCTCGAATCGCGCGCCGTGCCATCCCTGTCACCGCGGGCCGCAGCGGAGGAGACGGCTTCCGCGGCATCGACACCGCCGCCCACCGTGGCGTCACCGGCGCTCCCGCCGGATGCCATGCGCTGCAGCATGGCGTTGTAGGCAGCGAGCTCCGCGTCTCCGCTGCGATCGGCCTGTCGGTCTCGACGCTTGGTCTCTTTGTCGTCGCTGCGGCTCCACTGCACGGCCACCGCGATGGCCAGCACGAGCGTGGGGATCTCGCCGATGCTCCACGCGATGCCGCCCGCCAACTGCTGATCGGCCATCGGGGTCGCGCCCCAGGTGCGCCCCATGGCGCCGAACCAATCGGCGAGGAACAGTCCGTCCGCGGTGAGGATCGACAGCCCGAAGAACGCGTGGAACGCCATCGTGGCAAGGAGCAGCACGAGACGCAGCGGATAGGGCAAGCGGTAGGGAACCGGGTCGATGCCGATGAGCGAGAGCACGAAGAGGTACCCGGTGATCAGGAAGTGGGTGATCATCCACTCGTGCCCGATGTGGTCGGTGGTGGCCCAGCGGAACAGCGGCGAGTAGTAGAACACCCACAGCGAGCCCGCGAAGAGCACAGCCGTCACGATGGGGTGGGTGATGAACCGGGAGAACCGGGAGTGCACAGCGAGCAGGATCCACTCGCGCAGTCCGCGCGAGCCGTCGGTGCGTTTGTGGATGGCGCGCAGCGCGAGCGTCACAGGCGCGCCGGGCACCAGCATCAGCGGTATCGCCATGGTGAGCAGCATGTGCGCCAGCATGTGGCTGGAGAACAGGTACTTCTCGTAGACGTTGATTCCGCCGTTGGTGACCCACAGCAGTGAGAGGATGCCCGCCACCCACGCGATCGTGCGCCCCACCGGCCACTTGTCGCCGCGGCGGTGCAACCGCCAGACGGCCGCGAAGTAGAAGAAGAGGGCGAAGCAGCAGCCGATGAGCCACAACGGGTCCACGTTCACGCCGAAGATGTAGCGCGCAAGCGTCAGGGGCGCGGGAAGCGGTTCGCCGGTGAGCACCTCGGCGGGAGTCGGCTGCGACACCGCGGTCTGCGCCACCGGTGTCGCGGTGCGTGCGAGGGCGGCCGCCACGCCGGATGCGATGCCCATGAAGGCGAGCTCGGCTGCGACCATCCACCAGAACGGTCCTCGGCTGGCGTGCCGCTTCAGCCGCTCGATCAGGTAGCGGCGCTGCACCATGCCGAACAGGCCGAGCACGACGAGCGCGAGCACCTTCACCAGCACGAGCACGCCGTAGGCGGTGAGCAGGTTGTTCAGGGTGCCGATGCGCAGGTCGGCGTTGATGATGCCGGAGAACGCCACGACCACGAAGCAGATGATGGCGAGCGTGGAGAACCGCTCGAGCACCGGCACGAGCCTGTCTTTGCCGAGTGCCTTGCGAATGAGCACGAGCGTGAGCAGACCGCCCACCCAGATGGCCGCGAACGCCAGGTGAAGGCCGAGCGAGGTGATCGCCTGGTCGTGGCCCGCCGTGCCGGCCGCGTGCCCGCTGAGCGCCATCGGCACGAGCGAGCACAGCGCGATCGCCGTGACGAACACGAGCGCCGTCTGGTTGCGCACCGCGAAGCTCAGCACCGTGGTGACGGCGGCGATCAGCGTGATCGCCAGCCACACCTGTCCGATGGCGATCTGCGTCGCGAACTGACCGATGCCGTCGCTGAACGCCTGGTCGAAGCCGATCGGCGACCCCGTCACGTCGAGGTAGGTGAGGATGCCCGTGACCGCGCTCGAGACCGTCATGATCGCTGCCGAGGCCGCCGCGACATCCAGCGCCCGCTCGTACTCGGCCTTGCCGGAGCCGAGCGCGAAGCACGCCATGACGAGCGCGCCGATCATGCCTGCTGCGCTGAGGTTGACGAACAGGTTCGCGACGGGCAGACCCCAGCGCACGACGGGACCCGGGTCGAGCAGCGCGGGCGCCGACGCGGCACCGCCGTACGCCAGTGCCGCGATGATCGCGAGGAGTGCGAAGACGACGAGGGCGACGGGACCCGCGACGCGTTGCACTCTTTTCACGTCATCCAGCGTAGGCGCTGGAACCTGGGCGCACGGCCCGGTGGTGGATGCCTGTGGGCAGCCCCCTCTCGCGCCTCACTGCGCCCGCGGAGTCGCGACGCGCGCAACGGCGAGACGCCCCGATGGCGACGAGCCACCGGGCAACGGCGGTCGGGTGGAGGGTGGTTCGTCGGGTGGAGGGTGGCTAGCGCCCGGAGTCGGACAGAGAGCGGCGGTGCGGAAGGGCGGTGGAAGCGCGGCGTAGGGGCGACAGACCTGCTGGAAATGCAAGGGGCACCCGCCCCCGATGCGAGAAGAGGGGATGCCGGCGAACCGGCATCCCCTCTTCGCAGCGCTGGTGGCTACTTGACGGAAGCCTTGAGCTTGCTGCCCGCGGTCAGCTTGACGCGGTGACCGGCCGGGATCTTGATCTCGGCGCCGGTCTGCGGGTTGCGGCCCGTACGCGCGGCCGTGGACGTGCGCTCTGCGGCGAGCCAGCCCGGGATGGTGACCTTGCCCCCGCCTGCGACGGTCTCGGCGATGGTCGCGAAGAAAGCGTCGACCACAGCCCCCACGGCGGCCTGGCTCTGACCGGTCGATGCGGCAACCGCCGCGACGAGCTCGGTCTTGTTCAGCGACTTGTCAGCCATTGAGTGTCCTCCTCGGACGTTCTGCTGCTGAGCAGCGTTTGGTGTTGAACTTCACGGCGATGAGCCGCTCAGAGTGATTCGTGAAAGCGGATGCCCCGCGAACCGCCCTCAAAGTACCAAGAAACCGCGGAATTCCGCGGATTTTTCGGGGTTTTCGTGTCGATCGGCGCGCTCAGGTGACGTCAGGCGACGTTCCAGGCCCAGTTATGCACAGAATCGGCCGAGTTATGCACAGGCGATTGAGGCGAGAGGCAAGCGAGCTTGCTCGCTTGGCCGAGCCGATTGAGCCTGCGAGCGACACCGTCGCGACACAGGCGATTGAGGCGAGAGGCAAGCGAGCTTGCTCGCTTGGCCGAGCCGATTGAGCCTGCGAGCGACACCGCCGCGACACAGGCGATTGAGGCGAGAGGCAAGCGAGCTTGCTCGCTTGGCCGAGCCGATTGAGCCTGCGAGCGACACCGCCGCGACACAGGCGATTGAGGCGAGAGGCAAGCGAGCTTGCTCGCTTGGCCGAGCCGATTGAGCCTGCGAGCGACACCGTCGCGACACAGGCGATTGAGGCGAGAGGCAAGCGAGCTTGCTCGCTTGGCCGAGCCGATTGAGCCTGCGAGCGACACCGCCGCGACACAGGCGATTGAGGCGAGAGGCAAGCGAGCTTGCTCGCTTGGCCGAGCCGATTGAGCCTGCGAGCGACACCGTCGCGACACAGGCGATTGAGGCGAGAGCATCGTCTCCCTGTCACGGAAACAGGACAGATCGCGCTCTCGCACCGAAAACAGGCTGTTTTGGCCTGTTTTCGATCACATGTCCTGTTTTCGGAACGGGTGGGACCGTGCACGGGTGGGACCGGGCACGCGAAAGGGGCGCCGCTCGTGAGAGCGACGCCCCTTTCGAAGCGTTCGGTCAGGCATCCTGACCGGCGTGGTCGACTTACCAGCTCGACTTGGTGATGCCGGGCAGCTCGCCACGGTGCGCCATGTCGCGGAAGCGAACACGGGAGATGCCGAACTTGGTCAGCACACCACGCGGACGGCCGTCGACGGCGTCGCGGCTGCGCAGACGCACCGGCGACGCGTTGCGCGGCAGCTTCTGCAGGCCGACGCGAGCGGCTTCGCGCTCCTCGTCGGTGGCGTTCGGGTTGATGAGCGCCTTCTTCAGCTCGAGACGCTTCTCGGCGTAGCGGTCGACGACTTCCTGGCGCTGCTTGTTGCGCGCGATCTTGCTCTTCTTGGCCATTCTTACCGCTCCTCGCGGAATTCGACGTGCTTGCGCACAATGGGGTCGTACTTCTTGAGCACGAGACGGTCGGGGTCGTTGCGGCGGTTCTTCTTGGTCACATAGGTGTAACCGGTGCCGGCCGTCGAACGGAGCTTGATGATCGGGCGGATGTCCTGCTGCTTGGCCATCAGATCTTCTCCCCACGGGCCAGGATGTCCTTGACCACGGACTCGATTCCGCGGGCGTCGATCACCTTGATGCCCTTGGCGCTGACATTCAGCGTGACGTTACGGCGCAGCGACGGCACGTAGTACGTCTTCTTCTGAATGTTCGGGTCGAAACGACGCTTCGTGCGTCGGTGCGAGTGCGAGATGTTGTGGCCGAAACCGGGCACAGCTCCCGTCACCTGGCAGACAGCTGCCATGATTTTCCTCCATCGATACCGAAGGGCGGATGCCCTTCCCAAGATCTCTTGTCGGCGCACACAACGACTCACCGCGGTTTGCGAAGAGGGGATTGTGTGGGCGAACTGCGCAGAGGAGCCCGCGCAGACGAACAGCAAGTCTACGCGACACGCCGCATCCACCCAAATCGGGGCCGATGCGCGAGGGCGAGCGATGCCGCGCGGGTTGCAACGGCAAGGATCAGGCCGTCTCCTTCAGGTCCAGCGTGGGCGTCGGGCGACGGAAGAGGCGCGTGACGATGAGAAGAATGATGAAGCCGATCACCAGCCACGACAGGCCGATGATGAACGTGATGCCCGACAGGCTCGTCCACAGCCAGATCGTGAGCGCGAAGCCCACGAGCGGCAAGACGAGATTGTTCAGCCACGCCCAGCCGCCGCGCTCCTTCGCCCTGATGTAGAAGTGCACGAAGACCGACAGGTTCACCATCGAGAACGCGATGAGCGCGCCGAAGCTGATCATGTTCGACAGGGTCGCGAGGTCGATGAAGACGGCACCGAGCGACACGACGGACACGATCAGGATCGCGATGGTCGGCGTGCCGAACCGCACGCTCAGGCGGCCGAAGATGCGACGCGGCAGCACGCCGTCACGGCCCATGGCGAAGAGGATGCGCGCGACGGACGCCTGCGACGTCAGCGCGGACCCGGCCGCCCCCGCGACGTACGCGGCGATGAAGAACACGCTGAGCCACTGCGCTGCCGCGCTGATCACCGGCACGCTCGCCGAATCCGGGTGGGCGAAGTGCGTCGCCGGGTACACGAGCTGTGCCGCGTAGGACAGCACGATGAAGAGGATGCCGGCGGCCAGCGTGCAGATCATGATCGCGCGCGGAACGTCGCGCGAGGCATCCTTCGCCTCCTCCGCGAGCGTGGAGACGGAGTCGAAACCGAGGAACGACAGTGCGAGGATCGCGGCCCCGTTGAACACCGGGCCGGCGCCCGTCACGCTGCCGTCGCCGGTGAATGGCGCCAGCACGTTGGCGTGATGGCCCGCCGCGTTGCTGAACGCGAACACGACGAAGAGCACGCAGAAGATGGCCTGCACCGCGATGATCACGAAGTTCGCGCGCGCCACCGAGATGATGCCGATGACGTTCAGCACCGTGACGATCACGATGCAGACGACGATCCACACCCACTGCGGCACCGCGGGGACGTACTGGTTCAGGTAGATGCCGATGACGAGGTAGTTGATCATCGGCAGGAACAGATAGTCGAGCAGCAGTGCCCACCCGGTGAGGAACCCGATGGCACCGCCGAACGTCTGCTGCGAGTACATGTACGCCGAGCCCGCGTAGGGGTAAGCGACGGTCATGCGCGCATACGACCGTGCGGTGAAGAGCATGACCACCAGCACGACCAGGTAGGAGTCGACGAGCCGTCCGCCCGTGAGCTGCGTGACGATGCCGTACGTGGTGAACACGGTGAGCGGCACCATGTAGACCAGGCCGAACAGCACGAGCGACGGCGTGCCGAGCACGCGCTTGAAACGTCCTCCCGTCACGCGGGCTGTGGCCTGGGTCGGTGTGGCGAGATTGTCACTCATGCGCGCTGAACTCCCGGATTCCCCGCAGATAGGTGGCCCGCACGGCGTTGTGCGGCAGGTCGGCTCCCGACGCGCGGCGAGGATCCCGCGCCAGGTGGACGAGGTCGGCGCTGGCGCCGGGGGCGATCACGCCCCACGGCACCTCGGCGCGGTCGCCGAACGCCTGCAGGGCGACACACGTCGAATAGGAGTGCAGCGTCTCGTCGACGGTCAGCAGTTCGTGCGGCGTCCAACCGCCCTGCGGATCGCCGTCCTCCGTCTGCCTCGTCGCCGCGACGGCCATGCCCTCGCGCGGGTCGCCCGACGAGACCGGCCAGTCGGAGCCGTGCGACAGAACAGCGCCCGAATCGAGGATGCTCCGCATCTGGTACTGCCTGTCGGCGCGCTCCTGTCCGAGCCGCGGCACCGTGAGCACCGTCATCAGCGCGTCGAGCTGGGCCCAGAGCGGCTGCATGCACGCGATGACGCCGAGCTCGGCGAACCGCCGGAGGTCGGCGGGGTCGACCAGCTGCGCATGGGCGATGACCGGACGGCGGTCTCGCGGACCGTTCGCGGCGATGGCACCCTCGATGGCATCCAGCGCCTGCCGAACCGCCGCGTCGCCGATGGCATGGATGTGGATCTGGAAGCCGGCGGCGTCGACCGCACGCACGGCATCCGCCAGTGCTGTGCCGCTGCCCCAGACCTGCATTCCGTGCCGGTGCAGGCCGGAGCAATACGGTTCGAGCAGCGCGCCCGTCTCGTTCTCGACGACGCCGTCGGCGAAGAACTTGACCGTGTTCGCGGTGAGAAGAGGGTTGCCGACAGCCGCCACCCGCTCGCGCGCCGCGATCATCTGCTGCAGCTGCTGCGCGAACATCCTCGGGTCGGCGTAGAGCGCCAGGTTGAACCGCATCGTCAGCAGGTCGCGGGAGGCGGCCTCCACGTAGGTGTCGACGTCGAGCGGCTCGACCCAGGCATCCTGAACCCACGTGACGCCGCGGGAGAGGTAGTAGTCGGAGGCCACCCCGATGGCCTCGATCCGCTGCTCGATCGGCCGCTCGGGGGCGACATTCATCACCAGGTCGACGGCGCCCCACTCGCGCAGCGTGCCGAGGGGCGTGCCGTCGTCGCGGTGCGGGATCTCGCCGAGCACGGGGTCAGGGGTGGTCGCGTCGATGCCGGCGAGCTCGAGAGCCTTCGAGTTGACCCACACGGTGTGGTAATCCCAGGCCCGCAGCACGACAGGGCGATCGGAGACCGCCTCGTCGAGCCAGCGCGCGTCGAACAGGCCGGACTCGGCGAGGCTGCTGTCGTAGGAGCCGCCGAAGATCCAGGGCAGCTCGGGATGCTCGTCGGCGTACCGCTTCACCGCGGCGACGGCCTCGGCGATGGTCTCGGTGCGCACCTGCGGTCCCTGCGACTCGAGGCCGCCCTGCAGAGGATGCGCGTGGCCGTCGCCGAAGGACGCCATCACGAATCCGCCGTCAAGGTCGACGGTCTCGACATCGTCACCGGCGAGCCGAACGGCCGTCTCGTCGAACGCGGTGATCCTGCCGTCCGTCACGAGCAGGGCGTGCGCGTCGGGCTCATGCGGACCGCGCCGGATCGTGCCGTTCCGGAAGAGGATTCCCACCACTGCCTGCCTCTCTGCGCCCGCAGCGCCGCGGGCCGGCGATGCGAACCTACACCCGTGCGCCACGCCGATCGGCGGGCGGCACCTGTTCCGGTCAGGGTGTCCGAAGCGGGGGCGTCAGCAGGACATCTGCGCCGACAACGGTCCACAACGGCGTGTTGTCGGCGCGGGCGCGCGGACCGTCATGCCCGCGGGCGGCCCCCGACACGGGTCATCGGGCGGTGGATGCCTGCGAGCACTTCGCACACAGGCCGAACACGTCGACGACGTGGCGGGCATCCGTGAAGCCGTGCTCCGAGGCGACGCGCTGCGCCCACTGCTCCACGTCATCCGCGCCGATCTCCACCGTGAGCCCGCAGCGGCGGCAGATGAGGTGGTGGTGATGGCCGGTCGTGGAGCAGGCGCGGTAGATGGCCTCGCCCTCCGGCGACTGCAGCGAGTCGGCCTCGCCCTCCGCGGCGAGGTCGGCGAGCGCGCGGTACACGGTGGCCAGTCCGATCGTGGATCCGTGCTCGCGCAGCCCGGTGTGCAGGCTCTGCGCGCTCACGAACCCCTCGTTGGATGCCAGCGCCTCACGCACCGCCTCCCGCTGCCAGGTGTTGCGCTTCACACGGCATCCACTCCCGTGCGCGTCTCTGCCGCGGCGGCCGCCACGCCGGCCGAGACGGGCTCGCCGGCGGCGCGCGTCTCGACGGCCGCGCCGAGCGCCGGGTGGGCGACGACGGGCATCCTGCCGCTCACGCCGCGCCGCTTGCGACCCCAGGCGATGAGCCGGCACACCACGTAGATGAGGAACGAGATGGTCGTCACGTAGGGGCTGATCGGCACGCTGCCGCCGAGCGCGAGCATGATGCCGCCGACCATCGAGACCACGGCGAACAGCACGCTGAGCAGTGGAACCTTCAGCGGCGACGACGACACCTTGAGCGCGGCGGCGGCGGGCGTGACGAGGATCGAGAGCACGAGCAGCGCGCCGACGATCTGCACGGAGACCGCGACGGCGAGGCCGAGCAGCAGCATGAAGACGATCGACAGCGAGCGCGTCGGCACGCCGCGGGCGGCGGCGACGTCGGCGTCGAGGCTCGCGAAGGTGAGAGGACGCCACACCACCAGAAGCCCCACGAGCACGATGACCGAGATGGTGAGCAGAGCGCCGATCTGCGGGGTGTCGATCGCCACGATCTGTCCGGTGAGCAGGCCGAACTTGTTCGCCGACCGCCCCGGGTAGAGGGCGAGGCACAGGATGCCGAGACCGAGTCCGAACGGCATCAGCACGGCGGTGATCGAGTTGCGTTCCCTGGCCCGCGAACCGAGCACCCCGATCAACAGCGCCGCGATCAGCGAGCCCACGATGGAGCCCTCCACCACACCGACGCCGAGCAGAAGGCCGGCGGATGCCCCGGCGAACGAGAGCTCGCTGATGCCGTGCACCGCGAACGCCATGTCGCGCGACATGACGAACACGCCGATCAGCCCGCCGACGACGCCGAGCAACGCACCGGCGAGGATCGAGTTCTGCAGCAGCACGACGAGCTGGCCGTAGTCGGTGAAGTTGAAGATCTGGCCCCACCAGCCGGGGGCGTCCGTCATCGCCAGAGACGTGAGGGTGAGAGACGCGAGAGTCATAGAACCGTCCTCACCGCCTCGGTGTCGTGCTCGGGGTCGTGGTGCTCGTCGTGGTGGGCGTGCGGTCCGTCGGGATGCCCGCCCGGGGCATCCGAGGTGCCGACCACCACGATGCGACCCCGCGTGCGGATGACGTCGACCGGCGAGCCGTACAGCTCGCTGAGCACCTCGCTGCGCAGCACCTGGTCGGGCGTGCCGATGCGGAACGTGCCGCCCGCGAGGTAGAGCACGCGGTCGACGAGGTCGAGCACCGGGTTGATGTCGTGCGTCACGAAAAGCACGCCGAGCTGACGCTCGCGACGGTGCCGGTCGATCAGCTCGCTCACTCCGCGCTGGTGCGTGAGGTCGAGCGAGAGCAGCGGCTCGTCGCAGAGCAGCAGCCGCGGATCGCCGGCGAGAGCCTGGCCGACGCGCAGCCTCTGCTGCTCGCCGCCGGAGAGCATCGAGATCGGAACCTTCGCGTACGGAGTCGCGCCGACGGCATCCAGCAGATCTTCGATGCGCTCGCGGCGCTTCTTCGACGGCCAGGGAACGCCCCAGCGATGCCCGTCGACACCGAGCCCGACGAGGTCCCGGGCGCGCAGCGGCGTGCCCTCATCGGCGAGCTTCTGCTGCGGGATGTAGCCGATGCGCCGGTTGCCGCGTGTCACCGGCTCGCCGAGAAAGTCCACGCTGCCGGCCTGCAGGCGCTGCTGCCCGAGGATGACCTTGAGCAGGCTGGTCTTTCCCGACCCGTTCGCGCCGAGCACCGCGATGAACTCGCCGGCGTGCACGTCGAGGTCGAGGCCCGACCACAGTGTGCGGTCGGCGAAGCCGAGCGTGGCATCGCGCAGGCTGAGCACCGTCTCGAGGGATGCCGCCGGCGCGTCGAGTGCATCGGGGCGCGGCCCCTCGACTCGCTCTGCTCGCTCAGGGGGCGTCGCGCCGTGCGCGCCCTCGACCGGCGAGGAGCGCGGCGGCTGCTCGGGGAGCCCAGCCTCGGACGGATCTGCCTGCACGGTCTCCATCATCGCGACTTCTTCAGCGCTGCGCCGATGTTGTCGAGGTTGCTGCGCATCCAGGTGAGGTACGTCTTGCCCTCTGGCAACGTCTCGGTGACCGGAACGACGGGAACGTCGTTCGCCTTCGCCGCGTCGAGCACCTGCTGCGTCTCGGCGCCGGTCGTCTGCTCGTTGTACGCGAGCAGGGCCACCTTGTGGCCGGAGAACAGCGCGAGCGTCTCGCGCAGCACGGCGGGCGCGACGTCGGAGTCGTTCTCGATCGCCTCGCTGAACTTCTCCGGCGTCTTGTCGACGAGTCCGATGGCGTTCAGCATGTAGAGCGGAACGGGCTCGGTGATGGCGGCGCCCTTGCCCGCGTAGCTCTGCTTCAGCTGGGCCTCGAGGTCGGTGAGCTGGGCGACGGATGCCTCGAACTTCTTCGCGTTCGACTCGAACGTGCCGGCATCCTTCGGTCTGGCCTTCGAGTAGGCGGCGACCAGCTTCTGCGCCACTTTGTCGACGGTCGGGAAGTCGTACCAGAGGTGCTCGTTGAAGTCGCCGTCCGAGGGGTGCTGGTCGTAGCCGGAGATGTCGGCTGCCGTCAACACGACGGGCTTCGTGGGCACGGCCTTCAGCATGTCGCCGACGAAGTCGTCGTAGCCGCCGCCGTTGACGACGACGATCTCGGCCTTGGAGAGGGCGAGCTGGTTCTGGCCGCTGGCCTGGTATTCGTGCGGATCCTTGTTGGGGTCGTCGATGATCGACGTCACCGAGACGTCGTCGCCGCCGATCTGCTCTGCGATGTCGCCCCACACGTTGGTGGAGGCGACGACCCGGATCGGGCCGGACGCGGGGTCGCTCGACGCCGTGCCCGCGCCGGAGGCCGTGGTGGAGCATCCGGCGAGAGCGAGGGTGGCGACCGCGACGGCGGCGATGGTGGTGGAGATGAAGACGGAGCGCTTCATGGAGGGGGATACCTGTCTAAGTCGCGCAGATGTGGATGTCCGGTGCGGCTTTCCGCACCCATCCGACGGTCGATGGCGCGACTGGCACCGACCGCTTATTGATAATGATACTCAACAGCAACAAGGAATGCGACACGGGTCTGCAGGGCGCGCGCATCGCTGCGCCCCACCGCACTGCACCCCCGGCGCGCTGCACCCCCACCGCGCTGCACCCCCGGCGCGCTGCACCGCTGTCCCTTCGTGTCGCCTCACCGCTACTTGGGCGACACAAAGGGACCGGTGCCGGCGACGAAGCCGGGGACGGCCAACCCCGACTCCGCTGTCCCTTCGTGTCGGGTCATCGGCCGACAGGCGACACGAAGGGACAGCCGAACGTCTGGCGACGTTGGCGCACCACCGGCCGACGTCGCCGGCGGGTGCGAGGATCGACGCATGGGCCGACTGATGCTGCTCGACACCGCTTCGCTGTACTTCCGCGCGTTCTACGGCGTGCCCGAGAGCGTGACCGCGCCGGACGGGATGCCGGTGAACGGCATCCGCGGGCTGCTCGACATCATCGCGAAGCTGGTGCACGACTACGAGCCGACCGCCCTTGTCGCGTGCTGGGACGACGACTGGCGGCCGCGCTGGCGCGTGGACCTCATTCCGGAGTACAAGGCGCATCGGGTCGCACAGCTGGTGCCGGGCGGCGTCGACGTCGAAGACACCCCTGCCGGGCTGGTGCGGCAGGTGCCGGTGATCCGCGAGCTGCTGGGCGAGCTCGGCATCGCGGTGGTCGGCGCCGAGCAGGCGGAGGCCGACGACGTGATCGGATGCCTCGCCCGCCGCGCTGCGCACGCCCCGACCCCGATGCCGGTCGATGTCGTCACCGGCGACCGCGACCTGTTCCAGCTCGTCGATGACACCACGGCTGTTCGCATCATCTACACGGCCCGCGGCATGAGCAAGCTCGAGCTCGTGACGGATGCCGTCGTCGAGGCCAAGTACGGCATTTCGCCCGGGCAGTACGCGGCGTTCGCGGCCATGCGCGGCGACCCGTCTGACGGGCTGCCGGGTGTCGCCGGCGTCGGCGAGAAGACCGCGACGGGGCTGCTGCGGGAGTACGGCGACCTGCAGGGCATCCTCTCGGCGGCGGCGGACTCGAGCGTCGCGATGGCGGCTGGCGTGCGAGCCAAGCTGACGGCATCCACGGAGTATCTGGATCGCGCGATGCCCGCCATCGCTGTGGGAGAGCGGGTGGAGCTGCCCGAGGTGGACGGAACGCTGCGGGCGCTGGATGCCGCGCAGCTGGCATCCGTGCGCGCCCTCGGCGAGCGCTACAACCTCGGCGGCTCGCTCGACCGCGCGCTGAAGGCGCTCGAGTCCGCGGCTCAGCACTGAGTGCCCATCTCCTCCTCACCGGCACCCTTCGTCGCCGGGTCGCGCGTCGCGTGGGCGACGCGCGCGGCGCATCGCAGGCCCCGCGGCGGACCGCGTCGGGAGTGCGAGCCGCCGGGATAATGGCCGGATGAGTTCGCCCTCCGAAGAGACTTCGACAGTCCCGGCATCCAGTCCGCTGCGTCTCTGCTTCAGCGCCCCGGCCATCGCCGTGCTCGTGGTGGGCGTCATCGCCACCGTCATCGGAGAGTTCCTCGCCATCCCGGATGACCAGGGCGAGACCGTGTGGGGATACCTGCCTTTCGCCGGGCCCGTGCTCGCCGGGGTGTTCGGCGTGCTTCAGCCGCTCTGGCGCGGTGGCCGCGACGTGCAGGCGTTCACCGTGCCGATGTTCCTGCTGCCCTTCGTGGCCGCCGTTGTCTGTTCCGCCGCCTCCTTGATCGTGTGGGTGCTGCCGGCGTTCCAGAACGCCCTCGCCGTCGTCCTCGCACGAGATCCCTGGCACTACTGGTACGACGGCGGGCCGGTGTGGATGCCGATCCTCCTCGTCGGATATGCGGTCGGCCTGATCGCCGCGGCGATCGTGTGGATCGGAGTCTCCATTCCGGTCATGGCCATCGCCCGCACCCGCGATTTCGTCGAGCTCAACATGCTCGATCCCGACCCGCGCTATCTTCGACGGGCACGCATATCGGGGGTGGCCACTTCGGTGATGCTGCTCGGGATCGTCGCGATGGTGACGTGCTTCGTGCTCGGCCATCCCGGGTTCGGATGGCTGTTCGTCGTGGTGGTGATCGCCGCGGCCGTCACTGTGGTCGCGACGCAGCGCGTCGATCGCAAGCGCCGGTCGGCGGCGCTCGGCGAGCTTCTCGTCGGCATCGAGACCCCGCGCCACGAGTCGGCGCACAAACCGGGAGCTCGGCGCACCGATACGTGACCGAGCTCATCCTCCTGCCGGCCCGCACTCCCGCGGATCCTGTGCCGGAAATCGGACTTGTGCCGGGAGGGTCGGCGTGTCGGGCCGCCGCCACGGCGTGTCGCGCAGAACTCCGATTTTCAGCACGCCCACTGCGGCGCGCCGGGCGGGGACCGGCGCGCAAGACAACTCAGTCCAGGAGAAGCGCCGGCTCCTCGATGATGGCGGCGACGTCGGCGACGAAGCGCGAGACGACGTCGCCGTCGACCACCCGGTGGTCGAACGAGCCGCCGATCGTCGTCACGTAGCGTGGACGCACCTCGCCGTCCACCACCCACGGCTTCTGCTTGATCGTGCCGAGCGCCACGATCCCGACCTCGCCCGGGTTGAGGATGGGCGTTCCGGTGTCCATGCCGAAGACGCCGATGTTGGTGATCGTGATCGTGCCGTTCTGCATGTCGGCGGGCGGCGTCTTGCCGTCGCGCGCGGTCAGCGTGAGCTGCTCGAGCGCGTGGGCGAGCTCGAGCAGGCTCATCGACTGAGCCTCCTTGATGTTCGGCACGATCAACCCGCGCGGGGTGGCCGCCGCGATGCCGAGGTTGACGTAGTGGTGGATGACGATCTCGTCGTCGGTCCAGGTGGCGTTCACGCTCGGGTTGCGGCGCACGGCCCAGATCATGGCCTTGGCCATGATGAGCAGCGGTGACACCTTCACGCCGGCGAACGTCGTGGACTCCTTGAGCCGCTTGACGAACTCCATGGTGCGCGTGGCATCCACGTCGACGAAGACGCTCACGTGCGGAGCGGTGAACTTGGAGCGCACCATGGCCGACGCGATCTGCTTGCGCATGCCCTTGACCGGCACGCGCTCCTCGCGCTCGTCGGACCATTCGGGCGTCTCGATGTTGCGGAACACGCTGGCCTGACTGGCGTGCCGCACCACATCGTCCCTGGTGATCTCGCCGGCGATGCCGGTGCCGGTGATCGCCGCGAGGTCGACGCCGAGGTCTTTGGCGAGCTTGCGGATCGGCGGCTTCGCGATGACGGGCGTGGCGGATGCCGCGGGCACGAGGTCGGCGGCCGACGGCACGTGTCGGCCCTCCGCCGGGGTGCGATTCTGGCTGCGCCGGCGGCTCGCTCCGTGTCCGGCCGAGCCGTATCCCACGAGCACCGCGCCGGGCTTGGGCTCGTCGCCCTCGCGCTCGATGAGCGTGGTCGCGGGTGCCTCTGCGGCTGCGGCACGAGCATCCTCTGCACCGGCCCCGGCGGTGGATGCCTGCACCTCGAGCTCGTCCACCTCGATCACGTTGTCGAGCCCGACGACCTCAGCGGCGCCTGATGCCCCCGCACCCACGATGATGATGGGCGCGCCCACCTCGACGGTCTCGCCCTCGGTCACGAGCAGCCGGTCGACGACGCCTTCGAACGGTGACGGCAGCTCGACGAGCGACTTCGCGGTCTCGATCTCGCAGAGCACGTCGTTGACGTGCACCTCGTCGCCCGGCGCGACCTTCCACGAGACGATCTCGGCCTCGGTCAGGCCTTCGCCGACATCCGGCAGCAGAAACTCCGACTCGCTCATGGCACTCCTTGCTGGCGGTTGTCTCGGAAAGTAGGGGAACGTGGATGCCGTCGGCGCGGCGATCAGTACGCGAGCGCGCGGTCGACGGCCTCGAGCACGCGGTCGGCGTCGGGCAGATACGAGTCTTCGAGCTTCGCGGGCGGGAACGGTGTGTCGAATCCGGAGACGCGCAGCACGGGCGCCTCGAGCGAGTAGAACCCCTTCTCGGCGACGGTCGCGGCGATCTCGCTGCCGACGCTCGCGAAGCCGGGTGCCTCCTGCGCCACGACGAGCCTGCCCGTCTTGCGCACCGAGCCGAGCAACGGCCCGAAGTCGACGGGGGACAGCGACCGCAGGTCGACGACCTCCACGCTCGTGCCCTCGTCGGCGGCGATCTCGGCGGCGCGGAGCAGCACGCTCACCATGGCGCCGTGGCCCACGAGCGTGACGTCGGTGCCGGTACGCACCACGCGGCTCGCGTGCAGCGGCACGGCGCTCGCCTCGAAGTCGACCTCGCCCTTGGGCCAGTACCGGCTCTTCGGCTCGAGGAACACGATCGGGTCGTCGGAGGCGATGGCCTCCTGGATCATCCAGTACGCGTCGTTGGGCGTCGACGGGCTGACCACGCGGATGCCCGGGGTGTGCGCGAAGTACGCCTCCGGGCTCTCCTGGTGGTGCTCGACGGCGCCGATGTGCCCGCCGTAGGGAATGCGGATGACCACCGGCATGCGCACCTGGCCGTCATGCCTGGCCGTGATCTTGGCGAGCTGCGTGGTGATCTGGTCGAAAGCGGGGAACACGAAGCCGTCGAACTGGATCTCCAGCACCGGCCGGTAGCCGCGCATCGCCAACCCGATCGCCGTTCCCACCAGACCGGACTCCGCGAGCGGGCTGTCGATGACCCGCTGCGGCCCGAACTCGGTCTGCAGCCCCTCCGTCACGCGGAACACGCCGCCGAGCTGCCCGATGTCCTCGCCCATCAGCAGCACGTGCGGGTCGTCGGCGAGCGCCCTGGCGCAGGCCGGCGTTGAGCGCCTTCGCCATGGGCAGGCTCTCGGTACCGGTGCGGAACGGGGTGCGTTGCGTGCCGTGCTGCTGCACGGATGCCTGCTCGCGATCGTTCGCGGTGGTCACGTCGGTCACTGTGCCCCCTTGGTCGCGGCATCCGTTTCGAACGAACGCTCGTAGCGCTCGAGCCAGGCGCGCTGCTCGGCCATGTCGGCATGCGGCTCGGAGTAGACGTGCTCGAACATGGTCTCCGCCACGGGAGCGACGATCTCGAGTGTGCGCCGGCGCACGTCGGCCGCGTAGTCGGCTGCCTCCTCGTCGACGGCGGCGAACCACTCTTCGCCGACGCCCTGACCGGCCAGGAAGGAGCGCATGCGGTTGATCGGGTCGCGCCCGCGCCAGTGCTCTTCCTCGTCGGAGGTGCGGTATCTGGTGGGATCGTCGCTCGTGGTGTGCGCGCCCATGCGGTAGGTCACCGCCTCGATGAGGCTCGGTCCCTGGCCGCTGCGCGCCGCATCCAACCGCTTCGCCGCCACCATGTAGCTGGCGAGCACGTCATTGCCGTCGACCTGGATGCCGGGCATGCCGAACCCGGCGCCGCGCTGGTAGAGGGGTGCGCGCGACTGCGTCTTGACGGGCACCGAGATGGCCCACTGGTTGTTCTGCAGAAAGAAGACCTCGGGGGTCTGGAAGCTGCCGGCGAAGACGAGCGCCTCGCTGACGTCACCCTCGGAGCTCGCGCCGTCGCCGAAGTAGACGATGACGGCCTCGTCGCGCTCGGGGTCGCCCGTGCCGGAATGTCCGTCGAGCGCGACACCCATCGCGTAGCCGGTGGCGTGCAGCGCCTGAGTGCCTAGCACGAGCGTGTAGACGCGCACGTTGCCGTTCTTGGGATCGGTCGGATCCCAGCCGCCATTGGTGACACCACGCATGACGCGAATGATGTCGAGCGGGTCGACGCCGCGGATCGTCGCGACCACGTGCTCGCGGTACGACGGGAAGATCGTGTCCTGCGGCTTCGCCGCACGCGCGGAGCCGACCTGCGCGGCCTCCTGGCCGCTGCTCGGCGGCCACAGAGCGAGCTGCCCCTGCCGCTGCAGGTTCGTCGCCTCGGTGTCGAAACGGCGCACGATGACCATGTCGCGGTAGAAGCGGCGGTGGTCGTCGTCAGTCAGCGATTCGAGGTATGGCAGAAACTCGGCCGCGGCACCCGTCGGCTCGAATCGGCCGTCCTCGGTCAGTACTTGCACGGTCTCGGCGGAGAGCCCCGCCGACTGCGCGAATCGGTCGTTCGTGGCAGACATCCCCACTAACCTAACTGCTCGGCTGTCGACGCCTTCCGTAGGTGATCGACAACCTGTTGTGCGATCTTTAGAACGCGTCCGACAGAATCCTCTTCGCCAACGCCGACCCGGATGCCGTCGGGCACGAACCCGCGCACCGCCAGACCCGCGTCGAAGAACGCGTCGATCGCGAAGGGCGTGTGGATGCCCGTCGGCAGCCACACGAAATTGCCCTGCGCCTGCGGAACCTGCCACCCCTGCTCCAGCAGGCCGTCGCGCAGCTGGGCGCGGCGCTCCGCGATGGTCGCGACGCGGGCGAGCAGCTCGTCTTCGCGGTCGAGCGAGGCGAGCGCCGCGGACTGAGCGAGGTCGGTGACGCTCATCGGGATGGCGGTGGAGCGTGCCGCGTTCAGCAGCCGTTCCGGCCCGATCGCGTAGCCGATGCGCAGGCCGGCGAGGCCGTAGGCCTTCGAGAACGTGCGCAGCACGACGAGGTTCGGGTAGTGCCCGATGAGCGCGCGACCGTCGACGTGGCTCGGGTCGGTGACGAACTCCACGTACGCCTCGTCGAGGAGCACGAGGCGGTCGGACGGCACGGCGGCCATGAACCGCTCGAACTCATCGGCGGTCACGACCGGCCCCGTCGGATTGTTCGGTGTGCAGACGATGATGACGCGCGTGCGGTCGGTGATCGCGGCGACCATGCCGTCGAGGTCGTGCCGTGCATCCGGCAGCAGCGGAACCGTGACGCTGGATGCCCCCGACACCGTCACGAGACCCGGATACGCCTCGAACGACCGCCACGCGTACAGCACCTCGTCGCCCGGACCGGCGGCGGCATTGATGAACTGCGACAGCAGCGCGACGGAGCCTGCACCGAGGTGCACCTGCGCGGTGCCGACGCCGAATCGCTCCGCAAGGCGATCGCGGAGGGCGAGGGCCGCGCCGTCGGGGTAGCGGTTGAGCGCGGTCGAGGAGGCGACGGCATCCAGAACCCCGGGCAGCGGGTCGAAGGGGTTCTCGTTGCTGGAGAGCTTGAAGCCGTCCGACGGCGGAACGCGCCCCTGCGCGTACGCCGCGAGGCTGGCGATCTCGGGGCGCAGGAGCACCCGTTCGACATTCTGGGGATCCACAGTGCCAACTTACGCGCTCGTACATTCCGGAACGCTCACGAGTCGTCGGGGCCAGCGTGCGGCCGTCGGGTTGAAGTGCCGACGGCACGTGGGCGTCGGCACCCGGTCGAGGAGGCTGCCACGGGCGGCCGTCGTCCCGCTGGTTGAGGAGGACGCCGCAGACGGCCGTCTCGAAACCGAGCTGCGGAATGGATCGAGCTGCGGAATGGACTCTGTGCGGGTTTCGAGACGTGCGCGGCTTCGCCACGTGCTCCTCAACCAGCGGGACGACGCATCCACGGCTCGCCGAGTACTCCTCAACCGGCGGGATGGGGCGCCCCTGCTCGCCGCGTGCTCCGCAATCAGCGGAGGGGGCGCACGCGCGTCACCCGGCCGGGGCGACTCGCGCGGCGGCGGATCCTTGGGCGGACGGCCGCGGACTGACACACTGGGCGCATGAGGTTTCTGCTGAAACTGATCATCAACGCGTTCGCGCTGTGGCTGACCACGCTGCTCGTGTCGGGCGTCACCGTGAAGTCGTACGACCCGAGCGGCGGTGAGTTCCCGCTCCTTCTCACGTATTTGCTCGTTGCGCTGATCTTCGGTGTCGTGAACGGCATCGTGGGCACGGTCATCCGCGTCGTGGCCTTTCCGCTGTACGTGCTCACGCTCGGCCTCATCTCGCTGATCGTGAACGGGCTGCTCCTGTTGCTGGTGTCGTGGATCAGCGACGGCATGGGCTTCGGTCTGCACGTCGACGGATTCTGGGACGGCGTGTGGGCGGCGCTCATCCTCGCGATCATCAGCTGGCTGCTCGGCATGATCTTCCGCCCGGCGATACGGCGCTGACCTCATCGCGAAGCCTTCGTCGGAGCCGGTGACGGGGTCGGCGACGACTGCGGCGCGGGGGTCGGCACCTGCGGCGGGGCCGGGACCTGCTGCACCCTGTCCCCTCGGTAGAGCCCAGCCGTTCCGGCCTCGTCGGTGGGGAGTGCGTGAAGCGCGGCGGCCAGACGCGGGTCGCCGGAGGCATCCATCTGCTGCGCCGTGATGGTGTACTCGACCATGCTGTGCGCGGCGATCGGCGACCCCGTCGGCACGGGCCCGTCGTAGGTCTGCCTGGTCACGAGGATGCGATCGCTTCCGCCGTCGTCCGCTCCTCGCGCGAACCCGCCCAGCGCCGGAACCAGGTCGTCGGTGTGCTCCACCGCGACGTCGACCGTGCTCGACGTCACGTCGACGCCTCCGGTCGGGGATCCGAACGTGACCAGCGTCGGAACGTCGTAGCGGCCGCACGTGGCGAGCTGGGTGGCCACGATGCCGCCCTGCGAGTAGCCAACGGGGATGACCGTGTCGCCGTCGGCGATGCCTGCGTCGTGCATGGCCCGTTGCACGGCATGCACGGAGGCGGTGTCGAGTCCGGCGACTGAAGAGAGGTCGCTGGAGATGTCGAACGGCTCGTTCGTCGCCTTCGGACTGGTGTCGACCGTGCCGCCCACGTAGACGATGTACGTGGGCTTGGCTCCTTCCGTTCCGCCGAAGCGCTCGACCCGCACCTGTGGCGCTCCTGCGACGCTCGGCGGCACCCGATCCGCGAGTGCCGCGAAGGTCGACGGCGGGGCGACGACCCCGGCATCGGTGCGATGCACGCGTACGGGCGAGTCGTCGAGCAGCCCGAACATGCGGCCGGCGCCGACGACCACTCGCGCTCCGCCGCGCAGGCCGAACAGCGAGGTTCCCCGGTCGTCGAGCTTCGCCGCCATCGGCAGGGGCAGCCCGGCGGCGCCGAGCATCGCGTCATCGGCCGCGGAGACCGCGAAACGCAGCAGGAAGACCATCCGTGGGTCGCGCAGCAGGTTGGCTTTGCGCGCGGCTCCGGAGCCGAGGTCGCCGAACAAGGCACCGGGCGAGCCGGCCGCGACGCTGCCGGCGACGAAGGCCGGCACAAGCGTCACGATCAGCTGGGGCAGCGAAAGCGCGCCCAGCGCCGCTGCCACCGGCCAGAATGCACCGAACGCCCAGCCGGCGTAGGTGCTGAGGTCCATCAGGTTCGAGTTCGCGTCGCGCTCCGCCTTGTTGTAGCTGCGCGCCGCCTCGAGCAGCTCGGCGGCCAGCCGCTTCGAGTCGCTCGCGGCCTGCTGGATGCCCTCGGCCGCGACATGAGCGAGGCGCACGGCATCCGTCGGCCCGGTCAGCGCGACCACCGGACGCAGCTCGTCGGCGAGGTCTCGAAAGGCGGCGGCGACTGTCGCGAGTCGGTCGTGTGCGGCGGTGAGGGCATCCGACGCGACCTGAGTGCCGCCCGAGACGGTGATGTCACCGGACGAGGTGCTCGACGTGGACACGCAGACTCACCGCCTGCCGTCAGCCCACGCACCGCGAGCGCCGGACCCACTGCCGAGGATCGCGGACCCCGGGTGGAACAGCGTGCGCCCGATGTCGGAAGCGCCCGACGGTGAGTTGTCGATGCTGCTCGCGTAGGCGATCAGCTCGTCGGAAGCGGCGTCGAGGACCGCCAGCGCGTCGCGCACGTGGGCACTGATCTCCTCGAGCCGGGATTGGAAGCTGCGCTGCGCCGGCGAACGCCATTCGAGCTCTGCGGAGTCGGGCAGCTGGCTCAACGCCGCCATCACTTCGTCGCGCACGTAACCCACCGTTGCCGCCGCAGCGTCGATCGTCGATCGGTCCAGATGATCGCCTCCTCCAACTCGCACGCGCCACCGCAGAACCTCGTTGCAGAACGTCGTCGGCCGCTCGCCGACGTACGGAACCAGCTTGGCGACCGTGCGGAACGCTCGGTCGAGCAGGCGGCCGATTGGGGAGAACCGGCGGCAGCTGTCGGCTGGGGAGGCGGAGCATCCCGTCACTGCAGCAGAATGGAGGCATGAGCTTCGCGCCCGATCCGATGCCGGCGGCGCCGCGTTTCAGCATCTGCTTCGTCTGCAGCGGCAACATCTGCCGATCGCCGATGGCGGAGGTCGTGTTCCGCAGTCTCGCGGCGGATGCCGGCCTCGCCGACCGCGTCGACGTCACGTCGGCGGGCACCGGCGACTGGCACGTCGGCGAGCACGCCGACCCGCGTGCCGTCGACACCCTGGCCGCCCACGGCTACGACGGGTCGGAGCATCGCGCCCGCCAGTTCGACGCCACGTGGTTCCACCGGCTCGATCTGGTGGTCGCACTCGACCGCAGCCATGAGCGCATCCTCAAGAGCGCTGTGACCAACGACATCGACCGCAGCAAGGTGCAGCTTCTGCGCAGCTTCGAGCATCCACGATCCGATTCACTGGACGTGCCGGATCCCTATTACTCCGACCACGCCTACTTCGGCGCGGTGCTCGGCATGATCGAGCGGGCCGACCGCGCCCTGCTCGCCCAGCTCGCACCCGCGTTGCGCTCCTCGCCCCAACCCCAAGGAAAGCCATGACCTCCCTTCCTCCCCAGCCGCTCAGCCCGCTCGACGGCCGCTACCGCGCAGCCGTCTCCGAGCTCGGCGACTTCCTCTCCGAGGCGGGCCTCAACCGGGCGCGCGTGCAGGTCGAGGTGGAGTGGCTGCTGTACCTCACCTCGCACCGCATGTTCGGAAGCGAGCCGCTGACGCAGGAGCAGACATCCTCTCTGCGCGCGCTCGTCACCGACTTCGGTCAGGCCGAGATCGACCGGCTGGCCACACTCGAGGCCACGACGCGACACGACGTGAAGGCGGTCGAGTACCTCGTGCGCGAGAAGCTGAGCGAGCTCGGTCTCGACGCCATCGCGGAGCTCACGCACTTCGCGTGCACGAGCGAGGACATCAACAACCTCTCGTATGCGCTCACCGTCAAGGCGGCCGTGACCGAGGTGTGGCTGCCGAAGCTGACGACCGTGATCGACGCGCTGCGCACGCGTGCGCTGGAGATGCGGGATGCCCCGATGCTCGCCCACACGCACGGCCAGCCCGCGACGCCCAGCACGATGGGCAAGGAGTTCGCGGTGTTCGTGTACCGGCTGCAGCGCATCGCGACGCAGGTGGCGGGCAACGAGTACCTCGGCAAGTTCAGCGGCGCGACCGGAACCTTCTCGGCGCACCTCGCGGCGGACCCGACGGCCGACTGGCCCGCGATCTCGAAGGAGTTCGTCGAGTCGTTGGGCCTCACCTGGAACCCGCTCACCACGCAGATCGAGTCGCACGACTGGCAGGCCGAGCTCTACGGCCGCGTCGCGCACGCCAACCGCGTGCTGCACAACCTGGCGACCGACATCTGGACGTACATCTCGCTCGGCTACTTCCGCCAGATCCCGCAGGCGGGGGCGACCGGGTCGTCGACCATGCCGCACAAGATCAACCCGATCAGGTTCGAGAACGCCGAGGCGAACCTCGAGCTCTCGTCCGCGCTGCTGGATTCGCTCGCCTCCACGCTCGTCACGAGCCGCCTCCAGCGCGACCTCACCGACTCCACCACGCAGCGCAACATCGGCGTCGGACTCGGACACTCGCTGCTGGCGCTCGACAACATCCAGCGCGGCCTGCTCGAGATCGCGCTCGACGAGGATGCCCTCGCCCGCGATCTCAACGGCAACTGGGAGGTGCTCGGCGAGGCGATCCAGACCGTCATTCGTGCCGAAGTCACCGCCGGACGCTCGTCGATCAGCGACCCCTACGCGATGCTCAAGGAGCTCACGCGCGGCAAGCGGGTGGACGCCGAGGGGCTCGCCGCGTTCATCGAGACGCTCGACATCGGCGAGGATGCCAAGGCTCGCCTTCTCGCGCTCACCCCCGCCGGCTACGTGGGGCTCGCGTCGTCGCTCGTCGACCACCTCGGCTGACCTGCTGGGTCAATTGCGCCGGCTTGTGGCTAGCGCGCCAGGAAACGTGGCGCAGCAGCCGAGAACTGGCGCGGTAGGGAATGGGCTGGGGGCCGACGTGCGCGCGCCGGCTCGTGAGCCTCAGAACCAGTCGTCGACGTCGCCCCAGATGATGCCGCCAGGGGCGTCGACCTCCCACGCCTCCCACACCGCCGACGACACGGCGTAGAGCGCGATGGTGTCGACCAACGAGTAGCCGACCCATCCGCGCGCGTCGTCCACGGACGCCTTGTGCTCCGCCGAACCCGTCTCATCGGGGCTCAGCAGGCGCCCGATCGCGCCGGGACGGCGAGACTCCGCACGCGCTGCCGCCTTCGCGAGACTGCGGGGGCGAGCGTCGCGCGGCCTCTCGGCGGCGGACTCCGCGCGGGAGACGAAACGCTCGAACAGCACGTCGAGCTGCGCGGGCGTCAGCCTCTCGAAGGCCTCGGCGTGGATGCGTTCGAGAGTGGCGGGCGGGGCTGTGCGGAGCATCCTCTCGTAGTCGTCGACGGCGGCGGCGTCGGCGCGCAGCAGTGCCCGGTCGGGGTGCGAAACGTGCTTGCGGCTCTTGAAGCGGTCGAACAGGTTCATCGGATTTCTTCTTTCGGTGAGAGAACGTGCGTGGTGGCCGCGTCGATCAGGCGGCCTGGAGTGGCCGGCTGAACGACTTGCGCAGCGATGACGGTCCGACCAGGGGCAGCAGCGCGGCGAGCACCTTGCCGCCGATGGTCGCCGGTGTGCGGGTGAGCCGCACGTCGATGCGGGACCCGTCGCCCTCCGGCGTGACCGTGAAGTCCCAGCCTCCGCCGGGGCCGAACACCTTCGAGTCGTGCGTGGTCACGGTGACACGGCCCTCGACGAGGTCCCACTCGTACCTGGCGCGTTCCCACGCCGACGCGGTGCCCTCCGTCACTTCCGCCCACCTGTCACCGAGCTCGTGCACGGTGAAGTGATCGGCGTCGATGCTCGGCCACTTCTGCGGCCGAGTCGGCCCGAAGTCGGTCAGCACGGCCAGCGCTTCGGCCGGGCCGAGCGCGGAGCGGAGGGAGAAACGAATGGCGGTCATGGCGACTCCTCGAACGATTGAGTAACTGGTTAGAACAGTTATGACCTTGGCACACACCTAATAACCTGTCAATACGGTTATTGACACTTGCACCATCGATACTCACCGCTCAGAATGGTTACGTGAATCACGCCTTCCCCTGCGGCACGCTCGCGCTCGACTTCGTCGGAACGCGCCGTGCCCGCCGCAATGTCGAACCGACCGAGAAGCTGACCTCCCCCGGCGACCTCGCCGACTGGTTCGCCGAATCGGGAATGGTCGACCGGGCGCCCGACGTCGATGAGGGGGAGCTGGCCGACGCCGTCGCCCTGCGCGAGGCGATCTACGCGCTCGTGGATGCCCGCATCCACTCCGCCCCCCTCCCGCGCGAGGCCGTGGCACTCGTCAACCGACACGCTGCCAGGCAGCCGACCTCGGTGCAGCTCGAGCACGGACACCTCGCCAGGGGCGGCGCCGTGAGCCAGGGTCTCGCCTCTCTGGCACGCGAGACCGTCGAGATCGTGGGCGGGGACGACGCCGCGCTGCTGCGCGAGTGCGCCCGTCCGGAGTGCACGCAGGTCTACCTCGACAGGTCACGCGGACACCGCCGCGAGTGGTGCGCGATGCGCACGTGCGGGAACCGGGTGAAGGCATCCAACTTCCGTGCGCGTCACCAGGGGGCCACCGCCGCGCGGTGAGTCTTCGCGCTGACGCAGTGTTCGCGCCAGGACTCGGCTGCCGCGCCAGGTTTTCTGGCGCACTCGCCACGAGCTGGCGCGATCAGCGGTCGCCGAGCGGGGCCGGCGGTCGCCAGACGTGGGTCAGCGGTACCGACCCGCGGGCGTCAGTCGTGCGGGTTGCGGGGTGCGGCGCCCGGGGCGTCGCCGCCGGCATCCCGGTCGGTGCCGTCGGTGAGCTCGTGATTCTGCTCGGCGAGGTCGCGCTTCTCGTCGGCGTCGGGCTTCATGCCCAGCACGAACAGGGCGAGCACGACGAGCGTCACGATGAACGCGACGCCGAAGAAGATGAGCGCCAGGACGGGCTCGCGTGTCGACATGAGCACGATGAGTCCGACGAACAGCGCCAGCACGGCGGAGATTCCCACGAACTCGACGGGCTTCATGCGGTCGCGCATGCTCGGGGTGCGGCCCTGGTCAGGGTTCTTGTCGTCGGTCACGCGTGATTCTCCGAAGCGTTCTCGTGCTCGGCCTCGCCGTGCGAGAGGCCGAATTTGAGGGTGAAGGCGCCGATGCCCAGGTAGACGCCGACGATCACGGCGTAGGCGCCGAACAGGCCGACGGCGAGCACGGAGTCCGGCGGGATGGCGAGGAAGACCAGTGCGAGGACGGCGGTGAGGCCGCCGACGACCATCCAGTCGCGCGCCGAGTCGGAACGGTGACGACTGCGCAGTCCGCTGTAGAGCTCCGCGAATCCGGTCAGTGCCGCCCACACGCTGACGCCATAGAGCAGCACTCCGAGCCCGGTGCCGTGCAGCGCCAGCGCGGCGACGCCGACCACTACGCCGAACGCGCCTTGCGCCACGAAGAGCCACTTGACCATGGCATCCTTCAGCAGCAGCCCGCCGACACCGACGACGATGCCGCCGAGCAGCGTGAACGCGCCGAAGACCAGCAGGCCGACGTGCGGCGAGTGGTCGGCATCGAACGTGACGAAGCCGCCGGCGATCAGCGCCACGACCGCGCGCACGAGAGCGACGATCCAATAGCGATCCGGGCTGACGCGCTCGGGCGCGGCTGTGCTCACGTGACTTCTTTCGTGCGATCGGGTGGCGGCATCCGGACGCGACGAAACGCTCCGATGGATGCCAGGGCCGACTCGATTCTATCCGTCGCGCTGCGCGGGCAAGCTGAGAGAGGTGTGATGGTGCGCACGCTCGCCCACCGCCACCGTGCCCTCCACCTCGTCGTCGCGCACGGTGCTCGCCGAGAAGCCCGCCGACTCGAGGATGCCGCCGGTCGCCGCCGCCTGCCGCCTGCTGGTCTCGATCAGCAGGTGACCGTGCGGAGCGAGCCATTCTCCGGCGGCGCGTGCCACCTTGCGTTGCAGCTCGAGCCCGTCGAGGCCGCCGTCGAGCGCCGCCGTGAGTTCGTGGTCCCGCGCCTCTGTCGGCATGAGGCGGATGTCGTCGGTCGGCACATAGGGAGCATTGGCGACGAGCACGTCGACGGTGCCGCGCAGCGTGCTGGGAAGCGGGTCGTAGAGGTCGCCCGTGTAGACCTGCGAGCGACCGGCGGGGCGTGGACCGGCCGCGCTCGCCCGGGCCGCGACCTCGCCGAGGGTTCGCTCCGCGCACGCGGTCGCTGCGGGGTCGATGTCGGCGGCGTGGATGACGGCATCCGGCCGAGCTGCCAGGATCGCGGCGCCGATGCCGCCCGCGCCGCAGCACAGGTCGAGCACGACCGGCGCGCGTGGCGCGACACGCAGCGCCTCGTGCACCAGCACGGAGGTGCGCAGCCTCGGAACGAAGACACCGGGCGCGACGTGCACGCGCAGCCCGCAGAACTCCGCCCAGCCCACGATGTATTCGAGCGGCTCGCCCGCCACGCGCTGCTGCACGGCGTTCTCGAGCCACGCGGCGTCGGGTGCTTCGGCGACGAGCAGGTCGGCCTCGTCCTCGGCGAAGACGCAGCCCGCGGCACGGAGGCGACCGACGATCGCGGCGTGCTCGGGGGCAGGGAGCTGCTTCACGCGTCGCCCTTCGACTCGCCGCGCTCGCTCGGGGAGCGCGAGGTCGGGTGCTCGTTCAGGGAGCGGGAGATCGAGCGCTCGTTCAGGGAGTCCGACCGCGAGCGCTCGCTCGGGGAGTGTGGCGGCAGCACGCTCGGGGAGCTCGATGACGGCAGCAGCCCGGAGGTGATGCTGGCGAGGCGGGCGGCGGCATCCGTTGCGGGGGCCGGCGTATAGATGACGACGTGCAGGTCAGGGTGATCAGAGGGCACGAGCTGGTGGTGCTCCAGCGTGAGCAGGCCTGCGGTCGGATGCCGAAACACCCGCTCGCGTGACGCGAAGCCCTCGATGTCGTGGGAGGCCCACACCGATCGGAAGGGAGCGCTCGCCGCTTCGAGACGGTCGATGAGCGCAAGGTAGGCGGGGTCGCCCAGCCGCGGTCCGGCTTCGGCCCGGAACTCGGCGGCGAAACGGCTGCTGGTGACCTCCCAGTCGGGCAGCAGGTCGTGCACGTACGGGTCGGTGAACACGAGCCAGAGCAGGTTGCGGTCCTCAGCGGGCACCGTCGCCACTCCCGGATACAGGGCGGCGTAGGCGGAGTTCCACCCGGCGATGCGCCAGTCCGCGGTCAGGGTGAACGCGGGGGAGCCGGCCAGGGCATCCATCAGCCGCTGCACCTGCGGCGGTGCGACAGCGACCGGCACCGAGGACGCCGCTTGGGCCGCCGCGTAGCCCGCGAGGGAGAGCAGGTAGCCGTGCTCGGTGACGGTGAGGCGCAGGGTGCGGGCGAGGGCATCCAGAACCTGACGGGACGGGTGGATGTCGCGCCCCTGTTCCAGCCAGGTGTACCAGGTGACGCTGACGCCGCTGAGGTAGGAGACCTCCTCACGGCGCAGGCCCGTCGTGCGTGCGCGGCCCACCGGGGGCAGACCGGCATCCGTGCGCGAGAGGTTCTCGCGGCGGGCGCGCAAGAACGCGCCCAACTCCGCCCTGCCCGCCTCGGTGATCGCCACAGTGCAACGGTAGGCGGTTCGAGGTGGGGTGCGGGAACGAGGCGAGCAGAAGGTCCGAGCACCGTGGAACCATGAGACGGTGCCTTCACCGCAATCACTGAGCGACGCCGACCGACGCCTGGTGGCCGCGTGGGCCGCCGACTGCGCCGAACGCGTGCTCCCGGTCTTCGAGGCCGAGGCGCCGGACGACAATCGGCCTCGGGATGCCATCGCCCGCGCACGCGCATACTCCCGCGGTGAGCTCGGGGCTGCCGAGGAGATCCGCCGCCGGTTCGTCGCAGGTCGTGCAGCGTCTTCCGTCACCACGCCCGCCGCGATCGCTGCGGCACGGGCGGCGGCGCAGGCATCCGGTGTCGCTCACATGGGCGCGCACGCGCTCGGTGCTGCGGCGTATGCGGCGAAGGCTGCCGGACTCGCGTCGTCCGATGATGGCGCCTTGGGCACCGAGGTCGCTTGGCAACTCGACAGGATGTCGCCGGCGGTGCTGTCGGCTTTGCACCGGTTGCCGCCGGTCGGAGAGGACCCCGCCGGTCCGCTCGGTGCCGGCGGGCTGCTCGCCTCGGGAACGCTAGGCGAGATCATCGGGCGACTGCAGGCATCCATTCGGGCGGCTGAGTAGTTCGCTCGCACATCGAAGCAGACGTGTTTCGACGCTAGTACTCCCACTACTAGCATGCGCAGCGACTTCCGGCGGCCCGCGTGTGCGGCCAGCATGATTTCATGCCAGCACTCCGTTCTCGCACTGTCACCCACGGCCGCAACATGGCCGGAGCCCGCGCACTGATGCGCGCATCCGGCGTCGACGCAGGCGACTTCGGCAAGCCGATCATCGCCGTCGCCAACAGCTTCACCGAGTTCGTTCCCGGCCACACGCACCTGCAGCCCGTCGGACGCATCGTCAGCGAGGCCATCAAGCAGGCCGGCGGCATCGCCCGCGAGTTCAACACCATCGCCGTCGACGACGGCATCGCCATGGGACACGGCGGCATGCTCTACTCGCTGCCCTCGCGCGACCTCATCGCGGACTCGGTGGAGTACATGGTCAACGCGCACTGCGCCGACGCCCTGGTCTGCATCTCGAACTGCGACAAGATCACACCCGGGATGCTCCTGGCAGCCCTGCGCCTGAACATCCCGACCGTCTTCGTGTCGGGCGGCCCGATGGAGTCGGGCCGCGCCGTGCTCGTCGACGGCTCGGTGCGCACGCTGGACCTCATCGACGCGATGGCGGACTCCGCCAATGAGTCGGTGTCGGATGCCGACCTGCTGCGCATCGAGGAGGCCGCCTGTCCCACCTGCGGCTCGTGCTCCGGCATGTTCACCGCCAACTCGATGAACTGCCTCGTCGAGGCCATGGGCCTCGCGCTCCCCGGCAACGGCTCGACCCTGGCCACGCACACCGCGCGCCGCGCCCTGTACGAGCAGGCCGGCGCCCTCACGGTGCAGCTCGCGCACCGCTACTACGACGAAGACGACGCCTCCGTGCTGCCGCGCAACGTGGCGACCCCGGCGGCCTTCGGCAACGCCATGGCGCTCGACATCGCGATGGGCGGTTCGACGAACACGATCCTGCACCTGCTCGCGGCGGCGCACGAGGCGGGCGTCAGCTTCGGCCTGCCGGAGATCGACGCGCTCTCGCGCCGGGTTCCGTGCCTGGCGAAGGTGGCGCCGAACATCGCCCACGACCGCACCTACTACATGGAAGACGTGCACAGGGCCGGCGGTATCCCAGCGATCCTCGGCGAGCTGAAGCGTGCCGGGCTGCTCGACACGAGCGTGCACGCCGTGCACTCCCCGTCGCTGGACGAATGGCTGGACGCGTGGGACGTGCGAGGCGGGTTCGCCTCCGAGGAGGCATCCGACCTCTGGTATGCGGCGCCGGGCGGCAAGCGCTCCGCCACCGCGTTCTCGCAGTCCGAGCGCTGGGCCGCGCTCGACACGGACGCCGAGGGAGGGTGCATCCGCGACAAGGAGCACGCCTACACCGTCGACGGCGGCCTCGCGGTGCTGCGCGGCAACCTCGCGGAGAACGGCTGTGTCGTCAAGACCGCGGGTGTGGATGCCTCGATCCACACGTTCGCCGGCCCCGCCGTCGTCTTCGACTCGCAGGAGGCCGCGTGCGAGGGCATCCTGAACAAGCGGGTCAAGGAGGGCGACGTCGTCGTCATCCGCTACGAGGGACCGCGCGGCGGGCCCGGCATGCAGGAGATGCTCTACCCGACGTCGTTCCTCAAGGGCCGCGGGCTCGGCAAGGCGTGCGCGCTCATCACCGACGGACGATTCTCGGGCGGCACCTCCGGGCTGTCGATCGGACACGTCGCACCGGAGGCGGCGGCCGGCGGCACGATCGCGCTCGTCGAGGACGGCGACCGCATTCTCATCGACATCCCCGACCGGTCGATCGTGCTCGACGTGCCCGCCGACGTGCTCGAGGAGCGGCGCCGCGCGATCGAGGATGCCGGTGGTTACCGCCCCCACGGCCGCGAGCGCGTGGTCTCTCCCGCACTTCGCGCCTACGCGCTGATGGCGACCTCGGCGGACACCGGCGCCGTGCGCGATGTGGATGCCGTCGAGCGGGCCGTGGCCGCACAGCGCGCGGGCGCGAACGCACTCGCGTAACCGACGACGGAGGTTCGCGCCGGGTGCCCGCGGGTGCCCGGCGCTGGCTGACGGCCATGGTGCCGGCCTGCGCGACGGCTGGTGACGCGATCGCGATGCCCCCGGCATCCACGCACGCCGTAGCCTCATATGCATCCGCCCCATGAAACGGAGTGCCGTGGCGCCCAGCGACCGAACTGCTGACCGAAACACTGAACGCCTCGCGCGCGGCGGCATGCTCTTCATCGGGCTGCTGCTGATCGCGTCGAACCTGCGGGCGGCGATCACCTCGGTGGGACCCGTGCTCGGCGACATTCGCGCCGACCTCGGCTTCAGCGCGGTGACCGCCTCGGTGCTCATCGCGATTCCCCTGGTGGCGTTCGGCGTGTTCTCGCCCGTGGCGCCCGTGATCGCCTCCCGGCTCGGCATCGAGCGAACGCTCGGCGCCGCGCTCGTGGTGCTGGCTGTGGGCATCGTGCTGCGATCGTGGCCCGGGCAGGTCACGATCTGGGCCGGCACGGTGCTGCTCGGCCTCGCGATCGCGCTCATCAATGTGCTGCTGCCCGCCCTCGTGAAGCGGGATTACCCCTCCCGCGTCGGCTCGGTGACCGGCACGTACTCCGCGGTGCAGTCCGGCGTCGCGGCCATCGCCGCCGGCGTCGCCGTGCCCATCGCGGGCGCCGCCGATCACGGCTGGCGGCTCTCGATCGGCATCTGGGCAGGGCTGGCCCTCGTCGCTCTCGCCGTGTTCCTGCCGCAGCTCCGGGTCGGTGCCCAACGGCAGCCAGCGAGCTCGGCAGAGCAGGGCGGCGCCGGTGCGGAACCCGCGAATCCGCCGACCGATGCCGCGTCGGGCCGCACCCCCGCCGCCCGCGGTTATCGCTCGCCGTGGGGCTCCGCGCTCGCCTGGCAGGTGACGCTCTTCATGGGACTGCAGTCGACGATCTACTACACCGTCGTCACGTGGTGGCCCGCCGTCGAGCAGGCCGGCGGGCTCTCCCCGGCCATGGCCGGCTGGCACCAGTTCGCCTATCAGATGTTCGGACTCGTGGGCACAGTGCTGTGCGCTGCGACCATCAGCCGGATGCGCGACCAGCGCGTGCTGGCAGTGGCGGTGAGCGTGCTGATGTTCGCGGGCATCCTCGGCCAGCTGCTCGTGCCGGGCATCGGGCTGCTCTGGGTGTCGCTGATCGGGCTCGGCTCAGGTGGCTCGATCGTGCTGGCGCTCGCACTGCTCGGACTGCGCACTCGGCACCACGGTCAATCGGCGGCGCTCTCCGGCATGGCGCAGTCGCTCGGCTACCTGCTCGCGGCGTGCGGACCGATCGTGTTCAGCGTGCTGCACGACGCGACCAGCGCCTGGGTCGTGCCGCTCATGCTGCTGCTCGGCGTCGTGATCGTGCAGGTGGTGTTCGGCCTGCTCGGCTCGCGCGATCGCTTCATCGACGGCGACGATCACCGCGACGGAGCGTCGGCCTGAACGGGAGCAGCAGAAAGACGGCGACCAGAAGGTAGCCGAAGACGGAGATCTTCGGAAAGAAGACGCCGAGCAGAATGAGCAGCACGTATCCGCCGAGGCCGGGCGTGAGTCTTGTGGTGAGCAGCGAGATCTCGTCGTCGGCGAGGTCGGGGTTCACGAGCTTGGCGCGCACGGCGTAGCGCCACACCGCCGACAGCAGCACGGAGCACAGCAGCAACAGGATGCCGTAGCTCACCGAAGCCACCCGCTCCGCACCCTCCGCCTTCATGAACTCCGCGAGGAGTCCCGTCGCGAACGGCAGCAGACACACGAAGAACAGCAGCAGCAGGTTGAGACGGAGCAGCACGGGGTCGACCCGCTCGAGGTACTCCGTCATGGTGTTGTGGCCGAGCCAGATGGCACCGATCGTGGCGAAACTCACCAGAAAGCCGAGATAGCCGGGCCACTCGTGAACGAGCGCGCCGAGCAGATCGCCTCTGGTGCCCTTGGTGAACGGGATGGCCAGGTCGAGCACGAGCAGGGTCATGGCGACCGCGAACACGCCGTCGCTGATCGCCTCCATGCGGCCCTTGCCCTGCTTGAGGCGAGGATGCGCGTGCGCCGGATGTTCGCTGCTGTCGCTCACGCGGCCATTATGGGACGCGGATGCGGGCCGGCCGGGGATGCGCGCCGCAGGCGCCTCACGCCGAGAACGCGTCGCGCAGAAAGCCGGCGTACCCGTCGTGATCTGCACGCAGCGCGACCGTCGCGGACGGGCCGCCGGGCGACCACGGACGACGATCCACCACGAGCGCGCCGAGCGTGAGCTCGCCCGTGGTCTCGACGGCGACCGGGTGGTGACCCGACGCGGTGATCACCAGCGGGTCCACGAGGTACGCGACGCACAGGGGGTCGTGCACCGGGGCATCCGGGCCGGTGTCCGCGTCGCCTGCCGTCGCCTCGCCGTCGGTCTCGATGCGGTGCCGGATGAACCGCGAAGCCGCCATGCCGCTCGGCGTGCCGAGCGCGGCGAACGCGTCGCAATCGGCGGCGGTGAGCGGCGCGCTGTGCGTGGCATCCAGGGGCACGATGACGACATCGCGGATGCCGGCGGCCAGCACCTCGCTCGCCGCCTCCGGGTCGACCCAGAAGTTGAACTCCGCGGCCGGGGTGACGTTGCCGCCGTCGACAGCGCCGCCCATCAGCACGAGCCGCGGGATGCGGTCGCGCAGGCTCGGCTCCAGGCGGAGCGCCGCCGCCACGTTGGTGAGCGGCCCGGTGGCGACGAGTGCGACGTCGCCGTTGGCGTCGTCGAGGTAGAAGTCGGCGAGAAAGCGCACCGCCTCCGACGACAGTGGCGAGCTCACGGATGCCGGCAGGTCGAGCGGCGCCTGGAACTCCGGGTTGTCGGCGTTGAGCACGTCACGGGGAATGGGCAGGTCGTCGCGCACGAGAGGGCGATCGGCGCCCTCATGCACCGGCACGCTCGCGCCGAGGTGGTCGAGCACCCGCAGGGTGTTCTCGGTGACATTCGGCAGCGCGACGTTGCCGTTGACCGTGGTGATCGCGAGCAGCTCGAGCTCGGGATGCCCGACGGCCGCCATGATCGCAATCGCGTCGTCGGTGCCGGTGTCGCAGTCCATGATGAGGCGGGTGACCATCCGTCCATTGTGGCGCCGGCAACCACCCGCCCTTCGGTTCAGGTCGCGAATAGTGCCCTTATCCGGCGCCATAAGGGCACTATTCGCGACCTGAACGGATCTGGGAGGACGGGCAACAGGGTTGGGGCCGGCAACGTGGTTGGGAGGACTGAAAACGGAGCTGCGAGGGCTGGCAACGGTTCTGCGGGATCCGCACGGCTCTCCCGGGGATCCGGGGCAGGATGTTGCGGTGACCTACGACGCCACCGAGACGAGCACGGAGTACACCGCGACGCGCGTGCGGCTGCACCTCAACGCACGGTTCGAGTCGCTCGTCGCGGCCTTCGAGCAGGCCGTTCCGGCGCTCGGAGACGAGGATGCCGTCGCTCGCCTCGCCGAGGACGGCGACTGGTCGGGATTCGTGCGTGGGCTGCAGTGGGAGGTGCCGAGCGGGTTCGTGCGGGTGTGGACATCCCGACCCGACGGGCTGATGCGCTACGCCGGGAGCGCGACGCCGAGCGTCGTGTGGCTCATCGCCAATCACGGCATCGCCGCGCGGCTCTTCCGGCACGATCCGGCGACCGTGCTGCACACGCCGATCCGCATCGAGGCGCACGCCGCACCGGATGCCGGCACCGTGCTGGGCTTCGACACCCCGGGTTCGCGGCTGCGCAGCTTCGGCATCAACAAGGTGACGCAGGCGGGCGCGGAGCTCGACCGCGCCCTCGGCGACCTGCTCGAGGACCTCGGGATGCCGCGCCCGGCCGCTCTGCGCCGCTGACGCGCGGCGGGCACCTGCGCCGCCGCACCGGCCCTCGCCACACGCCCATGCGCAGCCCGCAGCCCGCAGCTTCTGCTTCCGCTCCTACTTCCGCTCCCGCTCCCGCTTCCGCTTCCACCGCCGAAATTGCTGGCCGAGAAGGCCTTTTCGGGCGGGGATAGCGGCATTTGCGGCCAGCAACTCGGCGGGCGCGAGGGTGCGAGCCGGGGAGATGGCACGGCGGGTGCGTGCCGCGAGGGGCGGCGCGGGCGGCACTCAGCGCCCGGGGCGCACCATGAGGCTTTGCATCGACGTGCCGATCGGGCCGCGCTCGTCGTGCAGCACCGTGTGCGTCACACCGAGGCCTGTCGGCCCGTACGCGACCGTCGTGTCGAAGCCGAGCCATTCGCCCTGCGGCTGCGTGAAGAGGTGTGCCGTGAGGTCGACGTTCGGAAAGAGCGTGGTCTGCGGCGGGAACCTCGGCGTGATGCCGTTCGCGATGTCGAGAACGCTCAGCAGTCGCACGGTGGGGCTGATCTCCTCGTGTTCGAGCAGCGGGATGCGCGGTCGCAACCATGCTTGCGCGCGACCTTGTTCGAGGCGACGGCCGAAGACATCCACGGTGCGCACGAACTCGCCCGGCCACTCGTCGAAGCCGGTCCACTCGTCGAGCTCGTCGATCGACGGCATCGCCGGGAACGCGTCACCGGCCAACTCGCCGGTCTCGTGCGGAGCCACAAGCCAGGCGCGCAGCGTGACCGCCGGGCGCCCGCCATGGCTCAGCGCGGCCTCGACGAGCTCGACGGTACGTCCCGGCCGCACCATGCGAGTGTCGACCTCGACCACATCGATGGGCAGCACGCCGAGGATGTCGAACGACAGTCGGCTGAGCTGCCTCCCGTCGGCGAGGCGGTCGGCGAACGCGCGCTCCACACTGTGGGTGAGCAGGCCGAGGGCGGGGGCGACGTGCTGCTCCTCCACGTTCCACGCGCCGCTCACACACCGGGTGGCACGGAAGCGAGAGTCATCGAGTCGTTCGAAGTAGGCGGTCACCCTGGGATCGTAACGAGCGCACCTGGGCGGCAGAGGACGCGGGCCGGCGTCGGCTCGCCGTGCGGCACAAGCCGTTCGTCCGATGGCAACCGCTCGGCCCGGGCGCTCACGCGAGGTGCGCGCCTGCGCCGACCGCGTAGGCCTCGCGCAGCCATCCCTCGAACTCGGCGTCGAGCTGGGACGCCTCCGTGATGACGAAGTGGTGCACGAACAGTCGCCTCTCGTACGGCGAGGCCGGTCCGAGGCGTGCGTCGGTGATCATCCGCTGCACGTCGAAGTAGCCCTTCAGCCCCTTCGCGGTGGGTCGCGCCCCGGCAAATCCGCGCCGGGTGCCCTTCAGGGTGATCGTCGACTTCGAAACGGCATAGGTGAACGGCCCGATCGACTCGACGAGCTCGATGAACGCCCGGTAGAGAGCAACCGACTCCGGCGGCTGACCGGCCAGGTGTCGTTCGACGGTCCAGATGTCGGTGGCCGCGGGATCGCCCGTTCCCGCGGTTGGTGCCTTCGTCGTCTCGCCCATGCGAACACGGTACGAGGCACCCCTGACATCGTCGGGCGCTGCGGCGCACACCCTCCCGGTCGAACAACGCCCGGCCGATCAGCTCCGGGCCGCTCAACCTTCCAGCAGCACCAGCTGCTGCGTCGCGCGGGTCATCGCCACGTAGCGGTCGACCGCGCCCTCGATGCCGTCGCCGAACCGCTCCGGGTTCACGAGCACGACGAGATCGAACTCGAGCCCCTTCACGTGCTCAGGACTGAGCGAGCGGATGCGCCCCCGCGGCTCGAACGACGGAGCTCCGATCACGCAGACCACACCCTCCGCGTGCTCGGCCGCCCAGGTGTCCACGATCCGGTTGAGCGCGGGCACGGGCCCGCGAACCACGGGAAGTCCGGACTCGCGCACCGACGTCGGCACGTTGGCGTCGGGCAGCACGGACCTGATCACCGGTTCCGCCGCCGCCATCACCTCGGACGGCGTTCGGTAGTTGATGCCGAGGGATGCCATCGCCAGCTCGCCACGCCCGCCGAGTCCCACGCGTGCGAGCCGCTCCGCCCACGACTCGGTGAACCCGTGCCGCGCCTGGGCCCGGTCGCCGACGATCGTGATGCTGCGGCTCGGAATCCGGCGCAACAGCATCTGCCACTGCGCGTCGGTGAGTTCCTGCGCCTCGTCCACGATGACGTGGGCGAAGGGGCCGGCGAGCGAGTCTGCCGACGTGAGAACGGCATCCGCCACTCCGCCGTCCGCGTCGAGCGCGTTCTTGAAGTCGTCGCCGCGCAGCATCGACATGGCCAGCATCTCGGAGTCGTCTGCGGCGATCAGGTCTTCGGCGATGCGCGCCCGCTCCTCGCGCTCCGCGGCGAGCGCCGCCTCTCGTCTGCGTGCCAGGCGCACAGCATCCGGGTCGCCGATGCGTTGCCTGGCGGCGTCGAGCAACGGGAGGTCCGCGACGGTGAAGGCGCGGGCATCCTCGCGCCGCAGCGCCCGCACCTCATCGTTCGTCAGCCACGGCGCGCACAGCCGCAGATAGGCGGGCACCGACCACAGGTCGCCGACGACGCCGGCCGGATCGAGCAACGGCCACGCCTTCGCGAACGAGGAGGTCAGGTCGTCTTCCTGCTGCAGGTAGCGGCGCACCAGGTGCGGGGGCGCCTCCTCGTCGTCGACCTGGTCGATGAGCACCTCGAGCAGCGTCTCCCACACTTGAGCCCTGGCCTCGTTGTGCGGGGTTCCCGGTTCGACGGCGCCGAACGCCTCGGCCCAGCCCGTGTCGTCGAGTTCGACGTCGGCCCACGGCGTCTCGATGGTGAGCCGGGTCGTCGGCGGCTGCTCGTAGTGGCGAACGGCGGCCTCGATCACCTCGACCATGCGGGTGGATGCCTTCAGACGCGCCACCCGCATGTCGCGTTCGTCCACCGCGGTCGCGCCCTCGGGCACCAGGTCGCGCAGCGTGCAGACGCGCACACTGTCCTCGCCGAGCCCGGGCAGAACGTCGTGCACGTAGTCGAGATAGGCCTGGTGCGGGCCGACGAACAGCACACCGCCTCCGCCACCGGAGATGCGCGGCTCGGAGTAGAGAAGGTAGGCGGCGCGGTGCAGGGCCACGACGGTCTTTCCGGTGCCGGGGCCGCCGTCGACCACGAGCGGGCCGTGCGCGCCGGCGCGGATGATGGCATCCTGATCGGCCTGAATGGTGCTGAGCACGTCGCGCATGCGCTCCGACCGGCTCGAGCCGAGGCTCGCGATGAACGCCGACTGGTCGTCGAGAGCGGCGCTCGGCTCGGCGTGGCCGAGACCATCGGTGCCGTGCTCGTTCTCGAGACCGTCGAGGTCGAACACCTCGTCCCAGTAGTCGCTGACGCGGCCGCGGGTCCAGCGATAGCGGCGGCGGCTGGCCAACCCCTGCGGGCTCGCGTGGGTCGCGCCGAAGAACGGTTCGGATGCCGGTGCCCGCCAGTCGACCAGCAGCCGACGTCCGTCGTCGTCGGTGAGCCCGATGCGGCCGATGTAGATCGGCTCGGGTGCCGGGCCACCGGTGCTGTCTCCCGTGCCGACCGACACCCCGGCACCGCTCGCACTGAGATCATCGGATGTGCCGTCGCCCGCCGGCACCATGCGCCCCAGGCACAGATCGATGCCGAAGCGACGCAGCAGCCGCAGCTCGCTGCCGAGACGACGCACCTCGGTGTCGCGGTCCATCGCCGACTGCGCGGAACCGTCGCGAGCGGCGTCGCCGTTCCGGTCGCCGCCGGAGAGCTCGCGGGCGAGCCGCCGCTCGAGTGCGCCGATGCGTCGCGCCATCGTCTGCCGGATGGCGGCGAACTGCTCGGCATCGCGTGCGATCAGGGCTGGGTCGTCCTTGGCGGGGTTCGTCAGCGCGAAGGCCGGTGTCGTCTCTGTGGTGTGATCGTCTCGTCTCGTGGTCAAGCGCATCCCATCGGCTGTGCGTGGCGAATTGCCGCGCGACCAGCGATTCTGCACCACGAGGGGGCCCTTGCCGCAAGGCCCCCTCCCTGAGGCATAATGGAAATGCGGGAGGCGAAAGCCCTCGCGTTTTCGTGCGGCGGGGCATTCGTGCGGCAGATCCCGCCAGCATCGTCGCCTGAGGGCCTCGCGGCCCCATCGACACCAGCGCCCCGACCGGTGTCGGGGGCGACTGCCACCATGAGCCCATGCCCAGTCGACACGTGAGCACCGTTGTCCATCGCTCGGCGAACGAGGTCTACGAGTACGCCGCAGAACCCGACAACCTCGCGCACTGGGCAGCAGGCCTCACGGATGCCCCGATCCACCACGACGGTGACGCGCTCGTCACCGAGTCGCCCATGGGGAGCATCCGCATCACGTTTGCGCCGCGCAACGAGTTGGGCGTGCTCGACCACTGGGTCACGCTGCCGTCGGGAGAGACGACGTACAACGCGCTGCGGGTGATCGAGCATCCCGAGGGCGCCGAGGTGATCTTCACGCTGCGCCAACTCGGCGCGAGCGACGCGGATTTCGCGCGGGATGCCTCGCTCGTCGCCGCGGACCTGGAGCGGTTGCGCGAAGTCCTCGAAGGGTGAGGGTGCCGCGACCGGATTCCGACTACAGCCGCGCCCGCGTGCCGATGGCAGCCTCGACCCGGGCAACGGCATCCTCGATGCTCACCGATGCATCGAACCGCTCTTCGTCGACGAAGTCGAGCGGCTGCCACCCGTGGTACCAGTCGGCCATCTCATCGGTCGTGAAGTCGACCCGATCAGCGCGGTGGGCGTGCCGTGCCACGGTCTCGTCGAACGAAAGGTCCCACGCGAAGAAGCGGGCGAGGGATGCCCTGCCCGCCACGCGCTGCAGCATGCGCTGGTACCGGCCCGCGTTGAAGATGCCGTCCATCACGACGAGCAGCCCACGGTCGAGACCCCACTCCGCGATCGACTCGAGCAGGTCGATGTTCGCTCCACCCGCCACATCGCGCTCGCGGAGCATGGTGCGGCGCACCTGGTCTTGACCGACCACGAGGCACTGCGCGCGGTCATGCTGCTCCTGGATCCGCCTGGCCGCAGTCGACTTGCCCGAGCCGGAGTTGCCGCGCAGCACGACGAGGGTTCCCTTCACGGGGACAGTCTTGCAGCGCGAGCTGGTCGTAGCGGTGGCTGTGCCGGACCACCAAGACGCGAGCGGGTTTCACGGCTTGTACTCGGCCGTTCGCAACGCCGGCGCTTCCCGAACCCACGGAGTGCCTGCACGCGCGGCGACGTCTTCCTCTAGGGCGCTTCCTCGAGCGATGACTCCGTGAGGAAGCGGACGATCAGCGGAGTGACGGCGCTCGCGCGGTCGCGCAGCACGGTGTGCGAACCGCCGCGAACGATCACCAGGCGCGCATGCGGGATGCTGCCGGCGAGCATCCTCGTGTGCCTGCGGCGGATGAGGTCGCGCTGCCCCGCGAGCACCAACGTCGGCGCGGAGATCGAGCGCAGGTCGCGCATCGTGATGCCGGGCGGGTCGAGCATGAGGCGCAACAGCTCGAGCCTGCCGGCGCGGATGCGAGCGGGCGCCGGGGTCACAGCCACGGCGAGGCACAGCATCCGCAGTCCCCATCGCACGCTGAAACGCAGACCGGACGCGTCGAGATTCCCCGAGGCGAGCACGAGGGAGCGCACGAGTTCCGGGTGCCGCACCGCGAGCAGCATCGCCACGTTCGCGCCGTCGGAGAACCCGATCATGTCGAACGGTTCGGGATGCGCCGCCGTTCCGCCCCCGAGCACACGGATGACCCGCGCGGCATCGTCGGCCATCCGCGAGAGCGTGAGCGGGCCTGCGCCTCGCGCCGAGCGCCCCTGACCGCGACAGTCCACCGCCACGACCCGACGCCTCGCAGCGAGCAGCGGCACGTTGCGATCGAAGAAGTGCAGATCGCCCGAATTGCCGTGGACCAGCAAGAGCGGGGCACCCGAGCCGCGCACCTCGACATGGAGGTCGTCGACGCGCTGCTCCATGATCGTGGCCGGCGATGTGCTCATGCTGGAACGCTACGTGCGGGCGCCCGGGGTGGGCTATGAATCGGCGATGGCTGCGTGGCGGCTCGTGCGTGTGGTGGCTGGGGTGGCGGGTTGCGGGCGGAATTGGCTGGGCCACCCGAACATGGGCATGCTCGGCGCTCGGATTACGCAGGCACCGCGTGCGAGTTCACGTCGTGGAGGATCGCGACGATCGTTCCGACATCGCTATCGTCGAACAACATGTCAGGGCCTGTCGGCGCCTTGTCTGTGTACGGCGACTCGAAGAGACGCGACGGTTCCATCACGCCGTTCGTCGTCAGCTCGTCGATGATGAGGTCGACGAAACGCACCTGGTCGACGATGAAGGTGCGCTCGGCGAGGAGCCGGCCGAAAGCATCCTCGATGGCAGACCGGTCGAGGCCGACCAGTGAGCGGATGAACGTTCCGATGCCGCCGGGCTGCTGCGACGCCCACTCGATCTCGGGGACTGCTGCGCCGGCATCCTGCAGCATGCGCTCGAGCTCGTCGAGGTCTTGCGCGGTGAGCTGACGGTTTCGCCGCAAGCGCTGAAGCGACACGTTGTCGTCGTGGGCCTTGAGGTAGACGGATGCCTTCTGCCGAAACCTCTCGAGGTTCGTGCCCGGGGTCACTCCCGGAAGGTCGACGGCCGTGGCCTCGCTCAGCGTGTCTTCGAAGTCGGTGTAGACGGGGTTGCGCGAGGTGCGCTCCACGAACCGCACCAGGCCGCGGAGCCGGATGCGAGCGAGTTCGAGCATCGGCAAGGTCACGTCGACCCACCACTCGTCGCCGGCGACCGCCTCGAGAAGCACCTGTTGCTCCGCAACGGCCGGGATCGCGGTCTTCGCCAGGAGCGCGCCCGCGATCTCCTGCACAACCTGCCGCACGCGCTCGGCGGCGGCCGAGTCGCCCTCGAGCTGTGCGAGCTGGCGTCGCAACAGAAGAAGGTCGAACCGCTTCGCCTGTTCATCGGTGTCACGCACGGATGACGGCAGGCCTGCGAGCGACAGCGCTGCGTCCGCGTCGTCTGACGACAGAGCCATCCAGGGGTCTGCCACGGCGAGCCGCTCGACGGCGCGGCGATGCGGTCGCACGAGCACGTTGTCGAGACTCATGCCCGCGACCACCCCGCAGAGCCAGGCGGCGGTGCTGTCTCGCAGAGCGCGGGCATCCCGAGCCGCGTCAGGTGAACGATCGAGCGCGGTCACGAGCCCGAGTCCCCCCTCGAACAGTCGTTGCCCCAGCGACTTCTGCAGCGAACCCTCCGAGCCTGGCAGGTTCTGGCTGAAGAACTCGAGGTTGCCGCAGAAGTCGAAGACGAAGAAGTCGGTCTTGTCCTGCCCCGGGGCGAACAGGTCGGGACGCAGCCGCGTGCCACGACCGATCATCTGCCAGAACTTCGACTTGGACCGCACGAGCTTGAAGAACACGAGATTGACGACCTCGGGAACGTCGATCCCCGTATCGAGCATGTCGACGCTGATCGCGATGTGCGGCACCTTCTCGGGTGTCGAGAAATCGTCGATGAGGCTCTGTGCGTACGGCCCGCTCGCGTGGGTGATGACCCGCGCAAAGCCACCCGCGAGTTCCGGCCACTGCTCGTTGAATCGTTGCTCGATGAACACGGCGTGCGCCTGGTTCTTGGCGAAGATGATGGTCTTGCCGATCCGATCGCCGCCGGCCACCTTGTAGCCCTCGCTCATGAGCGTGCCAAGCACCTTGTCGACCGTGTCTTCGTTGAAGAGGAACCGGTTGAGCTCCTCAGCCCCCACCTCGTCGGGCCGGCCGTCTTCGCCCCACTCGAGCATGTCCCATTCGTCCTTCTCCTCATCGGAGAGGTCGGCGTAACGGATGCCCCTAAGTAGAAACTCGGTACCCACCGACACCGCGCGCGGCGGCACGAGATAGCCGTCGGCCACCGCCTGTTCGAGTGTGTAGGCATCCGTCGGCACACCGTCTTCGAGATGGAAGAGGCGGTAGGTGTTGTGGTCGACCTCGTCTTTCGGTGTCGCGGTGAGGCCGACGAGCAGCGAGTCGAAGTACTCGAAGATGGCGCCGTACCTGGCGTACACCGAGCGGTGTGCCTCGTCGATGACGATGAGGTCGAAGTATCCGGGCCCGAACCGGCGCTGAGTGGTGTCGTCGACCTCGTCGATCAGCCGCAGCATGGTCTGGTATGTCGACACGTACACACGACCGTCGGCGTTGCGCTCGGTGATGAGGTTCACCGGAGACGCCTGCGGCAGGTGCGCCTTGAACGCTCCGACCGCCTGGTTCACCAACGCCGTGCGATCGGCGAGGAACAGCGCCCGTTTGACCCAGCCGGCCTTCATGAGCTGCTCGATCAGCGCGATCACGGTGCGCGTCTTGCCCGCACCCGTCGCCATGACCAGCAACGCCTCACGCTGCTTGCGGTCGAACGCGTCGCCGATGGCCTTGATCGCTCGCACCTGATAGGCGCGACCGGCGATCTCCGAGTCGACGGGCTGTGCCGCCAGCTGCTTGCGCGCAGACCGCCGCTGGACCATGAGCTCCAGCTCGTCACGCGTGTAGAAGCCTTGCACCTGTCGAGGCGGATATCCGGCGGCGTCATCCCAGAGCCAGTGCTCGTATCCGTTCGTGTAGAAGATGACCGGCCGCCGGCCGAACTCCGCCTCGAGACAGTCGGCGTAGAGCTTCGCCTGTTGCTGCCCGACCGACGCACTCTTCGCGGTGCGCTTCGCCTCGACAACGGCGAGCGGGCGCCCCTCTGCGCCCCAGAGCACGTAGTCGACGAAGCCGATGCCCTCGGCGTTCGGCATGCCGGTGACGCGGTACTCGCGATCACGGGCATCCGTCAAAGGCCAGCCTGCTTCGTTCAGCAGCACGTCGATGAAGAGGTCGCGGGTCTCGGCCTCGGAGTAGTCGTGATCGTCGGTCGCGATGCTGGATGCCTGGGCGGCGGCGATCTGCGCCCGCAGCTGCGCGAGTTCCGCGTCGCGAGCCGCGAGCAGGTCATCCTTCTCGGCGAGCTCTTTGGCGTGCTGCTCGTCTTGCTGCTTGAACTTCTGTGCTAGCTTCGCCACCTCGGTACGAGACAGCGGAGCGGCCTTCGCTGCGAGCGCCGGATCGAACTGGGCACCAGTGGGCACGGCCTGCGGCGACGTCGAATAGCGGAACGCCGCCCACACCATCACGTGGAACAGCTCGCGCAGCGTGTCGGCAGCGGCCTGCGGTGGGATCGCATTCGGCTGGTGCACGGCCGTGTTGCCGACCTTGCGAATGAGATTGAGCTTGGTGGTGATGCCCAGTCCCGTGACCCGTTTGAACGCGGCGTCGTTGATGCGCGCGGAGAGGTCGTTCGCGTAGGGGAGCGGCAGCTCGAGCACGTCGTAGAGGTGAGCGACGAGCAGCTCGATCGCACGTCGACTGTAGAAGCAGGCCGAGCGCGGATCGGTGGTGAGGTACGACTCGGCGCGCGCGGCATCGGCATGGATGCCCGGCCATTCGGCGCGCAGAAAGTCGAAGTTGCCCATGGCTGCCGTGCCTTTCCCCGTTGGACTTCGTGCTCAGGGTAGCGGGAGCGGGGGCCGCCATTCATGCGACGGCTCGGCACGAGTTGCAAAGAAGTGTGCATGCAGGAGCCCGGATGTCGGTGGCAAAAGTTACTTTGGCCGGTTGCAGATCGCAGCTGCCGCAACGGCATCGAAGAGAAAAGGACAGGATCATGGATTTTCTCATCCAGGTTCTTGCTGGAATCGCGTCTACTGTGCTGGGAACTCTGCTTGTCACGCTGATCCTGGCGAAGACCAGCCGCGCAAAGTGGAACCCCGTGAAGGTCGCTGCGACGAACGGGCGCGGCGGCACGCAGGTCATCGTTGGGGACGCGCTCGGCGGCGACGTCAGCGTCGGCGTGGACAATAGCCGACAGATCATTGTCAAGAACATTCAGAGTTCTCGGCAATCCGCACCGTCTGTCACGAAGGAGAACGAGGGTACCTGGCAGTTCTGGGTGGCAGTGGTGATCGCGGTTGTCGCCGCCAGCCTTTTCGTCATCTATGAACGGCTCGTGCTCTGGTTCGTCATCGGCATGGCCGTGGGCCTGGCGATCACGCTGATTGCTGCGGTGGTCAGGGCGAACCGGATTCATTCTTGGGACCGTCGCTCGGCATCCGTGACTGCCGAAGTGGTGCTGTCGCTTGCAGCCATCGTGTGGTCGTGCGTGAGTGTGAGTACGCTCCGCTTCGCGGGCGAAACCGTTGCGGGGCTTGGCCGCAGAGTATCGGAAGCGGCCGCCGCTGATCCTGGTTCCACTGGTGCGAACGCCGTCACGAAAGCGGTAGTCGAACCAGCCAAACAGCTGGTGGTGCTCGGATTCGCGAACGGCCAACTGACGTTCGCCATCATGATGATGGGCGCCGTCGTGCTCTCGCTGCTCCTCGCGGCGGCCGGCTGCCGTTCGCTCTACGACTGGCTCGCGTTCATGGGATTCTTCTTCGGCACCACGACAAAAGGGCAGGTGGCGAAAGGCGCTGCTCGGTTCGAGGCGCGAACCGCCAAGTCGATGCTCGCCACGATGATCGTGTGCGCGCTCGTCTTCCTGCTCGCGAGCGGCTGGCTCATGACGATCGTTCATCCGACCGCGACACTGCCCTTTGGGCGTTGACCGCTCGTGATTTCCCGCTCGTCACGGCGGACGGTGAGGCCAGTCAGCAGATTTCGATTATTTCGAATTAGAGTGTTGATATGAGCCTCATCGACCCTGCCCCTCGCGCGTCTCGCGCCTCGCGTACCTACGTCCCCGAGGATTCCACGCGGGCCGAAATGCTCGACTTCGCCGAGTTCGTGAGCGAGATCGAAGCGTTCCTCAAAGCGGGTGGCACCCGAGCTGCGCTCGTCGGTCCCGAGGGCAGGCAACGACCGGTCCCTGACGAGGTGTTCCGGGTTCTCGAACAGGTCACCAACGCATTGGCCGCAGGCAACGGGATCACGGTGGCGCCGAATGAGCTGCGCATGACAACGCAGCAAGCGGCCGACTTTCTGGGCATTTCGCGGCCCACTCTCGTCAAGCTTCTTGAAACCGGTCAGATACCGTTCGAGCGCCCTGGTCGCCACCGCAGGATCGCATTGCGAGATCTGACTGCGTATCAGAAGACGTTTGCGCGGCTTCGCGAGTCCGCACTAGACGACCTCGCTCGCGAGGCACCGAGTTCGACCTCACTCAATATGGATCCGACGGCCCTCGACCGTCTGGATACGCACGAGTGACCTTTCCCGCCTTCTTCGATACCAATGTTCTCTTCGGCGCAATTCTCAACGACGTTGTTCTTCGGATGTGCGCCCGCGGTCTCTTTCGCCCGCTATGGTCACCTGGCGTGCTCGAAGAGCTACGACGCAGCCTGATCAAGCATGGAGCCGCTCCGGACAGCGTGGCCAGGCGCATCGAGGCAATGACCGCGTCATTCCCCGATGCACTCGTGACGGGATACGAGCCGTTGCTCGCCGAAATGACGTGCGACTCCAAGGACAGGCACGTGCTTGCTGCTGCCGTTCACGCGAAGGCCGAGGTTCTCGTGACCTTCAATGTCCGTGACTTCCCGCCTGAGTCCATTGCCTCGCACGATCTGGAAATCGTCCACCCCGACAACTTCCTTCTGGACCAGCTGGACCTCTACCCCGGCCGACGCTTGCCGTGTTCGCGCATCTCGTGAACACGTACAACTCACCGAAGTTGTCACCGGACGGATTGCTGCTCGCCCTGGCACGAACCGTTCCCGACTTCAGCACGGCCCTGCGTCGCTACCTCGAGTAGCTTCCTGCCCTACTCGAAGAACACCTCGTCGACCTCGACGACCGCGTACGTGTGCCGCACGCGCACGCCAACGCGGTGCTTGATCATGGGGTCCGCGAGCTCGGTGCCGTCGATCAGGATGACCCGCGTGGGAATGGAAGCCGCGTAGCCGCGCGCGTTCTGCGTGAACGAACTCGACGTGATGAACACCCCGCGACTGGCGCCACGCCCTTGCAGCGCCCCGACGAATGCCTGGATCGCCTCGCGGCCCACGTGGTTGCCGTCCGCGTAGCGCTTGGCCTGCACGTAGATCTGGTCGAGGCCGAGGGCATCTTGATCGATCACGCCGTCGACACCGCCGTCGCCGGTTCCGCCGATCGCCCTGCCGCGCTGCTCGGCGCCGCCGTAGCCCATGGCGAGCAGCACTCTGACGACGGCATCCTCGAAGAACGCGGGCTCGCTGCCGCGTAGACGGGTGAGGATGTCGTCGGCCACGTCGGTCTGGATGCGCGCCACACCCGTTTCGATCTGTTCGATCGGACTGCTGACTTGCTCGCTCGACGTCGTGGAAACCATCGTGGCCGTCGACTTGGCCGCGGTCCACGCAAGTCCGGGAACCAGTACTGGAACGGGCCCTGCACCGAACTCGCTACCCCGGCTAGGCTTGTCCTCGACAACGAATCGTTCTGAGATGCAAGGAAGTTGATCATGCGCATCACCCGTCTCACGGCGAGCAACTGGCGCAATTTCAAGGTCCTCAAGTTCGAATTACGAGACCGTCTTTTCGTTGTCGGACCGAACGCATCCGGAAAGTCAAACCTTCTCGATGTTTTTCGCTTCCTTGGTGAGGTGGCAGGCACAGGAGGACTCGAAAGCGCTCTTCGCAGGAGAGGTGGCTTGAGCAAGGTTCGGAGCCTTTTTGCTCGCAATTACGCGCGCGGTCGCTTGATCATTGAAGTCGAGCTTGCCGACGGCGACGATCGGTGGCGCTACAAGCTTGCCATCAAGGGCGAAGCGGGCGGTCTCAATCGTCCCATCGTCGACGAGGAAATAGTCGAGCGAAACGGAGAGCTCATTCGCCAGCGCCCGGATTCGGACGATCTGGCCGACCCGGAGCGACTCACTCAAACACATCTGGAACAGATTGTAGCGAATCAAGAATTCCGTGCTATCGCGGATCATTTCGCTAAAGTCGCTTACTTCCATCTCGTTCCTCAAGTGATTCGCAACCCCACGAGAATTAGTCCAGAGTCGGGCGACCCATACGGTTCGGATTTCATCGCGCGAATCAACGCAGTTCCGCAAAAGACTAGGAACGCTTGGCTTCGGCGCATCCAGAACGCGCTCCGTGCCGCGGTACCGGAATTTGAGACGCTCACTCTCGATATAGATGCGGCTGGCCGACCGCATCTGATAGCTGGATATAGGAACTGGCGGCGTCAGTTGGCACGACAGAGCGAGGCAGATTTTTTCGGACGGCACACTGCGATTGATTGGCCTGCTCTGGACTCTAGTCAGCGCACCGTCGGGCGGCGGAGTTCTCCTTCTTGAGGAACCGGAACTGTCACTGAATTCAGCAATTGTTAGAATGCTCCCCACCGTACTCAGTACTGCGCAGCGGGATCGCAACCTTCAGGTTGTTATCTCCACACATGCTCCCGAAATCCTTGACGATGAGGGAGTCCGCGCTCGCGAAGTGCTTGTGCTCCGTGTGACAGAAGACGGGAGTACGGCTGCCCTTCTCTCGGACATCGATGAAGTTCGCGGCGAGGTCGAGGCCGAACTGCCTATGTCCGAGATCGTTGATGCCCTTATTGCACCGAGAGAACTTGCTGGCCTCATCGCGGTGGGCCAGACAAGGAGATGATCAACGTCGCGGTTGAGGGCCAATCCGATATTGAAGTTGCTCGCGCCGTCGTCGGGCACTCTGGCCATGTCGTAGGAAAGATTGTGGTCACTCGAGGTAAGACGAATCTTGATCCCAAGATCGTCAAATATGCTGCGGCTGCAGTTCAGACACCATGGATCGTGTTTCGCGACTCGGACGGGGAGTGCCCGGTTGGACTTCGCAGCCGGCTCTTCCCTTCAATACCTCGAGACCGCGCCTTCCTCCTCAGGATTGCGCATACCATGACCGAGGCCTGGCTGCTAGCAGATCGAGAGGGGTTCGCCGACTATTTCGGTGTTGCAATTTCGCATATTCCACGTGACGTCGAGGGTGTCAAACATGCGAAGGTCACCTTATTGCATCTCTGTGCGAGCTCCAGGTTGCGGGCAATTCGTCGAGAAGTCGTCTCAGACGACGGCCATATCGGCCCGCTTTATGTCTTACATTTGAACACGTTCGCTTCGCAATCGTGGAATATCCCTAACGCTGCAATGAACAGCCCAAGTCTTGCCCGATCGCTTCAGAGGATCGCCGGGCTCAGCGCGAAGTAGACAGGGGTCCCGCGGTGACACTGTGCGATTTTTTCCGGCGCGCGAACCCCCTGGATGCCGCTGGCGATTCCCATCGAGAGTCGCTCGAGGCAGTTCAGGAAGTTGAGCGCCGGGCGCAACAGGGGTGTTCCTGAGTGGGTGATCACCGTCATGCATGACCGTCGAGTCGACGATCGTTGATCGACACAACAACACGAACTCGGGCAGTCCCGTCAGAGCTCGCCCTTGAACGCGCGGCACTGAAGCGATGTGAAGAGGGTGTCGTCGACAGCCGAGGCGCGCATGACTATGGCTCTACTCTCGCTAATCGCGTTTGTTAAGCGCGCAAATTCATGCTGCTGACTTTGCGAAGCCACCGGTATTTCGAGAGACCTGATATCCGCGAAGTTCAACCCATCCTTCACCGCGGCACGGTTCCGAGAAATCAGCTGCCGACGCCCTGCAGGGGACTCAATAGACGCAGACAAGAACTCCGGGACGATCTCGGGCGCCCGCAAGATCGCAAGATGTTGGTTGATGAATGCCCGTTCGAGTGTTTGGGGGACGACCGCCGTACGGCCCAGGTCTGCAGTTATGCTCACAAGCACATCTCCGGCCTTTACTGCGGTGCGCTTCGCTTCTGCCGAGTCCGGTGCCGCGACAAATGCAACGTCCTCGAGGTCGAGCCTTCCGTGAGCTACGTTCTGGATCCTGAGAAATAGATCGCCGCTGTCGCTGTAGTACTTTGACCAGCCTCTTGAACCGCTAGTTAGAAACTCGAGTTGGGCTCCCAAGCGGCGGGATTCTTGCAAGCCCCCGAACATCTCCTGAAACACCGCTTGCGTCAGCGAGTCGAGGTGGGTGAGCACCTGGCGTCGCTTGGTGCGGATCGTGTCGGCCCGGTCGAGGATCTCGGCGATTCGGCGCTGCTCGGCGAGGGGCGGGAGGGGGACTGGAAACGTCGCGAGGACTGTGGGACTTAGTCGAGGCAGGTTGGCCCCCGTCGCGCGCGCTGCCGCGAAGTCAACCATCGTTGGCAGTGCCAGATAGTGAGCAAGGTACGACCGATCCAGGTCGGCTGATGGGCGGATCGGCAGTATGTCCGTGCTGCACACACCGGCAAAGTCCGGCCGGCTGATCTTGCCCAAGTACGGACGCAATTTGCCGTACAGCACGTGCTCAGCGCCGAAACGGAATTTTGCACTGGCTACCTCGGCCCCGCCGACAGTGTCGTGCCCGATGATGCGACCGCCGCGCTCGATGTGCTCTAGACCGAGGTAGATGGTCTCTGGTGGGAGCGCTGCAGGATCAACAGCCCTCCGCTCGATCGCGGCAACCTTCCCCAGCGGTACCGTCCTCACGACAGCATCGCCTTCAGCTCTGCGACCCCTGCCGCGATCTCGGCATCCAGGGCCTCGATGTCGGCGAGGATGTCGAGCGGGGCGCGGTGCTCAACCGCGTCGTACTCGACCTCCTTATAGCGGTTGAGGGAGAGGTCGTAGCCCTGGGCGACGATGTCGGCCTTCGGCACGAGGAACGACTGGTCGGTGCGAGCGCGGGCGTGCTCGGGAGTTGCAGGGATGCTGGTTTCGCCCGGGCTGGTTTCGAGACGCGCGCCTTCGGCGTGCTCCTCAACCAGCGAGGATGCACCATAGGCCGACGCGGGCACGGCGTCAATCAGCGAAGGCGCGTGGAGCGAGGCCCAGCGGGCGCGCACGTCGTCGAGGTCGCTCGTCTCGATGGGGCTGCGCTTGTCGTCGAGGGAGAGACCGTCGGCGCGGACGTCGTAGAACCAGACATCCTCGGTGCCGCCCGAATCCGTCTTGGTGAACAGCAGGATGGCAGTTGAGACGCCCGCGTACGGGCGGAAGACGCCCGACGGTAGCTTGATGACGGCATCCAACTTCTGCTCCTCGACGAGGATGCGCCGCAGGTCTTTGTGCGCCTTCGACGAGCCGAACAGCACGCCGTCGGGCACGATGACGGCGGCGCGTCCGCCCGGCTTGAGCAGCTTGATGAACAGGGCGAGGAACAGCAGCTCGGTCTTCTTGGTCTTGACGACCTTCTGCAGATCCTTCGCCGTCGACTCGTAGTCGAGCGACCCCGCGAAGGGCGGGTTGGCGAGGATGAGTGTGTACTTTTCGGCATCCGCCGAGGCACCCTCGGAGAGCGAGTCGCGATACCTGATGTCGGGCGACTCGATGCCGTGCATCAGCATGTTCATGCTGCCGATGCGCAGCATGGTCTGGTCGAAGTCGTAGCCGTGGAACATCGAGCGGTGGAAGTGCACGCGCTGCTTCGGGTCGGTGAGCGCGGTCGGATGCGTGTGACGAACGTACTCGGATGCCGCCACGAGGAATCCCGCCGTGCCGCACGCCGGGTCGCAGATCTCGTCGTCGGGTCGCGGCGCCATCAGATCGACCATCAGCTTGATGATGTGACGCGGGGTGCGGAACTGACCGTTCTTGCCCGCCTGGCTGAGCTGCGCGAGCAGGTACTCGTAGAGGTCGCCGTTGGTGTCGCGATCGTCCATCGGGATGCCGTCGAGCAGGTCGACCACCTTGCTCAGCAGCGCGGGGGTCGGGATGGTGAACCGCGCACCCTTGAGGTGCTCGGAGTAGGTGGAGTCTTCGCCGCCCACCTGCGTGCCGAGGTTCTGCAGAAAGGGGAACACCTCGGTGCTCACCGTGGCGAACATGACATCGGGGTCCGTGTTCTTGAAGCGGCTCCAGCGCAGGTGCTGCTGGTGGTTGCCGAAGATTGGATGCTCGACAGCACCGGCCCCGAATCGCGCCTTCTTCTCGTCGAGCGTCTGCAGATCATCGAGACGTCGAAGGAAGAGCAGGTAGGTGATCTGCTCGATCACCTCGAGCGGGTTGGAGATGCCGCCCGACCAGAAGGCGTCCCAGACGCGGTCGATCTTGCTCTTCAATTCGCCGGTGATCACGGATGCCACTCTATGGTGCGTGAGGCTGCCCACGACCCGGGCTGCTCTCGTCGGCTCAGTCGTGCGTTGGCGGGCAGACACGCAAGTGCGGACGCCTCGGTGCAGGTCGATCCGGTGGGCTCAAGCGCCGTGCCCCAGCAGTCTCCCCATCCACATCCATATTCGAAACAAGTTATTCACAGTTTGCTCTATATTCGTAGATATCTACTAGACTGGCATCATGACTTCGCACCTGCCCCGACTCACCGACGCGGTGAGCAGCGTGCGCGCGCTCGTGGGAGACGGGGCCGCTTCTGCCGACTCGACTCCGCCTCACGGCGAGGCGTGGTCACTGCTCGATTCGGTGCGCCAACTCGATGATGTTCAGCTGCAGTCTCTGCTTTCCAGTGCGGGTTCGGGGCGCGCCGAGTTCGACCGCGTGATCTCGGTGGCCGCTGGTGAGGTGGCCAAGCGGTCGCGCCGCGAGCTGGGCCACTCGGGGCTTGCGCAGAGCAACGGACATCGGTCTGCAGTACAGCTCGTGCAGGTGCTCACCGGGGAGTCGCCGTCTGAGGCACGTCGACAGGTCCGCGTCGGGGAACTGCTGGGGGAAGCAGCGGCGAGCGCGGGGATAAGTGCGCCAACAGGTGGCTCCGGTGACGGTGGCGAGGCCGAGCAGCAAACCAGTGCGCCCGGCACGACGTCAGCTGTCGAGCGTTCTGGACCGAGTCCGTGGCAGCAGCCCGTGACCGACGCGATCAACTCCGGGGCGATCAACCCCGAGATCGGACACCTCATCGTCCGCACGCTCGAGGATGTCTCCCCGACGTGCACAGACGACGTTCGTCGCGGGGCCGCGAGCGCGCTCGTGGAGTATGCGGCCACGCTTACGAGCGGTGCCACCGTCGATTCGGGGGTGCGCGGCATCCTCCACGACGACGTGCGCCGGCGTGCCCGGCAGGTGCGCGACCGCATCGACGTCGACGGAGTCGAAGACCGGTTCATGCGTCGCTACGAGAAGCGCTCGTTCAAGACCTGGCGTGATGCCGAGGGTGCGCTCAACTTCCACGGGATCGCCGACGACGAAGCCGGCGTCTTCCTCACCCAGATGTTCGACCTGGCATTGAGCCCACGACGGGGCGGCCCGCGTTTCGTCTCGAAAGACGACACCTCATGGGCCGAGGCATTGCTCGACGATCCCCGCAGCAATGAGCAGCTCATGTTCGACACCTTCATGCAGGTCGTGCGTATGGGCGTGGGCTGCGACGAGAAGACCGTCTTCCGCGGCGAGCGCCCCGGAGTGCGTGTCGTGACGGTTGCCTCGGCTGACGTCGATGCCGAGACCGATTCGGGTTGCGGTTCCGGCTCCGGCACCGGCGGCTCCGGGAACGGTCCTGGCACTGGCACTGGCACTGGCACTGGCACTGGCACTGGCACTGGCACTGGCACTGGCACTGGCGACACTGCAACGGGCTTCGCGACTGGAGCCGTTGAGGGTTCAGACGTTGCCGTGCCCGCTGGCTTCGTCGCCGCGACCGCGTGCGACTGCGGCACGGTACCCATCACGGTCGACCGGTCCGGCAGAGCACTCAACCTCGGGCGCACTCAGCGCACCTTCACACCGGCACAGCGCGTCGTGCTGCACGCCAGAGACGGCGGATGCCTGTGGCCCGGCTGCGATCGCCCCGCCTGGCAGACCGAGGCACACCACATCAACGAGTGGGAAGCCGATCACGGCAGAACCGACATGGCCGACGGCGTGCTTCTCTGCCGCTTCCACCATCTGAACTTGCACACCCACCATTGGCGGATACGACGGCGGGACACCGCCTACGAGCTGGTGCCTCCACCACAGCATGGCGCTGGCCGCGAGCCGATACCGCTGAGGTCGAAGGCTCCGACGTGGGAGCAGGCGTGCGCGCGCTCCGCGTGAGGGTGAACTACGCCCCAAGGCCTGCCCCGGCGGAGGGAATGCGCTCAGGGGACGGTCGCCCACGCAACGACGCCACCCTCCACAGAAGAGAGCGTGCTCGGCACACGCAGACCGGGCACACGCTCTGCACGAGAACGTGTGCCCAGCCGGGGTGGGTGGGGGTATCGGCGGGTTGCGGTAGCAAGTTGTGGCAACGGTTCGGGCGACAGGTTAGGGCAACGCGTCGCGTCAGCAGGATGCGTCAGCAGGTTGCCGCAGAAGTTGCGGCAGCAAGTTGCAGCGACAGGCGCCACCGCCGAAACTCAGGCGGCGTAGCCGAACTGCTTGCGGGTCAGCGCGTCGAAAGTACGGTCCGGCAGCAGCGTGGCCATGGCGACCGCGACATTCGCACCGGCACCGATGCGGTAGCGGGTACGCGGGCGCGGGGTGAGCGCGGCCTTGACGATCAGCTCGGCGACGGCATCCGGAGTCGACATCTGCTTGGCGAGCGCAGGGCTGCCGAAGTAGCGGCGCATCGCCGCCGCCATCGAGGCGTATGGGCCGCGGCCCGAGGTCTGGTCGAGGTGCTCCATGGCGGTGTCGTGCCAGTCGGTCGCGACATAGCTCGGCTGCACGAGCGTCACGTCGATGCCGAACTGCGACACCTCGCCGCGGAGCGAGTCGGAGAGCGCCTCCAGCGCGAACTTCGACGCGTGGTACCAGCCGCCGAGCGGCGCAGCGAACTCACCGGCGAGCGACGAGACGTTGACGATGCGCCCGTGGCCGGCCTCACGCATGCCGGGCAGCAGCGCCTGCACCAGGCCGACGGCGCCAACGACGTTGACCTCGAGCTGCTGGCGGGCAGCGTCAAGCGACGTCTCCTCCAGCGACCCGAATTCGCCGTAGCCGGCGCAGTTGATGAGCACATCGACCGTGCCGGCTGCCTTCGTCACCGTGGCCACCGCCGAGCGGATCGAGTCGTCGCTCGTGAGGTCGAGAGCCACCGGCGTCACGCCGCCGATCGCAGCGACCGCGTCGGTGTTGCGGGCTGCACCGAAGACTGTGAGGCCTTGCTCGACGAGCAGCGCGGCGGCGCGGGCGCCGATGCCGGAGGATGCGCCGGTGATGAGTGCGGTGGTCATGGTGTCTCCCTGTCGGTGCGTGGAGCTGCGTGGTCGGGCTCATCGAGTCGTTCTCGGTTCGCTCTCTGTGAACGATATTCACAGTAACACCAACTACAGTGAATGTCATGCACAGTGCAGAAGATCGTGCGCTCCGGGTGCTCTGGGGACTCGAGACACCGCCGAACCACGGACCGAAGGCGCGGTGGTCCGGGGAGCAGATCGCCACCGAGGCGGTCGCGCTGGCCGACGAGGTCGGGCTCGACGCAGTCTCCTTGGCACGCGTCGCCCAGCGCCTCGGCATGACGACCACCGCGCTCTACCGGTACGTCGACTCGAAGGCCACGCTCGTGGAACTCATGGTGGATGCCGCGATCGGCGATCCGCCCGAGATCACGGGCCGCGGATGGCGAACCCGGTGCCGCACCTGGGTGAGGCTGCTCGCTGAACGGTACGCAGAGCATCCATGGCTCACGGATGTGAAGCCGACGGGGATGCCCCGCCAGCCGCATCCCTACGCCTGGATCGACGCCTTGGTGAGCGCGATTCCGAGCCAGGCGAACGTCGACTCGCTACGCCTGGCGCTGCTGTTGGACAGCCTCATCCGCAGCTACGCCGCGCTGGAACGCAGCATGAGTGCGGCGACACCCGAGCCGTGGCTTGCCGAAGCTGTTGCCCTGCGGTTTCCTGCGCTGGCGGCAGCGCCTGCGCAGAACGTCTCCGATGCACACGCCGAGTTGGACTTCGCCGTCGACACGGTGCTGCGCGGGGTGGGGTGAAGCACGCAGGCCCAGGCATACGGTCGGGCCGGTGTCGCTGAGGTGGCGAGGGCGACCTACCGCACCCGCCGGCCGTGCGCCAGGTCGATCAGACGCGAGAGCACGTCGCCCGCGCGCAGTCCGTTGTGCTCGTACTCGCTCGTCACCCACGGTGTGACGCCGGGCAGCAGGGCCGCGGTCTCCATCGAGAATTCGAACGGCACGTACGCGTCGTTGACGTAGACCGCCGCCGCACCGCGGGCGCCGGATGCCTCCAACACGGCCTTGTCGTACAGCCGCGGCCACTCGAACTCCGCGAGTCGCAGCGTGACGTCTCGCCAGGGCCGCAGACCCGGGACGGTGTCGAGCCACTCCCGGCGAACGTGTTCACCGGTGAGCAGAGTGGGGTCGGCCTTGAAGTCGTCGGGTTCGACGCGCTCCGCCGACCAGCGCGTGGCGTGACCGTCGGCGTAGCTCGACTCGTGGAACACGTAGTACAGCGGGTTGCGCGCACTGAACGGCAGGGCCTGCGCCAGGTCGTGCCGGAACGCGTTCGTGCCCGGATCCTGCTCGAGCAGCGACCAGACCGTCTGCCAGCCGTCGTTCGTGCCCAGCAGCATGCCGATCGAACGCAGTCGCGAGACCGAGACGATCTCGCCGTCGGGCAGGATGATCCGCCCCGCCTCCGCGAGGTCGGCGAGGCGACGCAGGGCATCCCTGTGCTCCGGGAACCGGCGGTAGTACATCAGCGAGAGAGTGCGGAGCTTGTCGTACGTGGAGGCGTACACCTCGTCGGGGTGGCGGCCCACTGCACTGAGACCGCCCGTGAGGTAGACGTGCTGCAGCGACGGGGCATCCGTCGACAGATACGCGAGCGTGGTGAAGCCGCCGAACGACTGGCCGAGCACGCTCCACGTCGTCGCGCCGAGGTGGTCGCGCAGCGCTTCGGCGTCGCGCACGATCGAGTCGGCGCGCAGGTGGGTGAGGTGTTCGGCGACCGCGTCGGTTCCACGCTCCAGGTCGGCGTCGCCGACCGGCGTCGAGCGGCCGGTGCCGCGCTGGTCGAGCATCACGACGCGGTAGTGGGCGAGCGCCGCGTCCAACCACGACGGCGATGCCGGCGCATGGAAGGCGCGCGGCGCCTCGTGGCCAGGTCCGCCCTGCAGGTACACCAGATAGGGCAGGTCGTCACCGCCCTCTCTGGTGATGACGGATGCGTGCACATCGAGAGTGCGGGCATCCGCGTCGTCGCCCCACACCAGCGGCACCGTGATCGTGTGGTCGTCGATCGTGAGGTCTTGCATGCTGCGCATCGTCACTGGCATGCACCGAAGTCTAGGAGCGGCCGGCCGGCCCCGCCCTGGCGAGAATCCACTCGGCGAACCGGGTCTGTCGTGACGTGTTCCGGCAGTACCTCCCAGTGGCGTGCGAAGTGGCGTTAGCTGGATGCGGACATCAGGTCGGAAGACATCCGACAGAAGGAGTGAACGTGTACGGAGCAGTGATGCACGCGCCCGGCGACGTGCGATATGAGCAGCGTGACGACCCGGGCATCCTGGAGCCGACGGATGCCGTCATCCGCGTGACGGCGGCGTGCGTCTGCGGCTCGGATCTGTGGCCGTACCGCGGCTTCAACAGGGTGTCCCGACCGACGCCGATGGGCCATGAATACGTCGGCGTCGTCGAGCAGGTCGGCGACGCGGTCGAGACGATCAAGGTCGGCGACTTCGTCGTGGGCTCGTTCATGGCCTCGGACAACACGTGCGAGGTCTGCCGGGCCGGATACCAGTCGCGGTGCGTGCATGTTGAGCCGATGGGACGTGAGGGCGCTCAGGCCGAACTGCTGCGGGTGCCGCTCGCCGACGGCACGCTTGTGGCCACGCCCGGGATGCCGGATGCCGACCTGGTTCCGTCGCTGCTGGCGGCATCCGATGTGCTCGGCACCGGCTGGTTCGCGGCGGACGCCGCCCAGGCGGGCCCCGGCAAGACCGTCGCCGTGGTCGGCGACGGCGCCGTGGGACTGCTCGGCGTGCTCGCTGCGAAGCAGTTGGGCGCAGAGCGCATCATCGCCATGTCGCGGCACGACGCGCGACAGAAGCTGGCGCTCGACTTCGGCGCGACCGACATCGTCACGGAGCGCGGCGACGAGGGCGTCGCACGCATCAAGGAGCTCACGAACGGGCTCGGCGCACACTCCGTGATCGAAGCGGTCGGCACGCAGGAGTCGATGATGCAGGCGATCCGCGCCACGCGGCACGGCGGACACGTCGGCTTCGTCGGCGTCTCGCACGACGTCGAGATCCCCGGTCAGGAGCTGTTCTATGCCACGGTTCACCTGATGGGCGGCCCGGCGCCGGTTCGACGCTTCCTGCCCGACCTCATCGACCGCATCTGGCGCCGCGAGATCGATCCAGGGAAAGTGTTCGACCTCACACTGCCGCTGTCGCAGGTGGCGGATGCCTACGCCGCGATGGACGAGCGCCGTGCCATCAAGGTGCTGCTGACCCCGAAGGGGTAGTCGAGGCGGGGCATCCGCGTGTCCTTGGTGGGGGCCTCGCGACTGCGCCAGGTCTCGCGTATTGCGCCAGAAGACGTGGCGCGGGAGCCGAGAGCCGGCGCGATTGCGCAGGGGCGCCGGTCTACGCGGCCGACGCGACGGCATCCGCGGTGCTCGCCACGATGCGGCCGTCGACCACGGTGACCAGCTCGTCGAGCAGGTTCTCGTGCACCAGATCGTGCGTGACCAGCAGCGTCGCCGCGGCGCGCTCGTGCGTGAGCGAGGCGATGAGGTCCATGATCTCGGCGCCGCGTTCCTGGTCCAGCGCGCTCGTCGGCTCGTCCACCAGCAGCACCTGCGGCTCGTGCACCAGCGCCCTCGCGATCGCGACGCGCTGCCGCTGACCGCCGCTGAGCTGCGCGGGGCGCTTGCCGGCGTGGTCGGCGAGACCGACGGCATCCAGCAGCTCGTCGACGCGCGAGCGCACGGCGCGGCGTCGAGCGGATGCCCCACGCCCGCCGAGCTCGGCCATCACCTGCAGCTGCTCCCTCGCCGTGAGCGCCGGCAGCAGGTTGGACTGTTGGAAGACGATTCCGATGCGATCGCGGCGCAGTGCGGTGGCCTCGTCGCGGGAGAGGGACGTGGCATCCACGTCGCCGATGACCACGCGACCGGAGTCGGGGCGGATGAGCGTGGCCGCCACCGCGAGCAGGCTCGACTTGCCTGACCCCGAAGGACCGGTGATGCCGGTGAGCACGCCCGGCCGTCCCGCGAGCGACACGTGGTCGACCGCGGTGGCGCGGGAGGAGCCGTCGGGGAAGGTGAGGGTGACGTCGTCGAGGGTGATCATCGGTTGCTCCCGAGTGCGGTGAGGGGGTCGGACTTCGTGACGTTGCGCAGCGCGACCGCTGCGCCGGCGAGGCCGAGCACGGCCATTGCGACAGCGGGCGCCACCGTGGTGAGCGGGCTGAGCAGGAACGGCAGTGCACCGGAGGCGAGGAGCCCGAGGCCGGTGACCACGAGCATCCCGATGCCGATTCCCACGACGAGCACGACGGTCGCCTGGCCGAGCGCGTCGCGCACGAGCGACTTCGTGGTGGCGCCGAGCGCCTTGAGCACCGCGACGTCGGCGGAGCGCTGCATGGTCCAGACCGTGAAGAACGCGCCGACCACGAGGGCCGAGATGCCGAAGAGCATCGCGATCATGAGGCCGAGCGAGCCGATCTCGGACTTGAAGGCATCCAGTGCCGCGAGGCTCGACAGCGGTGTCGTGGCCGAGGTGTGAGTGCTGTCGGCGACGGCGTTCCAGTCCGCGTCGCCGCTCACGGCGAGCGCCGTGGCCTCGCCGCTGCCGCCCGTACCCTTGTCGAGCTGGGCCCACGCGGCAGGCGTGAACGCGGCAACGGGCGTGTGGCTGTACCAGAGGTCGCCGTCGACCGACGAGACCGTGAACGTGCTGCCGAGGATGCTCACGGTGTCGCCGACCCTCGCACCGCCGAGGTCTTTCGCGGCACCGGCCGACAGCCCGACGGAGTCGTCGCTCGTGGGCGCGAGGGCGGTGAGCGCGGATGCCATCGCCGTTCCTGCCGTGCCGGAATCGGCCTGCCCGCCGCTGTGCGTCAGCCCGAACAGCGCGACGGCTGCGGTCGTGCCGTGCGCCTTCGCCTTGCCCTGCACGATGCCGACCGGCAGCACGTGCGTCACGCCGGACGCCTTGCGCCAGCTCGCGACGGCCTTCGAGGAGATGGACGACTCGCTGAAGCTCGGCTGCCCGGTGCTGGGCTGCTGCAGCACGATTCGGTCACCCGGCAGCGCGAGCACGGCGGAGACGTTCTGCGCCGCCAGTCCTCCGGTGAGGCCGGCCAGAAAGCCGACGAGCAGGGTGATGAGTGCGACGACCGATCCGATGAGCACGAACCGGCCGCGAGCGAAGCGCAGATCGCGCCAGGCGACGAACACGGTGCCTTCCTTTCCGTGGCCGGCACGGAACAGGCCACGCGATCCAGCCTCGCGAGCACGGGCGCTCGCGCCATCGCCCGCCGGTTCGCTCTTCGTTTCCCACTTTCGATGGATGACCGGGGGTTCGACGCGTTTGTAGCCTGGGGTGACATGGTGCACGACAACCTCACCCGCGTCTTCTTCGTGCTGCGCATCGGGCTGCACGTGCTCTTCGCGGCGCTCCTCGCGCTCGTGATCGTGCGGGTCGTGCTGCTGGACCCGCCGCATGCAGCTCTCGGACTCGTGCTCGCGGTGCTGCTCGGGCTCGTGTACCTGGGCGGGCTGTGGGTGATCCACGTTCCTGCATCCCGCAGGCGGCTGGTCACCGTGCTCTGGCTCGCCGCGCTGACGCTGATCTGGGTGGGGCTCCTCTTCTTGGTTCCCGAGGCCGCCTACCTGGTCTTCCCGCTCTTCTTCCTCTACCTGCACCTGCTGCCGATGCCGTACGCGCCGATCCTCGTCGTGGTGACCACGGCAGTGGCGATCGTGGCGCTCGGCCTGCACGGCGGCTTCACGCTCGGCGGCATCGTCGGGCCGCTCGTCGGCGCCGGCGTCGCGCTGCTCATCGGACTCGGCTACCGGGAGCTCGCGCGCGACGCCGAGGAACGGGAGGCCCTGCTCGCCGAACTGCTCGCCACGAGAGACAGACTCGCCGCCTCGGAGCGCGAGCAGGGCGTGCTCGAGGAGAGGGCACGTCTCGCCAGGGAGATCCACGACACGGTGGCGCAGTCGCTGTCGAGCATCCAGCTGCTGCTGCACGCGGCGGAGCGAGCGGATGCCTCGCGCCCGGGCGCAGAGCACCTGCGACTCGCGAGAGAGACGGCCGCCGCCAGCCTCGCCGACACGCGACGGTTCATCCGACAGCTGGCGCCGCCGTCGCTGGACGAAGGCCTGCGTGCCGCGCTCGTGCGGCTCGCGGAGCGGGAGTGGGCGCACGACGGTCTGCGCGTCGACGTGGACGTTGCGGAGTCGGTCGACCTGCCCATGCACGTGCAGACCGCTCTGCTGCGCATCGCGCAGGGCGCCGTCGCCAACGTGGTGCAGCACGCGCATGCCACGCGGGTGGGCATCGTGCTCGAGGTCGACGGCGAGCGCGCGCGGCTCACGGTCGCCGACGACGGGGTCGGCTTCGACCCGGATTCGATCGCCGAGCAGGCCACGGCATCCGACTCGTTCGGGCTGCGCGCGATCTCCGAGCGCGTCGCCCAGCTGGGCGGCGAGCTCGACGTGCGCAGCGCACCGGGGCGGGGGACATCGGTCGCGGTGACGCTGCACGGACAGGGTGAAGGGGGTGGCGCATGATCCACGTCGTGATCGCGGACGACCATCCCGTGGTGCGGGCGGGCATCCGCGCGCTGCTCGAGGGCGAAGACGACATCGCCGTGGTCGGCGAAGCCGCAACGCCCGGCGAGGCCGTGCGGCTCGCGGAATCGCTGTCGCCCGAGCTCGTGCTGATGGACCTGCAGTTCGGAGCAGGCGAGACCGGAGCGGACGCCACGCGCAGCATCCGCGCGCTCGACGCGCCGCCCTACGTGCTGGTGCTCACCAACTACGACAGCGACGGCGACATCCTCGGCGCCGTGGAGGCCGGCGCCAGCGGTTACCTGCTGAAGGATGCCCCGCCCCTCCAGCTCGTCGCCGCCGTGCGAGCGGCCGCCGCGGGGGAGAGCGCCCTGGCACCGGCGATCGCCGGGCGCCTCATGGAGAGGATGCGCGCACCCCAGGTGAGTCTGTCTGCCCGCGAGATCGAGGTGCTGCGGCTCGTCGCCCACGGAGCGTCGAACGCGGAGATCGCCGATCGGCTGCACATCACGGATGCCACGGTCAAGTCGCACCTCGTGCACGTGTTCTCGAAGCTGGGCGTCGCCTCGCGCACGGCCGCCGTGGTGGCGGCGCGCAACCTCGGCGTGCTGCGCTGAGGGCTGCCGTCGGCCCTGGAGCACGCGGCGAGAGCCGCGCGCATCACCCCCCCAGGTTGAGGAGCACGCGGCGCGAGCCGCGCGCGTCTCGAAACCGGAGCACGGGAGACGTCGGGGGTTTCGAGACGCGCCGCTTCGCGGTGCTCCTCAACGCACGGTGGGGGACGCGCTCCTCAACCCACAGGGTGGGACGTCACTCCTCGAAGTCGGCCCAGCCCGCGATGTCGACGCCGTGGTTGTCGGGCGACGCCATCGTCCACCAGTACGGCGCGTTGCTGCTCGCGATGCGTCCGCCTGCGGCGACCGCCGCCTGCACCCGCTTCTCCGCTTCCGCGGCCGGCACCGAGAGATCGATGTGCGTGCGGCCGCGGCCGGGCCGCGGGTTGCGCAGCTCGTGGAACCAGAGGTGCGGGCCGCGCCGCAGCGGATCGATCAGGTCTTCGTCGCCGACGCGCCGGTAGCCGAAGACTGCCTCCCAGAACGGCCTCGTGTCGAGGTTCGCGTCTTGCGCCACCGCGATGCCGGAGATCTGAAGCATCGTGGGGTCGGACGTCAGCCCCAGGCGATGCGCCTCCTCGGAGACGGCGGCCGCGAGGGCGGCATCCACCGCGCTCAGTGCGCCGTCGACGCGGGTGAAGGTGCGAACGGTCACACCCTCCGGGCGCACGTCGACATCGGGGTCGTGCCCCACCAGAGCCGCGGCTCGCGCGATGCCCGCCATGAACTCCGCCGCCTGCGCGAACGATGCCGTGCGATAGAACACGTGCGCACCCCAGAAGAGCACACTCCAGTCCTCGACTCCGCGCGTGGCGTGGAACTCCTTCGGCATCAGGCGCACGAATCCGTCGTCGACACCGTTGCCGTCCTGCGCCATCTTCGACCCCCTCATCTCACGCACACGCTTCTGCGTGCACGCGGGCGATGCAACCACCGACCTCCGACATCCGCCGAACCGGGCTCCCGGACACGACCAACCGATCGGTGACGGATGCCCACCGAACGGTCGATCCGCCGCCTCGCGCCGCTCGCGACGCTGGAGTCATGACTGAAACAACCACCTCAGAACTGGCCGCGGCCCGTCGCGCCGCCTTCCGCCCCATCACCGTGCTTCTCGCCGGGTTCCTCGGCGTGAGCGCCGCGATGATCGCCGCAATCGTCGTACTGACCGCCACCGGCGACTCCGTCGACATCGCCGTCTGGATCCGCTGCTCGATCGTGCTCGCGAGCTCGATCCTCCCGCTGGTGTTCGCCCGCGGCGCCGCCCGCGGCTCCCGCTCGATGCTGCTGCGCCTGCGCATCTTCACGCCGATCATCCTCGCCGCGATCATCGTGATCGTCTCGATTCCGAACTTCCTGCCGGTGTGGGTGCGCATCGAGCAGGGGGTGTGCGGCGCGCTGCTGCTGCCCGCGGTCATCCTCATGTTCCTGCCGCGAACCAGCGCACTGTTCCCGCGAGTCGACGTCGTCGCACGGCCGGCCGTCGGCGACGCCCCACGGGCGTAGGCGCGAGACAGACCAGGCGTAAGGTCATCACGTGGTCGACCCGCGCTGGCGCACCGTGCTCACGGTCACTCCCTACATCGCGCTGGGGATGCTCATCGCATTCAGCCTCGGCGTCGAGTGGGGCGCGTGGTCACGGCTGGTGCCCACCCTCGTGCTGTGCGCGGCGGTCGCCGTGTGGATGCTCGTGATGCGCACGCTGCCCACGCCGTGGCGGGACCGGCCGGCATCCATCGCCGTGTTCATGGTCGTGATGATCGCGCTGAATCTGGCGCTCGTGCTGCTCGACAGCTGGTTCGGTTTCCTCACGGTCGCCACGTTCATGTTCTCGTATTCGATCATCCAGTGGCCGTGGCAACTGCTGGCGGTGTCGGCGACGGCCGCTGTCGCCGGCGTCGCGCAGAGCTCGAGCCTGTGGGAGCATCCCGGCAACCTGCTCGGCATTCTCGCGGTCATCCTGCTGAACATCGTGATCATGTGCGGGCTCTCGTGGGGGCTCGAGTTGGCGGGTCGGCAGATGTCACTCGCCGCGACGTCGACGGAGCGCGCGCGGCTGGCGCGGGAGATCCACGACACCCTGGCGCAAGGCTTCGCCGGGATCGTGACCCAGCTGCAGGCCGCGGAGCAGGCCTCCGACGAGTCGGAGCGTACGCGCCACACGGATGCCGCACTCGCCCTGGCGCGTGACGGCCTCGCCGAGGCGCGGCGCTCCGTGCAGGCATTGCGTCCGGCGGCACTCGACGCGGTGCGGCTGCCCGATGCTCTTCGCAACGTGGCACGGGCGTGGTCGGCGCGCACGGGCATCCCGATCGACGTGCGCATCTCGGGCGACGCCGGCGCGCTGCGCACCGAGACCGAGGTCGCGCTGCTGCGCACGGCGCAAGAGGCGCTCGCCAACGTCGAGAAGCATGCAGGGGCGCGGCACGTGACGCTGCGGCTGAGGGTGGATGCCCGTGGCTGCCGCCTCGAGGTCCGCGACGACGGCCGCGGCTTCGATCCCGCCGACGAGACCACGCGGCACGAGCACACGGCGTCTTCCCCGCACGCCGAAGCCTCCTCGCATCCTGAGACCTCCTCACATCCCGAGACCGGCGGCTATGGACTCACCGCCATGCGGGAACGTGTCGAGGCCGTCGCCGGTTCGCTCGTGGTCGAGTCGCATCCGGGAGCGGGCACCGCGATTCGCGTGGAGGTTCCGGCATGAGCACCATCCGCATCCTCGTCGTCGACGACCATCCGGTCGTGCGCGACGGCATCATCGGCATGGTGTCGTCCGACCCCGAGGTCGAGGTGGTCGGCGAGGCCGGCGACGGCGCCGAGGCCGTGCGCCTCGCCCGCGTTCTCGAACCCGACGTCGTGCTCATGGACCTGCGGATGCCCGGCACCGACGGCGTCGCGGCCATCCGCGAGTTCGCGCGTCTGGGCATCCCCGCCCGCGTCGTCGTGCTCACCACCTACGACGGCGACGCCGACGTGCTGCCGGCGATCGAGGCGGGTGCCACCGGCTATCTGCTCAAGGATGCCCCGCGCGACGACCTGCTGCGCGCCATCCGGGCCGCCGCGGCCGGCGAGGCGGTGCTCGCACCGTCCGTCGCGTCGCGTCTCGTCAACCGGGTGCGCACGCCGGAGTCGAGCGCGCTCACCTCGCGTGAGCTCGAGGTGCTCGCGCTCGTCGCCGACGGCGCGACGAACCGTGCGGCCGGCCAGCGCCTGCACCTCAGCGAGGCGACGGTGAAGACGCACCTGCTGAGCATCTACGCGAAGCTCGGCGTCGGCGACCGCGCCGCCGCCGTCGCGGAGGGCTTCCGCCGCGGCCTCCTCGGAGGGTGACGCACCCGAACGCCCGCGCCGTCACGCGTCTGTGCGTGCGCGCGCCCTGATGACGCGAAGCGGAGCAGTGCGCCTGCCGGCGGGTTGCGCTGTGCGTGCGCGCGCCCGGATGACGCAGGCCTGTCGGACCCCGCGGATACGATCCAGACGCAGACGTCGTGCCGATGCGGGGTCCGGCTCCGAGGAGAACACGTGAGACATACCCCGATCGACGGCTTCTGGCAGGTCGAGTACGACGACCCGCACGACGAGTTCGTCGACGTCGGCAACACCAACGTCTCGCTTCGTCGCACCGCCTTCACGGTCTATGCGGACGGCCGCTTCCTGCAGATCCGCACCGACAGCGGCCGGCGGCCGCCCACGACCTGGCCGCCGTCGGAGGCCGAGCGCGTCAGCCTGTTCCGCAGTTCGACGGCATCCGCGGGGCGCTTCCGCTACGACCAGAATGCCGACGATGCTGCCGCGCACACGGGCGCCGTCGCGCACACCGTCACGATGGCGCCGGATCCGCGCGACGTCGGCGCGCGCTTCGACTGTGCCGTGACCATCGATGGCGACACGGCGGAGGTGCGCGGCACCGATCCGCACGGTGCGAGCGTGCACGAGCGTTGGCGCCGGCTGAGCCGCCGGGGCGCGACCCCGCTCGCCGGAGCGTGGGCGTCGGGCGACGACGATGATCGCTGGATGCTGCTGGTCACCGCGGGACACTACGGCGTGGTGCACAGCAAGGCCGTCAGCGTCGAGCTCCCCGAGACGGGCGAGCTCGGCGACGCCGATGTGCTCGCGGTGTTCGAGAGCTTCGGATCCAACGCGGGCGCGATCGTGCAGACCGCGACGAGTTTCGACAACCACCCCTTCGTCGCCAGCAACTCGTCGGGCTACGAGGCCAGGAAGCACGAGTCGTTCTTCCTCTCCTCGGTCGAGTCCGATCGGCTGATGATCGGGTTCGAGGACGACGGGTCGGACGCCCTTCCGTGGACTCGGCTCGACTGACGCACCCGGGGCGACGGCGCGAACGCCTCACCGGCTGACCGCCGACGCGCAGGAGGCCCGGTCGCGCTACAGCTCCTGGCGGCGGAAGACGAGCGCCGCCACACCCACCGCCACCACGATCGCGGCGACCGTGATGAGCACGGGCCACAGCATCGATTCGGTCTGCGTGTTCGCGGCCAGCGACGCGGAGCCGCTTATCAGTCCCGCCGGCGACCAGTCGCCGACCTTCTGCCACGCGGATGCCACGGCCAGCACCACGTAGACGCCGAGTCCCGCGCCCGCTGCGCCCGCTGCCGCCGGGATGAGCACCGAGAACAGCACCATCACCGCGAGGTACAGCGCCGCGAGCACGAACCACACCCAGGTGCTCGCCCACAGCGCGCCCGCGGTTCCGTGCACCGCGTCGCCGAAGGTGACGGCCGTGACTGCCCACGTGACGAGGCATCCCACGGCCACGATCACCGCGAGGTAGACGAGCTGCACCACGAACTTCACGACGACGAACGCGACGCGCGACACGGGCTTCGTCAGCACGAGCACGGCCGTGCCGCTCTTGCGCTCGGCGGAGACGATGCCGCCGTAGATGATGATGATCGCGAAGGCCGCGATCTGCGACAGGTTCTTGATCCACTGTCCGTAGGCGTCGTAGACCGTGGGCTCCGGCAGCTTCAGCCCGCTGAACTGGCTGCCCGCGAGCGCCGTGACGATGTCGGGCGTGTACTTCGCCAACAGGGGACTGGTCACGGCGAACAGCAGCACGATGGCCGGCAGCACGATGACGCGCCAGGTGCGCACGATCTCGAAGGCCTCTTTGCGGGCGAGCATCCAGCTGGCGCCCGCCACCGAGCCGCGCGCGCGTGCCGCCGCGTGAGCACCGCCGTCGCCGTGTGTCATCGCGCTCATCGCTGCGTCTCCCGTTCCGTGGTCACGACGCCGATCGAGTCGCCCTCCGCGCCACGGCTCGCACCCCCGCCGCGATCCGCTTCGCCGACGAGGTCGACGAAGACCTCCTCGAGCGTCAGCTCCGCCGCCTCGAATCGCACCAGGCCGACCCCGAGGTCGGCGACGATGCGCGGGATGCCGAGCCGCGCCTCTGCGACGTCCGTCACCGTCACGGTGATCGCCACCGGCTCACCCCCGGAGTCGCCGGCACCGGCACCCGCGGCCACGATGCCGCCGCGCGCACGAGGCGCCTCGACGGATGCCGCCCACGGCGAGGCATCCAGGGCCGCGACGAGCTCCGGAACACGTCCCGTCACCTCGACGACGACCTTCGAGCTGGAGTACCGGGACTTCAGCTCGGTGATCGGCGCCTGCGTCAGCACACGGCCGTGGTCGAGGATGGCGACGGTGTCGCACACGCGCTCCACATCGCCGAGCAGGTGGGTGGAGAAGAACACCGTCGTACGGCCGCGCAGGGTCTCGATGAGATCGAGCACCTCTTTGCGTCCGATGGGGTCGAGCGCGCTCGTCGGTTCGTCGAGCAGCAGCAGGCGCGGGGCGTTGATGAGCGCCTGGGCGATGCCGAGCCGCTGCTTCATGCCGCGCGAGAACCCGCCGATGCGCGTCGTGACCCCGGCGAGCCCCGCCTGGTCGAGCAGCATCCCGACCCGCTGCGTGAGCACGCGGTGTTCCAGGCCGAAGAGCCCGCCGGCGAAGCGCAGGTACTCCGGCGCGGTCATCCAGTCGTAGAACGCCGGCACGTCGGGCAGAAAGCCGAGCTCGGCGCGAGTCGCCGCCCCGACGCTCGCGACGTCGTGACCGAGCACGCGGATCGCGCCGCTCGTCGGCCGCGCCAATCCCGTGACGAGTCGCAGCGTCGTGGTCTTGCCTGCGCCGTTCGGCCCGAGAAACCCGAACACCGAGCCGTGTTCCACAGCGAGATCGACGGCGTCGAGCACCCTCGTGCCCTTGTACTCCTTGGTGAGTGCGGATGTCTGCAGCGCCGGCTCGCTCACGGCGCGTTCCCGTCATCGCCGTTCGACGTCGTGGAGCCGGGCTCTGCGCCGCCCGTGCCCGGCGCGCTTCCGTACAGCGCGTCCGCGACCGACGCCGACGACGGCCGCGCCGCCGCATCGCCCGTCTGAGCGCCGGTCGTCAGCGGATCGACGGCGGCCGCGGGGCGCCGCCCGATGGCGAGGAAGAGGATGCTGCCGATCAGGTTGATGAAGATGATCAGCAGCGCCCACGCCCACTTGGGCATGGTGACGCGCTCTCGCGGTGTGCGCACCAGCAGCACGAGAGCGACGACATCGAGCGCGAGTTCGAGCACCCCGAGCACGACCATCGCGATGATCACGCCGGCCGGAATCGAGCTCAGCGACTCCAGCGAGCCGGAGGCCGGCAGCACGATCGAGTTCATGGCCACTGCGCTCATGATGCCGCTGCCTCCAGAATGTAGAGCCCCGCGATGGTGTGGTCGTCGCGGAACGTGATGCGTGCCGTGTAGTCGCCGGCCTCGAAGGCCAAGGGCGTGTTGGTGACGGTGAGATCGCCTGCGCGCACGCTCACAGTCTCACCCCGACGCTCGTAAGCGCCCGCATTCGCGGCGATGTACGCCCACGCCGATCCCAGCGCATCCTCGGGCAGCCGCTGCGTCATCACGTCGTCGAAGCGCGCGACGACCTTGGCCCACTCTCCGGCGGCGAGCTCGTCGATGACGTCGCCGGCCAACGACGTCGCCTCGGGCAGTGCGTGTGTGCTCATCGGTTCTCCTGTTCGCGGGTCGACGGGTTTGCCGTATCGCTGGAATGCCGCCTGACGGGTGACGCCGAGCGCGTCCCCGATGGTCTGCCATGAGGCGCCGTCATCGCGCGCCTGACGCACCGCGGCGATGAGGATGCCCTCTGCCGCGTCGCGCACGCCCGCCGCCGCGGTCACGAGTCGCCCTCCGTCATCGGGGTCTGCGAGCACCGGCGCGGTGGTGAGCTCGTCGAGCCGGGCCCGGAGCGCAATCACAGACCGTGTCAAGCCATCTTGCATGCGTAAAGCATGCGTTTACACGCGGCGGAAGTCAAGGGGCTCGTGACGGCAGGATGTCCACCGCCGCCTCGCGCGCACGCCGCAACCGCTCCGCGAGCCCCGCGACGGCGCCCTCTGGAAGGGCGTCGACCGGAAACCACCGCACGTCGTCGCTCTCGTCGCTGACCGAGATCGTCGCAGCCGCAGCGACCACGGCGACGAATCCGGTGTCCCAGTGCGCGGCGCAGGAGAAGCCGCCGTGCAGGTCGTGCCGGTCGAGGTCGACGATCTCCGCCGAGAGCAGGGCGAGGTCGTCGATGCCGGACTCTTCGCGAGCCTCGCGCTGCGCTGCCGAGGCGAGGGAGGCATCCTGCGGCTCGAGATGGCCACCGAACTGCACCCAGAAGCCGCCCTTGCGGTGGAAGCACAGCAGAGTGCGCGTCAGGTCGGGAGAGAACACGAAGCACGATGCGGTGAGGTGCTCGGGTCCGCCCTCCCTGCGCAGAGCGGCATCGCCGTTCGACGACACGAACTCGAGGTAGGCGTCGCGCGTCGCCGACGGCGGCAGCGCCGCGAGGTCGGCGAGCACGTCGTTCTGGTGCGTCCCGCCGTCGCCCGTCCCGGTCACGGCCCCTGCTCCGCCGCACGATCACGCGTCATGGCCTCGACGGTACGGCCCGCTGCGTCCTGGAGCGGCGCGACGCGCTCGGCCATCACGCACGGGGCGGCCGACGCCGTGGCGCGCAGCCCTGTCGACTGCGACGGGTTCGGACTGGCGCCGTCGATAGGCTGCGAGGGTGGCACTGACGAAACACCCACTCGTCGTTCTGGCCACGCCCGACGCCCTGCCCGAGCAGGTCGACCGCGCGCGGTGGCCGGTGCACGTCACCGTCGCCGGCAACTTCCGCGTCGAGGACGCGGCGGTGGGCGACATCGTGCCGATCGTCGCCGACGCCACGGCATCCGTGCCGAGCTTCGACGTTCGGCTCGGACCGTCGGCCCGATTCGGCGCCGACGGCAGCGTGCCCGTGCTGTTGGCGTCGCATCCGTCGTTCGTCGCACTGCACGCTGCACTCGCGACGGAGCTGGAGAAGGTGCAGGGCTTCACGCCCGTCGAGCCTGCTTATCGGCGTGACGGCTATCGGCCGCACGCCACGCTCGGACGTGCGGTTCATGTCCGCGAGGGCGACGACCTCACGATCAGGACGATCGGACTGTTCTCGCTGGAGGGTTCGATCGGGCTCCGGCTTGCATCGTTCGCACTCGGGCGTTCCTGACGATTCGGGGCGGAACGATTCGGGGCGGACACGCCCGAGACCGCGGCATCCGTGCACCCTGAGGGGCGCCGAGCAAAGCCGCCGGCGACCCGCAGCGCCTCAGGCCCGCTCCAGGTGGAACGTGTCGGCGAACCGCCCCAACAGGTCGCCCCGCCCGTGCAGCACCTCGACGACGCCGGTGCTGATCGCACGATCGGGCGTCAACTCGCCGGAGATGAGGCGACGGATGCCGGCCCCTGCGACGAACGCCAGGTCGGCATCCCCTTCCCCACGCTCCACCTCCAGGCTCGATCCCTGAACGCGAATGAGCAGGTCCGCCGACCCGAAACCGCTTCCCGACCCCGGCTCCCCGAACCGTGCCGCGTACGCGGTGCCGGGCAGCGTTGCCGCCACCTGCGGCCGGAAGGCGGTGCGCAGCGACATGGTCATGGCGTCGGGCGTGATGACCTGCTCGTCACGCGGGTCGCCGAGGGCCTTGAACCCCCACGCCCCGAGCGCCATCACGATCGGCTCGAGCTCGCGCCCATACGGGGTCAGCTCGTAGAGGATGACCCGCGAACGCGGCGCGCGCCGGATGACACCCGCCTCCTGCAACTCCTTGAGTCGTGCGGCGAGGATGTTGCTCGGTATGCGGGGCAGTCCCGCCGCGAGCTCGCCGTACCGCCGCGGACCCACGAGCAGATCGCGAACGATGAGCAACGCCCAGCGCTCGCCCACGAGCTCCAGACCGCGGGTGATGCCGTCGTACTGCCCGTAGTCCCGTGCTGCCATGGACCTCAGGCCTGCTGGCTGAGGAAGGCTTCCGGACCCTTGGCTGCGGCGACCGGATCCATGTAACCGAACTCGAGGATGTTGCCGTCGGGGTCGGTGAGCTGCCGCTGGTACATGAATCCGTAGTCGGCTGCCGGCTGCGCCTCGGTTCCGCCGGCCGCCAGGCCTTGCGCGACGACCGAGTCGACGGCATCCCGGCTCTCCACGAAGATCGCGGTCGTGGCCGACACCGCCTGCGCCGGGTCGCCGATCGGCCGCGACGTGAAGCTCGAGAAGTACTCGCGTGTGACGAGCATGAAGTAGTTGTGGTCTTCGTCGATGACGACGCAGGCCGCGTTGTGATCGGTGAACAGCGGGTTCACCGTGCCGCCGACCGCCGTGTAGAACGCCTTCGCACGCTCCAGGTCGGTGACGGGCAGGTTGACGAACATCGTGGACATCGTGATCTCCTCTGATCGACGCGAATCTGATCGGTCCGAACTGCTGATGTGTCTACACTTGCAAAAAACAAGTGGGGCGTCAAGATCCGCTCGCGGGGATGCCCCGATCGCAACCCCAGAGGCAAAGGGTTGGTCTTCCACACCGGGCACGCCCCCCGACAACGATCGGGCGTTTCGCGTTGAGGGCGCTTCACGATGCTTTCTCCTTCTCCGTGGTGCCGCGGGTGAGAAGGTTGATGCGGTCGCCGACGGCGATGGTGATCTCCGGATCGGGCTGTCTCAGCTGCGGCCCGCGCACGTAGGACACGGGCAGATGGTGAGGCGGCCAGGTGATGGAACCGAGCTTCTTGCCCAACGCGGACGACCCGCGGGGAATGGTGATCTCGAGAAGCTGATAGCCGGTGAGTGGCGTCGCCGGACCCGCCGGTGCGCGGTCGCCGGCTCCGCCGGTGAACGCCTTCGTCGACGGAGTGACGACGTGTCGCCCCAGCTCACGGGTGATGGTCTGGATGGCGGAGTGATTCGTGATCCAGCCTTCGATGTGTCTGCCGTCATCGGAGAGCACAGGGAGGCCGTCGCGGCCGTACTCGTCGAGCTGGCGCAGCACGTCGGTGATGGACTCCGTGGCGAAGACGGCCTGCGGATCGCGCACATGCGTCACCGTGCCGGGCAGAGCGGATGCCGCCGCATCGACGATGGACGGCGTCTCCGCCTCCGCGGCCCGTCGGGCACCCAGGTCGATGGGTATGCGCAATGGCCTCATGACCTGGGCGGCAGTGAGGTCGGCGAACGCCCTCCAGGGCGCCGCACGGTCGATGTCCTGACCACGACGGAGCAGCTTCGTGGTGTAGATGGTGCCGTAGCTGATGCCACGAGAGACGGCCGTGGCGATCGCGACCGCAAGCATCACGGGCAGAGTCAGGGTGAAGTCGCCCGTCATCTCCACGACGCTGGCGAACGATGTGAGGGGTGCCCTGGCCGCCGACGTGAACACCGCCCCCATGGCCACGACGGCATACAGCGCAGGACTTCCGGCGCCCGGCCCGAAGAGGTGGTCGACGACCATGCCGAACGCCATGCCCGATGTGACGCCGATGAACAGCGACGGGGCGAAGACCCCACCGCTTCCACCGATCGCGAGGCTGACGCTGGTGGCCAGGATCTTTCCGGCGGCGAGGATGAGCAGGAACCAGAGAGCGTAGTCACCGGCGACCGTCTTGAACATGACGGGATAGCCCACCCCGTACAGCTGCGGCAGAGCCAACAGCACCAGACCGAGCACAAGGCCGCCGACGGCCGGCCTCAGCCATTCGGGGCGCCCCTTCCACAGACGGTCGGCAAGGTCTTCGAGCGCGTAGAGCACGGTCTTGAACAGCAGTCCGATCAGCGCTGCGATCACCGCGAGCACGGCGATCAGCAGATAGTTGCGCGGGTCGTGCAGCACGATGCCGGCGGGGAACCCGGAAAGAAGGTGCTCGTTGCCCAGAAAGGGAATCGCGACGGCGTCCGCGACCATCGCCGAGAGCATGACCGCGAACAACGCATCCACCGACATCTCGCGCAAGATGATCTCGACCCCGAAGAACACCCCGGTGATGGGCGCGTTGAACGTGGCCGCGATGCCGCCACCGGCCCCGCACGCGACCAGGATGCGCATTCTGTTCTCCGGCATCCTGATCCACTGGCCCAGACTGGATGCCAGTGCCGACCCGATCTGCACGATCGGCCCTTCCCGGCCCACTGAACCGCCGGTTCCGATCGTGAGCGCTGATGCCAGCGCCTTCACCACCGAGACCTGGGGACGGATTCGGCCGCCGTTCTCGGCGACCGCGACCATCACCTCCGGCACGCCGTGGCCGCGTGCCTCTCGCGCGAACCGATACACCAGAGGGCCGTACAGCAGGCCGCCGACGACGGGGATCACGACGAAGAACGCGAGCCCCAGCCAGGGGAGGTGGGAACTGCCGACCCACCCGCCCTGCCCGAACTCCGCCTGCCCGGTGAAGACCCACGTGAAGAACGACACGAGGTAGCGGAAGACCACCGCCCCGAGACCGGCGCCGAGCCCGACCACGACGGCGATCACGAAGAGACCGGCACGCGATCCTCGCAGAGCGGCTGCGACGCGGTCGGTGAAGCGGGTGATCGGTCCCGACGACGCAGGCACGGTCTCGGTCATCGGAGTCCTCGCATAGTTGCAAGGCTACAACAGTTGCATATATGAAACTAAGGTCGGAAGGTCGCCGGGCGGCTCAGAGCCCAAGGGGCAGAAGGTCCTCCACACTGGGCTCACCCGCCGCCGAGTTGAAGACCTCGAACGCTGCGAGAACCTGGTCGCGCCGCTCGGGCGTCAGCTGCGCGAGGATGTCGCGGAAGTCCCGCCGACGGCGCTCCGTGACGTCCGCGACGATGTGCTCACCGTCACCGGTGAGGGTGATGATCACCTCTCGGCGACTGCCCGGATTCTGTTCACGACGCACCCACCCCGCCGACACCATCCGGTCGAGGGAGCGACTGAAGGTGGAGAGGTTGGCGCCCAATCGTTCGGCGAGGACACCCGTTCGCTGCGGACCGAGCGAGCTCAGCAGAACCAGCACACGGAACTGCGGAAGCGTCACCGTCTCGAGCGTGTCCGCGAACGACCGGGCGATGACTCCGAGCATGGCACGCGAGGCGGTCAGCACCGCCGTCACCGCGTCGTCATCGACGGGCAGGTTCGATGCGGCCATGGATTCGCGGCCCCTTCCTGCCCACTGGATGGCGCGAGCCATTCCACTATCCCACCGCACGGCGTACAGAGCGGTCGCGTCGGGCCGGCGCGCGGCCTTCGCCGCCGTCGCTGAGTGAGACCGCCACTTCTCTCAGGACCTTCGGAGCCGGCTTGCAACAGCGCAACTATTGTAGAAGTGCAAGTTATCGTGCGAAGGGCTGTCAATGCGAGGCGGAATCGGCGTCGGGGCGCAGGCTGCGGGCCGACCCTCCGTGGCGGACAGCAGAGGCGATACGATCTCAGCCCCTCACACCGATGTGACGTCGTGTTGACACTGCTCGCCGCGGCCGCGGTGGTGCACCGGGCCGTGCCGAGCGCTGCCGGCGGCTCGATGGGCGGCGGCTCGGGTCCGATGGGCGGCGGCTCGGGCTCGATGGGCGGCCCGATGTCGATGACGGGTCCCATGTGGATGCCCGATCAGCCGCTCACGCTCGAGCGGCTGCTGGCGTGGCATCCGCAACCGATCCCCGTGCTGCCCGTGATCGGTGCGCTTCTGGCCGTCGGCTATCTGGCAGGACTCATCGTCGTGCACCGACGCGGCGATCGGTGGCCTGTCGGCCGCACCGTCTGGTGGATGCTCGGCGTCGTCTCCCTCGAGCTGATGACGGCAACCGGGTTCGACGGTTACGGCATGGACTTCTTCAGCGTGCACATGGTGCAGCACATGGTGATCGGCATGCTCACGCCCATCCTGCTGATGCTGGGCGCACCCGTCACCCTGCTGCTGCGATCACTGCCGGCCACCGGCGGCCGCCGCAGCCCGCGTCACCTGCTCCTGATGTTTCTGCACTCCCGGTTCGCCGCGTTCATCGCCAACCCCGTGGTCACCGTGCTGCTCTTCCTGTTCAGCCTCTACGCGCTCTACTTCACGCCCCTCTTCGACTGGCTGATGAGCACGTGGTGGGGCCACAACCTGATGCTTCTGCACTTCTTGGTCATCGGATGCCTCTACTTCTGGGGCATCCTCGGCGTCGACCCGTCGCCGCGCCGCGGGGGCGGCCTGATGGGGGCGTTCTCGCGGCCCGTGCTGCGGATCGCCGAGCTGAGCGCGACGGTTCCCTTTCACGCTTTCTTCGGCATCGTCTTCATGATGGCCACGACGGTCATGGTCAGGTATTACGCGGTCGCCCTGCCGTGGGCCACCACGACACCGCTCTCCGACCAGCAGGTCGCGGGAGGCATCGCATGGGCGTTCACGGAGTTCCCGACCCTCCTCGTGCTCGGCGTGCTGTTCCTGCAATGGCAGCGCAGTGACGCCCGCCTTGCCGCGCGCCAGGCGCGCCGTGCCGAGCGGTTCGGCGACATCGACCTCGACGCCTACAACGCCTCGCTCGCCGCCCTCGCCCAGCGCGACGCCGCCACGCTGCCTGGAGAAGGGCGATGATCGACGGCGCCGTCATCGCCTTCGCGTTCACCGTCGGCCTGACCGGGCTGATCAACCCGTGCGGACTCCCGTTGCTGCCGGTGTATCTCACCGCGTTCCTCGACGACGCACCGACCCCATGGTCGAGCCGGCTTCTGGCTTCGCTTCGGGCCGGTGGATGCCTCACGCTCGGCTTCGTCACCGTGTTCGGCGTGGCCGGCGCGGTGGAGGCATCCCTGGCCGCTGCGATCACCGCCGTCGCGCCCTGGGTCATGCTGCTCGTCGGCACCGCCATCGTGGCGCTCGGGGCGATGTCGATCGTCGGCAGGGCCCCGACGCTGCACCTGCCGGGCCTGTCGTTCCGGTCGGGCCGTGGCGCCCTCGCCATGATCGGGTTCGGCGTCGCCTACGCGATCGGGTCGCTCAGCTGTTCGCTGCCGATTTTCGTGGCCGCCGTCGGATCGACGCTGGCCGCCGGCAGTCCGCTGCGCAACGTGATCGTGTTCGTCGCGTACGCCCTGGGCATGGGGCTCTTCGCCACCGCGGTGTCGGTGATCGCCTCGTTCGGCGGCGCCGCCGTGCCCAGGAGCATCCGCTCGGCCGCCCGCGTGCTCCCCCGCATCGCGGGCGGGGTCTGCGTGCTCGTCGGCCTCTACCTCATGGCCTATTGGGCGAACGTTCTCGGTGCGCCGGACGGCATTGCGTCGATCGTGAGCGCCGTCGACGGGGTGCAGTCGGCGGTCGTGACGTGGCTCGACTCCTGGTGGCTGCCGGTCGCCGTCGGGTGCGCCGTGGTCGTGATCAGCGCGCTGATCGCGCTCGCGACGGCGGCGGAACGCCGCCCGGCCGTTCGATCCGTTCAGCCCGCACAGAGCAAGGAAGGCCCCCGATGACACCTGCCGAAGAACCCGCCGGCGGCCCGGCGCGGCAGCCGGGGAACCGCCCCGGCCCAGGGCGTCGTTCGCTGTTCGTCATCGCGGCCGTCGCGCTCGTCGCGGTGATCGCCGCCGTCACCGCTGTCGCGCTCGTCGTTCCCGGATCACCGAGCAGCGCGAAGAGCAGCGACGACTACCAGGGCAGGGCCGGCATCAACAAGCCGACCGCCGACCTCCTCACCATGGACACGCTCGCAGGCGACGGCGTCATTCACGCCCCGGCGCTCGATCTCACCAACGAAGACGGCACACCGCTCACCCTCTCGCGGTTCAAGCACGACGTGGTCGTGCTCACGTTCAATGACGACCAGTGCACCGACCTCTGCGCCCTCTTCGCGCAAGACGTGATCGTGGCCGACCACGACCTCAGCCCCAGTACGCGCAAGCACGTGGCGTTCGTGTCGATCAACGCGAATCCTTACTATCCGTCGACCGCCGACGTTCAGACGTGGACCGACCAGCACGGCCTCGGACACGTCGGCAACTGGTACTACGGCACGGGCACGCCCGAGCAGCTGGCGGCCGCCGCACATGCCTACTCGGTGAACGTGCAACTCGACCCTGCGACCAAGTCCGTCGCTCACGGCACCGAGATCTTCGTCATCAGCCCGAACGGGACCTACACCGACATGGCCGACTTCGGCACCCAGGATGCCGACACCGCACCCTTCTCGCACGGGCTCGCCGTGCTCGCCGACGACGCGCTCCCCGCCTCGCAGCGCGGCCCCGTCGCCGGTGCAGACCTGCCTGCGGCTCTGCCCGGCGGCACGGAGATCGGGGACACCCCGTCGCCCATCACGGGAGGCACCCTGGTGGATGCCTCGACGAGCGGCTCCGGATCGTCGGAACGCGCGTCGCTCTCCAGCGCCTCCGACCACGGCAGCTACACGGTGCTCGACTTCTGGTCGAGCAGTTGCACCGCCTGTGCCGCCCAGCTCGACGCGGCAGAGGCGGAGCACGCCGAGCTCGGCACCGCCGTCGACTTTCTCGGCGTCGACGTCGACGACTCCACCTCGAGCGGCAGGGCCGTCGCCGCCGACCACCACCTGAGCTTCCCCGTGCTCTCCGACACGAAGGGCACGCAGGCGGCGCGGTTCCAGGCATCCTCGCTGCCCTACACGGTGATCCTGTCGCCGAACGGCAAGGTGCTCGTGCGGCACCCAGGCGTCTTCACCCAGGAGGAGCTCGACTACGTGCTGCGCACCGTCGACAAGAAGCTGCCGATGCCTTCCGACTGAGTGTGAGCAGGCAGGGGCCGCCCGGCACGGACCGTCAGGCGCGCAGCTGCTCCCAGTGTCCTTCCGAGACGACCTCGATCGCGCCGTCGACCACCGAGATCGCCGTCTGGTCGTCGATCGCGTACGCCGGTCCCTGGATGTTCCCGGCCCAGTCGCGCGCGCTCGCGAGCGTATTGCTCGCCCAGCCCGGGTGGTCGAGGTGCGGAAAGATCGAGAAGTCGACGATGCCGAGGCCCTCGTCGCCTTCGTCGGGCCGCCAGTGCACGAACTCCCGCCCGACGCGCGGCGTCATCGCCATGCTGCCGGCGCTCACACCGACCCACACGGTGTCCCGCAGCGACGGGAACAGGTCGGCGAGCCCCGATCGCCGCACCCAGTGCGCGAGGTACATCGCCTCGCCGCCGTCGACCAGCAGCACGTGCGCGTCGCGTACCCACGGCATCCACCGCTCCTCGGCGATGCCGGGCAGCGCGGTGAGCTCGAGCACGCCGACCGATTTCCAGCCGAGTTCGCAGAGCCCGCCCGGTTCATCCCACTGGCCGGCGATCGACCGCCACACCGACTCGGGCGAGCACATCGGATGCCCCCATTGCGCCGTCGGAATGAACAGCGCCCTCGACTCCGCGATCGGTCTGCCCAGCAGCTCGACCAGCGCGTCACGGATGCTGGGGTTGCTGACGCCGCCCGAGGTGAGCAACAGCTTCATGACAGACCCTTCTGCGGGCGAGCCGCGTCGGCCCTCGGCGCCGTGGCTCGACGTCGAGGCATGCGCGCGTTGCCTCGGTCGGCCGAGAGCCGCCCGAGGGAACACACGACGTGCGGAACCTAACACCGGCCGGCGTCATCCGCATCCGCCCCGACGTCGCGTGCCGCCACGCTCGCTCGCGCGACGTCGGCGGGATGCCGTACGGTTCCCCTCATGGTCGCCGGCAAGGTCTTCTTCAGCGTTTCGATGTCGCTCGACGGGTATCTCGCACCCGAGTCACCCGACGAGCTCATGGGTCAGCAGTGGATGGAGCTGCAGCAGTGGGTCTTCCCCACCCGGTTCTTCCGCGAGAACCTCGGGCTCGGCGAAGGCGGTGACGAAGGGATCGACAACGATGTGGCGCGCCACGCGTTCGAACGCACCGGTGTGAGCATCATGGGCAAGCGCATGTTCGAGGCGGGCGAGCACTCGTGGCCGGAGGATGCGCCGTTCCACACTCCCGTCTTCGTCGTCACGCACGAGCAGCGCGAGCCCTGGCAGCGCGCCGGCGGCACCACATTCCACTTCGTGAACGACGGCGTCGAGGCCGCCCTCGACCGGGCACGTGAGGTGGCGGGCGATCGGGACGTCCGCATCTCCGGCGGGGCAGCACTCATCGTCGAGTACCTCAACGCCGGGCTCGTCGACGAGTTCTCGATCGCACTGTCGCCCGTGCTGTTCGGCAAGGGCATCCGTCTCTTCGACGGAGTGGATGACTCGACCATCGCCCTCGAGCAGGTCGCCTCCGCGTCGTCCCGGCGCGTGACGCACCTGACGTACGCCGTGCGGCGCAGATAACCCAGGCTCGCGTCAGCGAGACTCGTACGTGCCGATCAGCTGCGCCCGTCCGAGCACGCCCTGTGCGAGGGCGTCGCGCAGCTCGGCGAGCCGGAATCCGGTGCGCAGGTCGAGCGGCTTCTGCATCGCGAAGGCCTGAAAGACGTACCGGTGCGGTCCGTGTCCCTTCGGCGGCATCGGGCCGGCCCAGCCGAGCTTGATGCCGCCTTTGCCGAGCACCACGCCAGAGGGCGAGGAGCCCTTGGTGAGCGCGCCGTCCTCGAGCCGATCGCGGTGGGCGACATCAATGGTCGCCACGAGATGGGTGGCCGCTCCCGCCATCGGCGTGTCCGGGTCCTGCACCACCAACGCGAGCTCGACGGTGCCCGCTGGAAGCGTCGACCACCGGAGGGCGGGGGAGAGATTCGTGCCGAGCACGTGCGCGCGGTAGCGGTCGGGGATCTCGCCGACGGCATCCTCGCTCGCCCACTCGGCCGAGAGGCCGAAGTTCTCGGGGGCCCGAAGAGTCTCGTCGTTCCAGAGCAGAGCGTGATCGCCCGGCTTGTGCGGCAGCGCCACGGTGTCTCCTTGCCGGCGCCCGGACTGTGCGGCGCCGGGCGACACACTACGTGATCCGCATGCCGGTCGCTGCGCCATGCTCCACCGCTCAGGCGCGCGGTGTCACGGTGAACCGAGGGCGGCGCGGCGGCCGACGCGGGTCGGGTTCTTGGGCGAGCGTGCCGTCGGCCGCGATGTGTTCGAAGATCGTCTGCACGAGGCGTTGGATGTGCGGATCATCGATGCGGTAGAGCTGCCGTCGCCCTTCTCTGCGCGCGGTGACCACACCGGCGGCGCGCAATTTCGCCAGTTGTTGGCTCGTCGCGGGAATCGCCGCTCCGGTGAGTCCGGCGAGCGTCGTCACGTCGTACTCCTGTCGGGCGAGAAGCCACGCCAGGTGCAGCCTTCCGGGCACCGACAGCAAGTCGAAGGTCGCGGCGGCGGCGACCAGCTGCTCCGCGGTCACGGATGCGGGCGAGGTATGTGTGTTCGTCGTGTCCCCTGATTCGACGGGCGCACCCGTGATCTGTCATTCCTTTCAGAATGTATCTTCGTTTGCGCAACTGATTGAATGAGGTTATCGTACTTCTCGGCGTGACGCGAGAAGGTTCGCGGGTCACGCCGGTCAACGCGCTGAGGCGCCGAGGAGAAGGAGGTGATCGGCCGTGAGTCCGAGTTCTCATCGCCCCCATCCTTCGATCCCCTTCTCTGTACACCTCGCAACCTCGCGCCCTTGACGACCGGAACTTCCGTGTGACTCCGCGGCGCGCAGACCTCCGGAGCGTGCCATGTCGATCCTTCGCCCCTTTGCCGGCCAGACGTCGGTCGTCGTACGCTCCCGCACGCGCCTCGCCGCCGACGCGGTCGTGCTCGTCGGGTTCGCCGTGGTGCTCTTCGTCATCATCAGGCTCGCCGAGGGCATCGGTGCGCCCTTCAACGCGCAACACGCGGCATCCTCGGTCTCGACGAATCCCGCGAACCTTCCGTACTACGCGGCGCGGTCGCTTCTGAGGATGTTCGTGGCCCTGGCCGTCTCGCTGGTGTTCACGTTCATCTACGCCACGGCCGCGGCCCGCTCCCGTCGCGCGGAGAAGATTCTGCTGCCGCTGCTGGACATCCTCCAATCGGTGCCTGTTCTCGGCTTCTTGTCGGTGACGCTCTCCGTGTGGCTCGTGCTCTTCCCCGGATCGATGCTCGGGCTGGAGTGCGCGTCGGTGTTCGCGATCTTCACGAGCCAGGCGTGGAACATGACCTTCGCGTTCTACAGCTCCCTCACCACGCAGCCGCGCGATCTCGACGAAGCCGCTCGACTGCTGCGGCTGACCAAGTGGCAACGATTCTGGAAGCTCGATGTGCCGTCGGGCATGATCCCGCTCGTCTGGAACGGGATGATGAGCTTCGGCGGCGGTTGGTTCTTCCTCGTGGCCTCCGAGGTGATTTCGGTCAACAACCACACGTACGCGCTTCCCGGCATCGGCTCGTACGTGGCGGCGGCGACGGAACAGGAGAACATTCCGGCCATCCTGCTGGCGATTCTGGTCATGGTCATCATGGTCGTCGGCGTGAATGCCGTGTTCTGGCGACCCTTGACGGCATGGGCGGAGAAGTTCCGCATTGGTGATGCGACAGCGGCCACGACGCAGCGCAGCATCACGCTGGACGTCTTGCGCAACTCGGGGATTCCTCGCACGCTCGGCCGGATCCTCCAGCCGATCGGCGCGGCTCTCGATCGGCTCACCCGCCCGTTCGGCATCGCCGATCGCCCGCTGACGGTGCCGATGAGACGGCGCAGGGTCGCCGACGTCGTCTTCGCCGCCGTGATCGCTGCGGCGATCACGATCGGCGTGGTCGAACTGCTCTCGTACATTCAGAACTCGATCGGACTCGCCGAATTCGGAACGGCGTTCGTGCTCGGTCTCGCCACGTTCGGCCGAGTGGTCGTGTTGATCGTGGTGGGGTCGCTGGTCTGGGTGCCGATCGGCGTCTGGATCGGCATGAACCCCAAGGTCACCCGCTATGCCCAGCCTGTCGTGCAGGTGCTCGCCAGCTTTCCGGCGAACTTCCTCTTTCCGTTCATCACCCTGTTCCTCATCACCTCGGGACTCAGCATCAACGTCGGAGGCATCATGCTGATGTCGCTCGGCGCGCAGTGGTACATCCTGTTCAACGTGATCGCGGGTGCGTCGGCGATTCCCGCCGACCTGCGCGAGGCATCCCTCAATCTCGGAGTGAGCGGATGGCTGCGGTGGCGGCGCCTGATTCTTCCGGCGGTCTTCTCCTCGTGGGTCACCGGAGGCATCACCGCCGCAGGCGGGGCCTGGAACGCTTCGATCGTCGCCGAGGTCGTCAGCTATGGCCACACGACCCTCACGGCGTTCGGGCTCGGCGCGTACATCGCCCACGCGACCGCGACCGGCGACTTCGCCCGCACGTTCGTCGGCGTCATCGTCATGAGCATCTTCGTCGTGGGTCTCAACCGAGTGTTCTGGCGGCGGCTCTATCGACTTGCCGAGACCCGCTTCTCCCTGGCCTGAACCCTCGACCTCACCCCACGTCACCACAAGGAGGTGCCCCATGGCATCCACGACCCGCGGCACGTTCGGCGCTGTGCCAGACGGCTCCCCGATCATCGAAGTGGACGGGGTGACGAAGAGCTTCCCCTCGGCCGACGGCACGACACTGCACGTTCTCTCCGAAGTGTCACTCACGCTGCGCAAGGGCGAGATCGTCGCGCTGCTCGGCAAGTCCGGGTCGGGCAAGTCGACCCTGTTGCGATCGATGGCGGGGCTCATCGCGCCGACCACCGGGCAGGTCCGCTACCGCGGCACACGTCTCAACGGCGCGAACCCCGGTGTGGGGATGGTTTTCCAGTCGTTCGCACTCATGCCGTGGCTCACCGTGCAGGCGAATGTCGAACTGGGCTTGCAGGCACGCGGGATCGCGGCGAAGGAACGCCGTCGTCGCGCGCTCGACGCCATCGACGTGATCGGACTCGACGGCTTCGAGTCCGCCTATCCGCGCGAACTCTCCGGCGGCATGCGTCAGCGTGTCGGTTTCGCACGAGCGCTGGTGCTGCGCCCCGACGCGCTGCTGATGGATGAGCCCTTCTCCGCACTGGACGTGCTGACGGCGGAGAACCTGCGTAACGAGGTCATGTCGCTGTGGGCGCAGCCCGACTTTCCCACCTCGTGCGTCTGCATCGTGACGCACAACATCGAAGAAGCAGTGCTCATGGCGGATCGCGTGCTCGTGTTGGGAGCGAACCCCGGTCACATCAAGGCCGAGGTCCCCATTCACCTACCGCGACCGCGCGACCGCCGCAGCCCCGCGTTCGAGTCGGCCGTCGACACGCTTTACACCCTCCTGGTCGGGGAGGAGCAGCAGACGGCCGCGACGCCGGCGCTCCCCACGCCGTCGACGTATCCGCTCCCCGACATCACCATCGGCGGTCTCGCGGGGCTGATCGAGATCGTCTACTCGCACAACGGGCAAGCAGACCTGCCCGATCTCGCCGACGAGCTCTCGTTCGAGGTCGATGATCTGCTCCCTCTCGTCGACGCGGCGCAGATGCTCACCCTCCTCGATCTCGAAGGCGCCCAGGCCTTCCTCACCGAGACGGGGAGGCGGTGGTTCACCGCAGACATCTCGCCCAGCAAGGCCATCTTCGCCGACCTCGCCGTCGACCACGCGCCGCTCGTGCGCACCATCGTCCGCGCCCTCGAGAACAGTGATGACGGCGCCCTCCGCGACGACTTCTTCCTCGACCTTCTGCGTCGCGGCTTCACCGATGAGGATGCCCGCAAGCAGCTCGATATCGCCATCAGCTGGGGGCGATACGGAGAGCTCTACGACTACGACGCGGACACTCGCGAGATCATCCTCGGCGACCTGGCCGCCGAAGCGGCACGGCACCTCGCCGCTGAGGAATGACGCGATCACCTTCCACCGGCAAAGCGCCCGCGCGCGTTCGTCCGCCACACGTCACCGCCGCGTGCGTCGCCGAAACAGCAGCGCTGCCGCAACGAACGCCACGATGGTGATGCCGACGAGCTCGACGAGCGCGAGCAAGAGATGGTCGCCGAGCGGGGCATCCGCGAGCAGCGCCCTGATGCAGTCGGTCGCCTGGCTGAGCGGCTGGTTCGCGGCGATGACGCGCAGCCAGTCCGGCATGGTGTCGGTGGGCACGAGCGCGTTGCTGAGGAAGACCGGAATGATGATCACGGCCGACACCTGCTGCACCACCTCGAGGCTCCTGCCGAGCAGGCCGATGACGGCCGCGATCCACGAGAGCGTGAACGTCACCAGCAGCACGATGCCGATCACCGATGCCCAGGCGCCGACGCCTGCCGGGCTTCGGAACCCCATGAACAACCCGGCGACGATCGTGACGGCGAGGCCGATGAGGCTGCGCGGCAGGTCGGAGATGACGTGTCCTGCGACGACGGCCGGCTTGGACATCGGCAGGGTGCGGAACCGGTCGACGACGCCCTGCACCATGTCGGATGCCACGCCGGTGGCCGTGGTGATCGCGGCGAACCCGGCCATCACGATGAAGACGCCCGGAAGGAGAAAATCGAGGTAGTTCCGGCTCGTGCCCGCCTGAATGGCGCCGCCGAGAAAGAAGTACATCAGGGCGAGGGTGAGCACGGGCTGCAGCGTCACCGTGATGAGCTGGTCGGGGTCGGCGGCGAGGTGTCGCAGACTGCGCGTGACCATCTCGTAGTAGTCGCTGACAACCCACCAGCGCGACGGGCGCCGACGCTGCACGGCGACAGTCATGCTGCCACCTCCTTCGCTGCGGCCTCACTCGTTGCCGCGCCGGAGCCGTCGCTCGAGTCCGTCGTGTCGGCCGGGCGTTCGTGCCCTGTCACGTGGAAGTACACGTCGTCGAGCGTCGGCGTGCGCACGCTGTAGTCCGCGAGCGCAATGCCCGACACGTCGACAGCGGTCAGCAACCGCCGCAGGTCGGCAACGTCGTCTCCGATCGAGACATGCAGTGCGCGGTCACCGCTCGTGACCTCGAACCCGGCCAGCTGCCTCGCCAGCGGGGCGACGAGGTCGGGGGATGCCGGTGTCAGGTCCACCTGTCGACCCCCGATCCGCGATTTCAGCTCGGCCGGAGTGCCGCGGGCGATCACCCTGCCATCGTCGATGAAGGTGACGTCGCGAGCCAGGGCATCCGCCTCGTCGAGATATTGGGTGGTCAGCAGCACCGTCGTGCCGTCTGCGACCAGCCCGTCGATCACCTCCCAGAGCGCGAGCCTGCTGGCCGGGTCGAGTCCTGTCGTGGGCTCGTCGAGGAACAGGATCGATGGATGCCCGATCAAGCTCACGGCGAGATCGAGCTTTCGGCGCATCCCTCCCGAGTAGCTCTTGACGGGCTTGCCGGCGGCCTCGGTGAGGTCGAACAGTTCGAGCAGCTCGGCGGCGCGCACGCGGGCCTGCGTTCTCGGCAGCCGATGCAGGCGGGCGAACATCGCGAGGTTCGCCCGCCCGGTCAGCTTCTCGTCGACGGCCGCTGATTGGTTCGCCACCCCGATCATCGCCTGCACGGCATCCGGACGGCTCAACGCGTCGACGCCGCCGATGGCCACGCTGCCCGCATCGGGACGCACCAGCGTGGAGAGGATGCGCACGACGGTCGTCTTGCCCGCACCGTTCGGACCGAGCAGGGCCATGACCGAGCCGAGGCTCACGTCGAGGCTCACCCCGAACAGCCCTGTGGTCGCGGTGTAGGCCTTCGTCAGGTCGCGCACGGCGATCGCGGCGGACTCGGCCATGTCACTCAGCCTTGCGCGCGACCCGGCCGGCGATCCAGGTCTGCCAGCGCACGAGAACGCGCGGTGGGCGGTCGTGCGCCGGGGTCGAGCCCTGGTGGCCGCCGGCGCGGCTCCGCGTCACCCGGTTCTGCGCTCCGCGGTTCTGCAGTGAGCGCCCGTGATGGCTCGCTCCCTGGTGGCCTTCGGGGAAGTCGCGGTGTTGAGGCACTCCCGCAACGCGATGCGTCGCCTCGTGCAGGGCATCCCGCACGGCATGTTCGTCAGGCATGATCTGCTCCTTCTCGGTTCTCCGGCGACGGTCGAGCCATCGCTCTCTATCGGCGATAGAGACTCTATCACTGATAGAGTGAAGTGCAAGCAGTCGGGTTGGGGAACAACGAACGGGGGAGTCGATGGCGTTGGACCGGCAACAGGTCATCTCCGAGGCCGTCGCCTTGCTCGACGCCGAAGGCCTGGATGCCGTCACCACCCGCAAGCTCGCCACTCGCCTCGGCGTGCAGTCGCCCACGCTCTACTGGCATGTGCCCAACAAGTCGGCGCTCATCACGGCCGTCGCCGACGCGATCCTCGGGGACTTCGTCGCTCAGGTGTCACCACCGATGCCCGATGAGGCCTGGCCGGAGTGGCTGACGCACCTCGCGGGCGGGCTGCGCCGCGCGCTGCTCGCCCACCCGGACGGCGCGCGCGTCATCTCCTCGGCGCAGCTCTCCGCGCAGATGAACGCCCTCTCCGAGCTCGCGATGAGCGCACTGGTGGAGAAGGGCATCCCTCTTCGCCAGGCGCGCATCATCACGCTCACCGTCGAGCGCTTCACGGTCGGCTACGTGCTCGAAGAGCAGGCGCCGCGGCCCGACGAGACGGCTCTCAAGGACTGGAGCCTCGACGAGTTCACGGCCGCCCACCCCACGCTGATCGCCGGTGTCACCGGTTACTTCCGAGACGGCCGCACGCCCGATGACCTGTTCGACGACTGTCTGAGCGTCGTCATCGCGGGCGCGTCGGCCGGTGGGTCATGAAGACGTCGATCTCGTCTTCGCTGTCGGTGACGAATCCGTGACGGTCGTAGAGCCGACGTGCCGCGCTGCCCTGCAGCACGTTGAGCCGCGTGGGACCGTCGAACGGCTCGTCGAGAACGGTCAGCAGCACCGCACTGCCGATGCCCCTGCCTTGCTGGTCTGGTGCGACGTAGAAGTGCTCGAGCCAGCGCACGTCGCCCTCGAATCGTGTGGTGATGCATCCCACGTCGCGGCCGTCGACGACGATGACGCGCGTCTGTTGCGGGCGAAAGGCGTCCCGCATCCGTTGCCGCACCCGCACGGGATCGAAGCGACCGAGCCGTTCGAGGTCGGAGCGCAGCACGAGTGCTCGCAGCTCGACGAGCCACTCGAGGTCGTCGGGTGTGCTGGATCGCAGAGTGACCGCCATGCAAGGACTATGGCGTGGAATCGAGGTCGCGTCGTGCGACGTATCCGCTGCTGCTCACCACACAGTTCGGCGGAACGTCCTTCGCGATGACGGCGCCTGCGGCGACGACCGAGCCTGCGCCTATGCGCACGCCAGGAGTGACGGTGACATTCGCGCCGATCCACACGTTCGACTCGATGACGATCGGCGCCGCCGTGATGCCGTCGAAACGCTGCCCGGGCTGGACGGGATGCCCCGCCGTCGCGAGCGTGACGCCCGGCCCGATCATGGTGCGGTCACCGATCGTGATGCCGCCGATGTCGTAGAAGGAGCAGTTCTGATTGACGAACACGTGCTCGCCGAACTCCAGGTTCAGGCCGTGGTCGCAGAAGAACGGCGGATACAGCGTGAGGGTCTCGGGCGTCGGCCGCCCCAGAATCTCGGCGAGGAGCGCCGTTCTCGTCTCGACGTCGCTGTGCCGCAGCACGTTGAGGCGCGAGGTCAGGTCCATGACCACCTGCACCCGCTCGGTCACCGCGCGCGACTCCGGCGTTCGCCGGGGGATCAGCCGTTCGTTTCGCATCGTCGGCAATGATCGCAGACGGGAGGGGTTGCTCAAACCGCCGCCAGCAGCGCGGCCACCGCGTCGAGGGCGCCATCGACCAGCCGGTAGTAATGCCAGGTGCCGCGCTTCGTGCTGGTCAGAAAGCCGGCGCCGACGAGCACTTTCAGGTGGTGCGAGACCGTCGACTGGCTGAGCGCGAGCGGATCGGTCAGCTCGCACACGCATGCCTCGCCCTCCGCATGCGCGGCCACGATCGACAGCAGTCGCAACCGCGCTGGGTCGGCCAGGGCCTTCAGCGAGCGCGCCAACGACTCGGCGTTCGACGGCTCGATCGGCTCCCTGGTGATCGGCGCGCAACACGCCTGCAGGTCGCGGATCGGCAGGAGCTCGGTGTCCGACATGAGATCAGTCTGGCACATACATTGACAGTCATCGATGTTCAATCGCAGACTGTATTCATCGACGCACGTCGATGGAAGGAGGTCCGGCGATGAACGGATGCTGCGACCCTGAAGAGGGATGCTGCGAGCCCGGCTGCTGCTGATCCCTCGCGCCGGCCGCCGCACTAGCGGGGCGGCCGGCGCCTCATCTCCTCACCGAAGTCGCCGTGAGCTGTGCACGCCCTCGTCCGCCCGCGCTCGCGAACGGCCCGGATGAGCTCCGCGGCAACCCGACCTCCGTGCCACGAAGCCCCTCCGTGCGCAACCCGGCGACCGGCATCCGCCGCTCGTCTGATTCCGTGTGCTGACCGTCCGTGACCGTGGGATGCCTTCGGCCTCGTCGTCGCATTCTCGATAGTGCGCCGTTGAAACGAGGCGCCACGGGAGGACGTGATCATGACCACCACGAACATCGTCGGCGAACTGGCCGGCAAGGTCGCACTGGTGACCGGCGCGACGTCGGGTATCGGCCGCGCCACGGCGCTGAAGCTCGCCGAGGACGGAGCGGAGGTGCTCGTGCACGGTCGCGACGCGGCACGGGGAGCCCGTGTCGTGCAGGAGATCGGCGACGCCGGCGGACGAGCACGTTTCATCGCGGCGGATCTCGGCGATTCCGCAGGGGCGATCGACCTGGCCGCGCAGGCGGGCGAGGTCGACATCCTGGTCAACAACGCGGGCTTCTCCTGGTTCGGCCCGAGTGAGCAGCTGGATGCCGCCACGCTGCGCAGCCTGTTCGCCAGCAATGTCGAGGCCGCCTACCTGCTCACGGCACAGCTGGCGCCCTCGATGGTGGCGCGCGGCACGGGTTCGATCATCAACGTGTCGAGCATGGCCGCGAGCATCGGCCTGGCCGGTGGCGCCGCCTACAGCGCCACGAAGGCGGCGCTGAGCTCCTTCACGAAGGCCTGGGCCGCCGAGTACTCGCCGAAGGGCGTGCGCGTGAACGCCGTCGCGCCTGGACCGATCTACACCGGCGGCTCGAGCCCCGACCGCATCGCCGCTCTCGGTGAGACGACGCTGCTCGGTGCGGCGGCACAGCCGGAGGACATCGCCGACACCATCGCGTTCCTCGCGTCACCGCGAGCCGCGTACATCACGGGCGCCGTGGTCGCCGTCGACGGCGGGCGCACGGCCATCTGACGCTCGCCGACTTCGCGAAGACAGCCCCCGAAAAGCACAGGCGCCGACAAGCACAGACGCCGACAAGCACAGATCTCAACCGGTACAGACCTCACGAAGCACAGAGAAGAGAACGATCATGACCGACCCCACCGCTGCCACGACACCGACCGAATTCGTGGAAGCCGACGGAACCCGATTCGCGTACCGCCGTCTGAACGCCGGCGCCGGCGTCCCTCTGCTGTTCACGCAGCACTTCATGGGCAACCTCGACACCATCGACCCGGCGATCCTGGACGGATTCGCCGCGACCCGCGAGGTGATCTGGTTCGACACCGCCGGGGTCGGATCGTCGACGGGGGAGCCCAAGTCCACCATCGCCGACATCTCGGCCGACGCTGCGACCTTCGCAGAGGCTCTCGGCCTGACGCGCATCGACCTGCTCGGCCACTCGATGGGCGGCCAGGTGGCGCAGTGGCTGACCTACACGCATCCGCGCCTGGTGCGAAAGCTGATCCTGGTCGGCACCAGCCCGCGCTCCGGCATCCTGACCGACCCGGCCGACAATGCCGCAGCGCTGTTCGCGGCCGGACCCAACACGAACGACGAACTGTGGCTGCCGATCTTCTTCGGCCCGAGCGACACGAGCCAAGCCGCCGGGCGGGCGTACGTGGCGCGCGTTCGCACCCGCGTCGACCGTGACGTGCCGTTCTCCGGTGACGCGGTGAAGAGCTACTCGGCGGCGCGCGTCGAATGGGGAACGCCTGACGAGCACGGCCAGGACTACCTCGCGCAGATCACCGCACCGACTCTTGTGGTGAACGGGAGCCACGACATCGTCATCCCGAGCGTGAACTCGTTCACGCTCCAGCAGAAGCTGCCGGATGCCGAGCTGGTGCTCTACCCCGACTCCGGCCACGGGGCCCACTTCCAGTACCCCGAACGGTTCGTCGCCACGGCGGTCGAGTTCCTCGACCGCTGAGCCGGGGCGGGCCGCAGCGTCAAGAACGAAGGAAACATCCATGCCGTCAACCAGACGCTGGGGCGCCGTGCTGGCGATCGCCCTCGGCACTTTCGTCCTGGTCACCAACGAGTTTCTGCCGGTCGGCCTGCTCCCGCAGATCGCAGGCTCACTCGGCGTGAGCCCGGTGATCGCGGGAACGATGGTCACCGCTCCCGCGATCGTCGCAGCAGTCGCGGCTCCGCTGCTGACCGTCGCGGCCGGGGCCTTGGACCGCAAGCTGTTCCTCGTCGGCATGATGGTCACCTTCACCATCGCCGATGCTCTCGCCGCGTTCGCCGCGACCTTCACCGTGATGCTGATCGCTCGGATCGTGCTCGGGGCCGGCATCGGCGGGTTCTGGGCGATCGGCGGCACTCTCGGAAACCGCCTGGTCGGCGCACGGTACGCCGGTCGGGCCACAGCCATCATCTTCGGCGGAATCTCCGTCGCCACCGTCATCGGGGTGCCGGCCGCCGTCGCCGTGGGGCTCGCCGCCGGGTGGCGTGCCGCGTTCGCCGCCACTGCAGTTCTGGCGCTGGGAGCCCTCGTTCTTCTCCTGATCCTTCTGCCCACGCTCGGAGCCGGTGGTGCCGTACGATGGAAGACGCTCACCACGCTGCTGCGTTCCCGTGCGGCGCGGATCGGGCTGTTCACGACGATCCTGTCGGTCACCGGGCACTTCGTCGGCTACACGTTCATCAGCGCTTTTCTCCTGAGCAGGGTGGGTATGTCGCCTGCGGCGTTGACCCTCGGACTCTTCGTCTTCGGCGTCGCCGGCCTGACCGGCAACTTCCTGGTCGGCCCCCTGGCCCGACGCCATCTGCGCACGACCGTTGCGACGGCCATCGTGCTGATCGCCGGGTCTGCTGGAGTGCTGGCCGTCGCGGCAGACACGTGGATGTCCGTCATTCTGATGGGCGCGTGGGGTCTCGGTTACGGAGCGGTTCCGGTGGCGCTTCAGACCTGGATCGGTGCGGCTGCCCCGAAGGAGTTCGAGGCGGCATCCTCTCTCTACATCGCGTCATTCCAGGGATCCATCGCAACCGGTTCCCTTGTGGGCGGCCTGGCGGTCGGCGTCGGAGGCACTCCGACCGCACTGATCGTGGGCGCCGCCCTGGCTGCGAGCGCCGCCGTCGCATTCGTCGTCACCACTCGACCGCGGACAACGCGGTCCCACATCGAGATCGCCGCGACCATGATCGACGAGACGCTCTGACACCCGACTCTCACTGGCCGGCGCGGAGCCGGTCGTGTCCGGCCGCCGTCAGGCCACGAGCGCCGGCTCCGCTTTGAACGTGCGCCGATACGCGGCGGCGGAGGTTCCCACGATGCGCCTGAAGTTGCGCCGCAACGACTCCGCGCTGCCGATGCCGACCATGGCGGCGATCTGACCGATCGGAAGATCCGTCGTCTCCACCAGCACCTTGGCCTGGTTGACGCGTTCTCTCGTGATCCAGTCGAAGGCGCTCATGCCGGTCACCGCGTGAAAGCGTCGGGCGAGGTTCCGCTCACTCATGTGCTCGTGCTCGGCGAGGTCTGCCATCGTGAGCGGCTCATCCAGGTGCTCCCGAATCCAGTCGGTGAGAGCCCGCAGCGGCGCCTCGGTGTCGATCCGGATCGAGTCCTTGATGTATTGCGCTTGACCACCTGCGCGCACGGGCGGAGACACGAGCATGCGGCTGAAGTCGTTCGAGTAGGCGTATCCGAGGTCGACGGCGAGGATGTGCAGGCTCAGGTCGGTCGCGGAGAACATGCCTCCCGAGGTCAGCACGTTGCCGTCCTCCACGAAAAGTTTCTCCTCGTCCAGGGTCGCCAGGGGAAAGTTCTCCCTGAACTCCTTGCTCACGACCCAATGGGTCGTCACACGCTTGCGGTCCAGCACTCCGGCCTGGCCGAGAACGAACGCTCCGGCGCAGAAGGACACCATCCGTGCGCCGTTGTCGGCGGCGTGCCGCAGAGCATCCAGGAGCGCATCGCTGCGCTTCTCGAGCGGGTTCTCGAGTCCCGGCACCAAGACGGTGTCGGCCTCGCGCAGCACGTCGAGGGGTTGCAGTTCGCCGAGGTCGATGCCCGACAGCAACGTGTGACGGGGCTGCTCACCGCACAGCACGACCTCGTACGGCGTCTCGAAGTCGCCGGTGAGCTGCGCGAAGTTGTACATCCGTCGGCCGAAGACCTGCTGCGCGATCGTCACTTCGAGTGCCATCGTGTCGGGCAGCACCAGCACGGCGATCCGATGCAGCGCCCGCCCTCTGCTCAGCGGCGGTGTCTTACCCGGTTGCATACCCGCTCCCTCGCCCGAGAACCCTGCGCCGACCCTACCCAGGTGGGCCGGATCCGTGGCCATTATGGCCGTCTGTGTGGAGGGCCGTCACGGCTCCTGAGAGAACCTGAATCCGCAGCGTTGGAAGGGAGGTTCGTGGTGACGCGGAACACACAGCCGGCACCGGTCGCACTGTCCAGCAGGATCCTCTTCATCGGCGATTCCCGGGCCACCGACTGCCGAAGCGCGGAGTGGGCAGGACGGCTGCGCACGGCGGGCCTCGACGCCACGGTGTTGCGCACGGCGGACGCACCGACGCGAGCCGCTGCGGCCCGCGACGCGCGAGTCGCCATCGGAGACGGAACCGGCACGGCGACCGCATACCGATTCCTCATCTCCGGCAGCGTGCGCGCGGCGGTCCTGCTGAACCCGGTGATCGCACCCGTGCGGCTCGCGCATGGACCCGTGCTGCTGATCGACACGTCGACGGAGACCGAGGCCGTCGCGGAGCAGCTGCGGTCGAACGGCATCTGCGACCGGTGTCTCGTGAATGTCACCGCCGGCAGGCCCGACTCCGGTGACGAGATGGCCGAGGTCGCCGACTACATCCGCGACTGGCTCGACTTCCATCGACTTCTCGCACCGAAACACGACACCTCACGAAGGGACCGACGATCATGACCATTCACGCCATCGGATTCGACCACTACGGCGACCCCGACGTTCTCCATCGCGTCGAGCTGCCCGAGCCCGTACCCGCACGCGGCCAGGTGCGGATCTCCGTGACCGCCGCGGGAGTGAATCCCACGGATGCCACGGTCAGGTCAGGGGGACGCGCTGCTCAATACGCCGAGCAGCCGGTGCCGCACATTCCGGGCATGGACCTCGCCGGCACGATCGACGCGCTCGGAGACGGAGTCGAAAGCCGACTGCAGCTCGGCGACGCGGTCGTCGCGCTGGTGCTGCCTTTCGCCGAGACACGCGGTGCCTACACCACGTCGATCGTCGTCGACCAGCGCAGCGTCGTTCACGCGCCGGCCGGCGCAACACCCGCGGAGTCGGCCACCCTGCTGCTGAACGCGGTCACCGCCACCCTCGCACTCGACGCGCTGAGCCTCGGAGCCGGAGACGTTCTCGCCGTCACGGGAGCGCCTGGAGCAGTCGGCACCGACACGATCGCACTGGCGAGACGACGCGGCCTCACCGTCGTCGCCGACAGCCGCGCCGGGAGCGAAGACCGGCTCCGCGCTCGGGGCGCCGACCTGGTTCTGCCCAGGGGCGAGACCTTCGCCGATCGTGTCCGTGAGCACTATCCCGACGGCGTGCAAGGCCTCGTCGACGCGGCCGCATTGAACGAGTCCGCCCTCGCCGCGGTCGCCGACGGGGGCGCGATCGCGTCGCTCAAAGGATGGTCCGGTCCGACCGCGCGGGGAATCCGCGTCGAGGCGATCTCATCGTTCGGTGTCGTCACCGACACTGCGCTCCTGAGACAGGTGCGCGACCAGGCAGAGGCGGGCATCCTGCCTCTGCCCGTCGCCCAGGTCTTCGCTGCCCACGACGCGCCGCGAGCGCACCGTCGCCTCGCCGCAGGCGGGCTCGACGGACGTCTGGTGCTCGACATGGCCGGCCTGAGGTAGCCGGCCGCCGGAACGTAGACCCGCGCGCGAGTCGCGGCGAGATCGCGCTGTTCGCCTTTCGCTCAGTCTTCGCGACCCAACCACGCCATCGCCGCGACGACCGCGGCTGCGGTGCCGTTCTGCAGCGTGGGCTCGATGACCGGCGCGAACTTCGGTGAGTGATTCGCCGGGATGTCCGTGGCGACCGTGCCCGCGGCCTCCGCCTTCGCGTACAGGTCGGGGTCTGCGCCGCCCAGTCCCCAATAGCAATACGGCACCCCGAGAGCGTCCGGGATCTCGCTGAAGTCCTCGCTCGCGGACTGCCGATCGATCGTGAATGCCAGATCGCCGAAGTACCCGGAAAACGCCTCCGCCACTGTCGCGGTCGTCGTCGAGTCGTTCTCCGTGACGGGATAGTGGTCGTAGAGCTCAAACGTGGGCGGCTGCGGGGACCCGGAAGTGGCGCATTCGCCTTCGACGATGCGGTGCACGGCGTTCACGATCGTGGTGCGGGTCGTTTCGCTGAACGTGCGGATGTTGAGCTCGAGCACCGCGTGGTCCGAGATGATGTTGCTCTTCGAGCCCGCCACCATGCGGCCGACGGTGACGACGGCGAATTCTCCGGGCGCGATCTCCCTGGCGACGATGCCCTGCAGCCGCAGAACGATGGTCGCGGCGAGCACCACCGGATCCACCGAGAGCTGCGGCATCGACCCGTGGCTGCCGCGACCCCACACGGTCACGCGCATGCTGTCGCCGCTGGAGAGGAAAGCTCCGGCCCTGGTGCCCACGTGCCCTGCGGGGAGGGGCAGCACGTGCTGGGCGAGAGCGACTTCCGGGTGCGGAATCAGGTCGGCGAGTCCGCCCTTGAGCATCACGTCGGCCCCGTCGGCCAGCTCCTCGGCGGGCTGGAACAGGGCGATGTAGGTGCCACGCCAGGCATCCTTCTTCTCCGCGAGCAGGCGGGCGGCGCCGAGCAGACACGAGACGTGCACGTCGTGCCCGCAGGCGTGCATCACCGGCACGTTCTCACCGTTCGCGTCGTTCATGCGCACCGTGCTCGCGTACGGCAGGCCGGTCGCCTCGGCGATGGGGAGGGCATCCATGTCGGCGCGCATCAGCACAACGGGGCCGTCGCCGTTCTTCAGGATGCCGACCACGCCTGTCGTGCCGATCTTGTCGTGCACCTCGTAGCCGAAGCCTTCGAGCGCTTCGGCCACCGAGGCGGCGGTGTTCACCTCCTGATTGCCGAGCTCCGGATGCTCGTGCAGGTTCGTGTAGAAGCCCTCCTGCCATTCCCGCAGCTCGGCCAGCCCCGTCAGGACGGCCTCAGCCGCTGTGCCTTCCTGCGCCATGCTCTGCCCCTCTCTCACCCTTGGAAGTTCGCACTGTCGCCTCCGGTGGCGGCGAACGACGCCCCCGACACCATGCGGGCGGCGTCCGACGCGAGGAAGACCGCGAGCGGGACGACGTCCTCGGGCTCCACCCACGGAACGCCGAGCGGCGATTTCGCGGTGAGTGCCGCCACAGCCGTCGTCTCGTCGACATCGACGGAGCCGCTCGGGGTTCCGCCGCCCGACTGGATTGCCTGGGCGTAGCGATCCTCGTGCCGGGTGAGTGTCGTGTTCACCAATCCGGGGATCACCGCGTTCACCGTGATGCCGTGGCGCCCGAGTTCGAGTGCTGCCGACTTCATCAGGCCGAGGATTCCCCACTTCGACGCCGAGTACGCGGCGCCGTTGAGCGTTCCGTGTTGCCCCTGCGTCGACGACGTGAGGATGATCCGCCCACCGCCGCGCGCGACGAGCATCGGCGCGAAGACTCGCACCACGTTCGCGGTGCCGGTGAGATTCACGTCGATCTGATCGCCCCAGTCGGCGTCGGTCATCTCCAGCAGCGGAGCGAACGCCTGGATGCCCGCGTTCGCGAAGACGACATCCACGCCGCCCCACTCCGTGGAGACGTGCTCCGCGGCGGAGTGCACCTCGTCGATGCGCCGTTGGTCGGCCACATGAGCGATCCACCGAGCCCCCTCCGCCTCGACCTGACGTCCGGTCTCGGCGAGGTCTTCCGGGCTGGAGGGTCTGAAGTCGAGGATGCTGCTGACCGGCCCGCAGATGTCGACTCCCGCCACGTCCGCCCCGGCTCGCGCGAAGGCCACGGCGGCCGCACGGCCGATGCCGCGGGCCGCACCCGTCACCACGACCACGCGCCCGGCCAACGGATGCTCGTGCTCAGCACTCGACAGACTCATCGCGACCTCACCCCCTACGACCAGATGTACCGTCGGCGATAGTCCCGTCGGTCGTGTGGTGGTACGCGAAGACCGCGTTCCAGCCCTCGACGTCGAGGGCGTCCATGCCCTGCAAGTTGTTCTCGACCGTCTCGCCGGCCATGATCTCCTTCTTCCGTGTGCGAGATGCACCCTCTCGGCACTGCCCACGCACGACCTCGGCCGCAACTCTCCCTGGAACCGGGCCGGTGTCGGTGGCGAAAGGTGGACTTCGGGCCGATGCTAACGCCGTGCGCAACGGGCCAGCCCGGCTCTCGCCGGAATCTTCAGGGTCGATCCGTTCCAGTCGTTCGTGCAGAGTGACGCTGAGGTCGGCACGCGGTCCCGACGGACCACGACGAGTACCGTGCTGTGCGTCGGCATCAGGCTGCGGCCGACGGTCGAGAGGGGTGCTGATCGTGAACTGGGGTTTGGTACTCGATCTTGCGGGTACGTTCTTCTTCGCCATCTCCGGCTCTCTTCTTGCGGCACGACGCGGGTTCGACATCGTCGGCTCGCTGCTGCTGGGATCGCTGACCGGCCTCGGCGGCGGGGTTGTGCGCGACCTCGTCATCGGGGTCACGCCGACGGCTTTCGCGCAGCCGATCTACCTCGCCCCTCCGCTGGCGGCGATGCTGCTCGTCTTCGCCATGATGCGCAACGTCGAGCGTTTTCCCCGCACCCTTCTCGTCTTCGACGCGGGTGGACTCGCGCTCTTCTGCACCACGGGAACGATCACGGCGCTGGAGGCGGGCTTGAACCCGATCGCCGCCGCAGCGCTCGGCGTGGTCACCGCGGTCGGCGGCGGTCTGCTGCGCGACGTGGTCGCCAATCGGGTTCCGCAGCTCTTCAATCCGAACGACCTCTACGCGGTCCCCGCCATGTTGGGTGCGGCGCTCATGGCCGTGCTCTGGCAGATGCACTGGTACAACCCGGTGACGATCGTGATCGTTGCCGCCATCGTCTTCGCTCTGCGAGTGCTGTCGCTGCGCTTCCACTGGCACATTCCGCACGCCGTCGCGGACAAGCGCTACCAAGCCCCGGACAAGGCGACCTGATCAAATGGCGCCGAATCCGCTACTCGATTCGATATGCCATGCTGCCAGGCATGGCCGCGTCTGAGAGCTCCATTCCGGCGAGTTCATCGACGAACGCGCACGACACTGGAGGAGTGTGGTCGCCCGCTGCACAATGGGAGGCGCTCAAGTCTGCGGAACGGTGCGGTATGTGCGATGACGCACATCTGCCGGCGAACGAACACAGCGTGCTGGTCGCAACCACCGACACGAGCTACGTCAGGCTCGCCCGCAACCAGGCGCATCCCGGCTATTGTCTCGTGATTCTCCGAGAACACGTCACTGACCTGGCAGAGCTGTCGCCGCAGCGGCTTACCGCGTTCTGGAGTGACGTGCAGCGCGCGGGTCGGGCTATCGGTGAGGTGTTTCAGCCGGAGAAGATCGACTATCTCATCATGGGGCACAGGATGCCGCACCTGCATTGCCATCTGCTGCCGCAACATGCGGCGGACGACCCTCTGCGCAATGTCGATATCGCCGACGGGCCGGTGTTCGCGTCCACGGCGGCGATCGGCGCAGCGGTCACCGCACTGCAACACACGTGGAACACGACGACGACATCGTGCTGACGAAGTGCATCGGTGTCAGTTGCCCGCCGCGACCGCGGGAACCGACCTGAAGGCCACCTCGAACACCTCCGATGCCGGTGACTCGAGCCGTGCCTCCTCCTTGACTCGCTCGCGCACCGACGCATTGTTCGCCTCGAGTCTTCGCAGATCGGCTTCGGTCTCCCAGAGCGAGATCACGAGCGCCTTTTCGTTGGCGCGGTCGACCAGGTAGAAGAAGTCCTTGAAGCCCGCCAGCGCCGGCGCCGCGGCGAGTTGCTCACCCGCCAGCTTCGCGAGTGCCTCGAGCTTCTCGGCGGGCTCGTGGACGGTTTGAACGCGCGCATACATGATTGTCCTCTTTCGTAATGAGACGTATCTGTCTCAGTTTGAGATCTCATTGTCGCTCGCCGATACACTGAGCGCAACGGCATCCGGAGATCGGCGACATGGCCAAGGGCGAGACAGCACGCGCACGCACGTCAAGCGCGATCATCGACAGCGCCGCCACGATCCTGGCCGAGCGGGGCGACGCCGCGAGCATGGATGACATCGCTGCGGCCGCCGGGATCGGGCGCGCGACCCTCTACCGTTACTTCGCCTCTCGCGACGAGCTTCTGAACGCGATGGGCGCGGCCAGCGTGCAGGAGCTCGCCGCACGCATCGAACAAGCTCACCTCGACGCGGTTCCGGTCGATGAAGGCATCGCCCGCCTCGTGCGCGCCATTCTCGCCACCGGCCACAAGTACGTGGCGATGAACGCGGACAGCGCGCGATACAGCGCGGCGTATCCTGACTTCGACACCAGAGTGACCGAGCCGATGCGCGCCCTGTTCCGCCGCGGGATCGCAGAGGGCTCGCTCAGAAGCGACCTCCCCTTCGAGTTGCAGATCGACCTGTTGTCTGGGCTCGTCAAGGCCGCGCTCGACGGCACGACCAGCGGCCGCTCGGGTGTCGAAGAGACCGCCGCGGCCGTCGCCTCGGTCTTCCTCGAAGGGGCCGGCGCAACGCGCTAGCGCGATCTGAATACGGCATCCACGGGTGCCGCCGTCGCACGAGCCGGCGTCGCTCGCTCTCGTCCTGGGACGATTCGCCTACGCGCGAGCCTCGGCGAGCGCCGGCCCGTGATGCCCGCGCCCGCTGGCGAGAAGCGCGACAAGGGGTACGAGCACCCGCGCCTGCAGTGCTCGCATGACGAATGCGTTGAGCCGGATGGCGAAGGTCGTCTTCGGTGCGACCATGCCGATCCGGCCGGGGAGGAGCTTCTGCGCCGCAGTAGCCCTCGGCCGCATGGCCGACTCGAAGGATTCGAACGCGGCGGCGACCCGCGCCGCCGCCGGAATGTCTCTCACGTCGTGCCGACGCAGCGAGTCCGCCAGCCGGCTCGCGCCCACGAGGGCGAGCGCGGTGCCGAGACCGCTCAACGGGCTGGTGCACCAGGCAGCATCTCCGATGAGCACAACGCGGCCCTTCGACCAGGCCTGATCCATTCGGATCTGGTCGTAGGTGTCCAACGCGAAGTCCGGAGCGATCCGGGCCGCAGCGAGAAACTCGTCGGCTCGCCATCCGACACCGGCGAACGCGTCATCGAGCACCGCGAGCTGCGCCTCGCGGTCGCGCGGCACATCCTCGGCGGCGAAGGTCATTCCGATCTCCTGGTGACCAGGATGCCCCGGACGCGCCGTGAGCCCCCGTCGCCCCGGCTCGTTGTACGAAAGAGCCCACCCGTCGAGCGCCGGAGTGTCGGCCTGCTCCCGCAGCGTGAACCAGGCGTGTGCGAGCCCGAGCGGCTTGCGATACCGCGACTCCGGTCCGAAGTGGATGCCGCGGGTGCGGGAATGCGCACCGTCCGCACCCACCACGAGCGCGAACCTCTGCCTCCCACCCGATCGGAATCGCACGTCGACGCCGTCAGCACCGTCCACGATCTCCTCGATCGTGTCGCCGAAGCGGTGCTTGACGCCGGCATCCTTCGCGGCCCGGTGCAGAACGGCGGCCAGATCCGATCGAAGCAGTTCTTCCTTCGAGATGAGCCCCTGCCCGTCGAACGCCTCGACGGGCATCTCGGCCAGGCGGCTTCCGTCGGCGCGGATCCAGGCGATGCCGCGCTGCGAGATGAGGTGCGCCGATGCCGAGTCGATGAGCCCGAGGTCGACCAGAACCTCACGTGAGTCGCCGCGGAGATCGACGGTCTGTCCTCCGGTACGCAGCGACGGAGCCAGTTCGACGACGGTGACCTGCCATCCGTCGCGGGCGAGAAAGACGGCGAGGGTGTCGCCGGCTATCCCGGCGCCGACGATGAGCGCGTGTGTCATGAGATCTCCTTTAATGCATTGTGTGTTGCATTAAGGCTAGAGGCGTTGCCACGCTAATGCAACTTCAACTGCGCTAGAGTGGACCACATGCCCGAGGTCACCGGCTCAAGTCGTCCAGGTGGACGCACCGCCCGCACTCGCGAGTCCGTGCTTGCCGCCGTGCGCCAACTGCTCGCCGAGCAGAACGCCGAGGTCACCGTGCCCGCCGTCGCCGCCCGCTCGGGAGTGCACGCCACCACGATCTACCGCCGGTGGGGAACCCTGGAGTCACTGCTGCTCGATGTCGCGGTCGCCGACACCCAGGCATCCTCACCCGTGCCCGCCACCGGAGACCTGCGAGCCGACCTCACGAGCTATGTCGCTCGATTGCTGACGAGCCTGCGGGGGCCGGGCGCGCTGGGCATGCTCAGGGCGATGCTCGCCGCCGTACGCACCGCCGATTCCGCCATGGAGATCGTCGACTTCGTGCAACCGCGCGTCGACGACTTCCAGGCGATGCTGGACGCCGCCGAGGTCACCGCCATCGACGGTTACCGGCTCATCGAGATCGTGCTCGCCCCGGCCTACCTGCGGGCTCAACTCGGCATCCCGCTCGACCCGGCGACCGACGGCGAACGGCTGGTCGACACGGCGCTGGCCGTGGTCGAACGCGATCAGGCCGAATAGCGAGCCTGTCGGCCGCCGCCGCGCCGCGGCACATCGGTCAGGCGACGTCCGGTCGTGTCATCAGCGGAGCCCGCAGGTGCAGGAGAAGATCCGAACTGGTCAGGGGAACACTGGTCCAGACCGCTGACGCGACTCTCCGCTCCGCGTCGATCGTCAGTCGCACGTGGTGCGGGCTCGTGATGACGTAGATGTCCGCGACGAAGATGTCGCCACGCCATCCTCCGCTCGCGCAGAGAGGGCGCCCCAGCGGAGAACTCTGCCGCCATTCGCGGTGCCCGACGTCGATCTGAAGGAGGGACCCGAACCGGATGCTCCACCCTGCGTCGGAAGGCTCCAACCGCACCGTGGTGCCGTCGGGCAGCGCCGAGCCTTCGAGCGAAGCGTCGAGCGCCGCCGTCGCCGAACGCGCCCGATCGTGCGTGCCGGGCACGAGCGCGAGCGAGAGAGCGGCGAGCCGTGCGGCCAGCGCGACGTCGTCGTCATCGTCATCCGGCGCGCCACCGACGCGATCGATGCCGGGCAGCAGGCAGTCCCACACCGCGTCGAGAACGTCTTGCGCCTGCCCAACGGTCTGCTGCGCCGAGGTCACCACGACGACGAGGTCGTGGGAGGGAACCACGATGCAGTGCTGTCCGAACGCGCCGCTGCCGTGGAAGCCGTGGCGCGACATCCAGATCTGGTAGCCGTACCCGCTGAGATAGTCAGCACCGTCGGCGCCCTCGACGTAGTGGCGGCTGCGGATCTGCGACCGGGTCGCGAGCTCCACGTAGTCGCGTGAGACGAGCTGTCGACCACGCCAGTCCCCGCCGCGCAGCAAGAGCTCACCGAAGGCGGCGATCGCCTCGGTCGTGAGGTGCAATCCGTGAAACCCGAAGGCGGCGCCTCCGCCCACTCGGTCCCAGTCGGTGTCGTCGACACCCATCGGTCCGAACAGTCGCTCATCGAGGAACTCCGGCAGGCCGCGCCCCGTGACGCGCTCGACCATGCGGGCGAGGATGAACGTGGTCGAGTTGTCGTAGTAGTGCTCTGTTCCTTCGACCTCGGTGAACGGCAACCGGAGAAAGCCCCGCACCAGGTCGTCCGGTTCCAGCGCCCAGGCACCCTCCAGGCTGTCCGCGAGATGACCCGTCGTCATCGACAGCAGATGGTGGACCGTCAGCCGCCGAGCCTGATCCGAGACATCGACCGGAACGTGGTCGGGCAGCACGTCCACGACCGTGCTGTCGAGGGACAGCAATCCGTCGTCGATCGCCATGCCCACCGCGATCGACGTGAACGACTTGGTGAGGGAATACAGAAGATGCGGACGCTGCGCGGAATAGGGATGCCACCACCCCTCCGCGACGATGTGCCCGTGGCGCACCACCATCGCCGAGTGGCACTCGATCGACCTCTCTTCCAGCCGATCGAGCAGAACACCGACGGCTCGTGCCGAGACTCGCTCGGCGGAGGGAGCGGATCGGGGGAGAAGCACACGCTGCGGCACCCGAGAACCCTAGCGACTGCGCGTCACCTGGTGCGCACGCGACTCCGCGTCAGTGCAGCACCACGCGAAGTTCGTCCTCCGTGAGCGCTCGGTTCGCGTAGACGAGCCGGATGGCCGCGGCATCCGGGTTGCCGGCGTCGGGACCGCGGTACACGAGCGCGAACCCGAGCTTGGACGCGACCCGCGCCGAAGCTCTGTTGTGCTCGAGCAGAGACGCGACCACGGGAGCGTCGGGATGCATGCGGGTCGCCCGATCGACGGCCTCCCGCGCGACTTCGGTCGCGTAGCCGTGGCCGTGCTCATCCGCGGCCAGACGGTAGCCGAGGTTCCACACGCCGCCGTCGAGCAGAGTGCAGCCCCCGTAGCCGATGACGCGTGAGGAGTCGCGAAGGCGGATCACCCACGGTCCCAGCCGCGCTTCATCCCAGCTCCGCTGCCATCGCGCGATCAGCGCTTTCGTCTGCGCGATGTCCGTGTGTCGACCGCTCGGGAAGTGGCCCCAGACCCGTGGATCGCTGCCGATCTCGAACAGCTCCCCGGCATCGTCGGGCTCTGGGCGGTCGAGCGCGAGGCGCGCGGTCTCAACACCTGGCACGAGCATCGACACTACGCGTAGCGATCGGAACTCGACCCGACGGCCGATCCGGCCTCCGCGCGCGCCGGTGATCCCTACGCGACCTTCGCGGAACCGTGCCCCGCACGCCCGGCCTCCGCACCGCCGCTGCCCTCGTGCACGCGCGCATCGAGGAACTCGCACCAGGTCCGCTGCCCGCGCTGGGCGGAGTCGCCTGCGAGGTTGTCCCCGTCGCGGTAGGCGCGGCCGACGACTCCTGGGATCCTGATCGGCAGTCCCGCGTGACGACGGCGACCCGTCGTCTCGGCGTAGACGTCGGCCAGCTGCCGGATGTCGAGCACGTCGGGCCCTGCGAGGTCCGCGACGCGCCCGGCGGGGTCTCCGAGGGCGAGCTCGACGAGTCGTGCGGCGACCTCGTCCACGTTGACCGGCTCGAAGCGCAACCCGCCCGGAGCAGGCAGGAGCGGGAGCTTCGCCATGCCGCGCACGAACGGGTACACGAACTCGTGCAGCTGGGCGACGCGCAGAACGCTCCACGGCACGCCCGACTCGGCGAGCGCCCGCTCCGCTTCGGCCTTCGCGCGGAAGTAGCCGATGGGCATCCGATCGGCGCCGATCACGGAGATGAGAATGAGGTGCTTCGTGCCTGCCTGCCTCGCCGCTGTCGCCACATTGCGGGCCGCAACGTCGTCACCCTTGGCGCCGCCCGCGAGGTGCAGCACGGCATCCACGCCGTCGAACGCCTCGGCGAGTCCGCTGCCCACCACGGTGTCGCCGGCCACATGGTGAATCCCGGGCTCGTCCGCCCGAGGATGCCGCGAGAGAATCCGCACATCGCGTCCCGCCTCCCGTAGCATCGGCACGACGCGGCTGCCGATGGTTCCGGTTCCGCCCGTCACGAGCACTGTTGCATTCATGGTCTTCGTCCCTTCGTGTCACAAACGAGGACGCTCCCTCGTCGACACCCTGACGATCGACATCGAGGAGATGTGACATGACGGAGAAGAGAATTCTCGCCAGGCGGTTCGAGACCGAGCGTCCGCGGCTTCGCGCCATCGCCACGCGACTGCTCGGCTCAGCCGCGGACGCGGAGGATGCCGTCCAGGAGACGTGGCTGCGCCTGGAGCGCACCTCGGTCGACGACATCGAGAACCTGGATGCCTGGCTCACCACCGTCGTGTCGCGCGTGAGTCTCGACATGCTGAAGGCGCCGCGCCGCGCGCGTGAACGCTCGTGGCAGGTCGAGGCGTGGCGAGACGAGCCCGTCGCCGTCGCCGCCGATCCGGCCGAACTCACCGCGGAGAGCGACCAGGTAAGCGTCGCCCTCCTTGTGCTGCTGGAGCGACTCGGCCCCGCGGAACGCATCGCGTTCGTGCTGCACGACGTCTTCGGGCAGTCCTTCGAGGAGATCGCGGTCGTGCTCGATCGGTCGCCTGAAGCGGCGCGCCAACTGGCATCCCGGGGCCGACGGCGAGTGCGCGGTGCGGACGAACCGGCCCGGCCCAGCCGCGAGCAGGGCAGACGCCTGGTGGAGGCGTGGCTGGCCGCCGCCCAGGATGGCAACATCGGCGCTCTCCTGGAGCTGCTCGACGACGGCGCAGTGCTCCATGCCGACTACGGCTCCAGCACCCAGGTCGTGGCCGGGGCTCAGTCCATCGCGGAACAGGCTGTGCTCTCGGCCAGGCTTGCCGCCCACTCGAGCCGCGTCTTCATCGATGGCCGACCCGGCGTCGCCGCCGTCCTGAACGGTCGAGTCGTGTCGATCATGGCCTTCGACATCGATGACGGCCGGATCGTCGGCCTCGACGTGCTCGCCGACCCGAAGCGCCTCGCCTCGCTGGACCTGAACACGATGCGGTGAGTGCCGGACCCGTTCTAGCCGCCGATGCCGAGCATGGTGCCCGGCGCCGGCGTGGCGCACACGGAACTGCGGGCCTCGGCGAACGCATCCGCACGGATTCCCGACCCGAACCCGATCGACGTGACCGTGAAGATCAGCGCTTCGATGGATTCCGGTGCGGGCTCGTCCACGACGGTTCCGCCCGGCACCTCGGCGTTGCTCTCCTGCGTGTCCTGAATCACGCCGGTCACCCTCATGCCCTGGCTCGCGTGCGCCCTGAGCCAGGCGATCGCGTCGCCTGCCGACGTGTTCGGCAGCGTCCAGTACCCGACGGCATCCGCCATCGGCGTGCACCACATCTCCGTGCCCGTATCGTCTGCGACACCGGCCGGCCTGGTCTTCGATCTCACCGCGTCCGGCGGCACAGCCGCGCCGGCCAACCAGGAGTCCGCCTTGTGCTGCGAGGCCACGTCGACGGGCTTCGTGGCCGGGTCGATCGGAAAGCTGGGGGGTGCCTGCCGCGTCGCAGACGGTGTGGATGCCGCTGCCACCGGCGCCGCATCGGCGCTCGTCGGTGAGCTTGTGCACGCCGTCAGCATCGGTCCGATCGCCAGCACAGACACCACCGCGGCTAACCCCGCGTACCGCGCACGTCGTTGTCTCATCGATCCGAGACTCTACATTTCGTCACGGCCGCAGAGCTAGTCCTCGGAGGTCCACCGGGCGATCTGGGCAATGATCTTGCATCTGGAGGCGTTCGCCGCCACCAAGCGGTCCAGAGCAGCTCCCTCTCCGTCTGACGGCAACATGATCTCAGTTCGATGCAGCTGCGACCTTGTGTCGAATCTCGTCGTAGAGGGAGCGGGTCTTGGCCGCGGACTGATCGTTGAAGATGACGGGGCCGTTCTTGGTGTCGAGATACACGAACGGAGGCACGGCGGTGTTCACGTAGATGGTCATCGCCGTGCCGTTCGAGTCGAAGTCGCCTCGAAGCTGGGTGCCCACTCTGTCGCCGACGACCTTGACCAGATTCGGTGGCATGGCGTTCTTCAGCGCCACGTTCGTGATGTCCGTGAAGGGGATGGTCTCGCCCGACGCCGCAGCGATCGTCAGGCTGGTGTCGGAGATCGTGTACGCGGGCGTCTGTTGGCTCCCGATCAGCGCGACGATGCCGATGCACACGGCGACGACTGGCACGACGATCCGCAGCAGTCCGCTCTTGCCCGCAAAGCGATGACGCCAACCGGATTCCTGCTCACCGCGACCGTCATCATCCGTCGAGGGCTTGATCGCTGACACCCGGCAAAGATACCTCTGCGGCGACAAGCATCGACCGAGTCTGGCCTATCGCTCAGATCATCCTCCCGCAGTCATCAACTGCTGCCCGGGTCCGGCGGTCGCACACGCCGAGTTGGTGGACAGAACCGCGAGCTGAAGGTGGATGACCGCGGAGTCGTTGCCCCAGGTGGCGAGGTTGAAGGTCATCCCCTCGAATGCGGTCGGGGAGGGGAAATCGTGCACATAGTCGTTCGTGGCATCCGGACTCGGCGTCTCCAGCGGCGGAGGGTCGACGACCGTCAGTCCGTTGCTGGGATGCGCGCGCAACCAGTTCGCCACCTCGACCATGGTCATGCCCGAGACCGTCCAATACGCCTCGCGTTCGGCCATCGGTTCGCACCACCAGCCCTGCTCCTGATCATCGATCGCAGTCCCTGGCGGCGGCGACTTCACCAGCGTCGCCCCAGGCGGCACCCGCGCGCCGGCCAACCAGGCCGCCGCCTTCGCCTCGGATGCCGCATCCGCCGTCACGCCGGGGCGCGGCGAGGGAACGGTCGGGCCCGCAACCGCACTCGGGCTCGGTGGGACCATACCGATCTGGGTCGGCGCGGGCGGAACCGGGACATCCGCGCCGTGAGCCTGAGAGCCGACGCATCCCGCCAAAGCGACACAGACGGCAACCGCGGCCGGCACGGTGGCCACACCTCGCCACGGCGCAGCCCGACGAACACGACTCTTCTGGTCGCCCCTGCTGATCACGCGCGCCAGGCTACTCCCGCACGGCCGCGGCGAAGCGCGCGGCACGGTCGCGCAGAAGACCGCTGAGTTCAGGCGAGTCGACGACGTCGAAGGGCCAGGTCAGCCAGACGAGCGCGGAGGCGAGCACCTCGACTCTCACGTCCGAGATGCGCCACTCGGTCGCCGGCTCTCCACTCGGCGCCTCGGCCTCGGTGAATCCGCTCGCGTAGCCCCCGAGTGCTGTCGTCACTTCATCGATCGGTGCGTGGATGCGGATGGTCGCCGTCACCTCCGGCTGCACCGTGGCGAGACGGTCGGCGACGTAGGCAGCGGCATCCCCGCCAGGAACCGTGCGGGCCGACGTGCGGATGCCCGTCGGTTGCGCACCCGAGATGCGATCGACCCGTAGCGTGCGCCAGTCCTCCCGGTCCGCATCCCAGCACAGCAGGTACCAGAACGCGCCCCTCGGAACGAGGCCCACCGGCTCGACCCGACGCACGTGTTCGCCGTCCGAGTCCCGACCGGCGCTCGCGTACCGAATGCGCAGACGCTCGTGGTCGCGGCAGGCCAGTGCGAGCACCGCGAGCAGCTCCACATCGACGGATGGCGTGATGGGAACCGCCCCGACGGAGACCACTGACCGCATGACTCGCACCCGGCGCCGAAGAGCGGGCGGCATCACCTGCTCGACCTTCGCGAGCGCAGTGAGCGCCAATTCGCTGCCGCCGGCCGCTCCGTTGGCCGCTGCGGAGGACAGCGCCGCCGCCAGAGCGGCCGCCTCCTGCGGGGTGAACATGAGGGGCGGCAGTTCGCTGCCCGTCGAGAGCCCATAGCCGCCGTCGCGTCCTCGTCGCGCATCGACCCGGTAGCCCAGGGCGCGCAGCCTCTCCACATCGCGCCTCAACGTGCGCCCGGTCACCCCGAGGCGGCCGGCCAGCTCGTCGCCTGCCCAGTATCGACGCGCCTGAAGCAGCTCCAGCAGGCGCAACACGCGCGAGGTCGCGGATGTCTCGCTCATGTCTCCCATTGTCCTCAGCTCAAAGGACCGAAACTGACCTAAATGGCACGGATGCTGGAAGACACCCGGCCTTTGCGGCCCGTCTTCAGGAGAACAGACATGACCATCCTCGTCACTGGTGCCACCGGCGCCGTCGGCCGTCACCTCGTATCGACGCTGCTCGAACACGGCTCGCGGGTGCGCGCCGTGACCCGCGCTCCCGAGAAGGCGGCCCTGCCACCCGAGGTCGAGGTGGTCGCAGCCGATCTCGGTGACCCTGGCACGCTCGGCGACGCGGTGTTCGCCGGCATCGACAGAGCGTTCGTCTTTCCCGCCGATGGCGTGGACCGCTTCGTCGAGGCGGCGAGCGGCGCGGGCATCGACCGCTTCACCGTCTTGTCGTCACTGGCCGCCGCGAAGGAGTTCCCGCGCGACGAGGGCTCGGCAAGCCAACTGCATCATGCCGCGATCGAGAGCGCCGTGACCTCGTGCACCGACGAATGGACGATTCTTCGACCAGGCACCTTCGCGAACAATCTGCTCTCCTGGGCGTGGCCGATCAAGAACGACTGGCCGATCCGCGCTCCCTACCTGGCTTCTGCCCAGGCGCCCATCCACGAGGCGGACGTCGCCGAAGCAGCGGCGGCGACGCTGCTCAGCACCGACTGGGTCGGCCAGGCCATCCCGCTCACCGGACCACAGGCGCTCACGCGCACCGAGCAGGTGGATGCCATCGGCGCCGGCATCGGCCGCGAGCTTCACGTCATCGAGATCGCCCCAGAAGAGTTCCGCGCCGACATGGCCCAATACGTTCCGGAGTCCATCATCACGATGATCCTCGACTACTGGAGCGACACCGTCACCGAGCCTGATCTCCCGCGCCCGGTCACCGCTGTCACAGGGCGCCCCGGACGCACTCTCGAACAATGGGCGCACGACCACCGCGCCGACTTCGCCCCTGTCGCGGCATCCTGATGCCGAACGCGAGCGTCGAGAACGCGCCCGAACGGCCTCTGCGAGCTGGGAGCCTGGCGTGCCGGACTGCGGGCCGAGTGCTGGTCGCATGACAATGGCCGGTGTCCCGGCGGCACACAATAGGTGGCATGGTCGAGATCTCCGATGCGGACTTCCAGGCGATGGTCGGCGAGGAATACGACGCCCTGCCTGATGACATGGTGCGAGGTCTCGAGAATGTCGCAATCCTCATCGCGAACCAGCCTGCGAGCGAGAGACCGCGACTCTTCGGGCTCTACAGCGGAAGACCGCTGAAGACGCGCGGCGTGTATGGCTACGGAGAGCTCCCCGACCGGATCACCCTGTTCAAGAACAACATGGAGGAGCACAGCGCGGACCTCGACGCCCTGCGGGCGCGGGTGCGGATCACCCTCGTGCACGAGATCGGACACTACTTCGGGCTGGACGACGCGCGCCTGCGCGAGCTCGGATGGGCCTGACGCGAACCTGTCCCCGGGGGGATCGGTTCAGGCCCGCCCCTTGCCATGCTGTGCAAGGGGGTCCTCTGAGGTACTAGTCGAGGGGCTTCACCATGATCAGACAGGGGCTGGCATCGCCCCAGAGGTCGGTTTCTTCAAGAGGCAGGAAGCCGAACTTCCGATAGAAGTGCCGCGTGCGGGCATAGCCCGCGTCGGAATGCGAGGCGCCCAGCGTCTTCACCTCGAGTAGACGGACACCGGTGGCGCGAGCATCACTTTCGACCGCGCGTAGCATCGCTGTTCCGATGCCGGTCCCATGCCGCGATCGATCGACGACCGTCAAGTGGATCTCGGCGACATGTGGAAAGTGGCGGTCCACCAGGGTGACGCCGACGACTCGGCCTGTGTCGTCCCGCACCGTCCAGGTCTCCATGGTCGCGGCAGCGGCGACGTACTCGGCGTTGGCCTCCGGGATGCCGAACCACTCGGGGACCGTGGCAAGCAGCCTGGTGACATCGTCGGGGACTTGGCCATCGCGGTGGCAGTCGATCACTCCGGCGGCTCGAACGTTTCGCACCACTTGCACGCGAGATCCTTCGCCAACGGATTCTTCGCTGTCACTGTTACGACGGCCGGCCGGGATGCCTTCGGCAACCATCAGATCGGCAAGCCGTTCGCGCATGTCAACGGTCGCACGCATAAGGCCTTGAGGATCACGGCCGAGTCCGGCGACCACCTCGTCGACCCACCGGAGTCCCGCCTTTGTCAGCAGTTGCTTTTCGTTCGTGACCCACTCGCCGCGGTGGGCGAGGATCGCGTGAGCGGCATAGCACGCGCCTTCGCTGAGCAGACCCGCGCACTGGGCGGTGCGCCCGTGCCTCGCATGTCCTTCCTGGGCGTAGTCGAGCGTGAGGTCGGCCCATTCCCTCCAGACGCCCGGGGCTCTGCGGCGCAGCATCTGGGGGTACTCCCAGTGCGGAAGCGATCCTCGCAAGGTGACGTTGATCCCGAGTTCGGCCAAGAGGATATAGCTCGGGAGTCCGGCCTGATGGAAGAGCAAGCGCTCGACGCTGTACTCGCCACGGCACGCATCCTCGTGGATCCGGTCGATCAGGTGAAGGTCGCGGTAGTGGACATCGATCGTCTGCCCGTCCACTGTCAGCTTCCCGCCGCCGTTGAAGATCGGGCTCCAGGCACCGAGCTCGCTGATCCGGCCCGGCCACCCGAGATTCCGAATGGATTGCGGATCGAAGTCGTCCCGATAGTAGACAGCGATGTCCCAGTCGCTCTCTGCGTGATGTGTTCCCTGCGCGCGCGACCCGCCGAGTGCAACTGCCTCTATCCCGGGCAACTGGTAGAGCGAGTCGGCGACGTAGTCGACGAGTGGCGGATTGAAAGCGTGGTCTGACGTAGACAGTGTGTGCTCCTTGCATGCCGGATCGATCAACTCGCACGCGGAGGCGGCGAGGCGTGGATGAACGGCTAGAGGATCACGAACGACAGTGTTGCACGGTGCCGGAGGCAGACCAAGCCCGTCGGCAGATTCCGCCCTTGAGACAGGTGCTCAACGGGCAGGTGGGACAGTTCGTGGACGGATGTCCCGGAATGGGACGACTCCCTTAGGTTCTGTCCTTACACATCGGCGCGGCGTGGCGCTGTGACCGGACCAACGCGCTTTGCTCAGACCCGGCTCCTTCGAGGTTGGTCGCCGCTCTTGAGTCCCGTGTTCGGAAAGAAGAGCTCCTCGATGGGCTTACCGAAGACTTCAGCAATGCGGAACGCCAGCGGAAGCGAGGGATCATACTTGCCGGTCTCCAGGGCGACCACGGTTTGCCGCGAGACACCGAGCCTCTCTGCCAGAACAGCCTGAGTCCATCCCCGCTCGTCGCGCTCGGAGCGCATCTCGTTCTCCATCAGGCGACAGGAGCCTTGACCAGGAGGTTGGTGACTTCCCACGACACGATGCCGATCAGGGCCACCGGCCACCCGGCGTTCGGCACGGTGAACCCGGCAGCACTGAGGGTGCCGATCGTGACGGCGGCGAACATGGAGACGGTGAATCCAACAGCCAGACCGGGAAAGAAGAGCTTGAGCTGGTACTCGTCCAGCTGGCGCACCCTGAGCACGATGAGGATGACGACCCAGGCCATGAAGAGCACTGGCAGAAGGGCCCACACGACGCGCCACGGGCTGTCGGTGTGCCCCCACTGGTAGAGCACGAAGCTCGCGATCAGATAGCAACCAGTGGCGATCCAAAGGCGTACGCGGAACGCACGTCGACGACGCAGCTCAGTCGGCGATTCCTTCACGGAGTCAAGGTCCCTTGTCATGAGGGCATCGTATGAGACGGCCGACCGCTCAGTCAAGTTTCCTTGTCATTCCACGCTTCATCTCGAGTCTGCCGCGCGTCGATCACGCACATGGCGAATTCGCCGATCTGGGCGTCGAGCGGTGTTGCAGTGCGCCAAGAGATGGATGTGGTCACCGGCGCATGAGGCCTGCTGCGTTGTCGTGCAGAACCGCCGTCAATGCGCCGCGATCCGTGATGGCGGCCTGAACCGTTTTCAAGGAGGCCGCCGGCAGACCGTACGGCGTGTTCGAGCCGAAGAGGAGCTTGGACGGAATCCGGCCCGCTGCGGCTCGGAGAACGAAGATCTGCAGTGCGCTCGATATGTCGATGTACAGGTTGCTCACGTCGGTTGCCAATTCAATCGCGAGCATCGAATTCAGGCCGCCGAAGGCACCGATGATGATGGGAACGCGGGGATGGCGACTGGCGATCGCAGCGTACGAGCGGAGGTCGCCTTCGGTATTGGGCGCGAATCCGTGAACGAGCACCGGTAGTCCACCGTGGTCGTCGGCGAGCTGCACGACGGGCTCGATCGTCTGACCGGCGTCCGGCGCGCATGTCAGTTCTCCGATGCCGACCATCGACGGATGTTGCAGTTGATCGTCGACGAACTCGACCAGGGTGCGCCTTTCCAGCGTCAGCGGGGCTGCTGCCATGCCGACCACGCGTCCAGGATGCGCGTCGAGCGCCGCGCGGAGTTCCATCGCGGGTGCGGCGAACTCGCTCGGGTCGACGGCCTCGCCGGCGACAACGTTCTGCAGGCTGCGGAACTCGGCTTGAACCTGTTCCACACTGCTGGCGCGTTCCGGATGCACGCGGGTTGAGAGCAAGACGGTCAGGTCGATACCGGCATCACTGTCCGCGGTCAAGCGGGCGTCCAGGTCATCGGTGACGTGCGCATGGATGTCGATGGTCACGAGTCTCTCCTCGGGCAAGTTGGAATAGCGAGCGCAACGGTACGGCTTGACATTGGTGTCAAGGTCAACCCCTGAGGAGCGCGAGCGAACATGCTGATCGGTGAGTTGGCAGAACGCAGCGGCGTGTCTGCGCGCATGGTGCGGCATTACGCGAACGCCGGCCTCGTCTCAACCACTCGAGACGGCAACGGATACCGGGACTTCGACGAGTACCAGGTGGGCCGTGTTCAAGCCATTCGCGCCCTGTTGCTGTTGGGCCTGACCGTCTCGCAGATTCGCGAGCTCGTTTCGTGTCTCGGCGCCGCCGTGACGATGCCGACATGCCCTGCTGCCCGTGCGACCTTGGTGCAACGTCTCGGTGTTGTCGACCAACAGATCGCAGATCTGCTGACCATGCGTGAGCGCATCGTCAGCGGCCTGGAACTCGTCGACGCCCGATAACGGCGCGGTCGTCTCTTGTAGGTGCTGGCCGCCAGGTTTCACAGAGGAGGAGCCATCGGGTGTCCGATTGCGACGCTCCGGCTGCTGTGGCGGGGAACGGAGGTCTTCGCACGCACGCGAAGGGTGAGGTCCTCGCTACCTGTGTCGTGACGTTGCGTGTTGTAGGGCAGGATGTCGGCAACAAGGGGGATGGCGATGACGGAATTACCAAGTTGGCGGGACACCGCAACGCGATCGGCGATCGAGGATTTCGTGGCATCGGTGACGGCGGGAACTGATGCGGTGCCGGTCGCCGAACGAGTGGCGGTCTTCGACAACGATGGAACATTGTGGTCAGAGAAGCCGATGCCGACGCAGTTGCACTACGTGGTGGAGCAGTGGCGGAAGCGGCTCGCCGAGGACGCCTCGTTGGCGGCTCGTCAGCCGTACACCGCTGTGGCGAGCGGCGATCTGTCGTGGGTCGGTGCCGCCGTCGACAAGCACTATGCCGGTGATGATGCCGACCTGAAGGTCTTGATCGGCGCGATCGTCGAGGTGACGCAGGGCGTCAGCGTTCACGACTACGCGGAGTCGGTTGCCTCGTTCTACCGCGACGCGCGGCACCTGACGTTGGGGGTGCCGTATTCGCGGACGGTGTATCAGCCGATGGTGGAGCTGCTGCGGTTCTTGGAGGCCAACGGGTTCACCTGTTATGTGGTCTCGGCCGGTGAGCGGGACTTCATGCGCCCGATGACCGAGGAGTACTACGGTCTGCCGCCCGAACGTGTGGTGGGTTCGGCGTATGGACTGACGTACGACGAAGACACTCGGCAGGTGCGGTATGGGGCTGCGCTGTCATTCTTCGACGACGGGCCGGAGAAGCCGCCGCGAATCTGGACCAGGATCGGGCGACGCCCGTTGTTCGCGGTCGGCAATTCGAACGGCGACATGCCCATGCTCGACTTCACGGCTGACAACGGGCGCGGATTGGCGTTGCTGGTGCATCACGACGACGACACCGATCGCGGCGACACCCCCTACGACAAAGGTGCGGAACAGGCACTCGCGGCGGCGGCGGACCGCGGGTACACCGTGATCAGTGTCAAGGACGACTGGGAGCAGGTCTTCCCGACCGCGCCCGCGTCGACGCGCGACGCCTGACGCAGTGATGGACGGCCCGCACGAGAGCGGACCACCCACCACCTGAACGACTGCGGATCAGTTCGATCCGGTGAGGCCGTGCACCATCTTTTGGACTTGGCCTTGCACCTGGGCGTCTTCCACATCGAACATGGCGTAGCTGATGCCGGAGGACTGCAGCGGACGGTTCGGGTACTTCTTGTAGCTGGGCAGCACACTGAGCAGGCGGGCAGCCATCTGGGGCGTCTGCCACGTCTTCTCCGCGAAGCTGGTCATGAAGATGTCGTATCGCTCCTGCGGGTCCTGCCAGAGATCGAACAGCTCCGGCACTATCGCCGTGTAAGCGGATGCTCCGCGCCACCCGTCACGGATGTTCCAGATCGCCTTCCACTTTCCGATACGCACCGCCCCGGGCAGCAGTTCGGTCTCAGTCATGTAGAGCCAGTGATCGCGGGTCGACGGCCCTTCGCCCTTGAGCAGCTGGGTTTGGTCGTAGCTGTCGAAGATCGTCGGCTGCCCCTCACGGTCCTCGGTCGGCAGCTCCACGCCGGCAATGCTCGCGAAAGTGGCCATGAAGTCCAGCGACCCGACGATGTCGGAGGTTCGCCGACCCGGCTGAATGGTGCCCGGCCACCACGCGATCGCCGGCACCCGGCTCCCGCCCTCGTAGTCGGTGCCCTTGGTGCCGCGATAGGGGGTGTAACCGCAGTCGGGATAGACGTCTTGCCATGCCCCGTTGTCCGTGGTCCAGACCACGAGCGTGTTCTCCCCGATCCCGAGTTCGCGGATCTTGTCCATCACCTGTCCGACGCGGTGATCCAACTCCACCAGCGAGTCCGTGTACTTCGACTTCGCCAACGATGCACCCTCGAAGTCCGGGTGCGGAAGGTTCGGCTGGTGCACCTTCGCGGTGTTCAGGTAGAGGAAGAATGGATTCTCACCATTGGAATGCGACTCGATGTAGTCCAGCGCGATGTCGGTCGACTTCTCATCGATGAACGGGATGGATGAAGAATCGAGCTTCTGCGTCTCGTGCGTTCCTTCACCGACCTTGCCGTCCAGCGCGCCGATGACGTTGCCCCACATCTTCATCGTGGCTTCGTCGTCGAACGGGAAGTCGGGATTGAACGCCTTGTCCGTATAGGTGTAGGCGTTCAGGTGATACAGCGTCGTGTTATACATCTCATCGAACCCGTGCGCGATCGGCATCGCATAATCGGATTCCCCGAGGTGCCACTTGCCGATCTGACAGGTGTCGTAGTTCGCCTTCTTCAGCACGCTGGCCAGCGTCCACTCGCCCGCCGGCAGGCCACCACCGTCACCCGGGAAGGCGACGGTCGTCATGCCGCTGCGAATCGGCATCCGTCCCGTCAAAGCGGCAGCACGGCCGGGCGTGCAGCTCGGCTGACCGTAGAACGACATGAACTGCAGACCCTCGGCCGCCAAGCGGTCCAGGTTCGGGGTCGGCGCACCACGATTCTCACCGCCGCCGTAGACCCCCAGATCACCCCATCCCACGTCGTCCGACATGAACAGGATGATGTTCGGCTTATCAGTCACGTTGAAACCCCCTTTCCACGGACGCTACATGCGTGCACCACCCGCGGTGAGAGCAGGGACGAACTCATCATCCGCACAGGGCTAGACACCTTTTCCCGCCGACTGGCACGGATCTGTTACATCACGCACGGTGAGTTCACCGCTCGCACGCTGCGGGTCGCAGACGCGGTGTCCTGGCGGGCCCGCGGTGAACCGAGCGGGACATGCCTTCGCCTCTCTGCCATTTCTCTACCGGCAACACTCTCGCGGCGGGTGGCGATTGGCGTTCGCGGAGGCCGGAGCTGAGTCCTCGCACGGTTGCGTTCACGGAGGGTGGGTGCTGCGTCAGCGCCGAGAGATCCATGTTCGCTCCCCAGCGCGGGTGAAGCCCGCGCGGAGGTAGACGGCCTCCTCGGCGGGGCCTTCCACGTCGAGGAACACTGTGGTGGCGCCAACGTGGTGCGCGGCCTTCGCCAGTCTGGAGCACAGGGCGCTGGCGATTCCGCGGCCACGGTGGGACGTCAAGGTTCCCACCGCCGCGACCTCGGCGACTCCGGCGATCGGTTCAGTGACCAGGCCAGTGCCGCATGGCCGATGCGTGATCGCATCGCGCGCGAGTGCGACGTATCCACCGCGACCGATGAGCGACTGGAGGCGCTGCACATCCTGCACGCTGACCGGTTCGGCTTCACCATAGGCGTCGTTCTGCACCGAGAGCGCATCGAACAAGTCCCGCGGCTCGCTCACTGTCGAGATGGTGATACCCATCGGGGTCGGAAGAGGGATCGCTGCTCCGGGCCGGCAGGCGAGCATCGGCAGCCGCTGGTCGAGGGTGAACCCGGCCGTGAGCAAGGCAGCCTCTGCCTGCTCGGCGGAGCCGGAGACGTATTCCAGTCGCGGAGTTCGGTGATGGCGTGCGAAGAGTGCCAGCAGGTCACCGATCTCTGCCCGGGTCGGTGCCGCGTCGGGGATCGGAACCGCGTAGTTGTAGGCAGGATGTGCGGTGTGAGAGCTCAGACCCACCATGAACGGACCAATGCGCTGGTGGTCCGGACGGGAGGAGATATCAGCGGCCATGTAGCCGGCAACCAGTGCCGGCGTGGACAAAGAGGGGGAAACACGCATCTGAAAATGCACTTTCAGTTTCGAAGAGTTGCTCGACCGAGCATGGAGTGAGGAAGACGCCGGCAGCCGACCCAAGCAGACGCGGGGATTCGCTCGTCACGAGCGGGTCGACGGCCGCGATCGCGGCACGCCAGTCACGGGGCCTCATCCTCTTTCGAAACATCACAAGCACGTTCTCACCGAAACGTTGCCGGCCCAGCATGCCCGACAACCCGCCACAGCGCAAACATTCGCACCGGCTGCGCCCTCACCGACGACCACGTTTCGCAGGGGGATCCGCTTACGCGCGGTCGGTACGACAAAGAGCGCTGCAACAACACCGCCGAAGAGCCCTAACGGTCACAGTCATAGACTCCCGGCATGACTAGTCGCATTGCTGCGATCTCGATGGTTGCCATCGATCCACAGCGGGTCGCAGAGTTCTGGGGTGGGGTGCTCGGTTGGCCCATTTTGCAGTCGGACGACACCGGCGCCGACATCGGGCCAGCAGACGGCTCTGGATTTCGGCTCGAGATCGGGCGAGTTGCTGACGAGAAGCTGGTCAAGAATCGGATTCACCTTGACCTGCGTGCAGACGGAACAAGTCAAGACGAAGAGGTGCGGCGGCTTCTCGACCTGGGAGCCAAGAGAATCGATGTCGGCCAGCCGGCCGACGCCACCTGGATCGTTCTCGCGGACCCCGAAGGCAACGAGTTCTGTCTCCTCCTCCGCACGGTACAAGAGGCTGCCGGAGCCGACTAGCCGGCAGACGCAAACGCACTACAGGTCCCACACGCATCTGCTCCGGGTCGCAGTGTTCCAGGCGCGAGCCGCAGACGGGTCCCCCGGAGCTCGTCCGATCGACGGGCCGGTCGCCATGGTGGGTTGACCGCCACCCGCGACGTCGCGGCACTGCTGCGGAACCGTCGTCTGATGCTCGCGATGGAGGCGGTCGCGCTCATCGTGACCAGCACGGCGATGGCTTCGATGAGGGGCGAATTCCTGCACGAGTGAGCGCTGCGCGCCGAGAACCAACTCGGAACTTGCAGCCGCCGTTTCTGCGCACGGGATTCAAGTAGATGGCGCCGGGTCGACAAGGCCTGCGCGCGACCATGCTCGAATGCGCTGATTCCGTGCACCGATGAACTCGATGGCCCTGTCGCGGTATGAGAGGTAGTCTTCGACGCTCTGCGGCAGTGGCGAAGCCTTGAAGTCATCGAACCTGGTGAACATCCTCACCTGCTGCTCCTCCGTGACGAGGTCCTGCAGCAGGAAGAACTCGGTGTAGCCGCGGAAGTTCTCGAATAGGGCGAAGAAGTCCGAATAGGCGTTCAACACTGTTGCCAGGGGGCTTGTTTCGCCCCGATAGTGCCGGCGGATGCATTCAAGGGTGTAGTCGAATCGGTCAGCGATCTGACTGGAGAACCCGCGCGCACCATTGATGGTCTGCACCCCGGGCCGTCGATCGCCAGGAAAAATCATCATCCCACCGATCGTGTGGTTCGCAAGCTGAAACTCATCGAGAACCGTCTCGGGGATGTCTGCGACGATCTTCGACATCTTCAGCCAGGTGCGCCAGGTCGGGACGACGGTGTCGCTGGCCAGAAAGAATTCACCGACATCGGACCGGTGATACAGGTAGCGGCGCCGACGCGACGTGTCGAGGGTGAATACCTTCCCGCTGGGCAGGGGCTTGCTCCACAGCAGTCGGTGATACTCGCGTAGCGTCGGGCTGGTGGTGTCCGGGTCGCCGGATCCTGCGTCCTGCCGCACGTCGAAGCTGGTGTCGATGACCGTCACGACCTGAATCATGGCGCAATATGCCCACGTGGACACACCTCGTCTGTAGGGTTCGTGCCGGGATGACTGTGATCACCAGGGTTTCGCCTTGGATGGCGTGTTTCGACACGAGTGGCCGCAGCCGGGCTTCGGGATGGATACGCCGACCCTCAGATTGAGGAGCTGCCCGGGCGAACGGGCGCCCCTCTGCACGAGATGGAACCTTTCCCGAGAACGACCACGCCCTCCTCAGAGCCGTCCCGACGAGGCTCACCCGAACGACATCGTCGAACCGAGTTGCTCAACCGAGCGCGTACGTTCAGCGGTGGAGCCTCACGCATTTGGCGGTCTTACCATCTCGCTGTCACGTTGTTGAGAATTCGCCGCGCTGGCTCAGAATCTACAAACAGCTGTAGGTTCCCCCTCGAGGTGGCGGAGAACGCCGGAGATTTCACGGTACTTGGCAGTGGTTTCGGACTCGAGATTCCACGGGAAATGGCGGATTCCTACACAGGTGTAGGAATCCCTCGGAGATGTCCATTGAATGGCGGCAATCGAGGTCGTGCGCCCGCTCCATCAGGTTGCGCTAGTCAGCGTGACGGCGGGTGCGTCACGCTCGTCGTCGGTGGCTATGACTTGAGCAGTTCCAGGTAGCGGTCGGCGAACAGGTATGCATCGCCGGGCCAGCGAGCGGAAAGGTAATTGCCGTCAATGACGGTGAAGGCGTGGCTGTGATCGGTGGCGGTTCCCCGGCGGGCGAACTCGCGCGGGCCTCGGTGGAATTGCGCTCGTGGGTCGATCAGCGCTGCGCGGACCTCGTCTTCTACATAGGCCGGGTAGGTGCGGTAGTAGCGGCCGAGCCGCCACGCGGTGACGAAATACCCACCACGTTCCATGTATTTGGGCAAGCAAGTGGTGTTGCGGTCTGCTATCACGCTGGCGTTGGTGTCCGGGTCGTGGGTTCGGGCAAGGACGAGCACCCCATGGCAGATAGCGCCGACTAGTCGGTCCAGACTCCAAAACCGCGCGACTTGCCGTTGCAAGGATGCCGAGCCCAGGTACTGCCGCATGCCCGGCGCGTGGCCACCTGGAAGGATCAATCCGTCGAACTCCGTCACATCCACCTGTGACCAGGACTGCGTGGCGTGGAATTCGGGGGAGTCGGCCAGTTCCTGATAGAACTTTTTCGGTTCGGGTTCAGCGCCGAGCTGTCCGAACAGCACCCCGCTGAGCAGGCGCGGGTCAGCGTGTGGCACTACGCCCGCGTGCTCGGTGGCGAACACGACCTGATGCCCGGCGTCGGTGATCAGGCGCCACGGTACGGCGACTTCGGTGACGTCAAAATCGTTGTCAGGCAATGGCATCAGCACTCTCATGGAAGCCTCCGTGGCAGTAATGGCTGTGGCTGGTTGGGGTTGTCCGGTTTGAAGCTCACGGCTCGTCGACGGGGACGTTGCGGGTCAGGAAGTCGAGTTGGTCGGCGATAACGCGCTCGAACGGTTCCCCAACGTAGATATCGAAATGGCCCTCGGGGTAGAGCTTGATCTCGCCCGCCGGGGCGGTGCCCGCATATTTGAGAGTGGGGCCGGCCGGCGCAACCGAGTCGGTCTCGCAGACCGCGAACAGGATCGGCGCGGTGATCTCGGCCGCGCGGCGGCCCGGGAAGTCGCGCACCAGGTGCAGCGAGATCCGGGCGGCCGCCCTGTTGTCGAAGCCACCGGCACCGTCAGCGGGTACCTGATTCAGGAAGCCGGCCTCGGCGTCCGGGGCGGTCATCAGCGCGACCGTGCCGGGAGCACCGGCGGTGGGAACCAGCAGCGGCGCAGCGCCCACGGCCCCGCGGATCTGGTCGATGATGGCCAGCACCATCAGCCGGGTCGAGGTCCAGGCCGGGATCGCCAGGCCAGAAGCCAGACCACTGGTGAACGGGCACTGAGCGATCACGGCGCTGACGTGGCCGTCGTCGGCGGCGGTGGCGATCGCGTGCCCGCCTCCAAATGATGTGCCCCACACGATGATGCGGTTGCCATCGACGGACGTCAGCGTGCGGGCGTAGGCCAGTGCGGCGGAAAAAATCTTGGCGTTGTTTGGTGATGTCGATCAATTGGCGGGGCTGGCCCTCGCTGTCACCGAAGTGGCGGTAGTCGAACACCACGCAGGCATATCCGGCGGCGGCGAACCGTTCGGCGTACGCATCCAAGCGCATGGTGCGCACACTGCCCAGCCCGTGACCCATCACGATCACCGGTGCGGGCGCAGAGGACTCGGGGAGATACAGCCACCCTGTGCAGAGTTCGCCATGGGAGGGGAACTGGATCGTGGTGCGTGCGACCATGCCGGACTCTTCCAAAAATTGATCTATATCCATTGTTGGGTATGACTCTAATATTAGAGTCAGATATAATCAAGGCATGAGCGTGCAGACAGAGTCGCAGGCCACCGGACGATCCACACGAACACAGCGCCGCGTCAGCCAGATGCGCGCCCGCTTGGTCGAGGTAGCAGAAACCCTGCTGCTCGAAGGCGGAGTCCAGTCCGTGACTGCGGAAGCGGTCGCCCAGCGAGCCGACGTATCGCTACAAACGGTCTACAACCGGATCGGTGGGCAGCAGGCGCTGCTGCTGGCGGTGGCCGAGCGAGCCCTTGAACAGACCCGTGAATTCATGCAGACCGCGTACGACGACAACGGGACAGTAGTCGAGCGGCTACTCCGAGTCGGTGAGACCTACATCCGCCTAGCATTCGACCGACCGCAAGCATTCAAGGTTTTCGTCAATCCGCCCGAGGACCCTGAAGCCATCGAGAAGATTGCGACCCTCGCCACGGAAGAGCATCGGCGCTTGACCGAGCTGCTCCGCGAAGGTATTGACACGGGCGAGTTCAACACCGGTCTGCACCCCGAATCCGCGGCGACCGCCCTCTGGGGAATGCTGAACGGGATGTTGTCGGTCGCACTGCGTACCGATGCCATGCGCCCGGACACGGTCAGCCCAGAATCGCTGGTCGCGGCCGCGACCACCATCATCGAGTGCGGCGTCCTGACACACTCGACTCACAACAGCTAGGAGATCCCGCCGTCCGCGCCGTTGAGCGCAACGGATAGAAGCGGATCCTGCGCCTACCCAAATGGTGACAATGTCAGCACCTGTAGCTCCATCAGCCACGATCTCCACGAAGTGACGACACCCGGTAGAGGCGCCCTAACCCCTCGCCCGCCACCGGTCTACTTTTCAGAACCGCAAAGTAGACGAAAGGCATCGTGTTCTCCGCAAGATCCCGCGATTCCGACATCTGCGCCCGGGCAGGGCTCCGAGAACCTCCTACCCTCCGCCTTGGTCCAGAGAGATGTCCAAATGGACACCGTCTGGTCACTTCAGCCGCGAAATGGACGCCTTACAAGAATCCCTACAATTCCACGCTAAATGTCTCCCAGCGACATTTCGATGACAACTAGATTGGAAAATGACAAGTTGTCCTGGAACCTACAACCGGCCCCTACACCGCCGCCATGTCCGCGAACCGCGAAAAGTGCCCCTGGAACGCGACCGTCACCGTCCGCGTGGGCCCGTTCCTGTGCTTCGCCACGATGAGGTCGGCCTCGCCGGCTCGGGGGTTGTCCTTCTCGTAGGCGCTCTCGCGGTGCAGCAGAATCACCACGTCGGCATCCTGCTCGATCGAGCCCGATTCACGCAGGTCCGAAAGGGCCGGCAGCTTGTCGGATCGCTGCTCAGGACCACGGTTGAGCTGGGACAGCGCCACGACCGGCACCTGCAGCTCCTTCGCGAGCAGTTTGAGGGCACGAGAGAACTCGCTCACCTCTTGCTGACGGCTCTCGACGCGCTTGCCGCTCGTCATCAGCTGCAGGTAGTCGATGACGACCATCTTCAGGCCCACGCGCTGCTTGAGCCGGCGGCACTTCGCGCGAATCTCGACCAGCGTCATGTTCGGGCTGTCGTCGATGTACAGGGGTGCGTCATTGATGCGTCCACGCGTCGACGCGATCGTCGTCCAGTCGCGCTGGTCGACCGTGCCCTTGCGCATGTTCTGCAGGGGAACGGACGCCTCGGCCGACAACAGACGCATCGCGATCTCGCTGCGCCCCATCTCGAGTGAGAAGAAGATGGTCGGCATGTCGTTCTTGATCGCTGCGGCCCTGGCGAAGTCGAGCGCGAGGGTCGACTTGCCGAGGGCGGGACGCGCGGCCACGATGACCATCTGTCCCGGGTGCAGACCGTTGGTCAGCTCGTCCAGGTCGGCGAACCCGGTGGGAACGCCGGTCATGCTGCCGTCTTTGTGCTTCGCCGCTTCGATCTCGTCGATGGCTGCGGTGACGGCGTCCGTCAGCGGGATGTAGTCCTCGGCCTCTTGCGTGCCGGTGACGGAGTAGATCTCGGCCTGGGCCTCGTTGACCAGGTCGAGCACCTCGCCCTCGCCGTTGTAGCCCATCTGAGTGATGCGCGTGCCTGCCTCGACCAGGCGACGCAGCAGCGCGCGCTCGGCGACGATCTCGCCGTAGTATCCGGCGTTCGCCGCGGTCGGCACGAGGCTGGTCAGGGTGTGGAGATACTCGGGGCCGCCCGCGCGGCTGAGCTCTCCGGTCTTGGTCAGCTCGTCGGTGACGGCGATCACGTCGGTCGGCTCACCGCGCGAGTACAGCGAGAGGATCGCCTCGAAGATCACCTCGTGCTTCGGTATGTAGAAGTCGCCACCGCGCACGGTCTCGACGACGTCGGCGACAGCATCCTTGCTCAGCAGCATGCCGCCGAGGGCGCTCTGCTCGGCCAACAGGTCATGCGGAGGAGTGCGCTCCGTCGATCGGCGTTCGGGTTCGGGCCCGCCATCGGCGAGACCGAGGTGTGCGATCGACACCCAGTCCTCCTGTCATCCCCCTGCCGGCATGAGCCGGTCGTGCGTTTTTCCGTGCTGCGGCACCGCCCCCACCGCGGCGCCTCCGGGATACCTCGCCCCGGCCCTTCTACGATGCCGCCACGGTCTCACGAACCCCCGACATCACACGCCGTTCGACGACGCGCAATCACCCTAGGGAGCCGCATTCCACACCACAACTCGGCCTGTGGATAACTGTGTGGAGAATCTGGGCGAAACGCCGAGGGCTGTGTGAAGAAGGTGTGAGCAGATCTGGGGATAACCAAGAAGTTCTCACCCGGAAAGTGCTTTTGACCAGCAAAATAGTTTTCCCGACCCTGTGTGTAAAAACTCCTCTTGCGCCTGTGGCATCGCACACAGTCGACACTCCCGAGGTGTGGACAAAGGTTGCTTTAATCAGCAGGCCGGTGTTAAGCGATTGCGCCCCGCGTCAAGGTTGCCGTGCGGTGTCCCGTGGGTGGCCGCTGGAGCACGCGGCTGGACGCCCGCGCTCGGCTCGTGAAGAGTAGAGGGATGCCTGTTCCCGCGCAGTATCGCCTCGTCACCGTGCCGGAGACCCGCGTCGCCGACGTGCTCCGCCTCGACCTGTGGGCCTTCGCCAGCGGCATCCCGCTCGAGACCCAGCTCGAGCTTCCGCTCGGTCTGCCGTGGGAGCGTTCCTACGGCGTCGAGCGTGACGTCGAGGAGCCGGGGGAGCTGGCCGGATTCCACGCCGCCTACCCGCTGCGTGCCTACCCCGTGCCCGGCGCCGAGGTGCCGTGCGGCTGGCTCACCTGGGTGGGGGTGCACCCCGGGCACCGGCGTCGGGGCATCCTGCGCGCCATGATCGAGCACCACTTCGCCGACCTCGCCGCTCACGGCGAGGCGATCTCCGGACTCATGGCCGCCGAGACCGCCATCTACGGCCGCTTCGGCTACGGCATGGCGGCGCCTCAGCTGAGTCTGAGCATCCCGCGCGGCGCCGCGCTCCGGCCCGTGGCAGGGTCCGCCGACCTCGAGGTGACGGTGGAGGAGTGGGATGCCGCGGCGCACGGCGACCTGTGCGCGGGCATCCACAGCGGCTACGCGCGCGTGCCCGATGGCCTCGGCCGTCCCGGCTGGGCGACCCGGGAGACCCCTGGGCTGCGGGGCTGGTGGGACGCCGACCCGAAAGACCTCCGCGCGGGCAAGGAGAACAGGCGCGTCGTGATCGTGCGCGACGCCGCGGGCACCCCGTTGGCGTACGCCACGTTCCGTCGCGAGCTCAAGTGGACGCGCGGCGGCTCCGACGGCACCGTCTCGGTGCGCGAGGCCGTCGCCCTGACGCCGGCAGCGGCCCATCGCCTCTGGTCGGTGCTGCTCGACCTCGACCTGACGTCGACGGTGCGGGTGGAGACTCTGCCGGTCGACGATCCGATCGTCACCCTCCTCGCCGATCTGCGCGGCGCCCAGCCCGACTATCAGGACAACACCTGGCTCCGCATCGTCGACCTTCCCGCTGCGCTCGCACAGCGCCGCTATGCCACCGACGTCGACGTGGTGCTCGAGGTGACGGATGCCATCATCCCGTCCAACGCCGCGACCTGGCGGGTGCGCGCCGCGGCCTGGGACCACGCCGTCGTGGAACGCACGGATGCCGCGCCCGACCTCGCGCTCGACATCCGCGAGCTCTCCACCGCACACCTCGGCTCGATCTCACTCGCTTCGCTCGCGCAGGCGGGACTCGTCGAGGTGCGCACGCCGGGCATCCTGCCGACGGCCTCCGCCGCCTGGAGGTGGCCGATCGCCGCCGGCGCGAACTGGATCTTCTGAGCCCCCTCCCGGCCGCGGCGCACCACGCCCCGAACCAGTCGCCGTTCCGGACGTGTGCGTCCGGTGGGGCGACGCACACGTCCGGAACGGGCACTACTTGGAGCGCGGGCGCCGCGCACGACACGCACGACGAACGAAACGGGCCGCACCCCAAGGGGATGCGGCCCGTTGTCGTATGGTGCAGCGACTACTTCGCGGCGACCACCTGAAGGGTGATCGTGGCGTTGATGTCGTCGCGCAGCTTGATGGTCGCCTCGTGCGTGCCAACCGACTTGATCGGCGAAGCGATCTCGATCTTGCGCTTGTCGACGGCGCCGATGCCCGCGGCCTCGACCGCTGCGGCGATGTCGGCCGTCTTGACCGAACCGAACAGGCGGCCCTCTGCGCCGGCCTTGACGGCCAGCTTGACCTTGTTGGCCTCGAGCTTCAGCTTGAGGTCCTGCGCCTCTTCGATGGTGGCGTGCTCGCGCGCGGCACGAGCGGACTTGATCTGCTCGACCTGCTTCTCGCCTCCACGAGTCCACGCGATCGCGAAGCCCTGCGGAATGAGGTAGTTGCGGGCGTAGCCGTTCTTCACCTCGACGACGTCACCGGCCGAACCGAGGCCGGAGACCTCGTGAGTCAGAATGAGTTTCGACATGGGGTGACTCCTAACGGCCCGAGCCGGCGTACGGCAGCAGAGCCATCTCGCGGGCGTTCTTGACGGCCTTCGCGATGAGACGCTGCTCCTGCACGGAGACACCGGTGATGCGGCGGGCGCGGATCTTGCCGCGCTCGGAAACGAACTTGCGCAGGGTGGCGACATCCTTGTAGTCGATGACACCAACGTGAACGGTCTTCGCCGGAGCGGCGTTCTTCCCGTCCTTGCCCTTGCGGATCGGCTTGCGGCGGTCGCCGCTCGACTTTCCAGCCATGGTTTTTCCTTAGTGATGTTCGCCGGTTGAGAAGGGCCGCGGGCCCGTCTCGAAACCGACAGAGATTGTGTTTAGAACGGGGTCTCGTCGTTGTAGCTGCCCGGCGCGTTCCACACGTCGGCGCTGTTCGAGGAGGACCCGGTGGACGGTGCCCACTGGTCGTCGCTCGGCGCGCCGCCGACGCGGCCGCCTCCCGACGACTGAGCGCGCGTGACAGACGCGGTGGCGTAGCGCAGCGACGGCCCGATCTCATCGATCTCGAGCTCGATCGTGGTGCGCTTCTCGCCTTCCTTCGTCTCGTACGAGCGCTGCTTGAGCCGCCCTGAAGCGATGACCCTTGAGCCCTTGGTCAGTGATCCGGCCACGTGCTCGGCGAAATCGCGCCAAACGCTCGCACGCAGGAACAGAGCCTCGCCATCTTTCCACTCGTTGCTCGCACGGTCGAAGGTGCGAGGAGTGGATGCGATGGTGAAGTTGGCAACGGCCAGCCCGTTCTGCGTGTAGCGCAGCTCCGGGTCGGCGGTGAGGTTGCCCACCACGGTGATGATGGTCTCGCCTGCCATGGGACTAGGCGCTCGCCTTGTCGGCCTTGCGGGCCGCCTTCTCGTCCGCGCGCTTCGCAGCCGCGGCGACCTGGGCGATGGCTTCCTCGGCACGCAGCACCTTGGTGCGCATGACGGCCTCGGAAAGGTTCAGCTGGCGATCGAGCTCCTGCGTCGAAGCCGACTCCGCGGTGAAGTCGACGACGGCGTAGATGCCCTCGCTCTTCTTGTTGATCTCGTACGCCAGGCGGCGCTTGCCCCAGATGTCGACCTTGTCGATGGTTCCGCCGTCATTGCGAATGACGTTGAGGAACTTGTCAAGGCTGGGAGCAACGGTGCGCTCATCGATCTCCGGATCGAGGATGACCATCAACTCGTACTGATGCATGACTAACCCACCTCCTCTGGACTAGAACGGCTGCAGACTTTCTGCAGCAGGAGGGTTGTGCATCGTCGTCCGCCGCTCAGAAGCGGATGCCACGGCGAGCGGACAACCTGTAAATAGTACCGGACCCCGCTCGGATCAGCCAATTCGCTCCGCTGACGCCGAACTCGCTCACGGCACCACATCCGTAGGCTTGCCCCATGTCCCGCACCACTCTGAGCATCGCCGTCGTGGCGCTGCACACCTCGCCGTTCTCCGCCCCTGGCTCGGGCGATGTCGGCGGGATGAACGTGCTGGTGCGCGCGACGGCCGAGCGCATGGCATCCGAGGGGCACCACGTCGAGGTCATCACGCGCAGGTTCACGCCCGATCTGCCGGCCGTGAGCCGCCGACCCTCCGGCGTGGTGCTGCGACTCGTCGACGCCGGACCGGCGACCCTGCGGCCGAAGAGCGAGCAGGAGGCGTTCGTCGAGGCGTTCCGCACCGGGCTGGATGCCGTCGGCGACATCGACATCGTGCACTCGCACCACTGGCTGGCCGGCATGGCCGGCCTTCCGTTCGCCCGCGATCGTCACGTGTCTCACGTGCAGAGCTTCCACAGCATCGCCGCCCATCCCTCGACAGCACTGAGCGAGGGGGAGCGGCCGGAGTCGGCGGGAAGGCTGGCAGGCGAGGAATGGCTCGCGCAGACATCCGACGCGATCGTGGCCGTGAGCCACGCGGAGGAGCGCACCATCGTCGAGCGGCTGCACGCCGACCCCGCACGGGTGCACGTCGTGCTGCCTGGCGTGGACTCGACGCTCTTCCACCGTGCCGCGCGACGGCTCGAGCCTCGCCCCTACGTGGTCACCGCCGCCCGCATCGAGCCGTTGAAGGGGCTCGATCTGGCGATCCGCACGATCGCGGCCATGCCGGCCGCTGCGCGTCCCGACCTCGTGATCGCCGGCGGACCCACCGACGGATACGAGTCCCATGTCGACGAGCTGCATGCACTCGCCGCCGAGCTCGGCGTGACCGACAGGGTGCAGTTCGCCGGGCCGCTGTCGCGCGAGGATCTGGCGGCACTGTTCGCGCACGCCTCCGCGGCGCTCGTGCCGTCGCACTCCGAGACCTATGGCCTCGTCGCGCTGGAGGCGGAGGCGAGCGGCGTGCCCGTGCTCGCCGCAGCATCCGGTGGTCTGCGCGAAGCGGTGAGCGAACGTGCCGCCGCCTTGCTCACGACACGCGATCCGCAGGAGTGGGCCGACCGCCTCACGATGCTGCTCGGTGACGAGGCGCTCTGGGAGTCGCTCTCGACGGCAGGGGTGCGCTTCGCGCGTCAGCGCACCTGGGACCGCACGGCGCACGAGACCGTGCAGGTCTATCAGCGGCTCATCGCCTCGACGAACGAGCGCTGGCGGGACTGGGCGTGAACCCGTTCGCCGGCGCGCACACCGTGTTGTTCGTGCATGCGCACCCCGACGACGAGACGCTGTCATCCGGCGGCCTGATCCTCTGGCTGGTCGAGCGCGGAGTGCGCGTCCACCTCCTCACCGCGACGCGTGGAGAACGCGGCGAGGTGGTGCCGGCGCTGCGCGACCGGGCAGGCGGTGACAGGGCGGCGCTCACCGGCATCCGCATCGATGAGCTCGCCCGCGCGGCGCGGGCGCTCGGCATCACGGATGCCCGCTACCTCGGCGAACCGCCCGCGCGCGCCGAGGATCTGCCGCCGCGCCGCTACCTCGACTCCGGCATGCGCTGGATCACCCCCACCGTCGCCGGCCCCGTCGACGACGCCCCGGTGGATGCCCTCACCCGCGCACCAGAGGCTGAGGTGGCCGCCGACGTGCTCGCCTACGTGCAGCACGTCGCGCCCGACCTCGTGATCAGCTATGACGACCAGGGCGGCTACGGGCACCCCGACCACCGCTTCATCCGCGCCGCTGCTCTGGCCGCGAGCCGCACAGCAGGGGTGCCGTTCGTCGAGCTGGTGGAGCCCGACGCCGCCGGCGCGTTCGTCGTCGACTCGTCAGACCGACTCGGCGCCGTGAAGGATGCCCTCCGCGCGCACGCCACGCAGCTCACCGTCGACGGCGGTGACGTCGTGCACTCCGGCGGTCAGCGCGAGCCGATCCGCACCGCGGTCGGCGTGCGCCTCGTGCCGTGACACTCACCTCACACGCGTGCTGAAAATCGGAGTTCCGCGCGTTCAGCCGGCGTGTCGCCGCGCCTGACCGGCGTGTCCCGCACAACTCCGATTCTCGGCACGCCGAACGCAGCACGTAGCGCGCGACGTGTAACCGACAGTGCCGGTTACTGCCCGGCCCACCACGCGCGCAGTCGGTCCTCGACCTCGTCGGCGGCCAGCGGACCCTCGTCGAGCCGCAGGTCGAGCAGGAACTTCATCGCGCGGCCCACCTCGGGGCCGGGCCGCAGACCCAGGATGCGCATCACGGCCGTTCCGTCGAGGTCGGGCCGCACGGCATCCAGCTCCTCCTGCTCCTTGAGCTGCGCGATGCGCGCCTCGAGGTCGTCGTAGGCGAAGCCCAGCCGGTCGGCCTTGCGGCGGTTGCGGGTGGTCACATCGGCGCGAGTGAGTTCGTGCAGCCGTTCGAGCTGATCGCCGGCATCGCGCACATAGCGGCGCACGGCGGAGTCGGTCCACGCTCCGTCGGAGTAGCCGAAGAACCGCAGGTGCAGCTCGATGAGGCGGCTCACGGCATCCACCACGTCGCCGGAGAAGCGCAGAGCCTTCAGCCGCTTGCGCGCGAGCTTGGCGCCGACCACATCGTGGTGATGGAAGCTCACGACTCCGCCGGCCTCCAGGCGCCTGGTCGCCGGTTTGCCGATGTCGTGCAACAGGGCGGCGAGCCGCAGCACCACGTCGGGCGCCTCGCCCGGGTGCCGTTCCTGCTCGTATCCGATCGCCTGCTCCACGACGGTGAGCGTGTGCCGGTAGACGTCCTTGTGATGGTGGTGCTCGTCGATCTCGAGCCGCAGAGCGGGCAGCTCGGGCAGAAAGCGATCGGCCAGCCCGGTCTCCACCAGCAGCTCGAGTCCCGGAGCAGGATCGTCGCACGAGAGCAGCTTCACCAGCTCGTCGCGAATGCGCTCAGCACTCACGATCTCGATGCGATCCGCCATCTCCCGCATGGCGGCGACGGTGTCGTCGCTCACCGCGAACCCGAGCTGGGAGGCGAAGCGCGCGGCGCGAAGCATGCGCAACGGGTCATCTCCGAACGACACCTCGGGGGAGATCGGGGTGCGCAGCACCCGTGCGAGCAGGTCGTCGACGCCCTTCGCCGGGTCGACGAGCACGATCTGCGGAACCCGTAGTGCGAGCGCGTTCACCGTGAAGTCACGGCGAATGAGGTCGCCCTCCAGAGTGTCCCCGAACTGCACTTCCGGCTTGCGAGTGGCGCCGTCGTAGCTGTCGGCGCGGTACGTGGTGATCTCGACGGTCTCGGCACCGAGTCGCGCACCGATGGTGCCGAACTGGCGGCCGATGTCCCACCAGGCGTCCGCCAGCGGCTTGACGATCTCGATCGTGCGATCCGGCAGGGCGTCGGTCGTGAAGTCGAGGTCGTGCACCTCGCGCCCCAGAAGGGCATCGCGAACGGGGCCGCCGACCAGTGCGAGCTCGTGGCCCGCATCGGCGAACGCCGCGGCGAGTCGCGAGACGACGGGGGACTCGGCCATGTCGCGCAGGCGCGCGAGAGACTCGGCGACGCTCTGCATAATGCGCACCAGTTTACCGATCGCCACGTCGATAACGGATGCGTGTGAGCCCTCAGCACGCACGCCCCGATCCAGGGATTCCACGACCTCGCTCCCCGTACAATTGCGGTCATGCTCCCCGTCGACCCCTGCGCTGCCGCATGCGGCTGAACCGCAGACTCCGGGGAATCGGCCGGGGCACGCTCGTCGCGGCGTGCGCCGCACTGCTGTTCGGCGCGCTCGTTCCGGCGCCGGCTCAGGCTGCCACGGCGCTCGACTCCGACGCGCAGACGCACACCGTGTCGCTCTACGCCAACAACGCGGGAGTCGAGTCGGCCGGCGCCTCCGTGACCGTCACGATCAGCATCACCAACTCCGCTCAGGCTTTCGTCGGCTCCGGCACGGCGACCGTCGCCATCACCGAGAGCCCGCTCGGCACCAGGGCGGCACTGGATGCCTGGGGCAAAGACGTCGACGACAAGCCGGCCACCCGGGTCATCGCCACCGCACCCACCCAGGGCGTCAACGCGGGGGCGACAGCCCGCGCCGCCACGGTCACCATCCCCGCGAAAACGGTGGGTCTGACCGGCGATACCGCCGTCTACGGTCTGAAGACGACGGTGACGGACGCGAACGGAACCGTCGGCGACGGTTACTCGACGCTCACCTACTCCGCATCCACGACGCAGAACCAGGTCGGCCTCGCCATCGCCATGCCGATCACGGTGCCTGCGACGGCGAGCGGGCTCATCGCCTCCGACGATCTCGCCACCTACACGGCCACCGACGGACTGCTGACCAGGCAGCTTCAGCTGGCCCAGGACCACCCTTCGATCGCCGTGGCGATCGACCCCATGATCATCGCGTCGATCCGCGTGCTGGGCACCTCGGCACCTGAGAGCGCCCGCGCATGGCTCGACGAGCTCGACCATCTCTCCAACGACTCGTTCCCGCTGCAGTACGGCGATGCGGATGCCTCGAGCCAGCTCCAGGCGGGCATCGAGACACTGCTGTCCCCGACGTCGTTCACGTACGCCCTCGATGCGAAGAACTTCCCCGCTCCGCTCCAGGTGGGGGAGACGCCTCAGCCGACGCCCACTCAGCCGTCCGACCCCTTCGCGACGCCGACGCCCACGCCGACGCAGCCGGCCACCAACGTGCCAACGACGGCGGAGCTGCTCTCCTGGCCGTACACGTTCCACGGCATCGCCTGGCCCGCCGACGACAGCCTGCGCGAGACCGACATCGAGGCGCTGGCACGCAACGGCTATCCGTCGACCATCGTCACCGGTTCCAACACCAATCAGGCCTCCCTGTCCGCGACGCCGAACGCGCCGATGTCGGTCAAGGGCGGCACGGCGCTCGTCACCGATCAGGGTGTCAGCACGGCGTTGCGCGCCGTGGTCTCGGCGGTCGGAACCGACGAGGAGGGCGCGGCCCTGGCATCCGCCTCGGCCCAGCTCGCGGAGATCAGCACCCAGTCGAACGGGCAGACCATCGTGCTCGCCGGTCTCGATCGTGATTGGCCCACGAACTCCAACACGGCCAGCCGCGGCCTGGGCTCGGTGCTCGACCTGCCGTGGGTGACGGCATCCTCGCTGCGCGGCGCGCTCACCGCCCCGATCACGTCGGGCCTCAAGCTCACCGACAAGGCCCAGGATGCTTCGCGCACCGCCGCGGTGCAGCAGCTGATCGACGACGCCGACGGCCTCGACTCCTTCGCAACGGTGCTCGCGGATCCCACCGTGCTCACCGGCGACACCCGCAACCGTCTGATGTCGCTCCTCTCGGTGGGCTGGCGCGCGCCCGACAACGACTGGGCGACGGCGGTCTCCACCTTCACCACACAGTCCAAACGCACCATGAACTCCGTGCAGATCCTGCCGACGGGCAAGATCACCGTGGCCAGCACGCAGAGCCTCATCCCCGTCACGGTGAACAACAAGTACGACCTTCCGGTCAACGTCGTTCTGCGGGCGACCCCGTCGAACGGCCGGCTCGAGGTCGACTCCGACACCTCGAAGACCATCCCCGCAGGTGCCAGCGCCAAGGTGCTCGTTCCCGTCAAAGCCAAGCTCGGCAACGGCAGCGTGCATCTGGGCATGCAGCTGTACAGCCCCACCGGCGTGCCCATCGGGTCGGGCACGACCGCGGCCATCGACGTGCACGCCGATTGGGAGGGGCTCGGCGCGCTCATCCTCGGCATCGCGGTCGTGCTGTTCTTCGGCTTCGGTCTCACCAGGAGCATCGTGCGCCGCATCCGAGCAAGGGGACAGCGCGCTGCGGAGGCGGGCGGCGGCGATGCGCCCGACGCCGGTGACGACGGCGCGAGTGCGACCGAGGTCGACACAGACGCCGAATCCGGTCTCGACGACGCACCCCCAGTAGCATCGACACCCGATGACGACTCCGCAGCCCCAGCCGACACCTCCACCGATGCGTCACCGCGCGGCCCCGACGAGGATGCGCGTGGCTAGCGTGGGCCGCGCGAGCGCCATGCTCGCGTCGGGCACCATGGTGTCCCGTGTGCTCGGCTTCGTGCGCACGTGGGTGCTGCTGCAGGCGATCGGCGCGATCGCGGACGGCGCCAACGCCTATTCGACGGCCACCCAGGTGCCGAACAGTATCTACGCGATCATCGCGCAGGGCATCCTGAGCGCCATCCTGGTTCCGCAGATCGTGCGAGCGTCCGTGCACGCGGACGGCGGCAAGGCGTACATCAACAAGCTGGTGACGCTGGGCATCCTCATCTTCTTCGCCGTTGCCACGGTCGCCACGCTGCTCTCACCGTGGCTGGCCGTGTTGTTCGGTGCGCGCGGCGCATTCGCACAGCTGGTCACGGCGTTCGCGTACTGGTCGTTGCCGCAGATCTTCTTCCTGGGCCTCTACACACTGCTCGGCGAAGTGCTCAACGCGCGCAAGTCGTTCGGACCGTTCACGTGGGCCCCTGCGCTGAACAATGTGGTCAGCATCGTCATGCTGATCGTGTTCATCGTCGCCTTCGGCGGCGACCCCGGCAGTCACCGCCCGATCGATGCCTGGACGCCGGGCATGATCGCCGTGCTGGGCGGTGGGGCGACGCTGGGCATCGCGGTTCAGGCCCTGGTGTTGTTCTTCTTCTGGCGTCGCGTCGGTTTGACGTTCCGCTTCGACTTCCACTGGCGGGGCGTCGACCTCGGCTCGGCCGGTAAGGCCGCCGGATGGACATTCGCCATGCTCATCGGCACGCAGGTGGCCGGCCTCATCGAGACGAATGTGGCGAACACCGTCGCCACCCTCAACGTCGCATCCGTGACGGCCATGGCCACCGCATGGCTCATCTTCATGCTTCCGCATTCGATCGTGGCGGTCTCGATCGTCACCGCCTACTACACGCGCATGGCGGAGCACGCGCGAGCGGCAGACCACGCGTCCTTCCGTTCGGATTTCTCAACAGCTACCCGTACGATTTCGCTTCTGATCTGCTTTTTCTCTGTGGCGATCATCGTCGCCGCCTATCCCATCTCCGTGGTCTTCACGACCGCGTCGTACGTGCAGCTGGGCAACGTGCTGATCGGGTACGCCGTCGGACTGGTGCCGTTCTGCATCCTTTTCGTCATTCAACGCGCGTTCTACGCGCTCGGCGACACCCGCACGCCGTTCATGTTCACGCTCGTTCAGATCGCGATCGCGATCGCCGGCGTGCTCCTGTGCCTGCTGATCGTGCCCGAGTACCGGGCGATGGGCATCGCTCTCGTCGTTTCGGGCGCAGGGACCGTGCAGGCGGTGGTGGCCGCGTTCCTGCTGCGGCGCAAGCTTCGCCGACTGGATGGGCGCCGCATCCTGGGCGGCCTCTGGCGCTTCCTCGCCTCCGCGGTCGTCGCGGGCGGCGCCGGTCTGCTCGTCGTGTGGCTGCTCGGTGGCTATTCGGACGGGTTCGCGGTGCAGGGCAAGCTCACCGCCATCGTCTCCATCGCGGTGATCGGCGTAGTCATGCTCGCCGTGTATGCGGGGATGCTCCGGGTGCTGCGAACTCAAGAGTTCGGCGCAGCCTGGGCGATGGTGCAAGGCCGCATCCCTGGGCGTTCCGGCCGCTCTCGGGGTCCGGAATAGCATCCGCCTACACTGTGTTGCACACGACAGTGAGTGTGCCGGTTCGACGGCGCACGCTCACGAGGCGTCTTCCCAGTCGATCACGGCGAAAGATGCCTGAGACCAAGGAGAGCACGTGCGGCAGATCATCATCATCGGTTCCGGCCCCGCCGGTTACACGGCGGCCATCTATGCGGCGCGTGCGAACCTCGAACCGCTTCTGATCGCGAGCTCTGTCGAGGCCGGCGGTGAGTTGATGAACACCACAGAGGTGGAGAACTTCCCTGGCTTCCCCGACGGTGTCATGGGCCCCGACCTGATGGCCAAGCTGCAGGTTCAGGCCGAGAAGTTCGGCACCGAAGTGCTGTACGACGACGTCACCTCGCTCGACCTCACCGGCGAGATCAAGACCGTGCAGGTCGGCAGCGGCGAGACCTACGAGGCGAAGACGGTCATCTTCGCCACCGGATCCGCCTACCGCAAGCTCGGCCTTTCCGAGGAGGAGCATCTCTCGGGCCACGGTCTGTCGTGGTGCGCGACGTGCGACGGCTTCTTCTTCCGCGAGAAGACGATCGCGGTCGTCGGCGGCGGCGACTCGGCCGTCGAGGAGGCCACGTTCCTCACGCGCTTCGCCTCGAGGGTGTATCTCATCCACCGTCGCGACCAGCTGCGCGCATCCAAGATCATGCAGAACCGCGCGTTCGAGAACGACAAGATCGAGTTCGTCTGGAACAGCGAGGTCGTCGCCATCAACGGAGAGGATGCCGTCAGCGGCGTCACCCTGCGCGACACGGTCACCGGAGAGACCAGCGAACTCGCGCTCGACGGACTCTTCGTTGCCATCGGCAACGACCCGCGCACCCACCTGGTGCACGGTCAGCTCGACCTCACGTCAGAAGGCACCATCGCGGTCGAGGGACGCAGCTCGAAGACCAATCTCCCCGGCGTCTTCGCAGCGGGCGATGTGGTCGACCCCACCTACCGCCAGGCGGTGACCGCCGCCGCGAGCGGCACGGTGGCCGCGCTCGACGCCGAGCACTTCCTCGCCGCCCTCGAGCAGGCCGAACACGAGAGCCTCACGCTGGCCAACTGAAACGTGGGTCGCCGACGAGCGGCTCGAATTCTGATCCGACAAAAGGAGAACAATGTCCACCGCAAAGTCCGTCACCGACGCATCGTTCCAGCAGGACGTGCTCGACAGCGAGAAGACCGTGCTGGTCGACTTCTGGGCCGAGTGGTGCGGTCCGTGTCGCGCGGTCGCGCCCATCCTCGACCAGATCGCGGCCGAGCACGGCGACAAGCTCGAGATCGTCAAGCTCAACGTCGACGAGAACCCGCAGACCGCCTACAAGTACCAGATCACCTCGATCCCGGCACTGAAGGTCTACCAGGGCGGCGAGGTCGTCAAGACCGTCATCGGCGCCAAGCCGAAGCCCGCTCTCGAGGCTGACCTGGCCGCCTACATCTCGTAGAGGCGACCGAACCGAGGGCGGTGGATGCTCGCATTCACCGCCGACGTGACTGAGCCTATGAGCGGCGCGAGCCGCGATAGGCCGGTCAGCGGCATCACACGCCCGTCCGGCTCACGCCGGGCGGGCGTTTTGCTTCCCCGAGCATCGCCTCGCCGGACGAACCGAACCACACCGATCTCATCCACCATCAGAGTCACCGCAGACCCGACCCACGACGAAAAGCCACCCCGCACCCCCGCACCAGACCGCATCCCACACGAGCCGCCACGCGCGGCTCCGGCCCCGCCCAGCCTCCAGCGAATTCGCGGGCCGGTATCCCATAGCATGGAACCCACGCTCAGAACGGACACGACACGTGATTGACAACGGCAGCCTGCCCAGTGCGGGCAACAACCTCGACCCCTGGTACTCGGCATACGCGAAGCGCACGGCCGGCCTGGCCGCCAGTGAGGTCCGAGCTCTGTTCGCCGTCGCTTCCCGACCAGAGGTCGTGTCGCTCGCCGGCGGTATGCCGTACGTGTCCGCGCTCCCTGAAGATCTCGTCATCGGCGCTATGGACCGGGTGATGCACGAGCAGGGCCCCGTCGCGCTGCAATACGGCTCGGGACAAGGCGTTCCGCGGCTGCGGGAGCAGATCACCGAAGTGATGGCGCTCGAGGGCATCAGCGCCAGCGCCGACGACGTGATCGTGACGACCGGTTCGCAGCACGCCCTCGAGCTCTTCGCGAAGCTGTTCCTCGACCCGGGTGACCTGGTGCTCGCGGAGGGACCGAGTTATGTCACCGCGCTCGTGATCTTCAAGTCGTACCAGGCCGAGGTCGACCACGTTCCCATGGACGAGCACGGTCTCATCCCCGAGGCGCTCCGCGAGCACATCGCCAGCGCCCGCGCCGTGGGACGCCGCATCAAGTTCCTGTACACGATCCCCACCTTCCACAACCCGGCAGGGGTCACCCTGTCGTGGGAGCGTCGACTGGAGATCCTCGAGATCTGCCGGGAGAACGGCATCCTCGTGCTCGAGGACAACCCATACGGCCTGCTGTACTTCGATCGCAAGCCACCGGCGGCCATGCGCTCGATCGATGAAGAGGGCGTGGTCTACCTCGGCACCTTTTCCAAGACGCTCGCCCCCGGATTCCGCGTCGGCTGGGCGCTGGCCCCGCACGCCATCCGCGAGAAGCTGATCCTCGCCAACGAGGCGGCGGTGCTCAGCCCGAGCTCGTTCACGCAACTGGTCATCTCGCAGTACCTCAGCGAGGCGGACTGGCGGGGGCAGATCGACACGTTCCGCGGCGTCTATCGTGAGCGCAAAGAGGCGATGATCGACGCACTCGAGGAGCACCTCCCCGAGCTCAGCTGGACGAACCCGAACGGCGGGTTCTACGTGTGGCTCACGCTCCCGCAGAACCTCGACTCGAAGGCGATGCTTCCGCGCGCGGTCACCGAACTCGTCGCCTATACGCCGGGCACCGCGTTCTACGCCAACGGCGATGGAGCGCAGAACATCCGACTGTCGTTCTGCTATCCCACACCCGAGTCCATCCGGGTCGGCGTGCGCCGGCTCGCCACGGTGATCAACGGCGAGCTCGACCTGCTCGATACCTTCGCCGGTACAGGTGAGCTGCGCTCGATTCGACCGGATGCCGCGCGCACGGGCACCTCCACGTTCCCGCCGACGGACCTGCGCTGAGTTTCAACCGCATGCCCAACGCTTCTGATCCACAAGCCCTTTCCGGGAGAAGAGTCGCATGACCGACTTCGAACGACTGAACGTCCTCGTGCTTGCGGGCGGCATCTCGCATGAGCGCGACGTGTCCCTGCGCTCAGGGCGGCGCGTCGCGGACGGCCTCGCAGCGCACGGCCACAGGGTCACGGTCCGTGAACCGGATGCGACGCTGCTCACCGCCATCCGCGAGATCGACCCCGACGTGGTCTGGCCCGCGCTGCACGGAGCGAGCGGTGAGAACGGTGCGCTCCGCGCACTGCTCACCGCGGCGGGCGTGCCGTTCGTGGGTGCTGACGCCGAGTCCGCTCGGCTCGCGTGGCTCAAACCCGTGGCCAAGACCATCGTGAGTCGTGCCGGGGTCGACACCCCGGCATCCGTGACCCTGCCGACCGAGACATTTCGCGAGCTCGGCGCCGTCAGCGTTCTCGAGGCGCTGGGGGATGCCCTCACCGCTCCGCTGGTCGTGAAGCCTGCGGAGGGCGGATCGGCGCAGGGTGTCACCTACGTCGACGACATCGCGGATCTGCCGCGTGCCCTGGTGAACGCCTACACGTACACCGATGTCGCGCTCATCGAACGTCGCGTCACGGGCATCGAGGTCGCCGTCACCGTGCTCGACACCGGAGCCGGGCCGGTCGCTCTGCCCGCCGTCGAAATCGTTCCTCGCGACGGTGTCTACAGCTTCGAGGCGCGATACAACGCGGGGGAGACGAGCTTCTACACGCCGGCCCGGCTGACGGATGCCGTCACCGACCGCGTCGCGCAGGTCGCGATCGCCGCGCACGAGGCACTCGGGCTCCGCCACCTCTCGCGCGTCGACCTCATCGTCGATCCGAGCGGAACTCCGTGGTTCCTGGAAGCCAACGTTCTGCCCGGACTCACCGAGACATCCCTCGTTCCCATCGCCATCGAAGCGGCAGGCTTCGACCTTGGGGCGGTGTATGCCGGGCTTGCGGAACGTGCGATCCGGGACAAGCTCGACCTGGTCGACTGAGCCGGCCACCGTCGCCTGACTCCTTCGACAGGCTCGCATCCACCCCGACACGTTTCACGTGAAACATGCGGGATCGGAAGTTCGCCCGAACCTCGTTCCGCAGTGTCTCTGGGGAAGTCGCCCGCTCCAAGATCTCCCGCTGATTCGTTCGAGCTCGTTCTCACGTTCGTGCCCGTTCTCTTGACCCGCTCCCAGCGAAGAGTCCTCGTCTCGCCGTTGCCGATCGTGTTCATGATCTTTCCGTCCCCGCTGTTGACCGTTTCCAGCGGTCCACCGACACCGCTTCGAACTCGACATGTGGTCTCCCACCCACCGCCCCGCCAGGAACCCTGCGTCTTCGGCACCTGAGGCAATGAGGTCTACTGAGAACTGGCACCGATGACGTGAACCGACCGACGATGTTTCACGTGAAACATGTGCCCGGATCCGCATCACCGATGAGTCACCGCAGAACCGACCTCACCGGCACTGCCGCGTGCGTCGCACCGTCACGCCTGTGCGTCGTCTGCTCAGCGCGCGTTCACGGCGAATCCGATGTGGCCACTCGCCCTCTTGGGGCGATCGACGCGCGCAACGTTCCTTGCGCACGGTCTCGTGTCCTTCACGAGCACGAGCGAGCGATCTGCACGGAGCGGGGTCTTCACCGAATCGACGTCACGACGCCGTCGCACGCGATCGTCGCCGACAGCGGCCGTCGCGGCATCGTCTTACGCCCAGAGCCGCTCGCGACGCCACCCGGAAGACTCATGCGTGTAGCGCAGACGCAGATGATCACGACTCGGCATGCCCTGCCAGAATTCCACGCACGACGGTTCGATGTGCCACAGGGTCCAGGTGGGGGAGACCAGGTTCGGATCCGACGCGATGCGAGCACGCTGCGCCTCGATGAGCCGCTCGTGCGCGTCCGGATCCAACATCGGAGAACTCTGCAGCTCCGTGGCCGCAATGGCGCGCGCATCGGGATGGCGTGCGAGGAAGTCCGCCGCAGACTCGGCGGCGGTGCCGGCGTGAGCCACGCCTCGCACCCGCACGCCCCGCGCCAGGGCGCTCCAATAGAACGTCAACGCACATCTCGGATCGGCCACGAGCTGGCGGCCCTTCGCCGATTCGAGACCCGTCGCGATGTCGATCCGAAAGTCGTCCGTCACGTTCTTGATCACCAGCACCCGGGCATCCGGAGCGCCCGTCGCGTCGACTGTGCTGAGAGTTGCCGCGAGCGGTTCGCGGGCACCGTTGTCGACGGCGTTCACCAGCCACTCGACGAAGAGTTCTCGGGGCTCGTCCGGTGCGTCCGCCGGATCCCACCCCGGCGCGGTGCCCGTGACAGACGGCACGGCTCTGAGCAACTCACGAAGATCGGTCACCTCGCCATCCTGCCAGCATCGCCGCAGGGAATCGCACAGAAGACGGCGCGCAGACGGCGACCGGATCACTTCACCCTTCCGAGCCGCGAGCTCAGCGCATCAGTCCAGACCGCCGTCGCCAGTCATTCCCGCCGACGTCGGATCAGTGCCCGGTGCGACGCGATGCGCGAGGAGTCCGAAGCCGACCGGCGTGACTGCGCGCAGGCGATCCGGCCGCCGGTGATCACCCCGCGTAGGGCGCCTCGCCGAGCTCTTCGAGGATGCGGTTGAGGTCTTGAACGGAGGCGAACTCGATCGTCACCTGCCCTTTGCGCGCTCCCAGCGCGATCTTCACCCTCGTGTTGAGGCGATCGCCCAGCCGCTCTGCGAGTTCATCCAGGTGACCCTGTCGCTTGCCTGCTGCCGGCTTCGGCTTCACGGCTTTCGGCGTCGAGCTCACGAGGGCCTCCGCAGCACGCACCGACAGGTCCTCGTTGACGATCTTGTCCGCGATCTTCTGCATCGCTTCCGTGTCGCCGGCGGCGAGGATGGCGCGGGCATGGCCTGCGGTGAGAACTCCGGCCGCGACGCGCTGCTGAACAGGAGCAGGAAGCTTGAGCAACCGGATGGTGTTCGTGATCTGCGGTCGCGATCGTCCGATCTTCGTCGCCAGCTCATCCTGAGTGATGCCGAAGTCGGCGAGGAGTTGCTGGTAGGCGGATGCCTCTTCCAACGGATTCAGCTGCGCCCGGTGCAGGTTCTCGAGCAGGGCATCGCGAAGCATGTCCTCGTCGGCCGTATCGCGAACCACGGCGGGAATCGTCGCGAGTCCGACCGTCTTCGTCGCCCGGAGGCGACGTTCGCCCATGATCAGCTCGTATTTGCCAGGCAGCCCGGAGAGGGGGCGCACGACCACGGGCTGAAGAACACCGACCTCGCGGATGCTCGTGACCAGCTCGTCCATCGCCTCCTGGTCGAACTCGGTGCGCGGCTGCTGCGCATTCGGCACGATGTCATCGGGGGAGAGGCTCGCCAGTCTCGCCCCGGGCACCGCCAGCAAGTCAGAGGATGCCTGTGCCGACCGCGCGGCAGCGTCCCGATCGTCCTGGAAGAACACGTCGACGGGCCGCTGCCCGTCTGACTCGTTCGTCGGGATCAGGGCGCCGATTCCTCGGCCGAGTCCGGTGCGCTTGGCTGCCATGGTGCTGTGAGATTCCTCGTCTGCCGCTCGTCGCGGCCTGGGCGGTCAGTGCTGGTTCGCTCAGAGCTCAGCGGGGTGCGCCGCGCTTGGCGATCTCGGCTGCGGCCTCCAGGTAGGAGAGCGCGCCGGGGGAGGCGGCGTCATAGCTGATCACGCTCTGTCCATAGCTCGGAGCCTCTGAGATGCGAACAGAGCGCGGAATGATCGTCTCGAGCACCTGTTTCGGAAAATGCTCCCGCACTTCCTCGGCCACCTGGTGAGCGAGGTTGGTGCGTGAGTCGAACATGGTGAGCAGAATCGTCGACACCTGAAGCTTGGGATTGAGGTGCTTCTCGATCAGGGAGATGTTCTTGAGCAGCTGGCTCAAGCCCTCCAACGCGTAGTACTCGCACTGAATCGGGATGAGCACCTCGGAAGCGGCCACGAACGCGTTGATCGTCAGCAGTCCCAGCGACGGCGGGCAGTCGATCAGCACATAGTCGATTCCTTCCGGAATCTCGTCGAGATATGTGCGAAGAGCTCGCGCGAGCCGCTGTTCGCGCGCCACCATCGAGACGAGTTCGATCTCGGCGCCGGCCAGATCGATCGTCGCGGGAACGCAGAACAACTCGGACTGGTCTGGCGAGGTCTGCACGACATCGGCCATCTCGGCATCGTTCACGATCACGTCGTAGACACTCGCAGTGCCTTCGCGATGTTCGACCCCGAGGGCGGTGGATGCATTGCCCTGCGGATCGAGGTCGATCACGAGAACGCGAGCCCCAGAGCGAGCAAGAGCCGCCGCGAGGTTCACCACGGTCGTCGTCTTGCCGACGCCGCCCTTCTGGTTCGAGATGGTGAAGATCCGGGTACGAGCCGGCAACGGTAGTGTCGTCTCCTCGATGGCCTGGCGGCGGCGATTGAGTTCGACGATCTCGCTCGCGAGGGGAGTCGACATGTCCACTGGCGCACGTACCTCCGCGTCAAGTTGGGGATGTTTCACGTGAAACAAGGTGTTTGATCTCGCCGATCACGGGACCCGGAACGAGCGCTGAATCAGCGTCGGCCGGACCTCGGCGGCGCTATCTCACTGTAGCCCGGATCACCCTGGTGACTTCGTCCACGACGCCCGTCCCGAGAATCTCCACGCGCACATCGTGGATGTGGAAACGGCGGATCTCTTTGCTCGCAGCGTCGATCTCCGCCTGCGCATTCGCACCCTTCATCAGCACGAGCTCACCGCCATCCCGAACCAGGGGAGCGGTGATGGGCAAAAGCTTCCGAAAGGCGCTGACCGCGCGGGCCGTCACCTGGTCGAGCCGACCGGCCGACTTCGCATCTTCACCACGTGCCCGCAGCACCTCGACGTTGTCGAGACTCAGAACATCCTTCTGCTCCTGCAGCCATGCGACACGACGCTCCATGGGCTCGATCAGCACGAACCGCACGTCGGGACGAGCGATCGCCAGCACGATTCCGGGCAGTCCGGCTCCGCTGCCGATATCACCGACCAGCGCTCCGGTCTGAAGCAGGGGAGCGACGACCGCGCAGTTCAGAATGTGACGGGTCCAAAGACGCGGAAGCTCGAGGGGACCGATCAGTCCCCGCTCCTCGCCCTCACGGGCAAGCGACTCCGTGAACGATCGAGCGAGTTCGATCCGTTGGCCGAACAGTGTGCCGGCCGACGCCGGCTCAGTCTCGACGGTGCTCGTCATGTTTCACGTGAAACTATGCGCGAGTGATCACGGTGTGGCGATCGGATGCCTCGCCCACCGAGTGCGAGGAGAACCCGCGATCCGCCACAACGTCGTGCACGATCTTGCGCTCGTATGAGGACATCGGGGGCAGCGCGGCTTGGGCCGCGCCATCTTCGATCCGGGCGATGGCTCGCTCGACAAGCACCGTCAACTCTTGCTTGCGCGCATCGCGGGAGCCGCCGATGTCGAGGATGAGGCGCGAGAACGATCCGGTCTTCGACTGCACGGCGAGACGCGACAGCTCCTGGAGGGCACTGACGGTCTCCGCCTTGTTCAAGAGTCGCAACGCCAGCGGGTCATCGGCCGACACAGACACGTATGGGCGGCCGTTCTGCACGTCGATGTCGATGTCGCCATCGAGGTCGCAGATGTCGAGCAGAGCCTCGATGTAGTCGGCAGCGGCATCGCCCTGCGCTTCGAGGCCGGCCACGTCTTCGACCTCGTGGTCGTCCTGAACGGCTGCGTCGTCGGTCATGCTCACTTCTTTCCGCCGGACTTCTTCGCCCGGGACTTGCTCATCGGCTGCTGGCGCTGGGTGGTCACGGGCTTCGCCGGAATCTCGTCGACGATCACCACCGGAGCGCCCTCCGGAGACTTCAGCTTTCCCTTGCGGGCGAGGCGCGCCTCACGCGCCTTCTCCGCATCACTGCCCGGAGTGGGCATGTTGCGGATCACCAGGAACTGCTGGCCCATCGTCCACAGGTTGGAGGTGAGCCAGTAGAACATCACGCCCAGCGGGAACGCCACACCCGAGAACAGGAACACGAACGGGAGTAAATACAACAGCATGCGCTGCTGACGGAACTGCGGGCTCGCCTTCGTCTCGGGCGACATGTTCTTCGAGACGATCTGCAGCTGCGTGGTGAACTGCGACGCGACCATCAGGATCACCATCGTCGCCGCGATCAGCATCACGGAGAGGCTGTACGGATCGCCGGCCACCATCTTGCTCCACTGGGATCCGAACGATGCATTCAGGGGAGCGCCCAGCAGCTTCGCATCCTGGAACGACTTGAGAAGGTTCGCTCCGCTCAGCAGGCCGACGCTGTCGTGGCCGCTCTGGGCATCGTTCAGCACGTGGAACAGGCTGAAGAACACCGGCATCTGCAGCAGAAGAGGAAGGCAGGAACTCAGCGGGTTCGTGCCGGTGCGCTTGTACAGCTCCATCGTCTCGCGCGACATCGCCTCACGAGAGAGCTGGTCTTTCTTGCCCTTGTATTTGTCCTGGATCTTCTTCAGCTGCGGCGCAACCTCGAGCATCCGTCGCTGATTCTTGATCTGCCGCACGAAGATCGGGATCAGAGCGGCACGGATGACCACGGTGAGGCCGACGATGGACAGCACCCAGGTGAGACCTGCGTTCGGATCGAGACCGACGGCCGTCCAGAGCCAGTGCCAGCCGATCAGGAGCAGCTGAACCAGCCACTCGATCGGCCAGAGGATCGTATAGATGAAGTCCATCGTTTAGTCGGTCATCCTTTTGCGTGGCCGCGTGCCACCACGAACCCGAATGGGGTGACGGAATAGCGGGGGGTCTTCTTGCGGGGAACGTCGTCGACACCGCCGGCTGCCCACGGATGGCAGCGGGCGATCCGGGCGGCCCCCAATGCCGACCCGACGATCACGCCATGTTCTTGGATCGCGCTCAGTGCATAGGCCGAGCACGAGGGATAGTAGCGACATACATCGCCGTAGAGCGGGGAGATCACTTTTCGATAGGCGCGCAGAATCACCACGGCGATGTTCCTGGGAATCAGGAGGACAGTCGTGATCACGGCATGCATCGGGCGCCTACCTTGTCGACGGCTCGGCGGATCTCACCTTGCAGGGTAGTCCAGGATGCCTGCGCGGCGGCTGGCAGCGCCCGCACCACGATCTCGTGGTCCGACTCGAGCTCGGGGAGCAGCTCACGGCACACGGCCTTGAGTCGCCTGCGCACGGTGTTGCGTACGACAGCGACGCCCACCGCCTTGCTCACGATGAACCCGAACCGCGTCGGCGATCCGATCGATCCTCGACGGATATAGGTGATCGTGTGCGGTGCGTGCACGCGCACTCCCTTACGGACCGTCAGGCGATAGTCAGCACCGCTCCGGATCCGATTCGCCTTGGCGAGCACCGCACCGGTTGTTACGCGGAGAGTTCGGTGCGGCCCTTGGCACGACGGTTCGCCAGGATGGCGCGACCGGCACGCGTGCGCATGCGCAGACGGAAGCCGTGCTTCTTGGCACGACGACGGTTGTTCGGCTGGAAGGTTCTCTTGCTCATCAGACAGGTCTCTCGATCGATTTCAGTCCTCTTCATGAGCGGAATCCGATGAGGCACGGTCGCCTGCAGACGCTCAGGAAGGAAGAAGTGCCGCTCACACGGCCTAGGTCAACCCATTAACGGTACGGGAGGGCATCCGAGAGGTCAAACCGACAGCGGCGAACCGTTGATTATCCACACGCGCAGGACTATGCCTGGAGAGGCACGCCGACGAGCGGAACATCCGCACGGAACGATGATTTGAGTGCACGCGCCCGATTCGTTAGCGTGACATGCGAAGTTATCCCCAGGTTGTGAATCAACCTGTGTCGAAGCCAGTCGCCGACACGCAGAATGCCGTTGTGGAGCTGGGGATAACGGTGTGGATAAGAGCGGCCGGACTTGCTGCTTCGGCCGATCGGGTTCACAACGGGGTGGATCGGACTCGCTGAGGCGCACGGTCCGTGGGATCTAGGGGAACTATGGCTGACGGCGATCCGTCATTGACGAGCGCATGGCGCTCCGTTCTGTCGACACTGCAGAGCGATGAACGCGTGACACCGCAGCTGTACGGATTCCTCAGCCTGGTCGAGCCCAAGGGCATCATGGCCGGCACCTTCTACCTCGAAGTGCCCAACGAGTTCACCCGCGGCATGATCGAGCAGCGCTGCCGCGTTCCTCTCCTCGGCGCGATCGGTCGACTCGACGACTCGTTCGCCGTCTCGACGTTCGCCATCGTCGTCAACCCCGACATCACGCACGACGCTCCGCAAGTGGAGCCGGAACGGCTCGAGTCGAGCTACCTGGATGCCCCGGCAGCAGCCACCCAGACGACCGCGCCGGTCACCGAGATCACCGCGGCCCCGCGCAACGTCGACTCCAGGCTCAACCCCAAGTACAGCTTCGACAACTTCGTGATCGGTCAGTCCAACCGGTTCGCACACGCAGCGGCGGTCGCTGTCGCAGAAGCCCCGGCCAAGGCATACAACCCCCTGTTCATCTACGGCGACTCCGGTCTGGGCAAGACGCACCTGCTGCACGCCATCGGTCACTACGCGATGAGCCTCTACCCGGGCATCCGCGTTCGCTACGTCAGCTCCGAAGAGTTCACGAACGACTTCATCAACTCGATCGCCAACAACCGCGGTTCCTCGTTCCAAGCGCGGTACCGCAACATCGACATCCTGCTCATCGACGACATCCAGTTCCTGCAGCGAGCGGTCGAGACGCAGGAGGCCTTCTTCCACACCTTCAACACACTGCACGACCACAACAAGCAGGTGGTCATCACCAGCGATCTGCCGCCGAAGCACCTCACCGGTTTCGAAGACCGCATGCTCACCCGCTTCGAGTGGGGCCTGATCACGGATGTCCAGGCTCCCGACCTCGAGACCCGCATCGCGATCCTGCGCAAGAAGGCGCAGAGCGAACGCATCCTCGTGCCGGACGACATCCTCGAGTTCATGGCCACCAAGGTGTCGAGCAACATCCGCGAGCTCGAGGGAACGCTCATCCGGGTCACCGCGTTCGCGAGCCTGAACAAGACGCCGGTCGACATGAACCTCGTGCAGACCGTGCTGAAAGACCTGATCACCCTCGACGATGACAACGTCGTGGCGCCGGCCGACATCATCACGGCCACCGCCGACTACTTCAAGCTCAGCGTCGACGACCTCTACGGTTCCTCCAGGTCGCAGGCCATCGCCACAGCCAGGCAGATCGCCATGTATCTCTGTCGCGAGATGACGAACCTGTCGCTTCCCAAGATCGGTCAGCTCTTCGGCAACCGAGACCACACCACCGTCATGTACGCGAACAAGAAGATCAGCGAGCTCATGAAGGAGCGACGGTCCATCTACAACCAGGTGACCGAACTCACGGCACGCATCAAGCAGACGCACCGCTGATCGCCCCGGCGTCGTGACTCGTCACGGCGCGACCGGCATCGGCGATGAGGCCGCCCGTGCTCAAACGCGCATATTCACACTGTGGATAACTCTGGGGAAAGTTAACGAATAACAGCCTCGGCCGTGTGAGCGATCCGCCGACCTCTGTGAAATCCTTGTCATTCGCCAGGGGTGGTCACCACGACTGCCAGGCCTGTCATCAACAGCCCGTCGACAGATCACAACCGTGTAGTTCCCAGTCGCAGAGCGGCATCCACCGACTTATCCACAGTTTCCACATCGGTTAAGCCGGTTAAAACACCAAGAAATTAACGCGCCGCCCAACAACCTCGACCGCGCAGCCCGTCGCCTCGAATCACACCTCATCGACCTCCCGAGGCTGGGGCTAGCATGGAGCGGGCATCCGCATCCGAATGACAGGGGAGAACTTCGTGAGGTTTCAGGCCAACCGCGATGTGCTGAGCGAAGCAGTTTCGTTCACCGTCAAACTTCTGCCCCAGCGCACCACGCTGCCCATCTTGAGCGGCATCTTGATCAGCACGACGGACGCCGGCATCTCGCTCTCCGCCTTCGACTACGAAGTGTCAGCCCAGACCGAGATCACGGCCGATGTGCAAGAGCCCGGCACCGTGCTCGTTTCCGGTCGGCTGCTCGCAGAGATCGCTTCAAAGCTGCCGAACGCCCCCGTGACGTTCGCCACCGACGACAACCGCATCGTCGTCAGCTGCGGATCCGCGAGCTTCACCCTCCTGTCCATGCCGGTCGAGGAATATCCCACCCTTCCGCAGATCTCCGGTGAGTCCGGGCTCGTTCCCGCCGACGAGTTCTCCGAGGCTGTCGGCCAGGTGGCCGTCGCGGCATCGCGCGACGACGTCACACCCGTGATCACCGGTGTTCAGCTGGAGATCACGGAGAACCGCCTCAGCCTCGTGGCGACCGACCGCTACCGCGTGGCCGTGCGCGAGATCGACTGGGACGGCACCATCGGTCAGTCCGAGCCCTCGACAGCCCTGGTTCCGGCGCGCACTCTGCAAGAGATCGGCAAGACGTTCGGTCACAACGGCACGATCACGGTGACGCTCGTCTCCAAGGACGATCGCGAACTCATCGCCTTCACCGCCGAGAAGAAGACAGTGACGTCTTTGCTGATCAAGGGCAATTTCCCGCCGGTCAAACGACTCTTCCCCGAGACTGTCGACAACTACGCGGTCATCAACACCGCCGACCTCATCGACGCGACCCGACGCGTGTCGCTCGTGCTCGAACGCGAAGCGGCGCTGCGGTTCTCCTTCACCGCAGACGGACTCACCCTCGAGGCGATCGGCTCCGAGCAGGCACAAGCATCCGAGAGCATCGACGCTCTTCTCACGGGAGACGACACCGTCGTCTCCCTCAAGCCCCAGTTCCTGCTCGACGGCCTGTCGGCGGTGCACTCGGAGTACGTTCGCATCTCGTTCACCAAGACGGACAATCCGAACAAGCCCGGCCCAGTGCTCATCACGAGTCAGACCAGCAAAGAACAGGCGGGGAGCGACAGCTACCGTTATCTGCTGCAGCCGAACCTGCTGTTGCGCTGACCGATCAACGATCGGTCGGTTCGACGCGGCGCACACACGAAGGATCACTCATGCACATCGGTCTCATCGGTCTCGGCAAGATGGGCAACAACATGCGGGCGCGCCTCGAGCGCAACGGCATCCAGGTCACCGGCTACGACACGAACCCCGATATCTCGGATGTCGCGTCGTTGGCAGACCTCGTCGCCGCACTTCCCGCGCCGCGCACGGTCTGGGCGATGGTCCCGGCCGGTGACATCACCGACTCCGTCGTGAACGAGTTGGCCGGGCTGCTCGAGGCCGGCGACTTGCTGATCGACGGCGGAAACTCCAAGTTCACCGAAGACTTCAAGCACGCCGAGTTGCTCGCGAAGACCGGCGTCGACTTCATGGACGCCGGCGTTTCCGGCGGCGTGTGGGGCCTGGACAACGGCTACGGCCTGATGGTCGGCGGCAGCGCCGAGCAGGTCGAACGCGTGATGCCGGTGTTCGACGCTCTGCGTCCGGAAGGACCGCGCGACGAAGGGTTCGTCCACGTCGGCGAGGTCGGGGCCGGGCACTACGCGAAGATGGTGCACAACGGCATCGAATACGCACTGATGCAGGCATACGCCGAGGGGTATGAACTTCTCGACACGCGCAAAGACATCATCAAAGACGTCACCGGCACGTTCAAGGCGTGGCAGCGCGGAACCGTGGTGCGCTCGTGGCTGCTCGACCTGCTCGTGCGGGCACTCGAGCAAGATCCCGAGTTCGAACACATCGAGGGTTACGTGCAGGATTCGGGCGAGGGACGGTGGACGGTCGAGGAAGGCCTCAACAACGCGGTGCCGTTGCCCACGATCAGCGCATCGATCTTCGCCCGCTTCGTCTCGCGGCAAGAAGACTCGCCCGCGATGAAGGCGGTGGCCGCATTGCGCAATCAGTTCGGCGGCCACGCGGTCAAGGCCGTCGACTGACGGAGAAGATTTCGCGAGCTTCGGGCATGCGTCCGTTCGCTCGCTGTACGGAGGTCGGTCGGCGATGCGGGTGACGCACCTTTCGCTGACCGACTTCCGCAATTACGCGCACGCCGAGGTCGAACTCGCACCGGGGCCCAACCTCTTCGTCGGCAGCAACGGTCAAGGCAAGACCAACCTCGTCGAGTCCCTCGTCTTCGTGTCGACCGGATCATCGCATCGCACACCCGTCGACGCGGCCATGATCAGGCAGGAGGCTTCGGCCGCGGTCATCCGCGCACGTCTGGAACACGACGGTCGTGCAGTGCTGCTCGAGTTGCAGCAGAACCGGGGATCGGCGAACAAGGCCATGGTGAACCGCTCCTCCGCTCGGCCGCGGGATTTGGTGCGCTATCTCTCGACTGTGCTCTTCGCACCCGAGGACCTGGCTCTCGTTCGTGGCGAGCCGGCGGTGCGCCGGCGGCTGCTCGACACCGTGCTCGTGCAGCACACTCCGCGACTCGCGGGCGTGCTCGCTGACTACGATCGCGTGCTGCGGCAACGCAACACACTCCTCAAGTCGGCGCGGGCATCCGGGGTTCGCGGTTCCGCGCTCTCCACTCTGGATGTCTGGGACGAGCGGCTGGTCGGTCTCGGCTCCGAGATCATCGACGAACGCAGCGCGCTCATCGCCGATCTGCGGGAACCCGTGCGGGATGCCTATCGCGCTGTCGCGGGCGGCGACCACGATCCGCGTCTGGTTCCCCTTCTCTCCGTCGATGGTGCGGCCCCCGATGACGACGATTCGGCCGATGGCTCCGTTGAGGACGCTGAGATCGCGCGGGGGACGACCCGCGAACGCTTCGCAGACGCGGTCGCCCGGCTGCGGAGCCGCGAGCTCGAACGCGGGGTGACTCTGGTCGGTCCGCATCGTGACGACGTGCGCTTCGAACTGAACGGGCTTCCGGCGAAAGGGTATGCCAGCCACGGGGAGTCGTGGTCGTTCGCGCTTGCGCTGCGACTGGCCTCCGCTCACCTGCTCCGCGCGCACTCCACGACGGGCGACCCGGTGCTGATCCTCGATGACGTGTTCGCCGAGCTCGACCAGGCCAGACGGGCTCGACTGGCGGCATCCGTGCACGACTTCGAACAGGTGCTGGTGACGTCGGCCGTGCTCGACGATGTTCCCGATGAGCTGCGCGCGCATACGGTCCACATCCGCGCCGGTCGCGTGATCGACCCGGACGAGCGCAGCGACGAAGGCGAGCGCGGCACCCATGAGTGAGGCGTCTTCGTATTATCGGCATCTGAAGGAGCTGTTCGGAAAAGATCCGGGCTACGGCCAGCGCCGTTCCGCGCGGACCGATCGGGCCGCAGCTCGCGGCGGCAGCCAGCCCTTCGAGCCGGGTCGCGAGCCCAGGGGGCTCGGCGGGCTCATCGATTCCCTGGCCGATGAGTTGGGTTGGACCTCTCCTTTGGCGAAGTCGGAGTTGATCGCTGCGTGGGCCGATGTGGTCGGCGAAGAGACGGCCAAGCATTCCGAGCCGGTCGGCATCGAAGACGGTGTCCTGACGGTGCGATGCGACTCGACGAGTTGGGCGACACAGCTGCGTCTGATGCGCACGGAGTTGTTGGTGCACATCGAGCGCAGGTTCGAGCGGGCGGGTGTGGAAAGCATCCGCTTTCTTGGACCTGACGTCCCCTCATGGAAACGCGGTCCCAGGTCGGTCCCAGGGCGTGGTCCGCGCGACACCTACGGCTGAGCGTACAAATCTGGTCACCCGGCAATTTTCATCGCGTCAGACGGCCGTTTCTCGCCTGAAGTTCAGGCCGCTCTTGGTAGAATGAGTGGTCACGAAAAATCGTGCGGTCAGGAGCTCACCACCCAATGACGACAGAACCGAATACGGCTGGAACCGACAGCGACTACGGCGCAAGCCAGATTCAGGTTCTCGAGGGACTCGAGGCGGTTCGCAAGCGACCTGGTATGTACATCGGGTCGACTGGTCCCCGCGGTCTACATCATCTGGTGACGGAGATCGTCGACAACGCCGTCGACGAATACCTTGCCGGCCACGGCGACCACATCAACGTCACGCTCACGGCGGACGGCGGGGTGCGCGTCGTCGACAATGCCCGCGGCATCCCCGTCGATATCCACCAGCCCGAGGGCATCTCCACCGTCGAGCTCGTGCTCACCGTGCTGCACGCCGGCGGCAAGTTCGGCGGTGGTGCGTACGCGGTCTCCGGCGGTCTGCACGGTGTGGGTTCGTCTGTGGTGAATGCGCTGTCCAACCGGCTCGAGGTCGAGGTGAAGAACCAGGGCTACGTCTGGACTCAGAGCTACCACGACGGCGTTCCGGATGCCCCGCTCGCCCGCGGTGCAGAAACCGGCGACACCGGAACCACGATCACGTTCTGGCCGAGCGCCACCATCTTCGAGACCACGGAGTTCGATTACGACACCCTCCGCGGCCGCTTTCAGCAGTATGCGTTCCTCAACAAGGGACTCACCATCTCGCTGTGGGACAAGCGCGAGCGCGAGGTTCTCGACGACGACGGCGAACTTCAGCCGGAGCGCAACGACACCTTCCTGTATCAGCGCGGCCTCGAGGACTACGTCGAGTACCTCAACTCCGCCAAACGGGCCGAGGTCGTGAACGACGAGATCATCTCGTTCGAGTCCGAAGACACCGAACGCAAGATCGCGCTCGAGGTTGCCATGCAGTGGACCACTGCCTACACCGAGAGCGTGCACACCTACGCCAACACCATCAACACGCACGAGGGTGGAACCCACGAAGAGGGTTTCCGCGCCGCGCTGACGACGTTGGTCAACAGGTACGCGCGTGAGAAGGGCATCCTCAAGGACAAAGACGACAACCTCTCGGGCGATGACGTTCGTGAGGGTCTGACGGCCGTCATCTCTGTGAAGCTCGCCGAGCCGCAGTTCGAGGGCCAGACGAAGACCAAGCTGGGCAACACCGAAGCGAAGGCCTTCGTGCAGAAGGTCGTCGGCGACCAGCTCGGCGACTGGTTCGATCGCAATCCGAATCAGGCCAAGGAGATCATCCGCAAGGCCATCCAGGCCGCGAGTGCCAGAGTCGCTGCGCGCAAGGCACGTGACACAGCGCGACGCAAGGGGCTGCTCGAGGGCGGCGGGATGCCCGGAAAGCTCTCCGACTGCTCCAGCCGCAACCCGGCCGAAAGCGAGATCTTCCTGGTGGAGGGCGACTCCGCAGGCGGCTCGGCGAAGCAGGGACGCAATCCCGCGACTCAGGCGATCCTCCCACTGCGCGGCAAGATCCTGAACGTCGAGAAGGCACGGCTCGACCGCGCCCTGGCGAATGCCGAGATCCAGGCGATGATCACCGCTTTCGGAACGGGCATCGGCGAGGACTTCAACGGCGAGAAGGCCAGGTATCACAAGATCGTGCTGATGGCCGACGCGGATGTCGACGGCCAGCACATCACGACGCTGCTGCTCACGCTCTTGTTCCGTTACATGCGCCCGTTGATCGAGATGGGCTACGTCTACCTCGCGCAGCCGCCGTTGTTCCGGCTCAAGTGGTCCAACTCCGAACACGAGTTCGTGTACTCGGACCGTGAGCGTGACGCCCTGCTCGCGGCCGGCCTCGCCGCAGGCAAGCGGATTCCCAAGGACAACGGCATCCAGCGTTACAAGGGCCTCGGCGAGATGAGCTATCAGGAGTTGTGGGAGACCACGATGAACCCGGAGACGCGCACCCTGAAGCAGGTCACCATGGATGACGCCGCGGCCGCGGACGAGACATTCGCCACCCTGATGGGTGAAGACGTGGAGTCGAGGCGTCACTTCATCCAGAAGAACGCGAAAGACGTCAGGTTCTTGGACATCTGAGATGAGCGACCGCTCTGCGTTGGTTGGGGAGGCACGAAGGGCCGTCTCGAAACCCGCGCGGCAAGGTTCCGAGACGTCGGCTCAGCCGACTCCTCAACCAGCGACCGTGATGCAAGCCTGAAACGAGAGAAGAAGAGAACTAGATGGCAGACGAGACCGACGGCATCGAGCAGACTGCACCGCAGCCCGGCGACGCCGGTGACGGCATCGTGCACGGCAAGATCGAGCCGGTCGAGCTGCAGCTGGAGATGCAGCGCAGCTACCTCGACTACGCGATGGCCGTCATCGTCGGGCGAGCGCTTCCCGAGGTGCGCGACGGACTCAAGCCGGTGCATCGCCGCGTCATCTACGCCATGTACGACGGCGGATACCGGCCCGACCGCGCTTTCTCGAAGTGCTCCCGCGTCGTCGGCGACGTGATGGGCCAGTTCCACCCGCACGGTGACACGGCTATCTACGACACGCTCGTGCGCCTTGTTCAGCCGTGGAGTCTGCGGTATCCGCTGGCGCTCGGTCAGGGCAACTTCGGATCACCGGGCAACGACGGCGCGGCCGCCATGCGGTACACCGAGACCAAGATGGCGCCGCTGGCGCTCGAGATGGTGCGGGACATCGACGAGGACACCGTCGATTTCACCGACAACTACGACGGGCGCACGCAGGAACCGACCATTCTGCCGAGCCGCTTCCCCAACCTGCTCGTCAACGGGTCGGTGGGCATCGCGGTCGGCATGGCCACGAATATCCCGCCGCACAACATGCGAGAGGTCGCTGCCGGCGCACTCTGGGCGCTCGAACATCCGGATGCCACGCGCGAAGAGCTGCTCGACGCGCTCATGGAACGCATCAAGGGTCCGGACTTCCCGACCGGCGCGCAGATTCTCGGCGTGAAGGGCATTCACGACGCCTACCGCACGGGCCGAGGCTCGATCACGATGCGCTCCGTGGTGAACGTGGAGGAGATTCACGGTCGCACCTGCCTGGTGGTCACCGAGCTGCCGTATCAGGTGAACCCCGACAACCTCGCGATCAAGATCGCGGAGTTCGTCAAGGACGGTCGCATCGGCGGCATCGCCGACATCCGCGACGAGTCCAGCGGTCGCACCGGTCAGCGCCTCGTCATCGTGCTCAAGCGCGACGCCGTGGCCAAGGTCGTGCTGAACAACCTGTACAAGCACACGCAACTGCAGGAGAACTTCGGCGCCAACATGCTCGCGATCGTCGACGGCGTGCCGCGCACGCTTCCGCTCGACGGTTTCGTCACGGCGTGGGTCGATCACCAGATCGACGTGATCGTGCGCCGCACCAGGTTCCGGCTGCGCAAGGCGGAAGAGGATGCCCACATCCAGCGGGGTCTCGTCAAGGCGCTCGACGCGCTCGACGAGGTCATCGCACTCATCAGGCGCTCGCCGAGCGCCGACGAGGCACGTGCGGGCCTGATGGACCTGCTCGACGTGGACCAGGTGCAGGCGGACGCCATCCTGTCCATGCAGCTGCGCCGGCTCGCGGCCCTCGAGCGTCAGAAGATCATCGACAACCTCGCCCGGCTCGAGGCGGAGATCGCCGACTACAAGGCGATCCTGGCCGATGAGGCGCGCCAGCGTTCGATCGTGTCGGAAGAGCTCACCGAGATCGCCGACAAGTTCGGGGACGAGCGGCGCACGAACATCCTCTACGGATTCGACGGCGACATGAGTGTCGAAGACCTCATTCCCGAAGAAGAGATGGTCGTGACGGTCACGCGCGGCGGTTACATCAAGCGCACCCGAAGCGACAACTATCGTTCCCAGCACAGAGGCGGCAAGGGCGTGAAGGGCGCCCAGCTGCGCGGCGAAGACGTCGTCGAGCACTTCTTCGTCACGACGACCCACCACTGGCTCCTCTTCTTCACGACCAAGGGGCGGGTCTACCGTGCGAAGGGCTACGAGGTGCCGGAAGCCGGGCGGGATGCCAAGGGTCAACACGTCGCCAATCTGCTGGCCATGCAGCCCGACGAGGAGATCGCAGAGATCCTCGACATCCGCGACTATTCGGTCGCGAAGTACCTGGTGCTCGCCACACGCGACGGTCTGCTCAAGAAGACGGAGCTGGCCGAATACGACACCAATCGCACCGGCGGCATCATCGCGATCAAGCTGAGAGAAGACGACGAATTGATCTCGGCCCTGCTGGTCGAAGAAGACTCGGACATCTTCCTCGTCTCCCGCAAGGGCATGTCGTTGCGGTTCACTGCGACCGATGACGCGCTGCGGCCGATGGGTCGCTCGACGTCGGGTGTCATCGGCATGCACTTCCGTGACGACGACTCTCTTCTGGAGGCTTCGGTCATCGCCGCTCCGGGCGTTGAAGCCGGTGATTCCGCGGCTTCTGCCGACGAAGGTTACGTCTTCGTCGTGACTGAGGGCGGGTATGCGAAACGCACCGCGGTCGACCAGTATCGCCGCCAGGGGCGTGGTGGACTGGGCATCAAGGTGGCCAAGCTGAGCGACGATCGAGGCGATCTCGCGGGTGCGTTGATCGTCGCGGATGACGACGAGGTGCTCGTGGTTCTTGCCAGCGGCAAGGTGGTACGCTCTGCCGTGGCTGAGGTGCCGGCGAAGGGCCGTGACACCATGGGTGTCGTGTTCGCACGCTTTGCCGATGATGACAAGATCATTGCCATCGCACGCAACAGCGAGCGCAATCTGGACGCTCACGACGCCGAACCGGCCGATGAAGAGGCCGGCAAGGAGGCCGCGGAGCCCGGAAAGGACACGATAGATGAGTAGTGTGGCGGATCGGTTGGCACAGAAATCCTCATCGCGAAGGACCCCCTCGAAGCAGGTGCGGCTTCGGCTCGTCTACATCGACTTCTGGTCGGCTGTGAAGCTCTCCTTCCTCGTCGGCCTGTGCCTCGCGATCATCTCCATCGTCGGTGCATTCCTGATCTGGATGGTGCTGGATCAGACTGGGATCTTCGACAACCTGAACGGTTTGTTCAAGGACATCTCCGGAACCAGCGGCAGTGATCTGAAGTCGATCCTCAGCCTCGGAACGGTGATGGGCTTCTCGATCGTGGTCGCCATCCTCAACCTCGTCGTCACGACGGCCCTCGGTGCGGTCTGCTCGCTGCTCTACAACCTCAGCGTGAAGATCACCGGCGGCCTCCTCGTCGGGTTCACGAACAACTGACGGCGCGCCTCCGCCGGTCGCCCTCGATTCGCAAGATCGCAGGTGCTCGGGTAGGCTGTCACTCGGCCATTTCGGTGGTCGAGACCAGGGGATATAGCTCAGGCGGTTAGAGCGCTTCGCTGATAACGAAGAGGTCCGAGGTTCAAGTCCTCGTATCCCCACGGTTGAGATCTTCCACTCGGGAGATCACAACGGTGTCGCGCGAGGCGACATGCGCGCCATCCGCACACAGCGAATCGGCGGCGTGTACGGCGATTCGCGCAGCGGCGCACGACGGGCGAGGACCGGCGTGCAAATAGGCACGGGGCCTTAGCTCAATTGGTAGAGCGCCTGCTTTGCAAGCAGGAGGTCAGGGGTTCGATTCCCCTAGGCTCCACACTTTCAGACTGAGTCGAACCCCCCTCGATATGGCTGGCTTCGCCTGTTGCCATGGCAAAGGCCGTCTGCGGTGGACCGCTGAGTTCAGCGACGGCATACATTGATGGGACGACATCAGGGAAGCGGCGGAGGCGTGGCATGCGAATCTGGTCGGTGCATCCACGCTTTCTTGACGGGAAGGGCCTCGTGGCGTGCTGGCGAGAGACGCTGCTCGCCCAGGCGGTACTGGCGGGTCGCACCCGTGGCTACACCAGACACCCGCAACTGGTTCGCTTCCGAGCGCAGGCCGATCCGATCAGCGCCATCGGTGCGTACTTGGCCGGCCTGGCGGACGAAGCCGATGTACGCGGCTACCGCTTCGATCGGTCTCGGATTGACCGGCCCGGCACCCTGGACGCGCTCGTCACGGTCACGGATGGTCAGCTCGCCCACGAATGGGGGCATCTCCACGAGAAGCTGGTCGGGCGAAGCCCGGAGATCGCGGCGCGTTGGCACGATGCCGTGCCCGAGCCTCATCCGTTGTTTCGCGTTGTCCCTGGCCCGGTCGAGAGCTGGGAGCGGCCAAGCCCGAGCCAAGCCCTCTCGCCGCTGTCGCGAGCCGTTTGATTGGCGTCTGTCTGCGTGGCGGGCGGTTGCGTTCGACTCCGTCTCTTCGGTTCGGTCACCGCCCGCCAAGCTCGCACCCCTCCTGACGACCGCCATCGTCGATCGTAGGATCGGGACGTGACGCTCAGAATGGACAACGTCGGGATCGTCGTCGAGGATCTCACCGCCGTCATCGACTTCTTCGCAGAACTCGGTCTCGAGCTCGAGGGCCGGACCATGGTCGAGGGCGCGTGGGCGGGCCGTGTGACCGGCCTCGGCGACCAGAGCGTCGAAATCGCGACCATGCGCACGCCAGGCGGTGACGGTCGTCTCGAGCTCTCCCGCTTCATCTCGCCTGCGGTGGTCGCCGACCATCGCAGGGCGCCAGTCAACTCGCTCGGCTATCTGAGGGTCATGTTCGAGGTGGACGACATCGATGACACCCTGTCACGACTCGGGACACATGGCGCGCAGCTGGTGAGCAACGACGTCGTGCGGTACGAGAACGTGTATCGGCTCTGCTACCTCCGTGGGCCAGAAGGACTCCTCATCGGCCTTGCGCAAGCGATCGGCTGAGATCGAGCCCGTCCGTGCACTCAGCCGGGGGTTCCGGTCAGAGAGAAGGCCAGCCAGCCGAACCACGGTCCGATGGAGAACAACAGGGTTCGGCCGAAGAGCACGATCCAGAGTGCTGTCACGGCACCGATGCTGAGCCCGATCAATGCTGCGAAACCGACGCTGATTCCGAGAAAGCCCAACACCGGAGTAGCAGTCTTGGTCGTCCCCGCGTTCGTGTCAGCAGTCGCCTCGCGCTCGTCCAGCGATGCCGTGAGGATGTCCAGATCGCTTTCGGTCACGCGCGCAGTCTACGCAGCAGCGCGTGTCGAACACATAGTGTGTCTGCATGGACATCCGCGTCGCCGCCTATGCCGTCATCGTCGACGGCTCTCGAGTCTTGCTCGCACACTGGAACGAGCACGGACGCAGCGGTTGGACTCTTCCGGGTGGCGGGCTCGAGCCGGGCGAGGATCCGGCGGACGCCGCTGTGCGCGAGGTGGAAGAGGAGACCGGATATCTCGCAGAGCTCGACGAGCTGATCGGCGTGCACTCGCACGTGATCCCCGAGGATCAGCGGATCTCCGGCAATGGTCCCCTGCAGGCGCTGCGCATCATCTACCGCGCCCACACCGTCGGCGGAGCGCTGCGCAACGAGCTCGTCGGTTCCACCGACGAGGCGCGCTGGTTCGATCTCGGCGCCGTGCGTTCGCTCCGCAAGGTGGCGCTGGTGGATATCGGGCTGCGCTTCGCAGGCCTGCTCGCCTGAGACATCCACCCGCGGCACGCTCGAAGCGTCATGACGGAACCGACATGACAAAGGAGCGGATGCCGTGGCATCCGCTCCTCGCAGATCGAACTCAGGCTACGCGGCCGGCGGCTCGGTGGAGTCGTCTTCTGCGACCCAGAGCTCGTCGTCCGCACGGAAGGTCTGCCACACGGCATACGCGATGCCGACGACCGCGACCCCGACGAGCACCAGTGCGAGCACCGTGCCGAAGCCAGGGCCGGACTTCTCCGGCGCTGCCCTCTTCGTGAGCTCGCCCTTGGCTCCCTGCAGGCGCTTGACGGCGGCCTGCACTCGTGTGTCGTGGGCGACATCCGCAACGCTGAGCGCCGTGCCGAGCGCCGTGCCCACGGCAGGGACCACGTTGTGCTGGATGACGTCTCCCGCGGCCCTGGTGACGGGCCGTACGTATTGGTCGTAGCCCTCGCGAACGCGCGGGGCCACTTCTTCTCTGGTCAGGTGGGCGGCCTGGCGGCCGGCCTCCTGAGCTACTCCGTTGGCACGGCCCAGCACTTCCTGCTGAGCGCCCCAGAGCTCGAGAGCATCGGCGCGAAGCCGATTGAGTTCTTTCTGGCGCTTACGTGACAGACTCACGGTTCCTCCACCCGGTCGGATTTGCAGGTTCCTCCATCTTGCCACCGAAAGCCTGCGTGGCCACGGGACGCACAGAAGCGCTATGCAAGAATTGAGCCCATGTCCAAGCACACCGCGGTGGCGACTCTGCACACCAACTACGGCGACATCGCCGTGAACCTGTACGGCAACCACGCACCGAAGACGGTGCGCAACTTCGTCGGCCTCGCCACGGGCGAGCAGGAGTGGACGGACCCGACCACAGGAGCGACCCGCTCGGACAGCCTGTACAACGGCGTCGTCTTCCACCGCATCATTCCGGGGTTCATGATCCAGGGCGGCGACCCGATCGGCACCGGGACGGGTGGGCCCGGCTACCGGTTCGACGACGAGATCAACCCCGAGCTCGACTTCACGCAGCCGTACATGCTCGCGATGGCGAATGCAGGCATCCAGGGCGGTCGAGGCACGAACGGTTCGCAGTTCTTCATCACCGTCGGGCCGACAACGTGGTTGCAGGGCAAGCACACCATCTTCGGCGAGGTCGCCGATGACGAGTCGCGCCGCATCGTGGACAAGCTCGCGAGCGTTCCGACCGACGCTCGCGACCGCCCGCTCGATGATGTCGTGATCGAATCCGTGACCGTCGAGCAGGCGTAGTCCGCAGCTCGACGAACACACCCCGTATACCCGAGAACATCGATACCCGAGAACAGAGTGTCTCAGCCATCAACGCAGGGTGATCCGGTCGCGCTCGCCTGTTACCGGCATCCCGATCGCTTCACCTATGTGCGGTGCCAACGGTGTGGTCGAGCCATCTGCGGTGAGTGCCAGACACCCGGCGCTGTCGGATTCATCTGCCCGGAGTGCATGCGGCAGCAGCGCGCGACGGCGCCGCGCACGAAGTCGGCGTTCCTGACCCGTCTCACCGGCCCGAGGCAGCCGGTGGTGACGTATGTGATCATCGCGATCTGCGTGCTGGTGTTCATCGCGCAGTCGTTGCCGGTGATCGGATCGTCGGTCACGGGCGCCCTGCAGTACGCGGGGATCTACTCGTACCCGATCGCGTTTCAGCCGTGGCGGTTGCTGACTGCGGTGTTCGCGCACGCGTCGATTCTGCACATCGCTCTCAACATGTACACGCTCTGGATCTTCGGGATCGTGCTCGAGCCGCTCCTCGGCCGTGCACGGTATGCGGTGCTGTTCCTGCTGGCTGGTCTGGCCGGCTCCGTCGGGGTGCTGTTGATGGCGCAGCCCAACGTCGCCGTCGTCGGAGCCTCCGGGGCGATCTTCGGGATGATGTCGGCATTGCTGATCATCCAGCGTCACCTCGGTGGGCCGATCACCCAGCTGCTCGTGCTCGTCGGAATCAACCTCGTGATCAGCTTCTTGCCCGGCATGGGCATCGCCTGGCAGGCGCACGTCGGCGGGCTCGTCGGCGGTGCGATCGTGGGCTTCATCTACACGCAGACGCGACAGCGTTCCCGGCGCACGCTGCAGATCGCTCTGCTGTGCGCGCTCGCCGTCGTGCTCGTGCTCGTCGGCGTGTGGCCGATCTTCGCCGCTTGAGGTAGCTGCAGGCGGGGCTCTGGCCGCTCCACGTTATCCACAGGGTTTCCCACAGGAGTTATCCACAGGGTTTCTCACAGGGGGATAATTACACCGGTGTAATTGCTCCCTGATTCCTGTGGGTCGAAGGCCGCTCTGGGCCCTCATATGACCTGCGAAGGCAGGCGCCGGACGAGCCCGGTCGACGACGACGAACGCGCCGAGTCCGAAGACTCGGCGCGTTCGTGTCGAAAGTGAAAGTGCGGGAGAGCGAGGGGTCAGCGCCAGCGCGTCGTCATCAAGAAGCCGACGAACGCGATGCCGAACCCGATGAGAATGTTCCACGCGCCGAGCTGAGGCACAGGGTACTGGCTGCCGCTCACGTAGAAGACGACGATCCAGAGCAGCCCGACGATCATGAAGCCGAGCATGACCGGCAGGAACCATACCGGGTTCGGTGCGTCTTCGCTCGACCGGGCGTCTTTGTCCGGTCGTGAGGAACGCTTGGTGCGGGTCTTGGATGCCATAGTGCGAACATTCTATCGGCACGATGTCGGCGATCGAGGCGAGTGTCGAGCGAGCGCTCCCGTCCGGTCGAGCCGCTCGAACCTGTGGTCGTCCTTCGCCGCATCGGCGACGGCGAACGGGGTCTCGCGCGGCACGATGCGGAACATGAGCAGCTCTCGGCGTGCGCAGAGTGTCGCCGATTAGACTCACGACTCGTGACCGATCGCGACGAACCCGCTGAGGAGCAGGACCTCTCCGAGACCCTGTTCCGTGACGTGGATGCCGCGGCGGAGCATCCTGAGCAGGGGCAGCGCCGGCACATGCGCGATCGAGCCCGCAAGGCGAAGCGCTCGCGACGCAGGGTGTCCGTCGTCGGAGTGATCGGCGAGCTGCTGGTGACGGCCGGAGTGCTCGTGCTGCTTTTCATCGGGTGGCAGACCTGGTGGCAGTCCGGCGTGCTGGCGGCGCAGCAGAACAATGCGGCGGCGCAGCAGAGCAAGCAGTTCCTCGATCAGGCGAAGGATGCCCCGACTCCGACACCGACGCCGACCACGGCGGCCGACGGAACCAAGACCGTCAGCTATGGCACGCCGCCCGTCATGAAGGCGCCGGGATTCGCTCAGTCGTTCGCCGTGATCTACGTGCCCAGGTTCGGTGCGGACTGGAAGCGCACCATTCGAGAGTCCGTCGACGTCGACGCCGTGCTGAACAGCTACGACGCGGGAGTCGGTCACTACACGAGCACGGCCATGCCGGGCGGCGTCGGCAACTTCGCGATCGCGGCGCACGACACCGGGTACGGCAACACGTTCATCGACGTGTCGAAGCTTCAGGTGGGTGACGCCATCTACATCCAGACCAAGGACGGTTACTACACGTATCGGTTCCGCAACATGGAGTACATCGCGCCCAATGCGGTGCAGGTTCTCTATCCGGTGCCTCAGGTGCAGGGTTCGCCGGCATCCGAGCGATACATCACGATGACCACGTGCAATCCCCCTTATCACGCACAGGAGCGCATCGCGGCGTTCGGCGTGTTCGAGTCGTGGCAGCCCTTGAGCGCTGGGCCGCCGAAAGAGATCGCCGCTGCGGTGAGGAGCAACTGATGTACGGCGCGCTGTGGCGGGTGCTGCCAGGACCCATCTGGCTGAGAATCATCATCCTGATCGTTCTGGTGGCCGCGGTTCTGTACTGCCTGGTGACCTGGGTCTTCCCGTGGGTCGATAGTCTTCTGCAAACCAACGAGGAAGGGACCGTCGGCGCATGACCCGCGTGCTCGTGATCGACAACTACGACAGCTTCGTGTACACGCTGAACGGTTACCTGCTCGAGCTCGGCGCGGACACCGACGTCGTGCGCAACGACGCGATCGCAGCAGAGCAGCTCGCAGACGTACTGGCGGAGTACGACGCGGTTCTCCTGTCTCCCGGGCCGGGGACTCCCGCGGACGCCGGAGTGTCGGTGGCGACCGTGAATGCCGTGCTGGCATCCGGAACCCCGCTGCTGGGCGTCTGTCTCGGGCATCAGGCGATCGCCGAGGCCTTCGGTGCCGTGGTGACGAATGCCGAAGAGCTCATGCACGGCAAGACGTCGGTCGTGGAACACGACGGCTCGCCGTTCTACGACGGGGTGCGCCAGGGGTTCACGGCGACGCGCTACCACTCGTTGGCCGTCGTCGACACGACGGTTCCCGATGAGCTCATCGTGACGGCACGCACGCCGGGCGGCGTGATCATGGGGCTGCGTCACCGTGAGGCGCCGATCTACGGCGTGCAGTTCCACCCCGAGTCGGTGCTCACCCAGGACGGTTACCGGATGCTCGCCAACTGGCTCGCCGTCGCCGGGCTCGACACCGCGAAGGAGCGCGCGAAGTCCCTCGACCCGCTTCTCGCCGCCGGCTGAACGACCGTCGCCGTCGAGCGCGAGGCGTCGTCGTCTGCGACCCGGAGCGAGCACGCCTAGATTGTGCGGGTGGACCTCTCGCGACTGGGCACTCGGACCGGCCCGATGACGCGCATCGCCGGTGGATTCGCGAACCGGCTGTATCGACTGGACACGGATCGCGGTTCATTCGCGGTGAAGCAACTCAACCAGTTCGACCGCCGCTCGACGTATCGTGCCGACGACGTCTTCAGGTTCGAGCGAGCGGCGTTCGCTGCGGGCATCCCGATGCCTGAACCGATCGCAGCGAGCGACGAGACTCTCGTGCATCGCTGGGTCGAGGCCGAGAGGGTGCCAGAGGCGCCCGTGCCAGATGCCTACGCCTTCGAGGTCGGCGAGATGCTCGCGCGCATCCACGCACTGGAGGTGGAATGGCCCGACCTGACCGCCGAGCCAGCGAGCCCACGGGATTGGCCCGAGCTCGCTGCGCGCGCTGTGGCGACAGGACAGCCGTGGGCCGACGAGCTGGCGTCGGCCGTCGACGCTTTTCTCGCGATCGCGGACTTCGTCGACGACTGCGAACGGCCCGGACCGATCGTGCTGACGCACCGGGACGTGCAGCCGTGGAACCTGCTCGATCGGGACGGGCATCCTGTGCTGCTCGACTGGGAGCTCTCAGGCATGCTCGATCTCTCCGGCGAGCTGGGCTCTACGGCGTTGAGCCTCTCGAAGGGTCCGGGCCTCGACAGCATCGAGCCCGCGATCTTCCGACGTGTTCTGGACGGCTACGCCGCGGGTGGTGGGATGCTGCCACCACCTGGCCCGAGTTGGTTCGTCTACCTGATCGGCGGCTGGCTCGGGCACGTGAGATGGAACATCCAGCGCTGCCTCGACGGCGTCGAACGTGCCGGCGGTCCCGATCTCGCACTGTCGCACGAGTCGGCTCGCGGCGGCGTGCGCGGTCTGCCCGAGCTCTTCAGACGGCTGCCAGAACTCGAGCAGCTGCTCTAGGGACCGGCGCCCGTGTTCGCGAGGCGACACGCTTGTGGAGGCGGCGGCGTTGACGGCGCCGGGCTGGGCTGTTTCTGGTGGTCGACTGCGGTGCGCCGGGCGGGGACCGGCGCCCGTGTTCGCGAGGCGACACGCTCTTGGAGGCGGCGGCGTTGACGGCGCCGGGCTGGGCTGTCTCTGGTGGTCGACTGCGGTGCGCCGGGCGGGGACCGGCGCACAAGACTAACCAGTGCAGTACGTGAATGTCACCGTGGAACCCTGGGAGACCGGGCCGGGTGCCTGGTTCTGGTGGTTCACGGGTGCACCCGTCTGCGTCGTGCACGACGGGTCGCCTTCGGCGTCGGGCACGAGACCGAGCTGATGCAAGGCAGCCGTCGCGTCTTGAACCGACTTGCCGGTGAGGTCGGGCAGCGTGACCTGCCCGTTGGAGACGATGAAGTTCACGGTGTCGCCCTCGTGGGCGGATGCTCCGCTCGCCGGGTCGGTGGAGATCACGACGTTCAGCGGAACCGTTGGATTGTCTTGCTGGGTGATCTGGCCGGGATTGAGGCCGGCGTCTTGGAGCATTTTCTGTGCGTCGGTGACCGACTTGCCGGCGACATTGGGAACGGTCACGGACTTGGCGCCCGTCGACACGTAGAGGGTGACGGTGTCGCCCTTGCTCGCGATGACGCCGGAGCCGGGGTTGGAACGGATGACCTTGCCTTCGGCGACCGACGTGCTCGACTCATCGACGACCTTCGGCACGAGCTTCACGTCTTTCAGCTCGTGGGATGCCTGCTTCTCGGTCAGTCCCGCGACCGCGGGCACCTTGGCCGAGATGTCGGCGAGGTGCTGCGTCGGCGTCTGACTGAACACCCAGAGCAGCAGCGCCGCGATGATCACGGCGACGCAGAGCACGCCGGCCCAGATCCAGAGCACAGGGGGACGGTTCTGGGTGCGGACGGCCTGCTCGTCGTCGGCGAGCTGCCGTAGCGCCGCCTCGGTGGGGGTCGGAGAGGTGACGGTCTCACCGAAGAGGGTCGCGTCGAAGGCGTCTCGCTTCTTGTGCACCGGCACCTTGCCGGAAGCAGCGAGTTCGAGGTCGTCGCGGAACTCGGCGGCGGACTGGTAGCGCTGGTAACGGTCTTTCGCGAGCGCGCGCATCACGACCATGTCGAACGCCGGCGACACGTGCGGGTTGATGCTGCTCGGTTTGACCGGCTGTTCGCTGACGTGCTGGTAGGCCACGGCCACGGCGGTGTCTCCGCGGAACGGCGTGCGTCCGGTGAGCATCTCGAAGAGCACGACGCCGGTGGAATAGAGATCGGTGCGGGCATCCACCGTCTCGCCCTTCGCCTGCTCTGGCGAGAAGTAGCTGGCGGTTCCGAGGATGGCCGTGGTCTGGGCCACGGTCGCTGACGAGTCACTGATGGCCCTGGCGATGCCGAAGTCCATCACCTTGACCTGCCCGGCGCGGGTGATCATGACGTTGCCCGGCTTGATGTCGCGGTGAACGACGCCGGCGCGGTGCGAGTACTCGAGGGCCGTCAGGAGACCGGTGGCGATACGCGCCGCTTCGGCGGGATCGAGAGGGCCTTTGCGCAGGATGTCTTTGAGGAGCGCGCCGTCGACGTACTCCATGACGATGAACGGGGCCTGCACCTCGTTGCCCATCGCGTCGCGCACGGTCTCTTCTCCGGCGTCGAACACGCGCACGATGGTGGGGTGCGCCATGCGGGCCGCAGCCTGCGCCTCCTGCCGGAAGCGGGTGCGGAAGGCCGGGTCGGTGGCGAGGGAGGGCTTGAGCAGCTTGATCGCGACCGTGCGGCCCAAGCGCGTGTCGACACCCTTGTGCACGTCGGCCATTCCGCCGCGGCCGATGAGCTCGCCGACGCGGTATCGCCCCGCGAGCATGCGGGGTTCGTTGGTGGTGGAGTAGTCGACGTCAGGCAACACTGCGAACAGTGTACTGGGGCGAAGTTGAGTGTTCGGTGCGCCGGTCGGCGGTGCTCGCAGGCAGCAGCGGAGACCTCATCACGGTGCCGGTGTCGAGTTGCCGTCGACCGGTGTGACGGACAGCGCCGGTGACGGGCTGGACTGGATCGACTCCCCGCAGAAGATCGTGTACGTGACGCTGTGGCTCGACGTGTCGGCGAACGTGTACTGCGTCTGCATCGTGGTGACCGGACCCTGCGGCTTGTCGTCGACATACAGCTGGCGGCCGGTGAGCTTCTGGCCGGCGGGGCACTGAGCAGCGCCGAACTGGAAGGTTGCAGGTTGGCCGACCGTTGCGGTGCCGCCCACCAGGCTGACCTTGTCGGTCGGAGCGGACGGCGGCGTGACGCTGCCGTAGACGGTGAGCGTGATCGTCGTGTTGAAATCGACCGTGCCCGTGGGGTTCACGTCGTAGACGGTGTTCACCTGTGCGCTCGACGTCGCGGCGGCGCCGACGTTGCGCGACACGTTGGTGAAGCCCTCGTTCTTGAGCGTGGCCGCGGCATCGTCGTACGACTTGCCGGTCAGATCGGACTCGTTGATCACTGCGCTCGTCGCCGTGGGTGTGCTCACCGGTGTCGTCGTTTTCTCCGATGGAGTCGACACGTGCGTCTTGTGCGTGTCGGTGGGCTCCGGTGAACCGTGACTCTGTGTGAGAAGGGCGATGAGCGTGGCGATGAGGATGATCGCGAGCAGCGCGATGAGAGCGATCAGCGGCCAGGTCCACGGGCTGCGCTTCTTCTTCTCCTTCTGCTCGTCTTCGCCTTCTTCGGTCTCCGTGGCGTCCGCGGCGGAGAGCACGGTCGTCGCCTGCGTGGCGCCTGCCGCACCGGCGGGCATCAGGAGCGTGTTGAAGCCCGTGGTGTCGGCATCCGCCCCCAGCACGGCCGGAACGGCCGCCGCCGCAGCCTGCACGTCTCCGCGACGCAGCGCGGTGGCCGCACGGGCGAGGTGCGCCGCCGACGAGGGACGTTCCGCCGGGTTCTTCGCGATGCACGCGTAGACGAGGTTGCGCACCGGCTCGCTGATCGTGACGGGCAGCGGCGGGGGCTGCTCGTTGATCTGGGCCATGGCGATGGCCACCTGGGACTCGCCGGTGAACGGGCGACGTCCAGCGAGGCATTCATAGGCCACGATGCCGAGCGAGTAGATGTCGGTCGTCGGCGAGGCGGGGTGGCCGGATGCCTGCTCCGGCGACAGGTACTGCACGGTGCCCATGACCTGACCCGTGGCCGTCAGCGGTACCTGGTCGGCGATGCGGGCGATGCCGAAGTCGGTGATCTTCACCCGCCCGTCGGGCGTGATGAGCAGGTTGCCCGGCTTGATGTCGCGGTGCACGAGTCCGGCGGCGTGGGCGGCGTGCAGCGCGGCGGCGGTCTGCGCCACGATGTCGAGCACCTTGTCGGTGGAGAGCGATCCCTCGCGCTCGAGGATGGTCGACAAGGCCTCGCCGGGGACCAGTTCCATCACCAGGAAGGCGCTGCCGTCTTCTTCGCCGTAGTCGAACACGTTGGCGATGCCCTCGTGGTTGACCAGGGCCGCGTGACGCGCCTCGGAGCGGAAGCGCTCGAGGAAGGTGGGGTCACCGAGGTATTCGTCTTTGAGGATCTTGATGGCGACCTGGCGACCGATGACGAGATCGGTGGCCTGCCACACCTCGCCCATTCCGCCGACGGCGATCCGCGACTGGAGTTCGTAACGTCCGCCGAACGTGAGCCCTGCCGTGGGTCTCATTTACCAAGCACCGCCTCTAGTACCTTCTTCGCGATCGGGGCTGCGACGGAGTTTCCGTCACCGTCCTGACCTAGTCCGCCGCCGTTGTCGACCATGACCGCTATGGCATATTGCGGGTTGTTCGCCGGCGCGAAACCCGTGAACCACAGGGTGTACGGGTCATCGGCACCATGTTGCGCGGTTCCGGTCTTTCCAGCCACTTCGACCCCGTCTATTCTTGCATTGCTCGCGACCCCGGAATCGACGCCCTCGGTCATCAGTTGGGTCTCCGTGTCGGCCGTCTTCTTGCTGATCGCGCGTCCGAACTCCTTGGCCTGGAACGACTCCCGCACCTGCAGATCGGGGGTCAGCACCGACTGCACGAGCGTGGGCTGCATGACCACGCCGCCGTTCGCGATCCCGGCCGAGACCATCGCCATCTGGAGCGGGGTCGCCTTGTCGTCGGCCTGACCGAAGGCGCTCATGGCGAGCGGGGCAAGGTCGGTGTAGCCGGGATAGACGCTGGGCGAGACCCGCATCGGAATCGAGAACTGGTGATTGAAGCCGTATGCCTCGGCCTGCTGCTTGATGGCGGAGGACCCGAGCTTCATGCCGAGCTCCGCCATCGGAATGTTGCAGGACAGCACCTGCGCGGTCTCGATGGAGGCGGTCTTGCCCGACCCGCACGACGTGAAGCTGGCGTTGTGGATGGTCGTGTCCGTTCCGGGCAGGGTGAGGGATGCCGGGTTCGGGAACGTGCTGTCCTTGGTGAAGTCACCGCTCTCGAACGCGGCCGACGTGACAACCGGCTTCATGGTCGATCCAGGCGGGTTGAGCTCGTTGATCGACTTGTTGATGAGCGGGCTGCCTGAGGCGTCGAGGAGCTTCTGGTAGGCGGCATCCACCTTCGACACGTCATGCACGGCGAGCGTGTTCGGGTCGAAGTCGGGCTTCGAGACCATGGCGAGGATGCGCCCGGTCTTCGGCTCGATCACCACGACAGCGCCTTGCTGCGATCCCAGGGCGTCGTATGCGGCCTGCTGCGCGACAGGGTCGATCGTGAGCTCGACGGAGTTGCCCTGAGGATGCTTGCCGGTCATCAGATTCTGCAGCTGCGTGAAGAAGTCGTCGCTCGACGTGCCGCTCAGCTCGCCGTTCATCGCTCCTTCGATGCCGGTCGGGGCACCGCTCACGGGGAAGAATCCGGTGACCGCCGAGTAGAGCAGGCCCTGCGGGTATTCGCGCTGGTAGTTGTAGGCATCCGTGCTCGGGACGGACTCGGCGACGGGTTTGCCCGCCACGAGGATCGAGCCTCGCTGCACCTGGTAACTGTCGTCGAGGGTTCGCGTGTTGCGCCCGTCGGCGTTGAGCGAGTCGGACACCCCGACCTGGATGATCGACGTCGACACGAACAGGGCGAGGAACATGCACAGCACGACGATGCTGACGCGTTTGATCTCTCGGTTCATCTACACCACCAGCTTCGGTTGGTTGCGCACGGTGTCGGAGAGCCGCAGCAGCAGTGCCGCGATGATCCAGTTGGCCACCAGGGACGATCCGCCCGCGGCGAGGAACGGTGTCGTCAGACCCGTGAGCGGGATGACCCGGGTGATGCCGCCGATCACGATGAAGACCTGCAGCGCGACGGCGAACGCGAGGCCGACGCTGAGGAGTTTGCCGAAGTCATCCTGACTGGCGAAGCCCACCCGGAACCCGCGCGAGACGAAGAGGAGGTAGAGGCAGAGGATGGCGAAGATGCCGATGAGGCCCAGCTCTTCGCCGAGGCTCGCGATGATGTAGTCGCTCTCTGCCAGCGGTGTCACCGTGGGGTCGCCCTGCCCGAGGCCGGTGCCGAGCAGGCCGCCGTGGGCGAGACCGAAGAGGCCCTGCACGAGTTGGTAGCTTCCGCCGGTCGCGTTGTAGACGTGATCGCTGAACGGGTCGAGCCAGTTCTGGAACCGGTCGTTCACGTAGCTGAGCACGCTGCTGGCGACGAGCGCGCCGCCGACGAACAGCACGAGACCGATGATGACCCAGCCGATGCGAGCGGTCGCGACGTAGATCATCACGAGGAAGAGGCCGAAGTAGAGGAGGCCGGTTCCCAGGTCGCGCTGGAAGACGATCACCGCCATCGAGATGAGCCAGAACACCATGATCGGGCCGAGGTCGCGCAGCCGAGGGAAGCGGATGCCCAATACCTTCTTGCCGACCATCGACAGCGAGTCCCTGGCTTGCACGAGGTAGCCGGCGAAGAAGATCGCGAGGAAGATCTTCGCGATCTCGCCGGGTTGGAAGCTGAACGGGCCGATGCCGATCCACACGCGGGCGCCGTAGACCTCCTTGCCGATCACCGGCAGCATCGGCAGGAGCAGCAGGATCAGGGCGCCGAGCCCGAAGAGATAGGTGTAGCGCTGCAGCACACGGTGATTGCGGATGAACATGATGACCGCGATGGCGCAGATGACGGCGATCGAGGTCCACACGATCTGCCGAACCGCAGCCGACTCCCAGCCGGTGTCTCCCCGTGCGAGGTCGATGCGGTAGATCTCGGCGATGCCGATGCCGTTGAGAACGGTGGCGATGGGCAGCACGAACGGGTCGGCATCCTGAGCCGTGAAGCGCAGCACGATGTGCATCGTGAAGACGAGCGCCGACAGAGCGGCCAGCAGCAGCACGAGCGTGAAGTCGAGCTTGCCGAGGGCACCGAGTTCCACGAGCACGACGGCGCTCGCGTTGATGGCGCAGGCGAACACCAGGAGGCCGAGCTCCAGGTTGCGCAGCTTCTTGGGCAGGCGGATGCGACGCACGGGAGCGGTGGGCGCCCCGGTGCGCACGGCATCCGTCGCGGGGCTAACCGGCGCTGTCATCTGCGAGCTGATTCACGATGCGTTTCGCGTCGTCGAGCGACGCGGCGTTGATGGTGTCTTCGACCTGCTGCTGTTCGTAGGCGCTCAGGCTCTCGACAGGGATGTCGGTCTTCTCGTGGACGCTGGAGAGCGAGATGGGTCCCAACGTCTGCTGCACGCCCTGGAAGATGGCGACCTTTCCATTGGACTCGCCCACGTAGTAGCGCGACTGCGTCCACTCGTAGCCGAGGATCGCGGCGAGCACGATGGCCACCACGAGCAGGATGGCGCTCAACAGCCAGGTGAGCTTGCGCCGCCGCGCCCGGCGCTGATCCTCTTCGATGAGCTCGTCGAAGTAGTCGTCGGTCTGCGGCTCGAAGTGCGTCGGACCGGTCGCGGGCTTCGGGGTGTGCAGCCGCAGGGCGGGCAGTCGAAGCGCCCTGGTGTGCGTCGCGGGCTCCTGCGAGAAGACCACGGGGGCGGCCGCAGATCCCACCGTCACCGGTTCCGACACGCCCTGGGTGTCGCGGTCGACGTCGACGATGACCACGGTGACGTTGTCGGGGGCCCCGCCGTCGAGCGTGGCGCGCACCAGGCGGTCGGCGGCGGCGGCAGGGGACTGGACGTTCTCGAGGATGCTCGCGATGGCATCCGGCCTCACCACGCCGCTCAGGCCGTCGGAGCAGATCAGCCATCGATCGCCCGGCATGAGATCCACGGTCCAGGTGTCGATCTCCGGCGACGAGTCGACGTCGCCGAGCACCCGCATGAGAACACTGCGGCGCGGGTGGGTGAGCGCCTCTTCCTCCGTGATGCGTCCGGTGTCGACGAGGCGCTGCACGAACGTGTGGTCGGTGGTGACCTGTTGCAGCGCGCCGTCGCGCAACAGGTAGATGCGCGAGTCGCCGATGTGAGCGATGGCCATCTTGTCGTCGACGCGCATCAGCGCGCTGACCGTGGTGCCCATGCCCGTGAGCTCGGGATGCTCGAACACGGTCTCGGCGAGCAGCCCGTTCGCCGCCAGCAAGGCGGACTGCAGCGCTATCTGCGCGTCTTCCGCCGTCGGATAGTCGTGGTCGATCTCCTTGATGCGGGTGGTCGCGATCGCCGACGCCACATCACCGCCTGCGTGCCCGCCCATTCCGTCGGCGACGAGGAACAGCGAGGAACCGGCATAACCGGAGTCCTGATTGTTCGAGCGCACTCTGCCGACGTGCGATACCGCGACGGCCGCGATGGAGTTCACCATGGGCTACCGTCGCAGCTCGAACGTCGTCGTGCCGATCTTGACGGGAGCGTCGAGCGGAACCTGGGTGGGGACGGTCACGCGCTGACCGTCGAGGAATGTTCCGTTGGTGGAATCGAGGTCTTGGATCATCCACTCGTTGTTCCACAGCATGAGCCGGGCGTGGTGGGTGGAGGTGTAGTCGTCGCGGATGACCAGTCCGGACTCGCCGGAGCGGCCGATGGTGATGGGCTCGTTGCCGAGCGGCACCTCGGTTCCGCGGCGAGGCCCCGACGTGATGACCAGCTTGTTGGCCGTGAGCACGGTGGCCATCGGTCGGTTCGAGAATCCCGACGTCGGTTCACCGGCGGGCGGCCGCTGATGCGATTGCGTCGGTCGACCGGCGGTGGCGACCGCACCGGTGGTCGCCCTGGCGAGCCCGGCGAGCGGGTGGTCAGGGGTGCCGACGGGACCGCCGGCACCCGGTGCGACGCCTGGCGTCGGGACGGTGGGGCGAGCGGCGGGCGTCGGGGGTGCGGGGGCGGAGGCCGGGGCGTCCTGCAGCTTGCGCACGCGCTGGCCGAACAGGTCGCTGCGCAGCGCGTAGACGATCGCGAAGACGAAGAGCCACAGCAGCAGGAGGAACCCGATGCGCAGCACCAGAAGAGTGAGCGTGCTGACGGTCATCGCTGCCAGAACCCGTCGATGTCATTGCGGCGCGTGACGTCATCGGGCTGACGAGTTCTGGGGGCTCGCGCGGAGGTCTGCGGCAGCACGCGGAACACGATACTGGTGCGGCCGATGGTGATGACGGAATCCGGCTCGAGAATCGCCTTCTTGAGGCTCTGGCCGTTGAGCTGCGAGCCGTTCGTCGAGCCGAGATCGCGCACCTGGGCGTGCGAACCGTCCCAGGTGATCTCGACGTGTTTGCGGGAGGTGCCGCTGTCATCCACCGTGATGTCGGCCTCGCGACCGCGGCCGACGATGGTGCGGCCCTTGGCGAGCGGGTACCGCTTGCCCGCGATGTCGAGCACGGGCACCCATGACACATCGCTCTTCACGTTCTGCGACTCGACCTGAAGGATGCCGGTGGAGAGCGAGTCGTCGGGCTGCATCGTGATCGAGATGCCGCCCGCGAACTGGTAGTGCTGCTTGCGCGCGTGCTGTTGCACGAAAGCGGTCAGCTCGTCGGTGAGCGCGGGACCCATGGCGTGCATGCGCTTGTAGTCGCCGGGGGCGAGCATGAGCGTGAAGTCGTTGGGAGCGAGAATGCGGTCGCGGGTGACGACGGCTGCCTTCGTGTCGAGCTCACGGCGCAGTGCGCTGGTCAGTTCGACCGGCTGCAGACCCGAACGGAACGTCTTCGCGAAGGCACCGTTGACAGCACGTTCGAGGCCCTTCTCGAAGTTGTCCAGAATGCCCACAGGTCTCCCGATCTGCTTTGGAGGTTCGGCAGGGTGGCGTGATACCGCGCCGTCCTCGGCCGAGCCTCCCCATGACTATGTGCATGTTAGCCGCAGAGGGTGTGAAGGGGCCTTTGCGCGCAGGGCGCGGGGCGAGCATCGGCGGCGGCTCGCCTCAAATGGCATCCCGGGCTGACGCATGCTAATCTCGCTGGGTTGGCACGGCGACGTGCCGGCGATCAGCGCGAGTGGCGGAATAGGCAGACGCGCACGGTTCAGGTCCGTGTGCCCGTGAGGGCGTGGGGGTTCAACTCCCCCTCGCGCACCAATGAGAATGACCCCCGGTTTTCCGGGGGTCATTCTCATTGGTGCGTATGGGAGGACGCGAAGCCCTTCAGGGGGTGGGCCGCCATCGCGGGGGAGGCGATAGGGAGAACTCCCCCTCGCGCATCGCGTCCGGTCATCGCACACCGGCTCCGACGTCGAATCAGCGTGCCTAGACTCGCGCCATGGCCACGCCGCACATCTCCGCCGAACCTGGCGACTTCGCACCACTCGTTCTCATGCCGGGCGACCCTCGTCGCGGGCGCCGCATCGCGCAGGAGTTCTTCGACGACCCGCATCTGGTCAGCGAGGTGCGCTCGATCGAGGGCTGGACGGGCACCGTCGACGGCCGGCCGGTCTCGGTGATCGCATCGGGCATGGGGCAGCCGTCGCTGAGCATCTACGCGACCGAGCTCTTCCGTGAGTTCGGCGTCGAGCGCATCGTGCGCGTCGGCACCACCGGCGGCCTCGCCGAGGGGCAGCAGCTGGGCGAACTCGTGATCGCGAACGCCGCGCACACCGACTCCGCGATGCCGGGCCTCACACTGCCAGGGGTCACGCTCAGCCGGGTTCCGAGCCACCGGATGCTCGAGGCCGCCGTGCGCGAAGCACGCGACCGTGGTCTTCCGCATCGCGTCGGGCCGATCATCAGCTCCGACACCTTCTACGGCAGCTCGATGGAGAAGTACCGGGCGCTCGCCGCGATCGGCACGCTCGGCGTCGAGATGGAGGCAGCGACCCTGTTCGCGATCGCCGCGGCCGAAGGCAAGGAGGCAGCCGCGATCCTCACGGTGAGCGACCACATCTTCACCGACGAACAGCAGAGCTCCGAGGATCGCGAGACCGGGTATGGCGCGATGGTGCGGGTCGGGCTGGCGGCACTGTTCGGGTGAACGGTCGCCTCGTCGTCACGGGCGCGCGATGACGATGCCCGCGGATGCCGGCCGTGGGGAATCCATGGCCGTCAGCGCGTCGATGGCGCCGGCGAGGTCGGTCGTCGATCCGATGAGGCGCGCAGGGTCGAGCCGACCGTGCACGATGAGGTCGAGCATCCCCTGGTAGTCGCGCGCACTCATGCCGTGCGATCCCGCCACCGTGAGCTCCCATGCGATGACGCGGTCCCACGGCAGGGGCGCCGTCGCGTTCTCGCCGAGCATGAGCCCGACCTGCACGTGCGTTCCGCGTCGACGCAGGCTGCGCACGGCGGATGCCGCGGTGCCGGCCGATCCGAGCGCGTCGACGGTGACGTGGGCGCCCCCGTTCGTCGCTGCGATGACGCCTTGCTCGAGGGAGATCGTGGCTGTGCCCGTGTTCGTGCCTGGAGCGGATGGTGCGACACGCGGTGCGGACACGTTCCGTTCATCGACGCGGATCGTGTGACTCGCACCGAGCTCGCGTGCACGTGCGAGGGCGGCATCCGATACATCGGCAGCGGTGACACGGGCGCCGAGGGCCGCCGCGATCATCACGGCGGAGAGGCCGACACCCCCGCATCCGAAGACGGCGACCTCGTCGTCGGGAGCCACGTGCGCACCCGCCGTGAGGGCGCGGAAGGCGGTCGCGAAGCGGCAGCCGAGGGCTGCTGCGGCATCCATGCCCACCGAGTCGGGGAGTGCGACCAGATTCGTGTCGGCTGCGGTCACGACGACGTACTCGGCGAACGAGCCGTCGCGGGTGAAACCCGGCTGGGTCTGCTCCGGGCACACCTGGGCCTCGCCGCGGAGGCACCACTCGCAGCGGCCGCAGCCGTTCACGAAGGGAGCCGTGACCCGGTCGCCCGGGGCGAAACGCGTCACGGTCGCTCCGACTTCGGCGACGACGCCGGCGAACTCGTGGCCGGGCACGATAGGCAGCGGCACAGGATCGTGCCCGCGCCAGGCGTGCCAGTCGGAGCGGCATACTCCCGTCGCCTCGACCCGCACCACTGCGCCGTCGACCGGGCAGGCGGGAACAGGGAGCTCGATGAGCGTCGGACGCTCGCCGATCCGGTCGTAGATCACCGCGCGCATCGTGTTCGTCACCCGGACATTCTCGTCGGTGGACATGGAGGCGGGCCGGGGCCGCCGATACGGTCGAGAGAGGGGCCAACCGCGCCCGATAGGACTCGACGCAGATGAACGATCCCCTCGGTGCCGCCGCCCTCGTGGCGGCGATCGTCTCGACCGGCCTGCTGGCCGGGGTGTTCCAGCTCTACGCGTTCGCGATCATGCCCGGACTGCGGCGCACCGACGACGGCACCTTCGTCGTTGCGTTCGCCGCCGTCGACAGGGCGATCGTGAATCCGTGGTTCCTGCTCGTCATCTTCTTCGGCGCCCCCGTGCTGACAGCGATCGCGCTCGTCACCGGCTGGGGATCCGCGAGCACCGCGTGGGCGGCCGGCGCGCTCGCCGCGACCGTCGTCTGCGTGGTGATCACCGTGGCGGTGCACCTGCCGTCGAACAACGCGCTGAAGGCGGCAGCGGGCGCCGGGACCGTGGATGCCACGGGCATCCGTGGCGCGTTCCGCGAAGCACGGTGGGCGGCATGGAACGTCGTGCGCGCCGTGCTCAGCACGGCGGCGACGATCAGTCTCGGAGTGGGGCTGGCGCAGTGAGCAGAGCCTCTGTGACGAGTGAGGTCGGCACAGTGGGTCGATGCAGCGGCGACTGCGGTCAGCGCTCCTTCAAGCGCTCCGTGAGGTAGGCATCCAGAGCATCGATCGCGATGCGCTCCTGGCCCATCGAGTCGCGGTCGCGCACGGTGACCGCGTTGTCGTCGAGCGAGTCGAAGTCGACGGTGACGCAGTACGGCGTGCCGATCTCGTCCTGCCTGCGGTAGCGGCGGCCGATGGCACCGGAGTCGTCGAACTCCACGTTGCGGTGCTTGCGAAGGTCGTCGGCGAGCTGACGCGCGACCGGCGACAGTCGCTCGTTGCGCGACAACGGCAGTACGGCGACCTTGACCGGCGAGAGGCGCGGATCGAGCTTGAGAACGGTGCGGGTGTCGGTGCCGCCCTTGGCGTTCGGCACCTCCTCCTGGTGGTACGCGTCGACGAGGAACGCCATCATCGACCGGGTCAGGCCGAACGACGGCTCGATGACATAGGGCAGATAGCGCTCGTTGCTGGCCTGATCGAAGAACGCCAGGTTCTGGCCGGATGCCTCGGTGTGGTTCGTGAGGTCGAAGTCGGTGCGGTTCGCCACACCCATGAGCTCGCCCCAGCCCTTGCCGGCAAAGCCGAACTCGTACTCGATGTCGATGGTGCCGTCGGAGTAGTGCGCGCGCTCCGACTCGGGCACGTCGAACTTGCGCATGTGCGCAGGGTCGATGCCCAGGTCGACGAACCAGTTCCAGCACTCCTCGACCCAGTGGTCGAACCACTCCTTCGCGTCCGCTGCCGGCACGAAGTACTCGATCTCCATCTGCTCGAACTCGCGCGTGCGGAAAATGAAGTTGCCCGGTGTGATCTCGTTGCGGAACGCCTTGCCGATCTGGCCGATGCCGAACGGCGGCTTCATGCGCGCCGCCTGCACGACGTTGGCGAAGTTCACGAAGATGCCCTGAGCGGTCTCGGGGCGCAGATAGTTGAGGCCGGACTCGTCCTTCACCGGGCCGAGGTAGGTCTCGAGCATCATGTTGAAGTCGCGCGGGGGCGTCCATTCGCCGCGGGTGCCGCAGTTGGGGCAGACGATGTCGCCCATGCCGTTCTCGGGCGTGCGACCCTTCTTCTCCTCGTACGCCTCGATGAGGTGGTCTTCGCGGAAGCGCTTGTGGCAGTGCAGGCACTCCACCAGCGGGTCGGTGAAGACGCCGACGTGACCGGAGGCCTCCCACACGCGTTTCGGCAGGATGACGCTCGAGTCGAGGCCCACCATGTCTGCGCGGCCGCGCACGAACGTCTGCCACCACTGCCGACGGATGTTCTCCTTCAGCTCGGTGCCGAGGGGGCCGTAGTCCCAGGCCGACCGCGATCCGCCGTAGATCTCGCCCGCCTGGAACACGAAGCCGCGGTGGCGGGCAAGGGCGATGACGGCGTCGAGCGCCTTCTGGTCGGGCATGGGTGTCCCCTTTCGGCGAGCTGGTGGTGGGAGCACGTGAGAATCCATTTTAGGCGGCGGGCGACGGGATTCCTGACGGATGCTTGTGGGGTACGGCACTGACGCGCGGCGGCGTGACGGCGCCGCGTGACCGGAGCAGCTGCGAGAGGCAGGACATGGCGAACCAGACAGCACGAACCAGACCGCGGCGCATCGTGATCGCGGGCGCCTCCGGAATGATCGGTCGGGCGCTCGCGGAACGGTTGACGGCGGGCGGAGACGAGGTGGTGCGCCTGGTGCGGAAGCCGGCACGCGGGAGCGGCGAGGCACGGTGGGACCCGGCTGCGGGCATCCTCGACCCGGCCGTGCTGAGCGGAGCGGATGCCGTCGTCGGCCTCTCCGGCGCATCCACCGGCCGCCTGCCGTGGACTCGTGCATATAAAGAGGTCGTGATCACGTCGAGACTCGACGCGACGCGCACGCTGGTGGATGCCATGCGTGCGGCCGATCGGGCGCCCGGTGTCTTCGTGAGTGCCTCGGCCGTCGGCTTCTACGGCGACCGCGGCGACGAAGATCTCGCAGAGTCGTCTGCGCCGGGGTCCGGGTTCCTGCCCGCCTTGTGCCGGGCGTGGGAGCGCGAGGCGGGCGAGGCGTCCGAGCTGACGCGCGTGGCGACGGTACGAACGGGATTGGTGGTCGGACCGGGCACGGCCATGCGCGCGCTGCATATGCTCGCGCGGGCCGGATTGGCCGGCCCCCTGGGCTCCGGCAGACAGTGGTGGCCGTGGATCAGTCTGCGCGACGAGGTGGTCGCGATCGACCACGTGATCGGAGCGGGCGATGACGGACTCAACGGCCCGGTCAATCTTGCCGGCCCGACTCCGGCCACTCAGGCCGACGTCATGCGCACGCTCGCGCGGCTCGTCGGGCGTCCGTTCGGGATGCCCGTGCCCGCGTTCGCACTGCGACTGGCGCTCGGCGACGCGGCCGACGCGATGCTGCTGGGGAGTCAGCGGGTCATCCCGGAGAAGCTGCTCGCCGACGGGTTCCGGTTTCACGACGAGACGCCGGAGTCGGCGCTGGCCGCGTATCTCGACGAGGTGGGCTGATGGGAGGAGACGATGCCGAGCACGTGCATCTCGAGACGGCCGAGACCTGGCGGGCCTGGCTGCTGCAACATCACGAACGGTCGAGCGGCGTGTGGCTCGTGTCGTGGCGTCCGGCGACGGGCCGTGCTGCGATCGGCTACGACGAGGCGATCACCGAAGCCGTCGCGTTCGGATGGGTCGACAGCCAGTCGAAGTCTCTCGACGGTCAGCGAACCGAGCTGTGGTTCGCGCCCCGTCGCCCGGGCTCGGCCTGGTCGCGCACCAACAAGGAACGTGTGGCGCTGCTCGAGGCAGAGGGTCGCATGACGGATGCCGGTCGTCGGCTCGTCGACGCCGCGAAGGCCAACGGCATGTGGACGATCCTCGACGACGCTGACGCACTGATCGTGCCCGACGACCTGGCCGTGGCGCTCGAACACGGCGGTCTCCGCAGCGCATGGGATGCGCAGACGCCCGGCACACGGCGGGCGACGCTGACGAAGATCGCGCTGGCCAAGCGGCCGGAGACCCGTGCGCGGTATGTGAACGGGGCGGTCGCGGGCCTCAGCCCAAGCCGACAGTAGGCGCGAGCGTCGAGCTGACGGCGGGCTGCGCGGGGCATCCGTTGAGGATGCGATTCAGCGCGTCATGCTCAGCAGGCGTCACCCACAGGCGGTACGCGGCCTTCACGGAGACCTGCCTCGCGGCGTACGTGCACCAGAAGCCGCGATTCGGGGGCAGCCAGGTGGCGGCATCCCCGTCTCCCTTCGCTTCGTTGGTGGGACCGTCGACGGCGAGCAGTTCGATCGGGTCGTTCGCGAGGGTCTCGCGCTGCTGCTTCGTCAGCTGCTGCGCGCCGGTCTGCCACGCGTCGGACAAGGCCACCAGGTGGTCGATCTGCACGGCGACCGAGGTGCGCACTCCGCGCACGAAGTGGATGGTCTTGCCGGTGTACGGATCGTGCAGAACCCCGGATGTCACCTTGCACGAACCGTCTTTGACGATGTCGACGAGGTCGCGGGCGAGAACGTCGTCGCGCGTGTCGCAGTGGTTGCGGTCGATGTCCATCCACGCCTCGCCGAAGTCGCCGACCCGGTCGTAGCCGGTCTGCGGAGCCCTGCCCTTCACCGGCAGAGTCGCCAGCAGTGCGAGCGCAGTTCCCGCCTGGGCAGGCGTTGTCGAGACGTCGGGAGCCTCCGTGCCGCCCGGAGTCGCCGTTGCGCCGGTCGTCGCCGCCGATCGACCGGTCGACGTGTCGACGGAGTCGCCGCCGATCGGGCCAGCTGACGGCTGGGCGGCACAGGCGGTGAGCAGGATGCTCGCAGCAGCGAGCACCGCGGCCGTGAGCACCGCGGCCGTGAGCATCCGATGGCGCGTGCGCCGATCACGGGCCGGGTGGTGAGAGGGCATGGGGTTCTTTCGGTCGGCCCAGACAGCGCACGGCGCCGGCGGGGCTCTGATGGCCATCCGCCGAACGCCGGCGTCTTCGCCCGATCGCCGTGTCGGTGAGGCGATGCGGAAAAACGTGCGTTCGACGCTACGCCGGCCGGAGTCTCAAGTAAAGAGGAAAGCTCAGCGCCGCTCGCGACGACGCGCTGCGCGGGCGCATGATCACGGCCGGGATCGGGTCGGGGCGAGTGCGCGCGGCATGACACTGTGCGGTCGACTCCACGCGAGCGTGACGACGAGCGTGACAAGGGCGCCGATCGTGGCGGAGATGATGTCGCCCATCGTGTCGGTGTTGCCCAACTGCGCGTGGGTGCCCAGCAGGTGGTCGCTGGTGAACTCGCAGATCTCCCACGCCGCCGCGAACGCCATCGGCGTCGCCACCGCGATCGAGAGGGCGAACCAGCGAGGCAGCACGATGTCGAGCTGTTGCTCCACGCCGCGCACGGCGACCATGCCCGCCCAGGCGAGCATGATGCCGGAGTCGAAGTGCACCAGCTTGTCCCAGTGATCGATGTAGCCGTAGACGCCGAGAGCGCTGCCCGCGTACGGTCCGGCGGTCATGAAGATCAAGAAGTGCAGCTGGAGCGACCGCGGCAACACGGTGGAGAACAGCACCTGCACCACGGTCGCCAGCCAGAGCGTCGGCACGAGCAGCACCGCCACGAGCACGTCGGTGGGTGCCCCGGCGAGAGCGACGGCGAGCGTCACGACGAGGAACCCGATCTGGAACGGCAGGGCGAGCAAAGCGGATGCCCGCGCCGCACGTTGCACCTCCACCGGCCGCGCCGAGCGCCTGGATGCACCACCTGCCGTCGCGTCAGAACTCTCCACTCCGCCACTCTGCGCCGCCGGTCCCCGGATCAGGCACAGGCGACGCGACGTGCCGCCATGCGAGCCCTCTCGACCGCAGGCCGCCGCCCGCCTACTCTGACGAGCATGTCGACCCACATTCTCGCCATCGATCAGGGCACCACCAGCACGCGTGCGATCGTCTTCGATCACTCGGGAAGCGTGGTCTCGGTCGGCCAGCTGGAGCACAAGCAGATCTTCCCGAAGGCCGGATGGGTGGAGCACGACCCGATGGAGATCTGGCGCAACGTGCGCGAGGTGATCGGCGTGGCGCTCGGCAAGGCGAATCTCACGAGACACGACCTGGCCGCCGTCGGCATCACCAACCAGCGCGAGACCGCCGTGGTGTGGGACAAGAACACCGGCAAACCGGTCTACAACGCGATCGTCTGGCAGGACACCCGCACCCAGCCCATCGTCGACCGGCTCGCCGCCGACGGTGGTGTCGAGCGCTTCAAGCACGACGTGGGTCTGCCGCTGGCCACCTATTTCGCCGGCACGAAGATCGCGTGGATCCTGGAGAACGTCGACGGCGCCCGCGAGAAGGCGGAGCGCGGCGAACTGCTGTTCGGCACCACAGACACCTGGGTGCTCTGGAATCTCACCGGCGGCAAGCACGGCGGCGTGCACGCGACCGACGTGACGAACGCGTCGCGCACGCTCTTCATGGATCTGAAGACCCTCGACTGGCGAGACGACATTCTCGACGTGTTCGGGGTGCCGCGCGCCATGCTGCCTCAGATCCGGTCGTCGAGCGAGGTGTACGGCGTCGCCGAGTCGCACTCGCTGCTGAGGGAGGCGCCGATCGCGGGCATCCTCGGCGACCAGCAGGCCGCGACCTTCGGGCAGGCCGCCTTCGATGCCGGCGAGTCGAAGAACACGTACGGCACCGGCAACTTCGTCATCGTGAACACCGGCGAGGAGGTGGTGCACAGCGGCAACGGCCTGCTCACCACGCTCGCCTACCGGCTGGGCGACGAGGCACCCCGCTACGCGCTCGAGGGCTCGATCGCGGTCACCGGTTCGCTGGTGCAGTGGCTGCGCGACAACCTGGGCATCATCTCCGACGCGAAGCAGGTGGAGAAGCTCGCGGCATCGGTCGACGACAACGGCGGCGCCTACATCGTTCCCGCGTTCAGCGGGCTGTTCGCCCCCTACTGGCGACCGGATGCCCGCGGCGCGATCGTCGGTCTCACCCGTTTCGTGAACAAGGCGCACCTCGCTCGCGCCGCCCTCGAGTCAACGGCCTACCAGACGCGCGACGTGCTCGACGCGGTCGAGCAGGACACCGGCGTGCGGCTGCGCGAGCTGCGCGTGGACGGCGGCATGACGGCGAACCAGCTGCTCATGCAGTTTCAGGCGGACGTCTTGGGCATCCCCGTCGTACGGCCGACGGTGGCGGAGACCACGGCCTTGGGCGCCGCGTACGCCGCCGGCCTCGCGGTGGGCTTCTGGAGTTCGCGCGATGAGCTGCGCGCGAACTGGCAGGAAGGAGCTCGGTGGGAGCCGGCATCCGATCGAGCCGCCACCGAGGGGCTGTACCGCACGTGGCAGAAGGCGGTCACGAAGACGTTCGACTGGGCGGAGTGAGCCTCGACAGGCGTGGTCCATGCCCGGTACGGTGGGGCGTCCGCGTCGAGAGGTAGGTCATGGTGTCCACACTGCAGGGCGCTGCCGTCAGCATCGGCATCGTGTTCTACGCCGTCGTGATCGCACTGGGCCTGTGGGTCGCCTCTCTCGTCATCCGCGCAGCCGTGCGCAACGCGATGGACGACCACTACCGCAAGGTGCAGTGGTACCAGGCGACGGGACTCTGGTACGGCGGGCGCCCGCCGAAGGGGCTGCCGGGCGCATCCGAGCTCAGCAGGGGCGAGCGCAACAGTCTGCCGAAGGACGAACGCCCCGAGGCATGAGCGCCTGCGCGTGACGTCTGGTCACGCGTCGTTCATCCGGCACTGACACAGGCCGGGTATCATCGCCGGAACCCGACCCGACGAAGAAGTGATCGCCCTGATACGTGTACTGAGCTACAACCTCCGCAAGAACCACGCCACCGGCGAGCTGCTCGATCTTGCGGCCTCGACCGAGGCCGACGTCATGTGCCTGCAGGAAGCCGACACGACGGTGCTGCCGGAGAAGGTGGGGTCTCTCGTGCTCGCGGATTCGACGAAGCGCAACCGGCTCGGGTTGGCCGTGTACTACCAGCGGGACAGATTCCACCTCCACGAGACCGACACGTTCGAACTGAAGAAGTCGCTGCACGACCGGGTGCTCGCGCCGGCGCACGAACGACTGGTGGGCATCCTCGTCGAGGATGTCGACACCGGCCACGAGGTCGTCGTCGCGTCGTTCCATGCGGCGCCGCTCACCGCGCTGAACTCGCTGCGTCGCACGCAGATCCACGCGGCCCACGCCGAGCTGCTGCGCCTCGGACACGGATCGCCGACACTCATGGTCGGCGACTACAACTACCCGTTCTTCACGCAGTCACTGGGTGAGAAGGTCAAGGCGTCGGGTTACGACATGTCGCTGAGCGACCGCAAGACCTACACCCGCTACAAGTTCTTCAAGGGACATTTCGACTTCGTCACCTCGGCGGGTCTCGACGTGCGCTCCGTCGAGACACTGCCGCGCGGCGACTCCGACCACATGCCGATCGTGGTCGCGGCCGAGTACGGCACCGCGACCGCGACCGGCAGTCCCGACGCCAAGACCGCCTGATCCGCGGCCCGGGCGGAGAGGTTCGCGGCGCCGATCCGATCGTCGTGCGGCCGTCGTCCGCACCCCCGACGCTGGCTACGATTGAGTGGTGACCGCCCTCACCGAACTGTCCTCAGCAGACCTGCGTGAGCTGCACTCGCAGCTCACCGCCGAGTACGACGCGCTCGTGAAGCGCGGACTCTCGCTCGACATCACGCGCGGCAAGCCGTCGCCCGCACAGCTCGATCTGTCGAATGCCCTGCTCACGTTGCCGGGCGAGGGCCAGTATCGGGATGCCGCGGGCACCGACCTGCGCAACTACGGCGGTCCGCAGGGTCTGCCCGAGCTGCGCGAGATCTTCTCCGACGTTCTGCGCGTTCCGGTGCCGCAGCTGCTGGCGCTCGGCAACTCGAGCCTCAGCCTGATGCACGACGCCGTCACGTTCGCCATGCTGCACGGGCTGCCGGAGAGCGAGCGCCCGTGGTCGCGTGAGGAGACGGTGTCGTTCCTGTGCCCGGTGCCCGGGTACGACCGGCACTTCACGATCACCGAGCATCTGGGCATCCGCATGGTCCCGGTGGCGATGACGGAGTCCGGCCCCGACATCGAGCAGGTCGAGCGGCTGCTGGCCGAAGACCCGACCATTCGGGGCATCTGGTGCGTTCCCGTGCACTCGAACCCCACCGGCGCGATCTACACCGAGGAGGTCGCTCGGGCGTTGGTGTCGTTGCCGGCCGCGGCAGACTTCCGCATCTTCTGGGACAACGCGTACGCGGTGCATCACCTGACCGATGACGTGCCGGAGCCGATCGACATCCTCTCGCTCGCCGCCGAGGCCGGAAACCCCGACCGCGTGTTCGTCTTCGCGTCGACCTCGAAGGTCACCTACGCGAGCGCCGGTGTCGCCTTCTTCGGCTCGTCGCCCGCCAACGTGTCGTGGTACCTGAGCCACCTCGCCGTGCAGTCGATCGGGCCCGACAAGATCAACCAGCTGCGCCACGTGCGCCTGCTGCACGACGCCGAGGGCGTCGCCGAGCACATGCGCAGGCATCGCGAGATCATCGGCCCGAAGTTCGAGGCCGTGAGCGAGGTGTTCGAGCGCAGGCTCGCTTCCTACGAGGCCGGCTCGTGGACGTCGCCGACCGGCGGCTACTTCGTGAGCCTCGACGTGCACGAAGGATGCGCCGCGCGAGCTGTCGCGCTCGCCGCGCAGGCGGGCATCGCCGTCACCCCGGCCGGGTCGACCTACCCGTACAAGAAGGACCCGACCGACGCGAACATCCGCATCGCGCCGACGATGCCGCCGCTGGCCGAACTCGTGGATGCCCTCGAGGGCTTGTGCACCGCGATCCTGCTCGCCGAGGTGGAGCAGCTCGTCGGCTGAGGTGTCGTGCACTTCGAGGGTTGAGCAGCACGCCGACGGGCGCGCGTCTCGAAACCCGGCATAGAGGCCGAGGCGGTCGGTTCTAGCTGAAGGTGCCGCCGAAAGTCCAGGTCGTGCCCGGATCGACCGTGATCTGGAAGTGCAGCACGGTCACGTCCTGGGGCAGCGACATCTGGTAGCCGCTGTCACTGCCGCAGTCACCCTTCTCGACGTCGGCCGTCTGCTCCTGGAGTACGACGGAACCGGTGCCGCTGCTGCACTGCCAGTGGGAGTGCAGGAATCGCGCGCCTGCCGGTGCGTTCACGGTGACGAGCTCACTTCCCGTGCCCGTGGCATGCACCGGCGTCGCCGAAACGGGCTGCGATGGCGCCTCTGCCGGCGTCGGTTCGACGAGCAGGGTCGGTGCGGGCGGCGTCGGGTCGGGGGCATGCCCGCTGCACCCGACGAGGGATGCGCAGAGCGCTGCCCCGATGAAGACCGCACTGGCTGGTCGACTGAGCATCATCGCACCTCCCCGTCGGCTCTCGTCACAGACCCTATCGAGTCGGCGGGCGTTCGAGGTAGATGGGTTTCGAGACGCGCCGCTTCGCGGTGCTCCTCAACCCGCGGTGGCGTTGCGCCGCTTCGCGGTGTTCTTCAACCGGCGGTGTTCGGCGCAGCTTCGCGCTGCGCGGGCGCCGCAGGCGCCGTCTCGGGCGCCGGCTTCGAACGACCGGGCAGCGCGAGGGAGAGCACCGCGGCCAGCGCCGTGAACCCGATCGACCACCAGAACGCCTGGTCGTAGGCGGTGGCGACCCCGCTGGTGCCCTGCGCGGCGTACGTCGTCAGGCCCGCCTGCAGGATGACGGCCAGCACCGCCGTGCCGAACGAGCCGCCGAGCTGCTGCGCGGTGCGCGTGATGATGCTGGAGTGCGGGATGTCCGCACGATTCAGTCCCTGGAACGACGCCACCATCAGCGGCATCACCACGGCTCCGAGTCCGAATCCGCGCACGAAGAGCACGGACATCAGGTACCACTCGTTGGTCGTCGCCGTGCTGAACGCGAACGGGATGGTGGCGAGGCCGACGATCGCGAAACCGGCGACTCCCACCCAGCGGGCGCCGATGGCATCCGTGAGTCGACCGGCCAGCGACCGGCTCGCCAGCGTGCCGACGCCCTGTGGGATGAGGAAGAGGCCGGCGGCGAGCACATCGGCGCCCGCGCAGCTGCTGCAGGTACAGCGGAAGCAGCAGCATGATGCCGTATGCCGCGATGCCGGAGAGGAAGAGCAGGCTCGAGGCCGACCACACGGAGCGGTGACGGAGCAGCCGCACATCGACGAGTGCCTTGTCGCCGCGCATCAGCGCGTAGACGACGAACGCGGCGAGCAGCACGGCACCGATCGTGAGCGGGAGCCAGGCATCCGTCGCGGCGAATCCGTCGGTGCCGGCCGAGTTGGACAGGCCGAGAAGCAGGAGCACGAGCGACGGCAGCAGCAACACCATGCCGATCACGTCGAGGCGCGGCCTCGTGGCGGGGCGCACGTCCTTGGGCAGCATGCGCCAGGCCAGGATGAGACCGACGACGCAGAACGGAACGTTCACCCAGAAGATCCAGCGCCAGTCGAGCCAGTTGAGGATGATGCCGCCGATGGCCGGCCCGAGGATGGGGCCGAGCATGGCGGGGAGGCCGATGGTCGCGGCGATGCGACCGAGGTTCTTGCCGCCCGCGGCCTGCATCACGATGGTCTGCATCAGCGGGAGCATGATGCCGCCGCCGATGCCCTGGATGATGCGGAAGGCGATCAGCGATTCGGCGTTCCAGGCCAGGCTGCACAGCACCGAGCCGAGCAAGAAGAGGCCGAGGGCGAACATCCACGCCCGCTTGCCGCCGAACAGCCGCTGGATCCAGGCGCTGAGCGGCACGGTCGCGGCGAGGGCGAGCACGTATCCCGTGGTGACCCACTGAATGGTCGAGACCGGCACGTTCAGGTCTTTGGAGAGCGTGTGCAGGGCGACGCTCATGATCGTGGTGTCGAAGACGACCGCGAGAACGCCGACGATGAGCACGCCGGCGGTACGGCCGAGCGACGGTTCTGGTTGCTGCGCGCCGGTGCCGGGCGCGGGTGCTGTGGTGCTCATGACTCTCCTCGGTTAGATACATTTGTGTATCTAACTGCAGCGTACGCTGTTGCGATAAGATACACAAGTGGATCTTGACGAGAGTCCGCGCCGTCGACGCGGCGACGAGCTCGAGGCTGCGCTGCTCGATGCCGCCTGGGCCGAGCTCGAGGAGAACGGCTACGCGGCGTTCACCTACGACGGCGTCGCGCAGCGAGCGGAGACCAGCCGGCCCGTGCTCTATCGACGCTGGCCGACTCGCGACGAGCTCGTGCTCGCCGCGATCAGTCGGCACCTGAAGGCACGACCGCGGGTCGAACTCGCCGACACCGGAAGCCTGCGTGGGGATCTGCTGTCCATGCTGAAAGGCGCGAGCGTGCGATTCGGCGACATGATCTCGCTCGTCAGCGTGCTCTTCGGCGGCTACTACTCATCGACGGGCGAGACGATCGGTCAGATCCGGGCCCGACTCATCGACTCCCGGTGGTCGGCGATGGACGTGCTGCTCGACCGCGCTCGCGCTCGTGGTGAGCGCGTGCCGAAGGAACTCCCGGAACGCGTCAAGACGCTGCCGTTCGACCTGTTGCGTCACGAATTCATCATGTCGCTGAGCCAGCTCGGCGACGAGTTCATCGTCTCCGTGGTCGACGAGGTGTTCATGCCGCTGGTCGACGACTACGCGCGGCGCGAGGAAGCGACCTGAGGGCATCCGGCAGACTGACGGGGTGCCCCGATCCGCCACGCTGAACCGCCCGCTGGCGCTGCTCGCCGCGGTCGGCCTGTCGATGGAGAATCTCGACGGCACGATCATCCAGACCGCGGCCCCGGCGATGGCCCACGACTTCGGCGTGCGGGCAGTCGATCTGAATATCGCCATGACGGCATATCTGCTGACGGTGGCGGTCTGCGTTCCGGTGAGCGGATGGCTGGCCGACCGTTTCGGGGAACGTCGCGTGTTCACGACGGCGCTCGCGATCTTCACCGTCGCCTCTGCACTGTGCGCGTTCGCGCCGAGCCTTCCGCTGCTCACGGCGGCGCGCGTGCTGCAGGGGATCGGCGGCGCCATGATGGTGCCGGTCGGCCGGCTCGCGGTGCTGCGCGGGCTGGATCGCCGCGACCTGCTGGATGCCATGGCCTACCTCACGTGGCCGGGCCTGCTCGCTCCCGTGGTGGCTCCGGCGCTCGGTGGCATCCTGACTGACACCGTCGGTTGGCCGTGGATCTTTCTCATCAACATCCCGTTCGGCATCGCCGCCTTCATCGCCGCGCTGAAGATCGTGCCGAACGCCCCGCAGCCCGAGCCCCGGCGACTCGACTGGGCGGGCTTCGGGCTCACCGGTGTGGCGCTTGCCGCCCTCGTGCTGGGCATGGAAGAGGTGGGGGCCGCGTCGACCGACTGGGCATGGGCGGCGATCTACCTCGTCGTCGCGGCCGTGGCGGGCGTGACGGGAGTGGTGTGGATGCGCAGGGCGAGGCATCCGCTGCTCGACTTCTCGGCGCTGCGCATCGACACATTTCGCGTGGGGAATGTGGGCGGAGGCGTGTACCGGCTCATCATCAGCGCGGCACCGTTCCTCTTCACCCTGCTGTTCCAGGTCGGCTTCGGCTGGAGCGCGGCGCGGGCCGGGCTGCTGGTCGGAGCAGTCTTCGTCGGCAACATCGCGATCAAGCCGGCGACGACTCCGCTCATCAGGCGGTTCGGCTTCAAGAACGTCATCGTCGGCAGCAACCTGCTCGGTGCGCTCGTCTACGTGGGTTGCGTGTTCATCGATCCGACGACGCCGATCTGGCTGATCGTGGTGCTGCTGTTTCTCAGCGGTGTGTTCCGCTCGATCGGCTTCAGCGGCTACAACTCGCTGCAGTTCGCCGACGTGCCCAGCGAGCTCATGACGCGGGCCAACACACTGGCGTCGACCATGCAGCAGGTGGCCGTCGGCATCGGCATCGCGGTCGCCGCGCTGATCGTGCGCCTCACGACGACGGCCGCGTCGGCGATCGGGCCGACGGATGCCTGGCTCGGCTACCGCTGGGCGCTCGCCGTCGTGGCCGTGCTGCTCGTCTTCCCCGTGGTGGAGGCGGCACTGCTGCCGCGTCACGCGGGATCCGCAGCCCGCCGCTGAGCCCGCGCTCGGTGGGCGGGGCGACCCGCCACGCTCGCACCGACCGAACTGGAACAATGGTCGGGTGTCCGAACGAATCCTCACCGTGTCCGATGTCGCCTTCGTTCGGCAGGGGCGCGCGATCCTCTCCGACATCTCGTTGACCGTCGATCGCGGTCAGCACTGGGCGCTGATCGGGGCGAACGGCGCGGGCAAGTCGACGCTTTTGAGCCTGCTCGGTGCGGTGCAGCATCCCACCAGCGGCGGCGTCGACATCATGGGCAGACGCCTCGGCCGCGTCGACCTGCGGGAGCTGCGGTCGTTGATAGGGCACGTCAATCCGCGCCACGAGGTGCGTTCGCCGCTGACCGTGCGCGACGTCGTGGCCACCGGCCTCACGGGCACCCAGGAGCTCATGCTGCGCTGGGAGCCGACGGCGGCCGACCGTATCCGCGTCGACGAGCTCATCGAGCTGATGGGCATGACGGCCAGGCGGGATGCCCGCTGGCCGAATCTGTCCCAGGGAGAGCGTGGCCGCGCGTTGATCGCCCGTGCGCTGATGCCGGACCCGCACCTGCTGCTGCTCGACGAGCCGACGACCGGGCTGGACATCGCGGCCCGCGAGCACCTGCTCGACCGGGTGGACGAGCTGAGGGCACGGCATCCCGATCTCGCCAGCGTGCTCGTCACGCATCACCTCGAGGAGCTGCCGGCCTCGACCACGCACGCCATGCTCCTGCGCGACGGCAAGGTGCTGGCGCAGGGCGACGCGGATGCCGTGCTCACCGGCAGCCTCGTCAGCGAAGCCCTCGACTACCCGCTGAGCATCACCCGTGTCGAGGGGCGCTGGAGCGTGCGCACCGACAAGTCGGTGCGCTGACATCGCCCGCTGACGGCCTGGGTTGAGGAGCACCACGCAGCCGTGCGTCCCTGTCGTGGGTTGAGGAGCACCGCGCAGCGGTGCGCCTCGATACCCCGGCTCGGGCAAGCGGTTTCGAGACGCGCGCCTCCGGCGTGCTCCTCAACCCACGGGGTAGGGCGCCTTTCGGCGTGCTCCTCGACCGGCCGCTACAGCGCCGCGAGGGCGAGACCGGCGGTGGCGGCGAGCACCGTGAGCACCAGCATCCCGAGCCCGTTGAGCACGGATGCCGGCCCCTTGCGCTCGATCACCAGCCGAGCCGTCTCGAACGACGCCGTCGAGAACGTGGTGTAGCCGCCGAGAAACCCGGTGCCGAGCACGATGCGCCAGTCGTCGGGGGTGGCGTGGAACGCGACGAGTCCGGTCAGCAATCCGAGCAGCAGCGAGCCGCTCACGTTGATGATCATGGTTCCGGCCGGCACCACCCAGCGCAGGCGGCTGCGCAGCACGCCGTCGAGCACGAAGCGGGCCACCGCACCGACGCCGCCGCTCACCGCGACGAGCACCACCAGCAGCGCGGGGCTCACCGCGTCGGCCCACGATCGGCGCGCGGCCGCGCGATGGCCGTGCCCGCCGCGATTCCCGCGAGCGACGCGGCCAGGCCCATGATGAGCGTGCCGAGCGAGTAGCCGGCGGCGAGCCATCCGTCGCCCGCACCGAAGAGCCCTGCCGTCTCGGTCGCCAGAGTGCTGTAGGTCGTGAAGCCGCCCATGAAGCCCGTGCCGATCAGCAGACGCAGCGTGCGGCCGCGACGCGACTCGTCACCGCGACGTGCGAGTCCGCCGAGCAGGGCGCCGAGCAGGAACGCGCCGACGATGTTGACGATCAGCGTGGCGATGGGCCAGCCGTGGACGGGAGGCAGTGCCGCCGCGATCCCGAAGCGGGCCACCGTGCCCACTGCGCCTCCTACGAAGACGATGAGGATGGCCATCGGTCGCAGGTGGAGCGGGCGAGGACTGCGCGGCATCCCTTCGCCGTCGGCGCTCACGAAGCGTCGGGCTGAGCGCCGTGTCGAGCCGGGTCGTGGCCCTCGATCGTGTGCGCGACGGGGATGACGATGACGGGACGCGCCTGGTTGTGGGCGAGGCTGACGGCGATGGAGCCGGCGAGGAACTCCTCCAGGCTCGCGCGGAAACCTGGCTTGCGCGTGCCGACGGCGATCGCTCGCGCATCGCGCTCCTCGGCGAACCGGGCGAGCTCGATCGCGGGATCGCCTGCTCGGGCGATGAACGACGGATCCGCCGTGGGGACCAGTTGTCTGATGCGAGTGGCCAGATCGGGGTCGAACGACTCCTCCTGAGTGTCGGCGACGTCGGGATCCAGCGGCATCGAGAGCACGGAGCCGTCGGGCAGCGTGCTGATCGAATACCGCAACGGTTCGACGGTGACGAACACGAGCGGCGTGCCGAGATCGGCGGCGAGCGTGCCGGCCTCGGTGATCACGACGTCGGGCACGTCGGCGACGACGCCGACGACGAGGGGACGGGAGGATGCCGCGCCTGCGGCCTGCGAACCAGCTGCGTCGGTCATGCTGGCACTATACCGACGGCCCGGTCCGACCGGCATTGTCGCTGACGGTGGTGCTCCGTAATGTGGCGGGCATCCGTTCGATGGCGCCGGGTGCTCGTGCGTTCCCGGCACACGCAGAGAGGCAACACCCATGGACTTCAAGATCGAGCTCGTGTTCGTGCCCGTCACCGACGTGGATCGTGCCAAGCACTTCTACGCCGACCAGCTCGGCTGGCCCGTCGACTACGACCAGACGGTGAGCGATGAGATCCGTTTCATCCAGATCACCCCGCCTGGCTCGGCATGCTCGATCGCGTTCGGCAAGGGGCTCAACGACATGGAGCCCGGCAGCCAGCGCAGCGTGCAGATCGTGGTGGCCGATGCGGATGCCGCTCGCAGGCAGCTGCTCGACGGCGGCGTCGAGGCGAGCGAGGTCGACGACCAGCCGTGGGGTCGCTTCGTCACATTCAGCGACCCGGACGGCAACCGATGGACGCTGCAGCAGGTGCCGAGCTGGGGCTAGGGTGCGTCCGACAATTCCGGGCGGCTTGCAGGGTGCTGTTCACGGTCGCTCGCCGCAGAGCCGGTAGTCCTGTCCTCGGACTCCGCCGGAGATGGCGAATTCCAACCCCGGCGACCGGGGCCGGTGCTCGTGGGCGGATGAGCTATCGGGGTGACGGGCGATGCTCTTGGAAGGCGGCCCGATAAGCGGTCGGAGAAGTTCCGACGATGGCCCCGAAGTGTCGGCGGAGGTTCGTATCGGACCGCAGCCCGGTGTCTTCTGCGATCTGGGTGACGGTCAGGTCGGTTCGCTCGAGGAGCTCGCGCGCGCGATCGATGCGGGCGCGCAGCACCCACTGCATCGGGGTGATGCCCGTGTCGGCGGCGAAGCGCCGTGAGAACGTGCGGGGTGACACGTTGGCGTGCCGGGCAAGGGTCGTGAGCGTGAGGTCGTCGAGGAGATGGTCGAGTGCCCAGGCGCGGGTGGCGGCGAACACGTCGCCGAGCGGTTCCGGGATGCTGCGGGGAACGTATTGTGCTTGGCCGCCGCTGCGATAGGGGGCGCTGACGAGCCGCCTGGCGACGTGGTTCGCGAACGCGACGCCGTGATCGCGCCTGATCAGGTGCAGGCAGAGGTCGATGCCGCTGGCGGCGCCTGCGCTGGTGAGCACTTGGCCGGCGTCGACGAAGAGCACGTTCTCGTCGACGTCGATTCTCGGGTACTGCTCGTGCAGAACGTGGGTGTAGTGCCAGTGGGTGGTCGCGCGACGGCCGTCGAGCAGTCCGGCAGCGGCGAGCGTGAAGGCGCCGGTCGAGATGGCGGCGATCCTGGTGCCGCGCTCGTGTGCTGCTCGGAGGGCGGCGATCACGGCACGTGAGGTCGAGGTGTCGGCTGGGTTTCGGTAGCCGGGCACGAGGATGGTGTCTGCCCAATCGAGAGTGTCGAGGTCGTAGCCGACCGCGTAGGCCAGCCCGTTCCATCCCTCGACGGTGCCGATTCGTTCGCCGCAGACTCGTACGTCGTAGGGCATGCTCGGCCGTTTCGCGAAGACATGCGCCGCGATTCCGACGTCGAGCGCTTTGGCTCCGTCGAGGACGAGGACTGCCACATGGTGGTCGCGGACTGTGTTCACTTCAGGTGAACCTAACGCGCATCGAACCGCTGTCGCGAATGCGCCTGACGAGCTGTGACGAGGACGCCTCCGAGCAGGACGAGCAGGACGATGAGGGCCGCGGCGCCGAACACGGCTCGGTATGGCGCCGGCAAGACGCCGAGCCCTGCGATGAGCAGCCCTGCCAGGATGGCCCCCGCCCGGCGGGTGTTCGTGAAGAGCCCCGACGCCAGTCCGGGACTCGGGAAGACGTCTTGAAAGACGGTCAGTCCGACGCCGGCGACCGTGGCGAAGAACCAGGCGTTCAGGGGCTGCAATGCCAGCAGCTGCCATGGCTCTTGCACGAGCCCTGCGAGCCCGTAGTACAGCACTCCGGCTCCCCAACCGATGGCGAGGAGCACCCGGGCCGGGGTTCTCTCGTGGAGTCGGCCCATGACCATCAACGCCGGGATCTCCAGGAGCGCGGCGGCTCCGAGAACGGCGCCCGCCCACAGGATCGGGGCGTGCAGGTCGTGTGTGACGAACAGGGTCGCGACCGTGACGGTGGCGATGTTCGTCGCTTGGAGCAGGATGAAGGCGGCCACGAGCATCCAGCGAGACCAGCCGCGCAACTGCGTCAACAGGCTCGGGCGAACAGCCTCGTCACGCGCGAGAACGGGGGCGCGCCGGTGCAGGAGGAGCAGCGCCGTGACCACGTTGATCACGCTGATCCCGGCGAGCAGCAGAAGCGCGGCAGGCGTTCCGGCCGCGCCGGTGCTGAGCGTCGCGAGCGGGGGACCGATCACCCAGGCGAACGACACGATCGCGCGCGTACGGATGACCTGAGCCGGCGGCGCGCCCTCGTGCCGCAGTTGCGCGAACAGCAGGGTCGATCCCACCCCGGGCGGCCCGCCGAGCACGATGAGCGCGAGCACCGCCACCGGCAACGACGTCGTCAGGGCGAGCACTGCCACCAGGCCGACACCACCGAGCGCGCAGAACAGGAGCGGTCGAAGGTAGTCGCCGGTCCGGTCTGCCAGTGTCGGGATCACCAGCGACGCGATGAACCCGCCCACGTTGTAGAGGCCGAGCACCCATCCGACCTGCGACGGTGTCGCGCCGTAGAGCGTGACGAGGAGAACGGCGAGGAGCGGATTGAGGACTGCGAACTGCAGCGACCAGAACCATGCGGCGGCCGGCCAGAGCAGCCGCCCCCGCAGCCGGCGCGTGATGACCGTCACCGTCGCGCCACGATGAGCCGCAGGGAGCCATCGAACGTCGGCTGGGTTCGGAGGTGTCCGTACCGGTCATCCCATGCACCGGATGCGAGATCGGCACGAAGATCTCGCTCGAACCGGTGCTCGATGTCTTGGCTCACGAAGCTCCACGCGGAGTTCGCACGGCGCGCGCCGGGATCGAGCAGTGCTTCCGGTCGGCCGAAGTAGGCCTCGGAGAAGCCATCGACGCATCCCAGCGGAATCGGCACGTTCTCGACCGTCACCGTTCCACCCAGACCCGACCGCAGGTCGGTGATCGTGGGATATCTGCCGCCTTCTGTCGCGATCACCTCGGGTGCGTAGTCGTTGATCCAGGAACGCTCGAGTGCACTCGGGTCGGCTGTGAGGATCACGACCGGTCCGCTGGTCACGCGTCGGATCTCGCGGAGCCCGCGCTGCAGATCCCGCCACTGGTGCACGGTGAACGACGCGAGTGCGGCATCGAAGGCGCAGTCGTCGAACGGCAGGTCCTCGGCGACCGCATCCACAACAGGAGCCGACCCGGCAGGTCGTTGTGCCCGCATCGCTGCGCTGGGCTCGACCGCTGTCACGGTGAGGTGATCCGGCTCGTACGAACCGGCGCCCGCCCCGACATTCACCAGGGTCCGCGCGCTGCCGAGAGCCGCGCGGATGGCGTCGGAGAATGCCGGCTCGGGCTGCCGATACCGCGAGTAGCCGGGACCGATCACCCCATAGTCCGCGTCACCGGCACTCCCGTCGTCACCCGAACCGTCGGCGGATGATCGCTCAGCTGTCATCACCCCACCCAACCGCGAGCAGGTGGCCGGCACCAGCAACAACGTGGACCGCGATCGTACAGATCTCGCCAACCCGCGAGCCGAGACTCGGGACGAAACGGCGGATTCGTGATCAGCTCGCCACATCTCACGTATTTCGCCACGCGGACGCGGGAATCTCGATGCGATCGACCGCGTCGAGCGCATCCTCACCGACCCCCGCATTGCCAGACACAACCTGGGCGTCGTACCCTGGCAGGCCGCCGACGGACTGCCGGGGCCACCGTGCTACTTTCCCCGTGTGTCCCGTATCGTGGCGGCCGCGCCGGCCGTGCCAGCCCACCGCTACACGCAGGCCGAGATCACGCGGGTGTTGGAGCCACTGCTCACCCACGATCCGGCGCGTGCGGCGCTGCTGCGGCGCTTCCACGCGTCATCGGGTGTGCAGACCAGACACCTGGTGATGGAGCTCGAGCGGTATGCGATGCTCGACTCGTTCCACGAGGCGAACGACCTCTTCATCTCGGCGGGCACCGAGCTGGCGGAGCAGGCGACGCGGCGCGCACTGGATGCCGCGGGCATCCGCCCCGACGAGGTCGACTTCGTTCTCTTCACCTCGGTGACCGGCGTGGCGGCGCCGTCCATCGACGCGCAGCTCGCTGCGCGCGTCGGCATGCGGCGCGACGTCAAGCGGCTGCCGTCGTTCGGGCTGGGCTGTGTGGCCGGGGCAGCCGGGCTGGCGCGCGTGCACGACTACTTGGTCGGGCATCCGCACGACGTGGCCGTGCTGGTCTCTGTGGAACTCTGCTCGTTGACGGTGCAGCGCGACGACGACTCGGTGGCGAACATCGTGGCGAGCGGGTTGTTCGGCGACGGCGCAGCGGCCGTCGTGGTGGTGGGGGATGCCGTCGCGCGCGAGCGCGGACTCCTCGGCCCCGACGTGGTCGCCACCCGCAGCAGCCTCTACCCGCAGACCGAAGACGTGATCGGATGGGACATCGGCGGCACCGGGTTCCGCATCGTGCTCAGCGCGGGCGTCCCCGACGTGATCGGCAGGCACTTCGCCGCCGACGTGCACTCGGTGCTCCGTGACAATGGACTGACGGTCGACGACGTCGCGACCTGGCTCGCCCATCCGGGTGGGCCGAAGGTGCTGCAGGCGTTCGCAGCGTCGCTCGGCGTGGCGGATGCCGTGTTCGACCCGAGCTGGCGCGCGCTCGCCGCCGAGGGCAACCAGTCGTCGGCTGCCGTGCTGGGCATCCTCGCCGACGCGCTCGAACGGCCAGCGCCGGGCGACATCGGCCTGCTGTTCGCGCTGGGCCCCGGGGTCACGGCGGAGCTCGTGCTGCTGCGCTGGCCGGATGCCCTCGCCTCCGACCGGCAGGAACGGTCGTCTCCTGTGCGGACCGCGGCATGAGCGTCGCCGCGATCGGTGCCGTGGTGTTGCTGGCCGCGATCCTGATCGACCGCGCAGCGGAGCTGGTCGTCTCGGCGCGCAACTCGCGCTGGTCGCTGGCGCACGGTGGCCGGGAGTACGCGCGCGGACAGATCGCGCCGATGGTCATGATGCACGCAGGGCTCGTGCTCGGATGCATCGTGGAGTGGTGGCTGGCCGGGGTGTTCCTGCCGTGGTTGGGCTGGCCGATGCTCGCACTGGTCGTGCTGGCCAACGTGCTGCGCTGGTGGTGCGTCGGCACGCTCGGCCGTCAGTGGAGCACGCACGTCATCGTCGTTCCCGGCCTGCACGTGGTGCGGCGGGGGCCGTACAGGCGGCTGCTGCACCCGAACTATCTCGCGGTCGCGATCGAGGGTGCGGCTCTTCCACTCGTGTTCGCAGGATGGATCACCGCGCTCGTGTTCACCGTGCTCAACGCCGTGTTCCTGCTCGGATTCCGCATCCCGGCCGAGGAGCGCGCGCTGCGCGAACTCGACGAGTCCACCCTGCCAGCTCAGCGAGCGCAGCGAGTCGAAGCGCCCGAAGCATCCGAGTCAGCAGGGCCAACGGCCATCGCGTCGCGGCGCCGCTCGATTCGCGATGCTCGCTCGGGGAGCGGGCGAAGCTCGAGCGACTCGTGACGCCCGACACCAGGCTGGCCATCGTCGGCGGCGGCCCCGTCGGGTTGGTGACGGCCCTGATCGCGGCCGACGCCGGGCTCGACCCCGTCGTCATCGAGCCACGCGCGACACCCATCGACAAGGCGTGCGGCGAAGGCCTCATGCCGGGCGCGCTGCGGCTGGTGCGCGAGCTCGACCTCGATCCGCCGGGAGCGCCGTTGCGCGGAATAGCGTACGTGCAGGGGGCGAAGCGGGCCGAGCATCTCTTCGCAGGCGAGGGCGGCCGGGGCGTGGAGCGCACCGTGCTGCACGCGACGATCGCGGCGCGGGTGGCCCAGCAGGGCATCCCTGTCGTCGCGGGCCGAGTGGATGCCGTCGAGCAGCACGACGCGTGCGTGACGCTCTCCGGTCCGGGACTGGAGCCGCTCACGGCCGGATACGTCGTCGGCGCCGACGGGCTGCACTCCGCGGTGCGCGAGCTCGTGGGGCTCACCAGGGAGCCCCAGCGGGCATCCCGTCGCCGCTACGGACTGCGGCGCCACTACGCCCTGGCGCCGTGGAGCGATCTCGTCGAGGTGCGGTGGACGCCCGACGTGGAGTTCTACGTGACGCCGCTCGGCCCGAGGTCGGTCGGTGTCGCACTGCTCGGCCCCCGCGGTGTGGACTTCGGCACGGCGCTTGCCGCGGAGCCGGAACTCCGCGCTCTGCTCAGTGCTGATGCCCGTGGCGAGTCGCCCGATCAGACCGGGTCGACGCGCGGCGCCGGTCCGCTGCTGCAGCGCACGAGCGCGCGCACGCGCGGCCGCGTGCTTCTGGTGGGGGATGCCTCCGGCTACGTCGACGCGCTCACCGGCGAGGGTCTGCGCCTCGGGTTCGCCCAGGCACGCGCGGCCGTGAGCGCGATCATCGCGGGTGATCCGCACGGATACGAGCGCGAGTGGGCGGCGCTCACCCGGGGCTTCCGAGGCATGACGAGCGGACTTGTCGCCGCGGCACGTTCGCCGCTGCGCACCGCGATCGTGCCCGCGGCGGTACTGCTGCCTGGCGTCTACGGAGCGATCGTCGAGCGACTCGCCAGGTAGCGGCATCCCGTCACGGCAGCAGCAGGCCCCGCAGCTGGTCCGTGGAGTGCACGACGGCCATGGCGCCGACGGCCTCGACCGGCGAGCCGTAGCCCCACTCGACGATGATCGAGGGAACGTCGTTCTCTTCCGCGCCGAGCACGTCGTGTCCTCGGTCGCCGACCATCACGAGACGGTCGGTGCCGATGCCCTTCAGCTCGAGCTGCTCGCGCACCCAACGGATGACGTCGGCCTTGGTGGCGTTCGCCCCGGAATCGGGCGAGCCGCCGACGACGGTGAAGTACGGGAGAAGTCCGAAGTGCTCGAGAATGCGGGTCGCGCGGCCCGTTGGCTTGCTGGTCGCCAGCGCCACCGGAACGCCCGCCTCGCGCAGCGAGTGCAGCAGGCCGAGCACGCCGGGGAAAACGGCGTTGCCGTGCAGGTCGGTGAAGTCGGCATGCGCCCTATAGGCGACGACGGCCGCCTCGGTCTCATCGTCGGTGAGCCCGAACGAACGCAGCGTCTCGTGCAGCGGGGGGCCCACGTGCACGGTGAGGGAGTCGGGGTCGTCGACCGGATGTCCGATCTCGGCGAGAGCGGTCGCGAGCGACTGCGTGATGCCGGGGGCGGAGTCGGTGATGGTGCCGTCGAGGTCGAACAGCACAGCCGACCACGCGGTGGCGGTGGCTGTAGGGGGCTGTTCGCTCATGATCGAAGTCGGGATAGTCATGGCCGGGCCATGCTACGACCTTTTCTTCCGCGCCGCCTGCACACGGGTCGGTGCCGGCGGAGATCCGTCGCTCGGAGCCGGTTCGATTCCACGCCCGATTCGACACGGGATCGGACACGGTGATGCGACCGAATCCAGGTCTTTCGGAAGATGCCTCGGATCATGAGATCTGCTCGCTTCTTCGAACTCGCGTCTGCGAAAGAGGAAATGAATTGCCCTCTAAATGTCGGTCGGTATTCCCTTGCTCACGCGCCCTTGCATAGGGTTATCGCATGGCAAAGAAAACAACCGTGGTCTTGGTCGATGATATCGACGGCATTGAAATCGAAAACGGCAAGGGTGAAACCGTCTTCTTCGCCCTCGACGGGGTTTCATACGAGATCGATCTGAACGACGCCAATGCGAAGAAGCTTCGCAACGCGCTCGAAACCTATGTGGAAGCCGGTCGGCGTACCGCCCGCTCCACTCGCGGCGCCGTCGCATCCCGCTCGTCGCGCGGATCATCCAAAGAAGACCTCGGTGCTGCACGGGAATGGCTGCGTGCACACGGCCACACCGTGTCCGACCGGGGTCGCATTCCTGCGACGCTTCTCGAGGAGTACCGGGCGAACGCCTGAAGATCGCTTCACCGTGTCGCCGCGGCGTCGAAATGCTCGTCGGAGCCGGATGCCGCGGCGATGTCGTGTCTGTCGCAGGGAATTGCTCAGAACAACCGGCTCAGTGAATCGTCGATTCCGCGCATTTCGTCGTAGTCGAGAACGACGCAGCGGATGCCGCGGTCTTCGGCCAGCGTGCGAGCCTGGGGTTTGATCTCCTGCGCGGCGAATACCCCGCTCACGGGTGCGAGCAGCGGATCGCGGTTCATCAGTTCGAGATACCGAGTGAGCTGTTCGACGCCGTCGATGTCGCCACGTCGCTTCAGCTCGACGGCGACGGACCGTCCGTTCGCGTCGCGGGCGAGGATGTCGACGGGGCCGATCGCCGTCATGTATTCGCGTCGCACGAGTGTGTGCCCGTCTCCGAGCAGATGGATCTGCTCCGCGAGCAGCTTCTGCAGGTGAGCCTCCACCCCGTCCTTCTGCAGCCCGGGGTCGATGCCGAGCTCGTGGCTGGAATCGTGCAGCACCTCGTGCACGCTCACGATGAGTCGGTCGGAGGTCTTCGTGTGGGTGACCGTCCAGATCTCGGTGGCACCGGCATCCGTCTGATCGGAATCGGGCTCGGAGACCGAGAAGGTGCAGGGCGGGCTCATCCAGTTGAGTGGCTTGTAGGAGCCGCCGTCCGAGTGCACGAGCACGCTGCCGTCGGCCTTGATGACCAGCAGCCTGGTGGCCAAGGGCAGGTGGGCGCTCAGGCGTCCCGCATAGTCGACAGAGCACCGAGCAACAACCAACCGCACCCGATGAGGGTAACGGAGAATCGGCGCGCCGAATGCTCATGCTCATCTGGGTCGCCCGCGCGGGCGTCACGACGGATCAGCCAGGCGGGAGTGCTGCCGCTCGCCGTAGCCTTGGCGCATGGCTGACAACGGTGGAGACCTGCGGGGGACTGTCGCGCTCGTGACCGGGGCGTCGAGCGGCATCGGGGAGGCGACCGCGCGTGCGCTCGCCGCCGAAGGGGCATCCGTGGCCCTCGTCGCCAGGCGTGGCGATCGACTGGAGCGGCTCGCCGGTGAACTCGCCGGGCCGGGCGTGCGTGTGCTGCCGGTCGAGGCCGACATCACCGATCGCGACCAGGCGAGAGCGGCGGTGGCGCGCACGGTGAACGAGCTCGGCAGCCTCGACATCCTGGTGAACAACGCTGGCGTGATGCTGCTCGGACCCATCGATGGCGCGCCCATCGACGAGTGGGACAGGATGCTCGACCTCAACCTGCGCGCGCTGCTGTCGGTGACCGAGGCGGCGCTTCCGCATCTGCTGCACGCGGCCGAGTCCGGGCCGCGACGCGTCTCCGACCTCGTCAACATCTCGTCGACGGCCGGCCGCCAGGTGAAGCGAGGCTCCGCCGTCTACAACCTCACCAAGCACGGTGTCGGGGCGTTCAGCGAGTCGTTCCGACAGGAGTTCAGCAGGCGGCACGTGCGTGTCGGCGTGGTCGAGCCCGGCGCCGTCGACACCGAGTTGCGGGACCATCTGCGGCCGGAGGTGCGCGAGGCGCAGGCGCAGCGCATGGCGAGCATGGAGCGGCTGCAGGCGGCGGACATCGCCGAGGCGATCCGGTTCATGGTCACCAGACCGCGCCATGCGATGGTCAACGAACTGCTGGTGCGCCCGACCGAACAAGACGACTGAGACGCCGACGTGCGGTGTCGGCCGTTCGCACTAGCGTGCCCGCATGGATGCGACGTCAGCACTTCTCGGCCTCATGGAGGCCATCGACCAGCATCGCTGGAATGATCTCGAGCACTACCTGCATGAGGACTTCGTGTGCCGGCTCGTGCACACCGGTGAGGTCTTCGACCGGCCGACGTGGATCACGTTCAACGCGGACTATCCGGGATTCGATCGCCTGCGGGTCGAGCAATCGGTCGGCGGGTCCGGCGAGGCGGCATGCCGTTCGCACGTCACGGGCCACGGACAGCACGGGCTCGAGCACTTCGAGTGCGCATCGTTCGCGCGCATGCGCGACGGGCTGATCGTCGAGCTGACCGAGGTCTGGACGGATGTCGCCCAGTCGGCGCCGCCGGGCACGCGGCCTGCTGGCGGGGTTGCGATGGTGCCGCCCGCTGCTGACACCGGCGAGAGATCCTAGACGGGCTTGCTCTCCCTGTCGGTGCTCGCGGCCGTGGCGGCGATCGCACCGAGCGGCCCTCGGTGCCGCAGCGCCGGCGCACAGACGAACGCCGCGACGAGCAGCACGAGCACCACGTACAGGGCGTTGAGGATGCCGACCTGCTGGCCGAGGAATCCGATGATCGGCGGTCCGGCGAGGAACGCGAGATAGCCGATCATCGCGACGGCCGAGACGCGTGCCGTCGCGTTCTTCTCGTCGTCGGCGGCAGCCGACATGCCGAGCGGGAACCCGAGCGATGCCCCGAGACCCCACAGCACGACACCCGTGATGTAGGCGGCAGGATGCGGCAGCAGGATGAACGCGAGCAGTCCGACGACACCGAGTCCCGCGGTGAGGCGAATGGCCCACACCCGGCCGATCCGGTCCACCAGCGGACCGCCGGCGATGCGACCCACGGTCATCGCGGCGACGAACACGTCGAGCACGAGAGCGCCGCCCGCGTTGGTGAGGCCGTGACCGTCGACCGACGCGAGCGCGATCCAGTCGTTCGCCGACCCCTCGGCGAACGCCATGCCCAGCATCACCACGCCGATCAGCACGAGACGCCAGTCGGCCCACACGGTCAGCTGCGACTTGACGGTCTCGCCGAAGGTGCGGCGCCGGGGGGCGACGGCGACCGAGGGATCGTCGAAGGCGTCGAGGGATGCCTGCGCCGCGGCATCCGCGTCGAGCAGATCCTGCGTGTTGGGCACGTAGCGCACCGCGACGAGTCCGACGCCGATGGTGATGACGGCCATCACGGTGAAGTGCCAGAAGACGGAGATGCCCAGTGCCGCGCAGGCCGCGCCGATCGCTGCGCCGGCGACGGTGCCGATGCTGAAGCACGCGTGCATGAACGGCATGATGGTGCGGCCGATGCGCTTCTCCACGGCGGCGGCGGAGACGTTCATCATCACGTCGACGGCGCCGTTGCCGAGGCCGAGCAGGGCGAGTCCGGCGATGACGACGGGCAGGGAATTCACGACGACGGCGCCGAAGCCCACGACGGCGAGGCCGAGGCCTGCGCCGGACGCGACGATGGCGATACCGGCCTTCGTGCCCACCCGCGCCTGCAGCGGCGGTGCGATGACGAGTCCGATGATGGCGCCGACCGACACGCCGAGCAGGATCAGGCCGACGACGTCGGTCGCCAGGTGCAACGAGTCGCGCACGCCGGGCACGCGGGAGACCCAACTGGAGAGGAAGAGGCCGCTCACGATGAAGATCGCGATCAGCGCGTTGCGCCAGGCGCGGAGTTCGGGGGCCGGGCGCGTGCGCGGCGCAGCTGTGGTGGTGCGTGCCATGTGTGTTCGATCTCGAGGGTCGGTGTTCGACGGGGCGGTGCTTCTCGGGCGGCCACCGAGCGGGCGGCCGCCCGAGGCAGCGGGCGGACGTGCACCGTGCAAACGCCCCCACGGCTCCGGTGCCGACGCGTCCACCGCGCTCCGTGTGAGGGAGTCGCGGCCGATCCGGTCCGCTCGAATCGATTCGACTGCGTCTTTCGCCTAAGCTAGCGAATCGGATGCGGCTCGTCAAGATGCCGTGCTCCACGGCCCGCGCTCCCCGGCGCGAGTCGACCCGCATCGCCCGTTCCCCGGGCGACACGGTTCCATGCACCCGGGAGGCGGCCGTCGTCGCCTGCCATCGGAAGGGGAGTCGGATGCCCGATCACGATCCCGCGCGGCCCACGCTGGCCGACGTCGCGGCCAAAGCGGGAGTCTCCGCCTCGACCGCGTCGCTCGCCTTCAGCGGGTCGGGTCCCGTCGCAGAAGCGACGAGGGAGCGCGTGCTCGCCGCGGCCCGCGAACTGCACTACGCCGGGCCGGACCCCCGTGCTCGCTCGCTGCGACGCGGCCGTTCCGGCATCATCGGCGTCGTGCTCGAGGAGCGGGTGCGCGAGGCGTTCCGTGACCCGATCCAGATCGCGCAGTTCGACGGCCTCTCCGAGGAGATCGGTCACATCGACGCCGCGCTGCTCATCCTCGCGGCGGCCGGCCCGGCGCAGCCGCTCGCAGGAGTCAAGGCCATGCCCGCTCAGGTGGTGCATCCCGTCACCGTCGAAGACGCTCCGATCGACGCCGCCGTTCTGTTCGGATGCACGCCGCGCCTCAACGACAGCATCGCCACGCTGCGCAATCGCGGGCTGCCGATCGTCGCCATCGAGGGCTTCCCCGCCGACGAGGTTCTGCTCATCGACCAGGACAACCGCGACGCCACCGAACGCGGCGCCCGGCACCTGCAGCAGCTTGGGCACACGAAGGTGGCGATCATCACGCTGCCCCTGGATGCCGCCCATCACCGCGGTCTCGTCACCGACGAGCTGCTCGCCATCAGCTCGTCCGCCACGGCGCTCCAGCGACTCGAGGGCGCCCGTGCCGTGTTCCCGGATGCCGTCGCCTACGCCGCCGCAGGAAGCTACGTCGACGAGGGCCGCCGCGCCGCCCGCGAGATCCTGTCGGTGCCGGAGGACGAGCGGCCCACCGCGATCATCGCGCAGAGCGATCTGCTGGCGGTCGGCGTGATCCGGGCGGCGGAAGAGCTCGGCATCGCCATTCCCGAACAGCTCAGCGTGATCGGCTTCGACGGCGTGCGTGTCGACGGGTTGTGGCCGTACGAGCTCACGACGCTCGAGCAGCCCGCATATGAGAAGGGGCGCGCGGCCGGCCGCGCGATCGTCGCCATGCTCAGGGGCGAGCAGGCGGAGGCCGTCGCGTTCACGAGCGTGCTCCGCGTCGGCAACACGACGGCGGTGCCCGGCGTCAGCGCTCGCTGAGCTCAGGGAGCAGGGTGACTACGCCCGCACCGCTCCCACCACCATCCAGCGGCTGCCGCGGGCGCGCAGGCCGAGCGTGACCGCGCGGGCGCCGAGATAACCCAGCGCGAAGGCGAGCGTCAGCCACGAGAGCGAGGCCGCGGCGCTGCCGCCGTAGGCGACGGCCAGCCAGGCCAGGGGGACGAACACCGCGAGATTCGCCAGGCCGGTCGCGGCGAGGTAGCGGGCATCCCCTGCTCCGATCAGCACGCCGTCGAGCACGAACACGTATCCGCCGAGCGGCGTCGTCGCACCGATGATCGCCAGCGGAACGGGCAGCAGCGCGAGCACGTTCTGGTCACCGGTGAACACGTGGCCGAAGATCGGGCTCAGCGCGATGAGCACGACGCCCAGCACGGCACCACCGCCCACGCCCCACAGCAGACAGCGGCGAAGCACGGCGCGCACGGCATCCAGGTCGCCGATTCCGAGCGAGCGGCCGATCAGCGCCTGCGCCGCGATGGCGAGCGCATCGAGCGCGAGCGCCACCGCGTTGTAGACGGCCATGGTCACCTGCCACGCGGCGAGGGCGTCGGACGAGATGTCGGTGGCGAGGGCCACCGCGAGGATGATCGCCACGCGCAGGCTCGCCGTGCGCAGGAACAGCCACCATCCGCTGCCGGACAGTCCGCGCACTCCGGCCCACCTCGGGCGCAGCTCGGCTCCGACCCGCCTGCCGTGGCGCACGGCGACCACGATGTAGACGGCGGCCATGCCCCACTGCGCGATCACGGTGCCGACCGCCGAACCCACGACGCCGAGACCGGCGCCGTAGATGAAGACGGCGTTCAGCGCGATGTTCGCCGCGAACCCGCCGGAGGCGACCCACAGCGGAGTGCGCGTGTCCTGCAGCCCGCGCAGCAGCCCCGCCGCCGCGTAGACGATGAGCATGGCGGGAAGCCCGGCCATCGACACGGCGAGATACGCGGATGCCTGGCCCGTGACATCCCGCGACGCACCGAACAGCGCCACGAGCGGTGACGCCACGATCGCTCCGACGACGGCGAGCACGACCCCGATGCCGACCGCGAGCCACATGCCGTCGATGCCGGCCTCGACGGCGTCGCGCTCGTGCCCGGCGCCGAGCCGCCTGGCGACAGCGGGAGTCGTGCCGTAGGCGAGGAACACCATGAGACCGACGATCGTCTGCAGCACGGCGCCGGCAATGCCGAGGGCGGCGAGCGGTGTCGCGCCGAGGTGGCCGACCATGGCGGAGTCGGCGAGCAGAAAGAGTGGCTCGGCCACGAGCGCGCCGAACGCGGGGACCGCGAGCCGCAGGATCTCGCGGTCGGCAGCGCGGCGGAGCATCCCTCGACTGTAACGGCACGGGTGAGGGTGCCGAGGGCGCTGCGCTGCAGGATATGCGGTGTGCAGACGCGGATATGTCGTCGGGGGCCTGTATATCCTGCACCGCGGCGCGGCGCGGCGCGGCGGCGGCGGCAGGGCTGCCGTAAGGATCCCGTTAGGAACATTCACAAATTTGTGAAACGAGCGTACTCTCGCGCTCATGACCTCAGTGATAGAAACCCGCGGCCTGGCGAAGTCCTTCGGCCGCGTCCGCGCTCTCGACGGTCTCGACCTCACGGTCGCCGAGGGCGAGGTGCACGGCTTTCTCGGGCCGAACGGCGCCGGAAAGTCTACGACCATCAGGGTGCTGCTCGGGCTGATCCGTTCCAGCGGCGGCGAGGCGCGCGTCTTCGGCGAAGACCCGTGGGGAGAGGCCAGCCGGCTGCACGACCGCATCGCCTACGTGCCGGGCGACGTCGCGCTCTGGCCGAATCTGACCGGCGGCGAGACCATCGACTTCATGGCGCGCCTCCGTGGCGCTGACACCCGCTCGACCGACTACAAGAACCGCCGCGCACGCCTCGTGGATGCCTTCCAGTTCGACCCGCGCAAGAAGGCGGGCACCTACTCGAAGGGCAACCGGCAGAAGGTGTCGCTGATCGCCGCGTTCGCGGTGCCAGCGAGTCTGTACATCTTCGACGAGCCGACCAGCGGACTCGACCCCGTGATGGAGGCCGTGTTCTCCGAGGAGGTCGAGCGCATCAAGAAGGCGGACGGCGCGAGCATCCTGCTCTCCAGCCACATCCTCTCCGAGGTGGAGGCGCTCTGCGACCGGGTGACCATCATCCGCGCCGGCAAGGCGGTCGAGTCGGGCAGCCTGGCCGATCTGCGGCATCTGACGCGCACCGAGGTGTCGTTCCTCGCCGAGGGTGTGGACGTCGCCGCGGTGGAGGCGCTGGCGGGAGCGCACGAGGTGACGCAGGCGAACGATCGCATCCACTTCACCGTCGACAGCTCGAACGTCGCGCAGACGCTGCCAGGGCTCGGCGCCCTGAACGTGCAGGCTCTCACCGTTACGCCGCCGTCGCTGGAGGAATTGTTCCTGCGGCACTACGGCGACGAGATCAGCGCGGCCGACAACTCGCTCGAGCGGGTGTCGTGATGAGCACCACCGCCGTACTGCTGCGGTTCCGATTGCGGCGCGACCGCGTGCTGATGCCCGTGTGGATCGTCGTGATGGCCTTCAGCGTGCTGTTCGTCGCCGCCGCGCTCGCCTCGACGTACAACACGGAGGCGCTCCGCACCTCTGTCATCCGGCTCGCGGCCGTCGACCCCACACTGCTGGCGCTGCGCGGCGACGCGGACGGCCCGTCGGCCGGATCGTTCTTCGTGATGGAGATCGGCGCCTATCTTGGCATCCTCGTCGGATTCATGAACACGTTCCTCGCCGTGCGGCACACCAGGGCCGACGAGCAGGCCGGCCGTGCCGAGCTCGTGCTGGCCACCAGGGCGTCCCGTCGGTCGATGACCGTCTCGACACTGACTCTGGCGGTGATCGCGAACATCCTGGTCGGGCTGTTCGCGGCGCTCGCCGCGATGTCGACGGGCTACGACGTGCCCGGCTCGTTCACGCTCGGCTGGGAGCTCGCCACCACCGGTCTCGCCTTCTTCGGCATCGGGATGCTGTTCGCCCAGATCTTCTCCACATCGCGTGCCGCGAACGGCTGGGGCTCCGCTGCGATCGGCGCGTTCTGGATCATCGCGGCGGCGGGCAACGCCGCAGGCACGGTGTCGGCCGACGGTCTGCACGTGACGCCGGGCGCTGCCATCTGGTTCAGCCCGATCGGGTGGGGCCTGCGCACCCTGCCCTACACGCAGAACCTCTGGTGGCCAGGGCTGCTCAGCCTGGCACTGGGCGCCGTGCTCATCGTCGTGACCCTTCTTCTGCAGGGAGCACGCGACACTGGAGCCGGGCTGGTGGCTCCGCGGCTCGGCCGGCGCACGGCATCCCCGGCACTGCGCGGGCCGATCGGCCTCGCCTGGCGGCTGCAGCGCGGCTCGATCATCGGCTGGGGCATCGGCGCCGTGCTCGGGGCGGCGGCCATCGGCGGGCTGGGCAAGACGCTCAACGACAGCATCAGCAAGAACAAGGACCTGTCCAAGGCCATCGAGGAGATGGGCACGGGACACGGAACGGTGTTCGAGGTGTTCATCGGCGTGATGATCGCGCTGATCGGGCTCGTGGTGGCGGGCGCCGCCATCCAGACCGCCATGCGCCTGCGGCAGGAGGAGGCGGCGACCACCGCAGAGACCGTGCTTGCGACGCCCGTGTCGCGCCTGCGCTGGTACCTGTCGTATGTCGTGGTCGGACTCGTGGCGTCCCTCGTGATCCTGCTGCTCTCGGGGCTCGTGGCCGGAGGCGAGCTGGCGAACATCGACTCCGGGCTGGTGGGGCAGACGATTCTGCTGTCGCTGGCGCAGCTGCCGGCCGTGGCCGTGTACATGGCGATCACGGCGCTGGTGTTCGCGCTGGTTCCGAGGCTGACGATCGCCGCCGGCTGGGTGCTCTTCGGCATCGGCGTCGTGCTCGGCGAGTTCGGCAGCCTGCTCAACCTGCCCGACTGGGTGCGGCAGATCGCACCCACGGCGCACACGGCGGTGCCTCCGATGGCCAGCGCCGACTGGAGCGGAACGTGGTGGCTGGTCGCCGTCGCCGTCGTCGCCTTCGTGCTCGCCGGCGTCGTCTTCACGAAGCGCGGCCTGGTGTCCAACGGCTGAGGTCGCGATCGCGGAACGGTCGGTCGTGCGGATGCCGCGGAATCGGCAACCGTGCGACCGACCGGCAGAATCTAAGGGGGAGGAAACATGGCACGTGACGAGCAGGAGGCGCGCGCCTACGTCGAGCGCACCGCAGCGGTGTTGAACGGCGCAGGCTTTCCGCGCATGCCGTCTCGTGTGCTCATGACACTCACCGCGGCGGAGACGCCTCTCACCGCGGCCGAACTCGCCGAACGACTGCATGCCAGCGCCGCCGCCATCTCCGGAGCGGTGCGCTACCTGCAGACTCTCGCGATGGTGAACCGGGTCTCCCAGCCGGGCAGTCGACGCGACGTCTACGAGCTGCCCCAGAACGCCTGGTATGCCGCGACCATGGCAGAGGGTCGGATCTACGAGGCCATCATCACCATGAGCGAGGCGGCGGTGGATGCCGTGGGCGGCGCAGCCTCGCAGGCCGGGCGCCGCGTGCAGGAGATGGCCGACTTCATGCGGTTCGTGCAGCGCCGAATGCCCGAGCTGCTCGAGGAGTGGAACGTGCTGCGTGGGGCTCCCGGCGAGAGCTGACGCCGTCACGGGACTCGCGGCGACGGCCGCCTAGGCTGGAGTGCATGACTGACGCGGCGCAGAAGCCTGGCGAGAACGACGCAGAGACCACCCTCTCCTCCGGCATCCTCATCGACGAGCTCGATCCGGGCATCCGCCCTGCGGACGATCTGTATCGGCACGTCAACGAGAAGTGGATCGAGCGCACCGAGATTCCGGCCGACAAGGCCCGCTGGGGCTCGTTCATGATCCTCGCCGAGGAGTCGGAGAAGGCGGTGCACGCCATCATCGAGGAGGCGCAGCAGGCCGAGGAGGGCACGGAGGCCCGCAAATTCGGCGACCTGTTCGCGAGCTTCATGAACACCGACCGCATCGACGAGCTCGGGCTGAAGCCCATCGAGTCGCGGCTCGCGCTCGCGGGCAACGTCGACTCCGTCGAGAGCCTTCTCTCCACGATCGGTCGGCTCGAGAAAGGCGGCCTGAGCGGCTTCTACCAGCTCTTCGTCGACAACGATCCCGGCAATCCCGAACGCTATCTCGTGTTCGTCGAGCAGGGCGGAATCTCGCTGCCCGACGAGAGCTACTACCGCGAGGAGCGTTTCGCCGACGTGCGCAAGGCCTACGTCGACCACGTGCAGCGCATGTTCGAGCTCGCCGGGGTTCAGGATGCCCCGAAGTGCGCCCAGAACGTCTTCGACCTCGAGACCGCGATCGCCTCGCACCACTGGGACAACGTGGCCAGCCGCGACAGCGAGAAGACCTACAACCCGTTCAGCTGGGCGGATGCCGCGGCCCTCGCCCCCGGCGTCGACCTCGGTGTGTGGCTGAAGGCGCTCGGCGCCCCCGACGGCGCATTCGACGAGGTCGTGCTGCGCCAGCCGAGCTTCACCACGGGTCTGGGCGAGTTGCTCGTCGATGACCGGCTCTCGCAGTGGCGCGACTGGCTCAGCTGGAAGGTGCTGCACGATGCCGCCCCGTATCTCACGGGCGACTTCGTCGACGCCAACTTCGACTTCTACGGGCGCACGCTCACCGGCACGCCGCAGATCCGTGAGCGGTGGAAGCGCGGGGTCTCGCTCGTGGAGGGCGCGATGGGCGAGGCCGTGGGACGCGTGTACGTTGAGCGGCACTTCCCGCCGGAGTCGAAGCGACGCATGGACATCCTCGTCGGCAACCTCATCCGCGCATATGAGCAGTCGATTCGCAGCCTCGACTGGATGGGCGAAGAGACGCGCGACCGCGCCCTCGACAAGCTCAAGAAGTTCACCCCCAAGATCGGCTATCCGGTGAAGTGGCGCGACTACTCGAGCCTGATCGTCGACCCCGCCGATCTGGCCGGAAACGTGCGCCGGTCGTCGGAGTTCGAGTTTCAGCGCGAACTCGGCAAGATCGGCAAGCCGATCGACCGCGACGAGTGGTTCATGACGCCGCAGACGATCAATGCGTACTACAACCCGGGCTTCAACGAGATCGTCTTTCCCGCGGCCATCCTGCAGTTCCCGTTCTTCGATCCGACCCGGGATGACGCGGCCAACTACGGCGCGATCGGTGCCGTCATCGGGCACGAGATCGGTCACGGCTTCGACGACCAGGGCTCCAAGTTCGACGGCGACGGCAAGCTCGACGACTGGTGGACGTCCGCCGACCGCAAGGCGTTCGAACGCCGCACCGAGGCGCTCATCGCGCAGTACGACGCTCTCGCGCCCGCGCAGGTTCCCGACCACCACGTGAACGGCGCGCTCACGATCGGCGAGAACATCGGCGACCTCGGCGGACTCGGCATCGCGTGGAAGGCCTATCTGATCGCGCTCGACGGCCAGGAGCCGCCGGTCATCGACGGACTCTCAGGCGCGAAGAGGTTCTTCCTCTCGTGGGGTCAGTCATGGCAGCAGAAGGGCCGCAATGAGGAGGTCATCCGGCTGCTCGCGATCGACCCGCACTCGCCCAACGAGTTCCGTTGCAACCAGATCGTGCGCAACATCGACCCGTTCTACGACGCGTTCGACGTGCAGCCGACGGATGCCGCGTGGCTCGCCCCCGAGCACCGCGTACGCATCTGGTAGCAGCCTTCGCGCACCGCGCGGCGGTGGCTGATGGGCATGGTTTGATGGAGAGATCACACGAGGCCGTATCGGGGGGTGCGGCTGCCATCAGTCATTTCACGTTCGAGGATCGAGAGCAGACAGTGACCGCCCCCGTGCAAGGCTCAGAGCGCCGTTCGCGTCACGCCGGAGCACGTCGGGGCAAGCACCGCGGACACGAGCCGGCCGACAGCTTCAGCCGCGGCTTCGCCGCGCTCGGCGAGCTGGCGCTGTCGGGAGTGCAGGTCTCCGCGCGGGCGATCGACCTCACGAGCGGCGCCGTTCTGTTCTCCGTCGACGACCATGTGGTCATGCCCACCGCCTCGATCGGAAAGGTGCTGCTGCTCATCGAGCTCGCCGCACGCCTCGAGGCGCGCGAGACCAGTCCGCTCAGCCTCGTCGATCGCACCCAGTCGGATGCCGTCGCCGACTCCGGCATCTGGCAGCACCTGGCCGTTCCCTCCCTTCCCCTCGCCGACCTGGCGGCCCTCGTCGGGGCGGCCAGCGACAACCTCGCCACCAACGTGCTGCTGCGTCGCATCGGACTGGAGTCCGTGCGCGTGCGAGCGGAACGGCTCGGCCTCAAGCACACCGCCATGCTCGACCTCGTGCGCGACCACCGCGGCCCCGACGACGCTCCGCAACTCTCGGTGGGCAGTGCGAAGGAGCTCACCTGGCTGTTCTCGGCCCTCGCCAGGGGCGAGGTGGTGGATGCCGCCACCAGCAAGCGTGTCGTCGGCTGGCTCTCGCTCAACCACGACCTCTCCATGGTGGCGAGTGCCTTCGGGCTCGACCCGCTGTCGCACCGTGGTCCCGACCACGGGCTGCTCCTGATGAACAAGACCGGCACCGACTCGGGCGTGCGCAGCGAGGTCGGGGTGTTGCGCGGACCGGGAGCCGGCGTGGCCTACGCGGTGTCGACATCCTTCGACGACACCGACCTCTCGAGCAGGCTCGGCGTGCTCGACGGGATGCGCGCGGTCGGCCGCGACCTGCTCGAGTACGTTCACTAGGTGTACTCCGGAGGGCGCCGGGGGCATCCTCAGGCCCGCAGCGGTGCCGTGACGTGCCGCAATCAGCGCCGATCGCGGCGAAATGGCCGGATCTTGTCGATCGGCGACGCGCGCACTGTGTTCACGGTTTGTAAATATTTGGCACAATGCCCGGCCGATACGTTGCGGTTCGGATTGCCACTCTTCTAGGGTTCAGGACATTGCAACCACGCAATGCGGGGCTTCCGACATGCCCGCACGAAGATGTGAAAGGCAACACCACATGGCACCCAAGAGGATCATCGGGGCCGTCGCCGCTGCTGCGGCGATCGCCCTGCTGACGGCTGGTTGTGTGAACCAGTCGTCAACCGGTGGATCGACCTCCGCAGCAAGTAAGGTCGACCTCCCGGTGCAGTCATCGATCTCGGTTCCGAAAGACGCCGTACTTCCCGCCGGCGACGGCAACGCGAAGTGCGCGAGCGATCTGACGATCGCGTACATCGGCGCAGAGACCGGTCCGAACGCCCAGCTCGGCATCAACATCTACGACGGCGTTCAGCTGGCCATCGACCAGCACAACAAGGCGAACCCGGGCTGCAAGGTGCAGTTCAAGAAGTTCGACACCGAGGGCGACCCGGGCAAGGCACCTGGCGTCGTGACCCAGGCGGTGAACGAGAAGGACATCATCGGCGTCGTCGGTCTCCCGTTCTCGGGTGAGTCGCAGGCGACCGGCGGAATCTTCGAGCAGGCCGGCCTCGTTCACATCACCGCGTCGGCCACGAACCCCGGCCTGACCAAGAACGGCTGGACCACCTTCTTCCGCGCACTGGGCAACGACAACGTGCAGGGCCCTGCCGCGGCGACCTTCATCACGAAGGAGCTGAAGGACCAGAAGGTCTACGTCGTGCAGGATGACTCGGACTACGGCATCGGCCTGTCCACCGCCATCCAGAAGGCGCTCGGCTCCAAGGTGGTCGGCACCGACAAGGTGACCACCGGTCAGAAGGACTTCTCGGCGACGGTCTCGAAGATCATGAACGCGAAGCCCGACGCGGTGTTCTACTCCGGCTACTACGCCGAGGGCGCGCCGTTCGACCAGCAGCTGGTCAACAAAGGTTACAAGGGCGTGTTCGTCGGCCCCGACGGGGTGAAGGACGACCAGTTCATCAAGCTGGCCGGCAACGCATCCGACAACGCCTACTTCACCTGCCCCTGCATCCCCGGTGAGCTCATCAAGAGCTTCTCGGATGCCTACGAGTCGGCCTTCAACGCGGCTCCCGGCACCTACTCCATCGAGGGTTATGACTCGGCGACGATCCTGCTCGCCGGCATCGACAAGGGCAACACCGACCGCTCGAAGCTCAAGGACTGGGTCAAGAACTACGACGCGGACGGTCTGAGCAAGCACTACCAGTGGGACTCCACCGGTGAGCTCGCCAAGTCGACGGTGTACGGCTACAAGGTCGACAACGGCAAGATCGTGTCGGTCGGCGCGATCAAGTAGGCGACGCACTGATATCGGCCGCGCCGTGGGGTGTGAGGTTCCAAGCCCCACGGCGCGGCCATGCTTGACCCGAATCAGTCGAGACCCGACGACGTAGTCGGTGCTCGGCGCGGCACCGGAAGACCTACATGCTCGCTTCGCTCCTTTCCCTGTCGGCCGCGTTGCCGGCATCCATACACGCAGACAACAGTTGGATCAGCCTCGACTTCGGCTCCCTCGCGCAGAACTTCTGGCCGGCGACATTCGACGGCCTCACGTTCGGAGCCATCTACGCGCTCGTCGCACTCGGCTACACGCTCGTCTACGGCGTGCTCAACCTGATCAACTTCGCCCACTCCGAGGTCTTCATCATGGGGTGCTATGGCGTCTTCTTCACCCTGAGCGCCCTGGGCTTCGGGCCGAGTGCACCGAACCTCTCGATCTGGGCCATCGTCTTCAACCTGTGCCTGGCGATGATCGTCGGCATGGTGTTCTCGGTGGTGACCGCCTTCGTGGTCGAACGGGTCGCCTATCGCCCGTTGCGTCGAAGAGGGGCATCGCGTCTCGCGTTCCTGATCACCGCGATCGGCGCGTCGTTCACCATTCAGTATTTGCTCTTCAACATCCCCGCGACCGGTCCGAACGCCGAGCCCGCGGTCACGATGTTCATCCCGACACCGGTGTTCCAGGTGTTCGGTGCGATCATCGACAGCCAGCAGCTCACGATCGTGATCGCGGCCGTCGTCATGATGATCGCGACGGATCAGTACATCCGACGCACCCGCGTCGGACGCGGCATCCGTGCCGTCGCCCAAGACCCTGACACCGCAACGCTCATGGGCGTGAACAAGGACCGCATCATCGTCACCACGTTCGTCATCGGCGGCATCCTCGCGGGTGCCGCCGCTCTGTTCTACGTGATGAAGGTGCCGAGCGGCGTCATCTACAACGGCGGATTCGTGCTCGGCATCAAGGCCTTCGCCGCCGCCGTGCTCGGCGGAATCGGCAACGTGAGGGGCGCACTTCTCGGTGGTCTGCTGATCGGAGTGATCGGCAACTACGGCCAGCTGCTGCTCGGTGATTCGCAGTGGACCGACGTCGTAGCGTTCATCGTGCTGGTGTTGGTGCTGCTGGTGCGGCCATCCGGCATCCTCGGCCAGTCGCTCGGAAGGAGCCGCGCATGAGTGCCATCGGAGGCGGAACGCCGATGCCGACGTCCCGCACGACTCAGCAGCTCGACAACACGGAATCGTTCGGCGGTCGCAAGCAGTTCCTCGGCGGCTGGCGACGACGCTGGAATCGTATGGCGCGTTGGCAGCAGTGGATGTTCCTGCTCATCGTGCTGGCGGCGATCTACTATCTTCCGGTAGCCAATCCGTGGCTGATCACCACCGAGCCGGGCAACGACTTTCCGATCACCTGCTTCCAGATGGCGGTCTACGCCCTGGTGGCTGTCGGCCTGAACGTCGTCGTCGGCTTCGCCGGCCTGCTCGACCTCGGATACATCGCGTTCTTCGCGATCGGGTCGTACACCGCGGCGTTCTTCACCTCGCCAGACTCCACGCTGATCCACATTCCCTATCTGTGGACCTTGCCGTTGGCCCTCGGAATCGCCATGGTTTTCGGCGTCGCCCTCGGCCTGCCGACGTTGCGCCTGCGAGGCGACTACCTGGCGATCGTGACACTCGGCTTCGGTGAGATCATCAGGATCCTCGCCACGATCATCCCTGCCGTCCGCGGTCAGGTGGGGTTCAAGGAGCTCGGGCATCCGCCGGGGACCGGTGCCAACGGTCAGCCGATCTTCTCGGTCTCGAACGGCACGCCCTGGTACTGGCTGGCGGTGACGGTGATCGTGGTGATCATGATCCTCGTCGGCAACCTCGAGCGCAGCCGTGTCGGAAGGGCGTGGATCGCGATCCGCGAGGACGAGGACGCGGCGGAGATCATGGGTGTTCCGACCTTCAAGTTCAAGCTGTGGGCCTTCGCGATCGGCGCCGGGATCGGGGGGCTGTCCGGCGCCTTGTTCTCCGGACAGGTCGGGTTCGTGAACAACCAGAAGTTCGACGTCGCAACGTCGATGCTGTTCGTGGCGGCCGTCGTGCTCGGCGGCTCGGGCAACAAGGTCGGTGCCATTCTCGGTGGTGCGATCGTCGCGTACATTCCGTTGCGGTTCACCGCTCTCGCGGACTGGAAGTACCTCATCTTCGGGGTTCTTCTCATCCTCATGATGATCTTCCGGCCGCAGGGCCTGATCGCCGCGAAAGCGCATCTGCTCACGTATTCCCAAGTCGTCGCCGACAAAGTGAGAGAGCTGCGCGCCGGCCGTTCCGGGCCCGGTGACCAGAACGGAGCCGCGGTATGGCGCGCGCAGCCGAAGGGCGCGCCTGCCACTGGAGTGGTTCCGACCGACACCGACAAGGATGGTGCCGAATGAGTGACACCGGAGACGACGTTCCCGAGCGGCCGGAGCGCGTTCCGATCGAGAACGATCCGAACGTCGGTGCGCTGCCCGAGCCGGTCCCGAACCAAGGACCTGACGACCCCGACCTCACCGACGTGGGTCCCGACCCGTCGCCGGAGGCGGACGCGGACGTGCCCGACGAGGCCGAACTCGCCGAGGTGCTCGCCGAGGCGGGCGTCGACGCTGAGCTGGCCGAGGCGGCAGCGTCGGAGCGCGAGATCGCGGTCGAGATGGGCGAGAAGATCATCGAGGTCAAGGCGGTCACAGTGAAGTTCGGGGGCCTCATCGCGCTCGACGATGTGACGTTCCACATCAACAGGGGCGAGATCCTCGGCCTGATCGGGCCGAACGGCGCGGGCAAGACCACGGCGTTCAACGCCATGACCGGGGTCTACAAGCCCACCAGTGGCGACGTGCTGCTGGAGGGTGCTTCGATCAAGGGCAAGAAGCAGCACAAGATCACGCGGGCCGGGCTCGCGCGCACGTTCCAGAACATCCGGCTCTTCGGCGAGATGACGGCGCTCGAGAACGTCGTGGTGGGTCTGGATGCCCGCCACAAGACGAGCGTGCCCGGCGCCCTCGTGCGCAGCCCTCGGCACTACCGCGAAGAGAAGTCCGCCATCGAACGTGGTCTGGCCCTGCTCGAGTTCGTGGGCATCGCCGACGCCGCGAGCACGCTGTCACGCCACCTGCCGTACGGCAGCCAGCGCAGGCTGGAGATCGCGAGGGCGCTGGCGACGGACCCGAAGGTGCTCTGCCTGGACGAACCCGCCGCCGGGTTCAACCCCGCCGAGAAAGAGGAGCTGATGGACCTCATCCGCACGATTCGTGCGGACGGCTATACCGTGCTGCTCATCGAGCACGACATGAAGCTGGTCATGGGCGTCTGCGACCGCATCGTGGTGCTCGAGTTCGGCAAGAAGATCGCTGACGGATCGCCAGCTGAGGTTCGTGCCGACCCTCGCGTGATCACCGCCTACCTGGGAGAGCCCGATGACGACGCTGCTTGAACTGAAGGACGTCGTCGTCGGCTACGGCCGCATCGAGGCGCTGCACGGGCTGTCGTTCACCGTCGAGCAGGGCGAGATCGTCTCGCTCATCGGGGCGAACGGCGCGGGCAAGACCACGACGATGAAGGCGATCTCCGGTCTGCTCAACCTGAGCAAGGGATCCATCACCTTCGACGGCGAAGACATCACCAAGATGAAGGCGCATGTGCGCGTCGTGAAGGGCATCTCGCAGTCGCCGGAAGGCCGCGGGATCTTCCCGGGTATGACGGTGCTGGAGAACCTCGACATGGGGGCGTACAGCCGCAAGGATCGCTCGCAGCTGCAAGACGACATCGACCGGGTGTTCGCTCTCTTCCCGCGGCTCGCCGAGCGCAAGACGCAGCTCGGCGGCACCATGTCGGGCGGCGAACAGCAGATGCTCGCCATCGGCCGGGCCCTCATGGGACGGCCGAGACTGCTGCTGCTCGACGAACCGTCGATGGGGCTGGCCCCGCAGTTCATCAAGCAGATCTTCCGCATCATCTCGGAGATCAACGAGCAGGGCACGACCATCCTGCTCGTCGAGCAGAACGCGAACCAGGCGCTCGCCAGGGCGCACCGTGCGTTCGTGCTGGAGACCGGAACGATCACGCACTCGGGAACGGGCAAGGAGCTGCTCGCCGACTCCGCGATCAAGGAGGCCTACCTGGGCGTCGCGTGATGCGGCCTTCGGCCCTCCCCATCCCGCTGGTTGAGGAGGGCCGGAGTCCCGTCTCGAAATCGCTCGGGGTTGCGGGGTGCGGGCTTCGAGACGCGTTCAGCTCTCGGGGCGGTCGGGGTGGGTGTCGAGGAACGCGTCTTCCGCGGCGTAGTCGAACCAGGCATCCGCTCCGTATCGACGCACGAGCCGCGGGAACAGCGTCTGCCAGGTCTTCTGCTGCCGCTTGGCGCCGTCGATGACGTCGACGATCCAGTCGATGTCCCCGCGCACCGACTCCCGGTACGGCTGGGGCGGCTCGAAGCCGAGCTCGGTCCGCGCCCGCGCGGTGCCGAGCACCAGGGGGTGGGGCGTCGACCACGGTGTGCTGCCGATCCCGTCGACAGGGGGTCCGGGGACGGGGACGATCTCGATGTGGTGGCCCATGGCATCCATCACGGCGTTCGCGATGTCGGTGACGGTCACGTCGTCGTCCGCGACGTTGAGCACGCGCCGGTCAGGCGACTCGCCGCACAGCCTCGTGAGCTCGGCGATGCTCGCCGTCGAGGTGGGGCTGAATCGGCTGATGCCGTCGTAAGCGAGCACGACGCGCTCACGCCGGTCGCGCACGCGCTTGATGAAGTACCACTCGCGCAGCGCCTCGCTGAACGGCCCGTGCACGGCACCCGGGCGAAGGATGCTCACCGGCAGCCCGTCCGCCTCGAGAAGTGCTCGTTCGAGCTGCGCCTTCAGCACGCCGTACGTCGGCGTGCCCTCGGTGACCGTCTGCTGCGTCTCGTCGACCGGGTAGGGCAGCTGAGGGAAGGACTCGTCGTCGGTGGCGGTGTCGAGAGTGCGGCCGGCGGCATCCTCGTAGACGGCACCGCTCGAGATGACGACGAGGGAGCCGACGCGACCGGCGAGCTGGGCGAGCTGCTCGGCGTGCCGTGGCTCGTAGGCCACGGTGTCGAGCACGAGGTCGTGGCCGTCGAGCAGGGGCAGGAGCGACTCGGTGTCGTCCCTGTCGAGGCGCAGGCTGGTCACGTCGAGCTCGACCAACGACGGGTCACCCTCGTGCGCCCCGCGATGGGCGATCAGCACCGACCAGCCGTGCTCGGCCAGATGACGCGCGGTCGCCGTGCCGATCTGACCGGTGCCCCCGATGATGAACGCCGTTCTGCCCCCGACAGCCATGTCTCAACGCTATGCCAGCGTGCAGGCACGGGCGAGGGCGGATGTCTGCCGTCGGCAGAAGCCGCAGCTCAGCTCGCCGGTGCCACCGGCGTCGTCACCGTGAGCAGGTGCACCGACGAGTTCTGGCAGGCCGTGAGGTTGCCGTCCTTCACGAACACCGACTTCGTCGAGTGCGGCGGGTACACGCGCAGACCGTCGGCGGCCAGTGGCTGGCACTCCGACGAGTCGTAATTGCCCGCCTGGGCGACGCGCAGGTTCGCCACGACGACGTTTCCCGGCTGCAGCGTGTTCTGCACGATCGGCTGCGACTGATCCCAGTCGGCCGCCGCACCGAGCTGAGTGCCGTTGCCCTTGCCCACGAACGAGACGCCGGGGAACCCGTGCAGCTCGCAGGTCGTCGACGAGGTGTTCGTGAACCGGATCGGCAGGTACGTGCTGCCCGCCGTGCCGCTCGGGGTGCCGAGGGTGACGGAGAGCTCGTCCACCGTGCAGGTCGGCGTTCCGCCGGCGGTGGACGTCGAGGTGGAGGTCGGCGTCGGGGTCGGTGTGGGTGTCGGGCTCGACGACGTCGTGTTCGTCGGGCTCGGCGTGGGCGACGGCTTGCTGCCGTTCGCGAAGGCGAGCCATGCCACGAGCACGAGCAGCAGCACGACGATCACCGCGAGAACGATGATCCAGATGGTGCGCGCTCGATTGCCTTTGGGCGTCTTGCCCGGTTCGTCGGGGCCGCCGGCGTCGGAACCGCCCGTGCCGCCGCCCCCCAGCGGCTCGGGGAACGCCTGCTCATCGCTCATCCCCTCATCGTGCTATACGACGGTGCGTGGGCAGGCGCGAATCGCCACGGGCGTGCCACACCGTGAAGCGGCACCCCGTCCCGCGGGTTGAGGAGCACCGCGAAGCGGCGCGTCTCGAAACCCGGCATCGTCAGCGTGCTGGTTTCGGGATGCGCGCCCACGGCGCTGCTCCTCAACCCGCGGGAGCGGGAGCGGGAAGCGGGAGCGGGAGCGGGGTGCGTCAGCCGGCGGGTTGGGCCGCGAACTCGTCGGCCAGCAGGCCGAAGATCGCCACGTCGTGCCACTCCCCGTCGACGTGGTCGCGGTCGCGCAGCAGCGCTTCCCGAGTCATGCCGAGAATCTCGCAAAGACGGGCGGATGCCTCGTTCGCGGCATCCAACTCCGCATACACCCTGTGCGCGCCGAGCTCGCCGAAAGCGACGTTCAGCAGAGCCTTGGCGGCTTCGGTCGCATAGCCCCGGCCGTGCACGGCCGGGTGGAACACCCAGCCGATCTCCGCCTGCGCGTCTTTCGCGCTCTTGACGGAAAGGCTGATGTCGCCGATGACGCGGTGCTCGCTGGAGCCGTCGGTGGCGCAGAGCTCCACCGCGAAGATGAGCCCGTCGCCGTCGCGGGAGAGGCGTTCGAGCGCGATGCGGTGCTCGAGGTTCTTGGCCGGTTCGTCGTGATCGTGCGCTTCCCAGCGGAGGTATCGTACGACGTCCGAGCGCTTCTGGTAGTTCTGGCTGCGGTGCTCGAGGTCGGCCTTCGTGAGCGGGCGCAGGTGCAGCCGCTCGGTGGTGATCTCGCGCGTCTCGAAGGGCAGCGCCAGCAGCCCCGACTGCACTGTCGTCTCAGAAGTCATGATCTGGTTCGTCCCGTCGTCGTTACCCTCTTCGGCACGCCGCTGCATTGCGCCGTTCGCCTCGCCGTCGTGCGGCCGGGTCACGGCACGAGAACTGCGTCGGTCAGGATGCCTTGCCTTCGTCTGCAACGATACGCAGAGTCGGCTGCACCGCCGAATCGAGCCCGAACACGGCGTTCACTCCGGTGATGAAGGCCTGAGCGTCGCCGTCGCGGGCGAGCTCGCGGGCCCTGGTGGACGGGGTGTGCAGCAGCACGCCGACGAGGTGCCGCAGCGCGGCCTCGGTCTGCTCGCTCGAGGTTCCACGCGAGCGCGCCCGCTCGAGCTCGGCCTCGAGCACGCCGAACACGTGGCCGCGCAACGCGACGAGCGCCGGCTCCGCCGCTCGTTCGTCGCCCCTGGCCGTGAACTCGGCGGCCGCCTGCCCCACCAGGCAACGGGCCTGTTGGGTGGCGGTGAAGTCTTCGAGCGGCGCGTGCAGCCCGATCGTCTCCAGATCGAGGAGCTCGGTGCCGGTCACCCAGGCGACCTCGCGGTCGACGTTGCGGGGAAGCCCCAGGTCGACGATCAGGCGGTGCACGACCGACTCGTCGTGGTGGCTGGCGGCCTCGACGAGTGTGCGGTCGAACAGCACCGTCGGCGCCGTGCTGCAGGTGATGACGAGCTCGGACGTGGCGATCGCGTTCTCGAGACCGTTCCGCTCGACGGCCTCGACACCGTGCTTCAGCGCGAACGTCTCAGCCCGGCCCGTGCGCGACCACACACGCACGTCGTCGGCTCCGCGATCGCGCAGTGCGGCGAGCGTCGTCGCCGCATAGTTGCCGGTGCCGACGAGCAGGATGCGCGCGCTCGCCCAGTCCGTGATGCGGCTGGATGCCAGTTCGAGCGCGAGCCGCACGATCGAGCGTCCGGCAGACCCGACGCGCGTGCCGTTCTTCACCTCGCGCGAGACGCGCGACGCGTTCTGGAACAGTCGCTCCAGCTCCCGTGTCGCGCTGCCGTGCGTGCGCGCCTTCTCGAGAGAGCGGCGCACCTGGCCCGCGATCTCGCCCTCCCCGATCACCAGGGACTCGAGTCCGCTCGCCACGGAGAACAGATGGTCGGCGACGGCGTCGTCGTGCACGACGGCCGAGGATGCCCGCAGCTGGTCGGGCGCGACGCCGGTGGCGTCGCTCACGGTGGCGATCGCGAGGTCGATGGCGGCCGGGGCTGCGGCATCCTTCACGTCGAGGTAGGCCTCGAAACGGTTGCACGTGGCGAGGACGACGGAACCCGCGAAGGCATCCGTGCGCGATCGCAGTGCCGTGTCGACCTCGCCGGAGTGCCGTTCGAGCCGCTCGAGGAGTTCGAAGTCGGCCGTGCGATGGCTCGCTGTGAAGCAGAGAAGCACGCAGTAGATGGTACGCCGCGTCGGCTGAGCATATGACCGATGAGGTCACGGGCGCCCGTGCAGCTCGTGGCAAAGCGGCCGGGCAGGGCGCCCCCCGAACTGGTGTGCTGCACCGTGTGGACTCGTGCCTACGATGTGAGCAAGTCTCACCTCTTGTGTCTCTGGATGTGTGCGCCCACGACGAGTGGAGAGTGCGGTGGCCCCACGACAGCAGAGAACGCAGTCGCATCACGCCATGCGTCGGCTGCGGTCGTGGGTGGTGCTCGCCCTTTTCGGCGGCCTCGTCGCGGGCGGGCTCGTGGTCGGAACCGCGCAGCAGCCGGCCTCTGCGGGGATGCCTTCGGTCGCCGCGGCGTCCATGTCGCTGTCCTCGGGAGCGCTCTCGTCGGGCGCAGCGTCGACCTCGCTCGCCTCCGCCGTGCGCACGGACAACGGAGGTCAGGGCGGCGACGGCGAGCACTGGCCGCCCCCTGCCCCGTTCCACGTGACGTCGCCTGCTGACGGCGCCGTAGTGACCGGACCCGTGACCACCATCGCGGGAACCGGGGGCGGGCCGAGCACGCCCGTCGTCGTGTTCGTCGACCATCATCATTGGTGCACCAGTGGGTGGCTGAGGAACCTGACGTGGTCGTGCTCCGGCCCGCCCGTCACCGCACCCGGCCTGCACACGATCGACGTGTACCGACTGGCGTACGGGGACTGGTTCGGACACTCCACCTTCACGATCGCCACGCCTCCGCCGGCGCCGAAGGCCCCTGGCATCCTCGGCATCGACGGGGTCGCGAACGGTGCGCTCTCCGTGCCGTCGTCGTCGGTGGCCGGCGGCCTCCGAGTCTCCGGATCGGCGGTCTACGACCCGCACTTCGCCGCCCGGGTCTCCGTGTCGTCGTCGTTCGGGGGCTGCAGTTCGGCCGTCGCGGCATCCGGCGCGTACTCCTGCACGCTTCCGAGGCCCGCAACGGGAACGTCGACGGTCACCGTGACCGAGACGATCGCCGGGGCGTCGGCATCCACACCGTTCACACTGACCGTCGTCGACGACACCCCTGTTCCCCCCGCGAACCCGGTGCCGCCGAGCATCATCTCGGTCGCGGGCGTGCACGCCGGCGTCAAGACGGTGACCACCTCGTCGCTGGGCTCCGGGCTGCTCGTCTCCGGTACCGCGGCCTACGACCCGAATCACGAGGCGACAGTCACCATCCGCCTCACGGATGCAGGCACCTCCTGCACGGCGCCCGTCGCGAGTTCGGGAGCGTACGCCTGCGTGCTGCCGAAGCCGTCGGTCGGGCACCACACCCTCACGGTCACCGAGAGCATCGACGGGGCAGAGGCCACCGAGACCGTCGACCTCACCGTGATCGACGACTCGACGACTCCGCTGCGCACCTTCGGGTCGTGGGCGCTGTCGATCACGGACGGGTTCGGCGTGAGCCTCGGCTCGCACACCGTGCAGGTCGGCGGCACGATCATCGTGACGGGCCACGGCATCGGCACGGATGCCTCCGTCGTCATCGAGCTGCACTCCACGCCGGTCGTGCTCGCCCAGCTCGCCAGCACGGGCGGCTCGTTCACCCGGTCGGCGGTGATTCCCGCCGACACCGACGTGGGCGATCACACGGTGGTGGTGCTCGTGAGCGCGCCGGGCTACACGACGGACGAACGCGACGTGGCCATCACGGTGACGCCGGCGACGGTCGCCGCGGCGACCCCGCAGGCTGCGGTGGTCACCCCGCAGAGCGCGCCGAGCCCGGAGGCCGCTGCGCCGGCTCCGCTCCCCGGTGTCGTTCCCGTGCCGTCGACGCCCGCGCCCGCGCCGAAGGCGGATGCCCCGGCCAAGACATACACGGTGCACAACACCGCGAAGCTCGACGGCGACCAGCGCACCATCCTGTCGCAGCTTCCCGCGATGAGTGACATCACGCTGGGTGCTCCGCAGGTGGCCGCGGCCGGGGGCCTCGTGGCCGGACTGATCTTCTTGATCGCGCTGCCTGCCATCCTTCTCGAAGCCACCCTTCGCGAGAACTACGAGCGCATCTTCAAGTTCGCCGAGCCGATCAGACGCGTGTTGCGTCCGCTGGGCACGAGGGTCACCAGTCGCACCAGCGGATTCTGGGCGTGGGTGAGCCTGTACACGGTGATCGTGGCGTTCATCCTCTCGTTCGCCGACCCGAACGTGGCGCCCGACCTCAAGTCGCTGCGGCTGGTGCTGGCCCTGGTCGCCGCACAGGTTCTGCACGACCTCGTGCTCGTGCTCATCTCCGGCCGCCTCGCGAAGGCCGAGCTGCACATGGCCGTCACTCCCGTGCTGCGGCCGGGCGGCATCGTCTTCGTCGTCGGCGGCGTCATCGTGACCAGGATGCTCGGGCTCGAGCCTGGAGTGCTGTTCGGCGCCTGGCTCGTGTTGATGGCGATGGGCAGTTCGACGGGCCAGCGCGGCAAGCTCTCGCTGATCAGGGCGGCTGTGCTCGTGTGCGTCGGCCTGCTGGCGTGGGCCGGATACAGCCTGCTCACCGCCGGAGCCGACTCGTTCTGGTCGTTGCTCGGCGTCGAGTCGCTCTCCGCCGTGATGATCGGCGCGCTCAGCGAACTCGTGATCGCGATGCTGCCGCTGACCTTCCTCGAGGGCCACGAGATCTGGGAGTGGTCGAAGTGGGCCTGGGTCGGCACCTATGTGATGGTGGCCGCGCTCTTCACGATCGTGGTGCTGCCGCAGCCGGAGGCCTGGATCGACCTCAGCACGCCCGCCATCGTGCTCGGATCGATCTTCGGCTCGTTCGGCCTGGTCTGCATCGGCGTGTGGGCCTGGTTCAGGTTCACCACGTCGAAGGCCCTCGTGGTCGAAGAAGAGGAGCGCGACGTCGCCGCGTGAGTGGTCCGCTCCTGTTCCGTGCGTGGCCTCGGAACTGCGGCCGCCGAGTGGGTCGGCCGCTCAGGCTGGGGTGGGACAATCGGGCGTGTGACGTCACCCGAACCGGCCACGCAGCAGACGCGGCCCGCTCAGGGCCTGGCGGCGGAGCATCCGCTCGTCTCCGGGCTCACCAGCAGCTCACCCCTCATCACCGCATACTCGGGGCACAGGCCAGACCGTGTGCCCGTGTGGTTCATGCGCCAGGCGGGCCGTTCGCTGCCCGAGTACCGCGAGCTGCGCGTCGGCACGGCCATGCTGGATGCCTGCCTCGACCCCGCGCTCGCGAGCGAGATCACGCTGCAGCCGGTGCGACGCCACGGGGTGGACGCCGCCATCTTCTTCAGCGACATCGTGGTGCCGCTGAAGCTCGCAGGCGTCGACATCGACATCGTTCCCGGCAAGGGCCCGGTGCTCGGTGCCCCGGTGCGCACGGCCGACGATGTGGCAGCGCTGCCCATCCTCGACCCGGATGCCCTCGCTCCCGTCGCCGAAGGCGTGCGGCAGGCCGTCGCCGGGCTCCGCGACCTCGGCGACGTGCCGCTGATCGGCTTCGCCGGCGCCCCCTTCACGCTCGCCGCCTATCTTGTGGAGGGCGGCCCCTCGAAGGACCACATCCGCGCGCGAACGCTCATGCACGCCGATCCAGACGCCTGGCGCGCGCTCATGGCATGGGCAGCCGACATCACCGGCACCTTCCTGCGCGCCCAGGTGCTCGCCGGAGCGAGCGCCGCGCAACTGTTCGACTCGTGGGCGGGCGCGCTCTCGCTCGACGACTACACGCGTCATGTCGCACCGGCATCCGCTCGCGCGCTCTCGCACGTGCGCGACCTCGGTTACCCCGACCCTGCGCACGAGAACGACGAGGTCTCGTCGACCGTCGTCGAGCGCAACGTGCCCATCGTGCACTTCGGCGTCGGCACGGGCGAGCTGCTGCGCGCCATGCACGACATCGGCGCCGACGTCGTCGGCGTCGACTATCGGGTGCCGCTCGACGAGGCCAGCAGGCGGCTCGGCAACATCGTGCCGCTGCAGGGCAACATCGACCCCGCATATCTGGATGCCCCGTGGCCGATCGTCGAGGCGCACGTGCGCGACGTGGTCGACCGCGGCCGCAGCGCGCCCTCGCACGTGCTCAACCTCGGGCACGGCGTCCCTCCCGAAACCGACCCGACGGTGCTCACCCGCATCGTCGACCTCGTGCACGGGCTGCCGGCATGACTGCCGCTGCGGACGACCTGTTCCAGCACGCGTTGCACGACGCTCCCACCCGTGTCGTGGTCATCGGCGGGGGAGCAGCCGGCCTGGCGGCCGCGCGAGAGATCGCCCGGCCGGGGTTCGACGTTCTCGTCGTCGAGGCCCGCGACGAGCTCGGCGGCAGCGTGGCACGGCACGACGTGGCCGGCATCACGCTCGACGCCGGCGCCGAGAGCTTCGCGACCCGCGGCGGTCACGTGGCGAAGCTGATCGACGAGCTCGGACTCTCCGATGACGTCGTGACCCCGCTCGCCGCCGGTGCCTGGCTGCAGCTGCCCGGGCGAGCCGTGCCCACGCCCAAGGCCGGCCTGCTCGGCATTCCGAGCTCGCCGCTCGCCGTCGACGTGATCGCCGCGATCGGCTGGGGCGGCGCGTGGCGCGCCTATCTCGACCGCCTCATGCCCGTGATGAAGATCGGCGAGGAGCGCAACCTCGGCAACCTCGTGCGACGGCGCATGGGACGCGCCGTGCTCGAGAACCTCGTGGCGCCCGTGACCACGGGCGTCTACTCCGCATCGCCTTTCGACCTCGATGTGCTCGTCGCGGCACCTGGGCTGAACAAGGCGATGACCAGGGCCGGCTCGCTCTCCGGCGGCGTCGCCCTGATGCGCGACCCGGCGAAGGCGGGATCCGCCGTCGGCGGCCTCGTCGGCGGCATGGCTCGACTGATCGACGCGCTCGCCGCTGATGCCGCGGCCCGCGGCGCCGAGTTCGTCACCGGCGTCGAGGTGGTCGCCCTTCGCCCCGGCGACGATGCGCGCGCTGACGACGACGCGGCCACTGATGGCGACGCGGGCGCTGACCGCAACGCTGTCGCCGCGGCGGTGGACGCGGCGTTCGAGGAGGGAACGGGATCCGCCGGCGATCCGGAGGGTGCGGCGGTGACGCCGCCGACGGGGGCGTCGCATACGGAGGAGTCGGTGCCGTCCGCGCGCTGGCACGTGAGACTCTCCGACGGGCGCACGCTCGCGGCGGATGCGGTGCTCGTGGCGGCACCTGCCGGGGCCGCTCTGCGGCTGCTGGGGGAGGCATCCACGTCGCTCGAGCCGCTGCGGGAGCTCGACTGGCCGCAGGCATCCACCGTCGACATCGTGACGCTCGTGGTTGACGACGCACGACTCGACGCCGCTCCGAGGGGCACCGGGATGCTCGTGGCCGAGACCGTCCCCGCGACCGACGTGGCCGCGAAGGCGCTCACGCACGTCACCGCGAAGTGGCCGTGGGTGGCGAAATTGCTCCCCGCCGGCCGTCACGTGCTGAGGTTGTCGTACGGCAGAGCCGGTTCGGCGAGCCCGCTGGAGGGTCTTGACGACGCGCAGATCAGGGCCAGAGCCGTGGCGGATGCGTCGTTCCTCTTGAATATTCCGCTAGCGGAATCTAGTGTCGTCGGGTCGGACGTGGTGCGGTGGGCCAACGCCTTGCCGCTGGCGGCACAGGGCCAGCGGGAGCGACTCGCCGCAGTGCGCGAGGGCGTCGAACAGGTCGAAGGGCTGGAGGTGACGGGCTCCTGGTTGGCGGGAACCGGGCTCGCCTCCGTGGTTCCCGACGCCGGCCAGGCAGCCGAACGCATCCGCGCACTACGCTGGAAATCGTTGACCGAGAAGCACTGACCCGGTTGACGGGCAGTGAACTCGACACAGACTTAATACGCAGGCGAGTGAACATCGCAGGGGCGGGGGGATCCATGAAGGGCAAGCTTCTCTTCGTCGTCGGACTGGGCGTCGGGTATGTTCTCGGCACACGCGCAGGTCGGCGCAGGTACGAACAGATCAAGTCGGCGGCTATCAAGGTGTGGGACTCCCCGGCCGTGCAGAAGCCCGTGCATTCGATGCAGGACTACGCGGCGGATCGCATCGGCGATCTCGGCGGCGCCGTCACCGAGAGCCTCAAGCGGGCCGTGACGGGCTCCGGCGGATCGAACAGCGGCGCGTCGACGAAGACTCGTGCATCGGCGAGCGGCAGGGCATCGGGTACGACCACGAGCGCGAAGAGTGCCGGGTCGAAGAGCTCTTCCGCGAAGAGTTCCGGCGCGAAGAGTTCTACGGCGAAGAAGTCCGCGAGCGGCTCCGGGTCGGCGAGCAAGGCGAAGACGTCTGGTGATGGAGCATCCGGAACGGACGGACAGGAGTCCTGATGTCAGGGGAGACGCGGTCCGAGGGGGCTTCGGACTCGCAGCGCTCGGCGGGACGTGACAGGCGCTCGCTGATTCAGCTGATCAAGGATCTGCCGGGGCTGATCGTCGCGCTGCTGAAAGCGGAACTCGCCCAGCTCAAAGCGGAGCTGGTGCACAAGGCGACGAATGCGGGCATCGGCATCGGCATGTTCGTCGTGGCGGCGATGCTGCTGTTCTTCATGCTCGGCGTGCTGGTGACGGCCGCGATCGCGGGAATCGCTGTGGCGCTCCCGGTCTGGCTGTCCGCGCTCATCGTCGCCGCGGGGCTTCTGGTGCTGATCGCGGTGCTGGTGCTGATCGGCATCCGCATGTTCAAGCGGGCGGGCCAGCCGTTGAAGACCGTCGACAGTGTGAAGCAAGATGTGAACGCGGTGAAGGGGCTGGGCGACTATGACCACTGAACCGAATGCATCCGCGGCCGGCAAGCAGGCCGACCAGAAGGCGAAGAGCACGGATCCCGCCGCCGACGTCGCAGCGGCACGGGCCGAGCTGGCAGCCACGCTCGACGCGCTCCAGGACAAGCTCAACGTGCCGAAGCGCATCCGCATCGCGTCGGAGGAGAATCCGATCGCGCTCGTTGCCGCGGCCGTCGGCGTCGCCGCCGCGATCGCGGGCGCGGTGTGGCTCGTGGTGGTGAAGCTGCGCTCGAAGTAGCGGGCGGATGCGCTCTGCCGTGGGTCTCTGAGACCAGACGTATGCGTCGAGGCTTGACGCCGAGCTCCTAGTCTCGGCGCGCAGGTCCGGTCTCGCGTTCGCGTGGCTCGTGGTCGCGTGGCTCTGGCCAGAGCCGCTCGATCGCGTCGAGCACGTTGTCGTACGCTGCGTCTTGGTCGACGTCGGGCGGGGCCACGCAGGCGAATTCGAGGCTGACGGCGCCGTGCACGTGCGCCCAGACCGTGATCGCGGCCGCCAGCGGATCGGATGCCCCGCGAGCCGCCACCGCGCGCATCAGCGGCTCGAGCGCGTCGTTCGGGCCTTCGCTCTCGTAGGCGGTCAGTGCTCCGCCGAACATCAGCCGGTAGAGCGCGGGATTCTGCTGGGCCCATGACCGATAGGCGATCCCGAGCGCCCTCAGGCCGCCGTGTTCCGCCTCGTGCTGAGCTCTGGAGAACGATGCGAAGCCATGCGCGATGACGGCCGCGAGCAGTTCGCCCTTGCCGCCGAACAGCGAGTAGACGGCCGAAGTCGAGGTGCCGGCCGTGCGCGCCACCTCGCGCAGCGAGATGCGGTCGGGACCGTCGGCGGCGACCGCCTCGGCCGTCGCCGCGAGGAGCCGGTCGCGCAACGCGTCGTCGTAGCTGGAAGGTCTGGACATCTCGTCCATTGTATGCATAACATCGTTACGTAACAGTGTTATGAAATCGGATAGCGCAGGTCGAGCGACACGGCGCGCGACGGTCATCCGAGGAGCGAGGAAGAGCCATGAGCAGAGAAGTCTTTCCCGGGCGGTACACGGCGAGCATCGACGGCGAGACCGTCACGGTGTTCCTCATCGGCATGCGGGCGAACCGGTGGTGGCGCATCCCGCGCGTCATGCGGGTGGCCAACCGCATGGCTCCGATGCTGCGTTACCTGTCGACGCACGAGGATGCCGGTCTGCTGAGCTTCGAGTCCTGGTTCGGCCGCACCACGGTGATCGTGTCGTACTGGCGCAGCCCCGAGCACCTGCAGCGTTTCGCGGCCGACCGGGATGCGCCGCACCTCGGGCCGTGGCGCGAGTTTCAGCGTGCGTATTCGGGCACCGGCGACGTCGGCGTGTGGCACGAGACGTATCAGGTGCCCGCCGCCGACGCCGAAGTGGTCTACAGCGACATGCCGGAGTTCGGACTCGCGCGGGCGACGCGTCACGAGCGCATCGGCGCCGGCAAGAACACCGCGCGCCAGCGTCTCGGGCGGCAGGCCGGGCATCCGGTGGCGGCGCCCGGCGATCCCGTGCCTACGCGCTGACCGCGGGGGATGGCGGGTCGCGCCCGTCAGTACGCGGCGCGGCCGGTCGTCTCGGGCGACGCAGGGATGAACCGCGCGGCCAGCGCCTCCGACCCGCGCGCGAGGATGGAAACGTCGGCGGCGACCGCGACGAAAGCGGCGCCGTTCTCGATGTAGCGGGCAGCGGCATCCAGGTCGAAGGCGTTCACGCCGACGGGCTTGCCCGCCGCGCGCACCGCGTCGAACGTGGTCTGCACGGCGGACAGCACGTCGGGATGCGTCTGCTGGCCGAGCACGCCGAGCGACGCGGCGAGGTCGGCCGGCCCCACGAAGATGCCGTCCACGCCGTCGACCGCGGCGATCTCAGCGGCGTTGGCCACGGCATCCGCCGACTCGATCTGCACGAAGAGGGAGACGTGGTCGTTCGCGTTGCCGAGGTATCCGTCGACACGGTTCCAGCGCGCGGAGCGCGACAGGGACGAGCCGACGCCGCGCCTGCCCTGCGGCGGATAACGCACGGCGGCGACGAGCTCGCGCGCCTGCTCGGCCGTGGACACCATGGGAACGAGCACGTTCTGGGCACCGATGTCGAGCACCTGCTTGAGCGCCACGTCGTCACCGAACGGCACGCGCACGACAGGGGCGACCGGGTAGGCGGCCACGGCCTGCAGCTGCGTGAGCACGGACTGCAGCGAGTTGGCGGAGTGCTCCATGTCGATGAGCAGCCAGTCGACGCCGGATCCGGCGAAGATCTCGGCGACGAGCGGCGAGCCGGAGCACACCCACAGGCCGACGAGCGAGCGGCCGTTCTCACCCGACTGGGCGGCGAGACGATCGCGGAACGTCGACGTCAGTTGAAGCGACACGTGATGACTCCCATCTGTCCGTAGTCGCAGTGCACGCTGTCGCCGCGCGAGACCCACATCGGCCGGGTGAACGACCCGGCGAGGATGATCTCGCCCGCCTCGAGGCGCGCGCCGTGCTGGTGGAACTTGTTGGCCAGCCAGGCGACGCCGGTGGCCGGGTGGTTGAGCACGCCGGCAGCGACGCCGGTCTCCTCGATCGTCTCATTGCGGTAGAGCATGGCGCTCACCCAGCGCAGATCGAGCTGGTCGGGCCGCATCGGGATGCCGCCCAGCACCATCCCGCCGTACGCCGCGTTGTCGCTGATGGTGTCGACGATGGTGCGGCCCTCGAGCTCGATGTGCGAGTTGAGCACCTCGAGAGCGGGCGTGACGTATTCGGTCGCCCGCAGCACGTCGAACAGGTCGCAGTGCGGACCCTCGAGCGGCTCCTTCAGCACGAACGCGAGCTCGACCTCGATGCGCACATTGGAGAACTGGTCGAAGGCGATGGTGCTGCCGTTCTGGTACACCGTGTCGTCGAACATCACGCCGTAGTCCGGCTCGGTGATGCCCGTCGCCTGCTGCATCGCCTTCGACGTCAGGCCGATCTTGCGGCCGACGAGCCGTCGGCCTGAGGCGAGGTTCTTGTCGCGCCACACGCCCTGGATCGCGTACGAGTCCTCGATCGTGGCGTCCGGGTACCGCGCGGTGATGCGCGGGATCACGCTGTGCGTGCGATCCGCCTCCGCGAGCTCGTCCGCGATCTGCGCGATCACCTCAGCTGACAGCATCCCTCTTCCTCCCTCTTCTCTTCATACAAGTCGACCTTCCAGCGTTACGGGGTCGGGGATGCGTGCTGCTCAGCTCGAGGGAGGGGTGGTCGGGAGCCGGTTCGAGGCAATCGGGGTAGGGGTCCCCGTTCTTGCCTCGAACCGGCTTCCGACCGGCCCGACCTGCTGAGCAGCACGCATCCCCGACCAGCCGTCACAGCTGGTGGCCGAGCTTGTACTCTCCCTGCTTGTACTCCGGCATCTCCTCGTCGTCGGCCTGGCGCGTGTACGAAAAGCCGTCTGCACCGATCGTGACGCTCATCTCGCTCGGCTCGTCGCGCTTCTGAACGGGCTGCGGGTTGCCGTCGAGGTCGAGCACGAGCGAGGCATCCGTGTACCAGGACGGCACGACGGGGTTGCCCCACCAGTCGCGACGCTGGTTGTCGTGCACGTCCCAGGTGACGACGGGGTTGTCGGGGTCGCCGGTGTAGTAGTCCTGCGTGTAGATCTCGACGCGGTGGCCGTCGGGGTCGCGCAGGTAGAGGTAGAACGCGTTCGAGACGCCGTGGCGGCCGGGACCGCGCTCGATGCGGTCGGACATGCGCAGCGCACCCAGCTTGTCGCAGATGGCGAGGATGTTGTGCTTCTCGTGCGTGGAGAAGGCCACGTGGTGCATGCGCGGGCCGTCGCCGCCGGTCATGGCGGTGTCGTGCACGGTGGGCTTGCGGCGCATCCACGAGGCGTACACGACGCCGTCTTCGTCTTGGATGTCCTCGGTCACGCGGAACCCGAGGTCCTGCATGTACTTGGTGGCGCGGGGCACGTCGGGGGTGACCTGGTTGAAGTGGTCGAGGCGCACCAAGGCGCCCGGCGTGTAGAGGTCATAGCGCCAGGCGAGACGCTCGACGTGCTTCACCTCGTGGAAGAACTCGTAGGGGAAGCCGAGCGGGTCGGTGACGCGCACCGAGTCGCCGATTCCCTTGTTGTAGCCGTTCTCATTGCGCTCGACGCGGCATCCGAGCTCGGTGAAGAAGGCGACGGCCTTGTCGAGGTCTTCAGGCGTGCGCACGCGGTACGAGAACGCGGCGACGGCGGCCACCGGTCCCTGGCGCAGCACGAGGTTGTGGTGGATGAACTCCTCGAGCGAGCGCAGGTAGACGGCGTTCTCGTCTTCTTCGGTCACGGTGAGGCCGAGCACGTCGACGTAGAAGTCGCGCGACTTCTTCAGGTCCGTGACGACGAGCTCCATGTAGGCGCAGCGCAGGATGTCGGGCGCTGGCGCAACGGGGGTCGGCGTGGGGTTCTCGCAGGAGATGGGTGCCTCCTGGCTCACGTAGAAGCCGGAGGAGGTCAGTGTCATGTCTTTACGGTCGGTCATGGTCTTTCAGCGTCCTTGCGTGTGGTCTATGTGGTGAGTCGTGCGGCTCAGCGCGGGTCCGGGTCGTCGAGCTCGACCTCGGTGTGGTGCTCCTGCTTGCCGAAGGTGGGATTGTGCACCTTGCCGAGCGTGATGTGCACGGCCTGCTGGTCGGTGTAGAAGTCGATCGAGCGGTAGCCGCCCTCGTGGCCGAGCCCTGAGGCCTTCACGCCGCCGAACGGCGTGCGCAGGTCGCGAACGTTGTTGGAGTTGAGCCACACCATGCCGGCCTCGACCGCCTGCGCGAAGTTGTGTGCGCGCTTGAGGTCGTTGGTCCACACGTAGGCGGCCAGGCCGTACTTCGTGTTGTTGGCCAGCGCGAGGGCCTCTTCGTCGGTGTCGAACGGCGTGATGGCCACCACCGGACCGAAGATCTCCTCCTGGAAGATGCGGGCATCGGGCGAGACATCCGCGAACACGGTCGGGGCCACGAAGTTGCCCTCCGGGAAACCCTTGGGACGTCCGCCGCCTGCGACAAGGCGGCCCTCCTGCTTGCCGAGCTCGACGTAGCTCATCACCTTGGCGAAGTGCTCAGGGTGCACGAGGGCGCCCACCTCGGTCGTCTCATCGTGCGGGTAGCCGACCTTGACGCGCTTGGCCTGGGCGGCGTAGCGCTCCACGAACTCGTCGTAGACATCCCGCTGCACGAGGATGCGGCTGCCCGCGGTGCAGCGCTCGCCGTTGAGGGAGAAGACGCCGAAGATCGTGGCGTCGATCGCGGCATCCAGGTCGGCGTCGGCGAAGACCACGGCCGGCGACTTGCCGCCGAGCTCCATGGAGAGGCCCTTGAGGAACGGCGCCGCGTTGGCGAAGATCAGCTGGCCCGTGCGGCTCTCGCCCGTGAACGAGATGAGCGGAACGTCGGGGTGCTTCACGAGCGAGTCGCCTGCGAAGCCCTCTTCGCCGAAGCCGTTCACCAGGTTGAAGACGCCCTTGGGCAGGCCGGCCTCCTCGAAGATCCCCGGCCAGAGGGATGCCGACAGCGGCGTGAACTCCGCAGGCTTCAGCACCACGGTGTTGCCGGTGGCCAGCGCGGGGCCGAGCTTCCACGACTCGAGCATGAACGGCGTGTTCCACGGCGTGATGAGGCCGGCGACGCCGATCGGCTTGCGGTTGACGTAGTTGATCTGGCGGCCGGGAACCTTGAAGGTGTCGTCGGCCTGCGCCACGATCAGGTCGGCGAAGAACCTGAAGTTCTCGGCGGCACGGCGAGCCTGGCCCAGCGCCTGCGTGATGGGCAGACCGGAGTCGAACGACTCGAGCTCGGCCAGCCTGGCGTCGCGCGATTCGACGATGTCGGCGATCCTGTGCAGAATGCGGCTGCGCTCGCGCGGCAGCATTCGGGGCCACGGGCCCTCGTCGAACGCCTTCTTCGCCGCGGCGACGGCGCGGTCGATGTCAGCCTTCTTGCCGGAGGCGGCCTGCATGTACGCCTGGTTCGAGACCGGGTCGATGACATCGAACGTGTCGCCGTCGACCGAGTCGACGAACTCGCCGTCGATGTAGTGCTGGATGCCCTTCGGCAGGTCGTCGGGAACGTGCCGCGCCTGCGCGGCGGCAGTGTTGTCGCTCATGTGTCCTCCGTTGTGGTTCGTGTCGTGTTGGTCGCGGGCGGCGAGCCTGGTCAGTCGTGGTGGCGGGCGGCGACGAACTGGTTCATCGTGCGCCAGCGGTGGTTGCGCGCGGACAGCTCCACCTCGAGCGCCGGAGCCCCGGTCTCGATGAGGTGCAGAATCTCCTCGTGCTCGGCCACCGAGTGCTCAGCACGCTCCGGGATGACCGAGAACGTCGAGTCGCGCACATCGGGCAGGCGGCGCCAGCCGCGGTGCACGAGGTCGAGGATGTGCGGGTTCGGGCAGCGCTCGAACAGGATCGCGTGGAACTGCTGGTTGAGCCTGGTGAACTCGTGCGGGTCGAAGTGGTCGAGCAGCCGATGCAGTCGGTCGTTCACCGCGCGGGCCTCGGCGATCACGTCGGGCGTGAGCAGGGGAGCGGCGAGGGAGATGGCGGATCCCTCGACCAGGCCGAGCGTCTGCATCGTGTAGACGTACTCCGACTCGTCGGGCACGGCGACCCTGGCGCCCACGTTGCGCTCGAACGTGACGTAGCCCTCCGCCTCGAGGCGGCGGATCGCCTCGCGCACCGGCACCACGCTCATGCCGAGCTCGTCGGCGATGGAACCCAGCACGAGCCGGTATCCGGGTGAGAACAGGTGCCTGGTGATGCGGTCGTGGATGAACTCGTAGGCGAGCTGCGACTTGCTCGCGGTCTGCACGGCGTCGCTCATGCGCGGTCGCTGTTCTCCGCGGTCTCGCGCTCGTACTGCTCGCGCCATTGCGCGTTCATCGGGAACAGGCCGTCGATCGTGTGCCCCGCAGCGACCTGACGGGCGACGTAGGCGTCCTCGTCTTCCTGCACGAGCGCGGCGTCGACGACCTCTTCCACCAGCTGCGTCGGGATCACGAGGATGCCGTCGGCATCGGCCACGATCACGTCGCCCGGCTGCACGGTGGCGCCGCCGCACGCGATGGTGAGGTCGTAGTCCCACGCCACGTGCCTGCGGCCGAGCACCGCGGGATGCGATCCGTTGGAGTACACGGGGATGCCCACGGCCGTGACCGCGTCGAGGTCGCGCACCGCACCGTCGGTGACGATGCCCGCGGCTCCCGCCGCGTTCGCGCGAATGGCGAGGATGTCGCCGAGCGTTCCCGCCGACGCGTCGCCGCGCGCCTCGATCACGACCACCTCGCCCTCGCGCACCGAGTCGAAGGCGCGCTTCTGCGGGTTGTACCCGCCTCCGAACTGCTTGAAGAGGTCTTCGCGGTTCGGCACGAAGCGCAGCGTCTTCGCCGTCCCGACGACCTTGGCGTCGGGATGCAGTGGACGCGGCCCGTCGATGGAGACGTTGTTGAGGCCGCGCTTGCGCAGCTGCGACGAGAGTCCGGCCGTCGGGGCCTTCTCGAGCTTGGCGCGCAGCTCGGGCGTGAGCACGAAGGGCTCCGGCTCCGGGGGCAGTCCCGCCGCCTCGCGCGAACCCCACGCCTCTGAGCGCTGCGTGTCGTCGACGGAGGGGAGGGAGCCTACCTCGGCGTCGAAGGCGTTCGTGCCCTGGATGACCGTGGTGCGGAGGCGGCCGGAAGCGGGCGCACCGAGGGCGGTCGGGGCATCCACCTCGACCTCGACGACGTCGCCGGGCACGACGACCGACGAGCCGGCGGGAGTGCCGGTGAGGATGACGTCGCCCGACTCGAGCGTGAAGTGCTGGGAGAGGTCGGCGACGAGCTGGGACAGCGAGAAGAGCAGGCCCTCTGTGGTGTCGTCTTGCGTGAGAACTCCGTTGACCCACGTGCGCAGGCGCAGCGCCGTCGGGTCGATCGTGCGCGCGCCGATGAGCGTGGGGCCGAGTGGCGTGAAGCCGTCGCCGCCCTTCGAGCGCACGTTGGATCCCTTGTCGTTCGCGCGCAGGTCGTAGAGCCCGAAGTCGTTCGCGGCGGTGACCCAGCCGACGTGAGCCCAGGCATCCTCGATGCTCACGCGGCGCGCCGGCTCGCCGATGACGAGGGCGATCTCACCCTCGAAGGCGAGCAGCTCCGTGCCTTCCGGCCGCTCGATGGTGCCGTCGGTGGCGGCCACGGAGCTCGACGGTTTGAAGAAGTAGGAGGGGGCAGCGGGGCGACGGCCGCGCTGGTCGGCGCGCGAGAGGTAACTCAGGTGAACGGCCACGATCTTGCCGGGCCGAACGGGAAGCGCGGAGAATCGCGGATCGCCCGCGGTCGTCGCGTCGGTGAATGCAGTCATGAGCTCCCTCGCTGATGCGTCGTTGCATTGTATCCAAAATCGTATATCATTCAAATGCGCCAGGCAAGGACGGGGCGCCCTTCCCCTCATCACCGCACTCGGGAATTCTCGTCGCCCTCCTTGGCCAGACATTGAGGTCGCTACTGACAAGGGAGTCGAGAACATATGAGCGCATCGCCGACATCACCGTTGACGCCTACCGGAACCATCGCAACAGCCGTTGATCGCCGCAGGGTCGTCGTCGCCACCGTCATCGGAACCACGGTGGAGTGGTACGACTTCTTCATCTACGCGTTCGCCGCGGCGACGGTCTTCGCGACACTGTTCTTCGAGCCGATGGGCGAGAACTTCGCGCAGATCGTGTCGTTCTTCAGCGTGGGCGTGAGCTTCTTGTTCCGACCGCTCGGCGCGTTCCTCGCCGGACACTTCGGCGACAAGATCGGCAGGCGGCCGATGCTCGTGATCACGCTGCTGCTGATGGGCGGCGCGACGACCCTCGTCGGCGTGCTGCCGACGCACGCGGCGATCGGCGTGTGGGCGCCCATCCTGCTCATCCTGCTGCGCGTCATCCAGGGCGTGTCGGCCGGCGGAGAGTGGGGCGGCGCCGTGCTGATGGCCGTGGAGCACGCGCCCCGCACGAAGCGCGGCCTGTTCGGCGCCTCACCGCAGATCGGTGTTCCGATCGGTCTGCTCCTCGCGTCGCTCGTGCTCGCCGTCGTCGAGGGTCTGGCGCCCGGGGTGCCGGCCGGCTCGAACATCCCGCTCGAAGACACCGCGTTCGGCCAGTGGGGCTGGCGCATCCCGTTCCTGCTCTCCATCGTGCTCATCGGCGTGGGCTACTGGGTGCGCCGTCGCGTCTCCGAGAGCCCGGTCTTCACCGAGATCGCCGAGCGCAAAGAAGAGACGCGCATGCCGATCGTCAAGCTGCTGCGCCACCACCTGCTGCTGGTGATCGTCGCCGCGCTCGTGTTCGCCGGCAACAACGCCGTCGGCTACATGACCACCGGTGGCTACGTGCAGCACTACGCCACGGATGCCAAGGGCCCGATCGCGCTCGACCCCGGCCCCGTGTTCTGGGTCGTCGCCCTCTCCGGTGTGACGTGGCTCGTCTTCACGTGGCTGGCCGGCTGGGTCTCCGACAAGATCGGCCGCCGCACCACCTACATCATCGGCTGGATCCTGCAGCTGGTCGGCGTGTTCCTGCTCTTCCCGCTGACCAACGTCGGCACGGTGTGGTCGCTGGCGGCGGCGCTGATCATCCTCACGGTCGGGTTGGGGCTCACGTACGGGCCGCAGGCGGCGCTGTATTCGGAGCTGTTCCCGGCATCCATCCGCTTCTCCGGTGTCTCCATCTCGTACGCCGTCGGTGCCATCGTGGGCGGAGCGTTCTCGCCGCTCATCGCGCAGGCGATCTTCCAGGCGACCGGCCAGACCGTCGGAATCACCTGGTACCTGGCGGGGATGACCGTGATCGGCCTGATCGCGACGCTCCTGCTGCGCGACCGCACGGGCATCCCGCTCGGACGCGAGCACGAGGACGAGCAGGCGAAGAGCCCGATCTACGGGCTGAGCAAGGCCTGACGCGCCCTCGCCGCCGCCCCGGCAGCGCCCTCGCCCTCGCCACCTGCCGCGCCCGTTTTCAGGACATATCGGCGGCGACGTGCACTATGTGGATGCCTCCCGAAATGTCCTGAAAACGGGCGCGGCCGGAGCGGCGATGGCGGTAGGGCGACGCGGGCGGCGGTCGGGCGCGGGCGACGATCCCGTCAGCCGCCGAGCGACTCCCGGATGGCCGTGGCCGCGACCTGCAGGCGGCCCGCGAGCTCCGCGGCGGGTCGCTGGTCGGCCAGTGAGACGACCGCGATCGCAGCGGGAGCGCGTCCTCGCAGCGGCAGCGGAACGGCGACCGCGTGCAGGTTGGCGATGACCTCGTCGTGACTGGCGGTGAAGCCGGCGGCGACGGCATCCTTCACCTGCTGCTCGGCCTCTGCGGGCACCGACGTCGGCCACTGCGAGCGCGGCAGCATGGCGAGGATCGCCTTGCCGGGGGCGCCGATGCCGACGGGATGCCTCGACCCCGGCCGCTGCGCCACCGACGCCACGGCGTGCCGCGGCTCCACGCTGACCAGCGTGACGCACTCGTCGCGGTCGAGCACCACGAGAAAGCATGTCATGCCGAGCTCGTTCGCCACCGCGGTGAGCTCGGGCAACGCCTCGGACTGCAGGTCTTGCGAGACGCCGGCGGCCAGGGCCGCGAGCCGGGCGCCGAGCTCGAGCAGACCGGCGTCCGTGCGGGTCACGAGACCGTGGTCCTCGAGCGTGCGCACCAGTCGGTAGGCGACGGAGCGATGCACCTCGAGCCGGCGAGTGACCTCGTCGATCGTGAGGGCCTTGCCTGCATCGCCGAGGATCTCGAGAATGCGGATGCCTCGGCTCAGCGTCTGAGACGCCGGCGCCACGGCCCCGCGTGCGCCCGTCTGCTCCGCCGACGCCCGCTGCGTCACTGCCTGCTGACGCGCTGTTCCCTGTGGCATGGTTCTCCGCTCGAGGTGCTCCGTCGTCGCCGGCGATGTTGCCGCGTGATGGTCCGTCGCTTAGACTCTGTTCAATAATAGAGTGCTTCGTTCGATTATAGAACACATCAATTCGCGGCCAGGGCTCGTTTTCGACGCCGTGCGTCATGCTGTGTTCCGACGACACCCTCAATGTCGAGGAGTTTCCATGCAGTTCCACCACAACGGCTACGTCTCGGGCGATCCACGCGTTCTCCCCGCAGCAGGCACGGGCATCGATCGTCCTGCCGAGCTGCCCGACGAGGTCGACGTGCTGATCGTCGGATCCGGACCGGCCGGCATGCTGCTGGCCGCCCAGATGTCGCAGTTCCCCGACGTCACGACCCGCATGATCGAGCGCCGCGACGGCAGGCTCGTGCTGGGTCAGGCCGACGGCATCCAACCGCGCAGCGTCGAGACGTTCCAGGCGTTCGGGTTCGCCCCGCAGATCGTCGCCGAGGCCTACAACATCGGCTGGATGAACTACTGGACGCCCGACCCGGAGCACCGCGAGAACATCATCCGCACCACGCGCCAGGCCGACTATGCGGACGACATCGGCGAGTTCCCGCACCTCATCGTGAACCAGGCCCGCGTGCTCGACTACTTCGCCGACGCGGCGTTGCGCGGCCCTGGTCGTATCACGCCCGACTACGGCGTCGAGTTCGTCTATCTCACCGTGCACGAGTCGGGCGACTACCCGGTGGAGGTGCAGGTGCGCTACGTCGCCGGTCCTCGGGCGGGCGAAGAGCGCACCATCCACGCGAAGTACGTCGCGGGCGGCGACGGAGCGCGCAGCCGCGTGCGCGAGTCGATCGGCCGCAAGCACATCGGCAACTTCGCCGCGCACGCCTGGGGCGTGATGGACGTCACGGTCGAGACCGACTTTCCCGACTGGCGCACCAAGTGCGCCATCAACGCCGAGGCGGGCAACATTCTGCACATCCCGCGCGAGGGCGGATACCTCTGCCGGGTCTACGTCGACCTCGGCGAGGTGCCGGAGGGCGACAACCACAAGGTCCGCGAGACGCCGCTGGAGAAGATCGTCGAGAAGGCCAACGAGATCCTGCACCCCTACACGCTCGAGGTGAGGCAGGCCGCCTGGCACAGCGTCTACGAGGTGGGCCACCGTGTCACCGACAAGTTCGACGAGCGTCGACGTCGATGCCGACGGCACCCCGCACGTCTTCCTCATGGGCGACGCCTGCCACACCCACTCGGCCAAGGCCGGGCAGGGCATGAACGTGTCGATGCAGGACGGCTTCAACCTCGGCTGGAAGCTCGGCTCCGTGCTCACCGGCCGCAGCCCCGAGTCGCTGCTGTCGACCTATTCGGCGGAGCGCCAGCCGGTGGCGCAGCAGCTCATCGACTTCGACCGCGAGTGGTCATCGCTCATGGCTCGCAAGCCAGAGGAGATCGACGACCCGCAGGAGCTCGCGAACTTCTACCTGGCCACCAGCGAGTTCCCGTCGGGATTCATGACGCAGTACACGCCGTCGGCGATCACGGGGGACGCCTCGCACCAGACCCTTGCTGTCGGGTACCCGATCGGCAAGCGGTTCAAGTCCGCGCAGGTGGTGCGGGTGTGCGACGGCAACGTCGAGCACATCGGGCACCACCACGTGGCGGACGGGCGCTGGCGCCTCTACGCGTTCGCCGACGCGGCCGGGCCGGGCGAGGCATCCTCGCTCACCGACTGGGCGCAGTGGATGCTCGACTCGCCGAGCTCGCCCATCGCCCTGTACACGCCGGCCGGCGTCGACCGCGACGCGGTGTTCGACGTGAAGGTGACGTATCAGCAGCGGTTCGACGATGTCGACGTGCTCAAGGCTCCCGAGGTGTTCCGCCCGCGATGCGGGACGCTGCAGCTCATGAACTGGGAGAAGGTCTACGCGACCGGCGACGGCGCCGACATCTTCGACGAGCGAGGGCTGTCGCGCGAGGGCGTCGTGGTCGTGGTGCGGCCAGACCAGTACGTGGCCGCGGTGCTGCCGCTGACGGCGACCGACGAGCTCGCCGCGTTCTTCGCTCAGAACATGCTTCCCGCGTAGGCACTGCTCCCCGCCGTCTCACGTTTCGCCGGCCGGCGACGTCTTCCTGACGAAGGCTGCACCGCCGACGATCAGGGGGACGCATGAGCGCGCCGACACCGTACACCTCACCCGCAGCGAAGACCGCGCTCGATGCCCGAGCCGGCCGCCGCGGATCGCGTGCGGCCGCCGCGCTCCTCACCGTCATGCTGATGGCCAACGTCGATGTGGCGGTGGTGAACATCGCGGCGCCGAGCATCCAACAGTCGCTGCACGCAACGGGTGCGCTGCTTCAGCTGATGATCTCGGGATACGTTCTCGTCTTCGCCGTGCTGCTCGTCCCCGGCGCCCGCTTGGGGCATCTGTACGGCATTCGCCGCACGTTCCTCGTCGGGGTGGCCGCGTTCACGATCGCGTCCCTTGCCTGCGGCCTCGCCGTCGCGCCGTGGATGCTGCTGGCCGCCCGCGTCGCGCAGGGCGCGGGAGCCGCGCTCGCCGTTCCGCAGGTGCTCGCGGGCATCCACGGGCTGCCGGACTCCGTGCGGCGCGGCGCCCTCGGCGCGTACGTGGCCGTGCTGTCGGGCAGCGCGGTGCTCGGCCAGACGGCGGGCGGACTGTTGATCTCGGCCGACCTCGCCGGTCTGGGGTGGCGCACGGTGTTCCTGCTCAACGTGCCGATCGGCGCGCTCGCCTTCGCGCTGGGCCGGCGCCACCTCGCGCGGGATGAGTCCGGTTCGGGCGCGCGGCTGGATCTGCGCGGGGCCGGCATCCTCGCCATCGGGCTGACGCTGCTCACGCTGCCGCTGATCCTGGGTGAGCAGTTGGGCTGGCCGATCTGGACGTTGGCGTCGCTGGCCGTTTCGCTGCCGGTGCTCGCGTTGTTCGTCGGCAGCCAGCTGGCCACCGCGCGGTCGGGCAGACAGCCGCTGCTGACCCTCGCCGTTCTGCGACGCAGAGCCGTCTCACCGGCCCTGCTCAGCTATTCCTTCTCGGTCGGCAGCTATTTCGCGCTGCTCTTCGTCGTGGCCGTCTACCTGCAAGACGGGCTGGGACACTCGGCCGCGTACTCGGGCGCCATGCTCATCGGCTGGGTCGCCGCGTTCGGCGTCGCCGGGCTGCTCCTTCGCCGGCTGAACGATGCAGCGGTGCGCAGGGCAGCGCCGTGGGCGTCGCTCATCATGGCGGCCGCGCTCGCGCTGGTCGCCGCGCTCGCCGTGGCGGGGCACGCCGATGGATGGCCGCTCTTCGCCGCACTCACGCTCGGCGGACTCGGCCTCGGCGCGTTGAACACCGCGGTCTTGGCCATTCTCACCGGCAGCGTCGAGACGTCGCATTCCGCCGACCTGAGCGGCCTGATCAACGTCACCTCGCAGGTGTTCAACCTGGTCGGCGTCGCCACAGCAGGCACGCTCTACCTCGCACTCGGCGGCATCTCACCGAGCGCGGCGCCGGCGGCGTTCGCCGCAACAGCCGCCGTGCTGGCGGGCGTCATGCTGATCGGCGCGGTGTTCGCCGCCGTCGCGGCGCGCACAGCGGTCGACGGGTGACGCTGGAGCTCGTCAGGCGGCGTGCCTGGCGCGGTTCTTCCAGGAGACGATCAGTGCTTCGAGCTGGCCGTTCGGCAGGTCGCGAGGGTGGTGTGCGAGCTCCTCGGCGAACTGCTGCTGCTCCGTATAGGAGAGGTTCTGGGCCCACGGGAACGCGGAGATCACCTTCGCGCGGGCATCCATGATCGGCTTCGCCTTGGCGCGGCTCGGGCGCTTGCGGCGAGGGGTCGTGCTCGCAGAGGACTGCTCCGCGACACGGCTGGAGTTCTTCAACGATTCAGACATTTGCATCTATCAACACCACGACTGACTGTTTTATTCGCTCGATCCCAGGGATTTCGTCCCGATTGTTCAGCATGCGTCCAAATTCGCCCGATGCCAAGGGGTTGCCATACCCGCTGTGACCACTCTCACCGGTCGCAGATCGCGCGAGCGCCGTCGATGTGACGCCAGCTTTTGCCCAGCCGTGCCCGACGGGGGAGACTGGATGCCATGACACACGCGGCGGCCGCCGGCGCGGCATCCGATTCCCCCCTCCATAGCACGGCACATCGCAGCACGGCACCCGAAATGCACGGCACGGCACCAGAGGCCTCACCCGACGAAGCCCAGACCCCCGAACGGGCCGACGGTTTCACGCTCTGGGCGGTGCTGCGACGCGACCCGGCGAAGTCGTTCGACCTCGGCGAAGCCGGCGCCGGACTCGCCGTCACCGAGCTCGAGGCGGCCATCGCCGCCGTCGAGGCCGACGGTGTGACGGTGCGCGGCATCTACGACGTCAGCGGCTTCAAGGCCGACGCCGACCTCATGCTCTGGCTGCACGGCCCGGTGCCGGAGCGGCTGCAGGATGCCCTGCGCCGCCTGCGCCGCACCACGCTGCTGCGCCGCCTGCTGCCCACCTGGAACGCGATGGGCGTGCACCGCGACGCCGAGTTCAACAAGGCGCACGTTCCCGCGTTCCTGCGCGGCGTCGAGCCCAGGCAGTGGCTGGTGGTCTATCCGTTCGTGCGCAGCTACGAGTGGTACCTTCTCCCCGATGCCGAGCGCAGTCGCATGCTCGCCGAACACGGGCGAAAGGGTGCGGCGTTCCGTTCGGTCATGGCCAACACGGTCGCCTCGTTCGCGCTGGGCGACTACGAATGGCTGCTGCCATTGGAGTCAGACACCCTCGTCGACCTCGTCGACATGATGCGTGAACTCCGCTCGGCGGATGCCCGCAGGCATGTGCGCGAAGAGGTTCCCTTCTATACGGGTCGACGCATCCCTGTGACAGACATTCCCGAGGTCTTGCAATGACGACATACGACGCGATCCTGCTCTCCAGCTTCGGCGGACCGGAGGGACAGGATGACGTCATCCCGTTCCTGCGCAACGTGACGGCCGGGAGGGGAATCCCCGACGAGCGCCTCGAAGAGGTCGCCCACCACTACCGCGCCCACGGGGGCGTGAGCCCGATCAACGAGCAGAATCGGCAGCTCAAGGCCGCGCTCGAGGCCGAGCTGCAGCGGCGCGGCATCGAGCTGCCCGTGTACTGGGGCAACCGCAACTGGAACCCGTATTTCGCGGATGCCATGCGCGAGGCCCACGAGGCCGGCCACGACCGCCTGCTCGCGCTGGTGACCAGTGCCTACACCTCGTACTCGGGCGTCGGCCAGTACCGCGAGGACTTCGAGAAGGCGCTCGCCGACACCGGCCTCGGCGAGCAGGTGTCCATCGACCGCATCCGCGAGTACTTCGACCACCCGGGCTTCGTGACGCCGCTCGTCGAGGGCGTCGAGGCGGCGGTCGCCGAGCTCACGGCAGAGTCCGCTCCGGGAGCGGGAGACGCCGTCGCGCGCGACGGCATCCACGTGCTGTTCGTGACGCACTCCATCCCGACCGCGGCGGCCGAGGCATCCGGTCCGCAGTTCGGCACGGGTGGCGCGTATGTCGCGCAGCACTGCGCGGTGGCGCACGCGGTCTCGGAGGCCGCCGCCTCCGGCATCCCGTGGTCGTTGGTCTACCAATCGCGCTCCGGCGACCCGCGCACGCCGTGGCTGGAGCCCGACATCAACGACGCGATCGCCGACCTCGCCGCGGCGGGCGACACGAAGGCCGTGATCATCGTGCCGTTCGGCTTCGTCAGCGACCACATGGAGGTGGTGTGGGACCTCGACAACGAGGCGACGGCCACGGCGGCCGAGAACGTGCTGCGTTCGGTGCGTGTTCCGACGCCGGGCACGCACCCCGCGTTCATCTCGGGACTCGTCGACCTCGTCGAGGAGCGACTGAACGACGTGCCGGACGAAGAACGGCAGCACCTCACCGAGCTGGGACCCTGGCCCGACCATGAGACGGTCGGTGCCGGCAGGGAGCCGGTCGGCGCGAACGCGGAGAAGGTCGCCGCGCGATGACGGACGGGCGGGTCGGCACTCAGCCCGGCGAGAAGGTGCGCATCGGAACGAGGGGCAGTGCACTCGCTCTCGCGCAGACGCGCCAGGTGGCCGATGCGCTGGCGAAGGCATCCGGTCTCGAGGTCGAGCTCGTCACGATCACCACTCACGGCGACACTGCGACGGAGTCGCTGTCGCAGCTCGGCGGCGTCGGCGTGTTCACGAGCGCGCTGCGCGACGCGCTCGTGCGCGGCGACATCGCCGTGGCGGTGCACTCGTTCAAAGACCTGCCGACGGCGGAGCATCCCGACATCGAACTCGGCGCGGTGCCCAAGCGGGCGGATGCCCGCGATGCGCTCTGCGCCCATGACGGGCTCACCCTCGAGACGCTGCCGGAGGGTGCGAAGGTGGGCACCGGATCCCCACGGCGCATCGCGCAGCTGAAGGCGCTGCGGCCCGACGTCGAGATCGTGGACATCCGCGGCAACATCGACACCCGGCTCTCGCGCGTGTTCGGCGAAGCGGGCGACGACCGCAGGCTCGACGCCATCGTGCTCGCCGCAGCGGGGCTCGGCAGGCTCGGGCGGTCGGATGCCGTCACTCAGCACTTCGAGCTGGGCGACTGGCCGACGGCACCAGCGCAGGGCGCCCTCGCGCTGGAGGTCCGGCGTCAGAAGGACGCCACGGCGTTCGGCCGTGCGCTGGCCAAGGGCCTGGCCGCCATCAACCACGCGACGACGCGCGCGTCCGTCGCCGCCGAACGCGGCGTGCTCGCCGGCCTCGAGGCGGGATGCGCCGCGCCGCTCGGCGCCACAGCCATGGTCGACGACGGCCTGCTCTTCGTCACCGCGACGGTGTACAGCGTCGACGGCACCGATCAGCTCACGTCGTCGCACGCCGCGAGCCTGGAGGGCAACGGCCAGGCCGCGCTGCTCGAAGCGGCAGAGGATGCCTCCGCCCGCGTCACCGAGGAGCTCCTCGCGAACGGCGCAGCCGACCTCGCCTCGCTCGGAGGCGCTCGATGACCGCGGGCTCGACGGGACCGATCCCCACGCAGGGTCCGAAGCCGCTGGCCGGCTGGCGCGTGCTCGTGCCGCGCGGCGGCCCGTGGGGCGACTCGGTGGCCGCAGACATCCGCGCGTACGGCGGGAGCCCCGTCGTCGCACCGATGATCAACTTCGCGCCCACGTCGGACGAGGCATCCCTCGTCGAGGCGCTCACGGCGCTGGCCGACGGCCACTTCGACTGGCTGACGGTGACCAGCGCGACGACGGTGGACGTGCTCGCCGCGCACCAGGCGCGCATCCCGTCGAACACCCGCGTCGCGGCCGTCGGAGAGACGACGGCCGCCGCGCTGCTCGCCGCCGGCTACCACGCCGACCTCATTCCGTCGGCCGACAACTCGGCGGTGGGGCTGCTCGACGAGTGGCCGCAGGCGACGCGCGGCGAGGTGCCGCTGAAGATCCTGACGCTGCGCAGCGAGATCGCGAAGCCGACGCTCACCGACGGGCTCGCCGCGATGGGCCACGACGTGCAGTCCGTTGTCGCGTACCGCACCGTGGGCATTCCGGTGATGCAGAACGTGGCCGACGACGTGGCATCAGGCCGCATCAACGCCATCCTCGTCACCTCGGGCAGCGTGGCCGAGCAGGTGCAGCTGCAGCTCGGGCCGCTTCCGGAGACGACGTTCGTCGCCGCGATCGGTCCCCGCACGGCGCGCGACGCCAAGGCTGTCGGGCTCAAGGTCGACGTGATCGCCGTCGACCGCACGGCGGAGTCTCTGGTGGATTCCGTCGCCGAAGCAGCGGAGCGGCGCGCCGCATCGTGATCGTCGACCCGACCATGGTCGTGCTGCTCGACGAAGACGGTGCCCCGATCGGGACCGCGCCGAAGGCGTCGGTTCACGCCACGGAGACGCCGCTCCACCTGGGCTTCTCCTGTCACGTGCTGACCGATGACGGCGAGCTGCTCGTCACGCGCCGGGCCCTGTCGAAGCGCACGTTCGCGGGGGTGTGGACGAACGCGTTCTGCGGGCATCCTGCCCCAGGCGAGGCCGCAGCGGATGCCGTTCGCCGGCACGCGCACGACGAGCTCGGCATCGAGGTGGCTGAAGTGCAGCTCGTGCTTCCGGACTTCCGCTACCGCGCCACCGACTCGAACGGCATCGTCGAGTACGAGGTGTGTCCGGTGTTCGTGGCGCGCGTGGCGGGCGAACCCGTGCCGAACCCCGACGAGGTCGCGGAGTTCGCCACCGTCGCGCCGCGCGAGCTCGCTGCGGCGCTGCGAGCCACGCCGTGGGCGTTCAGCCCATGGCTCGTCGAACAGGCGAAGCTGCTGCCCCTGTACCGCTGAGCGCCAGCGCCCGCGCAGCCTCGGAGTCAGCTGTCGATCACGACGTCGTCACGGTGCGCGCCGTAGTACTCGGACTGGCGGCGCATGAGCTCGCGCATCGACACCTCGCGCCCCACGCCGTAGACGGTGCCGCCGAAGTCGAGCTCGCGCTGGATCGCCCAGATCTCGTCGTGCTTCTCCGGCGGCAGGATGCTCACCGGGTCGCCCACCGCGATCCACCCGATCGGCACGACGGCGCCGGGCGGCACCACCGTGTTCACCTGCACGACCCCGTTGATGCGCACCTCGGCGCCCGTGCCGATGCGGCTGCCCGGAAAGAGCGAGGCGCCGGTCGCGATGAACGACTCCGACTCGACGACGCTGCCGTTGACGTGTGCGTGCGGGCCCACCAGGACGGCGGTGCCGAGGTGAGCCGGATGCTCCGCGCGGCCCCTGATGAGCGCGTGCTCCATCACCACGCAGTCCTCGCCGACGACCACCTCGCCGTCTTCGGCCGTGAGAACGGCGCCGTGCAGGATGCGCGCGCCAGGGCCGATCCGCACGTCGCCGACGATCGTCGCAGACGGCGCGACGTAGGCGAATGCGTCGATCCTGGGTTCAGCGTCGCGATGACGAACAAGCATGGGCGGCTCCGATCTCCGCGCTCACGATAGCGAAGGTCGGTGATGCGCTCCGCATCGCCCGGCGCCCGGCTCGCGTCCCGAGTCGTCGTGGCGGCTACGTGGACGTGCGCGCGGGCTGATGTTCGATCAGGCCGACGAGGTTGCCCTCCGAATCGCGCAGGAGGGCGTGCCACTCGACGGTGCCCGCGGGGCCGGCCGCGGCATCCACCCGCTCGAAGTACACGTGGGGCTCGGTCACGACCGGCACGCCCTGTGCGCGAAGCCGCTCGGTCGTGGCGTGGATGTCTCGCGCCTTCACGTGGAACAGCGCGCTCGACGGCGCGGCCGGGTCGAGCACCAGCCGCACGCCCTCGAGCTGGAAGTAGACAGGCCCCTCAGGCGCCACCTGGAACACAGGCGGCGTGCCCGTGAACGACTCATAGAACGCCGTCGCCCTCTTCAGATCGTCGACGTGCAGCACCACCTGACCTATCTCCACGGAGTGCTCCCTCTCTCATCTCACCCGTTCGTCGAGCGCGCCGCCCAGGATTCGACAGGCCTCGTGCCTGATCGCGCGGCCGCAGGGAGCGCGGAGCTCGGTGGATCACGTCTCGCTGAGCGCGTTCAGAAAGCGGATGACGGTCTCGCGCTCGTCGGGCCGCAACTCCTTCGCCAGCTCGAAACGTCGCGCGTGCCGTCGGCCGATCACCTCGCGCACGCGCAGGTGGGAGTCCGGTGCGAGGGTGATCACGACCCCTCGCCGGTCGGTCGGGTGGCGCTCGCGCTTGATGTGCCCGGCGGTCTCGAGGCGATCGAGGAGTTTCGTGACCGATGCCGTCGAGATGCCCAGATGGGCTGCGAGGCCGCCCGGCGTGGCCACCTCTCCTCGCCCCTTCATGACCACCAGGTAGCGCATGGCCCGCATGTCCGTCGATCCCAGTTGCATCGTGCGTCTGGATTCGTCGAGCGACGCCTCCTCGGATTCCCGCCAGAGGCGGAGCGAGGCGAGCACTCGGACGATCTGATCGACCTCGTCGTCGGCCAAGCCCGTGGTGTCGACGACGGCGCGGTCGGGGTCGAGCACGCGAGGGTCGATGAACGGATCGGGGCGGCCTGTGTCGTCTCCGTGGGACGGGGCATCCTGAGCGTTCATCGTGGAGAGCCTTGCTGGATATCGCTAGTCTGACTAGTGTCTAGACAGGCTAGCTAATTGGGATGAGGACGGGCTGACGAAATGAGCGTACTGACTCCACTCGCCGCCACGTCGGCGGCGACGGTCAGCGAGGTCGAGTGTCGCCTCGAGCGCTACTTCGATGAGCACGAAGCCCGGGCCATGGCTCTCGGCGGTCGTTACGTCGCGCTCTGGGGCGCCATGAGACGGAGCGCTCGGGGCGGAAAGAAGCTCCGACCCGCCCTCGTCGTCGAGACGTTCGCGGCGCTCCGAGGTGAAGGCACAGAGGCTCTTCCTGCTGCAGCGGTCGACGTCGCCGCCGCGTTCGAGCTTCTGCACACGGCTTTCCTGCTGCACGACGATGTGCTGGACGGCGACACGATGCGTCGCGGTCGTGCGAACCTCATCGGCGAGCTCGCCGCCGATGCAGAGCGGAGCGGCGTCGACGCCGAGCGCGCGCGGGCGTGGGGCGAGGCATCCGCGATACTCGCCGGCGATCTTCTCATTCACGGTGCGCACAGGCTGATCGACGACGCGGAACTTCCAGACCGACTGCTGACAACGGTTCGGGCGGTGTTCGACGACGCCGTCTTCCGCACGGCGGCGGGGGAGCAGAGCGACATGGCGTTCTCGTGCTCGATCGCGACGCCCGGCCTGTCGGGCGTGCTGGCGATGACGGAGGACAAGACCGCGCACTACTCGTTCGGCGATCCGCTCCGGGTCGGGGCGCTGCTGGCAGGCGCGAGCGACGACCTCGTGTCGCTGCTCGGCGAATTCGGCAGGGCCGTCGGTGTGGCGTTCCAGCTCCGTGACGATGTGCTCGGCACGTTCGGCGATGAACGTGCGCTGGGCAAGAGCGTGGCGAGCGACCGACGCAACGGCAAGGTCACCGTGCTCACGGTGATGCCCGATGGTGCGATGGATGCCCGCGACACGGCCACCGGGCACGGTGACCCGCGTGACCTGGCGGAGCGACTCATCGCCGGCAATCGAGATGCCGCGCTGCGGCTCGCCGCCGACTCGATCGTTCCCGACCGACTGCGAGCGGTGCTCGAGCACTGCGTGGATCGTGCGACGGAGCGCCGGTCATGACCGTCTCCCTCGGCAGCGTGGGACCCTCGGATGCGTCGGAAGACAGGACGCGCGACGCCGCGGATGCCCTGGTCCGCGGCACCGACGCCCGCCACGGCGCGCATCACGACGGTCGGACGACAACCGACCTCGAGCTGTACACGCGCACCGCCGAAGACAGCGCAGCCCGCGTCATCCGCGGATATTCGACGTCGTTCGGTGCGGCGGTGCGGCTCCTGGCACCCGAGTATCGAACGGGGGTGACCTCCGTCTACGCCCTGGTGCGCGTCGCGGATGAGCTCGTCGACGGTGCGGCGGAGCAGGCCGGGCTGCTGCTGGAAGCACAACGCGCGGCGCTGGACGAGCTGGAGTCGGAGACCGAGCACGCGATGACGTGCGGGTTCAGCCCGAATCTCGTGGTGCACGCGTTCGCCCGAACCGCGACGAGGGCGGGCATCGGGCGCGACCTGACCGCGCCCTTCTTCGCCTCGATGCGTGCGGACCTCGAGAGCGCGCGCTACACCGGTTCCGAGCTCGACGCGTACATCTACGGATCGGCCGAAGTGGTGGGCCTGATGTGCCTGCGGGTGTTCCTCGCCGAGGCGCCGCAGGCGGAGCGACCGGATCCCGCGACGTGCGGGCGACTGGCCGACGGCGCCCGGCGCCTCGGTGCCGCGTTCCAGAAGGTCAACTTCTTGCGCGACCTCGGCAGTGACGTCGCGGATCGCGGCCGGGAGTACTTCGTTGGCGCGGCGGGCGACGGAATCACCGAGGAGCTCAAGCACCAGCTGATCGTCGAGATCGACGCTGACCTGAGCGCGGCGGCTGTGGTCATCCCCGAGCTGCCTGCGGGATGCCGCACCGCGGTGGGCGTCGCACACGACCTGTTCGCCGCGCTGTGCCGTCGCATCGAGCGCACGCCGGCGGAGGAGTTGATGCGGGTCAGGGTGAGGGTGCCCGACGTGCAGAAGCTCGCCATCCTGCTCCGGGCGATCAGCGTGCGGAACGGCCGTGGGGCCGCCTCGCGCCGCCCGCTTCCGAGGATCGCACGATGAACACCGGCCGAGGCCGGCCGACGCGGGTCGGCGAGCATCGTGCGGTCCGGCGCACGGTCGTGATCGGCGGCGGCATCGCGGGACTCGCGACGGCGGCGCTGCTGGCCCGCGAGGGTCACTCTGTCACGCTGCTCGAGGCATCCTCGACCCTCGGCGGCCGCGTCGGCACCTGGTCGAGCGGCGGCTTCAGCTTCGACACCGGGCCATCGTGGTACCTGATGCCAGAGGTGTTCGAGCATTTCTACCGCATGCTCGGAACCGACGCGCGTTCGGAGCTCGACCTGGTCGACCTCGACCCTGGATACCGGGTGTACTACGAAGGACAGCGCCATCCGGTCGATGTGCCGAGAGGGAGGGAACGGGTCCGCGAGCTGTTCGAGGGCCTCGAGGCGGGCAGCGGACCGGCACTGGATGCCTATCTCGACTCCGCTGCCGATGCCTACGACCTCGCGCTCCGCCGCTTTCTCTACACGTCGTTCGAGTCCAAGCGCTCGCTCCTCTCCGCCGACCTGCTGGCACGGGCGTCGCGGCTCGCCCGACTGTCTCTGCGGTCCCTCGACGAACATGCCGCCCGCTCGTTCGCCGATCCGCGTCTGCGGCAGTTGCTCGGGTATCCCGCGGTGTTCCTCGGGTCGTCTCCCTCCATGACGCCGGCCCTGTACCACCTGATGAGCCACCTCGACCTGGACGCAGGCGTGCTCTATCCGCGCGGCGGCTTCCGGTCGATCATCGACGGACTGGTGCGCCTGGCCGAGTCCGCGGGCGTCACGATCGTTCGTGGTGCCACGGTCTCGCGCATCCTCACTCGCGACGACGGATCGCTCGACCGACGGCGACGCGCGGCCGTCACAGGCGTGCTCTACCGTCGCGGCGAGGTCGTGCGTGTGCTCCCCGCCGATGTGGTGGTGAGCACGGCCGACCTGCATCACACCGAGACGGCGCTGCTTCCCGAGCACCTGCAGACCTATCCGGAGTCATGGTGGCGCCACCGGGTGGCCGGGCCCGGCGCGGTGCTGCTGATGGCGGGTGTGCGCGGACGGCTGCCGCAGCTCGCGCATCACACCCTGTTCTTCACGCGAGAGTGGGAAGCGAACTTCCGCGCGATCTTCCGGGAGCCGACCCGGGTGCCCGACCCGGCGTCGATCTACGTCTGTCGGCCGAGCGCGACCGACGATTCCGTCGCGCCGGCCGGTCACGAGAACCTCTTCGTGCTGGTGCCGGTGCCCGCCGACCCGTCGATCGGCGTCGGCGGAATCGACGGCGCCGGTTCGGCGGCGGTGGAGGGCGCCGCCGAGGCCGCGATCGCGCAGGTCGCTACCTGGGCGGGCATCCCCGATCTCGCCGATCGCATCGTCGTGCGCCGCACCCTCGGACCGGGCGACTTCGAACGTGACCTGCACTCCTGGAGGGGAACGGCCCTCGGGCCGGCGCACACGCTTCGCCAGAGCGCGTTCCTGCGTGGCGAGAACGCATCGAAGCGGGTCGGCGGCCTGTACTACGCGGGCGGATCGACGCTTCCGGGCATCGGGCTGCCGATGTGCCTGATCAGCGCGGAGCTCGTGCTCAAGCGGCTTCGCGGGGACCGCGGCACGGCGCCGTCGGTGGAGCCCACGCCGGCCGCGGAGGTGGTGCACGGGTGAGGTTCGTCTATCTCGCGGCGCTGCTCGGGGCATCCGGATGTCTGTGCCTGCTCGACGCGCGCTGGCGTCTCTTCTTCTGGCGCGCTCCGGTTCGCGCGGCGGTGGTCACCGTTGTGGTGACCGTCTTCCTCCTGCTGTGGGATGCCGCGGGCATCGCCGCCGGCATCTTTCTTCGTGGGCACTCGCCGTTGACAACCGGCGTGCAACTGGCTCCGCAGCTTGCGCTCGAGGAACCGGTGTTCCTCGCCTTTCTGGTCTACCTGGTCGCGATCCTGCTGTTCGGCGTGCGTCGGATGCTCGATGCGCGGCGCTCGCCGGGAGAACGAGGGCGATGAGCATGCGGGGGACAGTCGTTCCGGGGCTGGCCGGTCTGGTGCTGTCGGGATCGGGCAGTGCCCGATCGGAGGCCTACCCGATTCTGGCGCTGATCTTCTTGGCTGCCGCGGCGGCCGTGGCTGTGATGGCGGTGGAGCTGAGCCCTCGAAAACGCCGTGACACGTTTCGCCGATGGTCGGTGCCGGCGGTGGTCTCGTCGGTCGTCGTCGTTCTGCTCACCGCCGTGTTCGACTCGCTGCTGATCGCCGGGGACGTGATCCGATACGACGACCGGCTCCTCTCCGGCATTCGTGTCGGGTCGGCGCCCATCGAGGACTTCGCCTACCCTCTGGCGGCGATCCTGCTGGTGCCATCGCTGTGGTCGCTCGTCGGCACGATCGGGCGACCGCGCCGGCCGATCGACGACGGGCGGGCGAGCGGGGCATCCTCCGGTGGCGAGCCAGCCCTGGAGCGTGTCGCATCGCCGGGCGAGAGCGAGCGGCGCCTGTGACGACCGTGACCGCCCCGCGCGGAACGCTGCGTCGGCTGCTGGTGGCATCCCGCCCGGTCAGCTGGATCAACACCGCGTACCCCTTCGCCGCCGCGTATCTCCTGACGACCGGGCGCGTCGACGTGGCGTTCGTGGTGGGAACGATCTTCTTCCTCGTGCCGTACAACCTCGCGATGTACGGCATCAACGACGTCTTCGACTACGAGTCGGATGCCGCCAATCCGCGCAAGGGCGGCGTCGAGGGCGCGCTGCTCGACCGCCGGCTGCACGGCACGACGATCGTCGCGTCCGTCGCTCTGTGCCTGCCGTTCGTCGCAGCGCTGGTGGTGCTCGGCGACCCGTGGTCGTGGTTCGTGCTCGCCGTCAGCCTCTTCGCCGTCGTCGCCTACTCGGTGCCCAGACTGCGCTTCAAGGAGGTGCCGTTCCTCGACTCGGCGACCTCGAGCACGCACTTCGTGTCGCCGGCGGTTTACGGGCTCGTGCTGGCGGGCGGGGTGTTCACGCCGCAGCTCGTCGTGCTGCTCGTGGCGTTCTTCCTCTGGGGCGTGGCCTCGCACGCGTTCGGCGCGGTGCAGGACATCGAACCGGATCGCGCAGGCGGGATCTCGTCCGTCGCCACGGCGATGGGCGCAGCGTGGACCGTGCGCTTCGCGATCGGGTGCTGGGCGGCGGCGGGCCTCCTGATGCTCTTCACCGCGTGGCCCGGTCCACTCGCCTCGACGCTGGTGATCCCGTACATCGGGTTCGCCGCACCGTACGCGGCGATCTCCGACGCCGACTCGGCTCGCGCCCATCACGGATGGCGCTGGTTCCTCGTCGCGAACTACCTCTGCGGCTTTCTGGCAACCCTTTTGCTCATCGCGTACGCGTGGGAAGGATCGAGACCATGACTGCTGAAACCCACGCCGGCCTTCGACCCCGAGGCAGCACCGTTGCCGGCCCCGGCGACTCGGCGCGGCAGTGGGCGGTGCTGGTCTGTCTGCTGCTGGCGCTCGCGGGTGACGCGATCGGGTCGGGAGCGTTCGGTGGCACGCCGATCCAGCACGCGGCCGGCGGCGCCCTGAGCGCCACGGCCACGATGATCGCGCCCGCCGTGCCCGCATTCTCCATCTGGGCCGTGATCTACCTGGCCCTGATCGGCTACACGGTCGTGCAGTTCCTGCCCTCGCGCAAGGCGGACGCCAAGCACCGTGCGCTCGGGTACCCGATGGCGGCGTCGCTGCTCCTCAACGCGGCGTGGATCCTGAGTGTGCAGGCCGGGATGCTGACGCTCAGCGTGATCGTCATCGCACTCCTGCTGGCCGCGCTCGCGTTGGCGTTCGTGATCGTGGCGCGCCACCCGGCGACGGGCATCCTCGACGCCGTCTTCGTCGACGGTGCGGCCGGCCTCTACCTGGGCTGGGTCTGCGTGGCGACCGCCGCCGACATCGCGGCCGCCCTCACCGCCGCCGGCTTCGACGGCGGGGGCATCGCAGCGGATGCCTGGGGCTGCGCCGTGCTCGTCGCCGTGGGCCTGGTGGGCGTCGGTCTCGCGCTCTTCGGCAGGGGCCGTCTGGCGCCCGCCGCCTCGCTGGTCTGGGGGATCGCGTGGGTGGCGGTCGAGCGCAGCTCGGGCGCGCCGCGCTCGACGGCGGTGGCCGTCACGGCCGTGGCGGTCGCGGTCGTCATCGTCGTGGCGACCGTCCTGACGCGTGTGCTCACGATGAGGCGCGGCCGACGCGGGTAGGCGATCAGCCTCGGCTGCACACGGTGGCCACCGTCGAGCGTCACACCTCGGACGGCAGGGCGTCCTTCGGCAGCTTGCGCACCTTGGTGCGACGGCGACGTCGGGCAGGGATCATCGAGCGCATCTCCTCCAGGCGGCCGAAGCAGAGCAGGCGGTCGCCGGCCTCGAGCTCCGTGTTGCCGCGTGGGTTGGGGACGACCGTGGCGCCGCGATGCAGGGTGAGCACCGTGATGTCGCGGTCGCCGAGGCCGGAGTCGCGCAGGCGCTTGCCCACCAGGTCGGCGTCGGAGCCGACGGCGAGCTCGGCGACCCCGTATCCCGTGGAGACGCTGAGCCGCTGCCGTACGTCGATCTCGGGGAAGGCCACCTGGTTGTCGATGTGGTCGACGATGGCGCCCGCCACGTCGAGTCCGGTCGCCGTCTCGATGCCCTGCAGACCCGGCGAGGAGTTGACCTCCATGACCAGCGGCCCGTCGTTGCCTTCCAGCATGTCGACGCCCGCGACGCGCAGGCCCATGATCTGCGCCGACCGCACGGCCGCCTGCTCGAACGCGGGGTCGAGCTCGACGCGTTCCACCGAGCCGCCGCGGTGCACGTTCGAGCGGAACTCGTCGCCGTTCGCGGTGCGCCGCATCGCCGCGACGACGCGGTCGCCGACGACGAGTGCGCGGATGTCGCGCCCCCTGCTCTCGGCGATGAACGACTGCACCAGCACGTTCTGCTTCGTAGAGTGCAGCGTCTCGATGATCGCCTCCGCGATCTTCGCCTCGGGGGCGAGGATGACGCCGATCCCCTGCGTGCCCTCGAGCAGCTTGATCACCACGGGAGCACCGCCCACGGAGGCGATGGCGGTGCGCACATCCGCGCGGCTGTGCACGAACGCGGTGGCGGGCATCCCGATGTTGTGGCGCGACAGGATCTGGTTGGCACGCAGCTTGTCGCGCGAGTTCGTGATGCCGTTCGCGGTGTTCGGGGTGTAGACGTCCATCTGCTCGAACTGCCGCACGACGGCGGTGCCGAAGTAGGTGATCGAGTTGCCGATGCGCGGCAGTATCGCGTCGTAGTCCGACAGCAGCTTGCCGCGGTACTGCAGATCGGGCTCGTCTCCCGACAGGTCGATCGAGAAGCGCAGGGTGTCGAGCACCTTCACGTTGTGGCCGCGGTCGGCCGCTGCCGTGCGGAGGCGCTGCGTCGAGTACGACTGCGGAGCCCGGGAGAGGATCGCCAACTTCAACGTTCGGCTCCTGGAATGATGGTGGGGATGGGCCCGGCACGACGCTCGCCCAGAGGGGGTCGATCGGGCCGATGGGGACAGTCCATTCAAACACCGTCGTGGGGTGGCGCGAGTGGGTTTCGCTCCCGGCCATCGAGGTTCCGTGGGTGAAGGCGAAACTCGACACCGGAGCACGCAGCTCGGCGCTGCACGCCTTCGACATCGACGAGCTCGATCAAGGCAAACGCGTGCACTTCTGGGTGCGCCCCTGGCAAGATTCCGAGCTCGACGCCGTCGAGGTCGACTGCCCCGTGTACGACCGCCGGCTGGTGCGCAGCTCGAGCGGCCACACTCAGCACCGCTACGTGGTGCTGCTCGATTTCGAGCTGTGCGGGCGTGCCGTTCGGGCCGAGACGACGCTGACCAACCGCGACGAGATGGGCTTCAGGATGCTCGTGGGCAGGCAGGCGCTGCGCCAGGGCGGCTTCGTGGTCGACGCGGGCCGATCGTTCATCGGCGGTCGTGCCCCGCGCCCGGTGCGACGCAGGAACAGGGGACGCGACGAGCCCGTCGCATCCTGACCGTTCGGCCCCGTCGGTTCAGCCGACCCGACGGGCCCGACCGCGAACTGATCGCGCGGGTCGCGGCCGCCGCCAGGACTCCACTGTTCGCCGAGGGATGCATCCACGCTCCTGCCCGAACGTCGTCCCATCCGCGACATTCCGCCGGCTCGACGCTCCGCTGGCCGTTCGCGTCGCGTCAACATCCAGGACACGACACCAACGACCGGCGGAGCCGCGTCGGCGCGCAGGTGGATGCCTCGCTGCGGCTACACGCCGCCGCCGCCACCTCCGCCGCCTCCGCCTCCCGCGAAGCCACCTCCGCCGGCGCCGCCCGTGGATGACGACGACATCGCTGCCGTGGACAGCGCGCCGATGCCCGCGCTGAACGAGGCGGCGTCGAAGCCGGCCAGCGAGCCGACGTACCAGACGGGAACGATGCCGCTGGCCTGGCTGTACACGGCGAGCTGCCTCGCCCACTCCTTCTCCTGGCCGTACACGACGGCGAACGGCAGCAGTGTCTCGTAGAGCTTGAGCATCTGCCTGGGGTCGTTCGTGTCGATGGCGGTCCGCTCGGTGGTCGTGGGTGACTGGAGCGTGCGGATGCGATCGGCGTCCGTCCAGTCGATGAAGATCTTGAGGCCGTCGAGGTGGTCGCGCACCTCGGCTCCGCGATCGTCGAGCGGCCGGTGGGAGACCAGCACGAGCACGGCGATCAGCACGAGGATCGCCCAGATGATCACGAGCGCCATCGGCCACGGGGTGACGAAGGAGATCAGCGCGATGATGCTGAACAGCATCATCGCGGCGAACGACAACACACCGAGCAGGATCGGCCAGAGCCGCACCGTGGCGGGCACCTTGCGGTAGTAGCCGCGCGCGACGAGCTCGGAGCGCACCGTCGACTGGATGCCCTGCACGGCGTTCGCGAACCGGCTGTTCGGCCGGCTGAAGTCGAAGGTGGGGCCCTTCGCGAAGAGCGCGTCGAGAACGAGACGGCCGTCGGCATCCGCTTTGGTCGCATCGACCAGCTCGGCACTCAGCACCGGTTTGCCGAACCTGCGGCCCCCGTCCACGATGCGGATGCTGCCGCTCACGGCCTGCTCAAGAATCTCAGCGGGGATCGCCTTCTGCGTGCGACCGAGCAGCAGCGCGCTCTCGAGGGCGTCGACACCCGGCGGCGGCGTGTACTCCGCGATGATGGTCGGTCGGCCCGGTGCGTCGCGCAGGCGCAGCCTGGCGAGGATGGCGAGCACGACGGCCACGATGCCGACCAGGGCGGCGATGAGCGCGGCGATGGCCCAGCCGGAGCCGAACGGGGAGGCGTCGAACGGCACGAAGGTGCTCTTCGCGAAGCCGACGGCAATGGTCACCGTCTCGTTCGCGGCAACGCCGGTCACGGAGGCTTCGACCGTGCCGTCCTCCGACGAGGTGATCGAGCACTGCGCGTGGGAGCCCTGCGCGCCGTGATAGCAGGACTGCTTGCCGTTGCGGGCCGACCGCAACTCGGCCGGCATGTGCAGGGTGGCCGACACCACGCCGAACGGCTGGGTCCAGTCCACGCCGTTCACGTCCCAGTAGAACTCGTCGTCGTCATCCGTCGCGAGCGTGACGTGGCGCAGCGTGTAGGTGAAGACGTAGGTCTGCGCGCCGTGCACGAAGCCGGCCTCGCGCGACGTCATGCTGAACGTTCCGTCGTCGTCGCTCACCTCGGCCTCGCGCGGGTTGCCATCGCCGTCGGTGATCGACACCAGCTGCGGATCGTTCGGCTGCCCCTGGTAGGTGTCGGGGATGCTCCGTCGCATTCCGTGGTTCTGGTCGGTCTGCGGAAAGTCGGCGACGAACGTCTCCACGACCTTCAGCGTGCTCGCACCGCTCGAGTCGCGGCCGAGTGTGTAGTCGGCGTGCATGCTCTGGAACGTGAAGTCGTTCACGTCAGCGCCGACCGCCCCGACGGAGCCCGCTGCTCTCGGACCCTCGGCGGCACGACCGGCCGAGACGGTGTCGGCGGCGGGAGAACCGGATGCCGCGTGTGCGGCGGTCGGCACGAAGGCGGGAGCGACGATGAGGGCGGCAGCCAGCGCCAGCATCCCGAAAACGGTCGTGAGTCGATGCATGCGTGCCAGCCTACGGGCGGGCGGACGATCGCCGACGGGCCGGGCCGACCGGCGCGTCACCGCGTCGTCGGCACTCCCGAGGTGTCCTGCTCCTCGTACTCCCGTGGATGCCACGACCCGAGCAGCAGCGCATGCACGATCGCCAGTCCGGTCGCGATCGCGATCACGATCAGCCACTGAGCGGAGGCGTTCGGCCCCGACCCGTCGGTGAGCACGATGCCGAGCACCGTGGTCGCCGCGATCGCGCCCACGTAGCGGGACGTCTGGAAGATGCCGGCGGCGACGCCCCTGTCTTTCGGCCTGGCCGAGGCGTACAGCGCCTGGTTCATCGCGATGCTCACGATGCAGTACGGCGCGCCCATCGCCGCCGTGATGAGCAGCATGGCGATCGGATTCACCGTCGCGGCGGCGACGGCGAGCAGCGCGGTTCCCACGATGAGTCCGACTCCGCCGACCAGAAGGGTGAACCGCAGACCTCGGCGCTCGATCCAGCGGGCGCCGAGCGGCGTGAGCCCGATCGTGACGGCGGCCAGCGGGAACATCAGCAGGCCGGTGATGCCGGCGTTGTAGCCGCCGTGGTCCTGGAGCAGTTGGGGCAGGCCGAAGAACGCCGTGTAGTACACGAGGTTGAAGACCGCGAAGCACAGGTAGACCATCATGAGCGACCTGTTGGCCGCCAGCAGCCGCAGGTCGATGAACGGGGTGGATGCCGTCAGCTCGCGCCACACGAACGCCCCGCCCGCGACGACAGCGACGGCGAGCAACCACCAGGCCGGTGTCGACTGCAGGCCGAGCAAGAAGATCAGCAGCGCCACGAGCGTGCCGATGAACAGCGCGATGCCGGGAACGTCGGACTGCACCACGAGGGTGCGCAACCGCTCGGCGCGACGGGCGGCGTCGGCAGGAGCGAACATCCTCGTGCCGATCAGAGCGAGCAGCGCGAGCGGCACGTTGACGGCGAAGATCGCCGGCCAGCCGAGCGTGCTCACCAGCAGGCCGCCCACCACGGGGCCGATCGCCGCACCCGCCGTGTTCGCCATCTGGATGCGCCCCAGCAGCCTGGGCGTCGAGACGCCCGATGCCTTGCTGATCGGCCGCACCATGGCCACCGCCGACGGAAAGGCTGTCGCGGTGCCGATCGCGAGTCCGACACGGCCGACGCACACCCACGCGAACGACGGCGCGAACGGCGTGAGCACGGCCACGACCATCACGACGACCATGCCGAACATGAAGAGGCGGCGCGGCCCGAACCTGTCGCCGAGCCTGCCCATCAGCGGCTGACCGGCGGCCGAGGCCAGATAGAAGGCGGTGATCACCCACGTCGCCTCGGCGATGCCGAGCGTGAACGTCTTCTGCAGGTCGACGAGCGCGACCGCGATCATCGAGGAGTTCAGCGGGTTGAGCCCGGTGCCGAGGCTGAGGCTCGCGATCGCGAGGCCGGCGCCACGCTTCTTCTCTGCCGGTGTGGACGAGGATGCTCCGCTCACGACTCCGCCACACCCATGCGTTCGATCGTAGCGAGGGGGCCGCACGGCCATCCTCTGCCCGGCCGCCGTGACCATCTGGCCGTTCAGGTCGCGAATTGTGCCCTTATGACGGCCCATAAGGGCACAATTCGCGACCTGAACGCGTGTGGCGGCACCGCCGGCGCCGGCCGCTGGCAAGCACTCAGGGCGCGCCGATTACGCTGGGACGGTGAACGACGTGCTGCACCCGACTGTTCGCCCCCGCCGCCTCCGCACCACTCCGGCCATGCGCCGGCTCACGGCCGAGACGCGCCTGCACCCCGCCGAGCTGATCCTGCCGGTGTTCGTGCGCGAGGGCATCCACGAACCGCAACCCATCGCCTCGATGCCGGGGGTCGTGCAGCACACGATCGACAGCCTGAAGGCGGCCGTCAACGATGCCGCCGAGGCGGGCATCGGCGGCGTGATGCTCTTCGGTGTGCCCGAGGTGCGGGATGCCGTGGGCAGCGGCGCCACCGCGCCCGACGGCATCCTCAACGTCGCCACCCGTGCCGTGGCGGCCGAGGTCGGCGACGCGCTCGTGGTGCAGACCGATCTCTGCCTCGACGAGTTCACCGACCACGGGCACTGCGGTGTCGTGGATGCCCGCGGCCGCGTCGACAACGACGCCACCCTGGAGCGCTACCGCGACATGGCGCTCGCGCAGGCGGAGGCGGGATCGCAGATCCTCGGACTCAGCGGCATGATGGACGGCCAGGTCGCCGCCGTGCGCGACGCGCTCGACGACCAGGGCTTCACCGACACCGCTGTGCTTGCATACGCCGCGAAGTATGCGTCGAGCTTCTACGGCCCGTTCCGCGAGGCCGTCGACTCGCAGCTGAGCGGCGACCGCCGCAGCTACCAACAGGATCCCGCCAACCGGCGCGAGGGTCTGCGCGAGGCACGGCTCGACCTCGAAGAGGGTGCCGACATCCTCATGGTCAAGCCCGCGATGTCGTACCTCGACGTGGTGGGTGACGTGGCCGCGTTCAGTGATATTCCCGTGTGGGCATATCAGGTGAGCGGCGAGTACTCGATGGTCGAGGCGGCCGCGGCGAACGGGTGGATCGACCGCGACCGCGCCGTGCTCGAGACGCTGACGAGCATCCGCCGAGCAGGCGCCGACGCGGTGCTGACGTACTGGGCCGTGGAGGTGGCCGGATGGCTGAAGTGAGCGGTTCGAGCCCCAGGGTGGCTCCTGAGCGAGCGGAGTCCGCCGAGGGGCCCGCAGCGGAGAGCACCAACGACGCGGCCTTCGACCGTGCGCGGCAGGTCATCCCCGGCGGTGTGAACTCGCCGGTGCGGGCGTTCCGCTCGGTCGGCGGCACGCCGCGGTTCCTCGTCTCCGCTCGGGGACCGTACGTGACCGACGTCGAGGGTCGCGAGTACGTCGACCTGGTGGCGTCATGGGGGCCCGCGATTCTCGGGCACGCGCACCCCGAGGTCGTCGCCGCCGTGCAGGATGCCGCCTCCCGCGGCCTCAGCTTCGGGGCATCCACCCCTGCCGAGACGGAGCTCGCCGAGCTCGTCGTCGACCGCCTCGCCGTGACGCCGGGTGCGGGACACCTCAGGGGTGCATCGCTCGTCACGACTCGTCTCATCGACGAGCTGCGCCTCGTCTCGACGGGCACCGAAGCGACGATGACGGCCATCCGCCTCGCACGCGGCGCGACAGGACGCGACCTGGTCATCAAGTTCTCCGGCCTTTACCACGGCCACTCCGACGGGCTGCTCGCCGATGCCGGCAGCGGCCTCGCCACCCTCGCCCTGCCCGCCTCTGCCGGTGTTCCCGCACCGATCGCGGGCCAGACGATCGTGCTGCCGTACAACGACCGCGCCGCCGTCGAGGCGGCATTCGCCGAGCACGGCGAGCAGATCGCGGCGATCATCACGGAGGCCGCGCCCGCCAACATGGGCGTCGTGACCCCTCGGCCGGGATTCAACGCGTTCCTGGCCGAGACGGCGCACGCGCACGGCGCACTGCTCATCCTCGACGAGGTGCTCACCGGATTCCGCGTCGGCCCCGCCGGGTTCTGGGCGCTCGACGCCTTCGCCATCCGCGAGGAGGACGACGGCTCCCGCCATCTCGTGTCCCCGACCTACCTGCCCGACCTCGTCACGTACGGCAAGGTCATCGGAGGCGGGATGCCGCTGGCCGCGCTGGGCGGTCGCCGCGAGCTCATGGAGAAACTGGCGCCCGTCGGCCCCGTGTACCAGGCGGGCACGCTCTCCGGCAATCCGGTCGCGGTGGCGGCGGGCCTTGCCACGCTGCGACTGGCCGACGCGAACGTCTACCACCGGTTGGATGTCGTCGCCGAGGCGATCTCCGACGCGGTCGACGACGCGCTCACGGCATCCGGCGTGCCGCACTTCATCTCACGGGCGGGCAACCTGTTCAGCATCCAGTTCCGCGAGACGCCCGCGCTCGACTACGCGGGCGTGCAGGCTCAGGATGCCTTCCGCTACGGCCCGTTCTTCCACGCGATGCTCGAGCAGGGCGTCTCGTTGCCCCCCAGCGTCTTCGAGGCCTGGTTCGTCACGGCGGCGCACGACGACACGGCCGTGAACCGCGTGCTGGATGCCCTGCCGGTGGCCGCGCACGCCGCCGCGGCCGCGCGCCCCTGACCCGCGACATCCCGCGATCCGCGATCGGTCGCGGAACGAGTTCTGCGACCTGAACGATCGCTCAGGTCAGGTGTCTGGTGTTCGATGACGGTGGTCCACTAACGTGACGCTGCCCCTATCGGCTTCACAGACTGGACACAGTTGTCTCACCATCGCCTCATCACGTTGTCGGCTCTGGCGCTCACCGCCGTCGCGACAACGTTTCTGCTCGGCACCGCACCGGCATCCGCAAGCCCCGTCACCGCCTCCAGCACATTTCCCGCCACGATCATGACCGGAGACTGGATCGACGGTCAGCTCGAATTCGACGTTCCCGCTGATGCCACGCCCGACGAGCTGCCCACATCGGTCTCGTTCTCCGTGGCATCGGCGGCCGATCCCAAGGCCTCGGCCGTGCAGTTCTCGCTCGAAGACATGTCGAGCGACCTGACGAACTGCGTCGTCGACCCGAGTGGCGCGAGCGGATCGTGCGATTGGACGGATGCCGCACCCGGACAGTCCGAAACCATCGGTCTCGAGGAGACGGCGGTCGACAGTTCGATCGGGGTGCAGCATCTCACCTTGTCCGAGCAGACGCCGGGCGGCACTGTTGCGGTGGGCGCTCAGGACATCAACGTCATCGACTCGGTCGTTTCGGGGTCCGCCACGGTCTCGTCGCACACCGTCGCCATCGGCGACACCGTGACCGTCACTGCCACGTTCACGATCGATCCGGGAACCCCGGACGACTATCTGCCGTCATTCGTTCAGTTCATGACCGCCACCGACGAGGCCTCTGTCGCGAGCTCGTTGACCTACAAGCTGCTGTCGTTCTCCGGGGCGTCTTCCTGTCAGGTCTCGCCCGACACGAAGGGAATCGGGTGCCAACTCGACGATCCCCAGCCCGGCGACACCATCACGGTCACAGGCGAGGCGACGGCGACGCTCACGCAGCTCGGCGACTCCGGGCCGAACCCGCTCGGGGTGCATCACGTCTATCTCGGCTACGGCGGACCCGGTCTCCCCGCGATCCCGCAGGAGCAGAGCGACCAGGACATCACCGTGGTGCCCGCGGCGTCGCCCGGGGCGGGCTCTGGCACAGGCGGCTCGTCGGCTTCCCCGTCCTCGGGCGCGGTCACTGCAGGCCCCTCATCCGCTACCGATCCCGCGTCGGGCGAGCTGGCCGCGACGGGAACGGATGCCTGGACCTCGGTTGCCGGCGGCGGCATCCTTCTTCTCTGCGGTGCCGTCGTGCTCGCATTGCGTTCCCGACGCTCGCGCGCGTAGCTCGAGACTCGCGTTCCGAAAACAGGACATGTGCTCGAAAACAGGCCGATTCGGCCTGTTTTCGGCGCGAGAGCGCGATCAGTCCTGTTTTCGGAACGGCACGACGCGTGCGGACGGACGGCAACTACAGACACCGCAGGGAGCAACCACACGCGTGCCGAGTCCGAACACGACGAAGGGCCGCCCTCTCGGACGGCCCTTCGCTGTGATGCGTGCGACTTACTTGGAGCCCGCCTTGGCGAGCGCCTCGAGGGTCGGGTTGTTGGAGTAGGCCTCGACGGCGTTCTCCTTGGTGACCAGGATCGGCGTCAGCGCCTTGTAGGGCACCGTCTTCGAACCGTTGCCCGCGTTGGTCTTGTCGTTGTAGTCGACGCCAGACGGCTTCTTCTTGCCGTTGGCCAGGTCGGTGATCAGCGCGACCGCCGCCTTCGCCTCCTCGTCGGTGTTCTTGTAGATCGTCGAGTACTGCGTGCCGTTCATGATGAGCGGAATGGACGCGGTCTCCGAGTCCTGACCGGTCACGATCGGCACCGGCAGACCTGCCGACTGCACGGCCGTGATGATCGAGCGGCCGAGCGTGTCGTTCGGGGACAGCACGCCGTCGAGCTTCGTGCCGTTCGAGTAGGTCTTGGTGATGATGTTCGACATACGGGTCTGGGAGTTCTTCGGGTCCCAGTTGTCCGTCTGCACCTGCTGGAAGGAGGTCTGCCCGGACGGCACCTTCAGCTCACCCTTGTCGATCAGCGGCTTGAGCACGCTCATCGCACCGTTGTAGAAGACGGTGGCGTTGGCGTCCGTGTTCGCACCGGCGAAGATCTCGATGTTGTACGGGCCGCTGGCCTTCTTGGCCTTCATGCCGTCGAGCAGCGCCCGGGCCTGCAGCTGGCCGACCTTGTAGTTGTTGAACGCCACGTAGTAGTCGACGTTCTTCGTGTTGAGCAGGTTGCGGTCCCAGGCGATGACGGTGTCACCGGCCTTCTTGGCCTGAGCGGCCTGAGTGCCGAGCTGGCTGCCGTCCTGCGCCGCGATGATGATGACCTTGTCGCCCTTGGTGATCATCGACTGGATCTGCTGCTGCTGGTCGCTGACCGTGTTGTTCGCGGCGGCGTACTGCACGTCGGCCTTGAAGCCGGCGGCCGTGAGCGCCTTCTGGAACGAGGCCTTCGCGAGCACCCAGTTCTGCGAGGTCTTCGCGGGGAGCGCGACGCCGACGGTGTCGCCCTTCTTGATCGCGGTGTCGCTCGCGCCGGTGTCGGCGCGAGACGAGCATCCCGTCAGTGCGACGCCCGTGAGCGCCACAGCGGTGAGACCGATGAGCAGTTTCTTGCGCATGGTGTTCCTTTACTTGTGTTGTTCGATGGGATTGCAGGCCGGTCCCGCTGTGGACGGGCCTTGGGGAGAGCTGTCCTCGTGGTGCCTAGGACAGCGGAAGCTGGTCGACCTTCTCGCCGACGGGCTTGTCGAGGCCCTGCGGCTGCGCCTCGATGCCCTCTTCGGTGATCGTGCTCGCGCGGCGGGGCTTGCCGAACATGCGGCGCACGCCGTTGATGAGCATGCCGGTGATCGACGGGCGGCCCTGCGTCTTGTTGTAGACGTCGAACGCGACGGCGAGCAGCAGCACGAGACCGCGGATGACCGACACCCACGAGGCGTCGAGTCCGAGCAGTGAGAGGCCGTTGGAGAGGAACGCCATCACCAGACCACCGATGATGGAGCCTGCGACGGTGCCGACGCCACCGAAGATCGCGGCACCACCGACGAAGACGGCGGCGATGGCATCCAGCTCCCATCCGGTGCCGTCGAACGGACCGGATGCCTGCGCGTTGCCCACGAAGACCATGCCGGCGACCGCGGCCAGGACCGACATGTTCATCATCAGCAGGAAGTTGACGCGGCGGGACTTCACGCCGGAGAGCAGGGCGGCGCTGGCATTGCCGCCGACCGCGTAGATGTGACGGCCGAACACGGTGCTGCTGGTGAGGAAGCTGTAGAGCAGGATGAGGATGCCCGCGATGATGCCGACCACGGGGAAGCTCGTTCCGACCCGACCGGTCGCGAACAGATAGGTCGCGAAGATCGTCACGCCGCCCAGCAGCACGACCTTGACCACGCTGACCCACATCGGCTTGGGGGAGGCGCCCATGCGCACGCGCTTGCGGCGGGCGTGCACCTCGGCCCAGATGATGGCGATGAGCACGATGGCGCCGAGGATGAGCGTGGGGTTGCTGTAGCCGAAGTCCGGTCCGAAGTCGGGCAGGAAGCCGTTGCCGATCCAGTTGTACGACGCCGGGGTGGGCACGGCGGTCGAGTTGCCGAACACCTGGTTGAGGCCGCGGAAGATGAGCTGGCCGGCCAGCGTCACGATGAAGGCGGGGACGCGCACGTAGGCGACCCAGAAGCCCTGCCAGGCGCCGACGACGGCACCGGTGACGAGACCGAGCAGCATGGCGACGCCTGCGGGAAGGTGCCATACGGCCATCGACTGCGCGACCACGATGCCCACGAAGGCGGCGACCGAGCCGACCGAGAGGTCGATGTGGCCCGCGATGATGAGCATGACCATCCCGATCGCCAGGATCAGGATGTAGGAGTACTGCTGCACCATGTTGATGACGTTCGTGGGGTCGAGCGTCAGTCCGGCCGTGAGCCATTCGAACACGAGGATGATCACGACGAGCGCGATGATCATGCTGTACTGGCTGATGCCGCGCCCTCCGGTGAGGGTGCGCATGCCGTCGGTGAACTTGCTCATGCGGCAGGTCCTGTCTTTCTCGTCGAGGTCATGCTGACCATCAGGGATTCGGGATTCGCTTCATCCGCGGGGAGCACGTTCGTGATCTGCCCCTCGAAGATCGTGTAGATGCGGTCGGACATGCCGAGCAGCTCCGGCAGCTCGGAGGAGATCAGCACGATCCCCTTGCCCTGGGCGGCCAGCTGGTTGATGATGCTGTAGATCTCGTACTTGGCGCCGACGTCGATGCCTCGCGTCGGCTCGTCGAGGATGAGCAGATCGGGGTCGGTGAACATCCACTTCGCGAGCACGACCTTCTGCTGGTTGCCGCCGGAGAGCTTGCTCACGCCTTCGTCGACGCTCGGCGCCTTGGTGCGCAGCACCTCCCGGTACTCCTCGGCGACCTTGTACTCGAGCAGGTCGTTGACGACACCGCCCTTGGAGATCTTGTCGAGTCCGGCCGAGACGGTCGCCCGTTTGATCGTGTCGAGCAGGTTGAGCCCGAGCGTCTTGCGATCCTCGCTCACGTAGCCGATCCCGTGACGGATGGCGTCGCTCACGTTCGCGACCTTGAGCCGGCGCCCGTCCTTGTGGATCTCGCCGCTGAGGTAGGTGCCGTAGCTGCGGCCGAACACGCTCATGGCGAGCTCGGTGCGGCCCGCGCCCATGAGGCCGGCGAAGCCGACGACCTCGCCGCGGCGCACGAAGAAGCTCTCGTTCTTGCAGACCAGTCGGTCGGGGTCGACGGGATGCCGCACGGTCCAGTCGCGCACCTCGAAGAAGGTCTCGCCGATGTTCGGCGTGCGCTCAGGGAACCGGCTCTCCAGCGACCGGCCGACCATGCCGCGAATGATGCGGTCCTCGTCGACGCCGCCGGCCGCCACGTCGAGGGTCTCGACGGTCTTGCCGTCGCGGATGATCGTGATCGAGTCGGCGACGCGCTCGATCTCGTTGAGCTTGTGGGAGATCATGATCGACGTCATGCCCGACTTCTTGAAGCCGAGGATGAGGTCGAGCAGGTGCTGCGACTCCGTCTCGTTGAGGGCTGCGGTCGGCTCATCGAGGATGAGCAGCTTGACGTCCTTGTGCAGGGCCTTGGCGATCTCGACGAGCTGCTGCTTGCCGACACCGAGCGTCTTGATCAGGGTGTCGGGGTCTTCTTTCAGACCGACCAGGTCGAGCAGCTCGCGCGCCCGTCGCTGCGAGGCCACCCAGTCGATGCGACCGAACCGCGTGATCTCGTTGCCGAGGAACAGGTTCTCGGTGATCGAGAGCTCGGGAATGAGCGCGAGCTCCTGGTGGATGATCGCGATGCCCGCGGTCTCGCTCTGCTTGGTGTTCGAGAAGCGAACCTCGTCGCCCTCGAAGATGATGTCGCCCTCGTAGGTGCCGAAGGGGTAGACGCCGGACAAGACCTTCATCAAGGTCGACTTGCCTGCGCCGTTCTCGCCGCAGATCGCGTGGATCTCGCCGCGAATGACCTTCATCGACACGTCGGAGAGTGCGACCACGCCGGGGAAGCGCTTGGTGATACCGCGCATCTCCAGAATCGGGGCGTTGGCCACGAACGGTCCTCTCGCTGTGCGGGCGAGGCGTCCGTGTCGCAAGGCCTTCTGGCCCATAACGCGTGTCGACGCCGTCGTCCCTTGATGCTGTCGCTGACTCGGGTCGTGCCAGCGAGACGCAACGCTAACACAGTTGCATTCACAATGTGAACGCAAATGCGACGGCCGTGAACAGATTGAGATGAACGGGCGAATTCAGGGCGCTCGGATGTCGAGAATCGAGGCGGCGCGACGGGTCGCGAAAGGCGGCGACGACCGCCGAAAACCCCGTGATCTCCTCAGCCGCGCCCGTGACTCGCGCGGGATCGGCGGCTCACCGAGTCGACGATGACGGCGAGCAGCAGCACCGCTCCCGTGATCATGTATCGAACGGATGAATCGAGATTGAGCAGCGTCAACCCGCTCGAGATCGCCGAGATCACGAGCACGCCGAGCACGGCGGACCAGGCGTTTCCGCGACCGCCGAAGAGGCTCGTTCCGCCGATGATGGCGGCGGCGATGGCGTTGAGGTTGGTGTCGGCGGAGCCCGTGAGGGTGGTCGCCGAGCCGAGCCGCGCGGCCGCGAGCACACCGCCGAGCGCGGCGAACGCCGAACAGATCATGAAGGCCGTGACGAGCGTGCGGGTGACCGGCAGACCGGCGCGGCGCGCGGCATCCACATTGCCTCCCACGGCGAACACCGAACGGCCCCAGCGCGTGCGTCGGAGCAGGTACGACATCACCACCACGAGCAGCAGGAACAGCAGCGGCATGACGGCCGTGCCGCGGTCGAGCGACAGGTACCAGACCGCGACACTCAGTGCGGCGGCGAGGATCACCGCCTTGGCGATGGGCACGGAGGGATGCTCAGCAGGCAGCTGCGCGTTCATCCTCCTGCGCCTGCGCGCCAGCCCCGAGAACAGCAGACCGAGTGAGGCGAGCCCGACGATCGTGTACGCCGCCCACGGCGGCAGGAACCACGTGTTCGCGAACTGCACGAGCGGGTCGGAGAACGGGATGTTGATCGACCCGTTCGGCCCGAGCAGCGCGAGCTGCACACCCAGGAACGCGAGCAGCCCGGCGAGCGTGATCACGAAGCTCGGCACGCCGAACCGCGTGAGCAGGAAGCCGTAGAAGATGCCGATCACGGCGCCGGCCGCGACCGCGGCGACGACGCCGACGAGCATCGGCCAGCCGAGCTGCATGGCCGACACACCGACGATGGCGCTGGCAAGGCCGCTGACCGAGCCGACGGAGAGATCGATCTGCGCGACGAGCAGCACCACGACGGTGCCCAGCGCGATCACGCCGAGCGGCGCGGCCTGCAACGTGAGGTTGACCAGGTTGCCCGGGGCCAGGAACCGCGGGTTCGCCAGCTGGAACAGCACGGCGATGATGACGAGCCCGCAGACGACGGGAAGCGAGCCGAGATCGCCGTCGCGCAGCCGCGCGACGAAGCCGGAGCCGAGGTCGCGCAGGGTGTACGCGGCACCGGAGTCGAGGCGCTCGCGCGCCGTGAGGGCGGTGCGGGCATCCCGGGTCATCGCGGTCCTCCGTCGCGGGGGTCGAACGTGCCGCCTGGCGTGCTGCCCGGTCGGGTGTCGGGCGACCGCATGTCGAACGACCGCTCGCGCGGGTCGTCTTCCGGGGTGCCCTCCTCGAGATTCAGCACGCCCGTGATCGAGGCGATGATGTTCTCGTAGCTCATCTCCGGCGCCCTGAACCTGCCGTTGACCCGGCCGAGGCGCAGCACGATCACCCGGTCGGCCACCGCCTGCACGTCGGCCATGTTGTGACTGATCAGCACGACGCAGTGCCCGCGATCGCGCAGGAGTTCGATGAGATTGAGCACCTCGGCGGTCTGCGCGATGCCGAGCGCCGCGGTGGGCTCGTCGAGAATGACCACGGCGGGCTCGCCGATCAGCGATCTGGCGATGGCCACGATCTGTCGCTGGCCGCCCGAGAGGGTCGCGACGGGCATCCGGACCGAAGGGATGCGCGCGGACAGCCGGCGCAGCAGCTCCCACGATCGCTGCTCCATCGCCTCCTCGTCGAGCGGGCCGTGCCCGAGCTCCTGACCGAGGAAGAGGTTCGCCACCACGTCGAGGTTGTCGCACAGCGCGAGGTCCTGGAACACCGTGGCGATGCCGAGGTCGCGGGATGCCGACGGCGACGGGATCGAGACCGCGCGGCCCTCGAATTCCACGGTTCCGGCATCCTGCGTGTGCACCCCGGCGAGGATCTTCACCAGGGTCGACTTGCCGGCGCCGTTGTCGCCGACCAGCGCGACGACCTCGCCGGGATACAGGTCGAGGTCGACCGTGCGCAGTGCCTGGATGTGGCCGAACGACTTGCTGATGCCGCGCATGCGCACGACGGGAACGACCGAGGAGCCGGCAGCGCCGCCGGCGTCGGTCGTCACGTCGTCATCTCCTGGGATGAGACTCATGTGATGCCGTATTCCTTGCAGTAGCTCGCGTAGGCGGGTGTGCAGATCTGGGCGACCGTGTGGAATCCGCTGTCGATCACCACGCGCTTCACGTTCTTCAGCGTCACGCTGACGGGTGTGAGCGTGACGGTCGGAACGGACTTGCCGCCGGCCTTGGTGACGCTCGTGCCGGTCGGTGTTCCCCCGTCCACGATCGTGAGCGCGGCGTCGGCGGCGATGGCCGCCTGTTTGCGAATGGGCTTGTACACGGTCATGTACTGGGTTCCGGCGAGGATGCGCTGCACGGCGGCGATCTCGGCATCCTGCCCCGTCGTCGGCGGAACGGGCTGGATGCCGCCCGCCTGCAGGGCCTCGATGGCGCCTTGCGCGAGGCCGTCGTTGGCCGCGTACACGCCGGCGATCTTCGAGCCGAACTGGGTGATCTGGCCCGCCACCCAGCTCTGCGCCTCCGATCCCGCCCAGTCGGGGGTGTCGTATTCGGCGAGCACCTTGTAACCGGACTTGTCGATCACCGAATGCGCGCCCTGCTTGTACAGGCGAGCGTTGTTGTCGGTGGGCGAGCCATTGACCATGAGGATGCCCGAACCGGCAGGCGCGTGCAGCTCACGCAGGCGATCGACCAGCGCCTGCGCCTGCAGCACTCCGACCTCCGAGTTGTCGGCAGACACGAAGAAGGAGAGATCGGGGCTGTTGATGATGCGGTCGTACGCGATCACCGGAACGCCCTTGCTCGTCGCCTCGTTCACGATGGATGCCGCCGACTGGCCGTCCACGGCATCCAGAACGAGCACCGCCACGCCCTGGGCGAGCATCGATTCCGCCTGCTGCTGCTGACGCGCCGCATCGGCCGAGGCGTTCTGGTAGGCCACCGTGCAGCCGGGGCACTTGGCGTGGATGCGCGCCTCGAACGCGGGCCTGTCGGCCGACTCGTACCTGGTGTTCGTCGAGTCGGGCAGCAGCAGGCCGATGGTCGCGTGCGCGGGGTCGACGGCGGCATGCGTCGTGTCGCCGGGCGAGACCGCGTTCGAACACCCGACGAGGGTGAGCGCGCAGACAACGACGGCGAGCAGTGAACCCGCTCGTTTCGCCTTCATTCGGCGGCGTCCTCCGCATGGGTGGAATCGTCGGTCTGGATCGAGACCCGGTCGACGGCCATCGCGACGGCACCCATCGCCGCAGCTCCGACCCCCAGCTGGCTCTGCACGATCTCGGGCGCCAGCTGCGCGCCGGCGAGCACCGAGCGCTCGACCTCGCGCCGCATCGGCCCGAGCAGCAGCTCGCCCGACCGGCCGAGCTCGCCGCCGACCACGATCCGCTCCGGATCGAGCAGGTTGCAGAGGTTGGCCGTCGCCACGCCGATCGCGCTGCCGGCGTCGGCGATCGCGCGGATGGCATCCGACTCACCCGACATGGCGCGCACGATCACGTCTTGCAGCTTGATGCCGCGGTTGCCCGACTGCAGCCGTTCGATGAGGGCGGCACCGCCTGCGATGGCCTGCACACAGCCGCGGTTGCCGCACTCGCACACCGGTCCGTCCTGCTGGATCACCGTGTGCCCGAGTTCACCGGCCATGCCGCCGTGCCCCGAGTAGACGCGGCCGCCGAGTACGAGGCCGGCACCGATGCGGTCGCCGACGTCGACGAAGATGACGTCTTCTTTGCCACGGGCGGCGCCCAGCCGCAGCTCGCCGAGGGCCGCGGCGTTGGCATCCGTGTCGACGAAGACCGGTCGCTTCAACCGCTCCTGCAGCACGTCGGAGACCTCGACGCCGTCCCAGCCGCGCAGGATGCCGCGGCGGGCGATGCGCCCCGTGCGCCGGTCAACGGGTGCGGGCAACGCGACGCCGACGGCGAGCAGGTCGAGCATGCCTGCGCCAGCCGACTCGAGCATGTCGGCCAGCAGCAGCATCACGCGGTCGAGCTCGTTGTCGGCCCTGTGGTCTTTGGCCAGTGGCATGTGGGTCTCTGCGACGACCGTGTAGGCGGCATCCGCGATCGAGATGCGCAGGTGCCTCGTGGAGAAGTGCACGCCCGCGACGAGGCCGAGATCGTGGGCGAGCGTGACATGCTGGGCGCGCCTGCCGCTCCTCGTGCCGGGTGCCGTGTTGAGCACGCCGGCACCGGTCAGCTCTTTGACGATGTTCGAGACCGTGGCGGGCGAGAGGCCGGTGAGGCCCGCGAGCTCGATCTGGCTCAGCCCGCCGTAGCGCTTGACGGCGTCGACGATCCGGCCGCGATTGGCTTCACGAAGTGAAGTCTGCGACCCCGGCGTACGACGATGGGCTGCCACGGCTACACGATACGCGATGCGGGCTTCGGGATCGCCGTGGGAATCACGGTCTGCCGGCCCTCTTCCGACTGCGAGCACCGACGCGAGAAAAGAGGAGAGGGATGTCATGGGCTACGCGGGCACGAGGACGTCGCTTCTGTGCACGAGCGCGGCGGCCCCGATCAGGGGGCCGTCGGCACCGAGGGCCGAGGGTGTGACGACGACATCGCGTGCGTAGCCGACGACGGAGGCCCCGACCGCCGCGGTCTGCACGATGTCGACGTAATCAGTGGCCGAACGCGAGAACCCGCCGCCGATCGTGACCCGGTGAAGGTCGAGCAGCGTCGCGACGCTGGCGATCGCCTCGCCGACGGCCGTAGCCGATCGTCTGATCGCCGCGACGGCCACCGGGTCCCCGACGGCGTAGTCCCTGGCGAGATCCTCCCCCGTGCACCCGTGCCAACCTCTTTTTCGCGCCCAGCGCACTGATCTCGGCCCGGAGGCGATCCCTTCGAGGGACGCGGCCGCATTCGATCGCCCGGGGCGATGAGTGTGCACCTGGATCTGGCCGATGTGGCCGGCGTTGCCGGTGTCTCCTCGCAGCGGTCGTCCATCGAGAATGATCCCGCCGCCCACGCCTGTCGACACGACCATCGACATGGCGTTCGACGCTCCACGGGTGCCGCCCAACCAGTGCTCGGCCAAGGCGATGCAGGTGCCGTCGAGCCGGAGCATGATCGGACGACCGGCCATCGCGGGGGAGATGAGCTCGGTGATGCGCAGACCATGCAGGGCCGGCAGGTTGATGGGCCAGATGCTGTCGTCCTCGCGGCGGAGCGGGCCGGCCGATCCGATCCCGCAGCCCAGAAGCTCGTCTGCGCCGACTGCTTCGAGCGCGCCGCGTGTCACGTGGATGATCGCCTCGTCGAGCTGGGATCGCGATGCAGTCGGACCGGTCGGAGTCCTGTGCCGACTGCCCGCTTTGATCGTGCCGTCGGCAGCAACCAGGGCTGCCTCCACCTTCGTGCCGCCGAGATCGATCGCGAGTGCGACGGTTCTGATGGCTCGATCGGACATGTAGGTGGAAGGGCTCTCTCGTTCGGTGACGTCGTTCGGCACGCCCTCTCGTACCGCGGAGGCGGTGAGCCGCGAGGCCGCGATCGTCGATCCGGCCCGCGGGACAGCGGTGGGCGAGGGGGAATCCCGCTCCGAGAGCATACATGTCAACGCTGACATCGCATACGCGGCAGACGAAGCGCGCGTCGGAGACGACGGACGCCCCACGGCCGGCGACTGATCGACTCGTCGCGTCCGCGAGCGTTCAGCGCTTCGGTCGATCACGAAGAACCCCTCGATTCCGCTGCAGAATCGGCGCGAATCGGCATAAGACGGCGTGTTAGCCTACGGACGGATCTGACCGATGCCCTCGTCTGACACGAGGGCTGGGTTGTGGCGGAGATGGGCGGCGTGAGAATGGCGGACTCCACCACGTCAGGCGATGGCCGACGGGCGTCAGCCCCGCGGCCGCTGGGTCGGCCGACGATGAACGATGTTGCGCGCGAGGTCGGCGTGAGCGCCAAGACTGTCTCGCGTGTTGTCAACGATGACGCGCATGTCAGCCCGGCCACCGCGGCACGGATCAACGACGCGATCGAGAGACTCGGCTTCCGGCGCAATGAGAGCGCGCGGCTGCTTCGTCAAGGCACTGCATCGACCATCGGGCTTCTGCTGGAAGATGTCTCGGACCCGTTCTACGGAGCGTTGACGAGAGCTGTCGAGGAGAGCGTGCTGGCGCACGATCATCAACTGCTCGTGTCATCGTCGGCCGAGGACGCGCATCGAGCAGACCGTCTCATCGCCGCTTTCGTGTCCAGAGGCGTCGGGGGACTCATCCTCGCACCGGCGACGGGGCTCGATGAGAAGCTGCTGGCCGACGAGCGCGCGAAGAACTGCCCGGTTGTGGCGTTCGACCGCCCCCTGGAAGAGCTCGATGTCGACACGGTGCTCGCCGACAACCGTGGAGGCACGATCGCGGGCGTACGTCATCTGATCGAGCGCGGTCATCGCCGTATCGCGTTCTTCGGCGACGCGGACTCCGTGTACACAGCGAGGGAACGACGGGCGGGGTACCGGGATGCGCTTGCCGACGCGGGCATCCCGTTCGACCCGGAACTCGTGCTGATGCTCCAGCCCGACGAACGGGCAGGAACTGAGGCGCTCGGAATGCTCGCGGCGTCCGCGGATCCGCCCACCGCGGTCTTCGCCGGCAACAACAGGTGGAGCGTGCAGCTTCTGCGAGCCCTGGTGAGGCATCCGATCGGTCTCGCGTACGTCGGTTTCGACGACTTCGAGCTTGCCGACGTCGTTCAGCCTGGAGTCACGGTCGTGACCCAGGACCCCGCTGCCATGGGGCGCGTCGCCGCCGATCTTCTGTTCCGGAGGATCGACGGTGACGACGGGCCCGCGCAGCGGGTGCAGCTCTCGACCGCGTTGATCGAGCGAGGCTCGGGCGAGCGCCTCGGCCCGTTCGTGGGCTGAACCGGAAGGGCGCCGTGGCGACGCCTCCGAAGGACGCGTCGCGATAGCCGTGCTGATCAGGTCGCTTCCGTCATGCAGGCTGCATGCTCGCCGCATTGACGTCCGGCTCCTGTGTGGGGAGATCCGTGATCGCGGTCATGACTGCGATGACACGGCACGACCGATACGAAACGCTTCGCAAACTCGTCGGAGGAAGCGGGGTGCCGCGGCAAGAACGGCCGTCTTGGCTGACGGCTGAGCTCCGCTCACCCCAGGCGACGTGGATGCAGATATCCGCAGAGTCGGGGAAGAACGGGCGGTGCCGGGCCGTTCTTCGATCTGGCGGTCGCGGGCGAAGAGACTCGATGAGAGCCCGTCCCATGGTTCGGTTTTGACACTCGATTCAATGTCAGCGTTGACATTTCCAGGTGTTCTTCGGTAGCGTCGCGCTCGCGTGCTCGCCGACGGAACGTTTCCCGCGGGCAGGTCAATGACGATCTCAGGAAAGGGGCCGGCCTCATGTCACGATGGGCGACCTTCGGAGTCGGTGCCGGAAGCGCGGCCGGCGGCTCGCCCCGCCGGCGATGGTCATTGTGCGGGCGCTTCATCGCAGTGCAGGTCGTAGCGGTGGTCGCCGTCGCTTCGGCGCTGACACTGGGCCTCGTCGAACCGGCCGACGCCGCACCGGCGGCCGGCACCGTGAGCGACCCCGTCTCGTACGTGAACCCGTTGATCGGAACCCAGGACGAGGGGAACACCTACCCAGGCCCAACTGTGCCGTTCGGCATGGTTCAGCTCTCACCCGACACCGGCCACAGCACCGGCTACGACTACGGCCAAACGGGCGTGCGCGGGTTCTCCCTCGTGCATCTCTCCGGCGTCGGATGCGGGTTGGGCGGAATGCTGCCGGTGCTCCCGACGACAGGTGACATCGGCTCGACCGACTACGGCTCGTATTACCTTCCGCTCGACCACTCGTCGGAGCAGGCGCAGGCAGGCTATTACAAAGTGGGGCTTCAGGCATCCGCGGGTCCGATCACGGCTGAGCTCACCGCCACGATGCACACCGGTGTGCAGAGATACACGTTTCCTTCGACCACCGAGGCGAACGTGATGATCGACGCCGGACAGGCGTTGTCGTCCGTGCAGAAGTCGTCCGTGACGGTCGTCGACGACCAGACCGTCGACGCCGCGATCACCGTGGCGGGCTTCTGCGAGCCCACCCAACCGTTCACGGTCTACACACGAACGCACTTCAGCCGGCCGTTCACGTCATTCGGCACGTGGACGGGCAACGCCGTCAGCGCGGGCTCGAGCACGGCGAGCAGCACGGATCGTACCGGTGCCTACGTGCGGTTCGACACGACCTCGGACAACGTCGTCGAGGCGCAGACCTCTCTGAGCTACGTCGACCCGGCCGGTGCCGCTGCGAATCTCGCAGCTGAGGCCACGACCTTCGACGCTGCGCACTCTGCTGCGACCACTGTCTGGAATGACCAGCTCAGCAAGATCGCCGTGTCCTCGTCGGACACGGACCAGCTGACGACGTTCTACTCCGCGCTCTACCGCAGCTTTCTCGCTCCGAACACCGGTACTGATGTCGATGGTCGCTACATGGGCTGGGACCAGAAGACGCACATCGCCTCCGGGTACACCTACTACCAGGATTTCTCGCTCTGGGACACCTATCGAACGCAACAGCAGTTCCTTGCGCTCATCGAACCGAGACGCTCCGCCGACATGGCCTACTCACTCGTGCTGGAGGCGGAGCAAGGCGGATGGGCACCGCGCTGGAGCTATGGTCCGGTCGAGACGAACATCATGACCGGAGACCCGATCACGCCGTTCTTGGTGAGTGCGTGGTCAGAGGGCCTCCTGAAAGGGCACGAGGCCGAGGCCTACGCGGTGCTCAAACGGAACGCGGACGACGTGCCACCCGCGGACAGCCCCACGACGGGGCGCACGGGGAATCCGGTGTTCAACGCCGACGGGTATGTGCCATACGACACCGGCGCCAAGGGCAAACCCGGCACGAACGACATGCAGAACGGGGGGTCGGCGACCCTCGAGTACGCGGTCTCCGACGCGATGCTGTCGACGATGGCGAAGGCGCTCGGACACAATGCCGACGCGGAGAGGTACGCAGCCGCAGGCGAGAACTATCGAGCCATCTTCGATTCGACGACCGGCGCGTTCCGGGCGCGGCATTCAGACGGCCTCTTCGACCAGCAGACCGATCCGGCGAACGCCCCTGGATTCCACGAGGGAACGGCCGTGCAATACGAGTGGCTGGTGCCGCAGGACATGCCGGGCCTGATGGGGCTCCTCGGCGGACGATCCGCGACGGCCAAGCGGCTCGACTCCTTCTTCGCCTATGACCAGCTGTCGACCGACCCGGCGGGCACCGCGCGCAACGTGTGGGTCAACGGCGCTTACTCGTACTACAACCAGGACAAGTACAACCCGAACAACGAGCCCGATCTCGGCTCTCCCTATGCCTACCTCTGGGCGGGCCAGCCGTGGAAGACCACCGACGTCGTGCGCGCCGCGCTCACGCTCTTCACCGATGGGCCGACCGGCGTCACCGGCAATGACGACCTCGGTGAAATGTCGTCGTGGGCCGTGATGAGCTCCATCGGCCTGTATCCCATCATTCCCGGATCGGATGTCTGGGGCCTCTCCACTCCCGTGTTCTCGAGCGTGGACGTCACGCTCGATCCCGACTACTACCCGAGCGGATCCCTGCACATCACCGCCCCGGGCGTCTCCGGCACCTCCCATTACGAACAGTCCGTGTCGGTGGGCGGCAAGGACATCGATCGCGCATACCTCTCCGGCGCCGAGCTCGGGAAGGCCGGAACCATCGCGTACACCGTCGGATCGAAGCCATCCGACTGGGCGACGGCCGCCGCCGACGCACCGCCGGCCGTGGTGAGCGACGATGGCTCGACGCATCGGCTGACGGTCGGAGCCTCGACGCCGTCGGTCGTCGTCGCCGCCGGAGCGCAAGGGACCTTGACTGTGAGCGCCCTCGCGCAGGGCGAGGGGACGATCACCGGGACGCTCGAGGTTAAGGGATCGGCGGCGGTCTCGGTCACGGGAGGCGGCTCCTGGACGGTCGCGGCGAACGGTGGCTCTGCTCAGACGGCGATCCCGGTCTCCTTGCAGGTCGCTGCGGGGACGGCAGCCGGGGACTACCCGGTCCATCTCACGGTCGATGACGACGCTGGTGACTCCGCGACCGCGGACGTCACCGTGGTCGTGCCCCAGCAGAACTGGTTGCAGCCGGGCTTCGACAACGTGGGCATCGGCGACGAGGGCAAGGCGAATGCCGACTTCGACGGCATGGGCTACTACTTTCTCCGCGATCAGTTGGCGTCGGTCGGAATCGTGCAGGGAGAGAGCCTCACCGTTCCGGGAACCGATCTGAGCTACATCCTGGGCCCGGTTCCGGCAGGTCAGCCGGACAATCTTCTCGCGTCGGGGCAGACGACCGACGTCTCGGCGGCACTCGGATCGGCGACCGAGATCGCGCTCGTCGGTGCGGGCAACAACGGAGACCATGGCGGCCAGCTCCTGCTGAAGTATGCGGACGGTTCCACACAGACGGTGACGGCGACGCTGAGCGACTGGTGCACTCCGGATGCCTCGACCGGCGACATCTCGCTGCCGGCCCCCGGAGTCCGTGGTGATCACACCGGCACCCAGAACATCGGCTGCGGCCTGTACTCGACTCAGCCGATCACGCTGACGGGCAAGGGGCTCTCCTCGATCACGTGGCCAGACGACCAGAAGATGCACGTCTTCGCCGTCGCCAGCGACGCCGCCCCCACGGCGCCCAAGGCGCCGAGCCTCGGTATCGGCGGCACCGCAGCCGTCGGCGAGACCGTGACCGCCGGATCGCCGGACTGGAACGTGGCAGGCACGACGACCACCTATCAGTGGAGCGTCGACGGGGCGAACATCGCTTCGGCGACCTCGTCTCACTACACGATCACGCCCGAGGACCTGGGGAAGACCCTGGCAGTGGTGGCGACGGGGACGGCGCCCGGATACGTGCCGGGCACGATCATGTCTGCCGGCACGAAAGTGGAGAAGGGAACGTTCGTTGCAACAGCGCGGCCCTCGCTCTCCGGCACCGCCAAGGTCGGCGAGACGCTGACGGTGACGGCTGGTGCGTATTCCGTCGACGGCATACAGCTCGCCTATGCCTGGGAAGCGGACGGGACCCCGATCGACGGAGCGCACGAGTCGACTCTGACCCTGGCGGCTGCGCAGATCGGGGAGAAGATCACCGCAGTGGTCACCGCCACCAAGGCGGGCTACGCGACGGTGACATCGGCCTCTGCACCGACGGATGCTGTGCGTGCCGACACGCACTCCGGCTACGTCCCGAAGCTGAAGCTCACGGCCTCGGACGCAAGGCGCGGCGACGCCGTCTCGGTCATCGGAGCCGGATTCGCTCCCCACGAGAAGGTGACGATCTCGCTGCACTCGGCACCGGTGGAGCTGGACGTCGTCACCGCCGACGGCGACGGCGCTTTCTCCTCCAAGGTCGTGATCCCGAACGATGCGACTGTCGGAAACCACGAGATTCAGGCCGTGGGCGACGTGTCGCAGGTCGTCGCCTCGGCATCGATCACCGTGGATCCGGCCGGGGGCGCCGCGCTGGCCACGACCGGGCTGCCCGAGAACGCCGAACTGCTCGCACTGCTGTGCCTGCTGGCGCTGGCAGGCGGTGCCGCTCTCCTGGTCGTCCGCTCGGCGCTGCGTCGCGGAGGACGCTCGTGAGCGCATCACCCGAGCCGACGACGACCGGGCACCGCAAGCCGCCGGTGCCACTGAAGGTGTGCTTCGTGTTCATGACGCTCGCCGCGCTCATCGCCGTCGCCGTCGTCGTGCAGTCGGCGATGCGAAGCCAGCGCACCACGTCGGACGGGTACCTGGTGCACGCGGCGATCGATGGCTGCGGGTCGGGCTGGGCTCATCCGCACAGCGGCCTTCAGCGACTGTCGTTCCGCAACACCTCGACCGTCGGCATGGAGGTGTATCTGCAGCGTCTCGCCGACAAGGCGGTATTCGTCGATGTGGAGAACATCGGTGCGGGCGCGACGGCATCGGCACAGCCGACGATCGCAGCGGGCCGCTACCGTTTCGTCTGCCTTCCGGCCGACGCCGACCCGCTGTACGGGCCGGCAGTGAGGGTGACCGGGGCGCGGCACGTCGCAGGAAGCACCCCGGGCGTTGCGCCCGTCACGCGCAACGACCTGATTCCGGCGGCAAAGGCGTACGAGGGATGGGTGGAAGGCCGGCTGCCCACCCTCCTCGATGACGTGCGGGGACTCGATACGGCCGTCGAGTCGGGGGACCGCGCGGGAGCTGAGCGGGCGTGGCTGGCGGGCCACACCGAGTACGAGACGCTGGGTGCGGCCTATGGGGCCTTCGGCGACGCGGACACCGCGATCGACGGGATGGCCGCATCCAGCCACACGGCCTTCGACGACCCTGACCTCACCGGTTTCCACAAGATCGAGGCGCTGCTGTACGCGGATGCGCCGCTGTCTTCCGTCGCGCCCTATACGAGGCGACTGGCCTCCGATGTCGCTTCGCTGGAGGCGGGCTTTCCCGATGCCCGTGTCGACCCGCTCGACATCGGACTGCGCGCGCACGAGATCCTCGAGAACGCGCTGCAGTTCGAGCTGACCGGGGCGACGGACGCCGGAAGCCACAGCTCCCTTGCCACGGTCGACGCCAACCTCACGGGGACGATCGAGGCGCTGAAGCCGTTGCGCGGCATCCTCGCCACCCGTTACTCGCTCGCCAAGACGGATGCCTGGATAGCGCGATCTCGGCAACTGGTCGAGTCGTTCCGCTCGTCCGACGGCACGTGGACGTCGCTTGCCTCGCTCGATCGTGCGCAGCGCGAGAAGCTCGACGCGACGATCAGCGAGACGGTGGAGCTCCCGGCGCACGTCGCCGCGGTCTGCGACGTGCGGAGGGCGGCATGACGGGCGTCGTCAGGCGGGACTTTCTCGCCGGTGTGTTCGGCGCGGGAGTCGCGGCACCCCTCGTCTCGGCGACCGCGGTCGGCGGCAGCGCATTTGCGCAGGAGACCGTGAAGCGGAGGTCATCGTATCCGTTCCACGGCGAGCACCAGCAGGGAATCGTGACTCCCGCGCAGTCGACGTCGGCTTTCGTCGCCTTCGACGTCACCGTCGAAGGGCGGAAGGATCTCGAGCAACTGTTGCGCACGATCACCGAGCGCGCACGCTTCTTGACCAGCGGTGGGCGGCCGGACGACACGGGGATCACGGGTCCGCCGTCCGACTCAGGACTGCTGGGCGCGATGGTCCCTGCCGACGGGCTCACCGTCACGCTGTCGTTGGGCGCGTCTCTCTTCGATGATCGACTCGGCCTCGGCGATGCCAAGCCGGCGCGACTGCGCACGATGGAGGACTTCCCGAACGACGACCTCGACCGCTCCCAGTGCGACGGTGACCTCCTTCTGCAGATCTGCGCCCATCATCCCGACACCGTGCTGCACGCGCTGCGCGACCTCACCCGCGCCACTCGCGGCGGCATGCAGATTCGGTGGCGCAAGGACGGCTTCGTCTCGCCGCCACGGCCGAGCGGCACTCCGCGAAACCTGCTCGGTTTCAAGGACGGCACGGCCTCGCCGGCGACGGCGAGCCCCGCTGCGGAGAACGCGCTCGTCTGGACGCGTGCGGTGCGCGGCGAGCCGGCATGGGTCGCAGGCGGCTCGTATCACGTCGTGCGGCTCATCAGGATGCTCGTGGAGTTCTGGGACCGCGTCTCGATTCACGAGCAGGAGAACATGATCGGCCGTCGCCGGGACTCCGGTGCGCCGCTCACCGGGTCGCATGAGTTCGACGACCCGCACTACGAGCTCGATCCCACGGGGGACGTGATTCAGCTCGATGCCCACATCCGGCTGGCGAATCCGCGAACCACGAGCTCCGAGAGCGAACAGATGCTGCGGCGTCCCTACAACTACGACTCCGGGGTCGACCCGAACGGGAATCTGGACATGGGCCTGATCTTCGCCTGCTTCAACCAAGACCTCGACAGGCAGTTCGTCGCCGTGCAGAAGCGGCTCGTCGACGAGCCACTGGTCGACTACATCTCACCCGTCGGCGGCGGCTACTTCTTTTCGCCGCCCGGCGCCAAGACCGCCTCGGACTGGCTCGCCAGCGGGGCGTTCGCATGAACCACGTCCGTCACCAAGAGAGAACGCCCATGAAGTCACCTCGCAGCAGCAGCCTCCGAAGGGTGCGTGCGCGGATCGCCGGATGCGTCGCCACCGCCGTCGTCGCGGGGCTGATCTCCGTGCCCGCGACGACGGTCCCAGCACTCGCCGACCCCGTGAGCGACCCGACAGCGTTGGTCAATCCGTTCATCGGCACCCAGGTCGGCTCCAATGCCCAGACGGAGACGCCTTACGGTGATACCTCCCCTGGCGCGACGCTGCCGTTCGGAATGGTGCAGTTCAATCCGACGACGTACAACACCAAGGGCGGCTCGAACACCAACATGGGCGGCTACGAGTACGACGCCGATCAGCTCAAGGGCTTCTCCATGAATCGGGTCTCGGGAACCGGATGCGCCGGTCGCTACGGCGCTGAGGACTTTCCGATCCTTCCCTACGCGGGAGCCCTCTCCGGCGGTGCACTCACCGTGTCGCCCAAGGACGACGTCAAGGCGTTCTACTCCGGCTTCTCCCATGACGGCGAGAGTGCCAGTCCAGGGCAGTACAGCGTCACACTCGCCAGCGGCATCAAGGCCGAGCTGACCGCCACGACGCGGGCGGGCGTCGGAAGGTTCAGCTTTCCGACCACGGGCGACTCGCAAACCTTGGTCTTCGACGCGGCGGGCTCCGTGAACGGCAGCGAGGGCAGCACCGTGACCGTCGACGGGAACACCATCTCGGGGAGCACGCGCGTGCAGGCCACCTGCAAGCAGGGCGCCTACTACAACGCCTACTTCTGGGCGACGTTCGACAAGACACCGACCGCGTCCGGCGTCTGGCAGGGCAGCACCGTGACCGCCGGCGGCACCTCGGGGTCGTCTGCCGACGCGAACGGAACGGGCGCCTACGTGGCGTTCGCGCCCGGCGACACCGTCACCGTCACCGTGGGCCTTTCCTACGTGAGTGTGGCCGGTGCCGAGCAGAACGCCAAGACCGAAGTGGGCGACAAGACCTGGGACCAGATCGCTGACGCAGCCCACGACACGTGGAAGAGCACGCTCGGCCAGGTCGCCGTCAGCGGAGGGGACAAGGCGCAGCTGACGACTTTCTACACGGCGCTGTACCACTCGCTTCTTCATCCCAACGTGACGGAGGACGTCGACGGCCGGTATGCCGGATACGACGGGAGCATCCACGCGCTGGCGTCAGGGCAGAAGCACGAGTATGCCACCTACTCGGGCTGGGACATCTACCGTGACGAGGCGCAGCTGATCGGCCTGCTGTTCCCCCGCCGTGCTTCGGACATGAACGAGTCGATCCTTCACCTCGCCCAGCAGGCCGGTTGGTACAACTGGCCGATGCTGGGCGCAGCTCAGAACAAGATGAACGGCGACTCGCTCGACATCGTGATGGCTGAACTCGATGCGTTCGGCGGAACAGGCTTCGATCGCGCCGACGCAGTCAAGAGCATGGTCGCAGCCCAGTCCCTGCCCGCCACAGCGAGCAAGCGCGAGAACGCGTTCCAGGATGCCGCCCTCGGCTTCATCGCCGAGAACTCCGGTGGCAGCGACCACACCTCCGACACGCTGGAGTACGCACTGGACGACTTCGCGATCGCGCAGCTCGCGAAAGAGCAGGGCGACACCGCCTCGTACACGCTGTTCTCGCAACGGGCTCAGGCTTGGCAGAACGTGTACTTCCCCGGCAAGAACGCCGTCGCCCCGAGATCGAAAAACGGTTTCGACACCGGATTCAACCTCGACGGGTCGGGTGGCAACGAATTCATCGAGGCGTCGGGAACGCAGTACGGCTGGCTGGTTCCGCAGAACGTCTCGTCGCTCGTGGCGAAGAAGGGGGGCGCGGTGCGGTTCGGAGCCGACCTCGACAAGTTCTTCACCCAGCTCAACGCGGGCAACTCGAGCGCATATGCCTATCTCAGCAACGAGATCTCGGATCAGACCCCTTGGCTCTACAACTGGATCGGCGAGCCGAACAAGACCCAGGACGTCGTGCAGCGGGCACGAGCGCAGCTGTGGAGCGACAACACCCCGACGGGCATCGCGGGCAATGACGACCTCGGCGCGACCAGCGCCTGGTACGTCTGGGCGTCGCTGGGGATGTTCCCCGCCCTCTACGGTCGCTCGGAGCTGGTCGTGAACGGCCCATCGTTCCCGAGCGTGACCATCACGAGCGACAACGGACGCAGCTATTCCATCTCCGCGCCCGGCGCCTCCTCCATCAACCGTTACGTGAAGGCGATGAGCCTCGACGGCACGGCACGCAGCGCCAGCTGGCTTCCGGAGTCGTTCGCGCAGAACGGCGGCACCCTAACGTTCACGATGGCGTCGACGCCCGGCACGTGGGGCACCGGCGCGAAGGACGTCCCCCCATCGTTCTCGCAGGGCCAGGCGGCATACAACAACGTCGGGATCTCCGACGACGGCGCGGCATCGACGGCGAGCTTCGACGCGTCGAACAACTCGTACTCGGCGAGTGCGCTCAAGGCCGCCGGCGTGACACCCGGTTCGACGCTGTCGCTGAGCGGAGCTGGTGCAGGCATCACCTTCACCTGGCCCGATGTCCCCTCCGGGCAGGCCGACAACTGGATCCCGGCGGGACAGACCGTCGACCTCGGCGGCATGCGGTACTCGAAGATCGCGTTCCTCGGCACGGCGACGAACGGGCCGTCCACCGGCTACGCCGCGGTCAACTACACGGATGGCACCCACCAGGTGGTGAACGTGTCGTTCGCCGATTGGACCTCAGGCAGCGTGCCGGACGGTGACGTCAGCGTGCTGACGACATCGCATCGCAACAGCCAGTCGGGCAATGCCGACACGACGAAGGCGTCGGTGTACGCCAGCAAACCTGCCGTCCTCGACGGGTCGAAGAAGGTGGCGAGCGTGACGCTTCCGCGAGCGACCACCGCCGGCATCATGCACATCTTCGCGGTCGGCACCGCGGGCGCGAGCGCGAAGGGCCTCCAGGCATCCGGCGAGGACAGCCTTCCGACGGCGGTGCACGGCGCTCCGTTCGGCGCCACCCTCGCCATCGTCTCTGGCGGTGCCGCGGCATCCGCCGGCGACTACAAGGCCACCGTCGACTGGGGCGACGGCACCCCGGCGTCGAACGACGTCGCCGTCACGCCGGGCGACGCCGAAGGGAGCTACATCGTCTATGGCTGGCACACGTTCGCCGCGGTCGGCGAGCACACGGCCACCGTGACAGTGAGCGATGGGACGAGCACCAAGACCCTGACGACGAAGGTGGCGGTGAAGTAGCGCGATGACCGGACACGACCCGCGACCGACCGGCACGCAGAACATCGAAAGAGGATTCCGGATGTCCAACGCAGCATGGCGTCGAAGCGTCGGAGGCGCCGCAGCGACTCTGCTTGCCGGAGCCGCGCTCTGCGGCATGTCGGCACCGGCCTTCGCCGCCGCCGATGGTGCCAGTGATACGACGACGCCCATCAAGCACGTCGTCGTGATCTTCGACGAGAACATCTCGTTCGATCACTACTTCGGCACCTACCCGAAAGCGGCCAACACCGATGGGACGACCTTCACCGGTGCAGCCGACACCCCGAGCGCGAACACGCTCGTGAGCGCGGGGCTGCTCGCGGCCAACCCCAATCAGTACACGCCCAAGCGTCTGTCGCAGGCCGAGGCCGTGACCTGCGATCAGAATCACGCATATCCGGCGGAGCAGAGGGCCGAAGACGACGGAAAGATGGACCTGTTCGTGCAGAACACGAGTTCGGACACCTGCACCGGCGAATACGGCAGCCCCGGGCTCGCGATGGACTACTACGACGGCAACACGGTCACCGCGCTCTGGAACTATGCCCAGAACTACGCGATGAGCGACAACAACTGGGACTCCATCTTCGGCCAGTCGACACCGGGAGCCATCGACCTCGTGTCAGGGCAGACGCACGGGGCTGTGGCGACCGATCCGACGACCGGTGACGTGCTGCCCACGTCGTCGGTGATCCAGTCGCCGAACGCGGACGGCGTGGGCAGCCTGATCTCCGACCCGGATCCCGCCTACGACGACTGCTCGAACAACGACCACACGTCGACCTCCGCCGTGGCGCACATGCAGGGCAAGAACATCGGCGATCTGCTCAACGCCAAGAACGTCACCTGGGGCTGGTTCCAGGGAGGGTTCGCTCCGAGCACGAAGTGGGACGGAAAGGACGGCGACTACGCCAGGTGCGACTCGACGACCGCCAACACGGTCGGCACCGCCTCGAAGGACTACTCGCCGCACCACAATCCGTTCTCGTACTACAAGTCGACGTCGAATCCGCATCACCTGGCACCGACGTCCGAGGCGATGATCGGCCACACCGACCGGGCCAATCACAACTACGACCTGACCGACTTCGCCAGTGCGCTGAAGCACGACAACCTTCCCGCTGTGTCGTTCCTGAAGGCACCGGAGGCGCAGGATGCCCACGCCGGCTACTCCGACCCGCTGGACGAGCAGAAGTTCCTCGTCGAGCAGATCAATGCGATCCAGGAGTCGTCATCGTGGTCGAGCACGGCGATCGTGGTCACGTACGACGACTCTGACGGGTGGTACGACCACGTGGCGCCCACGATCGTGAACGGCTCGAACGACTCGAAGAACGACTCCTCGATCTGCACGGCGAAGGCATCCTCCATCGCCGGCGGATATCAGGATCGCTGCGGACCGAGTCAGCGCCTGCCGCTGCTCGTCATCTCGCCGTTCTCGAAGCAGAACGCGATCGATCACGCCGCGATCGAGCAGACATCGGTCTTGAGGTTCATCGAGGACAACTGGTCGACGGGTCGCATCGGCGATGACTCGTTCGATGAGAGGGCCGGCGACCTGACCGGCATGTTCGACTTCGCGCATCCACAGCAGCGTGCAGTTCTGCTGGCGGCCGACGGATCCGTTTCTGCTGTCGTGCCGATGTCGATCTCCGCGAGCGGCCATGGAGACGGCAACAGCCCAGGGGACGGCACCGATCCGGGTGGCGGCTCGACCACAGGAGGCGGCCACGGCGGCTCGAGCCCCTCGACCGGAGGGAGCTCCGCCACAGGGTCGAGCGTGTCGGCCCTCGCCGCCACCGGACTCTCGATCGGGTCCCTCGTGGTGCTGGCCGCCCTCCTGGTCGGTGGCGGCCTCGTGCTCCGGGCACGCAAGCGCAAGAAGGACGGGAGCGAAGCATGAGGCGTCGGACGACATCCTGGCGAACGAGTCGGCGGCCCGTGATGCTGGGTGCGCTGGCGGCATTGATCGGCCTGGTGGCGATGCCGCTCGTGACGACCGCCACCGCAGCACACGCGGATCCCGCCTATGTGAGCGATCCGGCCTCGTACGTCAACACGCTGAACGGCACGGGAAGCGGCGGTGCGAACGTCGGCAGCATCAACAACTTCCCCGGCCCCGCGACTCCGTTCGGCATGGTGCAGTTCTCGCCGGACACCACGAACACCTACGCCGGCTACTCACACGACAACAGCACGCTGAAAGGCTTCAGCCTGACGCACGCCTCTGTCGGATGCACCGCATTCGGCGACATCCCGATCCTGCCGACCACCGGCGCTGTCGGATCGACGCCGTGGACGACGACGGCCACCATCGCGCACGACAGCAGCGAGGTCGGATCGCCAGGGTACTACGCCGCCGACCTGACGAACTCGGGGATCAAGGCCGAGCTGACGGCATCGACTCGCACCGGGCTCGCGACGTTCACATTCCCCTCGGGGGCCACGTCCAACCTCTTCGTCCGTCCGGGCGCCTCGATCAACGGCGATTCCGCTGCCGCACTGTCCACCGTCGACGACCAGACAGTGACGGGCTCGGCGACGACCGGCGGCTTCTGCGGCAAGAACAACAGCTACACCGTCTACTTCGCGATGAAGTTCGACACACCCTTCGCGTCGACCGGCACGTGGAACGAGTCGAGCGTGAGCGCCTCGAGCACGTCGGTCGACTCGCCGCACGCCGGCGCGTATTACACCTTCCCTGCTGGTACGACGACGTTGCACGTGAAGGTATCGCTGTCGTACGTCAGCACCGCCGGCGCGCTCGCCAACATGCAGGCGGAGGTCCCGGGCTTCGATGCGGCAGCGCTGCGTGCGCAGACCGCGCAGGAATGGAACGACGCACTCGGCAAGGTCAAAGTCGCCGGGCAGAACCAGGACGACCTGAAGACCTTCTACACGTCGCTGTATCGAAGCATGCTGCACCCGAACACGTTCAACGACGTCGACGGGCGCTACATCGGATTCGACGGCACGACCTATTCCGTGCCCTCCGGGCACACGCAATACGCCAACTTCTCCGACTGGGACACCTATCGCTCGCTGGCACCGCTGCAAGCGATGCTGTTCCCGGACCGGGCGAGCGACATGGCGCAGTCCCTGGTGAACGACGCCGAGCAGAGCGGATCCTTCCCTCGCTGGGAGCTCGCGAACGCCTCGACCGGGCAGATGACGGGTGACAGCGAGACCGCGCTGATCTCGAGTCTCTATGCCTTCGGCGCAAAGGACTTCGATACATCCACCGCTCTGAACTACATGGTCAAAGGGGCGACCGACGGCGGCACCGGGCTGAACGGATATGTCGAACGGCCAGGGCTCGCGACCTATCTGAAGGACGGGTACGCACCGCAGACCAAAGACTTCCAGGCAGACCACGCGATCGCGGGGGCATCCGTCACCCTCGAGTGGTCGGTAGACGATTTCGCCATCGGACGGTTCGCGTCCGCTCTCGGCCAGACCGACATCGGTTCGCAGTTCCAGACGCGCGGGCAGAACTGGCAGAACCTCTTCAATCCCACGACGGGTTACATCTCGCCGCGCAGCGCAAGTGGACAGTTCGCAGACGGCCCCGGCTACGTCACACCCGGATCCGGACAGTTCGGGCAGGCAGGGTTCGACGAGGGCAACGCCGCGCAGTACCTCTGGCTGGTTCCGCAGAACGTGGCTGGTCTGACCACCGCGCTCGGCGGCGACGCCGCGGTCGCGGATCGGCTGGACAGTTTCTTCACGCAGCTCAATGTCGGTCCCAACGAGCCCTACATGTGGGCAGGGAACGAGCCGAACTTCCAGACGCCGTGGCTCTACAACTACGTCGGCCAGCCGTGGAAGACGCAGCAGGTGGTCGACCGCATCCGCACCACGCTCTTCAGCGATTCGCCGGACGGTGAGCCCGGCAACGATGACCTCGGCGCTCAGTCGAGCTGGTATGTGTGGGCTGCGCTCGGTCTGTACCCCACCACGCCGGGCACCGACCTGCTCACGGTCAACACGCCGACTTTCGACCAGGAGGAGCTCGATCTCTCCGGCGGACGCACGATCACGATCTCCGCGAACGGCGCCTCGACGGGAAGCCGCTACATCTCCGGATTGTCCGTGAACGGCTCGGCGCAGCAGAAGACCTACCTCCCGGAATCGGTGCTGGCGAAGGGTGGCGACGTCGACTTCACGCTGTCGTCGACCCACGACACCTCCTGGGGAACGGCCCCGGATGACGCGCCGCCGTCGTTCGCGGACGGCAGCGCGAGTTTCGTCGCGAACGCTTCGCCGTCGCTCGTGTCGGCGACACCAGGGTCCGCCGCAACGATCATGGTGGCGGCACAGCGACTGACCGGTTCCGACGACTCCTACACCGTGGCGGTCACGGCGCCTGCCGGCCTGAGCGCGGGAAGCATCCCCGTCGGACGCTTCGACACGTCCGGAGCCGGTACGACGCCGATCACGCTGACGGCGGCGAAGAGCACCCCGAACGGCTATTACACCGTCGACGTGGCGGTGACCAGCGGGTCGCGAACGGTGCACGCATCGGTCACGGTGAAGGTCGCGCGCACGTTCAGCATGGCCGCGGCCGCGAACACGGTCGGGACGGCGAGTGAGTCCGACACCGGCGTGGGCGACTTCGATGCGGCCGGCAACAGCTATTCACGTGAACAGCTGGCGTCCGTCGGGCTTGCGCCGGGCGCAACCGGGAAGGTCGGATCGCTGCACTTCACGTGGCCCTCCTCTCCCGAGGGCGCGCCCGACGCCGTGAACCCGACGGGCCAGACCATCGACCTGCAAGGTGAAGTGCACTCGATCGCCTTCATCGGAGCCGGCATCAACGGTGGTGCATCCGACACGGCTGTGGCAACCCTCGACGACGGATCGACGATGCCCGTGGACTTCTCGTTCGGCGACTGGGTGCTGCCGACAAGCGACGGAAGCCCGGCGTTCGGCAACTCCGTGGTGGCCAAGATGAGCCACCGCAACGCCGTCACCCAGGTGCAGGGCGCGTACCTGTTCGCAACGACACCGGCGACCGCGCCCGACGGGCGCACGATCGTGTCGGTGCAGTTCCCGACCGACAGCAAGGAGCGCGTCTTCGCGATCGCGACCGATGTCGCTCCGGCGACGAACACGGCGACGCAGCTGACGACCTCTGCCGCCAGTGTCGCATCCGGCTCGTCGCTGACCCTCACTGCGAAGCTCACTCCGGCACAGGCGGCCGGTTCTGTGGAGTTCTTCGATGGAGGAGCAAGCCTCGGCGACGCGGTCGTGAAGAACGGGAGCGCAACTCTCGCAGTGAAGCCGAAGTCGACGGGCGAACATGACTACCTGGCGTCGTTCTCGCCGAGCGACGACACCGCCTTCATCGCATCATCGTCGGCCGTTGTGCCGGTCACGGTGACCGGGGCGACGCCGCCACCGCACAGAGCGACACTCACGGTCTCGGAGTCCTCGGTGCCGGCCGGCGGATCGCTCTCGGTCTCGGGAACCGGATTCGCAGCCGACTCCGAGGTGGCCATGACGCTGCATTCGCAGCCTCTCGGACTCGGGACCGCGACGACGAACGGCGACGGATCGTTCGTGACCACCGTCACGATCCCGTCGCAGACCGCGCCGGGCAAGCACACGCTCGAGGCGGCCACCTCTGACGGCGTCGCCGTCTCGGTCGAGGTGACGGTGACGGCGAAGGGAACCGCAGCAACCGGCGGCCCCTCATCGGCCACGAGCAACCTGGCGGAGACCGGCAGCAGCGGGATCGTCGAGCTCGCGTTCGCGGCGCTTCTCACGATCGCGCTGGGATCCGTCGCTCTGATCGTCACCTCGCGGGTCCGTCGGAGAAGGCGGACCGTATGAGGCCAGAACCCTTTCGCACCCACAACACCACGCACACCGCCGACACACGCATGAGTCGGCCAGCAACAGAAGGACCAAGAATGTCCCAACCCACACGACCGCGACGCGCCGCACTGCGGCGCGCCGCGCTCACGTTCCTCGTGATCGGGGGTGTCGTCGGCTCCTCGGCGCTCGCCGCATCACCAGCCGTGGCTGCCACCCCGGGCAGCTTCTCGACCTCATTCGAGTCGGGCGATCAGCAGCCGCTCGTCAGCATCGTCGCCACCAGGAACGGTGCCGATCTGCAGAAGAACGTGCGCGCGACCGGGTCCAACCCCGGCGACTTCACCAAGAGCGTCGCCGAGATCACAGCGAGCGGTGACAACCCGCCGAACGAGGTGGAGTCCAAGCTGGCCGACTCCGACCCCAGCACCAAGTGGCTGGTGAAGGCGAACACGGGTTGGGCGCAGTATCACTTCAACGAGCCGCATGTGGTCACGAGCTATACCTTGACCAGCGCCAATGACACCCCGACCAGAGACCCGCAGGACTGGACCGTTGCGGGCTCCACGGACGGCTCGAACTGGACCACGATCGACACGCGCAGCGGTGTCTCGTTCGCGAGCCGGTTCCAGCGCCAGAGCTTCACGGTGTCCGCCGACAAGCAGGCGGCATACAGCTACTTCCGGCTCACCGTCACGAAGAACGGAGGAGACGGCGACGTTCAGCTCGGTGACTGGAACCTCATCCAGGCCGCGGACCCGAACGCTCAGCAGCAGCCGATGCTGACGGCGGTGGGCAACGGACCGACGGCGGGCTACAACATCAAGGCGGGCGTGGGGTTCACCGGTCTCAAGGCCCTCGAGTACTCGGGTGAGGCGGTCACCAAGGGCGAGGCATCAGAGACCAACGTGCTCTACTCAGGCCTGAACATCCCGGTGGGCGATGGCTCGCGGCTCGAGTACAAGATCTTCCCCGAGCTGACCAACGGCGACCTGCAGTATCCGTCGACGTACGCGGCGGTGGACATCCTCTTCACCGATGGCACCTACCTCTCCGATCTCGGAGCCACCGACCAACACGACTATCCGCTGACCGCTCAGGGTCAGGGGCAGTCGAAGATCCTGTACGCGGCGCAATGGAACGACGTGCAGTCGAGCCTCGGAGCCGTCGCGAGCGGCAAGACGATCGACAGCATCCTGTTCAGCTACGACAACCCGGATGCCACGGCCACGACGCAGTTCCAGGGCTGGATCGACGACCTGAAGATCGACGCGACCACGCCGAAGATCGATGGCTCGAGCCTGACGAACTACGTCGACACCCGGCGTGGGTCGGATGCCGACGGCACCTTCTCGCGCGGAGCGACGCTGCCGGTCACGGCCATGCCGAACGGCTTCAATTTCTACACGCCGCTGACGGATGCGACCTCGCAGTCTCGCGAATACCTCTACAAGGAGGCCAACGACAACAACAACCTTCCCGTGTTCCAGGGCCTCGGCGTTTCGCACGAGCCGAGCCCGTGGATGGGCGACCGCGACCAGGTGTCGGTGATGCCCTCGCTGGCCGCGACCCCGTCGGGTAACGCCGCGTCTCGCGGTATCGAGTTCAGCCATGACGACGAGGTGGCGCAGCCGGACTATTACGGGGTCACCCTGAAGGACGGGATCAAGGCGGAGATGACGCCCGCCGACCACAGCGTGATCGAGCGCTTCACGTTCCCTGCAGGCAACAAGACGAGCAGCATCGTGCTCGACACGACAGACGACAACGGGCAGTTCTCACTCTCGCAGGATGGAACGTTCACCGGCTGGGTCGACAACGGCAGCGGCTACGGACGCACCCGCATGTACGTCTACGGTGCCTACGACGGAACGCTGACCCCGACGGGCACGGGCAACCTGTCTGGTTCGCATGCAGGCTCGTCGTACAACCAGTTCGACACGTCGAGTGACCACACAGTGACCCTGCGCCTGTCGACCTCGTACATCAGCGTCGACCAGGCGAAGAAGAACTTCGGATATGAGGTGCAGGGCAAGAGCTTCGACGACATCAGGACGGCCGCTCAGGATGCGTGGAACAAGAAGCTCGGCGTGATCAAGGTGAAGGATGCCTCCGACACCAAGCTCGTGACCCTCTATTCGAACCTGTACCGTCTCAACCTGTACCCGAACGAGCAGTTCGAGAACACCGGTACGGCGGCGAACCCCGTGTACCAGTACGCCAGCCCGGTGAGCGCCGCGACCGGAAGCTCCTCGACGACGGCGACGGGTGCGAAGATCGTGACGGGCAAGCTTTACGTCAACAACGGCTTCTGGGACACGTATCGCACCGTGTGGCCGGCCTATTCGCTGCTCTATCCGAAGTTCGCCTCCGAGATCATCGACGGCTTCGTGCAGCAGTACCGTGACGGCGGGTGGATCGCGCGCTGGTCGTCGCCTGGCTATGCCGACATGATGACCGGCACCAGCGCCGACGTCGCATTCGCCGACGCCTACATGCGCGGCGTGCAGTTGAAGGATCCGCTGGCGACGTTCGACGCCGCGGTGAAGGATGCCACGGTCGTCTCGTCGAACTCGGCGACGGGCCGGAAAGGTCTGGACACCTCCGAGTTCCTCGGTTATACCTCGACGTCGCTCGGCCAGAGCGTTTCGTGGTCGCTTGAGGGCTACATCAACGACTTCGGCATCGGGAACATGGCGGCCAAGCTCGCCACGGACCCCGACATCGTGAAGAACCACCCCGAACGCATCCAGGAGCTGAAGGATGACGCCGCGTACTTCACGAACCGCGCGAAGGAGTATGTGAACCTGTTCGACCCCTCGACCGGGTTCTTCCGAGGCAAGGACTCCAGCGGCGCGTTCTCATCGTCGGCATTCGACCCGACCAGTTGGAGCGGGGACTACACCGAGACGGACGGATGGACCTTCGGCTTCGCCGTGCCGCAGGACGTGAACGGCCTGGCGAACCTGCTGGGAGGCAAGGACGCACTCGAGAAGAAACTCGACCTCTACCTCTCCACGCCGGAAGTCGCGAACAACACGGGACTGAACGGCGGCATCATCCATGAACAGGCTGAGGCGCGCGACACGCGGCTCGGTCAGCTCGGAATGAGCAACCAGCCGGCCCACGCCATTCCGTACATGTACGACTACACGAACGACCCCGCCAAGACCCAGGCCCTGGTGCGGCAGATCATGCAGCGTCTGTACGTCGGCGACGAGATCGGCCAGGGCTACCCGGGCGATGAGGACAACGGCGAGATGTCGGCGTGGTACGTGCTCAGCTCGCTGGGCATCTACCCCGACCAGGCTGGGTCGTCGTCGTGGCTGATCGGTTCCCCGCAGTTCGACAACGCAACCGTCACCACCGATGCGGGCAAGACGATCGTGGTCAACGCCGAGAACAACAGCACGAAGAACGTCTATGTGCAGGGGCTCACGGTGAACGGCGCAGTTCACGACAGCACGTCGATCGACCAGAGCGAGCTGACCTCGGCCGACACGACGACGCTCGACTTCAGCATGGGAGCGACCGCGTCCGACTGGGGAACGGCGAACACGCCCAAGTCCCTGACCACAGGCGACAAGCCGGCCGATCCGCTCGCCGACTCCACGGGTTCCCAGTACGGAACAGGGACGAGCCGCGACGGCGAGAACACGGCGGCGCTGTTCGACAACACGTCGGACACGCAGGTCACGTTCTCCTCCGACGAGCCGCAGGTGACGTTCACCTACGCGCACGCCAAGCAGACCGTGCAGCAATACACGATCACCTCCGGAACATCGGCCGGCGACCCGAAGTCGTGGCAGCTGCAGGGATCGAACGACGGCACGACATGGACAACGGTGGATGAGCGCACGAACCAGACGTTCGCCTATCGGCAGCAGACAGAACCCTTCACGGTAAGCGAACCCGGCTCGTTCAAGCAGTACCGCCTGAACGTCACGGCGTCCACCAGCGCATCGCCGAGCATCGCCGAACTGGAGCTGCTCGCCGACCCCCAGGGAACGACGGGCGGAGCGATCGCCGTCACGGGGGCCACAGGCCTCACGGCGACGGCCGGAAGCGCGGCGAAGCTCGCACTCGGAACCGTGACAGGCGGCGTCGCCAAGGATGCCTCCGGCTACACGGCGAGCGTGGACTGGGGCGACGGAACGCCTTCGGATGACGTGACCGTGACCGCGCAGGGCTTCGGCTCGTATGCGCTCTCCGGCCAGCACACATTCGCCGAACCGGGTGTGTACCGTGCGACGATCACCGTCAGCGACGGCACGACGCACGCGGTCGCCACGGCGGACGTGAACGTGTCGTACGTGGCCGCGGACAGCCTGGTCGGCGCATTCGACCGGGTCTGCATCGGAGACGATGGCGTGCCGGGTGCGAACTGCGACGGCAAGAACTGGTCGTACTCGCGTCAGGCGCTCCAGGCCGCGGGCGTGACAGCAGGCAAGAGTGTGACGGTGCCGGGCACCGACCTCGCGTTCGCGCTTCCGGTCGTCGCGGCCGGACAGCCGGACAACGCGATCGGTGCAGGGCAGTCCATCCGGCTCGACCTTCCGAAGGATGCCACGCAGCTGTCGTTCATCGGATCCGGCACCCAGGGCAACCAGGACACGACCGGCACGGTGACCTTCACGGACGGCTCGACCGCGAGCGTGCCCATGCAGTTCAGCGACTGGACCATCGGAGGCAATTCGAACGGCACCCCGTCGTACGGGAACATCATCGTGGCCAAGTCCGGATACCGGCTCCTGAGCGGAGCGAAGGACACTGCGGTGCCGTTCCTGTTCGCGACGGCTCCGTACACGATCCCGCAGGGCAAGACTGTGGCGTCGATCACGCTGCCCGACCAGTCGGGCACCAGCGAGACGTCGCAGGGTCGCATCCACGTGTTCGCGATCGCCACCGACGGCACGCAGGCGGCGCCGCTGACCGTGAAGGCAGCCGGTGATGTGACCGCGACCGCCGGCGCGGCGTCGCACGTCTCGCTCGGCACGGTCTCCGGCGGCGATCCGATCGCCGACGGAAGCTACACCGCACGCGTGCAGTGGGGCGATGCCACGACGACCGAGGACGCCGACGTCACAGTGAAAGACGGGGTGGGAACCATCACCGGCAGCCACACGTATGCGGATGCCGGCGACTACACGATCTCGGTCACTGCCGTCGATCGGGACACGAGTGCCGCGACCACGCTCAAGGCGCACGTCGAGCCTGCGACCCCGCAGTACTCGCCGACGCTGGCTGTGAGCGGATCGAGCACAGTGAAGCCCGGCGACTCCGTGACGGTGAAGGGCTCGGGCTTCGCCCCCGACGAGAAGGTGACGATCACGCTCGACACGACTCCGTCGGTCAAGCAGGACGTGACGGCCGATGGGAAGGGAGACCTGGAGGCATCCATCACGGTTCCGTCGGCGGCCGCTCCTGGCGATCACACCATCACGGCCGTCGGTGCGACCTCGGACGTGCCTGCTGGCGCGGCCGTGACGGTCTCGGGCTCGACTCCCCCGGTGACGTACTCGCCGGAGGTCGTGCTGTCCACGAGCGCCGGCAGCGTCGGTCAGGTCGTGCAGCTGACCGGTGACGGCTTCGCCCCCGGCGAGACCGTGGCCATGACGATGCACTCGTCGTCGCTGTCGCTCGGAACGGTCAAGGCGAACGCGCAGGGCACCATCACCGGTTCGTTCACCGTCCCGGCCGGGATCGATGTCGGACGCCACACGGTGGAGTTCTCCGGCGATGTCTCGAAGACGGCGGTCTCGCTGCCGTTCGTCGTGCTGAAGCCGGGCGCGCCGGCATCCAGCGTGCCGTCCGCCGCGAAGGCGCCGCTGGCCGACACCGGCCTGCCGTACGACGTGGGCGGGGTGGCGATGATCGCGATTCTCGTGCTCCTCGCCGGAGCGGCTGCGATCGCGGTCGTACGGCGCAGGAAGCGGAGGACGCTCTGATCGCCCGGCCGATCCGCTGATGAGGGCGCACGCCCCGCACGACTTCGGTCGGCGGGGCGTGCGCTCCTTTCGTCGCTGGTCTCGAGAATCTGCTGTGTGTTGCAGGCACAGCGAGGCGAGGCTTCAGTTCTGTAACGTCTGCTGCTGCATCCGTCGCATTCCCGATGGGGTGAACCCGACCCGGCAGACTAGTCGTATGGCCGATTTCCACGTGTACCGTGACCGTCTCGAGATCCGCCTCACCCGTGCGGAGAAGGCGCTCGCGCTGCGCCGTGACGACATCGTCGTGCCGCGCGACAGCATCCGCTCCGTGGCCATCACGGCCGACCCGTGGATCTGGATTCGCGGGGTGCGGGCGCCCGGCGCGAGCATCCCGCTGACGCTCGCCGTCGGCACGTGGAAGTTCCACGGCGGCAAGGACTTCCTCGTGCTGAAAGGCAAGCAGCGCTCGGCCGTGGTGATCGACATCGAGCAGCCCGATGCCGACTCCGCCGCGTCGGAGAAGGATGCCTCGGCGAACGACGCGAAGCATGCCGCCACACCAGCGGACGACGGCGCGCAAGTCGATGCGGCCGGCGAAGCCGCGACGACCGGAGGCGGCGATGCGGCCCTTGCCGAGCCCGTCAAGGTGGCGGAGGGCTTCTCGCGCGTGGTCGTGTCGACGCAGCACGCGGCGAAGCTCGTCGAGGCGTTGCGCGACATCAGGCCGGGCGCCGACGGGCCGGCCGACGAGGTCATCGGCTAGCGATGGCTCGCGCCCGCTCCGTCGCGCCGACCAGGGTCGACGTCGACTGCTGTGTCGTCGGCGGAGGGCCGGCGGGGATTATGCTCGGTCTGCTGCTGGCCAGGGCCGGGGTCGAGGTCGCGGTGCTGGAGAAGCACGGCGACTTTCTGCGGGACTTCAGGGGCGACACGATCCACCCCTCCACCATCCAGGTGCTCGACGAGCTCGGGCTGCGCGACGCGTTCCTCGCCCTGCCGCACACCACGGTGCACTCGTTCGACGCGGTGCTCGACGGCACCCGCATCACACCCATCGACTTCGAGACGCTGAGCGGTCGCAACGACTTCTTGGTGCTCATGCCGCAGTGGGATTTCCTCGACTTCGTCGCGGAGCACGCCGCCGCGTATCCAGGGTTCCGGCTGCTGATGAACACCGAAGCGACGGAACTCATCACCGATGGCGGTTCCGGCCGCGGCGGCAGCGGTGGGGAGGCGAGGGAGACGTCGGCGGGACGCGTCGCGGGAGTGCGCGCACAGGGGCCGGACGGACCCGTCGAGGTGCACGCGGCGCTCACGGTGGCGGCGGATGGCAGGGACTCGCAGCTGCGCGAGGCATCCGGGCTGCCACTCGCCGACTTCGGAGCCCCGATCGATGTCGTGTGGCTGCGGCTGCCCTACCCGGAGCACCGGCCGCCGGACACGATCGGCTACTTCGACGAGAACCGGCTTGTCATCACCATTCCGCGCGAGGGCTACTACCAGGTCGGGCTGATCATTCCGAAGGGGAGCTTCGACCAGCTGCACAAGCAGGGCATCGGCTCGGTGCGCGACGCCATCGTGCAGACCGCGGGCTTTCTCGCACCTGTGATCGGCGAGCTCACGTCGTTCAAGCAGTTGAGGCTGCTGTCGGTGCAGATCGACCGGCTCGAGACCTGGTCGCGACCCGGCCTGCTGTGCATCGGCGATGCGGCGCACGCCATGTCGCCGGCGTTCGGCGTGGGGGTGAACTACGCGATCCAGGATGCCGTCGCCACGGCGAACAGGCTGGCGCCGCTGCTGCGCGGGGCCGGCACGGTAGCGGGGGCACGCGCATCCTCGCTCGACGCCGCCTCCGCGTGGGTGCAGCGTCGGCGGATGCCCGCCGTGCGCGCCATGCAGGCGGTGCAGCTCGTCGCCCACGAGATCATCAACGGCACGGGCCTCGATCTCGGACCTGTGCCGCTGAGCGAGCCGCGGCGCATCGCGCTGTCGGCGGCGATGCCCATCGTGCAGCGGGTGGCGGCGCGTGTGGTGGGGCGCGGCATCCGGCCGGAGCGCGTCTCGCGGCAGATCCGCGGTGCGACGACGCGCCCGTTCGTCTGACGACTTCCCTGGACGCGCTCGCCCAGACGCGAGCCGACCACCGCTCGATTGCGCCGGCTTTCGGCTACCGCGCCCGAAAACCTGGCGCGAGACGCGAGAAGTGGCGCGATTGCGGGGGTGCCGGGCGGCGTCAGGTGGTCAGCGGGTCGCTGAGGAAGATGAGCACGATGGCGGCCAGCGGCAGGATGCCCTGGATCAGCGCGGCGCGAATGTAGCGCGCCCCTGTGCTCACCAGCACCACCGCCGCGAGCACCATGCAGGTGAGGGTGAAGAACACGAGGGTGAGCCCGACGGCGTGCTCGCCGACGCCGTAGGCGACGATGCCCACGAAGGCTCCGATGGCGAGGAACAGGTTGTAGAAGCCCTGGTTGTAGGCCATCGGCCGCGTGATGTCGGCTGCGGCCTGGTCGGGCACGGCGAACCGCTTCCACACGCTCGGCCTCGACCAGAGCACGCTCTCCATCACGAAGATCAGCACGTGCAGCACGGCGGCGAGAGCCGCCACCAGCGTCGCGATCACGATCATGGCGCCAGCCTAAGGCGCCCGCGCGCCGCAACGGGTCAAGGCCGCGTGCCGGTCGCGGTCTCGTCGGAGATGAGGATGCGCAGGAGGCGGCGGAAGGTCGCGGCATCCTGCGTGCTCAGCGGTGCGAGGAACTCGTCTTCGGCGGCGGTGAATGCGGCGGACGCCGTGCGGTACGCGTCGCGACCGGCAGCGGTCAGCGCGACGGCGTTGCGTCGGCGGTCGCTGGGATCGGGCGTGCGGGTCACGGTTCCCGCGGCCTCGAGCCCGTCGATGAGGGCGACCATGGTGGTCGGATCGACGCCCAGACGCCCGGCGACGGTCTGCTGCGACAGGGGTTCGTCGTCGATGAGAACGCGGAGCACGCCGAGTGCGCGACGATCGAAGCCGAAGGGGGCCAGCGCGGCATCCACTCGCGCCGTGAGTCTGAGGTGCGCCTGCTTGACGAGGTAGCCGAGCACGTCGCGCGGGTCGTTGCGCTGCGGTTCTGCCGACGTCATCGCCAAATCATACCTGGTGTCAATCATCAGCTCAGCGAACTATTGTGTGCAGCAACGTCCGTGCTGCACCGCCCGGTCGTCGCCCGCCCTCGTACGAAAGAACACGCATGAGCATCGAACTCGAACAGACTCCCGCCCTCGTCGTCATCGACCTGCAGACCGGCATCCTCGGCCACCCGACGGCACACCCGATCGAGACGGTCATCGACAACTCCGCGAAGCTCGCCGAGGCGTTCCGCGCCAAGGGGCTGCCCGTCGTGCTCGTCAACGTCGCCGGTTCGGCGCCGGGACGCACCGACCGCAACAAGGCGATCGGGCGTCAGGGTGGGGGCACGATTCCCGCGGAGGCCACGGTCCTCGTGCCCGAGCTGAACCAGCAGCCGAGCGACATCACGGTGACCAAGCGCACGCTCGGCGCGTTTCTCTCCACCGACCTCGACGAGAAGCTGAAGCAGGTCGGTGCCACCCAGATCGTGCTCACCGGCGTCTCCACATCGTCGGGCGTGGAGTCGACAGCTCGCACCGGGTACGAACTCGGCTATCACGTGGCCTTCGTCGTCGACGCCATGTCCGACGCAGCCGAGCCGCACGAGGCCTCGGTCACCTACCAGTTCCCGAAGCTCGGCGAGCTCGGCACCACGTCAGAGGTCCTGGAGCTGCTCGCCGCGCGGTAGCCGGGGCCGGTGTCGGCGGTCAGGCGTGCACGTCGACCACGGTGCGGCCGCGGATCTGGCCGGCGAGGATGCTCTCAGCGGCGCCCAGGGCATCCTGCAGCCCTATCGTGCTCGTCATCGTGTCGAGCAGGTGCGGGTCGAGATCGGTGGCGAGACGCGCCCACGCCTCTTCGCGCAGCGCACGGGGTGCCTCGACGGAGTTGATGCCTGCCAGGGTGACGCCGCGCAGGATGAACGGCATGACCGTCGTCGGCAGGTCGCTGCCGCCGGCAAGGCCGCAGGCCGCCACCACGCCGCCCCACGAGGTCTGCGCGAGCACGTTCGCGAGGGTCACGCCGCCGACGGCGTCGACGGCGCCGGCCCAGCGCGTCTTCTGCAGCGGCCGTCCGGCCTCGGTGAAGTCGGCGCGGTTCACGATCGAGGATGCCCCGAGCTCGCGCAGGTAGTCGGCTTCCGTATCGCCGCGGCCGGTGGATGCCGTCACCGCGTACCCGAGTCGCGCCAGCACCGCGATCGCGACCGACCCGACCCCGCCCGCCGCTCCCGTGACGAGCACGTCGCCCGAGGCCGGCGCGACCCCGCCGCGTTCGAGCGCGAGCACGGCGAGCATCGCGGTGAAGCCGGCGGTGCCGATGGCGGCGGCCTGATGCTGACCCAGGGCATCCGGGACCTTCACCAGGGCTTCGCCGCGCACGATCGCGCGCTCGGTCAGGCCGCCGTCACGGCTCTCGCCGATGCCGTCGCCGTTGAGCACGACGCGGTCGCCCGGCACGAAACGCGAGTCGGCCGACTCGCGCACCCTGCCGACGAGGTCGATGCCGGGAACGATGGGGGAGCGCCGCAGCACGCCGGGGCGGCCCGCCAACGCGAGCCCGTCCTTGTAGTTGAGGGTCGAGAAGTCGACGTCGACGGTCACGTCTCCCGGCTCGAGCACCCGGTCGTCGAGCGTTCGGTCGTCGAACGTGCGCAACTGGGCCCGATGCACGGTGATCGCGCCGTTCTCGAGCTGCTGGTCGACGTACAGTGCGCGGAACGACATGGCCCTCAGCCTAGGGTGTGTCTGACAATTCGGGGCGGGTTGCGGTGTGCTCGCCACGGCCGCTCACTGCGGAGCCGGCGTCGGCCTCACCACCAGTGAGGCTCTCCTTCGGCTCCTTGCGATCGACCGCGCCGAGCGCATCCTCACCGACCCCCGAATTGTCAGACACACCCTAGGTGCGTGCGATCAGTAGCGTTGTGACGCCCTCGCAGCGAAGTAGGCGTTCGACGCGGGCAGGAACATGAGGATGATCGCCAGCAGCACGATCACGAACCCCACGACGCCCCCGGAGGAGCTCGAGTTCCAGCCGCTGCTGACCCACGGAGCGGCCGTGCCGAGCAGCGAGAGGATGCCCAGCACCGTCAGCGTGATGCGGGCCCAGTTGCGCCCATCGCGCATGCGGTTCACGATGATGAGCTCGATGATGGCGAGCACGAAGACGAAGATCGCGAACATCAGCACGATGCTGCCCGCCGCCGCACCGTAGATGCCGCCGAACACGGCGCCACCCGTCAGCGCGACGATGCCGATGACCAGCGCGAAGATGGCGCCGATCAGCGACAGGATCGCGCCGATCAGCCAGATGACGTAGGCGGCGGTGACCGTTCCCGGTCGTTTCGCGGCGGGCGCTGGTGCCGGCATCGGTTCCGGTGTGGTCATCTGACTTCCCCCTCGTCAGCTGCGACGCATCGGATGCGCCGACGGATGCGTCGCGACGGTCGCCGCGGCGGCATCCGAAAGCCTACCGATCGCACGGTGCCGCAGGGGCGAACCGCGGCGGAGCGCCCCGGAGTCACGCCGGGGCCGCGGCACGTCCCGGCCGTACGATGGCGGCATGGCCATCGGAGGGGACGGGGCTGCCGTGTCGGGCAGTGCGTCTTCCGCGGGGTCGAGGGCGGAGCCGGAGCCGGAGCCTCGCAAGCGGCCTGCCAGGCGCATCCGTCTGCGTCTGGCGCGCGTGATCGACTACGCCTACTTTCTGCTGGCCACGCTCGCGGCCATCTGGCTGGCCTGGTTGTTGGCATCCGAGAGCCTCAGCTGGGGCTGGTGGCTCATCCTCTTCTTCGTGCTCTTCTGGGGCCTGCTGGCTTACCTGGTGCTGCCGCGGCTGCACAGCATCCTCACCCGCATCTACGTGCCGAACTACTTCATCGGCAGGGCGCGCACGAGCGACGGGCTGCTCGGCGATCCGATCAACCTCGCTGTGCTGGGCAGCCAGTCCCAGCTGATGACGGCGATGGCGGATGCCGCATGGACGCGCGCCGACCCCGTCACCGCCCGCTCGAGCTGGCGCATCGTCACCGCGACGCTGCTGCGCCGCAGCTACGACGAGGCTCCGGTGAGCCCGCTGCTGCTGTTCGGTCGCCAGCAAGACCTCGCCTACCAGCAGGAGGTGAAGGGCAATCCGGCCAAACGGCACCACGTTCGGTTCTGGAAGTGCCCTGACGACTGGCGGCTGCCGGGCGGCGAACGGGCCGACTGGCTCGGGGCCGCCACGTTCGACCGCAGCGTGGGGTTCTCGCTGTTCACCCTGCAGATCACGCACAAGATCGATGCGAACACCGACATCGAGCGCGATCACGTGGTGCACTCGGTGACGCGATCGGATGCCTCGGCCGCGGTCAGTGTGATCAAGGACTTCTCCACCGGGTACCACTCGCGCAACGGCGGGGGCGACTCGATCGTCACCGACGGCGACCTGCCCGTCGTCGATCTGCGCACGACGGCGGCGGGGCCGGAGTTCGAGCGCACGGTCGACGTCGTGAAGGCGGCGGCCGACCGGCGCCCGCTCTCCATCACACTCGGCGCCGCGCTGCTCGCGTTGCGCGCCGTCGCGGGCGCGGTGTTCGTGGTCGGAACGGCGCTGCACTGGGGTGCGTTCGTCAGGTCGCTGACGGTCGAGATCGACGGGGTGCCGCGCAGCGTCATCGACGACATCGTGAGCTCTGTCGCCGTCACCACCGTCGTCGTGATCGCCGTCGGTCTGCTGGTGCAGGCCGCCTTGATCACGCTCATCTACCGCGGAAGCAACTGGGCGCGCATCGTGTCCATGACGCTGAGCGCGATCGCCGTGATCGCCGCGGCCGTCGACTTCTTCAACGGGGGCACGCAGGTGAACCTGCGCGCCAACCTGCTCGGCCTGCCGCTGGACATCCCTCGTGCTGCTGGCGCTGTCGTCCGAGAGTGCGAGCGCCTGGACGAGGCGCATCCGCTACCTGCACGTCGAGCGCCGCAGCGCGAGGCGCTCGGTGTCGCACACGTCGTGACTCAGCTGCTCGTCGAGGAGCGCAGCAGGTCGGCGCTCGCGGCGACGCCTTCGTGCACTGTTCGGTGGACGGGAGACCAGGCGAGCCGGCCTCTGGCCTTTGCGTTCGACACCAGCATGCTCACACCGTGCATCATCGCCGCGCCGTATGGCGCCATCGTTCGAACCAGCCAGGTGGGCACGACGTAGGGGCGGGGTGCTCCCGTGGCCGAGGCGATCTGCTCGAGAACGGCCCCGAACGTGGCGCTCTCGTCCGAGACGACGTTGTACGCCTGGCCTCCGACGCCTCTTTCGACAGCCGCAACGGTGGCTGCGGCCGCATCCATGTGGTGCACCCAGGGGAGCGCCCCACCGCTACGGGTGGTCGGCATGGTGCGATGCCGGAGCATGGCTTCGATCGCTGCCAGGTCGTTTCCGTAGAGCAGACCGTAGCGAAGCGCGACGCCTTCGATCCCTTCGGCTGCGAACGCCTGTTTCTCATTGGCGGCCATGGCGGCGAGGTGTTCGTCGAAGGCGTCGCCCTGAGGCATCCCGAAAGGCGCGTCCTCGGTGATGGCCGTCGGGCCGAGGTCGCGATAGCCATATCCGAAGACCATGGACTGGGTGATGAAGCGCGTGGCACCCACGGCGCGAGCGGCGGCGAGCAGATTCGCGGTGCCCGTGGTGCGCAGCACGTCGGTTCGACGCATGTCCGCATGACGGAGCGGCGCCTTCTTCAGCGCCGTCAGCTCACTGATCACGACATCCGCGCGAACGCCCTCGGTGGCGCGGAGCAGAGCCTCGCGGTCGAGGACATCCGCCGTCACCGCCTCAGCGTTGAGCGATCGAAGCAGGTCAACGCCCGGCTGCCCTCGCGTGACGCCGATGACGTCATGGCCGCCGGCCAGCAGTCGTGTGACGATCGGCACCCCGAGTGCTCCGGTGCCGCCGGCGATGAGAACGCGCACGGTGATTCCTTTCCTCAAAATAAGTAAGTACTTACTTTCTAGACCGCATAGACTGATTGCGCAAGCGGTCGGAACACTCGGCTGTGCTCGCGGCACCCGGCGCGATCCCCGTCGTCGGAGAGGAGAGGATTGTCGGATGGCGATCGAACAGGTCGGAGCCGGTTCTTCGGCGAAGGCACGTGTGCTGGATGCCGCCATGCGGCTGTTCGGCGAGCAGGGCTACGCGGCGACGACAGTGGCGCAGATCGAGGCGGCGGCGGGGCTACGCCCAGGCTCGGGTGGGCTGTACCGCCATGTCGCGTCGAAGCGACAGCTGCTCGAACAGGGAGTGCGGCGGGTGCTCGACGCGCACAACGACGTTCTCGTCGCCCTCTCGGAGGGCGTCGAGGATGCTCCGGCCGACGTTCAGCTGCGCGCGATCGCCGAGGCCGGGCTCGCCCGCCTCGATCACGATCGCGATCTGAACCGCGTCATGCTGCGCGACCTGCGCGACTTTCCCGAACTCGCAGACGAGGTGAGACGTCATGAGGTCGACGTCGTCACGCGCGCCCTCGCGACATGGCTCGCCGCGCAGAGGAGCGCGCGTCACCTGGACGTCGAGGCGACCGCCTCCGTCGTGGTCTCGGCAGTGAGCCACTACTGGACGATGACGGATGCCACCGGCGCCGCGCCTCTGGCGATCGAGCGAGACAGGTTCCTCGATGCGCTCATCGCGCTCGTGCAGAGCGTGCTTGCGCGCGACGCATGACAACCCGGAGCCGAACGGTCGAACCCGACCGCCCTCCTCCGTCAGAGGGCGGCGATGGTCCAGCCGGCGGTCGTGGTGTCGCCGGGCTGCAGCACGATGAGATCGGTGCCGGAGTTGAAGGCGTCAGGAGGGCAGGTCATCGGCTCCACGGCCAGGCCGAGCCGGCTGAGCGCGGGGTCCGGCCGGTCGGCGGTGTGGATCTGCACCCAGGGGCACGCGGCATCCCACCGCATCGCGACGCCGTGGCCGTCGGCGGCGACGATCTCGACGGCTGCCGTGCCAGCGGCATCCCGCTGCAGTGCGGTGAACGCGTGGTCGATAAACACCTCGCCGATGACGCGCGGTGTGCGGAAGTCGAGCTCACCCTCGCGAGCGGTGCCGCCGACGTGGGACGAGACGGCCGCGAGCCCGATCGGCGCGAGCCGATCCGCCGTGACGGCCAGCACGTCCGCGGCGGGCAGCGTGAGCGTCCAGTCGTCGACACGTCCCTGACCGGCCACGAGGTAGGGATGCGGCCCGGTGCCGAAGGGCGCTGCGCTCGTTCCCGAGTTGCGCGCCGTCACGGCGGAGTGCAGCCCGTCGTCGTCGAGCCGGAAGACCACCTCGAGGTCGACGCGATGCGGGTAGCCCTGCTGGGCCTGGATGCTCGCCGCGAGCTGCACGAAGTCGTCGCCCCTGTCGCGCACTGCGAAGTCCAGCCACGCCACGAGGCCGTGCAGCGCATTGTTCAACGCGGGCTCCGTGAGCGCCACCTGCTGCTCGACGCCGTCGAAGGTGTACCGCCCGTCGACGATGCGGTTCGGCCACGGGGCGAGCGTCGCGCCGCGGAAGGCGGGACGCAGCTCGTCGGCCTCGAACGGTACGACGAGGTCGCGTCCGTCGTGGGTCAGCGTGCGCAGCGACGCTCCGACGCTCGCGATGGATGCGCGGTAGTCGCCGTGGGCGAGGTCGATCGAGATTCCGGAGATGGGGATGCTCACCCCTTCATTCTGCCGGTTTCCGGCGCGCGCTGAGAGCGCTCCCACGTCAGTGCATCGGATGCGGCCGCAGCCGGGTGCGCTCGATCCGGCGCCCCGCGCTGTGATGGGATCGACTCGGCTCATCAGACACGCCCGACCGACCGGAGGACAGCATGGCCACGCAGTGGAGACTGCACGAACGCACGCACCTGGGGCTCATGCTCGCGCTCACCTTCTCGACGGGTGTGGTGGACGCCGTCGGTTACCTCGGCCTCGATCGCGTGTTCACCGGCAACATGACGGGCAACGTGGTCATTCTCGGCATGGCCCTGCTCGGCGGCGACAACCTGCCCATCATCGGCCCCGTCATCGCGCTGGTCTGCTTCATGGCGGGCGCGGCGGTCGGCGGCCGCGTGCTGCGCAGGGTCGACGCGGGGTGGACCCCGCTTTCGACCGGCGTCTTCACGGGAGTCGGAGTCGTGCTGCTCGTAGCGGCGGTGACGCTGTTCGCGGTGGGTGGGCATCCCGTGCAATCGGTGCAGTGGACAGTCACGGGGATGCTCGGCCTCGCCATGGGCGCGCAGGCGGCGACCGCGCGCCACATCGCCGTGAAAGACGTGACCACCGTCGTCGTCACCTCGACACTCGCCGGCCTCGCGGCGGACTCCGTGTTCGGTGCAGGGAAGCAGCAGCCGTGGGCGCGCCGCGCGGGCGCCGTCGTGCTGATCGGCCTCGGTGCGATCGTCGGCGCGGGCGCTGTGCACCTGCAACCGGCGGCCGGACTGCTCGTCTCGGCGGTGATCGTGCTCGTCGTCGCGGGATGGGGGCATTTCGTGACCGGCGGGCCCGTGCCGCAGGTCACGGCAGAGGCGTGACCGCTTCGCAAATTCTGAAGTGACATCCAGGTAACGCACGTCTGAGAAGAGGTTCACGCCAAAGTCACGTTCAGCGTAGAAAACGTCCAGGGCAGGACGATGACCTTGGGTGATGGACGCGCAACGTACTCCGACACGCCCCGCGCCGCGCGCCAGGGCCGGCGAGCGGTCGGTCGGCGCGCCGTCTTCGCGCCGCGCGACGGGCGTGAGCGACATCACGCGACCGACCTCGTTGTCACTGCCCCCGCAGAAGTGGTACCGCAGCGGGCGTGCCCCGCTCGTGCTCGCCGCCGCCGTCTGCGGAGTGATCGCTTTCGTGGTGTCGTGGCTCGGCTCGTGGGTGCCGTCGTTCTGGGGTGACGAGGCCGCCAGCATCATGTCTGCCGAGCGCCCGTGGTCGTCGCTGATGAACGAGCTCGCCAGAGTGGATGCCGTGCACGGCACCTATTACGCGTTCCTGCACCTCTGGATCGACGTGTTCGGCGCGAGCCAGCTCTCGACGAGGGTGCCGAGTGCCATCGGGGTCGGGCTCGCGGCGGCGGGCATCGTCGTGCTGGTGGCGCGCATGGAGCGGCTGTGGCCGGCCAACGGGCGCGACGGGCTGTCGTCTGCGGTCGGTGCGGCGGGCATCCGTCTCGGCGTCATCGCCGCCATGGTGTTCGCGGTGCTGCCGCGCACGACCTACATGGGAACCGAGGTGCGGTCGTACGCGCTCGGGACGGCGTGCGCCGTGTGGCTCGCGGTGCTGTTCCTCACGCTGGTGGGCGGGCGCGTCACCAGGGTGCTGCCCTGGGTGGGCTTCGCCGCCGCCTACGGGGCGTGCATCTACGTCTTCCTCTACCTGTCTCTGATCGCCCTGCCTTTCGGGGCGATGCTGCTGTGGGATGCTCGCGGCCGCCTGCGCACCACCGCGCTCGCGATCGTGCGCCCCGGCTCCGCCCCGTCCGCCGAGGTCGCCGCTCGTGCGCGGTCGGCTCGCCGCTGGCTGCTCGCCAGTGTGGGGGGGCGTTCTGCTCGCCGCGCCGCTGGAGTTCTTCGCGCTCAAGGAGCGCGGCCAGATCAAGTTCCTCGGCGCGCATCCCGGCGTGACGTTCATCAGCTTCACCGTGAACCAGTGGTTCGACGGCAGTTGGGGGCTGGCCGTCGCGGTCTGGGCGGCGCTCGTGGCCTTCGCCCTCGTGGGCGTCGTCGTGTGGCGCAGGCGTCGACATGACGGCAACCGGTCGATGCTTCCGCCCGCCCGCTCCACGCTGCTCGCGCTCGCCGTGTCGTGGTTCGTGCTGCCGCCGGCCGCGCTCCTGGCCGTGAACGCCATGGTCCCTGCGTACACCGTGCGGTACATGTCGTTCACGACACCGGCGCTGGCCATCATCCTGGCGATCGCCATCGAGTTCGTCGCCGTGCGGGTGTGGGCCAGGGCGAGCGGGATGCTCCGCGATCGTCGGAACCGCGGCGCGGTGGCGCCGGCGCACGACGGCTCAACGCGGGAAGGTGCGCAGGCGGGGCGGCGGGCGGGCAGGCTCGGGGCATCCGTCGTCGCCGCGATCATCGTGGCGCTGGTCGCTGCCGTCGCCGCTCCCACCTATGTCGCGCAGCGCGGACCGTACGCGAAGAACGGCGGAAGCGACTGGGCAGAGGTGGCCGGCGTCATCCAGCAGCACGCGCACGCGGGAGACGACGTCGTCTTCGACGACACCACCCGCCCGTCGCGCAGGCCGCGATTGGCCATGCACCTGTACCCGGCGCAGTTCGCGGGCCTCGTCGACCCGACGCTGACCGTGCCGTACACGCAGCGCGACGCGCTCTGGGACAAGACCGAGAGCATCACGGCGGCCGCCCCGCGGCTCAAGGCCGGCGATGGCCGCGTGTGGCTCATCGAGTACCGGGGACCGAACAAGAACGGCGCCGTGGATTCGGCCGGCATGTTCCACCGCATGGCCGAACTGCGCGCGCTGGGCTATTCGCTGACCAGCACTTACACCCTTCATCGGGATGTGGTCTACCTTTTCCTGAGGGGAGCAACGGCATGAACGCAGTCGTCATCATTCCGACCTACAACGAGGCGCAGAACATCGCCTGGATCGTGGGTCGGGTCAGGAACGCGGTTCCCGACGCGTCCGTGCTGATCGTCGACGACGGCTCGCCAGACGGGACCGGCGAGCTCGCCGACGGCCTCGCCGCCAACGATGCGGCGGTCGCGGTGCTGCACCGCGCGGGGAAAGAGGGCCTCGGCGCCGCCTACCGCGCAGGCATGCGCTGGGCTCTCGAGCGCGGTCACGACGTGATCGTCGAGATGGATGCCGACGGCTCGCACCGCCCTGAAGATCTGCCTCCCATGCTGGCGGCGCTCGACAAGGCCGACGTGATCGTCGGCTCGCGGTGGGTGCCAGGCGGCGGCGTCGTCGGCTGGCCACTCTACCGCAAGGCCATCTCGCGCGTCGGCAGCGCTTATGCCCGGTTCGCGCTCGGCGTCCCCGTGCGCGACATGACCGGCGGCTACCGCGTCTTTACCGCCGATGCCTTGGAGCGCATCGATCTCGATGCCGTGCTCAGCCAGGGCTACTGCTTCCAGATCGACATGTTGTGGCACGCCCAGGTGGCGGGTCTGCGCATTCGCGAGGTGCCGATCACGTTCCCGGAGCGGGAGCGCGGCAACTCGAAGATGTCGGGCGCGATCGTGCTCGAGGCGATGCTGCGCGTGACGGGATGGGCAGTGGGCTCGCTGCCGGCGCGCATGCGCCGAGCGGCGGGCAAGCAGCAGGCTGCCGCCGGAGTCCGCTGACCGTCGCCGGCGGCTGAGTGCCGGGAGCGCCAGCGCGCAGCGGCGTAGTCTGCCGACTGCGGTGCGCCGACACGGAGGTCGGTGCGCAGAACCGGCAGGAGGCAGTGTCATGGCAGAGGACCCGCTCGAGCGATTCGGGGCCGTGGAGCAGTTCACGGTGACGAGTGAGGATGTCGCCGACGGGCATCCCATCGCCGCACTGCACCGCGCGAGCAAGGGCGACACGTCGCCGCAGCTGGCGTGGAGCGGGTTTCCGGAGCAGACGAAGAGCTTCGCGGTGACCATCCACGATCCGGATGCCCCGACCGGCTCCGGCTTCTGGCACTGGGCCGTCTACAACATCCCGACCACGGTGACCTCGCTCGAGCGCGGCGCGGGCAGCTCCGGCGGCTCGTTGCCCGCCGGAGCGCTTCAGCTGAAGAACGAGTACCGCGAGGTGGGCTTCACGGGCGCCGAGCCGCCGGAGGGCACGGGCAGGCACCGTTACCACGTGGTGGTGCACGCGGTCGACGTCGATCACCTCGACCTCGACCCGGAGTCGACGCCCGCCGTGCTGGGCTTCAACCTGCACTTCCACACCCTCGCCAGGGCGGTCATCGTGCCGACCGCAGCGTTCGACGATGCCGACTGAGCCGCGCGCTTCGCGTGCGCCCTCGGCCGCGGCGGTCCACCACGGCGACGTGCGCGCATCGGGCTAGGTTCGTGCGCATGACGCATTCCGCTGCCGCTGCCGGCACGATCGATCCGGCCGTCGTCGTCGCCGAAGCCCTCGCGCTCTGCCCGGTGATCGATGGACACAACGACTGGGCATGGGAGTGCCGCCAGAACCGCGACTATTCGGCGGAGGGCCTGGATGCGCGGCTCGACTCGGACACGGACATCCCGCGACTGAGGGCGGGCGGCGTCGGCGCCCAGTTCTGGTCGGTCTTCGTCGAGGACACCGGAGACGGCCTGGCCGTGCGGCAGACGTTGGAGCAGATCGACTGGGTGCATCGCCTGGTGGCGCGTTACCCGGACGACTTCGAGCTGGCGCGGTCGGCCGCCGACGTGCAGCGTGCCCGCTCGCGCGGACGCATCGCGTGCCTGTTCGGCGCGGAGGGCGGCCACCAGCTCGACGATTCGCCTGCTGTGCTGCGGATGTATGCGGCACTCGGCGTGCGCTATCTCACGTTGACGCACGTGAAGACGAGCTCGTGGGCGGACTCGGCCACCGACGATGCGCTCCACGACGGCCTCAGCGACAGAGGACGGGACTACGTGCGCGAGCTGAACCGCATCGGCATGCTCGTCGACCTGTCGCATGTCTCGCCGAAGACCATGCACGATGCGCTCGATGTCTCGACCTCTCCCGTCATCTTCAGCCACAGCTCGGCGAGGGCTCTGGCCGACCACTCGCGCAACGTGCCGGATGACGTGCTCGCGAGGCTCACCGACAACGGCGGCGTCGTGATGCTCACATTCGTTCCGCAGTTCGTGAGCGAAGAGTTCTCCGACTGGTACGACGGCGACCGATCGACGCCCATGCCCGTCGTGACGATCGCCGACGTCGCCGATCACGTGGAGCACGCGCGCGAGGTCGCGGGCATCCGGCACATCGGGCTCGGCGGAGACTTCGACGGCACCGACGTGTTTCCCGAGGGCCTCGACGGTGTCGACGGGTATCCGGCGCTGCTGCGGGAGCTCGCCGCCCGCGGATGGACGAGCGGCGAGCTCGCACTGCTCGCGGGCGGCAACGTGCTGCGCGTGCTCGCCGAGACGGACGAAGCGTTCGAGAACGGTGCGCTCACGAGCGCACCCGTCCTGACTGCATAACGGTTTGCGATGCAACCACGCGAGCCGAAACACCGCGGAAACGATCGGCCATCTACGGTGGAGAAACCCAAGGCCGTGTGCCTGCCCACGAGAGAGAAGTCGACATGATCCGCGCTCGTCGCCGCCTTGCAGCGGCCATCGCCGTCGGCGCCGCCGCCGCCATGATCCTCACCGGTTGCTCGGGCGGAGGAGGAAGCTCAGGGGGCGGGAGCGGCAAGTCCCTCGTCGTCGACAACTCCTTCGACCTGAAGACCTCCGATCCCGGTCGCGCGTTCGAGCTGACGGGCTCGATCGTCGACAAGGCGATCTACGAGACGGTGCTCACGTTCAACGGCAGCGACGTCACCAAGCCGCAGCCCGACATCATGTCGTACGTCGAGTCGAACGACGACAAGACGCTCACGCTCACGATGCACGGCAAGCACTACTTCAGCAACGGCGACCCGGTCACGGTCGATGACGTGGTGTTCTCGCTCAAGCGCGTGCAGGCCATCGCCGGCAACCCGTCGTTCCTGCTCGACGGTGTCACCGTCACGAAGAAGAGCGACACGCAGGTCGTGCTGACCAGTGCGACGCCGAACCCTGCACTGCCGTTCATCCTGCCGAACCCGTCGCTCGGCATCCTCAACTCCAAGGTGCTCAAGCAGCACGGCGGAACAGACACCAAGTCCGACAACGCCGAGGCATTCCTCAACAAGGAATCGCAGGGCTCCGGTCCGTACATGCTGTCGTCGTACAACGTGAACACGAAGGTCGTGTTCAAGCCGAACCCGCACTACGTCGGAACGAAGCCCGCGTACAGCACGGTGGTGCTCGAGAACGTCGCAGGACCGACCCAGAAGATCAACGTGCAGGCCGGCGCGAGCCAGGTGGCCCTCGATCTCAACGCCACGCAGGTGCAGGGTCTCGACGGCGGCAAGACCAAGGTGATCAAGGGCACGTCGCCGTACGTGATGTACCTCTGGTTCAACCAGAACTCCGCCATCGGCGCGGGCGTGACGAACAACCAGGACTTCCTCACCGCCATTCGCAAGAGCATCGACTACTCGAAGATCCTGCAGTTGTCCGGGTCGGGCTCGACGCAGCCAGGCGGCCTCGTGCCCTCCATGTTCAAGGGCTCGATCAAGCCGGACTCCACGAACAGCTACGACCTGTCTGCGGCCAAGGCGGCGCTCGCGAAGAGCGGCTACAACGGCCAGACGGTGAAGTTCTCGTACCCCAACGACATCACCGTCGACGGGCTGCAGTTCGAGACGCTCGCCCAGGCCCTTCAGTCGCAGTGGCAGGAGGCGGGCATCAAGGTGACGCTCGCCCCCGGCCCGGTGGCCACCGTGCTCGACTCGTACCGCAACGGCACCCTGCAGTCCGGAATCATGTACTGGGGCCCGGACTTCCCGGACCCGTCCGACTACCTGGTGTTCAGCCCCGGCCAGAGCCTCGGCCTGCGCGCCGGCTGGAAGGCCGGAGCCGACGCGACGGTGACGGATGCCGCCAACGCCGCCGCGAGCGCATCCGGCGCCGCCCGAGTGCCCGCCTTCGAGTCGTGGCAGAAGGCCATGAACGCGACGGGGCCGTTCGTTCCGCTCGTGCAGCCAGGACAGTACGTGGTGACCGCGAACACGATCACGAGCGTTCCGCTCAACCCCGTGTGGACCGTTGACCTCGCTGCCATCAAGTAGCGAGGTCGAGCAGGCGGTCGGCGTCTCGCGCGCCGGCCGCCGCTCGCATCCGCTGCTGCGTTACCTGGGCATCCGCTTCGGCATCAGTGTTCTGCTGCTCTGGGGTGTCACGGTCATCACGTTCGTGCTGGCCAACCTCGTGCCCGCGAACCCCGCCGCCGCCGCGCTGGGTGAGAAGGCTGCGAGCGACCCGAAGGTCGTTCAGGCGTTCAACGAGGCCCACGGCTTCGACAAGCCGGTCGTGGTGCAGTACTTCATCTATCTCGGCAACCTGTTGCGCGGCAACCTGGGCACCTCCACCCAGACCCACAACCCGGTGACCGAGGACCTCGGTGTCGCGTTCCCCGCGACGATCGAGCTCGCCCTCTTCGTGATCGTCTTCTCGATCATCATCGGCCTGGGCCTCGGCCTCATCGCCGCGCTGCGGCACAACCGGTTCTCCGACCAGATCATCCGCGTCTTCAGCCTCATCGGCATCTCGATCCCGACGTTCTGGCTCGCCGTCGCGTTCTTCTTCGTCTTCTTCTACCTGCTCGGCTGGGCTCCCGGCACGGGCAGGCTCTCCCCGGCGGCGACGGCACCGCCGCACGTCACAGGCATGTACACGGTCGACTCGCTGCTCGCCGGCCAGTGGGACACCTTCGGCGACGCCCTGTCGCACCTGATCCTGCCCGGCGCGGTGCTCACGCTCTACACGGTCGGCCTCCTCGTGCGCTTCACACGCTCCGGAGTGCTCGACGTGCTCTCGCAGGACTACGTGAAGGCGGCCCGCGCCAAGGGGCTGCCGGCGCACACCGTCGTGTTCCGATACATCCTGCGCGGCTCGCTGCTGCCGATCCTCACGATCGTCGGCCTCGCGTTCGGATCGCTCCTGTCGGGCACCGTGCTCACCGAGCAGGTGTTCAACTGGGGCGGCATCGGCCAGTACGCCTACAAGGCGGCCACCACACTCGACCTGCCTGCCATCATGGGCGTCGGCCTCATCGTGGGCGTGGTGTACATCGCCATCAACTTCGTGATCGACGTGGTCTACGGGTTCATCGATCCTCGGGTGAGGGTGCGATGAGCGGAGACGCAGGTGAAGTGAGTGAGGGTGCGATGAGCTCGCAGACGACCGCGACGGGAGACGCCGTGCCCGAGGGCGGGGCGGCGGCGGCATCCGATCGCCGTGAGGGCCTGGGAACGCGAACCCCGCCGTGGAAGCGTCGCCGCAAGCCGCTGCTGCCGCCCGCGTGGCGTCGACCGATGGCGATCGTGGGCGTCGTCATCGTGGTGCTGTGGCTGGTGATCGCGATCTTCGCGCCTCTGATCGCGCCGTACAACCCGCTCGCGCAGAGCTTCACGCCGCTGCAGGGGCCCAGCGGCGCGCACTGGTTCGGCACCGACGTGCTCGGTCGCGACGAGCTCTCCAGGGTGCTCTACGGCTCGCGAGTCTCGCTGCCGCTGTCGCTCATCCTCGTGGTGTGCTCGATGGTCATCGGTTCGCTACTCGGGGCGATCGCCGGGTACTTCGGTCGGATCGTCGACGAGGTCATCATGCGCATCGCCGACCTCGTGTTCGCCTTTCCGACGATCATCCTCGCCATGATCGTGGCGGCATCCCTCGGGCCGAGCCTGCTCAACGCCGTGGTCGCGCTGCTCATCGTGTCGTGGCCGAACTACGCCCGCGTCACACGGTCGCTCGTGCTCGGCGCGCGCCAGCAGGAGTACGTGGTCGCCGGGCGGCTGCTCGGTGCCGGCGTGTTCCGCTCCCTCGGCCGGGACGTCGCCCCCAACGTGATGGCGCCGGTCTTCGTGCTCGCCACGCTCGACTTCGGCAACGCCATCCTGCTGCTCAGCGGGCTGTCGTTCCTGGGGCTGGGCGCGGTGCCGCCCACTCCGGAGTGGGGTGCCATGGTCTCCGACGGCGTGCAGAACTTCAGCGACTGGTGGCTGGCGACCTTCCCGGGCCTCGCCATCTTCTCGGTGGTCGTCGCCTTCAACTTCATCGGCGACGCGCTGCGCGACGCCCTCGATCCGCGCACCGCCGAGGCGGTCTCGGGGGTGTCGGTATGACGGGTCAGACCGGGCTGACGATCCGCGGACTCACGCTGTCGATCCGCAGCAAGCAGGGCGACAAGCGCATTCTGCGCGGCATCGATCTCGACGTGCCGACCGGCACCGTGACGGGCCTCGCCGGCGAGTCGGGCTCCGGCAAGACCATGACGGGGCTCGCGGCCTGCGGCCTGCAGCCGCCAGGGTCGTTGATGGGCGGCACGATCGCGCTGCAGGGAGAGCGGGTCGACGTGCCGAACCTTCTGGCGCTGCGCTCGAAGGCGCTCAACCGGGTGCGCGGTCGTGAGATCGCGATGGTGTTCCAGGACCCGACCGCGAGCCTGCATCCGATGATCTCCATCGGCGGCCAGCTCACCGATCACATGCGTTACCACCTCGACCTCTCGAAGAAGGATGCCCGCGACCGTGCGGTCGAGCTGCTCGAGCGCGTCAAGGTGCCGAACGCCCGCGCAGCGCTCGACCGGTATCCGCACCAGTTCTCCGGCGGCCAGCTGCAGCGCGTGGCGATCGCCTCCGCCATCGCGTGCGACCCCGGCGTGCTCATCGCCGACGAGCCGACCACGGCGCTCGATGTCACGGTGCAGGCCGGCGTGCTGCGCCTGCTGCGCGAGCTGTGCGACGACCTCGGGCTCGCCGTGCTGCTGGTCACGCACGACCTCGGCGTGATGTCGGCGGTGGCCGACACGATCGCCGTGATGCACGATGGCGAGATCGTCGAGCACGGCGACCGCCGCCAGGTCATCCAGGAACCGCGAAGCGACTACACGCGCTCGCTCATCGAGTCGCTTCCGAAGACGCCGCCACCGGGCGCGCGCACCGACGACGAGGAGGCCGCCGATGCCCGCTGAGCTCGTCATCGACGATGTCGCAGTCACGTACAAGCAGCCGGGTCGCACCGAGCTGCGCGCGGTCGACGGCGTGAGCCTCACGCTCGCGCCAGGCGAGGTGCTCGGGTTGGTGGGGGAGTCCGGCTGCGGCAAGTCCACGCTCGCCCGCGCCGTGTGCGGGTTGGAGCCGCTCGCCGGCGGATCCATCCGCTTCGGAGACGAACCCGTCACGCGGCTCGGCATGCGGTCGCGACCTCGCGCGCTGCGGCGCATCCAGATGGTGTTCCAGAATCCGTACGCGTCGCTCAACCCGCGGCGCCGGGTGGGCAGCCAGATCGAAGACGGTCGCCGGGCCGCCGGTGGAACGGCACCGAAGCTGGCGGAGCTTCTGGCAGACGTCGGTCTCGACGAGGATGCCGCGCAGCGCTACCCGCACGAGTTCTCCGGCGGTCAGCGCCAGCGCATCGCCATCGCCAGAGCGCTCGGCGCGATGCCCGACGTGCTCATCGGAGACGAGCCGATCGCGTCGCTCGACGCGTCGCTGCAGGCGCGCGTCGCGACGCTCATGCGCGACGTCGCCGCCAAACGCAACACGTCGCTCCTGTTCATCAGTCACGATCTGTCGATCGTGCGCATGATCGCCGACCGCATCGCCGTGATGAGCGCGGGAAAGGTGGTCGAGCTCGGCACCGCGGAGGAGGTCTGGGCACGGCCGAAGGATGCCTACACCCGCCGCCTGCTCGCCGCCATCCCCGTCGCGGACGGCCTGGGCCGCCTCCCGGGCTAGAGACCTCAGGCGCGGAAGCCGATCGTGGGGATGGCACGTCGCGGCCGGCGCTGCCGGCCCCACGTGCTGTGCAGTTCATCGAGGAAGCCGTAGCGCTCCGCGAATGCCGCATCGTGTTCTCGCGCAGAGTCGCGGTACCACTGCGCGATGCCCTCGAGCGATGGCGCCGAAAACGAACCGCCGATGTCTTCGACGGAAAGCCCCGCCGCAACGGTGGCCAGCACCAGAGACTGCTCGATCGTCAACGACCACACGAGCCCTGCGGCGAGGCCGGCAGCGAAGACGTCTCCCGCTCCGGTGGGATCGACCGGCTCGATGTCGATCCCGCCCACGTCGACGATTCGATGCTCGGCATCGACAGCTTCGCGGTCCACCGCGATCGCGCCGCGCGATCCCCGTGTGACGACGGGGAGAGGGACGCGTTCCGCCAGGGCCAGCGCCGCGTCTTCGAGACGGGTCGTTCCCGTCCAGGCGAGGGCTTCCGGGCCGTTGACGATGAACACGTCGGCCAGGGAAAGATCGCCGAGCCGATCCAGATCCCACTCCCCGTCGGGCTGCCATCCGGAGGTGACCACGACGCGCGCACCGTTGGCCTTGGCCGCGGCGAGCCAAGCCGTGTTCTGGTCGCCGCCTATCGACGCGAAGGCGACGGCAGCGCGAGGGACCGCATCGATGCTGATGCCCGGGTGCTCGTGCAGGTGGCCGTGCGACACCATCGTGCGGTCGCTGTCGTACGCGAGCGAGATGGTGAGGGGCGTGTGCTTGCCTGTCATGCGCACGGAGCGGCTGAGGTCGATCCCCTCGCCGAGCTCGAGGCTTTCGCGACAGAAGTCACCGTACGCATCGTCGCCGAACGCCGTCGCCAGGGACGTGTTGAGTCCGAGTCGGCTGAGCGCGACCGCGATGTTGGCGATGCCGCCAGGGCACGTGCCCATGCTGCGCGCCCACGATTCGGTGCCCAGGACCGGGGCATGGTCGAGCCCCGCCAAGACGATGTCGATGAAGACAGGTCCGACCACGAACGCATCGAATTCGGGCAGGGTCCGAGCGGGTTCCTGCTCGGAGGGAGTCATCCCGTCAGTGTGCACTCTCGATCACTCTCCTTCAAGATGGGGCAGACTCGAGCAGATACCGGTGGGACGAGGCCGTCTCGCCTGTAGCCTTACGACATGCTTCCGGCTCGGCGGCGCGACGAGATCGCCTCGATGGTCACCCGTCGCGGGTCGGTGCCGCTCGCCGAGATCGCCGCGGAGATCGGGGTGAGCGAGGCGACGGCGCGGCGTGACGTCGACCAGCTCGCCGCCGAGGGCCGAATCGCCAGGGTGTACGGCGGCGCTTTGGCGTTGGGCACTGTCGAGGAACCGTTCGCCTTCTCCGATTCGACGGATCGTCCGCAGAAGACGAAGATCGCTCGAGCCGCAGCCGATCTGGTCTCCGACGGCGATGTCGTGATCCTCGACATCGGCTCGACGGTGCTCGAACTCGCTCGGCTGCTCTCCGGCCGCGCGATCACGGTCATCACCAGCAATCTGGCGGCCTATGAAGTGCTGCGCGACGCCGCGCCGACGGAACTGGTGCTGATCGGAGGCTCGGTTCGGCGCAACTATCTGTCGACAGTCGGCTTCCTCGCAGAGAACGCGATGGCACAACTGCACGCCGACACGGTGTTCCTCGGCACGAGCGGGATCGCGGTGACGGGCGTCGTACGCGACACGACACCTGTCGAGGTGGCGGTCAAGAAGCAGATGATCGCCTCCAGCGACAAGGTGGTGCTGCTCGCGGCCGAGCGCAAGTTTCCGGGAACCGGCATGAGCGTCATCTGCGAGGCATCCGACGTCGACGTCGTCGTGACGTCGAAGGTCACGGACCCGGCCTATCTGGTTCCCTTCGAGCGCAAGGGCGTCCGCGTCATCACCGTGTGATGACGGGAGGCGCCGCGCCCTGCCGGTGACTCGCGACTCCCGAACGAGGCGCATCTCGCTCAGCGGCCGTCGAACACGTGGGCGAACTCCGGGATCTGCTCCTCGTAGGCGGCCAGCAGGCGTTCCGCCACACGCAAGGAGTCCACGAGCGGATGCCCCGCGAAGGCAGCGAAGGCGGCTTCCCGATCGCCCGTCATCGCTGCCTGGATGGCGAGCCGTTCCACCGACTTCACCTGCTGCAGAAGCCCCAGCTGGTGCTGGGTGGGGGCCGCGGTGCTCAGAGGCGCGATCCCTGCGCCGTCGACCACCGCCGTCACCTCGACGACGGCGTCTGCCGGCAGACCAGAGATGGTCGTGCCGTTGGCCACATTGAGGATCATGGTGGCGCCCGATCCGCGTCTCATGGCACGCACGAGGTCGAGAGCGACGCCGGCGTATCCTTCGGCGAAGACGGAGTCGTCGTCGCCGGACTGTTCGCGCAAGGTCCCGTCCCGAGCATCGGCCATGTACGTCGCGTTGCGTTGCCGCACGGCGTCCAACCACAGGCGGGAGCCTTCTTCGGGATGCTTCTTCAGCGCCTCGAACAGCCTGCCTTGACTCTCGATGAGTGACTCGCCCCTGGTCGGCGCGTCGTCGCGGATGCCGTCGCGCGCCTCACGCGCGTCGTAGTAGTAGTGCAGATACTCGTTCGGCACTGCGCCGAGCGCCCGAATCCAGCGGGCGCCGAACACTTTCGACTCCTCCAACTCCGACAGTCGTGCGTCGTCGGCGATGAGGCCGGGGAGCAGATCTTCGCCCGTCGCAGATCGATAGGCACGAAGCCAGCCGAGGTGGTTCAGTCCGATGTAGTCGGGCCGATGCGTCGCCGGATCGACGCCGAGTGCCTCGGCGACACGCCTGACCAGAGAAGACGGCGTGTCGCAGACACCGACGACGCGGTCGCCCAGCACAGAGCGCATGGCCTCGGTGATGATTCCGGCAGGGTTGGTGAAATTCACGACAAGGGCTCGCGGGGCGAATTCCGCGATGCGACGCGCATATTCGACCATGACAGGCACGGTGCGGATCGCGTACGCGATTCCGCCCGCTCCGGTGGTCTCCTGTCCGATCAGGCCCAACGACGAGGCGATCCGCTCGTCCGCGGCGCGGTGTGCCAGGCCACCGACGCGCACCGCGGTGAGCACGACGTCCGCACCGCGCAGTGCTGTCGGCAGATCTGTCGTCGTGGTGACGCGCGGCAGGAGATGCCCGGTCGAATACCCGGCGAGCACGGCGCCGATCGCCCGCAGCCTGTCTTCATCGGTGTCGAAGAGCACCAGCTCGTCAGCGAGCGGCTCATCGTCGCGAAGCAGCTCGTGGTAGATGTACGGCGTGCGGAAGCCGCCCCCGCCGATGAGTGTGATGCGCATGGTGGAAATCCCCTTCAGGAACAGAGTCAGAGGGACACGCGGAGGAACAGCTCTGCCAGCGCTCCATCGGGCAAGCCGAAGGAGACGGCATCCCGTCGCATGCGCTCGCTCAGCGCGTTCTCGGCCTCGTCGGACCGGGGGAACTGGCTGTTGTGCGCGAGCACCGCGGCGTATTTGTCCGCGACGACGTCACTCACGTCCTCTGCGTGGTTCGGATGCGGTGGGTCTTGGATCCAGAGCTCGTCGATATCCCACTCGCGCAGGCTCTCCTGCGACAGATCGGGGAAGGCGTGCGGGTTCCCGGCCGCCGGATAGACGGCGCGCACGGTTGCCTCGCCCACCGCGAGATGATCGGGATGATATTGCGACGGGCGGTCCCAGCGACGCTCGGGGCTGAGCGTCATCACCACGTGCGGGCGAACTTGTCTGATCACGCGCACGATGTCCTTCACAAGCTCGGTGCACGCTTGCACGTCGCCATCGCGGTAGCCGTCGAGGAATCGCACGTCGTGCACCCCGGTGATGTCGGCAGCGGCACGCTGCTCGGCACGCCGGGCGGTCATGACGTCACCGCGGGGCGCGCCGTCGAACTGACCGGCATCGCCCGAGGTGACGATCAGGTACGCGATCTCGTCGCCCGCCACCGCCCAGCGCCGCAGCGTTCCTCCGGCGTTGACGTCGATGTCGTCCGGGTGGGCCGCGACCACCAGAACGCGGCGAGGTTCTTGCGCCACCGTGGTCTCCTTCTCGCCGCCAGCACTCATGGCGACGACGTTAGCAAACTCAATCAATCTTGGACAAGATCGATCAGAATTGTTTCGACCTATGACTGTCCGAGTGGTGATTTCGCCGCGAGAACGGCAGGATTGCGGACATCAAGGCGTGAAAGCGCTTCGATCTGATCTATTGCAGAATCAATCAAGTGTGTGCAGTATTGGTCGCGCATCACCTGATCGGCAGTAGCCGTCTGACCGGGAGTGAGCATGACTGCTGCACTGGCACCCCACACGAAGCGCCGTGGCTCATCTGCCGTGCTCGGATACGCGCTCTTGGCGCCGAGCTTGTTCGGCGTCGTGGTCTTTCTCCTCGTACCGATCGTCGTCGTCGTCTGGCTGAGCTTTCAGCAATGGGATCTGATCGGCCCGGCGAGGTTCGCGGGTCTGAAGAACTGGGCCGCGGTCTTCACCGATCCGTCCTTCGCTCAGTCTCTGCTCGTCACCGTGGTGTTCTCGGTGCTCGTCGTCGTGCTGCAGCTCGTTCTGGGCATCCTCGTCGCCGTGCTTCTCACGCAGCGGCTGCCCGGCTCCGGCGTCTTCCGGGTGATCTTCGTCATTCCGTGGGTGTGCGCACCGCTCGCTCTCGGCGTGGTGTGGAACGCCATCTTCCAGCCGACGGGCGGTGCGCTCAATACGATCCTCGGCACCCACACCTCGTGGCTGACCTCGCCGGTGCTCGCACTGCTCTGCGTCGTCACGGTGTCGGTCTGGTCGCAGGTCGGCTACGTGTCGTTGTTCTTCATGGCGGGGCTCGCGGTCATTCCGGACGCCGTCGTCGAGGCCGCTCGCGTGGACGGAGCCGGCGCCGCGCGCATCTTCTTCACCATCAAGCTCCCGCTGCTGCGACCGACCATGTTCTTCGTGCTCGTCACGTCGATCATCGGGGCGATGCAGGCGTTCGACACCATCTATTCGCTCACGCAGGGCGGACCGATGAACGCGACGAACGTGCTGGCGTATCGCATCTACCAGAAGGCTTTCACGGCGTTCGATCTCGGTCAGGCCGCGGTGACGGCCCTTGTGCTCTTCGTCATCCTGGTCGTCGTCACTCTCGCCCAACAGCTCTACTTCCGCAGGAGGATCACCTATGACCTCAGCTGAAGTCGCCGCCACTCGGCGTTCGCGTCCCGGCGATTCGCACGGGCCGGATGCCGAGCCGCGCCGACCGGCATCCGCATCCCGAACCCCACGGGTTCTGGTCGCACTCGGCAGCTACGCGATCCTTGTCGTCGGAGCGCTGACCACGCTCGGGCCCTTCTTCCTCAGCGTGATGACATCGCTGAAGACGCCGCAGCAATTGGCCACGCAGTCGCCGTTGGCACTTCCGAGTCCGGTGACCGGATCGAACTATGCGGCGCTCTTCTCCCCGGACAGCATCGTCGACTTCGGTCACGCCGTCCTCGTCACCGTCGCCTACGTGGCGGTCGTTCTGGTCGGCCAGCTGGTGTTCTCGATCCTGGCCGCGTATGCGTTCGCGCGGTTGGAGTTCCCCGGCCGCGACCTGCTGTTCTGGCTCTATGTCGCCACCCTCATGGTGCCGACGGTGGTCACCGTGGTTCCGCTCTATCTGATGATGACGGATGCGGGTCTGCGGAACACGTTCTGGGGCATCGTGCTGCCGTACCTCTTCGGATCGCCGTACGCGATATTCCTGCTGCGCGAGTATTTCCGCGGCATACCTCAGGAACTCGTCGACGCCGCCCGCATCGACGGTGCGGGCACATGGCGCATCCTCGTTCGAATCATCGTGCCGCTCTCTCGCCCGATCATCGTCACTCTCGGCATGATCACGATCGTCAGTCACTGGAACAACTTCATGTGGCCGCTCATCGTCACCAGCGGCAACACCTGGAGCGTCGTCACCGTCGCGACCGCGAGCATGCAGAGCCAGTACAACGGCAATTGGACCCTGGTCATGGCGGCGACCACCTTCGCGATGGCGCCGCTGATCGTCATGTTCCTCGTCTTCAATCGCAAGATCGTCGAGTCGATCTCGATCACCGGATTCCGCTGATGCGGCATATCACCCCACTGTCGGTCCCGCCAAGAGACAACAGTTCCCATCAATGACAAGAAGAGGTTGAACAGCATGAAACGCTCACGTACCGTGCTCGCCGCGGCCGTCGCATCCGTGGCATTGGCCGCATTGGCCGGATGCTCGTCGGGGACGCCGTCATCCGGAGACAGCGGCGGCAAAGTCACTGTGTCATTCCGCACCTGGGACACGAACGCCGCTGCCGCCTACAAGACGTCGTTCGCGGAGTTCCACAAGAAGAATCCCGACATCACCGTGAAGGTCGATGTCGTTCCCTGGGCGAACTACTTCACCAAGTTGCGCACCGACATCGCGGGTGGAAGCGCGGACGACATCTTCTGGATCAACGGCTCCTCGTACAACAGCTACGCATCCAATGGTGATCTCATCGACATCAACAAGATGTACGGGAGCGACTTCTCCACGGTGAAGAAGACCTGGGTGTCCGGCGTCGTCGACCAGTTCACCCAGGACGGCAGTCTGTGGGGCGTTCCGCAGACCTCCGACGGTGGAATCGCGCTCTACTACAACGAGGACCTTCTCAAGGCAGCGGGGCTCAGCGAGAGCGACATCTCGAAGCTCACGTGGAGCCCAGACGGCGGCGGCGACACCCTGCTCTCGGTCGCGAAGAAGCTGACCAAGGATTCCTCGGGCAAGACGGCCGACCAGGCCGGGTTCAACGGCAGCAGCCTCGCTCAGTACGGCTACGGAGCCTCGCAGGACCTCCAGGCGCAGTTCCTGCCCTTCGTGGGTTCCAACGGCGGCACGTACCAGACGAAGGACGGCAAGTTCACCTTCACCAACCCGAAGACAGTGGAGGCCGTGCAGTACATCGTCGACCTGATCAACAAGTACCACGTGGCGCCGAGCGCCGCCGACACGAACACCAACGGCAACTTCACACTCGATGCATTCACGCAAGGCAAGGAGGCGCTCTTCCAGTCCGGCCTCTACAACCTCGCGAACGTGCAGAGTGCCGTCAAGTTCCACTGGGGCGTCGTGATGCAGCCAGCGGGTCCGGCCGGCGCGGTCAGCGTCAGCAACGGCATCGCGGCGGTCGGCAACGCCAAGTCGAGCCACTTGGCCGCCACCGAGAAGGTGTTGAAGTGGATCGCCACGAAGGAAGGCAATTCCCCCATCGGCGCTTCCGGCGCCAACCTTCCCGCGGTGACCGCGGCACAGCAGGTCTACTTCGACTACTGGAAGGGCAAGGACGTCGACGTCTCGCCGTTCTTCGACGTCATCAAGGAGAACCCGACCATCCCGGCACCCATCGGAGCCAACTACAACGCCGCCTCCACGGCGGCCGGACCGTTCATCAACTCCGTCTTCCTCGGCCAGGTTCCCGTGGCACAAGGGCTCAAGTCGGCCAACACCGCCGCCAACGCTGTGGTGGGCTGAGGCACACCACGCTGAGACGCCCGAGAGCACCCTTTTCAGGGGCGCTCTCGGGCGTTCTTGTGCTGCAGTATGCGGGGAGCATCCGCGACAATGTTCCTTCGTATGCATGCGAACACTTCCGACTGGCTCGGCGCCTTCGACTGGCTGAACACGCAGTTCAGCCTGTTCGGGCTGCCCGTCTACTGGTCCGACTTCATCGGCAACGTGCTGGCGCTCGCCACGGTGGTGCTGGCGCTCAAGCGCTGGGTCGTCGCGTGGCCGGTGCAGATCCTGGGCTCGGTCTTCCTGCTCATCGCGAGCCTCAACGTGCACTTGCTCGGCAACGCAGGCAGACAGGTGATCATCATCGTCGTGGCCGGCTGGGGCTGGGCCATGTGGGGGCGCAACAAGCACGATCAGGGCGAGGTGCAGGTGCGCTGGGCGTCGTGGCGCATGCGCGCCGTGCTGATCGCGGGGATGCTCGTGGGCACCGCCCTCGTCACGTTGCTGCTCAAGGCGACGAACCTCTCGTTCTATCCGGGGGCGCCGTGGTGGCTGGTGGCCTGCGACGCCTGGATCTTCGTCGGCACGCTGATCGCGATGGTCGCCCAGGGCAGACGCTGGGTCGAGTTCTGGTTCGTCTGGATCGCCGTCGATGTGGTCGGTGTTCCGCTTGCCGTGCATTCCGGGCTGTATTTCTCGGGAATCGTCTACGGCATCTTCTTCGTGCTGGTGCTGATCGGCATCCGGGACTGGGTGAAACGCAGCAGAACCGTGGAGGCGATGAGTTGACCTTTCCCGTGATCGACGCGCACCAGCACGTGTGGGACCCGCGGCGCGCATCCTACGACTGGCTGGGACCGGAATCCGCACCCATCGACGGGCCGATGGCACTCGACGAGCTGCTGCCCGAGTTGCGGACCGCCGGGGTCGATTACACGATCCAAGTGCAGGCGGCAGACAACCCCGAGGACACCCGGGTGATGCGCGACTCGGCGGCGGAGCATCCTCAGGTCGTCGGCATCGTCGGGTTCGCGCCCCTCGACGACGCGGAGGGCACGGCGGCGACCCTGGATGCCTGGTCTTCCGACTCGCTCATGGTGGGCGTTCGCAACCTCATCCACGACAACCCCGACCCCGACTGGCTGCTGCGCCCGGAAGTGGACGAGGCGCTCGCCGTGCTCGAACAGCGCGACGTGCCGTTCGACCTGGTGGCCGTGCTGCCGCGTCACCTGGAACTGGTGCCGATCATCTCCGAGCGGCATCCGGGCTTGCGCATGGTCATCGACCATCTCGCGAAGCCGCCGATCGGGCTCGACGCGACTCAGCCGTGGGATCGGCTGATGGCGGTTGCGGCGGAGAATCCGCGCGTGTACGCGAAGGTGAGCGGGCTCTACTCGGCCACGCACGACCCCGCAGCGTGGACCACCGAGCAGATTCGGCCGTTCGTCGACCGTGCGCTCGAGCTGTTCGGCGTGCAGCGGCTGATGTACGGCGGCGACTGGCCGATCTCCGTGCTCGCCGGCGGCTACACGCGTGTGTGGAACGGGCTCATCCCGTTGTTCGGCGCGCTCGACGACACCGACAGGGAGTGGATGCTCGGCCGCACCGCCGCGCACTTCTATCGCATCGACCCGGCGCGCATCGGGAGTTGATCGATCGGGGTGTCGGCCCCGCATCGAGCGCCGGCCGTACGCGTCACCCCTTGTTGCCGGTGAGGGCCAGCACACCACCGAGCCCGATGAGCATGACGCCCCCGGTGGCCGACAGCCGCTCCGCGCGCTTCGGCGACTTCGCGAACCAGCCGCGTGCGAGGCCGGCGAGAATGGCCCACGTGCTGTCCGACAGGAGCGCGATCAGAAAGAACACGACGCCGAGCACCATCATCTGCAACGGGATCGCCCCGGCGTGGAAGTTCACGAACTGCGGCAGCACGGCCACGAAGAACACCAGCAGCTTCGGGTTGCTGATGCCCACCAGAAAGCCTTCGCCGAGCATGCGGAACGTCGAGCGGGGCGGAGCATCGGCCGCGGCCTCCATGCTGCCGTCTTTGCGGTGACGAATGGCCTGGACGCCCAGGTAGACGATGTAGACCGCACCGGCGAGCTTGATCGCGGTGAACAGCACCACCGACTGCGCCACGATGAAGCCGAGCCCCAGCGCGACGGCCGCCACGATCGGAATGATCGCCAGCGCGTTGCCCGCGACACTCAGCAGTCCGGCGCGTCGTCCGAACGAGATCGAGCGACCCACGGCGAAGAGCACGCTCGGACCCGGGATCACGATGATGGCGAACGACGCGAACGCGAACGCGGCAAGGGTGGCGGTGGGCGGCATTCACCAAGGATGCCAGGTAGGTTCGATCGAGTGAACATCACGCACGTACGTACGCACCGCAGCGATGAGAACCTCCCCCGCGACGAGCAGCTGGCCTTCAAGATCGCCGGGGTCGCGGCCGACCAGGTGGAGGTCACGCCAGAGGTGACCGACATGGTCGTCAACCGGGTCATCGACAACGCGGCGGTCGCGGCTGCGTCGTTGCTGCGGCATCCGGTCGCCGCGGCCCGGGCGCAGGCACTGGCGCACCCGGTCTCGGTCGGCGGCAGCGGTTCGAGCGTTTTCGGCACGGATGCCGCGCGCCGGGTGAGCGTGGAATGGGCGGCCTGGGCGAACGGCGTGGCCGTGCGCGAGCTCGACTACCACGACACGTTCCTCGCGGCCGAGTACTCGCATCCCGGCGACAACATCCCGCCCGTCGTGGCCGTCGCGCAGCACCTCGCCACGGAACGCGGCCTGACAGGGCGCGACGTCGTGCGCGGCATCGCCACCGGGTACGAGATCCAGATCGACCTCGCCAGGGCGATCAGCCTGCACGCGCACAAGATCGACCACGTCGCGCACCTGGGCCCGTCCGCGGCAGCAGGCATCGGCACGCTGCTCGGGCTCGAGCCGGAGACCATCTTCCAGGCGATCGGCCGGGCGCTGCACACCACCACCGCAACGCGCCAGTCGCGCAAGGGCGAGATCTCCAGCTGGAAGGCGTTCGCGCCGGCCTTCGCGGGCAAGATGGCCGTCGAGTCGGTCGACCGCGCCATGCGCGGCGAGACCAGCCCGACCCCGATCTACGAGGGCGAAGACGGCGTGATCGCGTGGCTGCTCGACGGAGCCGACGCGGTCTACGACGTGTCGCTGCCCGACCTCGGAGAGCCGAAGCGGGCCATCCTCGACTCGTTCACCAAGGAGCACTCGGCCGAATACCAGGCTCAGGCGTGGATCGACCTCGCGCGCAAGCTGCACAACGAGTACCCGATCATCTTCGACGACCCCGACCGCATCGCGTCGATCGTGCTGCACACCTCGCACCACACGCACTTCGTGATCGGATCCGGCGCGGGCGACCCGCAGAAGTATGACCCGAACGCGTCCCGCGAGACGCTCGATCACTCGATCCCGTACATCTTCACGGTCGCGCTGCAAGACGGCGAATGGGATCACGTGAAGTCCTATGCCCCCGAGCGCGCGTCGCGCCCCGACACCGTGGCGCTCTGGCGCAAGGTCACCACGCAGGAGGACGAGGAGTGGACGCGCCGCTACCACTCGCTCGACCCGAAGGAGCAGGCCTTCGGCGGCCGCATCGAGATCACCATGAACGACGGCTCCAAGGTCGTCGAGGAGATCGCCGTGGCCGATGCCCACCCGCAGGGCGCCAGGCCCTTCGGTCGCGACGACTACGTGAACAAGTTCCGCACGCTGGCGGCCGATGTGCTCGAGGCGGTCGAGATCGAGCGGTTCCTGGATGTCGCGCAGCGGCTTCCCGAGCTCACCGCAGAGGAACTGCCGGGGCTGAGCCTCACCGCCCGCCACGGGGTGCTCGCGTCGGTGGAGAGCCCGCGCGGGCTGTTCTGAGTTGTCCTGCGCGCCGGTCCCCGCCCGGCGCGCCGCTGTCGACTGGGTGGATGGTCGGGTTTGTCGCGGCGTACGCGCCGCCGCGACGTGGGGCGTGTTGCGCTGCGGGGGTGGCGCCGGTCCTTGCCCGGCGCGCCGCTGTCGACTGGGTGGATGGTCGGGTTTGTCGCGGTGTACGCGCCGCCGCGACGTGGGGCGTGTTGCGCTGCGGAGATGGCGCCGGTCCCTGTGTCGTTGTGCACGCCCGTCCCTGCCAGGCGTGCCGTACCCTGTCCCGTGGGTTGAGGAGCTCGCGGCTCTGCCGCGCGCGTCTCGAAACCCGTACGACCGCACGGGGCCTGGTTTCGAGACGGACCTTCGGGTCCTCCTGAACCGGCGGAGGGGCTTCGCCGCATTCCGCCCTTCTCCGCCGCCGAAGTGGTGCATCCCGCCTCACCTGCGACAGATCGCGCATGACAGACTGGCCTGACCGGAGCGAAGGAGCACCATGAGCGAGCAGAACCCCGAGATTCGCAAGGGACTGGCGGGCGTCGTCGTCGACACCACGGCCATCTCCAGCGTCAACCCCGAGACGAACTCGTTGCTGTACCGGGGGTATCCGGTGCAGGAGCTCGCGGCGCGCTGCTCGTTCGAGGAGGTCGCCTACCTGCTCTGGCACGGCGAGCTGCCCGGTGACGACGACCTCGAGGCGTTCGAGGCGCTGGAGCGCGGGCAGCGCGACCTGGCGCCCAACGTGCGCAGGGCGATCGACGACATCCCGACCACCGCCCACCCGATGGACGTGCTGCGCACCGCCGTGAGCGTGATCGGCGCCGACGATGCCGACAGCGAGTTCGGTGCGCTCGCCGACCCGTTCGCCGTCGTCTATCCGAAGGCGCTGCGGCTCCTCGCGCAGCTGCCGGCGATCGTGGCCTACGACCAGCGCCGTCGCCACGGCCTGCCCTACGTCGCCCCGCGCGACGACCTCGACTACTCCAGCAATTTCCTGCACATGACATTCGGCGAGGTTCCTGATGCCGTCGTCGTCGACGCGTTCCGGGTCTCGTTGGTGCTCTACGCCGAGCACTCGTTCAACGCCTCCACGTTCACCGCGCGGGTCATCGCCTCGACGCTCTCGGATGTGTACAGCGCAGTGACCGGCGCGATCGGCGCGCTCAAGGGTCCCCTGCACGGTGGCGCCAACGAGGCCGTGATGGTCGCCTTCGAGGAGATCGGCTCGGCCGACAAGGCCGAGGCGTGGCTCGACGACGCGCTCGCGAGCAAGCGCAAGATCATGGGGTTCGGCCACCGTGTGTACAAGAACGGCGATTCGCGCGTGCCGACGATGCGCGCATCCCTCGAAACGCTCGTCGAGCACTACGACCGCCCCGACGTGCTCGACCTCTACACGGCTCTCGAGCAGGCGATGGAGACCCGCAAGGGCATCAAGCCCAACCTCGACTACCCCAGCGGCCCGGCCTACAACCTCATGGGCTTCGACACCCAGACCTTCACTCCGCTCTTCGCGGCGGCGCGAGTGAGCGGATGGACCGCGCACATCATCGAGCAGCTCAGCTCGAACGCGTTGATCCGCCCGCTCTCGCAGTACAACGGTCCGGCCGAACGCCACCTCGCGTAGCCCAGCGGCGCATCGGGCCGCGATCCGTTCGCTCTCTCTCCTGCCTGTCTTGGTAACCGCGTTCCTACCGGCCCTGTTAACCGCGTTCCTACCGGTCCTGTTAACCGCGCCAGCTTGTGGCTATTGCGCCAGCTTTTCTGGCGCGACAACCGAGAGCTGGCGCGGTTGCGACGTGGGTGCAGCTGCGGGCGCTGTGCAGTTGTTGCGCTGCGGCATGGCCGCCGAGGCCGGCGATTGTCGAGGTTCGACACACGGATCGCTGCTCCACGGCCGCGACGCCTAGCCTGGCGGAATGCACATGCTCTTCCGCACGATCCTGCACGCCTGGATCTCTCGTTTCGGCAAGCGTGTCGGGCACTACGACGTGGTGTCGACGAAGCTGCGCGTGCTGCCGACCGATCTGGACATCCTGCGCCACATGAACAACGGGGTGTACCTGTCGATCTTCGACATCGGGCGGTTCGACCTCATTCGGCGCAGCGGGGTGTGGCAGATCTTCGCCGACCGTGGTTGGTACCCGGTGGTGGCGTCGGAGACCATCACGTTCCGCAAGTCGCTCCAGCTGTGGCAGAAGTTCACCGTCGAGTCCCGCATCATCGGCTTCGACGAGAAGGCCGCGTACATGCAGCACCGTGCGGTCGTGAACGGCGAGATCTACGCCGAGGCGTTCATCAAGGCGCGGTTTCTCAAGCGTGCAGGCGGCACCGTTCCGGTCTCCGAGATTCTGGATGCCGTTGGCCCGACGCCGAAAGACCTCGAGCTGCCTGAATGGCTGCTGCGCTGGGGCGACGACGTGCGGCTGCCGTCGACGCGCGCCGAGGCGCCTAGCGTGTGGGAGTGAGCGTGCTGCCACGGCGAGGGGTCTCCGATGACTGCAGGCGCTCGAAACGGGCGCCGGATGCCCGCTCGGGGAGCGCAACCAGCACCACCATCGCGATCTGGCCCGGGCCCGGAACCAGCTGGATGAACCACCACCAGCCCGAGATCCCCGCATCGTGCAGGCGGCGAATCGTGAGAGATGCTGCGCCGATGAAGTTGACCAGGGCCCAGATCAGCTGGAGCGTCGACACCTGCACGGCATAGCCGAGTATCGCGCCGGCGTCGGCGCTCTGAACCGGGGGCACCATCGCCTTGTTCACGAAGGACAGCACCACGCTCACCACGGCGAAGCTGAGGAACCACCACCAGAACTCCGAACGGCTCGCCCGGCCGGAGAACACGAAGTACCTCGTGACGAACCGCGTCAGCGCCCGCGGCAGGCTCGTGCCGTAGAGGGCGCTTGATCCGTCGCGACGTGCCTCGTCAGGGTGGGCACGCCCACCCTGAACCGTGTCCGTTCGTCCGGTCGTTGCCCGCTGATCTGTCTGCATTGTCGTTGTCCTTCCTTTCTCGCCGTCCGAGTGACGACTCGATCCTCTGCCGTCGTCTCACTGACGACTCGATGGTGGTGGGGAGTGAGTCGGGTCATCCTCTGCTCGTAGAGCCGCTGAGCGCCTCGAGCATCTCCGGGCCGTTCCGGACCAGACGGTGGATGGCAGCGTTCCCGAGCAGCGCCGCAGACCCGACCCCGACGACCGCAGAGAGCGCGATGGCAGCCCAGTCGAGCCAGGACGTGCCGGTGGCGCCGCCGACGATGAGCAGCACGATCCCGGGGGCGGTGAGCAGAGCGGTGAGGATGAGCGTGGCGTAGATCTTGAGAGTCCATGCCGGCGTCGGGCCCCCGCCCTCGTCCAGCGGTTGAGGCGCGATGGTGGAGACCAGCGCACCGGCTCCGGCGCCGCCACCGAGTACGGCAGCCGTGATCGCGACGACCCATACCCACTCGTTCCCGCTGCTGGCGAGGAGAAGCCCGGCGGCGGTCAGCAGCACGGCGTACGGTCCGACGAGAAGCAGCCAGGCCAGCTGTCGTCCGCGCACCTCTGCGGTCTCGCTGCCGGGTGCGGTGAGCGTGAGGCCCAGCACGGGACCGTCGAAGCCGTACGAGTTTCCGGCCATCGCCGCGGCGATGATCGCGGTGCCGGGGCCGACGAACGGCAGCAGCACAGCCGAACCACGCGCGAACAACGGAACGGCGCACGCGCCCAGCCCCACCACGAACGCGATCACGAGAAAGCCCGCGCGGATCGGATCGCGGATCCAGAGCCGCAGCTCTCGCGCGGCGACGGCCGTGACAGGGCCGTTCGAGAGAATCCTGCGGCTGCTCGACCGTGTCCGACGACGTCGGGGAGCGCCGCCTGCCGACTCCATGCGCCTGCGCAGCACCGCCGGCCACGCGGCGAACAGTGCGACACTGAGCACCAGGAGGAGGGCGAGCACTCCGAGGGACGCGCCGATGATGCCGTTCGCCGCGAGGGTGACGGCCGTCGGCGCCCAGCCGGTCGGGAGCAACCGCACGACGGCAGTCAGCACGGGCAGCCGCCCTGCGGCGAGGGCGGAGAGCACGCTGGGCGCTGCTGTGCCGGTCACGAAGACGGCGCTGATGAGAAGCGCTGCCAGCAGTGTGCCGGTGTCACGCCGCCGCCTAGAGCCGGTCGGCACCACCGCGGAGACGACCGTGCTGAGCAGGCACGTCGAGGCGACGAACAGCAGAGCACCCAGAACGCCGATCACACCTGCGACGACGCCTTGGCGGAATCCGAAGGCGACGAGAGAGCCGCCGGCGATCGCGAGGAACGCGAGAGCAGGGTCGGCGAACCCGATGGTCAGCAGAGCTCGGGCGAGTCGTCCTGCGGGGAGCGGCAGGGTGCGGAGAAGGTCGAGAGGCAGCGAGGAATCCGCGCCGGCGAACGCCGAGAAGCCGACGCGTCCCGCGGCCCAGGCCAGTAGGATGAGCGCCACCTCATCGGCACCGCCGGCAGCCGGCGCGGTCATCCCGAGCAGCAACGTGGCACCGGAGGTGACAATGCCCAGCACCAGCGCGACCACGATCGAGGCGTTCCCCACGCGCGTTCGGCGCATGTTCCTCAGAGCAGCCGCTTTCATGCCAATCAGGATGCGAACCACGAGAGTGTCCCATCGGTCGTGTCGGCTCCGACCAGTGCGGAGAACGCGTCGTCGAGAGATCGGCTGCCGCGCACGTCGTCGATCGGCCCCGCGGCGACGACCTTGCCTGCGGCCAGCACGGCGACGTGGTCGCAGAGCGCCTCGACCAGCGCCATCACGTGACTCGAGAACACGATGGTTCCACCGGAGGAGATGAACGCCGCCAGGATGGAACGGATCGTGGCCGCCGACACCGGATCGACGGACTCGAACGGCTCGTCGAGGACCAGCACTCTCGGCCCGTGCAGGAGCGCCACCGCCAGGGCTGACTTCTTGCGCATGCCAGTGGAGAAGTCGGCGATGACGGTGTTGTCCGCGTCGCGAAGACCGAGCACGTCGAGGAGCTCGTCCGTTCTCTCCTCGACTACGGAGGCCGAAAGACCGCGGAGCAGCCCGACCGACCGCAAGAGTTCGGAGGCCGTGAGGCGACGGGGAAGGAAGTCCGATTCGGGCAAGACCCCGAGAAAGGACTTCGCCTCGACGGGATGCGTCCACAGGTCGAAGCCGCAAGCGTCCGATGTGCCCTCATCGGGACGGACGAGCCCGACCGCCATCGACAGAAGGGTCGTCTTTCCGGCGCCGTTCGGGCCGACCAGGCCGTAGAACGAGCCGGCGGGAATGTCGAGCGTCACGGCGTCGACCGCCGTGAGGGTTCCGTATCGCTTCGTCAGCCCGCGCAGTCTTAGAGGTGCCGCGGTGGCGACGTCGCTCCGGAGGTCGTTCGTGCCGGTCATGCCATGGCCGCCTTTCCCCTCGGTGCCGGGGCGACGGCGCGATCGAACATCGCCATCAGATCACGAGCGAAGGTTTCGAGGCCGAAGTCCGGATCGGTGCGCAGTCGCTCGGATGCTGCATCGATCGTCGCGCGAAGAGACATCGCCAGGATTACCGACGGTGTGTCGCCGAACTCACCGACCGACCTGCCGCCATCGAACAACGACTCCAGTGCGGTCCTGGCCGCGGTCTGCGACTGGGCGAAGAGCTCAGGCACCCCTTCGATCGCCTGGGCATTGACGAGGATCTCCGTCAGCGCCGCGATCTCCGTGCGATGCAGGTCGAGGAACGACGTGTTCGCGGCGATGTATTGATGCAGCGCCTCGTGGTACGAGGCTGCGCCGACGATGCGCGGAGTCATCCACTCCTCCGCGCTGCGCAGCACGGATCGCACCACCTCGCCCATCAGCTCCGCCTTGTTGTCGAAGTGGTACGAGAGCACGCCCTTGCTCACGCCGAGGTGATCGCTCGCGATGGCCGCGATGGAGGTGCTGGCGTAGCCGCGCTCCGCGAGCACCTCGATCGCGGCCTGCACTATCTGCTCCCGTCGGGCGGACCGTGTCACGGTCGGCTCGACCGCCTCGGTATTTGTACGCATGTACGAAAGCTAGTACGCCCGTACAAACTAGGCAAGGCTCTGTGCGAAAGACCTGTGCGAAAGACCTTGGCGTCGCCGTACCCAAAGTCTTCAGTTAAACTGAAGAATTCGGGGTAATGTAGAAGGCATGGCATCCCTGCCCGCACGTGTCGCCGGCACCGGTCCCGACCCGAGCTCGACCGGCGTCGGCGCGCGTGCACCCCGAGCGGGCGCCGTCGCGCCGGGCGATGCAGATGCCGCGCTGCAGACGCTCGAGCTGGCCGACGGCATCCGTGCCCTCGCCGGGCGTCTCACCAGGCGTCTGCGCGAGCAGAGCACGGTCGGCGACTATCCCCAGTCGCAGAAGAACGTGATCGTGCGGCTGGATCGCGACGGGCCCCAGACACTCTCGGCGCTCGCCCGCGCGGAGGGAATGAAGCCGCAGTCGATGGCGACGATCGTGGCCGCGCTCGACGATGCGGCGCTCGTGCGCAGCGAACGCGATCCGAGCGACCGACGCCAGCTGCTGTGGTCTCTCACCGACACGGCGCGCGAAACCCTCGTCACCGGTCGGGCCGCCCGCACCGACTGGCTGGCACGGGCCATCCGCGATGCGCTGACGGTCGAGCAGGAGCAGCAGCTGCAGCGCGGGATCGAACTGCTCGCGGCCGTCATCGACGGCAAAGCCCCCTGAGCACCACCCGACAGCCTCACCACACAACCCCACCCAGCAGTTCGACTGCCAGGGCGCCTCGTTCGACGCGCCCCGACTTCGCAACGACAGGAAGTCACACCACGAACCCGAAGAACACTCCGACTCCGACTCCGATCTCGAACGCAACCGCGAGCACCGCGCCGCCGAAGCCGTTCGGCTGGCGCTTCACCGCGCCGCTCCTGCTCGGCTCCACGCTCAACCCGATCAATTCCGCGACCCTCGCCACCGGTCTCGTCAGCATCGGCGTCGACATGCGCCTCGGCCCGGGGCCTGCAGCCACCCTCATCTCGGTGCTCTACCTGTGCAGCGCCATCATGCAGCCCACGATGGGCAAGATCTCCACCCTCCTCGGCGCACGCCGCACGTTTCTCGCCGGCATCGTCATCCTGTTCGTCGGCGGCGCGGTCGGCACCTTCGCTCCGAGCTTCGGTTTCCTGCTGCTGTCGCGTGCGCTGATCGGTGTCGGAACGTCCGCCGCCTACCCGACGGCGATGGCGCTGGTGCGCCGCCGTGCCGACGCGACGGGATTCGGTGTGCCGAGCCGCGTGCTCGGCAACTTCTCCATCGCGGCGCAGGTGAGCGCGGTGATCGGGCTGCCGCTGGGCGGCATCCTCGTCGGGGTCTGGGGCTGGCGCGCGCTGTTCGCGATCAACCTGCCGGTCGCGGTGATCACCTTCGTGTTCACGATGCTCGGTGTGCCGAGGGATGCTCCGCGTGAGCGGCAGGGCGGCCGCGGCATTCTCACCGCGCTCGACCTGCCAGGCATCGTGCTGTTCGCCGGCGCGATCGTGTCGCTGCTGGTCTTCCTCGGCGACCTGAAGTCGCCGCTCTGGTGGCTGCTCGCGGTCTTCGTCGTGCTGCTGGCCGCACTCGTCCTGTGGGAGCGGCGTGCGAAGAGCCCGATGATCGACGTGCGGATGCTCGCCCGCAACTCCCCGCTGCAGCGCACCTACCTGCGCCAGACGCTGGCCGCCCTCGGCATGTACACGATGATGTACGGTGCCCCCCAATTCCTCGAGGACGGCATGCACCTGGATGCCGCCACCGCCGGTCTCGTCATGCTGCCGATGTCGGCCGCGAGCATCGTGCTCGCCCGCGTCGTCTCGTCACGCGGCTGGGTGCGCTGGCCGTTGGTGACCGGTGGATTCGCGCTCATCGGCGCCGGGGCGGTGGGGCTGTTCCTCACCGGCGAATCGAGCTGGCTGATCGCCGTGGGCATGACGCTCCTGGTCGGCGTGGCGAACGGCTTCACCGGTTTCGCGAATCAAGCGTCTCTCTACACGCAGACCCATGCGGACGAGATCGCCGTGGCGTCCGGCCTGTACCGCACCTTCGCCTACATCGGCGCCATCTTCTCGTCGAGCCTGATCGGTCTGGCGTTCGGCGCGAAGGCGACCGACGCTGGCTTCCACACCATGGCGTGGGTGGTCGGCGGGCTCGGGGTGGCGCTCGTGCTGATGACGCTGCTCGACCGGCGCATCCCGAAGATCGCGGGCGAGGCGCGCTGACTCCGTGTCGCCGCGCGCGACATAGCAGCGCGCGGCGGATGCCGGGGAGGTCTCTCCGGAGGTCGCAAGCGTCCCGGAATGTCGGCGGGTGCCCCGTAGCCTGGATGCTGTGACCACGATCGCCGACGCGCCGCTCCCACCGGCCGCGTCGGCGTCGAGCGGCGCGGCCCGGCACGACGTGGCGCCGCGCGATGAGGGCCTGGATGCTCCGCGACCACTCGCGCGCGCACCGCTCCTCTGCGAGTACCGTCCGGCGGCGCCTGTCGATCTGCGCGAGACGCTCGGCACTCTGGGTCGTGGCCCTTACGACCAGACCACGATCTGGGACGTGCGCGGTGTCTGGCGCACGTTCCGCACCCCCGCCGGCCCCGCGACTCTGCGTCTCACCCAGCGCGCGAGCGGGGTGGATGCCGCGGCGTGGGGACCCGGCGCCCGGTGGGCGATCGAGGGGTGCCCGAGCTGTTGGGGCGTGACGACGATTGGAGTGGGCTCGACGTGAGCGGGCACGCGCTGTTGGCGGAGGTGCGGCGCAGGCATCCGGGGCTGCGATTGACGCGCACGCGTCGCGTCTTCGAGGCCCTCGCGCCTGCGATCATCGAGCAGAAGGTCACGAGCCTCGAGGCGTATCGCGAGTGGGCGCGCATCGTGCGGTGGTTCGGCGAGGTCGCGCCGGGTGTCGAGGAGGGCATCGCGCCGCAGGGGTTGCGGGTCTGTCCGTCCGCGGACGCGCTGCGGCTCGTTCCGTCGTGGGAGTGGCACCGGCTCGGCGTCGACCCCGCACGAGCGCGCACCGTCGTGACCGCCGCACGCGTGGCCTCCTCGCTGGAGCGCACGGTCGACGACGATGGATCGGTCGCTGCGGCCAAGCTGCGCACGGTGCCCGGCATCGGCGTGTGGACGGCGGCCGAGACGCTGCAGCGCTCGCACGGCGACCCCGACCAGGTGAGTGTCGGCGACTACGGCCTGTGCAAGATCGTGGGTCATGTTCTCACCGGTTCGCCCACCGACGACGACGGGATGCTCGAGCTCCTGCGTCCCTGGGCCGGCCAGCGCCAGCGCGTGGTGCGTCTCGTCCTCCGCGCGGGGCGTGCGCCCGAGCGACGTGGCCCCCGCGCCACCATCACGGATCACCGCCGTCGCTGAGGGCTCGTCGCGGCCGCCGTGCTCTGCGACTGCGTTCACGAGACGAGGTCGAAGCGTGCACGTCCGCCGAGCCGAGGCGTGCGTGACCTGTCCAGCCACGCCGGTGGATTGAACCAGGCATCAGGCGCTGACTGCACTGCATCGAGGAGTTCTTTCATGTGCGCACTCTACCGAGACAGGCCGTACACATTCGAACGAATATTCGATCCGTGGAGAAGTTCTCGTCCGCGATTATCTGTGGAAAAGACGGCGCGCGTAAGGGTCGACACGGGACACACAATGGTGCAAGATTCGAATATGCATACGAATCTCGACACTGACTTCGCACGAGTGTTGCAGGCTGGTCCTTCAGCGAACCTGCACGCTCGCGGCACGCCATTCGCTCGCGAGAGTCGACATGATGACGTGGTCGTGGAACGCACCGTCATGGAAGACGGCTTCTCGTCGAACGCCTTCCTCGACGTAGCCGGCTTTGCGATACACAGCGCGGGCTCGCAGGTTGAAAGCCATGACCCCGATTTCGATGCGGTTCAGTCCCATCTCGCGGAACCCGTACGCGGTCAGTGTTCGAACGGCATCGAGCCCGTAGCCCCGACCCACGAACTCGCCGCCGATCATCACCGTGAGCGTCCCGGAGCGAGCCGGCAGAGTCGCTCCGTAGAGCGTGACATGACCCACCAGCTCGTCCGACGCTTTGTCCACGACGCAGAACCCGACCTCGCCGGCCTTCTCGTTCCGGCTCCAGAGACGAAACTGCTCCTCGACCGCACCGCTCGGGCGTGGTGTCACGATCAGCTGTTGAAGCACCGCCCACTCCGGCGAACGCCACCAGCCGACCAATGCCGGGAGGTCGTGCTCCTCCAACGCCCTCAGCCGGATCCGATCGCCCGCAAGCAGGCCGGCGCCGTAAGCGCGTGCCTCAGAATCATCGCCGATACCCACGCACTCATCGTCGCATCACCGGCGCGACCGACCCGACGAACCACAGAGTCGCTCGACCATGCCAGAGCCGACCTCCCACCAGCGCCGCCCTCACCCCAGCAGCTTCAACCGCCTGCTCCCACCCGTCGCGCCCCCGCCTCGCGCAGCGTTGCGAGGTCGGCGTACCCGTCGACCGCCATCAACAGGTCGGCCTCTGCGAGCACGCTCCGCAGCACGTGCGTCACTCCGGCGGTCCCGCCCAGGGCGAGCCCATGCACGTATGGTCGCCCGACGCCGACCGCGGTGGCACCGAGTGCGAGCGCCTTCACGACGTCGGTGCCGCTGCGCACCCCGGAGTCGAACAGCACGGGGGCGCGCTCGGCGACGGCATCAACGACATCGGACAGCATGTCGATCGCGGCGATGCCGCCGTTCGCCTGCCTGCCGCCGTGATTGGAGACGTAGATGCCGTCGACACCGCCGTCGAGCGCCCGTCGCGCATCATCGGGGTGCACGATGCCCTTGAGGATGATCGGCAGCTCGGTGAGCGAACGCAGCCACGGCAGGTCGTTCCAGGTGAGCGGGTTGCCGAAGATGCTCGCCCAGTGCTGGATGATCGCGACCGGCTTCGCCTCCCTTCCGCCGTCGATCCCCGCGAAGAAGTGCGGATCCGACAGATAGTTGGCCAGTGCGGCACCGCGCAGCTGGGGGAAGTTCGCGGTGGCGAGGTCGCGCGGGCGCCAGCCCGTGATCCAGGTGTCGAGGGTGACGACGATGCCCGCGAAACCCGAGGCCTCTGCGCGGGTCACGAGGCTGGCCGCGAGGTCGCGGTCGGTGGGCGTGTAGAGCTGGAAGAACCCCGGTGTCTCGCCGAGCGCACCGACGACGGACTCGAGCGGATCCTCCGACAGCGTGGAGGCCACCATCGGCACGCCCGTCTGCGCCGCGGCCCGCGCCGTCGCGAGGTCGCCGTGACCGTCCTGCGCGCAGATGCCGAGCACGCCGACGGGCGCGAGGAACACGGGGGTGGGAAGACGAAGCCCGAACATGTCGACCGTGAGGTCGCGCTGGGTGGCGCCCACGAGCATCCTCGGCACGATGCCGTAGCGGCCGAACGCCGCGGCGTTCGCGCGCTGCGTGTGCTCGTCGCCGGCTCCGCCGGCGACATACGACCACACCGAGGGCGGCAGCGCCGCCGACGCTGCTCGCTCGAGGTCCGCCGACGTGATCGGGAATCGCGGCGTCGTGCCCTGCAGCCCGCCGAAGTAGATCTCGTTCTGGTAGTCCCCGAACTGCGCCATGCTCGCAACTCCTTCGTCTGGCGATTCCCCTGGTGACTCTGCCGATGCGCCCGCAGTCACACGCACGCCCATTCTTCACGTCGCCCGCTCACACCGCACGGGTGAACAGGAGTGCGGCGCACGGATGCGCACCCCGCGCGCGCGTAACCTGTGCGGCATGAGCTCGAAGAGCAAGCAGGGGCCGAAGAACGATGAGCCCGCGAACATCAGCCGTGGCAACCTGGGCTGGCTGGCCGGCCTGATCACGATGGTCGTCATCGCGTTCCCGCTCTCGGCGGCCATCGCGTATGCGACGCATCCGGCGACGCGCACGCTGTTCGGCAGCCACCTCTCCAACACGTCGGCGGTCGGCTTCTCGCTGTTCTGGTGGGTGCTCGCGCTTCTGCTGATCGCGCTTCCGTTCCTGGTGGGATTCGGCGTCAGCAAGCTCTCGTCGCGCTGGCTGTCGATCCTGGGCGGAATCCTCGCGCTGCTCGTCATCGCGTTGATCGTGTTGGGCCAGCTCTTCGCGTTCTGACCAGCCGCGTTCTGACCAGCCGCGTTCTGACCAGCCGCGTTCCGGCCAGCTGCGTTGTGACCCGCTGCGGGCTGCCGCGTAGCCTTGCCGTGAGGACGGCGCCGCGACCGTGCGCCGTGCGACAGGGGTGACGCGATGACCGAGGACCCGAGGCTGGCCGCTGCACGCCACCGTGTCGAGCGGGCGATGCGTGCGGAGGGTCACGACCCCGAGGACGCCGCCGAGCGCGGCTCGCAAGCGCGTGGGCAGAGCGAGCTCGAGCGTGCCGCCTACGTGGAGACCGTCATCCAGCAGGCGATGCGGCGCGGGGAATTCGACGACCTGCCGGGTGCGGGCAAGCCGCTCGCCGGCCTTGGCCGCCCACATGATCCTGACTGGTGGATCCGCCGCAAGATCGAGGCGGAGCGGCTCAGCGGCTTGGGTCCGCCCGCGCTGACGCTCCGCGTCGAGAACGCCGAGCTGAACGATCGCCTCGACGCGTTGTGGCGCGAAGTCGAGGTGCGCGACGTGCTCGACGACTTCAATCGGCGCGTCATCGAGGCGCGCAGACAACTGCTCGGCGGACCGCCGGTCGTCACCCCGACCCGCGACGTCGACGAGGAGCTGCGGGCCTGGCGCTGGCGGCGCGCCGAGCGCGAGGCAGCGGAACGCGAGGCAGCCGAACGGGACCGCGCGACGGCCGAGCAGTCGAAGTCTGCTCGCCGGCCCCGCCGACGACGGCACGGCTGAACGCACGCTGCAGGTGGACGACCGCGCGGTTGCGCTTGTGCCTGTTCCTAGTCCGGATCCGACGGATCGAGTGGCTCGTGGTGGTCGCGATTGACCACGCCGCGCTTCCAGTAGCCCTGCACGTCGAGCTGATCGGGCTGCAGCCCCGCCTCCTGCTTGAGGTATCGACGCACCGGGATGAGCGTGGACGCCTCACCGGCGGCCCACACGTAGACCCCCTCCGGCAGCGTGAGCGACCGCACCGCCTCGTCGAGCTGGCCAGGTCCGTCGATGCGATACAGCCACTCCACGGATGCCCGCGCAGCCTGCTCCTCGGTCAGGTACGGCTCGACCTCTTCGTCGGCGGCGTCGATGAGCGCCGTGATGCGGGCGGACTCCGGCAGGGTGTCGAGCCAGCGCGTGAGCGACGGCAGGGCGGTCTCGTCGGCGATGAGCACGGCATCCGTCACGTCCTGCGGCGCCAGCCGCGAACCGCGCGGACCGCCGATCGCGACCTCGTCGCCCGGCTTCGCCGCCGCGGCCCAGGCGGAGGCGGGACCGCCGCCGGCTGGATCCGTCGGATTGCCGTGCGCGTGGTCGGGTGAGTGCAGCACGAAGTCGATGTCGAGCTCCGCCGCGCCGAACGGCGCCGGACGGAACTGCCGAGGCGTGTAGTCGCGCGAGATGATCACGCCGTCGGTGGGCCGGTGGATGCCGTCGGCCCGCAGCTCGGGCACCGTCAGCTTTCCGTTCGCCGGGTCGGGGAAGAACACCTTGACGTGGTCGGTCGGCCCGGGGGAGGAGAAGTCGTTGAGCGCATCGCCGATGAACGTGACCCGCACGATGGAGGGTGTCACTTGCTCGACATGGGAGACCGAGAGGCGGCGGATCGCCATTTCGTGGCGCACGTGTTCGCGAGTGGGCATGTCTCGACGCTACGCCACCGTGCCCGACGAGCACTGCGTCGTGTGCGCGTCGCCGCCGGTGCGGGCTCGGTTACGCGTGGCTGCCCTCGAGCAGGTGCTTGACGTCCACGCCGGTCAGGCCGCGGGCATCCCGCCGCAGATAGTGGATGAGAGGAGTGTCTTTCGCGATCAGGTCGTCGAGCTCCTCCTTCGTGATGGCGAACAGCTGCGCGTCGTTGCCGGTCAGCCGCTTGATGCGCTCCGAGGTGCGGTGCAGCATGTCGGTCTGCTCATCGGGCGAGGGTTCGTCGTTCCACACGATCAGCACGTCGAGGTTCGACTTCGCGCCGGCCTGGCCGCGAGCGAACGACCCGTAGACCGCGGTGCCGAGCGCCCGATCGCCGATGGTCTCCTTCATGATCTCGGCGACGTGAGACTCGATCCTGCCCGGAATGGCCTGAAGGGTCGCGAACACCTCCCAGATGACATGGTCGCGATTCGGTTCGTAGGCGTTGGCCGAGCCGAACGACTGCATGTCGACGATGCCGAGGCGCACCAGGTCGTCGAGGATGCGCTGCGTCGTTCGCAACGAGTTGACGCCGCTCTGCTGATGGATGCCCCGTCCCGACGACGGCTCCGTGAGCCGCGACAGCCTGCGGAGGACGCGAGCGCGATCTTCGCCGATCAGCGTGTAATCCGGATGCGACAGGTTCATGGTTCCCCTCCATGACTACGAAGCCGTGTGGTTCCACGCCTTCAAGACCGCGACCACAGTGACTACAAATGTCATCACGCGACTACATTCTACGTCGCCCTAGCGGGTAGGGTCGCATCGCTGTGGGCTTTCTCACCGTGCGAACGTGCGCCGGTAGTCGCTCGGACTCACGCCCATCGCCCGGCGGAAATGAGTGCGCAGATTGGCCGCCGTGCCGAGACCGCACGCGTCGGCCACGCGGTCGATGCCCAGATCGGTCGTCTCCAGCAGCTCCCGTGCCCTGTCGATGCGCGCGGCGTTCAGCCACCTGAGCGGGGTCGCGCCGGTCTCGGCCACGAAGCTTCTGGCGAACGTGCGAGGGGATGCGTGCGCGTGCGCCGCGAGGTCGCCCACCGTCAGCGGCCGCTCGAGTCGCTCCAGCGCCCATGCCCTGGTCGCGGCGAGTCCGACGCTGCGCGACTCGGCAGTGGTCGGCCGGTCGATGTACTGCGCCTGCCCGCCGTCCCGATGCGGTGCTGCCACGATGTCGCGTGCCACCGCATTCGCCGCCGTCGAACCGTGGTCGACGCGCAGGAGATAGAGGCAGACGTCGATTCCGCTTGCGACACCTGCCGACGTGATCACGTCTCCCTCGTCGACGTACAGCACATCGGGGTCGACCGTGACGCGCGGGTAGAGGCAGGCAAGGGCATCCGTGTACCGCCAGTGGGTCGTCGCGCGGTGGCCGTCGAGCAGGCCGGCCGCGGCGAGCGCGAATGCGCCCGTGCAGATCGACACCATGCGCGCGCCGCGCCGGTGGGCCTCGCGCAACGCCTCGGCGACGTCGTCGGGGATGCCCGCCTCGGCGTTGCGGAACGCCGGCACGATCACGGTGTCGGCCGCGACGACGGCGTCGAGTCCGTGCGTCGCGTTCACCGACCAGCCGGCCGTCGTCGACACCGGCCCTGGCGTGCGTCCGCAGAGCACCACGTCGTACGCGCCGTCGAGGTGCTCGAAGATCTGGAACGGCATGCCGATCTCCATCGGCAGTGCCCGACCGAGCGCGAGCACTGCCACGCGGTGCGGATGACCTGATCGTGAAGCCATGGCAGAAATCTATCGCATAGCGGCATTCTTGCCACTCGCGCGGAGCATCCTCTCGCCGCCAGAGTGACGAATGTGACCACGACCACCATCACGACGGATGCCGCACCCCACTTGCGTATCGCCCGTCGCCTCGCCCCCGCCCAGGCCCTGTACATCTTCGGCAGTTCGGTCGACCTGACGCTCACCGGCATCGTCGGGGCGCGGCTCGCGCCGACCACGGCGCTGGCGACTCTGCCGTACAGCCTGATTCCCATCGCGGCCGTCGCCTCGACGTTCCTGTTCTCACGGCTGATCGGTCGCGTCGGCTACCGCGCCGTCTTCACCGGTGCCGCCTGCGTGGCCGTCGTGGCCGGAATCGTCTCGGCGCTCGCCGTGCAGCTCGACGTGTTCTGGCTGTTCTGCGTCGGCACCGGCCTCATCGGCGTCTACTCGGCCGGAGCCGGGTACTACCGTTACGCGGCGGCCGATGCGTCGGGTGCTCAGCGCGCCCGCGCGGTGACCACCGTGCTGGCGGGAGGGCTCATCGCCGCACTCCTCGGACCGTTCCTCGCCACGTGGGTGAGCGGCCTGCTGCCGGTCGTCTTCGTGGCGAGCTACCTGCTCGTCGCCCTGTTCGGCGCGCTCGCCGCAGTGTGGAACGCGTTGCTGCCCGCGGAACTCGCGCGACAGGGACGCACCGTGACGGCGCGACCGACGGGAGCGGCTCCGCAGGTCGCTCCCCGCACGCGCCGCGTGCTGTGGCGCCAACCGCTGTTGCTGGCCGGCGTCGCGGCGACGTCGTTCGCCGCGTTCTCGATGACGTCGATGATGACGGCCGGCCCGATCGCGGGCATGGCCATGGGCCACAGCGAGGCGGATGCCGCGTTCGCCGTGCAGCTGCACATGATCGGCATGTTCGCGCCCGGCTTCGTCATCGCGCGGGTCATCGGACGCCTGGGGGAGCGTGCGGTGGCGATCGTCGGCGCCATGCTCGTGATCGTCGCGGGAGCGGCGGCGAGCAGCACGGCAGAGTGGGCGTTCCTCACCTCGATGTTCGCGGTGGGAGTGGGCTGGAACCTCGCGTTCAGCGGCGGAAGCGCCCTGATCACCGACGCGTACCTGGCCTCAGAGCGGGGCCGGGTGCAGCCGGTCGCCGAGGTGATCACGAACGGGTTCCAGGTGATCGGCTCGCTCAGTGCGGGCGTGCTCGCCACCGTGCCGGGCTGGCGCATGCTCGGCATCGGTCTCATCGTGCTGTCGATCGTGGTCTCGATCGGAGTCGCCGCGGTGCGCCGTACGGTGCGTGCCGACACCGCCGGTTGACGGGGTGCTCCTCAACCCACGGGACGGGCTACCGCTGCGCGGTGCTCCTCAACCCACGGGACGGGCTACCGCTGCGTGGTGCTCCTCAACCCGCAGTGCGTAACGCCGAAATCGTGCGCACGGACGCGACGGAGCGCGGACTCCGTTGCGTCGCACGCCGCTGCGCGCCTGTCCTGGCGCCAGGAGTACCGCCTAGTGTGAAAGTCATGGCGCAGGACGACGGCCGCCGCACCTCAGGCGGAGCCCCCACCCCCGACGACGACCTGGCGCAGCGGGCCATCGACCTGGTTCGCGCGTGGCTGCAGGCATCAGAGGCGCGCGATGCCATCCCGGAGGCATCCAGGCGCGACCCGGCGGCCGAGCGACTTGCCGGGCTGCTGCAGGATGCGCGCGGGCTCGACTTCGCCGTCGGATTCGTCGACGGCGTGGCACGACCGCACGACGTCTACGCGGCGGCCAAGAGCCTGCACGCGCTGGGGCACGGCATCCCGCGCTTCCTGCCCTGGTACCAGCGCTGGGCCATCGCGCTCGGCGGGTTCGTGGCGCCGGCGTTGCCGTGGGTGGTCATCCCGATCGCGCGGCGCGTGCTGCGCTCCATGGTGGGGCATCTCATCGTGGATGCCACGCCGTCGCGGCTCGGCAAGGCCCTGGAGAAACTGCGCTCGGGCGGCGCGATCTCGGGCGGCGCATCCGGAGCCCGCGTGCGCCTCAACCTCAACCTGCTCGGTGAGGCGGTGCTGGGCGAGAACGAGGCGGACGCCCGACTCGCCGGAACCCGCGAGCTCATCGAGCGAGACGACGTGGACTACGTCTCCATCAAGGTGTCGAGCGTGGCCAGCCAGCTGTCGATGTGGGCCTTCGAGGAGTCGGTGGCACGCGTCGTGCAGAGGCTGCTCCCTCTCTACTTATATGCAGCGGCATCCCCGACGCCGAAGTTCATCAACCTCGACATGGAGGAGTACCACGACCTCGACCTCACGATCGCGGTCTTCAAGCGTCTGCTGGGCGACCAGCGTCTGCTCGGCCTCGAGGCCGGCATCGTGCTGCAGGCCTACCTGCCCGACGCGCTCGACGCCTTGCAAGACCTGACTGAGTGGGCTCTGAGCCGCAGGGCGGCGGGCGGCGCGCCGATCAAGGTGCGCATCGTGAAAGGCGCCAACCTGCCCATGGAACGGGTGGATGCCGCGGTGCACGGCTGGCACCTCGCGACCTACGACGGCAAGGTGCACACCGACGCCAACTACAAGCGCGTGCTCGACTGGGCGCTCACGCCGGAGCACACGCACGCGGTGAAGATCGGCGTGGCCGGCCACAACCTCTTCGATGTCGCGCACGCGTGGCTGCTGGCCCGAAGCCGCGGCGTCGACGACCGCATCGACTTCGAGATGCTGCTCGGCATGGCCGCCCAGCAGGCGGATGCCGTGGCCAACACCGTGGGCGGCCTGCTTCTGTATGCGCCGGTGGTGCACCCGCGGCACTTCGACGTGGCCATCTCCTATCTCATGCGCCGGCTGCAGGAGAACGCCGCAGACGAGGACTTCCTCTCCGCCGCCTTCGAACTCACCGACAAGCCCGACCTCTTCGAACGTGAGAAGGCCCGCTTCCTCTCCGCCGTCGCCGAGCTGGAATCGGATGCCGGCCCTCGCGGCCTCGCACCCCTCCCGAACCGCAGGCAGGACCGCGCGCGCGAGTGGGTGGACTCCGACCCGACGACGCTGTTCCACCCGCGCCCCGCACCCGTCGATCCGGCGGCCGAGGCGCAGGAGGAGGGACTCACCGCCGCGGTGCTCGGGCTCGAGCGCGGATCTCGTGGTGGCTTCTTCCCGACCACCGAGGTGATCACTCCCTTGGAGCCCGAAGAGGCACCGCCCATGACTCGCCGCGAGGCGCGGCTCGCCGAGACGGCTCCCACGCCGACCCAGGCATCCGAATCGCGGCGGGCGGCGGACGCCGTCGTCGACGAGAAGGCCTTCCGCAACGAGTCGGACACCGACTCCGCCCTGCCGTCGAACCGCGCGTGGGGCAGGCGCATCCTCGCCGCCGTCAGCGAGTCGACGCTCGGCGCCGACACGATCGCCGCGGCGCGCATCACCGACGAGGGGATGCTCGACTCCCTTCTGAGCACCGTGCAGTCCACCGGCGCACAATGGGGCTCCATTCCCGGCAGTGCCCGCGCCGCGGCCCTCGACAGGGTCGGCTTCGCACTCTCCGCCAACCGTGACCGCCTGATCGAGGTGATGGCCTCCGAGACGGGCAAGACGATCGCTGAGGCAGACCCCGAGGTGAGCGAGGCGATCGACTTCGCGCACTACTACGCCGCACTCGCCCGCGAGCTCGACACCGTGCAGGGTGCGACGTTCGTGCCGTCTCGGCTCACCGTGGCGACGCCGCCGTGGAACTTCCCGGTGTCGATCCCCGCCGGCAGCGTGCTCGGCCCGCTCGCAGCAGGCAGCGGTGTGGTGTTCAAGCCGGCGCCCCAGGCCAGGCGATGCGCCGCCGTGCTGGCCGAGTGCATCTGGGAGGCGGGGATCCCGCGTGAGCTGATGGCGCTCGCCGATGTGGAAGAGGGACCGCTCGGGCAGGCACTCATCTCCGATGCCCGAGTGGACCGGGTCATCCTCACCGGCGCGTACGACACGGCGAAGCTGTTCAAGAGCTGGCGTCCTGATCTGCCCTTGCTGGCCGAGACGAGCGGCAAGAACGCCATCATCGTCACGCCCAGCGCCGACGTCGACCTCGCCGTCGCCGACGTGGTGAAGAGCGCGTTCTCCAATGCCGGGCAGAAGTGCTCGGCCGCCAGCCTCGTCATCCTGGTCGGGTCGATGGGGTCGTCGCAGCGTTTTCTCGACCAGCTCGCCGACGCCGCGGAGAGCGTGTACGTCGGCTGGCCGGAGCAGCCGGTCACCTGGATGGGGCCGCTCATCGAGCCGGCTCAGGGCAAGCTGTCCTACGCGCTCACCGAGCTCGAGCCGGGCGAGGAGTGGCTGGTCGAGCCGCGCAGGCTCGACGACACAGGCAGACTGTGGTCGCCCGGAATCCGCACCGGCGTGCAGCCGGGATCGCGTTTTCACCAGACGGAGTTCTTCGGACCGGTGCTCGGCGTCATGCGGGCGCGCACGCTCGAACAGGCTCTCGAGTGGCAGAACGGCGTCGACTACGGCCTGACCGCCGGCCTGCACTCGCTCGACTCCGACGAGATCGACTTCTGGCTCTCCGCGGTCGAGGCGGGAAACCTCTACGTCAACCGCGGCATCACCGGGGCCATCGTGCAGCGGCAGCCGTTCGGCGGCTGGAAGCACTCGTCGATCGGGGCCGGCCACAAGGCGGGCGGCCCGAACTACCTCTTCGGTCTCGGCAGCTGGGTGGGCGATGCCGGCTCGTCCAGTTCGAGCCTTCACCTGCGCGGTCTCGACTCCCGGGTCTCGAAACTCATCGAGTCGGGCCAGCCGTCGATGAGCTACGAGGAGTTCGACCTCGTGCGCCGCTCCGCGCTGAGCGACGCGATCGCATGGGCGAACGAGTTCGGCGTCGTGCGCGATGCCGCCGGCCTCGGCGTGGAGCGCAACCTGTTCCGGTACCGCCCCGCGCGGGTGGACATCCGGCTGAGTCAGGGCGTCGGACTGCCCGCGCTGCTGCGCGTTCTCGCGGCGGCCACGCTCGTGCGCGGACGTTTCGACGTCAGCACTCCTGAGCAGCTGCCGCGGGAGCTGCGGGAGGCGCTGCACGAAGTGGGCGCGACAGAGCGGGTCGAAGCCGATGCGGTCTGGCTCGGCAGGCTCTCGGCCGCCGCGCGCAGAGACCCAGCCGACCCGTTGCTGCCCGACCGGGTGCCGGAACGCATCCGCCTCATCGGCGGGGATGCGGGCGCCGTCGCCAGAGCACTCGGCGAACGGATCGACGTCGCGGTGTATTCGGGGGCGGTGACGGCATCCGGTCGGGTCGAGCTGCTGCCGTTCCTCAAGGAGCAGGCCATCTCGATCACGAACCACCGCTTCGGCAGCCCGACGACGCTGACCGACGGGGTGATCTGATGCCCGAAGCGCCCCTCCTGCACCACCTCGAGTACGGAACAGGCGACCGCGTCGCGGTGCTGATGCACGGAATGCAGGGTTCCGCGGAAAGCTGGTGGCGCGTGGCGCCTCGTCTGGCCGACTCCGGCTATCGCGTGCTCGCGCTCGACATGCCGGGCCACGGCGAGTCGCCGCGCGACCCGCAGCTGACCATCGACGGTGCGGCCGACATGGTGACCCGCACCGTGGCATCCCTCACCGATCGCCCGCCCGCACTCGCCATCGGCTTCTCGATGGGCGGCCAGGTGCTCGCCGCGGCGGCGGAGCGGATGCGTCCCGGTCGCGCCGTGTACGTCGACTCGCCGTTCACCGCGCGCGGCGGGTGGGACCGCGACGAGGTGCTCGCCGACTATGAAGCCTCCAAACGCGCGCGAACCTACGACTACCTGCGCTCGTCCCGTCAGCACTACAGCGACACCGACTGCGAGGTCGAGGCTCGCGCCGCCGAGCGCTTCGACCCCGCGACGTGGGCTGGGGTGTCGGCCGGGCCGGGTGGACGGTGGATGCCCGCACCCGGCTCACTCGTCATCCGCGCCGACCCGAGCGAGTACGTCAGCGACGAGCTTGCCGCCGCGTTGCGTGCAGACGGCGTCGAGGTGGTCGACATCCCCGGCGCCGCGCACTCGGTCTGGTACAGCCACTACAACGAATTCATGGCGGCGCTGGAGCCCGTGCTGGCGGCCTGATCGGCGTCATCGGGATGCCTCGGCCCCGAGGCGTCGGGCTCGAAACCTGGCACGGACCGCAAGAGAACCTGACGATCCCCTGACAGCTCCGTGAGCCGTGGGCCGCCGCGATTCGGCGCAGCGCATCGAGTGGCGGTCGCGCGAAGTAGGTCAAGTGACCAGCTTCGCGACGTGACAACCGACCGGCGCGATCCGCGTCAGCATGCGGAACGCGAGGGGTCGCGCAGCGCGAGCGCGAGCATCCGTCGCGCCGCGATCACGCCGTGAATTCACCGAAATGGCCGCTGACCTGCTTCTTGAGAACCTGGATGCTCCCTGGCAGGTCTTCGGCGCCCCCTTCGTAGCGTGGACGGCGGCCGGGTGAAACCGGCCTTTTGTTTTGCTCCCGAACGAAGGTCGGTGGCCGCTGTACGACGCGGGCCACCGCAGTGATCCCGACTCATGCGCTTACTCACCCAGACGTACGACACCCTCAACACCACGATCAGCGGTATCCGTCCCGCCGTCGTCCGCGGTTGCTCGACCGTGGCCGCGGGCATTCGCTGGGCCCTCCCGACCCGAGGTGCGGGAGCCCACGTGGCGCCCGTCTCGCGACGCCCGAGCAAGAGGGCGATGACGCTGGCGGTCGCCGGCGTCTCGTTCGGCCTCATTGCCAGCCTCACCACGGCGCTGCCCGGATATGCGGCGCACGCGGAGCCGCTGAAGGCGACAACGGTCGCCGCGACGTCGCACCAGAGCAAGGCGCAGGTGCAGCGGGTCGCGCTGCGCTCTGAGATCGTCGCTGCGGCATCCCGAGGCGACGTGCAGAAGCTGGATGTCTCGACGCAGGCCGCCGCTCAGACCGTGCAGACCGACACGTACGGCGCCGTCGACGTCGTGGCCGACCTGCAGCAGAAGTACGGCATCACGCACGCCATGGCGCTGCAGCTCTTCTCCACGGACAGGCCGGCGGCCCGTGCCGCCATCGTCGCGACTGCGCTCAGCTACCTCGGCACGCCGTACGTGCTCGGCGGCGCCTCGCACAGCGGCATCGACTGCTCGGGGTTGACGATGGTCGCCTACGCGGCCGCCGGCGTGAGCCTGGCCCACTACGTGCCGACCCAGGATGCGGCGGGCACGCCGATCTCCGCAGCAGCAGCCCGTCCTGGCGACCTCGTCGTGTTCGATGACGAGGACCACGTCGGCATCTACATGGGCAACGGCCAGGTGCTGCACGCACCCACCGAGGGACGCGACGTCGAGCTCGACTCGCTCAGCACGTGGTCGGGCATCGCCTACCACTTCACCCGCCTGATCTGACCCCGCAGACGGTGCCCCTTTCGTACGCTCGGCGCTCGGGGCGGGCGGCAACCTCCGAGTCTTCTCAGTTGCACCCTCAGAGGCGTCGGCTAGGGTTGAACCCGGTCGGCTGAGCCGTCCGCATTTTGGGGGACACGGTAGTAAAACCTCCGTACCCCGTGTGCGGAAACGGGAGCAGGCTGGGAGCGAATGCGTCGTAAAGCAGAGACGGTTGCGCCTCATCGCGCCGGCACTGCCGCCCCTTCGGGCGCAGCCGAAGACGACCTCTCCGCTTTCGTCGGCATGTTCTCCGAGGATGCCGCCACCCCCGTCGCCTCCGCCCACCCGGCCACAGCCGCCTCGAGCCTGCAGACAGCACCTGCGCAAGCGGCCCCGACCGCGCCGACGATGACTCCGAGCACCTCGGCGCCACGCTCGCGGCGCGAGGCACGCGAGCGCGAGCGCGCTGCGCTCACGACCGATCCGATCCGCGTCGACGAGCTGACAGAGGCTCCGGTATTCGACACCGACGGGCAGCACAGCACTGTCACCCCCGGTGCGGCCGCGGCATCCGTCGCGCACGCGACGGCATCCGAAGCGACGACGCCGAGCGCGGGGGAGACGCCCGCCTATCCCTCGCGCAGGGCGATGCGCGAGGCGCTGCGGACAGCTCCCGAAGCGCAGTCGGTGAGTACGGCATCCGTGCCGTCCGACCGTGGCGAATCGCTCGAAGACCGTGACTCCGCGCACTCTGCCGCGTCGCTCGGGCACGCGGAGCCGGTGCGGGTGCACGAGACCGCGACGGCCAGCGGCGCCGACGAGGCGCGTGCATCGTCAGAGCCGCGCGAACGCCCAGCCCTGCGCACGCCGTCACCGGCGCGCGGATCGTCGAGGCCGAACGACGGCCTCTCGCGGCAAGCCCGCCGAGCCCGCCGCGTGAAGGCCTCCCGCGGTCCTGCGTTCGTCGCGGGCAGCGCCGTGCTGGCGCTCATCCCGAGTCTCATGATCGCCGCCCCCGCCAACGCGGCGACGACCACGCTCACGCCGGAGCAGCTTCAGGCCACCATCGACAGCAACACGAGGGTGCTTTCGCAGAAGCTCGCCGTGTCGGGCAACGTCGCCACCGACGACGTGCAGGCCGAGAACTATGTGGCAAGCGCCATCGCGGGCATCGTCGCGGCGGAGTCCGGCCCCGACGGTGCACAGGTGGCCGTCTCGCTGGCCGATGCGCTCCAGTACGGCGGCGCGCGCGAGAAGATCGTCGAGAAGGCGCTCACCTACCTCGGCGACCCCTACGAGCTCGGCGGCTCCTCGCACGACGGCATCGACTGCTCGGGCCTCACCATGGTCTCGTATGCGACGGTCGGCATCTCGCTTGCACACTACGTTCCCTCGCAGGACGCCGTGGCCACCACCATCTCGCAGGCCGAGGCCCAGCCAGGCGACCTCGTCTTCTTCGACGACGACGAGCACGTCGCCCTCTACCTCGGCGGCGGCATGATCATCGAGGCGCCGGACTACGGCATTCCGGTGCGCATCGTCTCGCTCTCGACCTGGAGCGGCATCGGATACCACTTCGGGCGCATCCTCAAGGACTGAGTCGCCTCTCCTCAACCAGCGGTCAGCGGCAGCGTGATGTCGACGGTGAGGCCCTCATCGGGACGCGAGGAGAGGCGGATGCTCCCGCGCGCGGCATCCACGAGCCCGGCGACGATCGCGAGCCCCAGCCCGCTGCCGGTCGTGGTGTTGCGCGCCGAGTCCGCGCGCGAGAAGCGGTCGAATGCGACAGGCACGAAGTCCGCAGGCATGCCGGGGCCGTCGTCCGCGATGGACAGTTCGACGGAGTTCGCGGTGTGGGACAGCCGCGCCGTCACGGTTCCTGCACCCTTGGCGGCGCCGATCGCCGTGATCGAGTTGGAGATGAGGTTGTCGACGACACGGCCGAACTCGCCGAGCGAGAGGGCGATCGCCCCGTGCGGCGGAACGTCGACGGCGACCTCGAAGTCGATGACGCACTCGATGCGGCGCACCACCGCCGCCTGTCGCATGCGGTCGATCGCCGCGGCGAGCTCGTCCCCGAGCTCCGGCCACGTCGCCGATCCGCGCTGACCGTGCGCGTCGATGCGCGACAGCTCGAGCAGGTTCGTCGCGAGCGTGGACAGCCGCAGAACCGTCTGATGCGCCTGACGCACATCGGCCAACAGCGCGTCCGGATCGCCGGAGTCGAGCTCCGCGAGTTCGAGCTCGCCGCGCAGCACGGCGAGCGGGGTGCGCAGCTCGTGGCTGGCATCCGACACCAGTTGCTTCTCACGGTCGGCGGATGCCCGCAGGTCGGCGATGAGGCCGTTGAGCGTCACGGCGAGCGCCGCGAGCTCGTCCCGAACGGGCGGCACCTTCAGCAGCTCCGCCCCTGCCCTGCCGTCTTTGCTGCCGTGCGTGAGCGCGTCGGCCTGCCTGCGCATGTCGTTCACCGGACGCAACGCGGTTCTGGCGAGGATGAACGACGCCAGCGTGAAGACGCCGACGAGCGCGATCATCCCCACGATGAGCGCGAGGCTGAGCCGGGCGAGCACGAGGTTGTTGGAGTCCTGATCACGAGCCGAGATGACGTGCCAGACGCCCTGCGACGTGAACACCGCCTTCGACCGCACCATGTACTCGTGCTGGTTGGTGTGCACGATGGTCGTCGCCTCGCTGGTGGTCAGCGGCACCCGTCCGTGCGGGCGCAGCGAGTGCGGCAGGGTGCTGAGCGTGACCTTGTCGTCGGGCGAGACCAGCGCGACGTACTGGTCTTCGAGCGGAACGGCATCCACATCGGCAGGGTTGCGCTGCAGCGCCTGCTCGAACTGCTCGGCGTCATCGCGCAACAGCGTCAGCGTGGCGTTGTTCAGAATGGCGCCGACGCCGGCACGGATGCCCACCACGGCGATCACCCCCACCAGCAGCGCGATCACGAGGCTGCCCACCGTGATGCGGGCTGTGATCGACAGCCGGGAGGCGATCGATCGGATCCATCTCACCGTCGTTGCTCTGCTGAGGGTTCCGCTTCTGCTGCGGCGTCGTGGGCCTCGACCGGCTCGAGACGGTAGCCGAGCCCGCGGACGGTGGTGATGCGGATGCCGGTGGCCGAGGCATCCAGCTTGCGGCGCACGTAGGAGACGTACTGGTCGAGCACGTTCTGGTCGATGTGCTCGTGGCCGCCCCAGATGTCGTCGAGGATGTCGCTGCGCGTCACCATCTCGCCGGCGTGCGTCGCCAGCAGCCGTACCAGCGAGAACTCGCGCGGGCTGAACGCCACCTGCTTGCCGTCGACGGATGCCTTGTGCTCGAGCGAGTCGATCGTCAGCTTGCCGACGCGCAGAGTGGGCTTGCCGGAGGCATCCCTGCGCAGCAGTGCGCGCAGCCTGGCGGCGAGCTCCGCGAAGGCGAACGGCTTGGTGAGGTAGTCGTCGGCGCCGGAGTCGAGGCCGAAGACGCGGTCTTCGACGGCATCGCGCGCGGTGAGCAGCAGGATGGGCATGGTGCGGCCGGACTCGCGCACACGCCGGCAGAGCTCGAAGCCGCTCATGCCGGGCAGCATCACGTCGACGGCCATCGCGTCAACCGGGTGGTCGCGAAGAGCGATCAGTGCGTCGACGCCGTTGTCGACGGCGATGACGTCGTAGCCTTCGGCGTCGAGTCCGCGGCGGAGCAGGCGGGCCATGTCAGGGTCGTCCTCCACCACGAGGAGGCGCGCGGTCGTTTCGTCCACGCTCCCTATCGTCACAGAGTGCGCTGTGTGCGTCGAGAGCAACTGCTATGCGAGCACTCAGGAAGCGTGCCGGCGCGGTGCAGCTCTACTCGATCTCGCGGTGCACCAGCCGAGACAGCACGATCGCGCTGCGGGTGTGGTCGACGCTGGGCGCGACGCGCACGCGCTCGAGCGCGGCCTCGAGGCTCGGGATGTCGCGCGACCTGATGCGCAGAATGGCGTCGGCGCTGCCGGAGACGGTGCAGGCATCCGCCACCTCGGGCACGGCAGAGAGGATGCGCTGCAGTTCGCTGGGCGACACCGTCCCGCGGCAGAACAACTCGACGTACGCCTCGGTGCTCATGCCATCGATGGTGGGGTCGACGTTGATGGTGAACCCGCGGATGACGCCGTCGGCGACCAGGCGATCGATGCGGCGCTTGACGGCGGATGCGGACAGCCCGACACGCGAACCGATGTCGCCGTACGAGGCGCGGGAGTTCTCGCGCAGCAGGTCGATGATGTTCCGGTCCAGGTTGTCCATTGGGTCATTGTAGGGTGATCTGTTGCGTTCAAATGCCCAAGAGCGCACGAATCGTGCAGTGGATGCCACACCGTGCGCAACATCCCGGTGCGACACTGGAAGACATGACGGCCATCGACTCCACTGACGCACGCCTTCGATCCGGCGAAGGACGTGGGCCCGAAGGCGAACCGCAGGGTGCGGCATCCGCTCCCTCAGCCCAGCCGCGCGCCGTCGAGCACCTCGTGCCGCATCACCGCAGCTACCTGATGTGCCGCCCCGAGTTCTTCACCGTGAGCTACCGCATCAACCCGTGGATGCACCCGCAAGACCCTACCGACACCCAGAACGCGATCGCGCAGTGGACGACGCTTTACGACACATTCGTCGGACTCGGGCACGAGGTGCAGCTGATCGATCCCATCCCGGGGCTGCCCGACATGGTGTACACCGCCAACGGCGGTTTCATCATCGACGGCGTCGCCTACGGCGCGAAGTTCACCTACGAGCAGCGGCAGCCCGAGGGGCCCGCGTTCATGGAGTGGTTCGGCGAGCACGGGTTCCGCGTCGTCGACCCGCGACAGATCAACGAGGGTGAGGGCGACATCCTGCTGGTGGGCACACGCATCCTCGCCGGAACCGGGTTCCGCAGCAGCGTCGAGTCGCACGCCGAGCTCGCCGAGACATTCGGCCGCGAGGTCGTCACGCTGGGGCTCGTCGATCCGCGCTTCTACCACCTCGACACCGCGATCTCGGTGCTCGATCCGATCGACGACGACGAGAACGCGAACATCGCCTACGTGCCCGCCGCGTTCGACGAGCCGAGTCGGAAGAAGCTGGAGCAGCTGTATCCCGACGCGATCATCGTGAGCGAAGAGGATGCCGGCATCCTGGGCCTCAATTCCATCTCGGACGGTTACAACGTCGTGATCGCCAAGCGCGCGGTCGGCTTCGAGAAGCAGCTGCGCGAGCGCGGCTACAACCCGATCGGCGTCGACCTGTCCGAACTTCTCCTCGGGGGAGGTGGCGTCAAATGCTGCACTCTGGAACTTCGCCGGTGACACCTGCCGCGACAAGTGCCCGTTCCGGACGTTCGAGCCAGACCGGGCGGGCGCAGACGTCCGGAACGGTCACGAATACGGGGGAGCTGCTGCGGCTCGAAGACGAGCACGCGGCGCACAACTACGCGCCGTTGCCTGTCGTGATCGCCTCGGGCGACGGCGCCTGGGTGACGGACGTCGACGGTCGCCGCTATCTCGACTGCCTCGCCGCGTACTCCGCCGTGAACTTCGGGCACTCCAACCCGCGCCTCGTCGAGGTGGCCAAGGAGCAGCTCGACCGCATCACGCTCACCAGCCGCGCGTTCCACAACGACAGGTTCGGACCGTTCGCCACCGAGCTCGCCGCGCTCTGCGGCAAAGACATGGTGTTGCCGATGAACACCGGCGCGGAGGCCGTCGAGACCGGCATCAAGACCGCGCGCGCATGGGGCTATCGAGTGAAGGGCGTCGCTCCCGACGCCGCGAACATCATCGTCTTCAACGGCAACTTCCACGGCCGCACCACCACCATCGTCGGCTTCAGCGACGACGAGGATGCGCGCGACGGCTTCGGCCCCTTCACTCCCGGGTTCCGCAGCGTGCCCTATGGCGACGCGGCCGCCGTCGCCGCGGCGATCGACGAGAACACGGTGGCGGTGCTCGTCGAGCCCATCCAAGGCGAAGCCGGCGTCATCGTGCCGCCCGACGGCTTTCTCCCGGAGCTGCGCAGACTCTGCACCGACAACGACGTGCTGCTGATCGCCGACGAGGTGCAGTCGGGGCTGGGGCGTGTCGGCGAGACCTTCGCGTGCGGGCTGTGGGGCGTCATCCCCGACGTCTATCTGCTGGGCAAGGCGCTCGGCGGCGGCATCATGCCGGTCTCGGCCGTGGTCGCGAACCGCGATGTTCTCGGCGTGTTCCGCGCGGGGGAGCACGGCTCCACCTTCGGCGGCAACCCGCTCGCCTGCGCCGTCGGCATCGAGGTGATCAGGATGCTCGCCACCGGCGAGCCGCAGCAGCGCGCCCGCGAGCTGGGCGAGCGTCTGCGCTCCCGGCTGGAGGCGCTCATCGGCCACGGTGTGACCGCGGTGCGCGGCGCCGGTCTGTGGGCGGGCGTCGACATCGACCCGGCGATCGGAACGGGGCGCGAGCTGGCGGAGAGGATGCTGCGCCGCGGCATCCTCGTCAAGGACACGCACGGTGCGACGATCCGCTTCGCCCCGCCCATCGTCGTGGAGCAGGGCGATCTCGACTGGGCGATCGACGAGTTCGCCGCCGCGCTGCACATCGCCGGCTGAGGAGCGCCGCGGAGCGGGGCGTCTCGAAGCCCCGCACAGCTGGGTGCTTCGCGGAGCGGTTTCGAGACGCGCGCTGATGCGCGCTCCGGGGCCGGCGGTGGAGACTCAACCGGCGGTGGAGACCCTCAGAACTCGGACACGCGCACGCCGAGCCACTCGGCGAGGTCGGCGATCTCGGCCCGCACCATCTCGTCTTCCTCCGGCTCGAACGGGATGACCTGGTGCACCGCGTTGATGCGCAGCACCTCGTGCTCGCGGTCGACCTCGGCGTCGAGCATCCCCATGAAGACGTCGCCGATGAGGATGGGGTGCGCGAAGTATCCGTACACCCGCTGCGACTTCGGCTTGTACTGCTCGAGGATGTAGTCGAAGTCGAAGATCTCGCGCAGGCGCGGTCGGTCGAACAGCATGCCGTCGTACGGGCTGAGGATGGCGACCCGGCCGTCGGCATCCTCGTTCAGTGCCGCGAGAGCCTGCGGGTCGACGCGGTACTTGCGCTTCGAGCCCTCGATCACGGCAGGCTCGCCCGCGTCGCCGACCGGGGTCCACGGCGACCTCTGCTTCGCGATGCCGGCGGCCTGCAGGCGGCGTTCGTCGAGCATCCTCGCTGCCTCCTCCGGCTCGTACTCGGGCAGGTCGGACGGGTACGCACGCTCGGCGATGTCCCAGAGTCGGTGTCGTCCCTCCCTGCGCACGACGGCGATCTGTCCGGTTCGCGACAGGAACTCCAGCATCCGCGGCACCTGGTTGGGGCCGTACCAACCTGCCTCGTCGTCGCGTGCGACCGCGGCGGTGTCGGGAATGTCGGACGCGAGCAACGGGCCCTCGGCACGCAGGCGGGCGAGCACTTCGTCTCGGAAGTTCTCGTTCGCGGCGAGCCATTCCTTCGTGCTGTCGCGCAGCGGCCGGGTGCGCATCCACGGAAGCATGAGCGGCAGCAGGCCGGCCGCATAGAAGGAACCGTCGAACTCGAAGAGCGCGTGGTCCATCTCGACGGCCTTCTTGAGCTGGCCGGGCTCGTACGACCAGCCGACGCGCGACCACAGGATGGTGTGCTCGGCCGGGGCGATCACCGCCGTCGGGTCGATCTTGATGGAACAGACCTGCTCGGCCACCTCGACGACGTCGCTGGGACGTTCGGCGTCGAGCAGCTGTGCGCGCACCGCGATGCGTCGCGCTTCGTCACGCGTGAGCTGGTGGACCACGTGGTCGAGGGTAGTCCCGGCCGCCGACGGTGCGCGCGTTCAGCATCGGCGACCACAATGGATGCCATGGCCAACGACGTCGACGCCCTCATCTCCCAGCTCACTCTCGAAGAGAAGGCGGCGCTCGTCACGGGCGACGGCTTCTGGCACACCAGAGCGATCGAACGACTGGGCATCCCGTCCATCGTGCTCAGCGACGGGCCGCACGGCGTTCGACGTCAGCCCGCGAACCAGGAGAACGGCATCGGCGGCAGTTACCCCGCCACCTGCTTCCCGCCCGCCGTCGGTCTCGGCTCGACCTGGGACGCCGAGCTCGTCGAACGGGTCGGCGAGGCGCTCGGCGACGAGTCCAACGCGCTCGATGTGCAGGTGCTGCTCGGGCCGGGCATCAACATCAAGCGCTCGCCGCTGTGCGGGCGCAACTTCGAGTACTTCTCCGAGGACCCGCTGATCGCCGGCTCGCTGGGAGCGGCGCTGATCCGCGGCATCCAGTCCAAGGGCGTCGGCACGTCGCTGAAGCACTACGCGGCCAACAGCCAGGAGACCGACCGCTTTCGGGTGAGCGCCGACATGGATGAGCGCACGGCCAGAGAGATCTACCTCGCCGGCTTCGAACGCGCGGTGAAGGAGGCCTCGCCCGCCACACTCATGGCGGCCTACAACAGGCTCAACGGCGTCTACGCCACCGAGGATCACTGGCTGCTCACCGACGTGCTCCGTGAGGAGTGGGGCTTCGACGGTCTCGTCGTCTCCGACTGGGGCGCGGTCAACGACAGGGATGCCGCGGTCGCGGCCGGCCTCGACCTCGAGATGCCCGAGTCGGAGGCCGGCCCGACCGCGATCGTGGCGGCCGTGCGGGGCGGCTCCCTCGACGAGGCCGCGCTCGACGCTGCCGTGCGCAACGTGCTTCGGCTCGTGCTCGACCACGCGCACCTCAAGGCGGATGCCGGCCGTGCGCTCGCCGTTCCCGACGACCTGGTCGAGGCGCATCACGATCTCGCCAGGGAGGTGGCGTCGAGGGCCGCGGTGCTGCTCAAGAACGACGGGGAGATTCTGCCGCTGTCGACGGAGGCATCCATCGCCGTCGTCGGCGAGTTCGCACGCAACCCGCGCTACCAGGGCGCGGGCAGCTCGCAGATCGTGCCGACCCGACTCGATGACGCGCTCACGCAGATTCGGCAGATCGCCGGTTCGGGCGTGACGTTCGCGCCGGGATTCACGCTCGACGGCAGCGGGGATGCCGCGGCGCTGCGCAGCGAGGCCGTGGCCGTGGCGACCGCCGCCCAGGTGGTCGTCGTCTTCCTCGGCCTGCCGTCGGTGGCGGAGTCGGAGGGCTACGACCGCGAGAACATCGACCTTCCCGTCGATCAGATCGCGCTGCTCGCCGAGGTCGCGCAGGCGAATCCGAACGTCGTCGTCGTGCTGTCGAACGGGTCGGCGGTGCGCGTCTCCGACTGGCAGGCTGGTGCGCGTGCCGTGCTCGAGGGATGGCTGCTCGGGCAGGGCGGCGGGCGGGCGACCGCGGACATCCTCTTCGGCATCGCCAATCCGAGCGGTCGGCTCACCGAGACCATCCCGGAGAAGCTCGAAGACAACTCGGCGTTCCTCGTCTACCCGGGGCGCGACGGCCACCTGCCGTACGGCGACGGTGTCTTCGTGGGCTACCGCTGGTACGACGCGCGCGAGCTGCCTGTGAGCTACCCGTTCGGGCACGGCCTCTCGTACACGACGTTCCAGTACTCGGGCCTGTCGCTGAGCATGACGGGAGAGGATGCCGACCTCGCCGTGCACGCATCCGTCACGGTCACGAACACGGGCACCGTCGCGGGCCGTGAGATCGTGCAGCTCTATGTGAGCGCACCCAGTGCCGAGGTGCGGCGTCCGCTGAACGAGCTGCGCGGATTCCGTGCGGTGCCGCTGGAGCCGGGCGAGAGCCGGGAGGTATCGTTCACGCTCGGGTTCCGCGACTTCGCGTACTTCCACCCGACGCTGAAGCGCTGGTATGTCGAGAACGGGTCGGTGGACATTCTGGTCGGAGCGAGCTCGCGGGACATTCGCGAGCGCGGCAGCGTCGAGCTGCGGGTGAACGAACCTGTGGCGCCGCTCGACCGCCAGTCGACGGTGGCGGAGTGGATGAAGCATCCGGGCGGCCAGCAGGTGCTGCAGGGGCTGATCAAGCAGGCCGCGGCTCAGAACCCCGAGGCGGCGATGATGTTCCAGGACCAGGAGCTCATCACCATGATGGGGTCGATGCCGCTGCGTCGCATCGGGCGCTTCCCGGGAATCGGCCTCGACGACCAGGCGCTCGACGCGATCGTCGCGCAGGCGAACGCGGCCGTCTGACCCGTGCCGCCTGCCGCCGTGCAGGATATGCGGTCCGCCGAGGACATATCCGGCTCCGATCGCCGCATATCCTGCGCGGCTGCGGTGCTGCGCGTGAACGCCCTGGTGGGGCATAGCCTGGGGTGATGAGTGCGGACGCGGGGGCGCCGACCGACACGACGCGAGACGAACACGGGAAGACCTTCTTCGGGCAGCCGAGGTCGCTGGCCAACATCTTCGGGGTGGAGATGTGGGAGAGGTTCTCCTTCTACGGCATGCAGGGCATCCTGCTGCTCTACCTCTACTTCTCGGTGGCCGACGGCGGCCTCGCGATGCCGAAGCCCGTGGCGGCGGGCATCGTCGGCGCCTACGGCGGCGCGGTCTACCTGTCGACGATCATCGGCGCGTGGGTGGCCGACCGGCTGCTCGGCTCCGAGCGCGTGCTGTTCTACAGCGCGATCGTCATCATGTGCGGGCACCTCTCGCTCGCGCTGCTGCCCGGACTCGCCGGGCTCGGTGTGGGCCTCGTACTCATCGCCGTCGGATCCGGCGGGCTCAAGGCCAACGCCACCACAGTGGTCGGCACGCTCTACGGCGAGCACGACACGCGACGGGATGCCGGGTTCTCGATCTTCTATCTCGGCATCAACCTCGGCGCCTTCTTCGGGCCGCTGCTGACGGGGTTGCTGCAAGACACGATCGGGTTCCACTTCGGTTTCGGGCTCGCCGCGCTCGGCATGGCCATCGGTCTCGTGCAATACTCGTTCGGCCGCAAGCGGCTGCCGGCCGAGGCGAGCAAGGTTCCCAACCCGCTGCCGCGTTCGCGTTACGGGCTGTGGATCGGCATCGCGCTCGCGGGCGTGGCCGTGATCGTCGTGCTCACGCTCGTCGGTGTCATTCGGGCGACGAACCTCTCGCTCGTGGTCATCATCGTGACGGTCGTGGCCGCGGTCGCCTATTTCGCGGTCATCCTCGCCAGCAACCTCACGGATGTCGAGCGCAGCCGCGTCTACGCGTTCATCCCGCTCTTCATCGCGAGCACAGCGTTCTGGTCGTTGTACCAGCAGCAGTTCACCGTCGTCACGTTCTATTCGGACACTCGACTCAACAGGGACATCTTCGGGTGGGAGTTTCCCATCTCGTGGGTGCAGTCGATCAACCCCATCTTCATCATCATCCTGAGCGGAGTCTTCGCCGCCATCTGGACGAAGATGGGCGAGCGACAACCGTCGACGCCGATCAAGTTCGCGCTGGGCACCGCGATCATGGGCGTGGCTTTCCTGCTGTTCCTGCCGTTCGCGGGCGGCGGCAAGAACAGCACACCGCTCATCGCGATGGTGGGCATCCTCTTCGTCTTCACGATCGCCGAGTTGCTGCTCTCGCCCGTCGGGCTGTCGGTCTCGACAAAGCTCGCGCCCGCGCGTTTCCACGCGCAGATGGTCGCGCTCTTCTTCTTGTCCGTCGCGTTGGGCACGGCACTCAGCGGTCAGCTGGCCGAGCTTTACTCGCCGCAGACCGAGGGCTGGTACTTCGGAATCCTCGGTGCGATCGCCATCGTGATCGGCGTGCTGCTCGCGCTCGCCGCGCCGTGGATCCGGCGAGCCATGCGCGGCGTGCAATAGGCAGGGTGCGAGAAGCAGAGCGCACGAGGTGGGGCGCAGTGGGCAGCGCGCCGTATGCGGCTCACCCCAGAGAATGCGTCGGGCTCAGCGGCCGAGGGCGCCCAACTGGATGAGGAGCCAGATGGAGACACCGGTGCCGACGGCGAGGGCGGCACCGCCCGTGATGATGCCGGTGAGGGCGAAGGCGCGCGGTTTGCCGCCGAGGTAGCCGATGATGCCGAGCGCGATCGCGACGAACGCCGGGATCCAGGCGGCGAAGCTCACCCCGGGGATGACCGCGAACGCGGCTGCGACGATGCCGAGGATCATCGCGATCAGGCCGAACTTGGCCCGTGGGTTCACCGGCGTGGGAGCGGCGGCGCTGCCGAACGACCACCGCAACGATGCGGCATCGGCTGCGTCTGCGGGCAGGACGCCTTCGGCGGTCGGCCCTCCGATCGGCGCGGGCGGCAGCGGAGCGTACGGCTCCGGCTGGAACACCGGTGCCGCGGGGGCGACCGGCGCGACGTACGGCTCCGGCTGGAACGTGGGAGCGGCGGGAGTGGGGAATGGCTCCGGCTGAGGACTCGGAGCAGCGCCGGGAAACGATGCCGTGTCCGCGATCGGTGTGACCGCTGTCGCGGACTGCGGCGAGACATCCTGCGCCTCGAACGGTGGCCCGACGGGGCGCATGATCGTCGAGTCCTCGATCTCGGATGCCGCTGCAGAAATCCCCCCGGTGGCGGGAGCGCGGTGCACTGCGCGGGAGATGCCGGTCCACTCGATTCCCGACCAGTACAGTTCTTCCGCGTCATTCCACGGATTCGGGTACCAGCCCGCCGGAATCTCTGCCGCCATGCGAGGAATCCTAGTGGCTGGCGGTCCCGCAGGCCCCGGCGGGTGACTCGTGCCAGGGGTGGCGAGCGGCGGCATCCCACATGTGCGCCCGAGTAGGTTAGATGCGGTGTGTGCACACCCCCGTGTGCCCGCATTGCGTCACAGCGGCCCTGCCGCCTTCACCCATGAGGAGACCATGAGAATCTCGGTCACTGGTTGCGGCTATCTCGGAGCCGTGCACGCCTCTGCAATGGCCCAGTTGGGGCACGATGTGGTCGGCATCGACGTGGATGCCGCGAAGATCGATCGTCTTGCGGCGGGTGAACCGCCCTTCTTCGAGCCGGGGCTGCCCGACCTGCTCACGGAGTCCACGGCGTCCGGACGTCTGCGCTTCACCACGGATGCAGCCGCCGCCGCGAACGCGACGGTGCACTTCGTCGCGGTGGGCACCCCGCAGACCGCCGACGGCAACGCCGCGGACCTGCGTTATGTGGATGCCGCCATCGACGGCCTTCTTCCGCACATCGGTCCCGGCCACACGGTCGTCGGCAAGAGCACCGTGCCGGTCGGCACCGCGGCTCGGCTGGCCGAGCGGGTGAAGGCCACGGGTGCGCGTCTCGCGTGGAATCCTGAGTTCTTGCGCGAGGGTTTCGCGGTGGACGACACGGTGGAACCCGATCGCTTGGTCTACGGCGTCGAAGCGGGAGACGACTCGTCGGTCGCCGTGCTCGACGAGGTGTACGAGCACGCGCTCGGGCTGGGCACGCCGCGCATCGTCACCGACTTCGCCACCGCCGAGCTCGTCAAGGTGTCGGCCAACGCGTTTCTCGCGACGAAGATCTCATTCATCAACGCGATGGCGGAGATCGCCGAGGCGACCGGGGCGGATGTCACGCAGCTCGCGGATGCCATCGGCCACGACGCCCGCATCGGGCGTCGGTTCCTGAACGCCGGCGTGGGTTTCGGCGGTGGATGCCTGCCCAAGGACATCCGCGCCTTCACGGCGCGGGCGGACGAGCTCGGCCGCGGCGATGCGGTTGCGTTCCTCAAAGAGGTCGACGCGATCAACCTGCGCCGCCGCAAGCGCGTGGTCGACCTCGCGACCGCGGAGCTCGGCGGCTCCGTCGTGGGCCGCAAGGTGGCGGTGCTCGGGGTGACGTTCAAGCCGAACTCGGACGACGTGCGCGATTCGCCTGCGCTCGACGTGGCGGTGTCGCTCAAGGGACTGGGTGCGAACGTGGTCGCGACCGACCCGAAGGGGATCGAGAACGCGAGGAGCAGGCATCCTCAGCTCGACTACGTCGACGACGTGAACGAGGCGCTGCGCGGCGCGGATCTCGTGATCCTCGTGACGGAGTGGGCCGAGTACAGGCAGCTCGATCCCGCTGCCGCGCGCACCCTGGTGGCGATGCCGACCATCATCGACGGACGCAACACGCTCGACCGCGACGCCTGGGTCGGCGCGGGCTGGCGGTACCGGGGCATGGGCCGCGACTGACCGAAGCACGATCAGAGGACCAGAGGATGTTCGTCGACCTTCCCGAGGCGCAGCTGCGCGCCTACAGCAGCGACCAGAACGACCCCGCCGACTTCGACGCCTTCTGGGTGCGCACGCTGGCGGAGTCGCGTGCCTTTCCGCTGGGGGTCGTGCTCACGCCCGTCGACACGGGACTGACGAGCATCGAGACGTACGACGTCACCTTCAACGGCTATGCGGGCCAGCCGATCAAGGCGTGGTTGCGGGTGCCGGCCGGCGCCTCGGGGCCGCTGCCCACGATCGTGCAGTTCCAGGGGTACGGCGGCGGCAGGGGGCACGCTCTCGAGAACCTGCTGTGGGCATCCGCCGGCTACGCGCACTTCTTCATGGACACGCGCGGCCAGGGCTCGACCTGGGGTGGTGGCGACACCGCGGATCCCGACGGCAGCGGGCCGGCCTATCCCGGCGTGATGACGCGCGGCATCGAGAGCCAGGAGACCTACTACTACCGGCGGCTGTTCACGGATGCCGTGCGCGCCGTCGAGGCCGCGCGGTCGCTCGACGTGGTCGACGCCTCCAGGGTGGTCGTCACGGGAGGCAGTCAGGGCGGCGGCATCACGCTCGCCGTCGCGGGGCTCGTGCCCGACCTGGTCGGGGCGTTTCCGCGGGTTCCCTTCCTCTGCGACTTCCGCAGGGCATCCGTGATCACCGACGCCTTTCCGTACAAGGAGATCGGTCGCTACCTCGCGGTGCACCGCGACCGCGTCGAGCAGGTGCACGACGTGCTGGCCTACTTCGACGGTGTCAACTTCGCCAAGCGGGCGACGGCGCCGGCCTGGTTCACCACGGCGCTGATGGACGACGTGTGCCCTGCGTCGACCGTGTTCGGTGCCTTCAACGCGTATGCCGGGGCGGCCAAGCAGATCGAGATCTGGCCGTACAACGGACACGAGGGCGGGCAGATCGACGACGATCAGCAGATGCTGCGGGTGCTGCGCGAGCTGATGCCGGCCTGAGCCGCTGCACTGCTGAGCCGCTGCCTTTCTGAACCGCTGCCGAGCCGAGCTGCTCCTTGTCTGGGCCATTGCCGAACCGACCCGCGGACTCGCGCGGATTCTCGGGGTGACGGAGGGTGCAGAAACCTCCGTCGGTGAGACGCATCTCAGGCTGCGGGCGTCGTGCGAGCCGCATCCGAAGCTGAAGCATCGACGGCTGCACTACGTTCACGGCTATGGGCTCGTACACGTTCCTCGGACTGCCGCTGCACATCCTTCTCGTGCACGTGGTGGTGGTGCTCGTACCGCTCACGGCGATCGCGGTGTTGCTGCACGGACTGTGGCCGGCAGCGGCTCGGCGTCTCGGGTTCGTCACGCCGCTGGCGGCCCTCGTGGTGCTCGTGCTCACCCCGATCACGGTGAACGCCGGGCAGGCGCTGGAGACCGAGGTTCCCGTCACGGCGGCGGTGCAGCAGCACGCCGACCTCGGTCAGACGCTGCTCGGCTGGGTCATCCCGCTGTTCGTCGTCGCGGTCGTCGAGTGGGTCTGGACCCGGTGGGGTGAGAGGATGCTCGGCGCCCGGATCACCCCCAGCGCCGTGCTCGGCATCCGCCTGCTCATCGGCATCGCGGCCGTCGTGGTGGCCGTGGGCGTCGTGATCGACGTGGTGCTCATCGGCGATGCCGGCGCACGCGCCGTGTGGGGACACCTCGCGAACGTGGGCTGATCGAGCGAGCTCGCTGCGGCGGGGCTGCGGCACGCACCGCTGTAACCGGGCCAGCCCCTGCGCGATTGCGCCACCTCTCGGCTGCTGCGCCAGAAAACGTGGCGCGGCAGCCGAGAGCCGGCGCAGCAGCGGGAGAGCGGCGGCCGCCGCTCCGGCTACTTCTTCGCGGACGAGGCCGACCGCGTGCGGGACGCGGCGGCGCGCGGGCGCGGGGTCGAGGCATCCGCCGCTTCGGTCGCCGCGCGGTGCACGGGCTGCAGGCGGGCGAGCTGTGTCACGTGCGACGGGGCGAGCTCCTCGAGCGACGAGACGCCGAGCAGGCGCATGGTGCGAACGAGCTGGGTCGACAAGATGTCGATCGTCTTGTCGACGCCCGCGCGGCCGCCCGCCATCAGGCCGTAGAGATATGCGCGGCCGATGAGCGTGAACTTCGCGCCGAGCGCCACGGACGCCACGATGTCGGCGCCGTTCATGATGCCTGTGTCGATCATGACGGTGGCGTCCTTGCCGACCTCGCGCACGACATCCGGCAGCAGCCAGAACGGCACGGGCGCGCGGTCGAGCTGACGGCCTCCGTGGTTGGAGAGCACGATGCCGTCGACGTCGAGGTCGATCAGCTTCTTGGAGTCCTGCACGTTCTGCACGCCCTTGATCACGATCTTGCCCGGCCACAGCTCGCGGATGACGGCGAGGTCTTCGTAGCTGATCGTCGGGTCCATGGCGGCGTCGAGCAGGTCGCCGACCGTGCCGCCCGTCGACGACAGCGACGCGAACTCGAGCGGCGGGGTGGTGAGGAAGTCGATCCACCACCACGGCCGTGGAATGGCGTTGATGATGGTGCCGAGCGTCAGCTGCGGGGGAATGGAGAACCCGTTGCGCTTGTCGCGCAGGCGGGCGCCGGCGATGGGCGTGTCGACCGTGAACATGAGCGTGTCGAACCCGGCGGCCGCTGCGCGCTTGGCGAGCCCGTACGAGATCTCGCGGTCGCGCATGACGTAGAGCTGGAACCAGTTGCGGCCGTTCGGGTTCGCCGCCTTGACGCCCTCGATCGACGTCGTGCCGAGCGTCGAGAGCGTGAACGGGATGCCCGCGGCACCCGCCGCGCCCGCGCCGGCGATCTCGCCCTCGGTCTGCATCAGCCGGGTGAACCCGGTCGGCGCGATGCCGAACGGCAGCGCCGACGGACCTCCGAGGATCCGGGTCGACGTGTCGACATCGACAGCGGGCTTGAGGATGCCGGGGTGGAACTCCACGTCCTCGAACGCCTGCCGCGCCCTGGCGAGGCTGATCTCGCCCTCCGCCGAGCCGTCGGTGTAGTCGAAGGCGGCCTTCGGGGTACGGCGCTTCGCGATCGTGCGTAGGTCGGCGATCGTGAGCGCGGCATCCAGTCGCCGCTTCTTCGCGTTGAGCTCGGGCTTTTTGAACTTCATCAGCTGTGCGAGTTCGCGCACATCGGGCAGCTGGCGCTGGACCATGGGTTCTCCTTCGTCGTGTCTCGTGTGTGTCGTGTCTCGTGTGTGTCGCCTTCGCCGAGACGTCACACAACGCGATCGGTTCCGCGTGCGGAGCGCGTTTTGTGACGTCTCGGCGGGTGGTCTGTCGCCGGCGGCGACCCGGTGAGGCGCGACTCGGCGTGATAGGCGGCGACGTGGGCGCGCACGCGTGCTGCGGCATCCATCGCGTCGCCGGTCGTGATGGCGTGCACGATCGCGCGGTGCTCGGCGCGCAGCCGAGCGGATGTCTGCACCCACGACGGCAGGTTCGGCACCGCCGCGAGCACGTAGCCTTCGATCGAGTCGCGCAGGCCGGCCATGGTGGCGCTGAGCACCGTGTTTCCGGATGCCTCCGCCAGCGCCACGTGGAACCGTGCGTCGAGCGCGAGGAACTCGGCGGGCGTGAGGCCGTCGGCGTCCATGGCGTCGAGCAACGCGGATGCCCGAGCCAGGTCGGGCGCGCCGCTCCCGCTCCGTGCCGCGTGCCGATCGTGCGCGGCTGCGGTCGTCTCGTGCGCGGCTGCGGTCGTCGTCGCGAGGTGCGCCGCGATGGCGGGCTCGACAACGAGCCGGGCCTCCACCACGTCGGCCACCGGGAATCCCTGTGCCGCGACGTGCAGCCGCATCACCGCGCTGAGCCCGCCGTCGGGTGACGAGACGATGATGGCGCCCGCGCTCGGACCGCTGCCGGTCGCGGTGCGCACGAGGCCGAGCACCTCGAGCACCCTGATCGCCTCGCGCACAGACGAGCGTGCGACGCCGAGCTCGGCGGCGAGCTGGCGCTCCGACGGTAGGTGATCGCCGGGTTCGAGTTCTCCGCTCAGCAGCCGCGCCTCGATGTTCTCGAGCGCGGTGCGCCACGCCCGCGATGGTGGGAGCGATGCGGCGCTCGCAGACGGGGATGCCGCAGTCGCCGAGGCGACGGCATCCTGTGGTCCGACCACAATGTGGCTCATGGTGCACGAGCCTACCATTGTGGTCAGACCACACGCGGGCGCATGCGAGAGACTCGCGTCTGCGCCAGCTCGTGGCTGTCGCGCCAGAAGACGTGGCGCAAGCGCCGAGTGCTGGCGCAGCACCGGTCAGGAGGGACCCCGAGCCGGATCAGTGCCGCGTGAGCCGCGCCGGCGGCGTTCCGACGGCGAACGACGAGCACTCCGGACACTCGTTCGCCAGTGGATGCCTGCACTGCCTCAAGTGCTCGAGGTAGGCATCCGTCTCACGGAGCTGGCTGATCGCCGCCTGCACGCGCTCGCGCTCCTCGGCGATCAGAACGAGGCGTTGCGCTTCGTCCGACGGTGCCAGCGCTCGGATCTGCGCGAGCGACAGGCCGGCCCGCTGGCACCGCCGGATGATCAGCGCGCGCGTCGCCAGATCGTCGTCGTAGACGCGCTGCCCGTTCGGCGTGCGGGCGGGCACGAGCACGCCGACGTCTTCCCAGTGCCGGAGAACGTGCGTCTCTACGCCGACCTTCGCGGCGACGTCTCCGATTCGATGGTCTGTCATGACATGTCCTTGACTTCAGGTCAACCTGAACATTTAGCGTCCCCAGTATGACTCGAATCGACACCGCCCATGACGCAACGACCCTCCATCGCTCCGACGACACGGCGCTCGTCTCCACCCTCGCCAGGGAGGTCGTCGCATTCGCCGCGATGCCGAAGGGCCTCGTGCGGCCGCGTCGTCCGCGCGGGGACTTCGCGCGAACGCTGCGCGACGCGCCGTTTCCCGAGGCGAGCGCGTCGGTGACGCTCACCGCGTTCCGTCAGCCGGTGCGCGACATTCCCACCCTCTCCACGGCGGAGGGGTTGCGACACCCCTCCCGGGTCGGCAACGCGATGACGAGCTTCGTGGTGAAGCATCCCGATGCGACCGTGCTGGTGGATGCCGCGCTCTGCGACGACTTCGAGCCTCGCGTGCTGAGCCACCTGCCTTCGCCATACCGCGTGTTCGTGCGGCCGGCGGAGGGCTCGCGCAGCGTTCGCGCATCGCTCGCCGACGAGGGCCTCACGTTCGCCGACGTGGACTTCGCGCTCGCGACGCACCTGCACTGGGACCACGTCTCGGGCCTCGTGGATGCCCCCGATCTCGTGCTGCACGCCACGCGCGCCGACTGGGAGTGGGCGATGAACGGACCTCGGGCGCCGATCGGCGTGGTGCGCGAGGCGTTGCGCGGACGCGCGACGGAGCTGTTCGAGCTCGACGGGCCGCCCGTGCTCACGTTCGAGCGCAGCCACGACCTGTTCGGCGACGGATCGGTGACCGCCGTCGGGCTCGCCGGTCACACTCCGGGCAGCGTCGGCTACCTGCTGCACCTCGGCGACGTGGGGCTTCACACTCCCGCGAGCGCGCGGTGGGTGCTGCTCATCGGAGACGCGGTGTGGCACGGCGTGCAACTGGACCACCGACGGCAGAAGCCGACCTTCCCGGGGAGGCTCGTCGATGCGGACCGAGACGCGGCCTACGAAAGCATCCAGCGCATCGCGGCACTCGCGGCGGGCATCCCCATCGTGGCCACGCACGACCCGGATGCCGCAGCACCGTTCTTCGCGCCGGCCTGAGCGCACCCGTGGCGATACTCGCTCGGCACGGCGGGCGAGTGGCCTCCTCGACGGCTACGTGCGCAGCACGACGTTGAGGGGCTCCTCGCCCGCGAGCATCCGCTCGATCTGCCGGCGCAGCAGCTTCGCCATGCGGGGCATCATCGCGCTCGTCGCGCCGCCGACGTGCGGTGAGATCAGCACGTTCGGCAGGGCGAACAGAGGATGCCCGTCGGGCAGCGGCTCGGGATCGGTCACGTCGAGCGCGAACCGCAGCCGGCCCTCCGTCGCGTGCTTCAGCACGGCATCCGTGTCGGCCACGGGGCCGCGCGCGATGTTGACCACGAGGGCGCCGTCGGGGAGCGCGGACAGGAACGCGTCGTCGACCAGGCCGCGGGTGGCATCCGACAGCGGGGTGCCGATCACGACGACATCGGCCTCGGGCAGCAGCTGCGGCAGCTCGTCGATGCCGTGCACGTGCACACCGTCTTCGTCGCGCGCCCGGGATGCCACGCGTGTCAGTTCGACCTCGAAGCCCGCCAGCCGCGCCTCGACGGCTTTGCCCACCCCGCCGTAGCCCACGATCAGCACGCGTCGGTCGGCCAGGCTGGCATACCGGGCGGGCGCCCACCGCCCGTGCTCCGCCGCACGCACGAAGTCGGGGATGCCGCGCTGCGCCGCGAGCATCAGCGCGACCGTGAGCTCGGCGGTGGACGCCTCGTGCACGGATGCCGCGTTCGCGAACACGACGCCGGCGGGCAGCACCTTCACCACCCCGTCGTAGCCGATGGACTGGCTCTGCACGAGCCGGGTGCGCACTCCGGCGAGGGCGCTCAGCACCGCGGAACCGCCCATGTACGGCGGCACCACGATGTCGAGCTCGTCGCGTGGCGGAGCCGACTTCAGGTCCCAGGTGACGAAGTCGACGTCCGTCGGCGCCGCTCCCGGCAGCGCCTCGTACGCGTTCAGCAGTGCGGACCCGGGAAGACTGACGACGATGCTCACGCGTTCGAGCGTACGGGTGATGCCGCGTGCACGCCCGCCCGTGCTGGCCCCGTCAGCGACACCTCGAGCCGTGAGGGTGACGCGACGCGCGTCAGCGCGGCTCGTAGCGCGTGGTCGGTTGTGTGGCGATCACGAGGCGGCGCAGGTCGCCCAGGATGCCGCCGATCGCTCCGGCGGTGCGCGCCTGCACGAGCACGTTGCCGAGTGCGGTGGCTTCCACAGGCCCCGCGACCACGGGAACTCCCGCTCGGTCAGCGGTCGCCTGGCACAGCAGGGCGTTGCGGGCACCGCCGCCGACGAGGTTGATAGTGCCGAGGGGCACGCCCGTGAGAGTGGATGCCCGTGCCGCCGCCCGCGCGAACGCCTCAGCCAGCGACTCCACGATGCTGCGCACGAACTCGGTGTGCGTCGCGGGCACAGCACCGCCCGCCTCCGCGCAGAGCTGCGCGACCCGAGCAGGCATGTCGCCCTGCGGCATCAACCGCGGGTCGTCGATGTCGAAGACCGTGAATCGTGTGTCGACGCGAGCGGCCGCCGTGAGCAGGGTGGGCAGGTCGGTGACCTCGCCCCACGCCCTCACGCACTCGTTGAGCACCCACAGCCCCATCACGTTGTGCAGGAGTCGGGTGGTGCCGTCGACGCCGCGCTCGTTCGTGAACCCCGCGTCGCGGGCTTCGGCCGTGAGCACGGGCCTCGGCGATTCGACGCCGACGAGACCCCACGTGCCGCACGAGACGAATGCCGAGCCGGGCACAGCGAACGGCGTCGCGACGACGGCCGAGGCCGTGTCGTGCGAGCCGACGGCCACCACCGGTGTCGACTCAGGCAGGTCGAGGCGTGTGGCGATCTCGGGGGTGAGCGTGCCGATCAGGCTTCCGGGGCGCACGATCGGAGGGAGGATGCCCGCCGGCACTCCGACCCGCTCCGCCAGCTCCGCATCCCACCGCGGCTCCGGCTCACCGGCGGGCACGAGGCCCGTGGTCGACGCGTTCGTCTCCTCCGCGACCCGCACGCCGGTGAGCCAGTACGCGAACAGGTCGGGCACGAGCACGATGCCGTCGCCTCCGCGGTGATCGCCGTCGCTGACGTCGCTTCGGTGGGCGTCGAGATCGTCCCCGTCATGCTCTATGCCGCTGGCGGCATACTCGCGGAGGTCGGGGTCTGCCGCGAACTGGTAGAGCGTGTTGAACGGCAGGAACTGGAGGCCGTTGCGCGCGTAGAGCTCGGGGAAGGGGACGAGACGATGTACGGCATCCACGCCCGCCTCGTGCCGCGCGTCACGGTAGTGGCGCGGGCCGGCGACGAGTTCGCCGTGTCGCAGCAGGCCGTAGTCGACGGCCCAGGCGTCGATGCCGATCGACGCGATGCGCTCGCCGCGTCGAGCAGCGGATGCCGCGGCATCCGCGAGCCCGTCGAGCACCGCCTCCCGCAGCGCGGCGACGTTCCAGTGCAGCCCGTCGGCGCGCCGCACGGGCTCGTTCGCAAAGCGCGCGATCTCGTCGAGCTCGAGGACGGGGGGATTCTCGCCCGAGTCGTCACCGGAATATGCCCGACCGAGCATGACTCGGCCACTCGTGGCACCGAGGTCGACGGCGGCGACCACCACGGGTGAAGCGTCGCCCGAACCCGAACCCGTGCCCGTTCCGGACGTTTCCGCCCGTCCGGCCGGGCGCGGACGTCCGGAAGGGCGACCACTTCTCGTGGTGCTCACCGCAGGAACGCCGCGGCGACGCCGGCGTCGACGGGGATGTGCAGTCCGGTCGTGTGGTCGAGGTCGCTGGCGCAGAGCACGAACACCGCGTTGGCGACGTTCTCGGGCAGCACCTCGCGCTTGAGCAGGGTGCGCTGCGCGTAGTACTCGCCGAGCTTCTCCTCGGGCACGCCATAGACGGCGGCGCGCTTGGCGCCCCAGCCGCCGGCGAAGATGCCGGAGCCGCGCACGACGCCGTCGGGATTGATGCCGTTCACCTTGATGCCGTGCTCGCCGAGCTCGGCGGCGAGCAGCCGCACCTGGTGCGCCTGGTCCGCCTTGGTGGCCGAGTAGGCGATGTTGTTCGGGCCGGCGAAGACGCTGTTCTTCGACGAGATGTAGACGATGTCGCCGCCGAGTCCCTGATCGATCATCACCTTTGCCGCAGCCTTCGAGACGAGGAACGAGCCCTTCGCCATCACGTTGTGCTGCAGGTCCCAGTCGGCGACCGTCGTCTCCAGCAGCGACTTCGACAGCGACAGACCGGCGTTGTTCACCACCAGGTCGAGGCCGCCGAACGCGAGCAGAGCGGCATCAACGGCAGCCTGCACGGCGGCTTCGTCGGTGACGTTCGCCTGCACGCCGACGGCGACGTCGCTCGAGCCGATCTCTGCGGCCGCGGCGGCCGCCCTCTCGAGGTCGAGGTCGGCGATCACGACGCACGCGCCCTCGGCGGCGAGCCGCTTCGCCGTGGCGAGCCCGATGCCGGATGCCGCACCCGTCACGAGCGCGACGCGCGTCGCGAGCGGCTTCCGAGCCGGCCGGCGCTGGAGCTTGGCTTCCTCGAGCGCCCAGTACTCGATGCGGAACTTCTCCGCCTCGTCGATCGGCGCATACGACGAGACGGCCTCCGCGCCGCGCATCACGTTGATGGCGTTCACGTAGAACTCGCCCGCCACTCGCGCGGTCTGCTTGTCGGCGCCATAGCTGAACATGCCGACGCCCGGGATGAGCACGATCGCCGGGTCCGCACCGCGCATCGCGGGAGGCTCCTCGCCTCGAGCGCGCGCCGCAGCGGCGCCGCGCTCGTAGTACGCCGTGTAGTCGGCGCGATACGCCTCGTGCAGTTCGCGCAGGCGCGCGATCGAGTCCTCTGCCGACGCATTCGCCGGCAGGTCGAGCACGAGCGGCTTCACCTTGGTGCGCAAGAAGTGGTCGGGGCAGCTCGTCCCCAGCTCCGCGAGCCGCGGATGCTCCGCGCGAGCCACGAAGTCGAGCACCACGTCGCTGTCGGTGAAATGGCCCACCACCGGGTGATCGGTCGACGCCAGCCCGCGCAGCACGGGCGCGAGCGCCGCGGCCTTCGCGCGGCGGGCATCCTCGGGCAGGGCCTCGTAACCGTCGATGACGGAACCGAAGGGCTCCGGATGCCCGTGCTCCGCGAGGTGGGCCGCCGCGGTCTCGATGATCCACAGCGAGTTGGCCTCCGCCTCCTCGCTGGTGTCGCCCCACGCCGTGATGCCGTGCCCGCCGAGGATCGCGCCGATCGCGCCGGGGTTGTCGCGCTTCACCGCGGCGATGTCGAGCCCGAGCTGGAAGCCGGGGCGGCGCCACGGAACCCACACGACGCGGCCGCCGAAGGCGTCCTTCGTCAGCTGCTCGCCGTCTGCCGCAGTGGCGAACGCGATGCCCGAGTCGGGGTGCAGGTGGTCGACGTGCGCGGCATCCACCAGCGCGTGCATGGCCGTGTCGATCGACGGCGCGGCGCCGCCCTTGCCGTGCAGGCAGTAGTCGAACGCGGCGACCATCTCGTCTTCGCGCTCGACCCCCGGGTACACCTCGGGCAGAGCGCGCACGCGGTCGAGGCGCAGCACTGCGAGGCCGCTCTCGGTGAGAGTGCCGAGGTCGCCGCCCGAGCCCTTCACCCAGAGCAGCTCGACCGGCTCACCCGTGACGGGGTCGGTCTCGCTGCCCTTGGCCGAGGTGTTGCCGCCCGCGTAGTTCGTGTTGCGGGAATCGGCGCCCAGACGATTGCTGCGGGCGATGAGCTGAAGCGCGGTGGGGTTCGTCATGCGGTGGTTCCTTCTGAGGTCAGTGGGCTCAGCGCCGCGATGCGCGCGGCGAAACGCTCGATGGATGCCGTTGCAGCCGCTTCCTCCGGCCTGTTCAGGTGTCCATGAACGGTGCCCGGCTCCGTGGAGACGTCGATGTCGACGCCGGCAGCGCGCAGGGTGGCGGCGAACGCCTCACCGGAGACCCGCAGCTCGTCGACCTCGCTGTTGATCATGATCGTCGGCGGAAAGTCGCGCAGCTCGGCGGGCGTCGCGATGCCGGGGGCGGCCATGGTGTCGGCATCCTCCGCCGGGCCGCCGAGGTAGTTCTCGTACATGCGCCGCACCGCGTCAGGGCCGAAGTGATCGGCCACCGGGTCGGCGTCGAGGGCGGCACGCAGCGTGGCGTCCGGTGCGGGCTGCACCGCGAGCAGGGTCGGATACGCCAGCACCGCGAGCGCGGGAATCGGTCCACCCTCGGCGATCAGGCGCAGCGTCGCGCCGGTCGCGAGGTTGCCGCCGGCGCTTGCGCCGCCGAACGCCCACGCGCCGGACGCCGGTCCGGATGTCACCGCCCACCCGAAGGCGAACGCCGCTTCCTGCGAGGCGGTCGGGTAGTGAACGTCGCCGCGCGACGCCTGGTCGGGCTCCAGAGCCGGCGCCAGGCGATAGTCGACCGAGACGACGACGATGCCGCGGGACGCGAAAGCCCTCGCGACCCAGTCTCCCTCGGCCATGTCGAGGTCACCGGCCCAGAAGCCGCCGCCGTGCAGCCACACGAGCCCTGCGGCGGCTCGCTCGGTCGGCCGATAGATGCGCACGGGCAGTTCGCCGTGCGGTCCGTCGAGCACCCGATCCTCGGTGGTGATGGTGGCTGCTGTGATCGTGTCGTCGCTCGGTGTGGACGCGCTCATGCGCCCCATCCTGCCTGGGTTCCGCCGACGCGCTCCTGCTCGATCCTCTGCTGATAGCCGGATGCCGCATAGGCCGACATCGGGTCGGCGGGAAGCCCTCGAGACTCCCGCCAGTCGGCGAGGTCGCCGCGCACATCCGTGTAGAAGGCATCCATCACGATGCCGTTCGCGGCCAGCACGTCACCGGATGCCTGCGCGGCGCCGAGCGCGTCACGATCGACGAGCAGCGCCCGCGCCGTCATCTCCTGCACGTTGAGCACCGAACGGATCTGCCCAGGGACCTTCTTCTCGATGTTGTGACACTGGTCGAGCATGAACGCGACATCGGGGTTGGCGTATCCGCCGCCGCGCACGACCTCGAGGATGATGCGGAACAGCTGGAAGGGATCCGCCGCGCCCACGATCAGGTCATCGTCGGCGTAGAACCGCGAGTTGAAGTCGAAAGAGCCGAGCTTGCCGAGGCGCAGCAGCTGCATCACGATGAACTCGATGTTGGTGCCCGGCGCATGATGCCCGGTGTCGAGGCACACCACGGCCTTGTCGCCGAGAGCGCTGACCTGCGCGTACGACGTGCCCCAGTCCGGAACGTCGGTGTGATAGAACGCCGGCTCGAAGAACTTGTACTCCAGCACGAGGCGCTGGTGCTCGCCGAGCCGCTCGTAGATCGCCGACAGCGAGTCGTGCAGGCGGTCCTGCCGGGAGCGCATGTCGTCCTGGCCCGGATAGTTGGTGCCGTCGGCCAGCCAGATCTTGAGATCGCGGCTTCCGGTCTCGTTCATGATGTCGATGCACTCGAGGTGGTGATCGATCGCCTTCTGGCGAATGCGCGGGTCGGAGTGCGTCACCGAGCCGAGCTTGTAGTCGTCGTCCTGGAACGTGTTCGAGTTGACCGTGCCGAGCTTCACACCGTTGTCTTCGGCATGCCTGCGCAGATCGGAGTACGAGGGCACCTTGTCCCACGGGATGTGGAGCGCCACGCTCGGTGCGAGACCGGTGTGCTTGTGCACCTGCGCGGCATCCGAGATCTTCTCGAACGGGTCGCGAGGAACCCCGGCCTGACCGAACACCTTGAACCTGGTGCCCGAGTTGCCGAACGCCCAACTGGGGAGCTCGATGGCCTGCTGGGACAGCAGGTCGAGGGTGGCCGACGGAATCGTCATCGTAGTGCCTTTCGTGCGGGTTCCGCGTCGTCGCGGAGGAAGAGGAGAAGAAGGACGTGGTCGTGAGGCGCAGGGCGGCGAGCCCTCGGTCAGGTGCGGTCATCCGTGCCGCTCCGGCATGCGAGGCGGCCGTCCGGCCCGATGTCGTGCAGAAGGCCATCGAGGTTGAAGACCTCGGTCAGCCGCTCGGATGCCTGGTCGGCGCGTCCGTCGAGTGAGACGAAGAAGCGACCCATCTCGGCCTCCCAGCGCGCCGCCACCGCGGAATCGGCGAGGTAGCGCTCGCTGGATGCCGCGTCGTCCGTCTCGAAGTAGCCGATCAGCTCACCGTCGTCGGCGAGGAAGAGCGAGTAATTGCGGCGGCCGGATGCCTCGATCTCTCGCAGCATCTCCGGCCATACCTCCGCATGGCGCCGACGGTATTCGTCGAGCAGCTCGGGGCGTACGTGAAGACGGAAGCACACGCGTTGCGGTGACGTCATCGGCAAGCCCTTTCCCTCTGTGATCTCGGCAGGTGGTCGAGTCCGGTGATCCGATGATTGAATCGTTTCATAATCCTTGTTCGAGTGCAATGCCACAGGGCTCACGCGACTCGGTCGGCCGAGAGGGCGTGAACGCCGGCTTCGAGCGTGGCGGGCGCTGTCGATGACCAGCCTGCGGGGAGAACGAGGTCCGCGTGGATGCCGACGGGCACGGTCACCCGCAGTGTCGCGGCATCCGCGTCCCGGCTCCAGTCCACCGCGAGGCGCCCGTACGGCGTGTCCACGTGTGCTGAGCACGAGTCGAGCACGCCGTCGAGGTCCGGAGCGATGCGTGATCGTCGATATCCCGGCTCGACGAGATCGATGCCGGCGAGGCGTCGCATCATCCAGTCGACGACGCACCCGAAGGCGTAGTGGTTCATCGAGACCCGGTCGACGGTGCCGTCTTCGTGCACCGCATGCCAGGCCTCCCAGATGGTGGTGGCTCCGTGGTCGACCTCGTACAGCCACGAGGGGGCCGTGTCCTGCATGAGCAGGGTGCGGGCGAGGTCGGCATGGCCGTTCTCCCAGAGCACGTCGAGCAGGTAGGGCACCGAGACGAAGCCCGTGTCGAGGTGATCGCCTGCCTCGTGGATGAGCTCGACGAGCCTGCCGATGACGAGGTCGCGCCGGCCGGCCGGCACGGCGTCGAACGCCAGCGCGAGCACGTAGATGCCCTGCATGTTCGGCGCGATGAACCCGTCTGCGTCGACGTACTCGGCAGCGAAGGCGGCCCGAACCGCTGCAGCCTGCCGTCGCCGCGTCTCGGCAGCCGCCGTGTCGCCGAGCTCGTCCTCTGCGGAGGCGAGCAGGTCGAGCGAGAGCAGCTGGAACAGCGGCCCCGTCAGTTCCGCCGTGAGCCTCGGTGCGTTCATCATCGCGTCGAGCTCATCGTCGCCGTCGCCGAGAGTCGACGGTGCAAGCCAATCGCCGAAGTTGAAGGGGCCGTTCCAGAGCAGCTCGTGGTGGCCGCGCTGTTCGTCGCTCAGATCCGTGTCGCGCAGGCGGGGCGGCAGCACGTCGGCAGCGCTCTGGGTCTGGTGGTCGACCCAGTCCCGCATCGCGCCGACGTTGTCGGCGAGAAATCGGAGATCCCCGTAGTGGCGGTAGAGCGCCCACGGTGCGATCGTCACGGCGTCGCCCCAGCCGGCGGCGGCCCGGATTCCCGAGAGCCCTTCGTCGACCGCCACCGGATCGTCCATCGCGGGCGGCATCGGCACGATGATCGGCACCACCCCGTCGTGCGCCGACTGGTCCGCACGCAGATTCGCGAGCCATCTGTCGAGGAACGACGCCACGCCCATGAGGGTCGAGGCGGTCGGCGCGAAGATCTGCAGGTCGCCGGTCCAGCCGGCACGCTCGCGCTGCGGACAGTCGGTCGGCACGGCGAGAAAGTTCGACCGCTGCGACCACAGCGTGTTCTCGACGAGACGGTCGAGCCGAGCATTCGACGAGGCGAACGACGCGGTCTGCTCGAGGTCGTTCGCGATCACGATCGCGACGAAGTCCTCCGCCAGAGGGGTGCCCGGATAGCCGATGAGCTTCACGTAGCGAAAGCCGTGGAAGGTGAACAGCGGCTCCCATGTCTCGCCACTCGCGTGTCCGGCGAGCACGTATTCGTCGGCCTGGTCTTTGTTGACACCGAGGATGTTGTCGAGAAAGTTGCCGTCGGCATCCACGACCTCGGCGTGCTCCAGTCGCACCACCGTGCCCGCCGCACCTCGCACGGTCATGCGCACTCGGCCGGCGACGACCTGGCCGAAGTCGAGAACCGTCTCGCCCGACGGAGTGGAGAGGATGTCCGCCACCGTCAGCTCGCGCACCCGCCGCACCGGCTCGCCGATGAACGGCACCAGCGGCATGGCGACCTCCGGTGCGCCGGCGACGACGACCGTGCCCGGCTCCCAACCCGCGGCGTCGAAGCCGGGGGAGTCCCAGCCCGGTATCTCCCGTCTGGCGTCGTATCGCTCGCCGATGAAGATGTCCGACCAGTCGATCGGACCGCGCGAGCTGAGCACGGTCTCGTCCGGCGTGATCACGGTGCGGCTGTCGTCGGCGAAGGTCAGTTCCAGCCGCCAGGTGGCCCGCAGAATGCGTCCGTACTGCGCGCTGCGACCCAGGATCGAGATGCGGCCCGCATACCAGCCGTCGCCGAGGATCACGCCGAGTGCGTTCGATCCGGCGTGCACGAGCGACGTGACGTCGTGCGTGTGCACCGAGATGGAGTGCTGATAGCTCTCGTAGCCGGGTTCGAACAGCTCGTCGCTCGCCGGAACGCCGTTGAGCGACGAGCAGTTCACGCCCTGGCTGCTGATGCGAAGGCGGGCAGCAACGGGCGCTTCGGTGATCGTGAACTCCTGACGCAGGAAGCGCGGCGGGTGCAGCCGTTCGCTCGGCGCGGGTGCGCCGGCCGCCGGCGCGAACGAGTCCGGGCCGAGCGTCATCGGCCCTTCGACGAGAACCGGTTCCTGTCGCGGCTCGAACCACGGGGCATCCCAGGTGTCGAGGCCGATGCCGAACTTCCCGGATGCCCGCACCTCGCGTTCGTCTCCCGCGAGCCGCACGGCGAGCTCCCACGTGTACTCGGTTCCCGGCTCTCCGACGAAGCCGGGAACGCTGACGGCCACGGAGTCAGCGGCATCGATCCAGTCGGTGTCGGCGACGGGCTCTCCGGCGACCCGTCCGTTGGCGGCTTCGAGAATCCGGATGCGATACCCCGCCTGCCCGAGCGTCGACGCGTCGTCAGCGTCATCGGCGACCACGTGCCAGAAGAACGCGGGTGAGCACCGGGCGATGGCCATCGGGCGATCCAGATGATCGACACGAAGGCGGTCGAGGTGGGCCATGGTGACTCCTTCGTCATGGGTGCGGATTGGCCGAGGGGCGCGTCCAAGGACGGGGCCCACAGCGCGACCGGCTTTTGCTTTGAAACGATTCAAGAAAGAATCTAGGTGTACGGCGCCGCCCGCGTCAAGGGATCGAACCACCCTTGGGCTCCGGTGCGGAGTGCGCTCCAGCTCGCGGGCTCGGCGCGTAGTGACGCGGCACCGGCCCGGCAGTGGACTGATTCGTTTCAGTCCGCGAGGATGGGCTCGGGCGGAACGAACCGGCAAGATGAGCAACAGCGCGACAGTGCGTTCAGGAGGTCCTCATGGTCAGTGTGCGCGATGTTGCGATCGCAGCGGGCGTCTCGGTCGGCACCGTGTCGAACGTGCTCAACAGGCCGGATCGGGTCGCAGCGGCCACCGTCGAGCGGGTCAACGCAGCCATCGCCGACCTGGGCTTCGTGCGCAACGACGCCGCGCGCCAGCTTCGGGCGGGCCGGAGCAGGAGCATCGGGCTGATCGTGCTCGATGTCGGCAACCCGTTCTTCACCGACGTCGCTCGTGGCGCCGAGACCCGGGCTGCGGCCGACGGGTTCTCTGTGCTGCTCGGCAACAGCGACGAGTCCACCTCCCGCGAGGGCGGCTACCTCGACCTCTTCGAAGAACAACGGGTGCACGGCGTGCTCATCAGCCCCGTCGAAGACGACCTCCCGCGGCTGCGCACGACGCGGGAACGAGGCATCCCGGTCGTGCTCGTGGACCGCGAAGCGCCTGACCGCAACTTCTCGTCCGTCGCCGTCGACGACGTGGCGGGAGGCCGTGCGGCCGCCGAGCACCTGATCTCGATCGGCCGCAGGCGCATCGCGTTCGTGGGCGGTCCGCAGTCGATCAGGCAGGTCGCCGATCGACTCGCGGGCGCGCGCATCGCCGCCTCGGAACGTGCAGAGGTGGCTTTGGAGTACATCCCCACCTCGTCGCTCACCGTTCGTGCGGGAGCCGAGGCGGCGAAGACCTTCCTCGCCAGGGACCCCTCGCAGCGGCCCGACGCGGTGTTCGCGGCCAACGACCTGGTCTCCATCGGTGTGCTGCAGGCCGCGATGCTCACGGGCGCCAAGGTTCCCGATGACCTCGCGATCATCGGGTACGACGACATCGACTTCGTCGCGACGGCGACGGTGCCGCTCACCTCGATGCGGCAGCCGGCCGCCCTCATCGGACACACCGCCGTCGACCTGCTGCTGGGTGAGGCGGAGCACGGCGAGGGTTTCGAGCCTCAGCAGGTCGTGTACCAGCCGGAACTCGTCGTGCGTCAGTCGACGAGCGGCTGACGCTCCATGGAGCATCAGGAGCGGGCGCTCGCGGCCTACGTCGACGACGTGCGCGACGACGACGACGTGCTCGCGGTCATCCTCGTCGGCTCGCTGGCGCGGGGAACCGAACGCGAGACGTCCGATGTCGATGTCTACCTGGTCGTCACCGACGAGCGCTTCGCTCGCGCGACGCGCGACAGCAGCTTCGCGTGGACCGCGCGCAACGGGGTCGACTATCCCGGCTCGTACATCGACGTGAAACTCGCGAGCCCCGCCTATCTGGCGACGGCGGCCGAACGCGGAGACGATCCGACAAGGGCGTCGTTCGCCGGCGCCAGGATCGCCTTCTCCCGGGAGCGGTCGTTCGACGGCCTGCTCGCGAAGATCGTCCGGCTCGACGATGACGCGTGGGACGAACGCGTGCGCTCGCACGTGGCGCAGGCGCGTCTGTACGGCGGCTACTTCCTCGTTCAGGGCGAGCAGCGCGGAGACTCGTTCCTCGCTCGCCACGCCGCGGTGCACCTCGCGCTCGCGGCGGCGCGGGCCGCGCTGGCGGCCGCGCACGTGCTGATGCCCGGTCCGAAGTACATCTCGGGCCTGGTGCGCTCCGTTCCTTCCCCGGAAGGCTTCGTGGATGCCTGGCAGCACGCCGTCGATGAACCGGGCCTCACCACAGGCAGCGAACTGCTGAACCGCCTGACCGACTGGCTCGGGCACGGCATCACGCCCGACGAGGCGTTGTCGACGTTCATCCGCGACAACGAGCTCACCTGGTTGCGCGGCGGCGTGCCCGCCGAGTACCTCTGAGCACCGGCGGGCACGTTCGGTTCAGCCCTTGACGGCGCCGCTCGTCATGCCTGCGACGATCTGCCGGTTGAAGAAGATGTACATGATCAACGGCGGAATCGTGATGAGCAGGATGTTCATGAACAGCAGATTGAACTGGCTCACCGACTGGCTCTGGAAGTTGTAGAGCGTCAGCTGCACCGTCGGGTTGTCGCTGCCGGGCAAGAAGTACAGCGGGCCGGTGAAGTCGTTGAAGACCGCGACGGCCTGCACGACGACCACGGTCACGACCACGGGACGCAGCAGGGGCAGGATCACCTGGAAGAACAGCCGCATCGCTCCCGCGCCGTCGATGATCGCCGCCTCGTCGAGCTCTCTCGGGATCGTCGCGACGAAGGCCCTGAACAGCAGGATCGCGAAGGAGAGCCCGAAGGTCGCCTCGACCAGGATCATCCCCACCAGCGTGTCGAAGATGCCGAGTCCTTGGAGCACCCAGATGGTCGGCACCACGGCGGGCGGCACGATCAGCCCGGCGAGCACGAGGAAGTTGACCAGATGGTTCAGTCTGGTGCGCTTGCGCTGGAGCAGGTAGCCGACCATGGCGGCGAAGACCACCATGATGGCCACGCTCACCACGGTGAGCACGATGCTGTTGATGAACGCGGCAAGCAGCTGGTAGTCGTTCGTCTGGATGACGTCGATGAAGTTCTTCGAGATCTGCCAGTCGGTGGGCCAGGTGAAGCCCATCAGACCCGCTTGTTTCGGGTCCTTCGCCGCTTGCAGAACGATGAAGATGAACGGCACGAGAAAGACGACCACCGACACGAGGATCGCGATGATCCCGAGCAGGTACTTGCGGGTGAACCGCCGGAACGTCATGGGGCGGCGTGCCGGCTTGTAGCGGCCGGTGCCGTTCGGCCCCATCGTGGTGATGGCTTTGGTGACGGTCACAGCTCCGCCTCCCTTCTGTTCAGGAACCATTGGACGGGCAGCATGATGGCCGTCACGACCAGGAACAGAATGACGTTGCCCGCCGTCGACAGACCGAAGAACCCGGCCTGGTACTGCTTGTAGATGACCGAGGCGATGACGTCGCTGGAGAAGCCGGGGCCGCCGTTGGTCATGGCCCAGATCAGGTCGAACGACCGCAGGCCGCCGATGAGCGAGAGGATGATCACTGTCGCCATCGCGGGCCGCACCAGCGGCAGCGTGACGTTGCGGAACACCTGCCAAGCGCCTGCGCCGTCGACGCGTGCCGCCTCGAAGTACTCGGACGGAATCGCCACGATGCCGGCCATGAAGATGAGCGTGGCGATGCCGACGCCCTTCCAGATGTCCACGCCGGCCACGGTGAGCAGCGCGAGGTGGGGATCGGTGTACCACCCGGGCTGGGGCAGGTGGAAGAACCCGAGCACCTGGTTCACGACGCCGTGGAACGGGTCGAGCAGCGCCTTCCACGTGAGCCCGACGCCGACGGTCGAGACCAGAACGGGGAAGAAGACGACAGCGCGCAGATAGCCGCGGCCGAAGATCGGGCTGGTGAGCAGCAACGCGAGTCCGAGGCCGAGCACGACCTTCGCGGCGGAGGTCACGAACCCGTAGATGAGGGTGTTGACGAAGCCCTGCGTCAGCGCGGGCGTCTGGAAGAACTGAACGAAGTTGCCGAAGCCGATGAACTGCTGGCTGAAGAGCGTCCACCGGGTGAGGGCGAAGTAGAACGACGAGAACGTCGGAAGGGCGAAGAAGACGAGATACAGCACCCCGGCCGGAATGTAGAACCACGAGGGATACGGGCTTCGGATGCTGCGGCGGCGCTCCTTCTGCGGGCCACCCGACGTCGTCGGACCCGCTTTCTCTACGCGCAGGGCTGCGGTGGTCATGGGTACTCCCTGATCAGGGAGTCGGGGGTCGACCGATGAAGCTCGCCGACCCCCGACTCTCACTCGATTTTTTCGGACGTGCTGCCGGATCACCAGCCCTTGATGCCGAGCTGCTGAGCCTGCGCCTTCACGTCCTGGTCGTACTGCTGGGCACCGACCTGGGCGGTCGTGGTGCCGGAGCCCACGCCCACGAGGATCGTTTCGAGGTTCGGTCCCTTGATCGGCGAGAGGAACTCGAGGGCGACGCTCGCCTTGTCGTCCTTGATGTAGTTCTGCACGTCGCCGATCAGTGCGGGAACGCTCGACGGCAGCGTGCAAGCGCTCGTCGAGTACGGGCCGGCGGCGGCACCGGTCTTGTTCTGCACGTCGCAGCCGGCCGGCGAGTTGAGGAACGCCACGAACTTCTTGGCGGCGTCGAGCTTGTCACCCGTCGTCGTGTTGGGAATGTAGAGAGCGTTCGGCTCCCACACCGTCAGCGACGTGACCGACGAGCTGGCTGCCGGGATGGCGAACACCCCGATGTCGTTGACGCTGTCCGGGTTGTCCTGCTCGACGGTCGCGATCGCACCGGTCAGCATCGGGTACTGCGCCGCCTTTCCGGTGGCGAGGGCATCCATCGCCTGTGCGTTCGTCATCGAGGCGAAGTCCTTGTTGACCAGACCGTCCGTGCGGATCTCTGCGGTGTGCTGGAAGCCCTCGAAGGCCGGCGGGTTCACGTACTTCGCGTCGCCCTTGTTGTTGGTGTAGTTCGACGCCCAGTTCGGGTCCTGCTTCGCGACGTTCGCGAAGTCTCCGAGAACCAGCAGCTGGCTGGTCCAGGTGTCGCCGTACGACTGCAGGATCGGCGTCACCCCCGGGTCGGCCGACGCGATCTTCTTGCTGTTGGCGACGAACTCATCCCACGTCGTGGGAACGGAGAGCCCGAGCTTCTCGTAGATCTTCTTGTTGTAGAGGATGCCGCCGGCCTGCGACGTGCCCAGTGGCGCGCCGTACACCTTGCCGCCCGCCGTGACGACCTCTTTGAAGTTCTTGTCGAGGTCTTTGACCCAGCTCTCGTTGCTGAGGTCGACCATGGTGGTCTTCGGGTTCAGCGCTTGGAACAGCGAACCCGAGTTGTAGTGGAAGACGTCGTCCATGGTCTTGGTCGACAGCTTCGTCTTCATCAGGTTGTCGCCCTGCGTGCCCGCCGGCTGGGTGTCCATCTTGACCTTGATGTTCGGGTACTTCTTCTCGAACGCCGCGATCAACGCCTTGCCCTGTGCCGTGTCTGCTGCGTCGTTCTGGGTCAGGAAGGAGATGGTCACCTTGCCGCCCGAACTGTTGCTCGTTCCGCCGAAGCCGCTGCACCCTGCGAGAGCAAGAGTGGCCGCGGCGACGGACGCGGTCGCCACCAGGACGCGCCGCATGGGGGAGAACTTCATCCCGTTACCTCCTTGTAATGCGAGACGGTTCGTTCCGCTCGCCACCGGGGAAATCTTGAACGGCAATTGAAACCATTCAACGACTCGAACGATACGGGGACATTGAGGCATGGTCAAGAGTTGAGCCGGTATCGGCATCACGATCACGTAACGCGGGACCGGTCTACTCCCTTATTGGTGCTCGTTACTATGAATCGTTTCAGCTGAAGATGGATGCTCCGCCGCGGTCGCCGACGACCACGGGTCGTCCCTGCGTGGGACCACGAAGGCGATGGGCCGCCACCCCGAGGAGTGACGGCCCATCGCCGTTGCAGTCGTCTGCCGGGGCGGGCCCGGACGGATGTCACTCCGCTGGCAGCTCCACGGTCGCCGAGACGTGTCCGCCGGTCAGTGGTCGATCGTCGGCGCCCGGCAGCCGGAGCAGGCCGTCGACGCCCTCCGGCAGATCGGCGTCGACGGTGAGCGTGCCGTCGGCGATCGTCCAGTGCACGGCAATGCGCCCGTGCCGAGTCTCGAGTGCGGTGTCGACGTCGGTCAGTCCGCCGCCCGGCTGGGGTGCGATGAGCACCGAGGCGTAGCCGGGCGTGAGCGGCGCGATGCCGCCGACGACACGGTGCATCCAGTCGGCGACGGCGCCGAGCGCGTAGTGGTTGAAGCTCGTCATCTCGCCCGGATTGATCGTGCCGTCGGGCAGCATCGAGTCCCAGCGCTCCCACACCGTGGTGGCGCCCATCGTCACGGGGTAGAGCCACGATGGGCACTCGCGCTCGAGCAGCAGACGGTAGGCGACGTCGACGTGGCCCGTCTTGGTGAGCGCGTCCGTGATGAACGGCGTGCCGGCGAAGCCTGTTGAGATGCGGTAGCCGGCCTGCTCGGCGAGCTCGGCAAGACGTCGACCGGCGAAGTCCTCGTGCTCGGGGCTGAGCAGCCCGAACTCGATCGCGAGCGAGTACACGGTGGTGCAGTCGCTCAGCACGATGCCGTCGCCGGAGACGTAGCCGTCGTTGAACGCGCGATGCAGTCGCGAGGCGATCGCATCGAACTCGGCGTGCTCCGCGGCAAGGCCCAGCACTTCGGCGACCTCCGCGACGATGCTCGCCGACCGGTAGATCGCGGCCGTCGCGACGACGCCCTTGTCGGCCTTTGCGCGAGCGGGGTCCTCCGGCGGGGCATCCGGGTCGAGCCAGTCGCCGAACTGGAAGTTGCCGTCCCAGACCCCGGCAGACGAGAGCAGTGACTCGACACGGCGCACGTGGGATGCCATCGAGTCGAACTGCCTGCGCAGCACGTCGGTGTCGCCGTAGGCCTGGTACAGAGTCCATGGCACCCAGACGGCCGCGTCGCTCCAGATCGCCGTCGAGTCGACAGGTCCGAACTCGGTCGGACGCTCGCGGTCGGCGTACTTGAGCACGTCGGGAATGACGAATCCGACGATGCCGTCGTGGTGCCCCTGCTCGAGGTCGAGGTCGACGAGCCAGTCGGAGAGGAACGAGTCCACGTCGAAGAGGAAGGCGGCCGTCGGCGCGAAGGCGGCGATGTCGCCCGTCCAGCCGAGCCGCTCGTCGCGCTGCGGGCAGTCGGTCGGCACGTCGACGAAGTTGCCGCGCATGCCCCACACCACGTTCTGGTGGAACTGGTTGAGCAGCGGGTCGGAGGTGGTCATCGTGCCGGTACGGGGAAGGTCGGAGCCGATCACGATCGCCGTGACGGCCGCCGGATCGAACTCGCCCGGCCATCCGCTGACCTCGGCGTAGCGGAATCCGTGGAACGTGAAGGTCGGCTCGAACTCATCGTCACCGCCGCTGAGGATGAACCGGTCCGTCGCCTCCGCGGACCGCAGAGGGCGGGTGCCCAGCTCTCCGTGTTCGAGCACCTCGGCGTGACGCATCGTGATCTCGGTGCCCGCCGGTCCCTGCACGCGCACGCGCAGCCATCCCACCAGGTTCTGGCCGAAGTCGAGAAGCGTCTTGCCGCTGGGCGACGTGATGACCTCGGCGACGTCGAGCGTGTTCCACCGTGTGACTCCCGGGCCCAGGTAGGGCGCGAGCGTCGTCGTGTCGAAGTCGACGGCGTGCACGCCCGTCCAGCCGTCTCCGGCGAATCCCGGATGCTTCCAAGCGTCGTCTTTCAGACGTGCGTCGATCGTCTCCCCGTCGTAGAGGTCGTTCGCGAGCACGGCGCTCGGGCCGCTCGTCCAGTTCTCGTCGGTGGCGATCACCTGCCGGGATCCGTCGGTGAACTCGATCTCGAGCTGTGCGAAACCGGCCAGCTCGGAGCCGTAGAACCAGCCCCTGCCCGTCCAGCCGAGGCGGCCGCCGAACCAGCCCTTGCCGAGAGCGATGCCGAGTACCGTGTGCTCGTCGATGAAGTCGGTGACGTCGTAGCTCGCGTAGCGGAGCCGCCATTCGTAGCTGCTCCAACCGGGCGTCAGCACGTCGTCGGACGCGGCGCGGCCGTTGAGCCACGCCTCGGCGATGCCGTGGGCGGTGAGCTTGAGGGTGGCGCGGGACACGGGCGCATGGCCGTTCTCGAGGGTGAACTCGGTGCGGAGCAGCGGGGCTCCGTCGAAGGCCGAGTCGGGGGCGATCATCTGGGCGTGCCACGTCATTGTGCGTTCGTTCTCCTGGACCGAAATTGAAACGCTTCAATCAAAGCATTTCAACTGAAGCTATGTGTTGGGCACTCGTGTGTCAAGGCATCGTTGTGACGATTCAATCCCGTGTTGCCCCGGGCGGGGAAGGGCCGGTGAGTGCGAGGCGAGTCCATGTCGCGGAGCTCATCGCTGCAGCGCATCGCCCGTGCTGCCGCGCACGGTGATCACGGGCTCGAACGAGACGTCCTCGTCGGGAGCTCGCCCTGCGAGCAGGGCGAGCAGGCGGTCCGCTGCCTGAGTTCCGAGGGCTTCGACCGGCACCGACGCGGTGGTGAGCGGCGGGGTCGTGTAGGCGGCGAACGGGATGTCGTCGAAACCGGTCACCGAGACATCCTGGGGCACCCGAACGCCGCGCTCGCTCAGAGCGCTCAGCAGCCCCATGGCCACGAGGTCGTTGAACGCGAGCACCGCGGTGGCCTCGGATGCCTGCACTCCGTCGGCAGCGCCGTGCCCGGCCGCGAAGTCCACGCCGCCAGGCACTTCCCGAACCGTCACCTCCGGATGGTCGTCGACGAACGCGCGGATGCCGGCGCGGCGAGCAGCGTCGGACTCGGCTGCACTGGCACCGGAGACGTAGGAGATGGTCCGATGGCCGAGCTCCGTGAGGTGAGCGAGCAGCTGGAGGATGCCCGACCGGTAGTCCACCGAGACCGATGGTGCGGCATCCGACGATCGGTTGACGAGCACGGCGGGTCGCAGCGCGGGCAGCAGCCGCGCGAGCGTCTCGTCGGACATGCGCGGCGCGCAGAGCACGATCCCGTCGCATCGGCGACGCGCAGCCATGGCGAGCTCGGGCTCCTCGTCGGCGCTCTCGAACGAGTCGGCCACCAGCACGTGGTACCCGGCTCGAGAGGCGGTCGACGTCAGTCCGCGCAACACGGCCTGGAACACGGGATTCCCGAGGTCGGGAACGACGACGGCGATGGTCTGCGTCGCGCCGAGCACCAGACTTCGCGCCAGGGGGCTCGCGGCGTAGCCGAGTGCGAGTGCCGCCTCGTGCACGCGGTCGGCCATGGCGCTGTCGACCGTCGTGCTTCCGTTGAGCACGCGAGACACCGTGGAGAGGGAGACGCCGGCTCGCGCTGCAACGTCGGAGATGCGGGGCGGCTTCGTGGCAGGAATCTGCGAACGGGTCATCGTCGGGTACAGTAGCAGAAAACGTTTTCTGGACGCTTGCCGCCGCGAATGGACTCTGTTCGCGCGGATTTCCTGTCGCATCCGGCCCTCATGCTTCGCCCATGGGGGCCCGTCGCGACGGGAAATCGGAGGAGGAATTCCACGTGTCCACTGCATGCCCCGGCCTGATCGCGACGCAGTTGCAGGCACGGGGGAAAGGAGCCGGCCAGTGAGTCGCATCCTCGTCACGGGCAGCTCCGGCCGCCTCGGGCGCAGTGTCATCGCCGTGCTGGCCGACGCCGGCCACGAGCTCGTCGAAGTCGATGTCGCGGTCGCCGAGGAAGAGGTCAGACGGCACACGCAGCGGATCGCCGCAGACCTGACCGACGCGGCCGTGGCATCCGACGTCATCGCAGGCGCGCGCGCGGATGCCGTCATCCACCTCGCCGCGATCGCCGTGCCGTTCAGCGCGCCCGAGCAGCACATTCTGCGCACGAACGCGACGCTCGCGTACAACGTGATGCAGGCCGCGGTCGACGCCGGCGTGCGCAAGGTGGTGACGGCATCCTCTCCGACGGTCTTCGGCTACGGAGCTCCAGCAGGCTGGGTGCCGGAACGGCTGCCGCTCGACGAAGACGTGCAACCCCGGCCGTGGAATGCGTACGCGCTGTCGAAGCTCATCGCAGAGCGCACCATGCAGATGTTCGCGGCGCAGAAAGGCGATGCCGTGCGGCTCGCGGCGTTCCGCCCGTGCTACGTGATCGCGCCGGAGGAGTGGCAGGGCGTGCCGACGCAGCAGGGCCACACGGTGTTCGAGCGGCTGCACGATCCGGCGCTCGCCGCGCCCGCGCTCTTCAACTACGTGGACGCCCGCGACGTCGGGCGCTTTCTCGACACCCTGCTGGCGTCACTCGACGACATTCCCAACGCGCAGACCTTCATCGTGGGGGCGGCGGATGCCCTGGCCCGCCGCCCGCTCGCGGAGCTCATGCCGGAGTACTGGGCGCAGACCGGACGACTCGCCGAGGGTCTCACCGGAAGGGCGCCCGCCTTCTCCATCGAGAAGGCGTGCAGGCTGCTCGGCTGGGAGCCGCAGCACGACTGGCGCAGCGAACTGGGCGAGCAGACAGACCAAGCAAGGAGCGTGAGATGAGATTCGACGGTGTGCTGTTCTTTCCCGTGACGGCGTACGCGGCAGACGGCTCGGTGGATGCCGCGCTGACGGCCGAACACGTGGCATCCCGGCTGCCGCACGCGCCTGGCGGCGTGTTCCCCGCATGCGGAACCGGCGAGTTCCACGCGCTGAGCGCCTCCGAGGTCGGCGAGGTCGTGAAGGCGACCGTCGAGACCGTGAACGGCGCGGTGCCGGTGGTCTCGGGCGCGGGCGGTCCGCTCGGGCACGCGATCGAGTGCGCGAAGCGTGCGGCGGATGCCGGCGCCGACGCCCTGCTCGTGCTCCCGCCGTACCTCGTGGCAGGGCCCGTGTCGGGAACCGCGGCGTACGTCGAGGCGCTGCTGGCGGCATCCGACCTGCCGGCCATCGTCTACCACCGCGGGTCGGCGCAACTGAACGAGGATGCCGCCACCCGGCTCGCGCAGAACCCTCGCGTCATCGGCTTCAAAGACGGCGTCGGCGACCTGGGCGTGGCGCAGCAGCTCGTGCGCGCCGCTGCCGCGACGGATCGCGACGACCTGACGTTCTTCAACGGGCTGCCGACCGCGGAGCTCACGCAACAGGCGTACCGGGCGATCGGGGTTCCGCTCTACTCGTCGGCGGCCTTCGCGATGGCACCCCGTGTGGCGAAGGCGTTCTACGAGGCGTACGCGTCGGGCGACGACGCGCGGCGCATCGAGATCCTCGACGCGTTCTATCTGCCGCTCGTTCGGCTGCGCGACGAGACTCCGGGCTTCGCGGTCTCGCTGGTGAAGGCCGGCGTGCGACTCGATGGACTGCCCGTCGGTGGCGTGCGTCCCCCGCTCGTCGACCCGACGCCGAGGCAGCTCGACGAGCTGACGCGCATCCTCGCCATCGGCGACGAGCTGGTCGGCGGGGCGTGAGCCCCTTCGACGTCGGTGCGTCGATCGGTGCCGTGCCCGGGCTCGGACGCATCACCACACTGCGAACCCGGCCGATCGATGTGCCCCTGATCCGGCCGTGGGGACCCGACGTGCTCGAGCATCACCTGATCGAGGTGCTCGTCGACACGGAGTCGGGTGTGATCGGCCACGGGTTCAGCTGGACGCCGTCGATCGGCGCCGGTTCCGTGCGCGCCATGCTCGACCGCGACATCCACGACTTCGTCGTCGGCCGCGACGCCGACGCACGTGCGCTGTGGGCGCCTCTCTGGCGTCACCTGCACGAGGCCGGCTCCGGTGGGGTCACCACGATCGCGATGGCCGGGCTCGACCTCGCGCTGTGGGATGCCGCGGGTCGCGCCGCGCAGAGGCCGGTCGCCGAGCTGATCGGGGCGAGGCGGGCATCCGTCGAGGTGTACGGGAGTGGTGTGAACCGGCACTACTCTCGCGACGAGCTCGTGGCGCAGGCGCAGCGGTGGGCGGATGCCGGGCACTCCCTGGTGAAGATGAAGGTCGGCGGGCGCCCCCTCGCCGAGGATCGCGAACGGGTCGCAGCCGTGCGAGCGACGATCGGTCCCGACGTGGAGCTCGCCATCGACGCCAACCAGCTCTGGACGCTGGAGGAGGCCGAGCGCGCCATCGGCGAGTTGAGCGAGTTCCGGCTGTGCTGGGTCGAGGAGCCCTTGCTGTCCGACGACCTGCTCGGTCATGCCGTGCTGCGCTCCCGCGTCGGCGTGCCGATCGCCATGGGCGAGAACCTGCACACCGCCCAGCGGTTCCGCGAGGCGACGGAACTGGGCGCTGCGGACATCCTGCAGCCCAACGCGATCCGGGTCGGCGGCATCACGCCGTACCTCGAGATCACGGCCGAGGCGGACGCCGCCGGCATGCCGGTGTATCCGCATCTGCTGCCCGACCTCTCCGGGCAGCTGGCCATGACGATGGCGCGGCCCACACCGATCGAGGACGTCGAGGATGCCTCGTTCGAGCGCCTCGGCATCCTCGCCGAACCCGCGCCACTGTCGATCGACGGCACGCTCGCCACGTCGCGCGAGCGGGTGGGCCTCGGCATCGTGTTCGCCTGACGCGTCACGTGTCCTCACCGGCCTACTCCCGAAAGTGGGGGTATCGCGGGCGCCGGGGTGCGTTCACGATGATGACGCCATGCCGCCGACGGTCGACCGTCGACATGCAGTGGCGGTGCGGGGGTGCACGGCATGTCGAAATGGTGGCCGGTGGTCATTCTGGGCTGCGCGCAGTTCGTGATGGTGCTCGACAGCACGGTCATGAACGTGTCGATCTCGAAGGTCGTCTCCGACCTGCACACGACGGTCGCCGCGATGCAGACCGCGATCACGTTCTACACGCTGACCATGGCGGCGGTGATGCTGCTGGGGGCCAAGCTCGGCGACGTGTGGGGCCGGCGCAGAACGCTGGTGATCGGCGCCATCGTGTACTCGATCGGCTCGCTCATGACAGGGCTCAGCCCGAACTTCGTGACGCTCTTCCTCGGCTGGTCGATCATCGAGGGGCTCGGGGCCGTGCTGGTCATCCCCGCGATCGCCGCACTGGTGGCCGACAACTATTCGGGCAGGCAGCGCGTCACGGCCTTCGCGGTGATCGGTGCGGTCTCCGGCGCCGCCGTGGCGGCAGGACCGCTGATCGGCGGCTACCTGACCACCTATCTCAGCTGGAGGTACGTCTTCATCGGCGAGACGGTGATCATGATCGCGGTGTTGCTCTTCGCGCGCGTGATCGCCGACTCCAGCCTTCCTGCGCGGCTCCGCATCGACGTCTGGAGTGTCTTGTCCTCGGCGGCCGGGCTGGTGTTGATCGTGTTCGGCATGCTGCAGTCGAAGACCTGGGGCTGGGTCGTTCCGAAGGTTCCGCTCACGATCGGCGGTGTGACGGTCGCTCCCTTCGGCCTGTCGCCCGTCCCGTTCCTCATCGCGGCGGGCATCGCCCTTCTCTGGCTCTTTCTGCGCAGGCAGCGCGGCCTCGCCGCAGTCGGGCGGCCGCCGCTGCTCGACGTGACCATGTTCTCCATCGCCAGACTGCGATCGGGGCTGAGCGTGCTCGGCGCGCAGTACGCAGTGACGGCCGGACTGTTCTTCATGGTGCCGGTGTACCTGCAGATGACACTGGGGCTGGACGCCCTGACCACGGGCATCCGCGTCTTCCCGCTGTCGATCGCGCTGATCGTCTTCTCCATCGTGGGCACGGTGCTCACGCGGTTCTGGTCGCCGCGGCGCATCGTGCGCATCGGTCAGCTGGTGCTCGTGGCGAGCATCCTCGCCCTGCTTCCCTCGGTGTCGACCGACCTGAAGGCGGTCCCGTTCGGAATAGGGATGTTCTTCGCCGGCGCCGCGCTCGGCCTGCTCGCGTCGCAGCTGGGCAACGTCAACATGTCCAGTGTGTCGGAGGAGCGCTCGAGCGAGGTCGGCGGCCTGCAGGGCGTGTTCCAGAACCTGGGCTCGTCGTTCGGCACGGCGCTCATCGGCTCCATCCTGATCGCCTCGCTCGGCTCGTCATTCGCCGGTGCGGTGTCGGCCAGCACGCTCCCCGACAGCGTCAAATCGACAGTGTTGCAGCAGACGCAGAACGGCGTCGCCATCGTTCCGACACAGGCCGTTCCGCGCATCGCCGAGCAGGCGGGACTGTCTGGTGCTGAGGGAGACACCCTGCGCTCGCTGTACACGCACGCGCAACTCGGATCGTTGCAGACCGCGCTCTTCGCGCTCGCGGTCATCGCCGCGCTGGCGCTGTTCTTCTCGCGCAGCATCCCGAGCTCCGTACTCGGCGCCGCACCACGATCGGGACCCGAGGCCGACGGTGCGAGTCCCGAACCGGCGGCGGACAAGCGCAGGCGATAGGCCGACCGAGGCTCGCCTTGGGCCGCGGTCGTTCCTCTCACCGGGCGGCTACGGTGGCCGCATGGCGCAGAACGACTGGCAGGCGCGCGTGGACGCGTTCTGGAACGACTTCGACGACAGCGATCCCGAGCGGATGCTCTCGCTCATGCGTGGGCTCGTCGACGAGCGCGACGCCGACGACCCGGTCGCGCTCGCCGAATGGGGCGGCGTGCACGACGCGCTGGGGCTCGAAGAGGATGCCGTCGGCCCCTATCGCAGCGCACTCGCCGCGGGACTCGAGCCCGAGCTCGAACACCAGGTGATGCTGCAGCTGGCGAGCACGCTGCGCAATCTCGGCGAACACGCGGAGGCGCTCGACCTCCTCGAGCGGCTCGACGCTCCGGAGCTGGGGGATGCGCCGGCGGTGTTCCGCGCCCTCACGCTGCACAGCGCCGGCCGTGCGGACGAGGCTCTCAGCGTGGCCCTGACGGCGCTGGCGGCGCACCTTCCGCGCTACGGTCGAGCGGCGGCCGCCTACGCGGCAGACCTCATGGCGTAAGCGGCGCCGTCGGCCGCGCTGTCGGAATGCGCAGCCGCCATTCGACGTCAGCATGTCCCCGTCCCTCACAACGGGGCAGAGCTCTCGTCGGGAGGCATCGTGTTCGACACCATCCATTCCGTGCAATCACCGTCCGCAGGCAGGCTGCGTACCGCCCGCGCGAGCGTGTTCGCGCTCTACGCCACGGCGGGATTCCTCGTCGGCACGTGGTCGGGGGTCATCCCCGCCGTCGCCCGCGCCGCACGGGTGTCGCCCGGTGTGCTCGGCGTGGTCATCGTGATCAGCTCGGTGGGCATCATCGCGGGCGCCCAGGTCGGTGGGCGCATCCAACAGCGTTCGGGCAGCATAGGTCTCTGCGTCGGCGGTCTCGCGCTCGCGGCCTTCGGCGCGGCCGCGGTCGGTGTCTCCGGTGATGCCGGCGTGCTCTGCATCGCGTTCACGATCTTCACGTTCGGCATGGGGCTCAACGACGTCGGCATGAACATGCAGGCCGTGCTCGTCGAGCGCGCGTATCGGCGACCGATCATGGCGGCGTTCCACGCGTTCTTCGCTCTGGGCGGGGCGCTCGGTGCGGCCGCCATGCTCGGCACCGCGCGCCTCGGCTGGGGTGCGCTGCCGCAGCTCTCGCTCGGGGCGGTGGCGGCGGTCATCGCCGTGTGCTGCGTTGCGGGTGGTCTGCTGCGCAGGGCCGAAGAGCCGCGAGCTGCGGTGGATGCCCGCTCCGCGGCATCCACGCCCGCTCCGCCCCGCAGCTCGGCCACGCCCGCTCCGCCCCGCAGCTCGGCCGCGGCCGAGCTGCTCGACGATGGCGTCGTGGTCGGCCCGCAGGGGTGGCCCGACCTGCGGGCGGACACGCTGCCGACGCAACGGCGCGTCCCGCGCCCGCGCGTCCGCATGACCCGCGTCGCCTGGACGCTCGGCCTCACAGCCCTGCTGCTGATGTGCACGGAAGGCGTCGCCATCGACTGGAGCGCTCTGCAGCTCACGCAGGCGTTCCACGCCATGGCGGGGGTGTCGGCATTCGGCTACGGCGCGTTCGCCGTGTCGATGATGGTCGGGCGCCTGCTGGTCGACCGGCTGGCCGCCGTGGTCGGCCCGGCGACCGTCGTGCGCGCGGGGTCTCTGCTCGGCGCGCTGGGACTGGTCGTGGTGGTCGTCTCGCCGTCGCTCTGGGTCACGATCGCGGGTTGGGCGATGCTCGGCCTCGGCCTCTGTGGTGGCGTGCCGCAGGTCTTCACGGCTGCGGGCAACCAGCCGCACGCCGCCATCGTGCTGTCGAGGGTGCTCACGCTCGGCTACGTGGGGATCTTCGCCGGTCCCGCGCTGATCGGGCTGTTCGCCCAGGCGACATCGGTGACGTTCGCGATGGTCGTCCCCGTGGGGCTGCTGCTCGTCGCGGTCGTGCTCGCTGGTGCTCTGCGGCGCGTGCCGAAAATCGGAGTTCCGGCGCGACGCGCCGCACGCGGAGCGCGACGCGCCGGCGGCGCAGACGACGTTCCGATACTCGGCACGCGGCGCGCCTGAATCCGAACGCTCAGGCCGAAGCCGACGCCTTGTTCGCGACCGCCTCGTCGGCCTGCATCTCGGCGATCGCGATCGGACGCGTGGGAGTCGCGAACGTGAACCGCAGCCTGCGCTCGGTGAAGGCCAGACGCATCCCCCGGTAGCGCACCATGTAGAACACACCGACCGCGGCGGCGACGAACCCGGATGCCGCCCCTACGACGAGCGCCCAGCGCGGCCCGTAGGCATCCGCCACCCAGCCGACGATCGGAGCACCGATCGGGGTGCCGCCCATGAAGATCGCCATGTAGATGGCCATCACGCGACCGCGCACCGCGGGATCCGTCGACAGCTGCACGACACCGTTGGCCGTGGTGTTGAAGGTCTGGGATGCCACGCCGACCACCGCGAGCGCCGCACCGAAGAGCCAGTAGTCGGGTGCGAGTGCCGCGCCGAGCGATCCGATGCCGAAGATCGTGGCCGCGACGGCCAGAAGCTGAGCCCTCGGACGTTCGCGGCGGGCTGCCAGCAACGCACCGAGAACCGATCCCACGGCCATCACCGACGAGAGAAGTCCGTACTCGCCGGCTCCCTTGTGGAACACGGTGCTCGCCATGCTCGCCACGAAGATCGGAAAGTTCAGGCCGAACGTTCCGACCACGAACACCATGATGAAGATCGAGATCAGGTCGGGGCGGCCCTTCACGTAGCGGAAGCCGCCGATCATGCCGCCGCGAGACCGGGATGCCCGCTTCGTGTGGTTCAGCTGGTCGCGGCGCATGAGGGTCAGCGACGCGAGCACCGCGATGAAGCTGACGGCGTTGATGAGAAAGACCCAGCCGGCGCCGACAGCGGCGGTCAGCAGCCCGGCGACGGCGGGTCCGAGCAGGCGGGCGGCGTTGAACGACGCCGAGTTGAGCGCGACCGCGTTGCCCAGCAGGCTCGTGCCGACGAGGTCGCCGACGAACGTCTGTCTGGCAGGCGAGTCGAAGGCGGCGACGATGCCGAGCAGCAGCGCGAACAGGTAGACGTGCCACAGCTGCACCGCACCGGTGATGGTCAGGATGCCCAGCCCGAGACCCAGCAGCCCCATGGCGCCCTGCGTGGCCATGAGCAGTTTGCGCCGGTCGAAGCGATCGGCCGCCCAGCCCGTGACAGGCAGCAGCACGAGCTGCGGACCGAACTGAAGCGCCATCACGATGCCCACGGCGAGGGCGTCGCCCTTGGTGAGCTGGGTCAGCACGATCCAGTCCTGCGCGGTGCGCTGCATCCAGGTACCGACGTTCGAGACGAGGGCACCCGCGAACCAGATGCGGTAGTTCAGCGACGAGAGCGATCGGAACATCGCCCTCACGAGTCGGCCAGCTCTCTGATCACGTCGGCGGCGTCGGCGAGCAGCGCGCGCGTCTCGGGCGGCAGCTTCGCGAGCCGGCGGTCGAGCCAGGCGTCGCGGCGGCGCCGGGTCTCCTTGACCAAGCCGCGACCGGCATCCGTTGGCACGAACAGCACCTTGCGCCGGTCGTCGGCGGATGCCTCGCGCACCACATACCCTGCTGCCTCGAGCTGGTTGACCGTGCGGTTCATCGACGGCGGCGTGACGCGCTCGTACCTGCTGAGCTCGCCGAGCGTCTTCGCGCCCTCGCGGCAGACGAACGCGAGCACGCTGTACTGCCCGTCACTGAGGTCGCCGTCGGGCTTCTCGGCGCGCAGCCGACGGGTGAGCCGTGCGGAGGCGATGCGCAGGTTCGTCGAAAGCTCGTGATTGGAGACCCGCTTCGCGCCCTGCCGAGGTGCCGGGGGGAGAGAGACTGCGGATGCCATGACCCTTAGCATAACAAATTAGCCTTGCTAATTATTCGGCGGCCGTGCGACCGCCGCCGGCCAGCGCGTCGGTCGCCCGTTTTCAGGACATGTGGCGAGGCATCCACACAGTGTCCTCGGGTCGTGAAATGTCCTGAAAACGGGCGGGCGGCGAGTGAGATGCCGCGTCGTGGCAGAATCGGCCCGTGCCGACCTTCGACGACGAACAGGGCGTGACCGTCACCTACTACGTGTGGCGGGTGGGGCATCCGCGTGCCGTGATCCACCTCGTGCACGGCATCGGCGAGTACGCGACGCGGTATGAGCCCCTGGTGTCGGTGCTCAACGAGAACGGCTACTCCGTCTACGCGGCCGATCAGCGTGGTCACGGGCAGACCGGCCTCGACCAGTGGAACGGGGACCGCTCGAAGTTGGGGCGGCTGGGTCCGGGCGGGCTGCGCGCGGCCGTCGAGGACATCCGGCAGCTGAACGGCATCATCCGCGCCGAGAACCCGGGCGTGCCGCTGGTGCTTCTCGGCCACAGCATGGGGTCGCTGACCTCGCAGATGCTCGTCAACGACCACGCGGACGAGCTCGATGCACTCGTACTCACCGGCACCGCCTACCGCACGCCCCTGCACATGGAGGCGGGTGACCTCAACAAGCACCACAAGCAGCTGGGCACCACGGGTTATGAGTGGCTGAGCCGCGATCCGCAGGTGGCCGCCGACTTCGCCGTCGATCCACTCACGTTCGACGCCAAAGTGCTCAAACTGTTCGGGGTGGCGGACGGACTGCGGCTGTACGGGCGGCCGGCGCGGGGCATCCACGATCTGCCGCTGCTCGTCATGATCGGCGAGGAGGACTCCCTGGGCGGTCCGAAGAGCGCGAGGATGCTCGTGGCCGCCTACGAGCACCGCGCCGGCTTCACCGACACCACCCTCGAGATCTACCCCGGCGCGCGCCACGAGGTGTTCAACGAGACCAACCGCGACGAGGTCATGCGCGACCTCGTGCTGTGGCTGGACGCGCGCTTTCCACAGCGGGTCTGACAGCCCTGTCGTCTTGACACCCGGTGCCGTACGCCTCACACTACTGAGAGCGCTCTCTCGCGATTCGCGTGGGGCGCGTCGGTTCACTCCGGCCGGCCGCAGCGCGGCCACGTGCGGCGGATGTCGAGGGCATGGCTCGGCATCCGCCGCAGCTCGTTCCGTCGCCGGGGTGTCTTGTGCGAGCGACCCCGGCAGGAGGCCGTACCGGCGTCCGCCCGGAGCAGAGGCCGAACTGCTGTGGCGAGCTGGCCGCTCGCCACTACGGTTGACGCGTGGCGGTGTGGGGTGACACGACGACGAGGATCGGGCTGCTGGCGGGAGCGGGCGCGGTCTTCGGTGCGGTGACCTCTGTCGTGAATGCCTCCGGCATCCACATGCTGCCCCAGTTTCTCGGCGACGGATGGTCGTGGGCCGCGATCGGCATCGCCGCCGCCGCACTCACTCCCAGGCGCCATACCTTGACGGTGCTGATCGTGCTCGTCGCGGCCGTGGCCGGCTACTACGTGTCAGACCTGAGTCTCGGCAGGTACAACGATTTCGACCTCTCGAACCCGGTGGCGATGGCGGATCCGATGCACGCGCCCATGGTCACGCGCTGGGGCGACGCCCTGACGGATCTCGCGATGTGGTCGGCCTGCGCGGCCGTCGTCTGCTGGCCGCTCGCCCGCATCGGTGCAGCGCTGCATCGGCGCGACATCTGGGGGCTGCTCGCCCGCCTCGTCATCCCGCTCGGCGCCCTGCTCGAGGTGCTGGGGACGCGCCTGCCCTCCGAGCTCCGGGTGCAGCCGCTGCCGCTCACGGTCGCCGCTTACCTGATCGTGGTGGGTGCGGCCATCTGCGCGATCGTCGTGCTGTGCGTGCAGTACTTTCACCGCACACGCCCCGTCGAGCAGTAGTAGCGAAGGCCGGCTGAACTCCACTGCGGTGGGTGCTCCGCCTATCCGACTCGACTACGGCGCGCCCGGGCCTCGCAGCTCCCGCACGATGACCTCCAGCGCCGCGCCCAGCGCCGTCGCGCTGACGTGTCCGTACCCCAGCACGATGCCGTCGGCGGCAGGGTGCGCACCGTCGACCGCGTAGTCCTCCAGCGCCGCCACCTCGACGCCCTGGGCCTCGAGGCGCGTGACGAGATCGGGACCAGACCCGGCACCGTTCGCCGCCCCATCCCACGTGACCACTGCGTGCAGCCCGCCCGCGAGCGCGCCGACATGCACGCCCCGGATGCCCGACAGCATCCTCTGCACCAGCTCGCGCTTGTGCGCGTAGTCGCGGCGCATGCGCGCGATGTGTCTGCGCACGGCACCCGTTGCGAGCAGGCGGGCAACGGCATCCTGCACGGGAACGGCGACGGCCGCGCCGCGAGCGTCGCGGACCGCGCGCAGTCGATCGGCGACGACGCCGTGCGGCGGAGTCACGAGGTATCCCGTGCGCAACTGCGGGTTGAGCATCTTGGAGAAGCTGCCGATGTGCGCGACCACGCCTGCGGAATCGATGGCGGCCAGCGCGGGCAGCGGGGCTCCCGTGTGCCTGAACTCGCTGTCGTAGTCGTCCTCGACGACGAGCACGTCTTCGGCGGCGGCCCATGCGAGCAGGCGTTGCCGCGTCGCCAGCGGCATGACCCCGCCCAGCGGATACTGATGGCTCGGGGTGACCATGACGACGTCGATGCGCGCGCGGCGGTGGCCGGCGACGAGCTCGTCGAGCAGCAGGCCCTCGTCGTCCACCCCGATCGGCACGAGCGTCGCGCCCGCGCTCACGGCGGCCTTCTGGCCGCTGCGGTAACCGGGTGTCTCGACCGCGACGCGGCATCCGGCGCCCATCGCCTCGACGAGCACGGAGATCGAGTCGCTCGTGCCCGTGGTGACGATCACATCGCCCACCGCCGGCGCGAAGCCGCGGCTGAAGCCGAGCTGCCTGGCGATCTGCACGCGCAACGCCTCTTCGCCGAGGCGGTCGGGAAAGGCGTCGAGCAGCGGTCGGGATGCCGCCCAGCGCCACGCCGCCCGCCACTCCTTCGTCGAGATGGCGCTGATGCGCGGCAGCCCCGGCACCAGCGAGACGCGGGATGCTCCGCGCTGCTCCTGCGGTGCCCGCACCTCAGCATGTCCCGGCTCTCGCTCGCCGACCAGCGACACCGCGACCCTGGACGCCCTCCCGTGCCGCGTCTCGATGTAGCCCTCGCCATCGAGCTGTTCGTATGCCGTCACGACGGTGCCGCGGGCCACACCCAGTTCGGCGGCGAGTGCCCGCGTCGACGGCAGCGGATCGCCCGCGATCAGCCTGCCGTCGCGGATCATCTCCCGCACGGTGTCGGCGACCCGCGCGGCCTTCGTGGAGGGAATCGCGGAGAGCTCGTTCGTCAGGGTCACGAAGTGGTCCAATCGCATGCGTGAGATCTGGCCCTTCTACTAGACCACATGGCGCGACATCATGGCACCATGAGCACAGACGCGACCTCCGCCGACGCATCCGACCCCCAGGTGAGCCTCGAAGTGCGGCGCAAGCACGACCGCCAGTCGTACGACCCCGCCGTGCTCGAACACATTCTCGAAGAGGGCATCGTGGCGCACGTCGGCATGGTGCGAGGCGGTGAACCCATCGTGCTGCCCTACCTCTACGCCGTCGGCGATCTCGGAGACGGGCTCGGGCGAAGGATGCTCCTGCACGGCTCGACCGGCGGCGGGCTCTTCCTCGACGCAGGCACCGAAGGTGTGCCGATCTCGGCGACCGTCACCCACATCGACAGCCTCGTCTTCGCGCGGTCGCTGAACGACAGCTCGGCGGACTATCGCAGCGCGATGGTCTACGGACGCGCCACCGTCGTGCCGTTCGAGCTGCGCCAGAAGGCGCTCTGGATCGTCGGCGACCACCTCATGCCGGGCCGCCGAGCCGAGGTTCGCGAGATCACGGGCAAGGAGCTGGCCTCCACGCAGGTTCTGCAGCTGCCGCTCGACCAGGTGAGCGTCAAGGTGCGCGCCGTGGGCATCGGCGGCGAGTCGCCGGAGGACGGCGAGGACCACGGCGTGTGGGCGGGCATCCTGCCGCTGTCGGTGACTGCGGCCGAACCGATCGTGAGCGCCGGAACGGATGCCGCGGCACCGGTCCCCGCGTCGGTCACCGCGCGCGCGGCCGAGCTCGCCGCCCGTGGCAGGGCGCGTGCGCAACTGCTCGGTGCCGCGATGCGGCGTCCGTAGGTTGAGGAGCCCGCGCAGCGCGCGTCTCGAAACCCGACAACATCCCGGTGTCGAGACGCACCGCTGCGCGCCGCTCCTCGACCAGCGGCGTGCCGAGCGGCCGAAGCGCGCTCGTGACAGGCTTGACGCATGCACGGTGAGTACAAGGTTCCTGGCGGAAAGCTCGTGGTCGTCGACTTCGACGTTGTCGACGGCGCGATCGTGGACTTCCACTTGGCGGGCGACTTCTTTCTCGAACCCGACTCGGCTCTCGAGGCGATCGACGCGGCCGTGACGGGCCTCTCCGCGGAGTCCGACACATCCTCGATCGCCGACGCCGTGCGTCGCGCTCTGCCGACGGATGCCGTGCTGCTGGGCTTCTCGCCCGAGGCGGTCGGCGTCGCGGTGCGTCGCTCCCTCTCCAACGCGACCACGTGGCGCGACTACGACTGGAGCATCGTGCACGCCAAGGCCGTGCCGCCGCGGCTGCACCTCGCGCTCGATGAGGCGATGAGCAACTCGCTCGCCGCCGGGCACCGCGGTCCCACGCTGCGCATCTGGGAGTGGGACGAGTCGGCCGTGGTGATCGGCAGCTTCCAGTCGGTGAAGAACGAGGTCGACCCGGAGGGGGCGGCCAAGTACGGTTTCGACGTCGTGCGACGCATCACAGGCGGCGGCGCCATGATGATGGAGAAGGGCAACGTCGTCACCTATTCGCTGTACGTGCCCGCCGAGCTCGTCTCCGGCATGAGCTTCGCCGACAGCTACGCCTACCTGGATGACTGGGCCCTCGTCGCGCTGCGCTCGCTGGGAGTGGACGCCACATACAAGCCGCTCAACGACATCGCCAGCCCGCAGGGCAAGATCGGCGGCGCCGCGCAGAAACGGTTCAAGAACGGCGCCGTGCTGCATCACGTGACCATGAGCTACGACATGGACGGTCAGAAGATGACCGAGGTGCTGCGCATCGGTCGCGAGAAGATCAGCGACAAGGGCATCGCGTCGGCCGCGAAGCGCGTCGACCCGCTCAAGGCGCAGTCGGGCCTCAGCCGCGCGGAGATCATCGAGCGCATGAAGCAGACGTTCACCGAGCTCTACGGTGCGAAGCCCGGCGAGATCTCCGACGCGGAGTACGAGGACGCGGAGCGCCTGGTCGCCGAGAAGTTCGCCACCGAGGAGTGGCTGTACCGCGTGCCGTAGCCGGCCCGAGCGCTTCCGATGCTGCACCCGGGTGATGCCCAGAGCCGTGTCACCCGGGTCCCATAAGATACCCGCGTGGTCTGGTGGATCCTCGGTGGCATCGTCGTTCTCGGCGTGCTGCTCTGGGGTGTGCACAGCATCGGCGTGATCGACCTCAGTGACAAGAGCCGCAAGCCGAGCGGAGGGTCCTCCCGCGGAGGCGGAGTGCTGATGATCGGCGACGAGGTCTTCGCTCCGGCGAAGTACGAAGCCCAGGTCGAGCTCGACAGGCAAGCACGTCTTCCGGTGCCTGCGCCCATTCCGGGCGACGGCGACAAGGGCATCTTCGGAGACGGGCCCGTGCGCATCCAGCTCGACTCCGACGGCAAGCCGCTGCGCTGACCGCAGCTGCGGCCTTTGAGCGGGATGCTCAGGCGGGCTGGTGCAACAGGTCCTGGTAGGCCTTGTGTCGCTGCAGCCACGACCGCACGTACGGGCACAGCGCAACGACGCGCAGCCCCGCGTTTCGGGTGTCGTCGAGCGCGGATTGCACGAGTTCGCTCGCCAGACCCTCGCCCTGATGTCCTTCGTCGACCTCCGTGTGGGTGAACACGATGTGATCGTCGAACCGCTTGTAATACGCCGCGCCGACCACCTGGCCGCCCTGCTCGATCACGTAGCGGGAGGCATCCCGGTCATCACGCACCTGTGCACTCATGACGTCACCATAGGCACGGTGTGCCGAGAGAGCGCGGCGATTTGCCGGTCGGGCCGGATTTCGGGCACCGGTGCGGATCGTCGGATCGGGGCCGGGCCCCGGCACCGACCAGAATGGAGCAATGCCAGCATGGTCGACCGAGAGCCCGAACACGGTGTTCGAGGGCGACAACCTGGCGGTGCTGCCGACGCTTCCGGATGCCTCTTTCACCGTGATCTACCTCGACCCGCCGTTCAACACGGGCCGCGCGCAGCAGCGGCGCACCGTCACGGCGGTGCGCACCGAGGCCGAGGGTGCGATCGCCGGGTTCCAGGGTCGCGGCTATGAGCGCATCCGCGGCGACCTGCTGCGCTACGACGACAGGTTCGACGACTACTGGGAGTTCCTCGAGCCGCGGCTGATCGAGGCGTGGCGGCTGCTCGCGGACGACGGCACACTCTATCTGCACCTCGACTACCACGAGGCGCACTACGCGAAGGTGCTGCTCGACGCTCTGTTCGGGCGGGCATCGTTTCTCAACGAGATCATCTGGGCCTACGACTACGGCGGCAAGTCGAAGCGACGGTGGCCGGCGAAGCACGACACGATCCTCGTGTACGTGAAGAACCCGAAGGGCTACCACTTCGATTCGGATGCCGTCGATCGCGAACCGTACATGGCCCCCGGCCTCGTCACGGCCGAGAAGGCGTCGCGCGGCAAGCTGCCAACGGACGTGTGGTGGCACACCATCGTCACGACCACGGGACGCGAGAAGACCGGGTACCCGACGCAGAAACCGGAGGGCGTGGTGCGGCGCATGGTGCAGGCATCCTCGCGGCAGGGGGACTGGGTGCTCGACTTCTTCGCGGGCAGCGGCACAACGGGGGCGGTGGCCGCCGCGCTCGGCCGCCGCTTCGTGCTCGTCGACAGCAACCCCGATGCGATCGCCGTGATGCGCACCCGCTTCGCCCTGATGCCCGACGTCGCGTTTCGCTGACCCGCGAGCGTGTCCTCTCTCGCCGAGCGTGTGACTTCCCGCGCCGAGAGGGCGGGATCCTCTCCGCGAGAGTGCCGGTTCCTCCTCGCGAAAGTGCTGCCTACGCCCGTGCTCGATCCGGCCTGCTGAGCGGCCAGTTGACGAGCGCGGCGGCCAGCACGATGAGCGCGGCGATCACCGGTGCATAGCCGGCGGCATGCGCCGAGGTCGCGGATGCCAGGGCCCCCACGATCCCGGATGCCGCGGCCTGCCCCACCACGATCCCCGACCCGAGCATGGTCATGACCGTTGCCGAACGTCCGGCGGGGCTACGCACCGCCGCGAGGCTGTACAGCGTGACGAGCGTGGGTCCCACACCGATGCCCGCCAGGAAGAGCGCGGTGAGGATGCCTCCGATCGATCCGCTCAGCAGAGCGAACAGGCCGGCACCGATGAAGAGCACGGCGGCGAAGGTCAGCCATCGTGCGCGCAACGTGAAGCGGGCGGGGAACAGCGCCACCCCGAGTGCGAATGCGGCCGATCCGACGCCCATCGCGCCGTACATCAGCCCTGACTGGTCCGCGCTGCCGAGCACGGTCATGATCGCCGTCAGCGAGGTGAGCATCGCCCCGAAGAACAGCCCGACGCCGACAGAGCCGATGATCAGAACGAGCAACGGCGGGCGCAGCAGAGCTCCCACCGGCTCGCGTTCCCGCACCGCCGTCTCGTGCGCGGCGAGCCTGCTCGTCGGGTGCAGCGCGAACGCCGTGACGAACACGAACTCGAGCAGCGCGGCACCGATCACGGCGGCCTGCGGTCCGACCGTCGTGGCGAGGGCGCCGACGAGCACCGGACCGAACACGAAGGTGACCTCGTCGGCGGCGGACTCGTACGAGAACGTCGAATTGAGGATGCCCGCGCGCCGGCCCACAGGCATCCGCGTCGAGATGATGCCCACGAGCCGACTCCGCGAGAGGGGTGACACCTGGGGTGCCGTGGCCCCGATGAGCAGCGCGACCGCCAGCACGATGGCGTCGGGCGCCGCGCTCGCGGCCCAGGCGATCAGCAGCAGCGTGATGCCGTTGGCGATGCCGGCGGCGAGCACGACTCGCCGCTGCCCGAAGCGATCGGCGGCGGCGCCGATCAACGGGCCGACCGCTGCCGTGCCGAGCCCGACGCACGCCGAGACGAGGCCGCCGAGCGCGAGCGAGTGGCGCATCGTGACGATCAGCGTGAGCACGCCGACGACGATCATCGCGTACGGGAAGCGGGCGATGAAGGCGATGGGGAAATAGGCCTTTCCCGTCGCACCCAGCAACAGGGAGAAGGTCGACTGCTCGCCAGGGTTTCTCATCGCTGCCGTTCAGCCTACGTGGTGGCCGATCGCGCGCCGGCCGGAGCCGCGCTCAGCTGGAGCTGCGCACGATGAGCCTCGTCTCGAGGATCGTCGCGTGCTCCACCTCTTCGCCCTCGATGCGCTTCACGAGCTTCTCGGCCATGGCGGCGCCGAGCTCGTTCATCGACTGGTGCATCGTGGTCAGCGAGGGAGCCGCCGCCGATCCGAGCGCGTCGTCGTCGTATCCGACGACCGCGATGTCTCCGGGGATGCCCAGTCCCGCCTCCGCGATGGCCTGGTACGCACCCAGTGCCATCTGATCGTTCGCCGCGAACACGGCATCCACGGGGGCCTTGCGTGCCAGCAGGCGGCGCATCGCCATCACGCCGGACGCCGGCGAGAAGTCGCCCCACTCGATGAGCGTCGCGTCGAGGCCGGCCTCGGTCATGGCGCGACGCCAGCCCAGCTCTCGGTCGAATCCGGCCGGCATGTCGGCCGGTCCGGCGATGGTCGCGATGTGCGTGCGGCCGCGGTCGATCAGGTGCTTGGTCGCGGTGTAGGAGCCGTCGATGTTGTCGACGTCGACGTAGTAGCTCTCACCGTCGGAGTGCAGAGGACGTCCGCCGAACACCACGGGAACCGCCTGGCCGAGCCGGTCGTAGGAATGGTCGCCGGAGTGGTGCGAGACCACGAGCGCGCCGTCGATGTTGCCCCCGGTGAGGTAACGCCTGGTCTTGTCGGGGTTGGTCTCGGAGGCCACCACGATGCCGAGCGTGTAGTCGGTCGACGCCAGGTAGACGGCGACGCCCTGGATGATGAGCGCGAAGAACGGGTCGGTGAACACGCGCGACGTCGACTCCGGAATGACCAGCGCGATGGACTCCGTGCGTCGGCTCGCGAGGGAGCGCGCCGCTCTGTTGGGCACGTAGTTCAGCTCGGCGATCGCGGCGTTGACGGCCTCGATGAGGTCGGGCTTGACCTTGGGCGATCCGTTCACGACGCGGGAAACCGTGGCGCGCGAGACCCCGGCCTTCGCCGCCACCATCTCCAGCGTCGGCGCCTGTGCCTCGGATCTCAGACCCATCTCGCCCCCTTTCGGCCGTCGTGTCGCCCTGCGAACCTATCGCGAATCCGGCTCAGAGGCGAGCCATCGTGAGAGCGCGATCATCCGCGAGGGACCGGGGATGCGTGAAGGCGACGGCACGCATGCCGTCGCCTTCACGTCACTTCTGATCCACGATCCCTCCAGGCCTCGACACGCATCGGAGCACTGTACGAGCGAGGGATGCCGTGGCGTCCCGCCTCGCTACGGCGTCACGACGCCGCCCTGGCCGGAACTGTGCCGTCCGCCGTTGTGCCGTGGCGCGGCATCCGCTTCACCGGGCGCCGAGTGACGACCGTGATCGGCCGGAAGCTCCGTGCCCGTGCCGACGAGCGCTCCGTCTGCCTGGGCATCGGGAAGCGTGAGCGAGCCCGTCTCCTGCGCAGCCTCGACGGCACGCATCTCCTCGCTCTTGTCGGCGGCCTCCTGCAGCGCGGACTTGGCACGCAGCGGAGGTGTCTTGAAGAACAGCGAGAGTATGAACGCCACCAGCACGACGAACATGGCCACCCAGTAGACGGTCACCGCCGAGGCGTTGAAGCCCACCAGGAACGGCTTGGCCAGTGCGGGATTCGCGTCCTTCAGGAACGATGTGTCGTTGATCGAGCTGCTGCTCACCTTGGACTTGCCGCTCGACTTCTCGAACTGCTTCTGCAGCGTCGGCACCAGAGTCTCGACGAACGCGTCGCGATCGCTCGCGTTCGTGAAGTCGAGCGTCACAGTGCCGTCGTCAGCCACACGTGCGACCGGAACCTTCTGCTGGATGGCCGGCCCCACCTTCTCGACGGCGGCCTTCTGGCCTGCTGCAGCGCCCGCTGCCCCAGCCGCTGCTTCTGCGGCGGCCGCCTCGCTCTGCGGGATCTGGCCCGCCGCGACCTGCTGCTGCACCTGGGCCTCCGCCGCCTTCTTGCCGGCGGCGGCGCCCTCGCTCTTGGCCTTGTCGACGGTGGTCTGGAGAGTCTGAGTGGTCTCCTTGGTGACGTTGGTCACGATCGGATCGTAGATCGTGTCCATGATGCCCTTGTTCTCGGGCGCATTCGCGACTGCGGGGTTGAACGCGGCATCCAGAGCGGCCGTCAGCGTGGCCTTGTCGCTCAGCGACGTCTGGATGTTCGCAGGCATCACCGTGAACAGCAGCGAGATGAGCACAGCCGTGCCCAGCGTTCCGCCGATCTGTCGGAAGAACGTGGATGCGCTGGTCGCCACACCCATGTCGCGAGCGTCGACCGCGTTCTGGCTCGCGATGGTGAGCGTCTGCATCATCTGGCCGAGGCCGAGACCGATGAGCAGCATGGCCCCGGCGAGGAACCAGTAGCTCGTGTCGTACTTCGCGAAGGTCAGCCAGAGGAACCCGCCGGCGAGGAACAGCGTGCCGAGAATCGGGAACTGACGGTAACGGCCGGTGCGCGCGATGATCTGGCCGCTGGCGATCGACGCGATCATGAGCCCGAGGATCATCGGCAGCAGTTGAAGTCCGCTCTCGGTCGGGGTCGCACCCAGCACCAGCTGCAGGTACAGCGGGAGGGTCAGCATGGCGCCGAACATTCCGAAGCCGACCAGCACGCCGATGACCGTCGCCATGGAGAAGGTCGCGGAGCGGAAGATCTTGAGCGGGATGAGTGCGTCATCCTTCATCAGCATCTCGATGATGATGAATCCGATGATGCCGACGGCGCCGACCACGTAGCACGCGATCGAGTAGCCGCTCACCCAGCCCCAGTCCTGGCCCTTCTCGGCGACGAGCAGCAGTGGCACGAGAGCCACGATCACACCTGCTGCACCCCACCAGTCGATGCGCACCGAGTGATGCCCGTGCCGGGGGATGTGCAGGAAGAGCACCACGATGATCAGCGCGATGATGCCGATCGGCACGTTGATGAGGAAGACCCAGCGCCATCCGGCGATCCACAGAATCTGGTTCGCGCCCGCGAAGAGGCCGCCGATCAGCGGGCCGGCAACACTCGAGATGCCGAAGACGGCAAGGAAGTACCCCTGGTATTTCGCTCGCTCGCGCGGTGCGAGGATGTCGCCCATGATCGCCAGCGGCATCGACATCAGGCCTCCAGCACCGAGACCCTGAATCGCGCGGAACACCGCGAGCTCGATCATCGAGGTCGAGAACGACGACAGGATCGAGCCGATCACGAAGATGACGATCGCGATGATGAACAGCGGCCGCCTGCCGAAGATGTCGGACAGCTTGCCGTAGATCGGCGTGGCGATCGTGGAGACGATCAGGTATGCCGTGGTGACCCAGGCCTGCTGGCTGAGACCGTGCAGGTCGTCGCCGATGGTGCGGATGGCGGTTCCCACGACCGTCTGGTCGAGCGCGGAAAGGAACATGCCGGCCATCAGGCCGAAGATCACGAAGAGGATCTGGCGATGGGACATGATGGGATTTTTTCGGCGCGGCTGGCACCGACGCGGGTGTGGCGGCTTCTGACATGGATCCCCGGACTTCTGCTGAATTGCTGTGTCTGCCGAATGGCTTGTGAGGCGCTGACCGAAGGCATCCCGGACGACGGGAGCTGCCATCGTCGGCCAGGGTAGGAGCAGCGCAAAGAATTTTGCGGTGACTGCAAAGTTACACCCGTACTGCGGGCCCGACGGAACTTACCCCCTGAAAGATCGCACGGTTCGCCCGGGGCGAACGCATCGCTCATCCGTGCACACTGAGGGCCCCCGTAAGTGGTACACCGCTGATTCCAAGGCTGTCCGCGTACCGTCGTTGCGGTCATGCCTGAGACATCCAGTGACTTCAGCGGCTCGTACGAAGCCCCTGAGCGCACCGACAACACTACGTCTGCGCCCCGGGGTCCGCGTGGTCTGCCGCGCCTCGACCGCCACCGCGAAGTGAACCGCAGGGCCGTGCTCGGCGGGTTCGTCGCGGCATCCGCCCTCATGCTCGCCGGATGCTCGTCGCCGGCTCAGTCCGCGACTCGCCGCGCAGCGGCCACCGCTCCCGTGACGCCGACGGTGTCGGCCGTGAACCCGACGCAGACCTCGGTGCTGGGTCAGAAGGTCGTCATCCACGGCACAGATCTGCAGCATGTGGACAAGGTCGTGTTCGGCAGCACCGCCGTCGATGTCACGTCGGTGACTCCGACCAAGGTCGTCGCGACGGCGCCGGCCGCCGCTGACTATCAGCCGGCGGCGGTGTCGCTGAGTCTGCTCGGCGCCAACGGCAAGGTGCTGGCCAAGCAGCCGGATGCCCTGCAGTATTCCGCGTCCGGCGGCGTCGCCGCGCAGATGACCTACGCTCTCGCGCACTGGAACAACTACAACACCGCCCAGTACGGCAACCTCAACCCGCAGGGCGGCGACTGCGCCAACTTCGTGAGCCAGACCCTCATCGCGCGCGGCTGGACCATGAACGACGACTGGTACAACCACGACGCGGCGGCCGACTGGAGTCCGGCGTGGGGCTACGTGCCGTCGATGGATCAGTACTTCTCGGACAACGCTTCGGCGCTCGGGCTCGAGAAGCTCGACTTCGCGAGCCAGGCCGACAGGGCGAAGGTGGCGCTCGGTGACGTCGCGATCTTCTTCTGGGGAGATGACACCTCGCCGGACCACACGCAGGTCGTCGACAAGATCGACGTGGTCGACGGTCAGTACAAGATCTCCATGGCGAGCCACAACGACGACTACGCCTACCGCGACCTCGACACCACCATCACCACGCAGCATCCCGGGTCGACCGGTCACTTCTGGCATCTGACCCGCTGACGAGCCGCGCCGGCGAAGCGCCGCGCGGGAGCTCTCCGGCGTGAGGTCAGTGGATGTAGACCTCGATGCCGTCAGGCGACCAGTCGTAGAGCTGCTCGGCCTCGCTGTTCGGCATTCCGACGCAGCCGTGGCTCATCGGGTGCCCGAAGTTGTTGTGCCAGTACACGCCGTGGAAGCCGTCGCCGTTGCCGTCGAAGTACATCACCCATTGCACGTTCGGCACGCTGTAGCCGTACTGCGTGCTCGACATCGTCTGCTCGCGAACGTGCACGTTGACGGTGAAATGGCCGGTCGGTGTCGGCGTCGCGGAAAGCCCCGACGAGATCGGCCAGGAGCCGACGACCGCACCGTTCTGGATCATGGACAGGCGCTGCGTGCTCAGATCCACGTCGATGCTGCGCTTCAGGCTCGTCGTCTGGAACGGGGTCTCGGTCACGGGGAGGCGGTACTCGGCATTGCCGTCGCTGAGCTGGGTCGCGAACGCCTGGGCCACGCCGCTGGTGTCACCGAGCGTGCGACCGGTCTTGCCCGCGGTGTCGACGCGCAGCACCGCTCCTGCACTGTTGACGATGTTCTGCGCGTTGACGGCCTGCCGGTTCACCTTGCCGGGCAGTCCGTCGACGGCCGCCTGGATCTTGTCCTGGTCGGCAGCGATCGAGAAGCTCCCCGTGCTGTCGTCGGGAGTCACGGTCAGCCAGGATGCCGCGACATCCGGTGCGACGGGCACCGTGCGCTCGGTGCCGACGTAGAAGCCGATCGTGCCGAGCATGCCGTTGAGCTTCTTCGCCGTGGCCGCCGCAGTGTCTGTGCTGATCGGAGGCTGCGTTGCGGCCTGCGTCGTGCGCACGGAGACGTGATCGAGGTCGCGGCCGAAGGCCTTCTGCAGCGACCGCGCGAGCGCCGTGGTGTCCACCTTGGTGCCCGGCACGGCGGGCTTGGCGATGTAGGCCTTGCTCACGAGCTCGAGGGTGGCATCCGTCGACGTCGTGTAGTGAGCGGGGAGCGCCTGCTGCAGGGTCTTGTCCGCCTTGCCGGCTTCGAACGTGACGGGCGCCTCGATCGGAGCGCCGAACCATGCGCCGACGTTCCACAGAGGACGGTCGGCGAGCGCCCGATTCGTCAGCTCACCGGCCTTCACCTGCACGCCGAGCTGACGGCCGGTCACCCTGGTGCCGTCGACGGTGATCGTCGCATCGGCGAGGCGCTGCGAGACGACGTTCGCCGCGATGCTCGGCGGCAGGCCGCCGACGGGAACCCCGGCGACCGTGGTGCCAGGGGCGATCAGAAGGGTGAGCGCCGCGGCGAGCACCACCACGAAGGCTCCGCCCGCGATCCAGAGCCAGAGGAAGCGGCGCTTGCGCTTCGGTGCGGGCGCCGCTTCGGCGGCCTCGGCCCGGGGTGCGGCGGCCGTCTCCGCCGGCTTCGGCTCGTTCTGGCCGTCGCCGACGACAGAATCGTGTGTCAACTGATCTGTCACGGCTGCCTCGTTCGCTCGGTGACCCCCCGCTGGGCGAAAACGTCAAAAGACAATATAACCGCGCTTTGCACACGACAACTGGACTGTCTATCAGGTATGGTCTCCCGGCCGACCTCGGTATCCACCGGGAGCCCGGCCCGTCGTGCCGACGCACAGGATGCCCCCGCTACCGTCGAAGGCATGGCGGAGACGAAGCGCAAGAGGCACGGTCGGTGGCGCGGAGCATCCGCTCTCTCGCTCGTGGTGGTGCTCGCACTCGCCGGATGCTCGGCGGGGCCGGCCCCGCTGCCCGAGCCCATCCAGAAGCAATACGACTACGCCATGGCGCACTGGAACCATTACAACACGAAGGTCTACGGAGACCTCAACCCGGTCGGCGGCGACTGCGCGAACTTCGTGAGCCAGACGCTCATCGCTCGCGGCTGGAAGATGAACGGCACCTGGTACAACCACGATGCGGCGGCCGACTGGAGCCCGGCGTGGGGCTACGTGCCGGCGATGAATGCCTACTTCGAGCAGAATGCGAAGGCACTGGGACTGACCGAATATCCGCTGAACAAGCGGTCGAAGATCGCCGTCGGCGACATCGTGATGTTCGACTGGGGTGATGGAACGCTCGACCACGTCGAAATCGTGAGCAAGGTGATCGACACCACGGTGGACGGCAAGAAGCACATCGACATCAAGATGGCCGGACACAACAAGGACACGAAGTATCGCGACCTCGACTATGTGCTCGACAAGGAGTACAAGGACGCGACCGGCCACTTCTGGCACATCGCGTTGCCGTCGACGGCCAGCCCGACCCCGACAAAGTAGGCATGACGGCGGCGTGACACCACGTGGTGTCATTCAAATCTCCGAACCGCTTGACGTGACACCATAGTGGTGTCACCATGGTGTCATGGAACTCGGGAGATACGTCGACGAACTTCAGCACCAGCTGGCGGCGGCGGCCGCGGCCGGCACCGACGAGACGCGTGAGACGGCCGGGCGACTGACGACGGCTCTGGATGCCGCGGCACGGCTCATGCTGCTCGAGGCACTCGGCGGCGCCGCGGCCGAGATCACCGCGGAACTCGCTCCCGGGTCGGTCGAGGTGCGGCTGCGCGGACGTGAGCCGGAGTTCGTCGTCACGCCGGCTCCGAACTGGGACTCGGCTCCCGAGCCGGCCGCGGTCGCCGCGCCGGAGGCATCCACTCCCGTCGACGGTGAAGAGGGTGCGACGATCCGCACCACGTTGCGGCTTCCCGATGAGCTCAAGACACGGGTCGAGGCGGCCGCCGCCCGCGACGGCGTGTCGGTGAACACCTGGCTGGTGCGGGCCATCGCCGCCACGCTCGACGGCGGAACACGCAGAACGATCTCGTTCGAGACCAACGGCAAGCGCGTCACCGGTTGGGTGCGCTGAAGAGATGCGCCAGCTCGAAGACATGCAGAGGAGAGGCACCATGGAAACCGAGTACGAGACTCCGCAGCCGATCCGGGTCGTGCTCGACCTGCTCGTCGTCGTCGCCCTGCGGGTCACGGCGACCGACACCACGACCACCACGGTCTCCGTGAAGGCTGCAGACCCCACCAAGAAAGACGACGTGCGGGCCCTGGGCGAGGTGAGCGTCGACTTCATCGACGGCGTGCTCGGCCTGCGGATCGCCCGCACCCTGCGCTACTACACCTGGTTCAGCGGCAGCCCCCGGCTGATCGTCGACATCACCGTGCCGACCGGGTCGAGCCTGGAGGGCAAGCTCGGCGCGGGCAACGCCACCACCGAGGGGGTGCTCGGTGAGTGCTCGTTGCGCACCGGGGCGGGCGAGCTCCGCGTCGAGCACGCCGGAGCCACCACGCTGCACAGCGGTGCCGGTGCGATTCAGGCCGGCCGCGTCGGCGGCCCGCTGCGCGTGACCAACGGCGCTGGGTCCATTCGCGTCGGCACGCTCGAGGGCGAGGGCTACGTCAAGAACACCACGGGCAGCACGGTGTTCGGCGAGGTCGAGGGACCCTTGACCATGAGGTCGGTCACCGGTGACGTGCTCATCGAGCAGTTGAACGGCTCGGCCGAGATCAAATGCGCCCACGGCGAGGTGCGCATCGATCGGGTCGGCACCGGCGAGGTGCGGATCGACGGCGGCTATGGCTCGATCGAGGTCGGCGTGCCGGAAGGCACGGCCGCCTGGCTCGACATCGCATCGAAGCACGGTGCGGTGCACAACGGCCTGGAGACCACCTCGGCCCCGGTCGAGACCGACCGCACGGTCGCCGTCACGGCCCACGCGGACTACGCGTCCATCACCATCCGACGGCCGCTCACCTGATCCATCCATCCATCGACTTCAGGTTGCACGAACGGCCCTTGTCAGGGCCCATAAGGGCGAACTTCGCGACCTGAACGGCACGACGACGAACGCCTGCACCGAGGCGGTGATCGGTGCGCCCGAAAACAGGGCGGGCATGCGAGAGCCGCACCGGGCATCCATGAGCACGACGTCGACGAACGTCACCGCGAACGCAATCAACGAACGAGAGAACGGAAACCACCATGACGACCACCGCAGTGCGGGCACCTGCCATCCACGTGCAGGGCCTGACGAAGTCCTACGGAAAGCTCGAGGTGCTGAAGGGCGTCGACTTCGACGTCGCATCCGGCAGCATCTTCGCCCTGCTCGGCTCCAACGGGGCGGGCAAGACGACGGCCATCCGCATCCTCACCTCACTGCTGCATGCCGACGGCGGGGCGGCGACGGTGACCGGTTTCGACGTGTTCAAGCAGGGCGCCGACGTGCGGCAGTCGATCAGCCTGACCGGGCAGTTCGCGGCCGTGGACGACATTCTCACCGGGCGCGAGAACCTCGTGCTCATCGCCCAGCTGCGGCACGTGAAGAGCCCAGGAGGCGTCGCCGACGCCCTTCTCGCGCGGTTCTCTCTCACCGAGGCGGGCAGCCGCAAGGTCGCCACCTACTCGGGCGGAATGCGTCGTCGGCTCGACATCGCGATGAGCCTCATCGGCAATCCGCCGGTGATCTTCCTCGACGAGCCCACAACCGGCCTCGACCCCGAGGCGCGCATCGAGGTCTGGGATGCCGTCAAGCAGCTGGCAGCAGGCGGCACCACCGTGCTGCTCACCACCCAATACCTCGACGAGGCCGAGCAGCTGGCCGACCGCATCGCCATCCTCCACAAGGGCCGCATCATCGTGAACGGCACCCTGGCGGAGCTCAAGGCGCTGCTGCCGCCGGCGAAGGTCGAATACGTCGAGAAGCAGCCGAGTCTCGAGGACGTGTTCTTCGCGATCGTCGGCGACAACGGCGGCGAGTCGGCGGACGCCGACACCACTGGCGATTCCGACAAGGCCGGCGCGACCGCCTGCGCGAACGAGAAGTAGGCGAGGACCATGACAACGACAACGACTCAGCCGCCCGCCGCATCGCGGGCGTCGAGCGGGACGCACTTCTTCGGCGACACCGCGGTGCTCACCGGCCGCACCGTCAAGCACATCACCCGCAGCCTCGACACCATCATCACGACCTGCATCATGCCGATCGGGTTCCTGTTGCTGTTCGTCTACGTGCTCGGCGGCGCCATCAACACCGGCACGGACATCTCGTACGTGAACTACCTGCTGCCCGGCATCCTGCTCATCACCGTGGCGTCGGGCATCTCGTACACGGCGTTCCGGCTGTTCCTCGACATGCAGGGCGGCATCTTCGAACGCTTCCAGTCCATGCCGATCGCGCGGTCGTCGGTGCTGTGGGCCCATGTGCTCACGTCGATGATCGCGAACGTGGTGTCGATGGTCGTCGTGGTGGGCGTCGCGTTGCTGATGGGCTTCCGCACGGGGGCGAGCGTGCTCGACTGGCTGGCCGTGGCGGGCATCCTGCTGCTCTTCACCCTCGCGCTCACATGGATCGCCGTCATCCCGGGCCTGACCGCCAAGAGCGTGGATGGCGCGAGTGCGTTCTCGTACCCGCTCATCTTCTTGCCGTTCATCAGCTCGGCCTTCGTGCCGACGGCATCCATGCCGGGGCCTGTCGCCTGGTTCGCGGAGTACCAGCCGGTGACGCCGATCGTGAACACCATTCGCGACCTGTTCACCGGACAGCCCGTGGGCAGCGACATCGGGGTGGCGCTGGCGTGGATGGTGGGGATTCTGGTCGTGGCGTACGTCGCCGCGCAGGTGATCTATCGCAAGAAGATCAGCTGAACAGTCGCGCCCCGGCCGCTCCGCACGAAAACAGGCAGATCGCGCCACAACAGGCGGATCTCGCCTGTTTTCGTGCGGAGAGCGCGATTCTGTCTGTTTTCGGATGTGCTGCAGCCAGCGTCAGCGGTGGGCGATGTCAGCGGTGGGCGATGATCGTGTCCAGGGCGGTGCGCAGGCGGTCGACACCACCGGTGCCGAGCACCCCGTCCAGCCACTTCTCGTAGTCGACGACGATGGCCACCCCGGTGTTCAAGAGCCGCTCGCCGGATGGCGTCAGCCGGTAGAGCTTCGCGCGACCGTCGGTCGGGTCGGGTGCCAGGCTCAGATAGCCGCGCTTGACGAGGTGGGCGGCGAGCTCGGCGGATGCCTGCTTCGTGCGCCCGCCGCACTGGGTGAGAACCGCGAGCCTCGATCCATGCGGTTCGACGAGCGACAGCAGCGACACGTGCGGCACGCCGACGTCGTCATATCCGTGCTCGCGAAGCGTGCGCTCCAGATGCAGCACGAGGGTGCGCTGGGCCTCGCGCATGAGGTCCCCGAGCGGTTTATGCCGAGGGGAGAATTTCGTCAGGCCCTTGACTGATTCGACAGCGGTGGGCAATGTGGTCATGTGCCTGACTATATCGAGCAAGAGTCGCAACTCCGGGGCGAGACGGCATCCGGGGGCCGGCCGGCATCGGCCGCAAGTCCGGATTCCGCACCCGCCGCCGTCCCGGTGTCCGTCCCCGGGCGTCCGCCGATGCCAGAGGTCGCAGGCGTGAGGCATCGCATGGTCGAGGTGCTCGGGTCGGCCATGCACCTCGCCGAGGCCGGCGCGGAGGACGCGCCGCCGGTCATCCTGCTGCATGGGTTTCCCCAGCACTGGTACGCGTGGCGGCACCTCGTGCCGTCGCTGGCCGCCGAACACAGGGTGATCGCGGTCGATCTGCCGGGCTTCGGCTGGAGCGCACCGTCGCGCATCGGTTACTCGACGGATTCCCGCACCCGCGCGCTCATCGCGCTGCTCGACGAGCTCGGCCTGGGCACGGTCGATGTGATCGGCCACGACTGGGGCGCGTGGCTCGGCTTCCGGTTGGCGCTGGATGCGCCGGAGCGGGTGGGTCGGCTCGTCTCGATCGGCGAGCTGCACCCGTGGCCGCTCCAGCGCAGACTCGTGCCGAGCACGTGGCGCATGTGGGTGACGGCGCTGTTCGAAATGCCGGGGCTGGGCGTGGCGGTGCAGAAGCGGCGAAGCACGATCGCCTGGTTCCTCGCGCGGGATGCCCGCGAGCCGTCCGTCTGGTCCCGCGAGCTCATCGATGCGTATGCCGACGTGGCCGCGGTGCCCGCGGCATCCGAGGCAGGTCAGAAGATGCACGCCGCGTTCATCGCACGGGACATTCCGCGGCTGGTCCTGCGCCGAGACCGATCACGGTCGTTCACCACCCCGACGCTGCTCGTGGCCGCCGACAACGACCGGTACATTCCGGCCTGGTTGATGAAGCCGCCGCGCTCCAGGGAGAACGTGCTGAGCGTGCGCACCGTTCGCGGCGGGCACTTCGTGCTGGACGAGAATCCGGATGCCGTGGGCGAGCTGGTGCTCGCGCACCTCGCGGCCGCCGCAGGTTGAGCCCGTCGAAACCAGTGGCGGGACGCGCCGTCCTCTTCCTTCCCTGGAACGGTCGACGAAAACAAGCAGACCGCGCGACAACAGGCAGATCTGGTCTGTTTTCGTGCGGAGAGCGCGACCCTGCCTGTTTTCGGAAGGTGCGGGCGGAGCGGATGCGGGCGGAGTGGGGTTCGGGCCGGTGTATCTGGGACCGGGGTGGGCTCGGACGGTGGGCCGCTACGCGATCGCGGCGTCGACGATCGACTTCGCCTCGGACTGCACCTGGCGCAGGTGGTCCTCGCCGAGGAACGACTCCGCGTAGATCTTGTAGACGTCTTCGGTGCCGCTCGGGCGTGCCGCGAACCATGCGTTCTCGGTGACGACCTTGAGCCCGCCGATCGCTGCGTCGTTGCCAGGCGCCTTCGACAGCTTGGCCGTGATCTTCTCGCCCGCGAGCTCGTCGGCCGTGATGGCGTCGCCGTCGAGCTTGCCGAGCTTGGCCTTCTGCTCTTTGGATGCCGCGGCATCCACCCGCTGGTACACCGGGTCGCCGAAGCGCTCGGTCAGGCCGCGGTACAGCTGAGAGGGGCTCTTGCCTGTGACGGCCGTGATCTCGCTGGCGAGCAGGGCGAGCAGGATCCCGTCTTTGTCGGTCGTCCACGCCGTGCCGTCGAGCCGCAGGAACGACGCGCCGGCGCTCTCCTCGCCCCCAAACGCGACCGATCCGTCGACCAGTCCCGGCACGAACCACTTGAAGCCGACCGGCACCTCCCAGAGGCGGCGTCCCAGTGAGTCGGCGACCCGGTCGATGACCGACGACGAGACGAGAGTCTTGCCCACGGCGGCATCCGCCCGCCAGTCGGGGCGATGCGCATAGAGGTAGTCGATGGCGACGGCCAGGTAGTGGTTCGGGTTCATCAGGCCGCCGTCGGGCGTGACGATGCCGTGTCGGTCGGCATCGGCGTCGTTGCCGGTGAGGACGGCGAAATCGTCTTTGTGCTTCAGCACGGATGCCATGGCCGACGGGCTCGACGGATCCATGCGGATCTTGCCGTCCCAGTCCAGCGTCATGAAGCCCCACTGCGGATCGATGAGCGGGTTCACAACCGTGAGGTCGAGGCCGTACGTCTCGCCGATGAGCGCCCAGTAGTGCGCGCTGGCGCCGCCGAGCGGGTCGGCGCCGATGCGGATGCCGGCCCGACGGATGGCATCCACGTCGATGATGTGCTTGAGGTCGTCGACGTAGTTGCCCCGGAAGTCGTAGGTGGCGACACCGCTCGGCTCGGCTCGGTTCACCTCGCGCAGGCCGTTCGCGATGAGGTCGTTGGCGCGGTTCGCGATCCAGCTGGTCGCGTCGGAGTCGGCGGGGCCGCCATGCGGCGGGTTGTACTTGAAGCCGCCGTCGCGCGGCGGGTTGTGACTCGGGGTCACGACGATGCCGTCGGCCTGGGGCTCGCCAGGGTGCTCCTTGTTGTACTTGATGATCGCGTGGCTCACGGCCGGGGTCGGCACGAAGTCGTCGTATTCGTCGACGAGCACGTCGATGCCGTTCGCCACGAGCACCTCGAGCGCCGTGGTCTGGGCCGGTTCGCTCAGCGCGTGCGTGTCGGCGCCGATGAACAGGGGACCCGTCGTGCCCTGTCCTCGTCGGTACTCGACGATGGCCTGGGTGATGGCCGCGATGTGGTCGTCGTTGAACGCCGTGTCGAAGGCGCTGCCGCGGTGGCCGCTGGTGCCGAACACGACGCGCTGCTCCGGCACCGACGCATCCGGATGCTTCTCGTAGTACGCGCGCACGAGCGCCTCGACATCGATCAGGTCTTCGGGAGTGGCTGGGGTGCCCGCGCGATCGCTCATGCGAAGAGTCTTGCACCGGGCCGGGGCCGCGTCTGCCCCGAGAACCGGGACAGCTGCGCGATGCAGGATGCTCGATGCAGGATATGTCGCGCGTCGATGCGGATATCTGCTCGAGTGGCCTTATCTCCTGCACGGGTGCATCAGATGCCCATCGCAGCTCCGACGGCACCTGCCGCAGATAGGCTTTTCGGCATGTCGGATGCCCGTACCCAGAACCCAGGCGACCCGGTCGGCGATGATCACGCGGAGACCTACAGCTTTCTGGGCCCGGCCGGCACCTTCACCGAGGCGGCGCTCGCACAGGTGCCGCAGGCGCAAGGCAAGCCGTGGCGTGCCGTGAACAACGTGGGGGAGGCGCTCGACGACGTCGTCTCCGGGCGCAGCGTCGCGGCCATGATCGCGATCGAGAACTCGATCGAGGGCGGAGTCTCCGCGACGCAGGATGCGCTCGCGACCATGCCAGGGCTGCGCATCATCGGCGAATATCTCGTGCCCGTCGGGTTCGTGCTCGTGGCCAGGCCGGGGGTCGCGCTCGCCGATGTCAAGACCGTGACGGCGCATCCCGTGGCCTATGCGCAGTGCAAGGCGTGGCTCGGCGAGCATCTGCCTGCGCACGACTACGTGCCCGCGTCGAGCAACGTCACGGCGGCGACCTCGCTGCTGGAGACGGATGCCTCGGGCCGGCCGGCCGCCCTGGCCGACGCCGCGATCGCGCCGCCCACGATCGTCGCCCACCACGACGTGGTCGTGCTCGCCGAGAACATCATCGACAACCCGAACGCGGTCACGCGGTTCGCGCTCGTGAGCCGCACCACGGACATCCCGAAGCCGACCGGCGCCGACAAGACGACGCTGATCGTCGAGCTGCCGTCCGACCGCTCCGGCACGCTCGTCGAGATGCTCGAGCAGTTCTCCACGCGCGGCGTCAACCTCAGCCTCATCGAGTCGCGACCCATCGGCGACGAGTTCGGCAGGTATCGCTTCGTCATCGACGCCGACGGTCACGTGACCGACGAGCGGGTGGCTGATGCCCTGCTCGGCCTCTTCCGCTTCAGCCCGCACATCAACTTCTTGGGCTCGTACCCGCGTGCCGACCACCAGCCGGTGGAGTACGACCACCGTTACGACGATGACGTGTTCATCGAGGCCCGAGACTGGCTGCGCGGTCTGATCGGCGGCGAGCCGCAGGGCTGATCGCGACCCCCTACCCTGGGGCGATGGATGCCCGCTACCGCTTCTCCTCCCGCACCGACGACATCGACCGCGAGCTCGTGCATCGCTGGCTGAGCGAGGAGTCGTACTGGGCTGCTGGCCGAGACCGTGCCAAGCAGGACGCTGCGATCGACGGCTCGCGCAACTACGGGGTGTTCGACACGCAGACCGGCACACAGGTCGCCTACGCCCGCGTCGTGACCGACGGTGTGACCTTCGCCTGGCTCTGCGACGTGTTCGTCGATCCGTCGCAGCGCGGCAACGGGATCGGCGTCGGCTTGATCGGCGGCGTGATCTCCGACCTCGAGCCGCTCGGCCTCAAGCGCATCGCCCTGGCCACGGGCGACGCGCACGGTCTGTACGCGAAGTTCGGGTTCGCACCGCTCGAGAACCCGTCGATGTGGATGGCTCGCGCCGGCAGCTGAGGCCCGTCGCCTCGTTCCCGTGCGGTGCGGAGCGACACTCGCCGTCGCGGTCGGTCACGCGCGCACGCACCCACGGCCCACGACTACCCTCTCCCCATGCGCATCGTGGTGTCGGGAACGCACGCCAGCGGCAAGAGCACGCTGATCGCGGACTTCGCAATGCGGCATCCCGAGTTCGCGGTGCTGCCCGATCCGTTCGAGCTCATCGACGACAGCTGGGATACGCCGAGCGCGGCGATGTTCATGGCGCAGCTCCGCGTTGCCGCGCAACGACTCGGAAGCGATGACGAGGGCGAGTCGCTCATCGCCGAGCGCGGGCCGATCGACTTTCTCGCATACATCCTCGCGATGGCGGAGCTGAGCGGCACGACTGCCGACGGCGACCTCGTCGAGCGGGCGATGGCGCTGACGGCGGATGCCCTGGGCCGAGTCGACCTGCTGGCGGTGCTTCCGCTGACCCCCGGTCGGCCCATCCACGTCGGCGACGACGAGCAGCTCGAACTGCGCAGCGCGATGAACGACGTGCTGTTGGAGCTCATCGACGATCCCGACCTGATCGGCGACCGCCTCGCGGTGTGCGAGATCACGGGCGATCCGGCCGAACGGCTGGCCGCGCTGGAGGAGGCGGCGGGCATGCTCCGTCACGACGGGTGACGAGCGCGCGGCGCGGCGGGCGCCTCAGGAGCCGGGCGGCACGCGCACGACGAGAGCGCCGGCATCCGCCCAGAAGTGTGCGCCGACCACGTTGCCGAAGCCGTCGCCGTCGAGCTCGACCGGCTCCTCGCCCTCGACCTCGATCTGCACGGATGCCCCGCGCAGGTAGGTGAGCATGCGGGCCTTGTCGGAGCCCGTGAAGCGGATGATCTTGCGCCCGAACGATGTGCGACGCAGCACGTGGTTCTCCCAGGTGACCTTGCGCCAGATCCAGAGCCAGCCGAAGACGGTGCGCGGCTGCAGCAGCGCGATGTCGAGTTCGCCGTCATCGAGGGCGGCGTCCGGCATGAGCTCGATGGCGCCCGGCAGCACGCCGCAGTTGCCGGCCAGGATGGTGCTGACGTGGGCGGAGTGCTTCTGATGGCCGGGCAACTGGTAGTGGATGTGCAGCCGCTTCGTGCCGAGCGACCGCAACCCGCCGTCGACGTAGGCGAGCCAGCCGACGCGCTTCTTGAGCTGCGGGTTGGTCTTGGCGATCATCGCGGCGTCGATGCCGATGCCGGCCATCACGAGAAAGACGTGATCGCTGGATGCCCCGTTCTCCCTGGTCAGTTCGGCCACGCCGACGTCGACCTTCGCGTCGTCGCCGTGCATGGCCACGCGAACGGATGCCCGCACATCCGTCAAAGGCAGCCCCAGGTTGCGCGCCAGCAGGTTGCCGGTTCCGAGCGGCACGATGCCCAGCGGCACGCCGCTTCCACGCAGGCCGTGCGCCGCGGCGCGCACCGTCCCGTCGCCGCCCGCCACGATCGCGAGCCCGGCGCCCGCGTCGATCGCGCGCCGCGAAAGCCCCTGCCCTGCGTCGTCGACGGTGGTCTCCAGCCAGAGCACGCCCTCCCAGCCGGACGTCCCGTTCGGCAGGGATGCCCGAGCCTCCGCGAGCCCCATCTCCACCGCCGCGCGCAGCTCTTTCACGTCACCCTTGGTGGGGTTGTAGATGACGGCCACGAGCCGCGGCGACGCCGACGAGGAGGCGCCCGGCATCGTGTTCGAGGTCGGTGCGGCCGATTCGCTCACGCGTCAACGCTAGCCGTCGGCGCGCTCCTCCACGGAGTCCGTGCCGAATATCGGAGTCATGCGCACGTGGTCGGCGAGTCGCATCCCGCGTTCGGCGTGTCGGTTTGGAGTTCCGATTTCGAGCACGTCACGACCCGAGCGGGCCGGCCCCGAGCGCGCGGATCAGAGCGTCGTCTGCGGCGCATGGGAGATCGGGGATGACGCCGACGCCCTCCCAGTTCGTTCCGGTCACGGCATTGATCGACTGGGCGGTCGGCACGTGCAGCTGAAGATGCCCGGTGAGATCGAAGTCCTCACGCGGGTGCGCACCACCGCCGGTGGTCTCGCCGACGAGGGTGGCGCGTCCGATGGCCTGCAGGTCGTATGCCAGCTCTTCTCCACCGCTGAACGTGCGAGAGCTGGTGAGCACGAAGACCGGAACATCCGCGGCGAGCTTCGGCGCCAGGTAGGTCGTGGTCCACGACTGGCTCACCGTGCCATCGCGCGCCACAAGGTCTTGCAGATGCACCGGCTCGTCGCCGGTGAGGTGACTGACGATCATCGCGACTGACTCGGGGACACCGCCGAGGCATCCTCTCAGATCGATGATCAGCCGCGTGACTCCTTGCAGCAGGGTGAACGCGGCCGACACCACGGGGGCGAGGTATTCGCCGGGCAGGATGACAGGTCCGATCGTCATCAGTCCGACATTGCCCTCGAGCCTGCGCACCTCGCTGACGCCGGGCCCGTGGTCGCGCATGAGATCGAGGAGGAACGCGTGCGGATCCTCGCGGGGCGGAACGCCATCGGGAAAGTGCCGCACCCGCAGGTGGCCGTCCCCGTTGACCGACTGAAGGCGCTCGGTGAGAACGGCGGCCGTCGACGGCTCGTCCGACTCGTCGAATGCGACATCGTCGAGTGCACCCGCGATTCGCTCGGCGACCTCGGGGAAGACGTAGTTCTCGCGCACCAACTCCTGGATTCGGGCGATGAGGGTGGTGTCTTCATGCGATTCGTCGAGTGTCTCCACGATCGCCAGTGTTGGGAATGGCGGGGTGGGTGTCAAGCGGGGGCGAGTGGGGGCGGTCGCCTCTATCGCGGCTGCGCCGCTCATGGTCTCCATCGGGACGGCCGAGCGAGCAAGCTCGCCCTGCTCTCAGCTCGGTCGCCCATATCGCGGCTGCGCCGCTCAGAGGCTCAATCGGGGCGGCCAGCGTGAGCGAGCTCCCGCTGGCCGCCCCTCAATCGCCTCTAGACTTGTTCGGTGATCGATCCCGTACTTCTGCGCGAGAATCCCGACCTCATCAGGCGTTCGCAAGAGGCGAGGGGCGAGTCTCCCGACACGGTCGACGATGCGCTGAGTGCCGATGCCGAACGTCGTGCGGCGATCACCGAGTTCGAGTCTCTGCGAGCCGAGCAGAACGCGTTCGGCAAGCGCGTGGCATCCGCGCCGAAAGAGGAGAAGAAGGAGCTCGTCGCGCAGGCGCAGCAGCTCGCGGCGCAGGTGAAGGCGGCGCAGGCCGCGGCGTCCGACGCCGAAGAGCGGTTCGACGCCGCGGTGCGGCGCATCGGCAACGTGATCGTCGACGGCGTTCCCGCCGGTGGTGAGGATGACTTCGTCACCCTGCGCGAAGTCGGCCCGATTCCGACGTTCGACTTCGAGCCCCGCGACCACCTCGAACTCGGCGAGAAGCTCGACGCCATCGACATGGCGCGTGGCGCCAAGGTGAGCGGCGCGCGCTTCTACTTCTTGAAGGGGGTCGGCGCCCGCCTCGAGATCGCGCTGATGAATTACGCGCTCGACACCGCGCTCGCCAACGGCTTCACGCCGATGATCACACCGACGCTCGTGAAGCCGGAGATCATGCAGGGCACCGGCTTCCTCGGCGCCCACGCCGACGAGGTGTACCGCCTCGGCACCGACGACCTCTATCTCACGGGCACGAGCGAGGTGGCGCTCGCCGGGTATCACTCCGACGAGATCCTCGATCTCGACGATGGCGCGCTGCGCTACGCCGGCTGGTCGACCTGCTTCCGCCGCGAGGCCGGCAGCGGCGGCAAAGACACCCGCGGCATCATCCGCGTGCACCAGTTCAACAAGCTCGAGATGTTCGTCTACACGGTGCCGGAGGACGCCGAGGCAGAGCACCTGCGCCTCGTCGCGCTGCAGGAACAGATGCTGCAGTCCCTCGGCCTCGCCTACCGCGTGATCGACACCGCGGCGGGCGACCTCGGATCCAGCGCCGCCCGCAAGTACGACATCGAGGCCTGGGTGCCGACGCAGGGCAAGTATCGCGAGCTGACGTCCACCTCCAACTGCACGACGTTCCAGGCGCGCAGGTTGCAGACGCGCTATCGCACCGAGAGCGGCAAGACCACGCCGGTCGCGACGCTGAACGGCACGCTCGCCACCACCCGCTGGCTGGTGGCGTTGCTCGAGACGCACCAGCAGGCCGACGGAACGGTGGCCGTGCCGACGGCGCTGCAGCCGTACCTGGGCGGACTCGAGGTGTTGCGGCCGGTCGCGGCGTGAGCGCGGGGCAGCCCTCGGCAGGGGAGTCGAACGCGACGGAGTCTGCGGCGGAGGCCCTGGCATCCGGCCGCCTGCTCGTCGCGCTCGACGTCGACGGCACACTGCTGCATGAAGACGGCAGCGCCTCCGACGCAGTGAAGGATGCCGTGGCCCACGCCGTCGACGCCGGTCACGAGGTCACCCTCGCGACGGGTCGCAGCTGGGAGACGGCTCGCGACGTGCTCGCGCTCTTCGGGCTCCACCCCGAGTACGTCGTGTGCTCGAACGGCGCAGTGATCATGCAGCGCGACGGCGACGGATACCGCCGCGCCTACGTGGAGACATTCGACGCGCGGCCGGTGCTTCAGATGGTGCGACCCTTCCTGCCCGAGGGCGGATACATGGTCGAGCTCGCCGACGGCACCCGCCTGCACACCGTGGGCATGGACTCGTCGGGGTGGCAGCTCGGACCGGCGCAGCCCGTGCCGTTCGAGGAGCTCGGGCTCGAGCCCGCGAGCCGTGTGGTCGTGGTCTCGCCGTCGCACGACGCCGAGGAGTTTCTCGACATCGTCGAGCAGATGGGTCTGCACAAGGTGACGTACGCGGTGGGCTGGGCGGCGTGGCTGGACATCTCGCCGGAGGGCGTCAGCAAGGGCAGCGGCGTCGCCAGGATGCGCGAGCTGCTCGGATTCGAGCGCGAGGCGCTGCTGGTGGTCGGTGACGGCCGCAACGACATCGAGATGTTCGAGTACGCGGGCTCGGGAGGCGGGCGTGCCGTCGCGATGGGACAGGCTCCCGACGAGGTGAAAGCCGCAGCAGGGGAAGTGACGGGCGACGTCGACGACGACGGGCTGGCATCCGTGCTGCTTTCGGTCGCCTCGCCTGCACGCTGAGCCCACCTGTCGCGCCTCGCTGCCGCTGCCGCGGTTTCTCGACGCCGCTTCGCCCGGCCGACGCCGGTCGAGTGTGCGAATGTGTTCAGCTCCTTGGCTGGAAGGCGCTTTCCCTCGAGGATTGCAGCGCATCACGCATTCGAGGAGGAACGAGTGGAACGGCAATTGCGAAGGCATCGCCTGCGCGGAGGGCTCCGCCTGATCATCGGTGTAGGGGCCGCGATACCGCTCGCCGCCGCGACCGCGGCGCTGCCGGCCGTTGCGGCTCCGGCCGGAACGACCTACCACGTCGACTGCGGTGCGAGCGCGACCGGCGCCGACGGAAGCTCGGCACATCCATTCGCGTCGCTTCAGGCGGTGAACCTCGTGGCTTTGCACGCCGGCGACTCCGTGCTCTTCGCGCGTGGTTCGACCTGCGTCGGCACGCTGACTCCGAACGGGTCGGGCTCGAGCGGCGCACCCGTCGTGATCGGGGCCTACGGCGACGGCGCAGCCCCGAAGATCGACGGCAACGGCGCTCATGACGCCGTGCTGCTCGACAACATCGACAACATCACCGTGCAGGACCTCGACCTCACGAACGCGGCGAATCCCGGAACCGAGCGCACGGGAATCCGCATCCACCTCAAGGACTTCGGCAAGGCGAGCGGATTTGTGCTTCAGCGGCTGAACATCCACGACGTGATGGGAGATGACAACAAGGGAGTGAACGGGTCCGCCGCCATCCAGGTGGGCATCGACGGCTCGGCTACGCCGACGTGGATCGACGGACTTCAGATCCTTGACAACACGATCACGCACTCTGGGCGTGAAGGCATCTACACCAAGTCGACCTGGAACAAGCGCCCGGAAGTCGGCACCCAGGACACCAGCGGCCTCGGACCGTGGACACCGAGCACAGGCGTCGTGATCTCGGGCAATACGCTCACCAGCATCGCCGGCGACGGCATCAAGATCGACACGACGCAAGGTGCCGTCATCGAGCACAACGTGCTCAACGGGTTCCAGCTGCGCTCGAGTGCCAACAACGCGGGCATCTGGCCGTTCAACTCCGACGACACCGTCGTTCAATACAACGACGTGTCGGGTGGAGGCAGCGCGGGCGACGGCATGTCGTTCGATGCGGACGGCGGCTCGCAGCGCACCATCTTCCAGTACAACTACAGTCACGACAACGTCGGCGGTCTGCTTCTGGTCTGTCCGTATTCCGGCGCCAAGACGTACGGCACCATCATGCGATACAACGTCAGCATCAACGATGGCAGAGGCAGCAGGCTCTTCCAGCTCTGCCCCGGCGACATCGACCAGACTCAGATCTACAACAACACCATCATCGACGACACCGTCACGCCCACGTACTTTCTGCAAGACGACAACAGCACCAGGCGAGGCGTGAGCTGGCACAACAACATCGTCGTGAACCGCGGTGCCGCGATGTCCACGCAGGTGCGCGGCGCCGGGCTCGAGTTCGACCACAACGTGCTGATCGGCGTGACGGGTGTGCCGGCGAACGCCGACGGAAGCACCAATCCCGGTGGATCGGACGCCGACCCCGGATTCGTCGATGAAGCGCATGTGCCGACGGGCATGGACGACCTGGCAGGCGTGAAGCTGCGCGCCGGATCGCCGGCCCTCGGCGCAGGAGCCGCGGTCAGCGACAACGGGGGGCTCGACTACTTCGGCACCTCTGTTCCGGATGGCGCAGTCAACATCGGCGCGTATCAGGGGCCTGGCATCGTCACGGCCGACCCGGCAACGATTCGGCTCCCCGCCGTGTCGGTCGTCTCTGGCACGTCGACGATCGTGAAGGCGAACCTGACGTGGTGGGGCGCGAAGCCCACGGCCGGCCTGACCGCATCGCTCGCGGCCCCGGCGGGCTGGCGGGTCGTGGCCGCGCACGCGATCGTTCCCGACGGTGTCGCTCCTGGCGCCAGTGTGGAACTGAGCTGGAAGGTCTCCCCCTCCGGCGACGGTGCAGACGGGATCCGCGCAGCTGACGGTGTCGGCGTCCGCCGGCGGAACGGTGCTCGGCACCGCGTCGACGACGGCTACGGTGACGTCGCTGTATCCCGACATCGAGTCGGCCTTCAACGACGTGGCGATCACCGCCGACGGCGCGAACCCCTACACGGGCGACCTTGCGCTCAGCGAGAGCAGCCTGTCAGCGAACGAGATGCTGAAGGAGAAGGGCATCCAATCGGGCGCGACGGTTCAGGGCGGCAAGGTCACGTACACCTGGCCGGAATTCACCCCTGGCGAGAAGAATGCCGTATGGGCCGGCGGGCAGAGCATCGCGGTCGACGGCCAGGGGGATTCGCTGGGCTTCGTCACGATCGGTGTGAACGCGTACCCCACTGCGGTGTCTGGCAAGGGGTCGGTCACCTACACCGACGGAACCACGAGTTCGTTCACCCTTGCAACGGGCGACTACTACTACAACAACCTCGCGACGGGGAGCTCCATCTTCGCCACGATGTCGTATCGCAACACGCCAACGGGCAAGGGAACGGGAAAGTTCTCGCTCTTCGAAAGCACGGTGCCGCTCGATGACACGAAGACGGTTGCGTTCGTGACGTTGCCCGCCCTTCCGGCATACTCCGACGGCAAGACACCAGGGATGCTGGTGCTCGCCATGGGCATCGGGGGCGCGGCAGCCGAACCGACGCCCGACGGCCCCGTCACGGTCAGCGAGCCGAAGGTGCACCCCGGTGACAAGGTGACGTTCTCGGCCGAGGGCTTCTACGACTCCGAGCGGGTCACAGGAACGGTGCATTCCGATCCGATCGACCTCGGTGCGACGAACGCGACGGCGGGAAAGGCATCCCTCACCTGGACCGTGCCGGCCGACTTCGAGCTCGGCAGCCACGAGGTGACGCTGACCGGCGCAGACTCCGGTGCGGTGATGCAGTCGACGTTCGACGTCGTCGCGGCACCATCGGAACCCGGCGACGGAGGTGACGGAGGCACGAGCGGCGGGTCGACAGGATCGGGCGGTTCCACGGGAGGTGGGTCCTCGGCGGGTTCGCACGGCGCGGCATCCGATGACAGCTCGCTTGCCTCCACCGGAAGTGACATCACCGTCGGCGCGAGCCTCGCGGCACTGGCACTCCTGTCGGGTGCTGGCATGCTTGCGGCAAGGCGTCGTCGACGCAAGGCCTGATCCTCCCGGGTCGGCGCACGAGGGCGGATGCCGTGACGGCGTTCGCCCTCGTCGTCGCGAACGCGCCCAGGGACCGCGAATCGGTGGCCAAGCGACGAGCCGAGCGCGGCCCGACGTACCGCGCGCTACGCACCAGGACGTGCCGCGGCCGTCGACTCACGCACGTTGAGCGCAGGCAGAAGATGGATGCGGCCACGTGACGCGCCGAGGCTCGATTCCGCTCCCACGCGTTCGAAGCACATCGAGAACGCGAGGTGCCCGAGATCGTGCTTCGCCGGAGCCACTGCCGTCAGGGGGACGCTCGCAAGAGAGGCGACCTCGTCGTCATACGCCACGACCGACAAGTCATCCGGCACCCGTATTCCGCGTTCCGCTGCGAGGTCGAGAAGGCCGATGGCGTCCACGTCGGTGAGCACGAGGAGGGCGTGCGTGTCGGTGTCGATGCAGCGGGACAGGAGCCGTTCGAGGTTGTCCCGCCTCGGTGAATCGCTGTCGGGATTGCGTGTGATCTCGTGCTCGAAGCAACGGGCGGGATCGATCGTGAACTCGGACAGTGCGCGACGGAAGCCGTCTCTCACCCACGGCGCCGTAGGGGTGTCCCGCATGGCGAGCCCGATGGAGTCGTGCCCGAGCTCCGCGAGATGGCGTACGGCGAGGCGTGCGCCGTACGCATGATCACTGCGAACAGACTCGAGCGGACCCTGTTCGGGCTCTTCGCCGAGATCACGTTCCACGATGACGACCGGCACCCGGGCTCGCATCAGAGTCTTGTGCAGCTCGACGCTCTCGGTGAACTCGCGGCTCGGGGTCACGAGCATCCCGTCGACGCCCAGGTCGAGCAGGCGGCGCACCTGGTGCAGCTCGACGGCCTCTGTGTAGTCGGAGACCCCCAGCACGAGGCGGCATCCGAGATCGCGCGCGGCCCGTTTCGCTCCGGCGATCACCGCTGCGTAGTAGTACTCGCCGCTCGGTGTCACCATGCCGATCGTCGCCCGCGGACGCGCGCCTGCACCCGGACGCTGCTCGACGACCTGTTGCTTGACGGGGATCGCTCCACCGTGCACGCGGCGCAGCAGACCACGTTCCTCCAAGAGGCGAAGATCGCGGCGGACGGTCATGCCGGAGACGCCGAGGGTCGTGGCGAGGTCCTCGGTCCGGACCGAGGATCGTGAGTTCAGGGCGTCGAGAATGGCGTCGTGGCGTTCGTTCTCGAGGAGCATCTGTGTTCCCGTTCAGCCGCGTTCGTCACCCGAACATGAGCCCATTAATTGTACGGGCGGTTGAGCTGCCCACTCGGGAAGACGGCCTTCACATGGTGCCGTCGCCGACGTGGCTCCCGTATGGGGGTGTTATCCTCTCACCTTGAACGCCTCGCTCCGAGCGCGGCGAACGACCCGACGTTCGGGCGCATTCTGTGCCCCCACGACAGCCCATGAGCCTATGACTGCCTACCCAACCCGACGCGCGGCGCGCGAGGCGCGGCACGCCGCCGCAGCCCCTGGCTCGCGACGCGCGGCGAGGGCGGAATCGGCTCGGCTGGGCGCCTCGCGGCGCTCTGACGAGCGACATGCGGGTGCGTCGCACCGAGCGACACCCAAGCGGTGGCGCTCGCCGGGGCGCGTGACCGCGGCGGCCGCGGCGTCCCTCTTCCTCGCGGGAAGCGCGATGGTCGCGATCCCCGCCAACGCGTCGACCACGCCGACCGGCGCGGTCTATGCAGACGAGCTGATCGCGCACACCCAGTCGCTGCACGTCTCGGGTGCGGTGTCGCAGCAGTCGCTCGAGCAGACCAAGTTCGACTCGGCGGGATTCACCCGGCCAGACGGCAGCCCCGCGATCACCGTCGGTGGCACGACCAACATCGACTGGGCGGCCCTCGTGCTGCAAGACGGCGGCTTTCCGGTGACGCCGAACAACCTCACGGTGATGCTGCAGTGGATGGATTCGGAGAACGATCCGAACTCCTGGTGGCTGCGCAACAATCCGCTCAACAACGGGCTCGGCTCCGGCGGCGGCGCCGGCTTCGGCAGCTACCACAACCTCACCATCGCGGCGAGCTACGTGGCGCAGCAGTTGCACCGGGATCTCTTCTCCGGCATCGCGCAGGCGTTCGCGGCGAACTCTCCGGTCTCGGTGAGCGTGCAGGCGATCATCGACTCGCCGTGGGCCGGCAGCCACTACGGCTACGGCTCCATCTGGCACGGAGTCGACGTGCCCATCGTCTCAGCCCCGGCCGACGACTGGTAGGCCGGCTGCTCGACGTGCCGCCGCGAGTTGAGGAGCGCGCGGCGCAGCCGTGCGCACCCCGAAACCCTGGCCCATCCGCAGCGTGGTTTCGAGACGCGCGCCGTCGGCGTGCTCCTCACCCGGCGGTGGGGACCGCGCGCCTTCGGCGTGCTCCTCACACGGCGGTGATCCGTAGCCCCGCGACACGCGGCATAGCCTGACGGGATGGATTACGGCCACCCGCTTCGGTTCGGAACCTTCGTCACCCCCGTGAACGGCCGGCCGCAGCAGCCGGTGCAGCTCGCGCAGCTGAGCGAACAGCTCGGGTTCGACCTCGTCACCTTCCAGGACCACCCGTACCAGCCTGCGTTCCTCGACACGTGGACGCTCATGTCGTACGTGGCGGCGGCGACCACGAGCATCCACATCGCGCCGAACGTTCTCAACCTGCCGCTGCGGCCGGCTCCGGTGATCGCACGGGCGGCGGCATCCCTCGACCTTCTCTCGAACGGGCGGTTCGACCTCGGCCTCGGCGCGGGCGGGTTCTGGGATCCGATCGCCGCGATGGGCGGACGCAGGCTCACGCCTGGCCAGGCCGTCGACCAGCTCGACGAGGCGATCGACGTGATCCGCGGCACGTGGGATGCCGGCAACCGCGAGCGCTTCACCGGCGGCGAGTACTACCCGGTGAACGGCGCCAAGCGAGGGCCGGCGCCGGCGCATGACATTCCTGTCTGGGTCGGGGCGCTCAAGCCGAGGATGCTGCGCCTCACCGGCCGCAAAGCCGACGGGTGGCTCCCGTCGCTGGGCTACCTGCAACCGGGTGACCTGCAGGCCGGCAATGCGCGCATCGACGACGCGGCAGCGGATGCCGGCAGGCGCCCCGACGAGGTGCGTCGCATGCTCAACATCGGCGGGGACCTCGAGGCCGAGCAGCTCGTCGCGTTCGCGCTCGACGACGGGGTGAGCACGTTCATCCTGGCCGGCGACGACGCCTACACGATGCAGCATTTCGCCGAGGAGGTCGTGCCCGCCGTGCGCGAGGCCGTCGACGCCGAACGTGCGCGTCGGGGAACTCAGGTCGGCTCAGGTCGCAGCGCAGCCGCTCTCGCCAAACGGAGCCCCGAGATCGCGTACGACGAGATTCCCGAGTCGCTGCGCGAGCTGGCGGTCGAGCCCGGCGATTTCGCCTATCGAACGGTGAAGTCGACGTACGCGCGCGCGGGTTCCCCTGGTCTCGTGCTGCGCCCGCGCACGGTCGACGAAGTGGCGGACGCCGTCGCCTTCGCCCGCCGCACTCCGAACGTGCCGCTCGGCATCCGCAGCGGCGGGCACGGGCTGAGCGGTCGCAGCACCAACGACGGCGGCATCGTCATCGACCTGGCCGCTTTGAACGAGATCGGGGTGCTCGACGAGGCGACCCGTCGTGTGCGAGTGGGGCCCGGCGCCCGCTGGATGGACGTCGCACGCGCCCTCGAGCCGCACGGCTGGGCGCTCTCCAGCGGCGACTACGGCGGGGTGGGAGTCGGCGGCCTCGCGACGGCCGGCGGCATCGGCTTTCTCGCGCGCGAGCACGGTCTCACCATCGATCACGTCGTCGCCGCCGACGTCGTGCTCGCGGACGGAACGGTGGTGCGAGCATCCGCCGACGAGAACGCCGACCTGTTCTGGGCCGTGCGTGGCGCAGGGGCCAACGTCGGCATCGTCACGTCGTTCGAGTTCGAGACGGATGCCGTCGGCGATGTCGGGTGGACGCAGCTCGTGTTCGACGCCTCCGACACCGCCGCCTTTCTGCAGCGATTCGGCGAGGCGATGGAGGCCGCTCCTCGCGACACCACCCTCTTTCTCATCCTCGCCAGACAGCGCGGTGAGGTGATCGGTCAGCTGTACGGCGTCGTCGATTCGAGCGATCCCGACACGATCATCGAGCGTCTTCAGCCGTTCGCCGCGATCGGCCCCCTGGCGGGGCAACAGGTGCAGCTCGCGCCCTACGCCGACGTGATGGCGAACGCGTCGGATGCCATGCACGACGGTCAGGGCGAGCCGCATTTCAGATCGGGGCTCGTCGCGCATCTCGATGCGGAGGTGGCGGTCGCGGGCGCGGCGATGGTGCAGTCGGGCGCCACGCCGTGGTTCCAGATCAGGTCGGTGGGCGGCGCCGTGGCGGATGTTCCGTCGGATGCCACGCCCTACGCCCATCGAGCAGCCAACTTCTCGATCACCGCTATCGGTCGGGGCGACCGCTTCGAGACGCTGTGGAAGGACCTCGCCGAACACTTCGACGGGCTCTACATCAGCTTCGAGTCCCGCGAGGGACCGGAGCTCGTCGAGCAGGCGTTCCCACCCGCAACCCTGGCGAGGCTGCGTGAGATCAAGGGACGCTACGACCCGAACGCCGTCTTCCGCGACAACTTCAACGTGGGCGTCGAGGACGCGGTGAACGGCTGACGCGCCGTTTCGCGGTGCTCCTCAACCTTCGGGGCGGGGTGCGCGTCGGCGGTCGCTTCTAGCATGACGGGATGACGGCTGTGCACCGGCTCACGCGCGAGGAGGCGCGGCAGATCGCGGTGCGCTCCCAGCTGCTCGACGCCTCCATGCCCACGGATCTGCTCGACACCGTGCGACGCCTCACACTCGTGCAGTACGAACCGACCGCCGCGGTCGCGCCGAGCGCCGACCTCGTGCTGTGGAGTCGGCTGGGCAGGTACTTCCGGCCGGATGATCTGCAGCGGGCACTGGCATCCCACGTGCTGCTGGAGATGCGCAGCATGATGCGGCCGGCGCACGACGCAGCCCTGTACCGAGCGGAGATGCAGGCGTGGCCGGGCGAGGATGCCACAGGCTGGGCCCGTCACCAGGCAGACTGGGTGGCGGCGAACGACGCGTGCCGCCGCGACATCCTCGCCAGGCTCCGAGACGCGGGCCCCACCATCTCGCGCGACCTGCCCGACACCTGCGTCGAGCCGTGGAAGTCGAGCGGTTGGAACAGCGGACGCAACGTGGCCATGATGCTCGAGCTGATGGAGCTGCGTGGCGACGTCGCCGTGGCCGGTCGTCTCGGCCGCGAGCGGCAGTGGGACCTCGCCGAGCGGCTCTATCCCGACGACCCCGTGGTGCCCGAGCCGGATGCCTCGCACGAACGCCGCATGCGCCGGCTGCGCTCACTCGGTGTGGCCAGAGCCCGCACCACGCAGACGCCCGGCGAGCAGAACGACGTCGGAGACGTCGGCGAGCCTGCCGTCATCGACGGCGTTCGTGGGCAGTGGCGGGTCGATCCGGCCCAGCTCGGCCGCGATTTCGAGGGCAGAACCGCCTTGCTCTCGCCGTTCGACCGACTCGTCTTCGACCGCAAGCGCATGCTCGAGCTCTTCGAGTTCGACTACCAGCTCGGCATCTACACGCCCGAGCCGAAACGGCGTTTCGGGTTCTACGCGCTGCCCGTGCTGCACGGCGACCGCCTCGTCGGCAAGGTGGATGCGACCGCGAACGCGCCGGATGGCATCCTGCGCGTCAACCGCATCTACGAAGACGAGCCGTGGAACGCCGAGCTGAAGGATGCCGTCACCGCCGAACTCGAGAGCCTCGCCTTCATGCTGCGGCTGCGAGTGCAGCGCGACACCGCGGGATGAGCTGGCATGATCAGCCGAGGCCGCCGTACGGCCCGCCGAGGACTCTGCGCGCCGCCGAGCCCGCTAGAGACCTTCACCGTTCGTTGGCCCGGTCCAGCTCGTCGACGATCTCGCTGAATCCACGTTGCCTGGCGAGCGTGCGGGGGAGCACGCCGTCTCCGTCGGCGATGGACTGGTCGGCGCCGGCTTTCAGGAGCAGCCGCACGACCTCCACGTGCTCGGCGTCGCCGTTGCCGAGCACGATGGCTTCGTGCAGCGCCGTCCATGACAGGTTGTTGACGTGGTTGACCGGGACCCCCGCGGCGATGAGCATGCGCACGGTGGGCACGTGAGCGTGCTCGCTCGCGGGGATGAGCGCCGTGCCGCCGTATCGATTGGTGCTGCGCACGTCGGCGCCGTGGGCGAGCGTGGCCCGCACGATCTCGTCCAGTCCCTCGGCGCCCGCATAGAGGAACGCGGAGTCCTGGATGTCGTCCTTGGCGTTCGGGTCGGCGCCGGCCTCGAGCAGCGTCGTCGCCACGTCTGATCGATTCGCCTTGGTCGCCTCCACCAGCGGCGTGCGTCCGAGCGGACCGCGCGCCTCGAGGTCGGCGCCGTCGGCGATGGCATCCTTGATCCCGACGAGGTCGGATGCCTCCACCGCCGTGAAGAGCGCGCGGGTCGCCGCGGAGGCGCCGGCCGGCGGAGCGAACGTCTGCATGGAAAGCTCCTGACTTGTAGTCGGCCGGGGTGTGCTGGGCGACGTGCCTCGCAGGTCGTCGGTTGCGACGGCGCTGCAGCCCGCCGTCATCGTGAGGGCGGCGCCGACCACGACCAGGGCTGCCGTCACGCGGACCGGCCGTCGTCCCGGCGGGCTGGGATGTCTCGATCGCCTCATCATTTCTGTATACCAAAATTGGCTGAGTCTCCCCGGAGGGATTCAGAGCCGGTGGAAGAATGAACGGATGAGCGCGGCATCCCAGTTCGAGCCCGAGGCGGTGCGCGTCACGGCGCGGCTGCGCGACGAGATCATCGACGGCGTCCGCCCTCCGGGGAGCAAGCTCGTCGAGCGCGAGATCGCCGAGGAGTTCGGCGTGAGCAGGGTGCCCGTGCGCGACGCGCTGAAGGCGCTCATCACGGAAGGGCTCGTCACGCCGCGGGTGCGTTCGTGGGCGGTGGTGCGGCGGTTCACGCCGAGTGACCTCGCCGACCTGTCGGAGGTGCGTTCGGCGCTCGAGATGCTCGCGTTCCGATTGGCCGCGGCTCGACACACTCGGGAGGGCTTGGCGGCGTTGCGGACCACGCTCGACGCTGAGCTCGCCGCCGCGTACGCCGGGGATGTCGTGGCAGCACACCGTGCCGGCGCGGACTTTCACGAGCGGGTCGTCGACCTCACGGGCAATGAGACGCTTCTCGAACTCGAGCGGGTCATGCGCAGCCGGCTGCGCTGGCTGATGGGACGCCATGCTGATCTGCTCAGGGTGGCGAAGGAGCACGAAGCGCTCTACGACGCGATCGCGGCGCGAGATGTCGACAAGGTCGTCGATCTCGTCGCGCGGCATCTCCAGACGTCGCACGAGCTGGCGACCGAAGTGGATGCGGCCGAAGCCGAGGCGGGTCGCTGAGCTGACTCCGTCGCACGGGCTCGAGTCAGCGCGGACGGTGTGAACCAGCAGCGAGCATCCCGCGTTTGGTATACCATTCACGTATGACGCTTCTGCTCAGCAATGTGCGCCCGTGGGGCGGCGCCGCCGTGGACATCCGAGTCGACGATGGTGTGATCGCGGAGATCGCCGAGGCGAACGGCGCGTCCGCCGTGCCCGCCGACGGCACCGAGCTGATCGACGGCGCCGGCTCGCTGGCGCTGCCCGGCTTCGTGAACACGCACGCGCACGTGGACAAGAGCTGGTGGGGAATGCCGTGGCAGCCCTACGGCGGCGAGGCGACGACGCAGGGCCGCATCGCTCACGAACGTTCCGAGCGCGACCGACTGGGCATCCCCGGAGTCGACCCGACACTCGCTGTGCTGCGCGAGTATCTGCGGCACGGCACGACGGCCGCGCGCAGCCACGTCGACGTCGACCTGGGCATCGGCTTGCGCGGCATCGAGGTGGTACGCGAGGCGGAGCGGATGCTCGGCGGCGCCGTGAAGATCGAGATCGTCGCCTTCCCGCAAGACGGTGTGATCCGGCGCCCGGGTGTCATGGAGCTGCTCGACAAGGCGGCCGCGTCGGGCGTCACCGCCATCGGCGGACTCGACCCCGCCGGCATCGACCGCGACCCGGTGGCGCAGCTCGACGGTCTGTTCGACATCGCGGAGCGGCACGGTGTCGGCATCGACATCCACTTGCACGACGCCGGTGACCTCGGCGTCTTCCAGATCGAGCTCATCATCGACCGCACGCTGCGCACGGGGCTGATCGGCAAGGTCAACGTGTCGCACGGCTTCGCGCTCGGCGAGATCGCCGGGCCGCGGCAGGAGGCGCTGCTCGACGGACTGGCCGAGGCGGGCATCTCGTGGTCGACCGTCGCGCCGGTGCGCACGGCGCCGCTGCCGTGGAAGGGGATGCGCGACCGCGGCGTGCGCATCGGGCTCGGAACCGACGGCATCCGCGACCTCTGGTCGCCGTTCGGCGATGGCGACATGCTGCGCATCGCCCTGCAGTTCGCGCGCGTGCACGGTCTGCGTTTCGACGACGACTTGCGATACGCCGTGGAGCTCGCGACGAAGGATGCCGCCGGCTACGTCGGCCGTGCCGTGCACGACCTCGAGGTGGGCGCCCCTGCCGACATCGTGCTCGTCGACGCCGAGAACGTGCAGGATGCCCTCGTGCGGGTTCCGCGCCGCGCGCTCGTCATCTCCGGCGGACGCGTCGTCGCCCGCGACGGCGACGTGCTGGTATAGCGCGTCCGCGTCCGCGTCCGCGCAGCGCCCAGCCGCTCGAGAAGTCAGAAAGTGCGGTCAGATCGTCGTTGAGACCGCATTTTCTGACCTTTCGAGTGGAGTCGGCCGCGAAGGAGTGCACCCGGGCGACGGATTGCTTGCCGGTAGACTCGGCGGCTGGAGGGCTGTCCGAGCGGCCGATGGAGCTGGTCTTGAAAACCAGTGGGCAGAAATGTCTCGTGGGTTCGAATCCCACGCCCTCCGCTCTGGATGATGGGCTACTCGCCTAGAAAACACTGGGCGAACGGCTCATCAGCGAGAGAGCAGATGACCTATCTGCCCACATTCTGCCCACATTCCTCGGAGCGCACGTGGCTGAGATTGAGCCTCTCCTTCGCGTCGGAACGACGCGAGCCGAGCGCACCGCGGCGCGCGAGGATGCACACCAAGCGCAGGTTCGTGAATCGTTCGCCAGCATCACGCAGAACAGCCCGTGGCGCGCGGAGGAACTCGAGCAGCAGCTCGTACGTGGAGAGTGGATCTTCTACTGGTCACCCGTCATCGACCAGATGAAGCGAGAGGGCCGTCTGGTCGAAGCGCTCGAGCTCGCTCTGGAGTGCGTCGACTGCGCCGAGCGGTCGCTGCGGATCGGGCCCAACGGGGACCCACCAAGAGGCTGGACCGAGAAAGCCGCGGTGATTGCGCGGAAGCTGAAGCGGTACGACTTCGAGGTAGAGATCATCGAACGCTACTTCGCGATAGTCGCCGATCCGAGCGCCTACGAAGGCCTGACCCACCGTCTGGGGGTCGCACGTCGATTGGCGGCGTCAGCGGTCGGCGATACCATCCGGCCATGAGCAACCGTCAACGCCTCGGCATCGCGATCCTCGCTCTAGGCGTGATCGTCGCCATCGCCGGCGTGATCGTCGGCTTCGTGCCTGTCACGAAGATTGGGGAGTCGTGCGGGACGGCGTTCAGTCCGTCCGGGCCCGACGGATTCTCCCTCTCAGCGGCCTACGTCGACACACTCTGCAAGCAGCAGGTCGCACCATTCATCGCGACCACGTGGACGCTGATCATCGCGGGTCTCGTCGCGATCGTCGCCGGGATCGCGCTCATCCTGGTCCAGCGGGCTCCCGCGATCGCGCATGCATGATCGGCCCGGTTGGCTTCACTTCACCGAGACACCCTCACACCAGGATCCTGCAGTCGGCGATCGTGGTCTGAGTGTTGCTGTCGTCGAGGATGGTGTGACGGTTGCTGTCGTGAAGGATGGTCGCCCGGTCGCGTGCACTATCGGGTGGGATGACTGGGACCTGCTCGTCAGGCACGTGGAGATGGGACGGTGACGGGGGTTCTACTTCTTCGGCCGGTCCCCGAAGACATAGCTGACAACACCTGTAGCGAGAGCGAGAGTGAATATCGAGATACCAGCGACGGCTTGCTTGTCGATCACGAGATAGATGCCCCCGAGGATGGCCACCAACAGGAGACCGGTTCCGAGGAACTGGCCCACACTCGCCCTTCGCTCGGATCCAGTCAGCAGACGTGCTTCCATCTCTCTTCGATGATCGCCTTGCTTCTCGAAACTCTCGAAGATGATTTTCGCGGCACCCGGGTAGATACGTTCATACTCGTTGAGATGCCGCCAGTGAGGCAGCTGTCCCGAATACTCTTCGTGGAACTCGATCCGCTGCGATTGGATCGCTTCCTGCTCTGTCTGTGGCCCGATCGGTGCCGAGTCTGCCGAAGACTCAGGTTCCTCGGGGGGTACTGGCTCGACGGCGCTATCCGACATTCTTGCGATAGGTCTCGATGGCATCGTTCAGGTCGCCTGATACGGCAGCCCAGTCGTTCGCGATGGCGCGCGCGTCGGCCTCGTCCGCTGTCGGGGCAAGGTTGTATTCGCGCTTCGTGTTCCCTGTCAGGTTGAAGATCGATGCCGCCCCACGGATGTAGTCACGTAGGGATGAATCGCTGACACGGCGAGTATCGAAGAGCAGAGTCATGAGCGTTGTCCTCCGCTTGTCATAACGTTTTTGTACCACGTCGTTATGCCCCAGGGTAACCCACCGCGCATGATGGGTTTGCTTGGAAAGGTCGTTTACTCCGCATGCTTGATGCCCCGAAGACGATTCATGTGGGTGTGGACGACTGGCTCGTGCTCGACACGTACGCTGATCCGCGTTTCCTGATCCACTACGGGCCGGCCGTCAACCGGGAGAGCGGGGAGACCCTGATGCGGTACCGGGTCGATCATTGGGTGCTCGAGCGGTCGCGTCGGTGGCCGCTCGGGTTCTACGAGACGCTGGGGGAAGCGCAGGATGCCGCCGTGGCGGAGATCCTGAAACCGTCGCCGACAGCACCAGGGACAGGGCAATACCCGGGCGGCTGACACGACGAAACCGCCCCCACCAGCCGTAAGGCCAGTGGGGGCGGTTCGGGTGTCTTGGAACGACTGTGCTCAGTCTACGGTTGGGTCAGCTGATGAATGTCCAGGAGGCGGTCGAGGTCGTCCCGGTGGGGGCGTAGTTCGCGGGTGCGGATGCGACCGCGGCAGGCACCCACTGGTACGTGTGACCACCATTCGACACGTACTCACCGGGTGCGAGGGCCATGCCGACCGTCCAGGGTGTGGATGCGGGTGCTTGTGCGGGCACCTTCACCCAGTGTGTGGATGTGGCCGGGTCGTCATTCGTGATCGTGCCGGGTCCAGGCCACCAGTACACGGCGCCTGCTTCGGTGACGGACGCGCCAGGCTGGTACACGGTGGATGCCGTGTAGGCGGTCGCAGCGGCAGTGTCCTGCTGGATTGCAGCCTGCATGGCGGCTTGCGCGGCAGCCTGAGACGAGGCGTATCCGGCGACGGTCGCACGCCGTGCCTGCTCCGCGTAGAGGTCTTGGATCACGGTCACCAGGTCAGCGTCCGTGAGGCCGGTCAGGTTCGTGGTGTCGAGCTGCATGATGGTCGCCTTTCTACGCGGCCGTGCCGGGAAGTGTCGTCGGCCACGGGTCGGCGGTCGTGTACTGGATCGGCGCCCGCACCACGGTCCCCGTGGACGGCCACCAATACACGGCACCCGCCTGGTACATCTGCACGGCACCGGTAGCCGCACCGGACGAACTGGTGGCCTGAAACATGCCGCCGTCGCCCTTCTCATCGATCTGGAAACCAGCCGGAATGAGGGTGCCCTGCAAGCCGGTCGCGGACGAGCTGATGTTCTGGATGCGTTGCCACACCATCGACCCGACACGACGCATCAGCCATCGGCCGCCCGACGCTATCGTCCACAGGCCCGGTGCGAGAGCGGAGATGTCCCGCCATCCGGTATCGCCGACGACGATCATCCACGATGTGGTCGTGGTCCCCGTGGACACCCACCTGACAGCCCCGCACGTGGCTGCCGTGTCCGTGTAGTAGATGCCAGCCGACGCCGGGGTGAGCACACCATACGGCGACCCAGTGCCGCGCAGCTCATACGCGGTCGGCGACCCGGCAGCACCTGCAGGACCCTGCGGACCGGTCGCCCCTGTGGCACCAGTCGGCCCAGTAGGACCTTGCGGGCCCGTAGATCCAGCAGGACCGGCAGGACCTTCCGGGCCGGTGTCGCCCTTCGCTGGCGGATTCGCCGCAAGGTACTCGTCGACGACCTCGGCCACGTTCTCCGCGGACAGCAGGTCCTGCACCTGTGCGAGAGTCGCCTCCCACGCTGTGAGAGACGCGGTAGACGGTTGCAGGGTGCGCGGATCCACCACCCAGTCACCAACCCCGGTGATCGTCAGATCCTCATCCGGGTACCCGGCGATCGTGAAACCGAAACCCGCCCACACCGGGATCGACACCTGCACACCCAGACCAGCCACCGAATCCGGCAACTCGGTGGACGCAGCACCCGTAGCGTCGGTGACCATGTCCCACGGGGTGTGCGACAGCGTCTTATCGCCGACCGTGAACGTGCCCACCACCTGCAACCGCACCCGCAACCCTGCACGCGGTGTGGCACCCGCCGCCGTGAAGTCCTCAGCAGAGATCGACAAAGACGCCATCAGGCATCCCCCTTCGGGAGTTGGTCTTTCGGGAGCGTGTCCTCGATCGCGCTGATGCGTGCGTGATCTTTCGTGAGCTTCTCCTGCATGGAGTCGAGACGCCCATGCAGGCCCTCCACGGACTGCTCGAGGCGGACTGTCGAGTCCTTGATGGATGACCCGTCGTTGCGGTGCGTCTCGTGGTAGATGCCGTCGAGCTGCGCGTTCTGCTTCACGATCGCGCTGTCCGTGCGTGCCATGAACGCCGGCAGATCAGCAAGGGAGTTGATCGTCTGCACGAACCGGGTGAGCGGCTTCCAAGCCTTCGCGATCATCCTGCCGCCGAAGTACAGGACGACGATGACCGCGGCAACCCAGATCAGTGCGGTGCCCCATGGGGTCGCACCGAACAGGCGATCGATCCACTCAAGTGGGTCCATGGTGCCCTCCTCAGGCAGGGAGGGGTTATGCGGCGTTGATCGTCGTGGACGTGTTCTGGTCGGTGCGGATCTGCACACCGAACTCGGTGCCGATGGCCTGCACGACGGCCATGACGATGACGAGGATGGTGGCACGGTCCCAGGTTCCCGTCCAGACAGGGATGAGAGCGGCGACGACCGCACCGGCCACAGCGACACTCGTCTTGCCTGCACCCTGCCAGCCCTTCGGGAGCAGCGGGATCAGGTAGGAGCCGACAGCGGCGAGCAGCAGTGCGACGTACTGCCAGACAGCCGTCCACGAGAACGGACCCACGAGGAGCGCCGACAGGGGTGTGACGGCCACGGACAGGAACAGGATCACCGCGGACGCGTACTTCTGCGCCGTCGACGGCAGGGAGATCGTGCCAGCGGACGCGCCGGACCCGTCCGATGCGGTGAGCACACCGGAGCCTGCCGGTGGCGTGGACGGGTCGATGATGGTCGCATCGGGCACCGTGCTGATGTTGGTGGTGTCGGTCATGCTGAAACTGCCTCTCCTGTGACGGTGAACTTGGTCGGGATGCTGATCTTCGCGACGGCCGCGGCGACGGCTGCTTCGAGGGCGTCCTGGTCGACGGTTGCGGTGGCGTTCACCGGGCCGACCCATTCGCCGCCCCGGTTGTAGTCCTTCACGGTGCCGTCCGCGTTGCGGGTGATCGACAGCTCGAGCACGTCGCTATAGGAGATGCCGGTGTGCGCGTAGTCGTAGATCGCGTCCTGACAGTCCGAGTGGTGGTACGCGTGAACGGGGATGCCTTCCGCGTTCGCGAGCACGTTCGCCTGCTGGTTCGTGCCCATGTGCTTGATGCGGCGCGGCGTGAACAGGAACACCGGCTGCCCGGGGTCGTCGAGGAACTTGATGAGTGCCATGGGGTTCTCCTTCATGACGGTGGAGGGTGTGCTGAAAGCGCCGACTGCGAACGCGTTCGCGTCCACACCGGTCAGGCCGCCGATCTGCGCGGATGACGTGTACTGGTGCGCGAGGACCAGGTTGGTCGGGTAGTTGCCGGGGTTGATGTTCGTCAGCGGGGAGCCGTTGTAGAACGCGATATGGGCTTTGATGCTCCGCGACTGGATCCCAGACCACGACCCGGCCTTCCACAGCGAATCCCGTGACCCGTACATCCACCGGTCCACACGCGCCGACCGCATGGTGTCGAAGTAGACGCACGCTTCCCCGTCCGACCATGACCTGCCGTAGTCGAGGGCCTCGTTGTCGAGCTCGTGCGCGACCACTGACCCGTGACGGTTCGCCAGCCAGAACTTCGCTGCCGCTTCCGGGTTCGTGCCGCCCGTGACGATGTAATCCACGATCGTCTTGAACCCGGCCTTCACCGCCGCATCCACGAAAGCGTGGTATCCGTTCATCATGTACGGCGCATTGCCCTCAAGGTTCATGCCGCCGAACTTCACCATCGCGACCCGGTAGCCGGCCTGGTACGCGGTGGCGAAATCGAAGCCGGGCTTGTTGTAGGAGTCGACGTCGAAACCGAACGCTGAAACCGTCACGAGGATCCCCTCCCGTCAGGCGTGCCGGTAGTGCACGGTCAGCGCCGTGACCTGCACCGTGCCGTCGGCAGGGAAACCGCCGCCCGTGCCGCCACCGGACTTGATCTGGAGCTTGAACGTGTCCCCGACCGCGAACCGTTGCGAGTAGTTGAAGTCCGCCTGCGTGTTCGTCGACGTGAACGCGGGACCCTCGAATCGTCGATCCGCGGTCCCGTTGTAGAAGATGTCGATGTACTGCCCGGTCACACCCGACGCGGACGCTTTACCGATCGATCCGACCAGCTCATACACGCCCGGGATCGTGCACGTGAACGTGATCCCATCCGACGTCGTGAACCCCGCCAGGGAACCCTTCGAAAGCGTGTCCCACTTGAAGTCCGCCGCGGTCGTCGTCCAACTGAACGATGCCGTCCGGTAGTAGGTGAAGAACGGCGGCGAGGTGAGGGCCACCGGCAGCCACGCGGTACCCGACCAGGCGTAGATGCCGTTATTCGCGGCAGTCGTGTCGGCGATGACCTCAGCGCGTGTGACCGGCACGTTCGCGGCACCGATCAGCGTCGTGTACGCCGTCATGTCCGCGTAGGTCGTGAACACCCATGCCGCCCAGTCCGGCGCCCAGATGATCGTCGGCGCGCCCGACGTTGGGACGCTGATCGTGGCGAGCCGGTGCGAACGCGCAGGTGCTGCCGGGAGCGCACCGCCAGTCGCCGCACCCTGCGTGTAGACGACGGCGATGCTGCGCGTCCCGGAACCGTCGCCCTCGTCCGTGTCCGAGATCACGACATCGAGACGGTCCTGACGTGCCGCAGCGCCTGCCGTGCCGATCGAGCCGGTCTGCGTCGAGTCGAAGCTGTACGTGTACGGGCCAGCGGCAGCGTTCGACTCCCCGTCGATGACGCCCGCGAACGGTGCCACCGACCACGAGTAGGGTCCCGACCCTGTGACCGACACGATGCTCGAGGGTGTTCCGACGCGGATGCCGGACTTCGCGCCAAGCGGTCGGGCTTTCGTACCGACCGCGACGAATGGGGCGACCGCGAGTTGCCGCAACTGCCGGGCACTCCACGCGGGAGCCGTACCCGTCCCATCAACGTTGAACGGCCAAGCTTGTGCGCCCATGTGCCCTCCTCGGGGGTATACGTGAATGTCGGTGGGAAGCGTTTAAATCGGAGGCATGTCCGATTCGGGGGAATCCAAGAGCCGCACCCTGCGACGCAATCTGATCGCCGGCGTGATCGTCGGGGCCGTTGTTCTCGGTGGTGCCGGTATCGGGATCGCTGCCGCGCAGAGCGGCGAGCGCACGTCAGGAGGAGACGAGCCTGTGAGCATCACGGAGACGGACACACCCACCGCAACGCCGTCAGACACTCCGAGCGTCGTCGCGACGACGCCTGCAACCGCGTCCGACCCTCAGCCGTCGGACACACCGACCGTGGCACCGAGCTCGGATGCGCCATCAGGGCCAACTCAGGCCAACGACTCTGGGCTGTCAGTGCCGGACAACGTGAACGACGTCGACGCGCACCAGGCGACCACGGGTGTTGGAGGGGACGCGCCATCGACTGCGCCTTCAGGGTCAGACTCGTCTGATCAAGGCGGCACGCCGGCGATTCCGCCGCCGTCGCCACATCCGGCGGCGTCGGGTTCTAACGGGTGAAGATCACCAGAACTTCGAAACCTGCCTGATTGTTGGCATCCGCCGACCACCCAGTGCCCGAGCGTGCTTGCGCTGCCACTTCGATATAGCCGCCGTTCAGGTTGTTGAACGCCGTGATGAGGCTCGGCGTCAACGTCGGGTAGTAGAGCGCGCCGGCGACAGACGCCGTGGTGACCTGCGTAAGCGCGCTCACCTCACCGCCGACAGCCCACACCCCAGTGGATGACGCGAGCGCGCGCAGGCAGCCGTAGAGCCAGTCGGTATTGCCTGTCGGCGGGTGACAGTACGCGGCGATCTGCGCGAAGGCAACGACGATCGCGTTGGTGTAACCATCGGGCACGTTGATCTTGGTGAGGGCGCCAGGGATGTCGTTGGAGGCGGTGACGCCGGATCCCGAGCCGACGGGCACCGTGAAGTTCTGGGCGCTGGCGAACCCTGACAAGGGTGCGCTGAGCGAGTTCGCGAGCGCCGATGCCGACTGCGTTGTCGCCCGCTGCTGATCGCGGATGCGACGCTGCTGGTCGTCATCCTGCGGCGGCATGTGGTCGAGGATGCTGCCAGCCATCTCACTCCTCCAAGTCGCCGCCGACGAGAACCGGCGTCAGGGTGCGCGTGTTGCCGAGCGTGAGTCTCATCCCGATCGCGCGCGCAGTGCCAGTGAAACCACGAGGGAACGATGGCGTGTTGATGTCGTATCCGACGTCATCACCCAGAACCCACCTCGAGCAGTAGCCCGGGGTCGCGTCCTGGTCTGCGGCGGCCGACATGGTCAGAGACCGGCTGCCGTTCTGCATGTTCGGGAGCGCGGCGGCGGCATAGTTGATGAGCGTATTCACGTCCGTGATCGACGACGACGGCGACCACCTGTACTCGAACGTCGGCCGCTCCGGATCCGCGGCGTACTCGACAGGCGACTGCAGCCGCGTCGCACCAATGCCTGACGCGTACGCCATGACCGAGTTCGCACCCTTCCCAGACCCGAACGACTGCACCCGCTGGAACTTCGTGCAGTTGCCTGGCATGTCGAACACAGCCTCCGGCGATGGCGACGCGGGCGTCCCGAGCCGATTCCCGACGTAGAGCACAGGATTGATGAGCTGGCCCTGCCACTCACCGCCGATCCACCACTCGGGGCCGTTCTCCCAGTTCATCGCATCCTGCAACGCCTGGTACACGGTCTTGTCATCGGAGTCGAGGTACGTGTGGTCACGGAGCATTCCCGCACCGCCGACGACCTGAACGCGCATCGGGACACCGCCTGCGGGGCCTGCCGCGACGCAGTTCGTGATCAGGTCGGTGACGAGAGCGTTCTGGTCAGTGGCAGCGTAGGTACGATCACCGGTGTACCGGGCATCCAGATAGCCGGGGAACGTGGCCAGGGTGAGAGTGACGACGTCGGTTTCGTCACGCTGGGACGTGACGATGTAGCCGCCCCAGATGATCAGCGGCACACCACCGGCGGGGTAGTCTTGGAGCAGCCAGTACGCTGTGGCGCCCTCGAGTGTTGCTCGCTCCCAATCAGGGTCCGCTGTCGGGATCGGGAGGGTGGCGTTCACCATCTCGTAGCGGCCGATCGTGTCCAGCACCTCATCGACGACGAGGTCGTTCAGGTCGCAGATCTGCTCACCGGTCGTCAGCCGTGTTGCCACCCACTGATACCCCATCAGGTCACCTCCATGCCGGTGTTGCGGTGACCGTCAGTTGTGCGCCTGCGTCGTAGCCGCTCGCAGCGAAGCTGAACGTGTTCGGGCCCGGTTCGAGCCCGAACCACTGCCGGGACGTGATGAACCGGGACCTCGACGCTTGTCCCTGCTCGAGCGCGGTGTGCTTCTCCATGTCGATGAGCAGGTATTCGCCTGCACCGAGCACGAGGGAGCTCGCGAACGTGAGTGTGAGCCCGGACCCGACGTGCGTGATCTGCGGCCCCGTGCACGGCCCGTCGATGCGGAGCATCACAGGACCCGTCTCGTTGCCCGGGTTGTCCATTTCGAGGTCACCAGAGGTCACCGCGGCCGGGATGATCAGACCGGCAGCCGGAACGACGAGCCCTGCGGTCGGGACTACGAGACCACCGGAGCTTGTCGGTAGCCCGGTCGTGCCGACCATGGGCGTGCCGAACTTCCGCGGATCCGTTGCCACGACCTGGAACGACGGTGCGGCGATGAACGAATTCATCTTCCCGGGGATCACACCGCCTTTGCGGCGCACGTTCACTGTGCGCGTGAACCCGGCCTCGGTGACCGTCATCGGCTGTTGTGCGAAGTCGACCGCCGACGACAGGTTCTCGATCGCCTGATTCAGGAGCGTCGCGGACGGCGCACGAAGCAGGAGCGTGACCGTCAGATACCGTTCCACCGAGAACGCGTCACCAGCCCATGCGCCACGCTGACGCGGCTTCTGCTGCACGTCGATCGTGGAGTCCGGTGAACCCCACCCGTCGAACCCGGTCAGCTTCCAGACCACACCGTCATCGTCTTGGGCACCGAACGTGAGGCCCCCGTACTGGATGCTCGTCGACGTGCCGGCCAGGAGCGCGGTCATGGGCCCACCTTCGAGTTCGTCTTCCGCATCACGTCCTGGTACAACTGCTCACCACTGTTCGAAGTCACGTACCAGTTGTGCACATGCTGGATGACGGGTGCCGGAGCGGCGACTGTCGGCGCCCCGCCCGCGAGCTGTATTGCCTTCCCTGCGATCTGGTCGGCGCCCGCATTCGCGTTGATCAGCTTCAGCAGGGGCCGGTTCCTGGCTGCTTGCCCGGCCATGTTCGACGTGACCTCTTCACCGTCAGCGAGACGGTACAGGCCCGCGAGGTCGTTGACGGCGTTCCCGCGTCCCGTGACCGTTCCGCCAGGTGCCATGCCGATCGTTCCGCCGGCTGCCTTTCCCGGTTTCCCGGCCGTGCCGCCAGTCGCCGACCCGAACCCGTAGTACCCGGCGACGGAGCCACCCAGCTTCACAGCCCTCTGATCCGAGAGGAGTGCCCGGATCGCGGCATCGTACGTGTTCACGTTCTGGATGGCGTCACCGAGCCCGGTCTGCGCGAAGGCTGTGGTGATGTTCGACGGGATCAGCCCGTACTTGTCGGCGAGCTGTTCCGCCTGGGTCTGGTTGTCACCCATCTGCTCCGCGGTCTTGATGAACGCATCTCGGGTCGTCTGCATGTTGCCCCGCAGCGTCTGCTCGGATGCGCCCTGCCTTGTCTGAGCGGCGATCAGAGACAGGCCCGAGTCGGCGATGGTGTCCAGGGCGGTCGCGTTCGCACGTCCCGACTCCGTGTTCTCGTCGAGAGTCCGACCGTTCTGCCGGATCGACTGTGAAGCCTGATCGAGAGCCTGCTGGTAGGTGATGTTCGCCCTGTCAGCGTTGCGGCTCGCCTGGCCGAAGCCCTCGATCGCGGTCGCGGCAGCATCCGTGTCGGTCGCCACCTGCTGCTGCGCCAGCGAGAGCCGGTTCTGTGCGTTCGCGAGCTTGTCCGTCGTGTCCGTCGCAGCCGGGTTCGCGTCCGTGATCTTCCCCGTCGCGATCGCGACGAGGTTGGCCTGCGTCGCCGCGTATCCCCACTGGGTGGCCTGCTGTGTCAGGGCGTCCTTGTAGTCGCCCATGTTGTTGATCGCACGCCACTGCTGGGTCGCGTTCAGGTCGTACTGGGCTGAGTACTTCTTGAATGAATCCACGGCGGCCGGGAGGTCGGTGCGTGCGACTGTCGCGAGCGAGTCACCGTACTTCTCGAGCATGTTGAGGACGTTGCCCGAGATCGACGCGCCACCGTCAAGGGTGCCGAGCCAGCTCGCGGCAGCCTTGTTCATGCCGCCCCATCCGTTCGCGGCGGACTCGAGAGCATCCGACATCTGCTTCGTTGTCGTCGTGCCGGTGTCGTTCCATGCGTTCACGGCCTTCATCGCGTCCGTGAAGCCGCCCGCGGCATCCGTGCCGGCGGTGATCGAGTTGACCAGATCGGCATCGGAGGCGACGGAATCTTCGACGGCCTGCTTCCACGCGTCCACAGCGGCGACACCGACACCGACTGCCGCGGTCACGACACCGAACCAGCCCGCGACGGAGCCGATGCTGGTGCCGAGCCGCGTCGCCGCCCCTGCGGAATCAACCTCGGCGGCCGTGAGCTGCCCGACAGCACCGGTCACTTTGTCGATGATGGATTCGACACCGTTGCCGAGCTTGAACGCCGCCCAGATCGCCAGCGCGGCGCCCGCCGTCGCGGTAAGCACCGGGACGGGGATAGCGGAGACGAACTGTGAGAACTGCTGCAGGATCGTGAGCACCGTCGAGCCGATCGGCGCGGTCGCCTCCACGATGTGCAGGAGCATGCTTCCGACATCACCGAGGGTGTTCACGACATGCGGCAGCTCCTGCTCCGCATACGTCACGAACCGTTGCAGACCACCGTTCTGTGACCACTGCAGAAGCCCGTTCGCGATGTCCTCGATCAGGACGCCGCCCTGCACGAACAGCGGGTTCATGACTCGGAAGACGTTGATGAGGGCCTGCACGCTGGACACCGACGTACGCCCAAGGATGGACGCGAACGTTCCGATCTCGGAGTTCAGGTCCGGCATCGCGTTGCCGATGTCGCCGATGATCTGCTGGAACGACGAGAGGAGTCCGGTCGCCGCGGTGTTACCGAGCGCGTTCAGGTCGCCCTTGAGAGCATTCAGACCGGATGACCATTCGTTGCCGGCCGCGGTGCCCTTCTTGATCTGATCGACGACGCCAACGATCGCGAGCGCACCAGCGGCGCCCATGCCTGCGAACGCGCCGCCGATACCCACCACCGCCGCGGAGAGTGGGCCGGCGAGTCCGACGAGCGCGACGACGGCCGCAACTATGAGCTGCATGTAGCCGAGGCTGCGCCCTGATGCGTCCGCGCTCTTCGCGGTCGCGGTCGCCTTCGTCTCCTCAGCGGCGGCTTCCTCGACAGCGGACGTGGCAGCCTTCTTCTGCGCCTCCACCAGGGCCGCCTCAGACGCAGTGGCTTTCGCGTTCGCCGTCTCCACACGGTTCAGCGCTTCCGTGAGCGCGAGCTCGGCAGCCATCAGCTGGGATGCCTTCGCGCGCCCGGATTCCTGCGCCTCCGTGAGCCGCTGCTGCGCGAGCTCGGCGCGCGCGTAAGCGGTGTCTGCGGCCTGGTTCGCTGCGGCCACCTTCGCTTCTGCGGCTGCGACTGTATCCGCTGAGGCGCCAACCTGGCGTGCGGACGTCTGCGCGGACACCCCCATGGCGGCGGCGGCAGCGTCGACGGCCGCCATCTCCTCCTGCGCATGAGACGTATTCGCATCGACCGTGATCGAAGGGGACACGGCACCGAGTTCGGCAGCCTGCGCCTTGACGATCTCGATCTTCGCGCGCCAGTCGTCAATGTCGAGGCCGAGCTTGCCCTCGATGGAGCCGACTGTGGTGGGGCCTTCGTTCGCCACGGCGCACCTGCCTATTCGTCGTTGGCCGGCGCGAACCGGCGGTAGATGCGGGTAGCGGGAGCGAACTGAGACGCGGGTGGTGTGAGTAGGCCTATGGCGAGGAACGCGAACCGCCGCCACGTGAACCCGTAATCGCGGGCGAGATGTTCTAGGTCGAGCCCGTACTTCTCCTGGAAGTCAGCGACCATGTCGCCCCACGCTTCGAAGAACATCGACCACGTCACGTCGACGGACGGTGTAGTCAGTTGCTTCAGCACTTCGGGGGGCGCTTCGTACCACTCGTAGTAGCCGGTTACCGGGTCTTTCTCGCCGTGCCCGTACTCTTCGAACGCCTCAGGGCGCGTGACGGGGCGTTCTGCTTGTCCCACTCCGTCATCGCTTTTGGGTCGCCTGCGGTCTCCCACATCTTGATCGCCATCTCGCGCGTGTACTTGAAGTCGGTGAGCGCGACCTTCCCGAACCGGTTGATCGCCTGCGCGGATACTCCGTCAGCAATGAGCTGATCGAAGATGTCATCGGAGAGCACGAGGCGCAGGAACTGCTCCTCGTTGAGTTCCTCTGTGCCATCGAGCACCCCGTTCACGCGAGCACCCGCCTCGAATGAGAGCGGGGGAATCGTGTACTCCTTGCCACCCACGGGCAGCGCGAGCGGATCGAACAGGTCGTTGAAGTCCTTGAACTGAGACATGCTGGGATCTCTCTTTCACTGGGTGCTGGGTTGGGGACCGGACCCCGCCGACCCAGTAACAGCGGGGCCCGGTCGTTGTGCAGCTACGCAGCCCGCGTGTACGGGAAGGCGTTGGAGTCGCCGACACCGTTCGTCACCTTGACGGGAGCGGATCCGGCGGAACCGGACGGGACCACGGCGATGATCATCGAGTCGGACATGACGTTGAACACGGTCGCGGCGACGGCGGCGAGCTTCACACCCGTCGCGCCGGTGAAGCCCTGGCCGGTGATCACCAGCTGGTCGCCCGTCGCGGCAGCGTGGCCGTCGGAGGTCGCTGCCGACACGACCACCGGGGCCGCAGTTGGTGTGTACGGCGAGTCGATCGCGGTGATGGTGCCGTCCGCAGTGAGCGTGATCGTGACCTCCTCGAGGTCTGCGACACCCGTCTTCGACTGCTGCCAGTCCACGAGCGTCCGCGCGGTCCACGCTTCCGTGTCACCGTCCGTCGTGTACCAGCGCGTGTAGATGCGGCAGTCGTCACCGAACTTGAACTTCGTCGCCTGCGCGAGCTTCTGCGCCGGGTCGGACGGGATGCCGGCCGTCGTCCGCCGCGTGAACTTGACCACGACCTTGCCGCCGGTCATGGTCTTCTCGAACGAGACGAACCCGTCGTTGTCGTAGTCGGACGAATCCTGAAGCGTCGGCGTCTCGCTCGGTGCGAAGTCGCCCATGTTCGACAGGTGCAGCCACATCGAGTTGTCGCTCGACAGGTCGACAGCCCACCGGCGTGCGAGGGACTTGGTCATGATTGCCTCCTTCAAGGCGTGTAGGGGTTGATGAACCCCTCACCGGGAGGGGCGGAGATGCGCCAGACGGCGCGATCCGCACTGGGCAGCGGAAGAAAGGTCAGTCCCACCCGCCTGCGGGACGCAGGATGGTGGGCGTGTAGGCGACGTCGCACGTGTAGTTGTCGGACCAGTCCCACCGCTTCGATTCGTCCATCCCCATCGGGACGCGGACGCGGGAGGTGACTTGGATGATCTCGAGGCCAGTCCCGTTCAGAGGGATGTGGGTCGCGCCGAGCAGTGCAGTGCTCGCAGCGTCGAGGATGTCGAGCGGGCGCCGCGGCGCGTTCTTGGCACCACGCGCACGGACCTGCAACAGGCCGGATCCGGTCGGGTCTGCAGGGTCCTCAGCTTGCGGCACCCACGTGACCACGAGCACCTCGTCAGGTGTTGTCGGCATGAGCATGTCGAAGATGCCGACCTGACCATCCGTGTACGGGTCGTTCGGGTTCCATGCCGCGTCCGGCACCGCGGCAGCCAAGAGGGCGGCGATGCCGTCGAGGAGGTCGAGTGTGTCGCTCACAGTCCCGCCAATCGGAGCGTGTCAGCCATGATCCGGAAGCACGCCTGCGCTTCCGTGATCATCGGCTGCTCGAGGTACAGGGCCTGACCATGCGCATGCTTGAGCTGGAGCTCGAAGTGCTGGTAGCGGGCGTACGGTCCCGGGTAGTAGACGCGGGCACTGTCGTGGCTCGTCGCTTTCACCTCAGCGGACCCGACCAGGTGACCGGACTCGACAGGGGTAAGGTCGGCGGCGACACCACGCACATGCTCGGCGGCCTTCACGACAGCAGCAGGCACGAGGTTGTCCATGGCTTCGGTGATGCGGTCGAGGCCGGACAGGTCGATGTTCCACTCGATGCCGGCCATCACGCACCGCCTCTCAGGTCAGGGACACAGCAACGTGGTCGGGGAGGTCGAGATCGCCGGAAGTGTTGAGGTTCGTCTTGATGACGCGCGAGACGTCGCCGTTCACCGTGACGCGCGAGTTCGGGGCGAACAGAGGCGCGTTGGCCGGGTACGTGTAGAGGGTCGATTCGGACATGACTTGCTCGCCGTCGGTGGAGCGCACCAGGTGTCGGGTGTCATCGATCCAGCACCCGTTGTCGGCGGCCGGATCGAGGGTGACGGCGGAGGCGAAGATGTCCTCGCCGTATCCGTTGGTGCCTTGGCAGGTCTCGACGATGGCCGTCTGGATGTAGAACTCGGCCATGTCGTCGGCGCTCATGTGTGCCTCGTGAACGTGGTGATGAGGTTCTGTTGGCGCAGGCGCCGCACAGCGGCGGGGACGAGGTTATCGGTGGCGAACGCTTTCGCGGCGGCGGTCTGCGCGGCGCCCGCGATCGCGAACGATGCGGATCCGATCGACTTCGACGCCTTCACGCCGCCCGTGTCGATGCCGCCGGCGAGCGGGTCGATGCCGAGCTTTCCCCATGCTGCGGCTTGGATGCATGTCGCATCGTTGAGTGCCTGAGCGATGTTCGGGTCGATCGCGAGTCCCGTCGCGGGGTCGGTTTCGTAGCAGGCGGTGCGTGTCGCGTCGAGCACGAGCGTTGTGCAGTCACGCAGCACCAGGTCAGCGTTCGCCGGTGCGGCCTGTTTCGTCCACTCAGCGAGATCATCCGACGTCGCGAGCATGTCGGGCACCACGTAACTGGTCATGCGTTGTCCCTTCGGGGTGGGCGTGCGCCCGACCGTTGTGTGGTCGGGCGCACGCTTGCCGTGCTACCTGGTGGTGGGCAGGCCGCGGATGACGCCGTGCGCCTTCTCGTTGCCGTACTCCAGGCCGATCTCGCCGTAGAGCATCTGACGGTCGGACGCGCCGACCTTCGCGAGCTCGTCCTGGAAGAAGTGGCCCTTGCCCGGGATGTTGAGGAACACCGGGTTCAGATGCTCCAGCGAGAGGATCGTGAACGCGTCGGCCGGCATCCACCGGTTGAGTGCCACGTTGAACTTGCCGAAGTCGGTCACGATGGTCTCGAAGTTGACACCACCGACGTTGCGGTCCGGGACACGGTTGTTGATGCCGTCGGAGTACGCGTTTGACAGGTTCAGCTTCTGCGAGGAGCCGACCATGATCGTCGCCGTCTCCGACTCAGCGATGCCGCCGTTGTCCCAGACCTGCTGGAACAGTTCGTCGTACGTCGCCTTCGCCGGCGCGGTCGTGGCCAGCTTGTAGAAGCTGACCGTCGCCGTGCCGATCGTGAGCGCGGAGCCGCCCTTGCTCGAAGCGACAGACACCGCGTTCGTGGCCTTGCCGACGATGTAGTAAACCGTGTTCAGCTTGATGCCCGTCGAGCCGCCGACGTCGGTGAAGACCACCTTGTCGTCGTTCGCGAGCGTGGTCGCCGTGTCAGTGATGACCGTGGTCGCCGCGGAGAGGCCGTTGTGCGCCTCACCGAGGTTCACCACGTTCGTGGCGATGGCCTGCAGGATGCCGCGGGTCTTGCGCGGCGTGGTGTTGTCGGACGGCTTCGCGTACTGGCCGCGAATGAACGACGCCTCCACGTCACGGGCGACCTGCTTGATCGACTGCAGGACCTGCCACGGCATCTCAGCCGTGACCGCGTTGACGCCGTCGATGTTCTGGCCGTTGCGCAGACCGACCGCAGCCTGCTTCGTGTAGCTGACGTCGACGGTCTCCTGGTGGATCTCCACCACGTTGTCGACGTTGAAGCGCACACGCTCCTCACCGTCAGGTGCGGCGTCGCCCTCCACGTGCTGCCGGTTCTCGTCCGGGTCGCGGAGGTCGTAACCCGACCACTCGATGATCGGCGTGTTCGCTTCCTTGCCGCCGGTGAGACCACCGATGGCCGACAGAAGCGGGGTGTCCTCGGGCGACGCTGCGAACAGCTCGCCCACGTAGTTGGGCAGGTCGAACGTGGTCCCCTGCCCGACGATTCCAGCCATGCTGGTCTCCTTGTCTGTGTGGGGTTATGCCCCTTTGGCGCGTCTCCGGGCTGCGGCGATCGCCATCTTGAGGCGGATGGTCTCCGTCTTGTCGCCTGCGGTCTGCGCGGCTGCGAGCTGCGTTTCGAGGGACTGGACGGTGGCACCCTGGTGTTCTCCGCTGCCTGAACGGGACGGGGTTGCCTTGAGGGCGGCGTTGGCCTGCAACGCCTGGTTGATCGCGGCTGTGATGGCCGCCTCATCGGTCGGCTCTACCTGGCCGATGGAGTCCGTGAACGCCTTGTTGGCGAGTAGGAGCTTCGGGTTCGCGTCCCGGATCGCCGGGTTCGAGAGGACCGCGATCTTCAGCTCGGCGACCTTCGCCTGCTGCTCCGCTGCGGTGAGTTGCTCGTCGGCGTCGAACATCTGCACCTGCAGGTCCTGAACCGCCTGCTGCAGCTTCGCCGGGTCAGTCTCGACCTGGTTGGTGAGGCCGAGCGCCTGCCCGATCTGCTGCGTCCACCCCTGCTGCGCCTGCGCGACAGCGTCCTTGATGGCCTGGTCGCGCTTGCTCTTCTCCGCGTCGAGATCACCCTTGACGTTCTGGATCAGCTTCCACGCCTTGTCAGGGTCGAACTTCGACGGGTCGTCCCCCCACGGCGGTGTTGCGCCCTGAGCGCCGTTGTCGCCGCCCTGGCTGCCGTCGGGTGCGTTGCCGTTTTCGCCGTTCCCGAAGCGAATGCCGCGGAGATCATGCAGGGTGCGGCCGATGCAGGCGAGCCCGTCGGCGTCGCGTCGCGTGAACGCGGGGTTGATGTTGCTGGACATGGGTGTTCTCCTTGCGCGGCGCCTGGCCGCATTGGGTGGTCGCAGTGGCGGGGTGGCTTCGCTACCTCACACGCCGGGCGTGCGGATAGTCGAGTGAGCCAGTCAGCCCCCAACTCGGTTCTTCCTTGCTCGGCGGCGCGAAAACGACCGGCACGGGCTCATCCGGGTGCGGGTAGATAGTCGGTCCGCCGTACCCGTCTTCACGCTGGGTGTGGAGCTCGACGCCCCGTCCAGGCCGAAAAACGACGTCCCTGACGTTCAGAGTCTCGTGACCAGCGGGCCCCTTGTGTTGGATCTTGAAGCCCGGCCGGATCTCAGCGAGCGGGTAGGGAGTGGTCTTCACTTTCGCCGCGCGCGTCGCACGTGCCGAGTCAGCGTGGCTCAGCCGTGCTCGACGGCGCTCGGGTGTGCGCCGATACCGAACTTCTCCGCGAACCGGTCGAGGCTCTCTTTCTTGGCGTGCGGGAACTTGGACTTCAGCGCCTCATGGTCGAGGGGAATCCACCCGTGCTTCCAGTGGTACAAGATCGTCTCCTTCTACTTGCGCTTCGCGCCCGGCGTCGGCACGGGGCCCTTGTGCGGTGTGCCAGGCCAGAAACCCAGGGCCGCGTGAAACCAGTCGGCGGTGACCTGGTTCACGTACGACGCGGGCAGGTACTTCAGCAGGTGCGCGCGGAGTGTGCGGAACGGTGTCGGCGAGGTCGCCCACTTCGCACGACCAGCACCGACCGTCCAGTACGCCTTCAGCCGGGCCGTGTCGCCGATGTCCTTCGGGGTGACTTCGCGGCCTGCGACCATGACGCACCTCCGTGGAGTGAAGGGAGCGGAGAGGCGGCAGGATTCGAACCTGCGACCCAAGGCTCTGACCTCTGAGCTACGCCTCGCCCGCTCCGTACCCGTTGTCGTCTTCTCGGGTGGGCTGACCCTCAGTGCTGCGCTCCCCAGCGCTGGACGTGTGTTCGCCGTCGCCGCGCAGATACGCCTACCCGCCGAAAGGAACCGGGATCATGGGACGTTCTTCGCGAGGATCGGATGCCGCGTTGACGCGGCGACGGCAAGTCAGGGCAGCACGACGTCCACACGCATGCGCCGCAGTGCCACGCGCGCGAACTCGGCCACGGCGCGCGCATCCGGGCCGACGACGGTCATGTGATGCTCGAGACGTATCGGGAGCTCGCCAGGCCCCGAGACGATGCCGCCACGTGCGCGCTTCGGGCACGACTCTTCGCACGCCGGGTTCGCGATCGCATCGGCCAGCGCATCGGCCAGCATGACGCCGCAGTTCGGGCAAGCCTTCATGACTACCTCCTGGGTGGGAACTTGATGGTGGCGTTCGCGAGGTCGACCTGCTCGCGCCTGGTCTGCCGTGCGAGGCCCGTCTGTGCGAGGAATTCCCGCAAGCGCCGCTGCGCCTCCCGGATGTCCGTCTTCGCCAGGGCGCGCGTGTCGGCGTCGGCGGCGTACTCGTACTGTCGCTTCGCCTGACGGATGTTCCGCTCGAGTGCCCGCTGCCGCTGCGTGTTCTTGTACGCGACCGCGTGCTCGTCCGTCCACGGCTGGCGTGGCGGCAGCTTCGTGATGCCGGGGAAGTACGGCACGAGCGTGTGCCTGCAGTTCGGGTGGAACAGGCCGGCCGCGGTCGCTTCGGCGATCGTGCCGTCGACGTGCACACCCGGCTCCGGCGGCGTCAGGCCGTCGGTGAGGATGCTGTGCTGCCACGGGAAGCAGAGCGGGCACGGATGCCCGTCGGATGGGACGGAGAAGTACTTGATGCCGACGGCGCGCATGACCTGCAGGTGCGAGTCGTTGAACGCCCGCGCCGAGCTCGTACGGACCGCCATCTCCGTGTACGCCGACATCGACCAGTTCCGGCCGCCTTTGTCGGTGAACCCGGTGATGCCCTGCGATGTGAACACGCGCCACGCCATCGCCTGCGCTTGAGCTGGGGTCACGTCGTTGTCGAGGACCTGGCGGATGCCGCCGTGCGGTGCGATCGCCTTGTAGATGTCATCCGGGAGGCGGGTAAGCCGGAACCGGACATCCTGCAGCGACGACACGATGTCGTGCTCGATGGCCTGCGCTGCCCGTTCGCCGTGCGGCATCGACAGGTCGAATGGCTCATCCGGTGAGGCGAGTGCGCGGCCGGCCGCGACGGTGGGGGGACCGCCGCGACCTGCGCGCGCACCCACGGTATCGAGAGCCTGCGACACTGCCTTGCGTCCGGCACGGTCACCCTCCGCTGCTGCGGTGGTCACCATGAGGCGTGCGACCTGGTCGTAGCCGGCGAGTCCGGGAAGGATGCGTGCGATTAGGCGTCGCAGCAGCGACACGGCCTGCGCTTGCCCGATCAGTGTCGCCGGTGTGCGCCGGATGATGCTTGTCGCGCCGGCGAGGATGTTCTGCTCGGCAAGGATGTACGCCGCGGCGACCTGTGCTGCGAGCTGGTCACTCGTCGGTGGGGTTGTCGCCATCCTGCTCGCCGTTCATGTCTGTGCTGCCCGAGAACGGGGGGACCATCGGCGACACCATCGACGCTTCCTCCGCCTGGATCGCGGCAGCTTCGACGTTGACCTCGTCGTCTTCCCAGTCCGGGTGCACCATGCGAACCCGCGTCTTGATCGACGCCGCACGGGCAGCGTCGAGGACCTGCACGGTCTGCGCGTTCTTCAACGGGTCCACCTGCGACACCTCAGCGAACTCAATGTCAGGCAGTTCATCGAACCAGCCGCCGCCTTGACCGGGGAACACGATGCCGTCGATCGCCAACGCGACCTGTGCGAGCTTCGCGAGTGCCGGCTTCGCGTACAGGGCCTTCTTGTCGCGGGTACGTTCCGAGTCGGAAAGGTCCGCGGTCACCTCGGTGGCGGTGCGCTGCCCGGCACGCGTCTGCTGCAGGCCGAGGTGCACGGGGGAGTAGCCGGTCGCGGTCGCGAGCTCACGCTTGAGTCCGTCGATCGCTTCGAGGTGCTCCTGGACGCGGATGTCGAACTGGCTGATCGTCATCGACTGCGCCACCGTGTCGGACGGGCCGCCGAGCGCGTTCACGCCGACGTACACCTGCCGGTTCATGTCGAACGATGCGCCGCCGCCCGGCTGACCGCTCGTCTCCAGGAACGACTCCGGCACAGTGATGCGGCCAGCACCGTTGTCGATGTCGCGCATCAGCGACGAGTAGACCTGGTCGATCTTGTCGAAGATGTCCTCGTTGCCGGCGAAGTCGGAGCGGCCGAGGTTCGCGATCGGCCCGTACTTGCGCCAGTCCCGTGCGGGCAGCATGTTCGGCATGTACACGACGGCGAGCTTGTTGACGCCGGTCGCGACTGTCACGGCTGCGCTGTCGTCGTCGATGGTGGCGTTCATCGTGGGTGCGGTGTCGTCGGTGAGCGGGCCGAGGTCGCTGAGCTCCACGTCGGGCACCAGGTTCAGGTAGTGCTCCGTCTCCGGCAGTGTCCCCATCGGGACGATGTTGCCGAGGTTGTTCGGTCCACCCTGGTGCAACTCGTACGTGATCACGCCCGGCTTGTGGATCTCGAGCAGCCGGTACACGGTCGACGCGTTCTCCGTCTGGTACTCGGTCCACAGCGTGCAGCCGACGAGCTTCCCGTACCGGAACTCGGGGATCGCGCAGTCAGCAGCGAACGCCTGGAACCAGACGTGATCCTCGAGGTCGGCATCCCACACGACCGAGAAGTACGTGCCGCCGAGTGAGGCGGCGAACTCGCCACCCTTCAGCATCTCGGCGTGCGCGTCGTCGGAGCCCATGATGAGGTCGAGACGGTCCTGACCCGGGTGCGACGGTGCGGGTGCGTTCGTGTCGTCGTCGCCGGCAGCTTCCGCAGCATCAGGCTTCGCGTACCGGATCTTCGGGGCCTCAGCGAACAGCAGGTCAGCGCTGAGCTGGGCGAGATCCGCGGGCACCGGAAGGTGCATCTTCATGCGGTGCTCGTCGGGTTCCTGCGGCTGACCCCACCAGAACTTCGACAGGGTGCCGATGACGCCGCCACGGTACGGGATGCCCGCACGAATGTGCGTGGTCGGGCCGATCTTGCCCTGGTAGATCTCCGCGAGCGTGGCCGTGTCACCGCAATACCAGGCGTCGTGCTCCGTGAACCGGGCGAACGCGATGTCGAACGGCTGCGGGGGAAAAACGTCAGAGGCTGCGGCCACGGTCGTGCCTCCTTGCTATGCGGCGAGCTTCACGTGCTGACGCCAGATGTTCTCGGTGGTCTTGATCGCGTAACGCAGCGCGTCCTGTGAGTGGTCGTTCTTCTTCACTGGCTTGTCTTCGCCGACCTCGGCCGCTTTCGCGTCCCACACGTACTCGGTGACTTCCTTGATCCAGCCCGTGCACCGGTCAGTGACGAGCAGGTGCCCGGACTGCAGCAGGGACGCGACAGTGCGGATGCCATCGAGCACGTCGTTGTCGGCCTGCGTGGAGATGAGCCCGTCTTGCTGCAGCTGGACTCGGAACGACGCAGCGGACGGGTCGAGGATGATCCAGTCAGGCTGCAGCCTTGGTTGGTTCGGTGGCAGGTGTGGTTGTGCGAGCCATTCGCGGATGCCGCGGGATAGTTCCGCGTCGGTGAGCTTCTGCCGTTCCGTCTTCGACTCATACCGCCATTCGTCGATGGCGTACAGCTTCGGGTGATGTCGGCCGAAGTGGTCGGTGTGCAGCGCGATGCCGAGGAGGATCGCCGCGGTCGGGTTCGTGGTGCCGTAGTCGATGCCGACCGCGATGAGGCGCCACATCGTGGGCAGCTCGTCCCACCGGATCTGATGCTTCTTCGGGTCCCACATGTCGAAGATGGCGCCCTCAGCGTTCGTCCACTTCCCGAGGATGAACCGGTCGAAGAAGATGCCGGTGAACGCGGCCTTCATGTCGCGCACGTACTCGTCCGTGAGCGAAGGATTGTCGTCCATCGTGAACTGGAACACGACCATGTTCTTCGCGGCAGCGTCCAGGATGTACTGCACCCGCAACCAGTGATTGAACGAGCCCGGATTCGTCGTGGCCAGCAGCCTCGAGTGCGGTGTGCGCAGTCGCGTGAGGAGCATCTCCCAGAACCCGACTGGCAGCAGTGTCGCCTCATCCACGTACGCGAGCTCGATCGTCGCGCCGCGGATCTTCTCCTCAGAGCGCGCGTCGTTCGCGCCGACCAGGTGCACTTCGCGGCCGAGGATCGTCGCTGTCGTCGAACCTCGCGTGTGCACCGTCTGCGCAGCGAGTTCACCGAACAGGTTCGGATCCTGCAACGGTTCGATGATGTTGCGTTCGATCGTCTGCAACGTCTTCCCGACGATGACGATCAGGCCGGCACCGCGGGCCTCCCGCACGGCGATGAGCCACGCGAACAGGGACGCGATCGTCTTGCCGCCGGACACCGCGCCGACCCAGAGCGCTATCTTCGCAACCTTCGATCGGACGATCGACCAGATCTGCTTCGGAGAAAGCGACGGGTCACTCGACGGCATCAGGCGCCTCGTACGTGGCAGCGGCAGCAGCGAAACCGGCAGCGAGCGAGTCGAGCAGAGAATGCGCGGACGCCACCGTCGACGTGTCCTTCTCGAGCGCCTTCGTCAATTTGTCGAACGCGATCGCACCGATCGTCTGAGCCTCGCGCCGCGCTGAGATTGGAGCCTCAGCGAGCTCATGCTCCGCGAACGTGTTGTCCTTGCCGCCGAAGCTATACACCAGATACGGCCCATCGAGTGCGTCGAGGGCCTTGTCCGCGTTGGCGGTCATCTTTCGCGCGAGCCGAGTACGTGCCGCAGCCAGGTCGAATGCATGCGCATCATTCGCCCGCTGGACCTGAGTGCGGTCGAATGTGTGCCCTTCGCGTTTCCCCCAACGAGAGACTGTCGCCGGATCGACGTTCAACTCACGCGCGATCGCGTTGCAGCCAAGGCCTTGGTCGAACAACTCCTGCGCGCGTTTCTCGTTCAATGTTGCGCGTGCGGCCATGTTCATCACCTCAGTGCGCGTCACCTGGACGCGGGTCAGTGGTTGCCGTGGCGCCTTTCACAGTCGCGGGCGAGTGATGGGACGACGAATGCTTGGTTGCAGGTTGCGCAGCGGTACGGGTCAGTCGTCATCGTCTGTCAGGGTGTCGCAACGTTCCTGCTCGAGCGCTATATCGAGGAGGCCCCGGGTCATCACCCAGGACTGTCCGGTCTTCACGAGCACGCCGACCATGGTCTGGCCATTCTGCTCGAGCTCAGTGGTCAGCTTGTGGGTGAGGAGGACGAACGACTCGACGTAGGCGCCGGGCTCCATGGTCTCGACGTACGCGGCGATCGCTGCTTCGAGAGTCTGCTTCGCTGCGAGAGCTTCGTCGTCGTCCACGGCACCTCCTTGGGCATGAGAAACGCCCCAGTGCTTCCACCAGGGCGTTCGGCCTTCTCAGGCCACGTTCTCATCTTGAGGGTGACACATGCGACACATGCAAGCGGTCATGCGGCGTGTCGCCCGGGGTGTTGTCGGTAGGCGGTCTTGGCGGATTCGACGCGGAGGACGTCGCTGCTGCGAACACGGGTTGTTCCGTCATCAGCTTCGATGGTGTCGATCTCGCCGGCCGCCGCCCAGCGTTGAATGGTGCGCTTCGAGCGACCGGTGAGCTTCGCCGCCTGCGCGTATGTGAGCCATGGCTTCACGAATCCTCCTCCCCGTCGGCGGGAAGCAGCTCGGGGTGTGCTTCCGCGATGTGCGCCGTGAACAGTGCCAGTCCATCGCCGTGACGGTACTGGATGCCGATGACCTGGCCGCAGTGCGTGCACGTACACTCGAGGCCCGTGCTCATGGTGTGTTCCCTTCCCCAACCGACACCGCGAAGGCTTCCGTCGCTGCGAGAATGGCCGCCTCCATCGCACCCATCGCGTCGAGTACGTCGGCATGCTTTTCGGTCGCGATCATGTGTGGCGGAATATCCACGTCGCCGTCTCGCACGAACGCGGTCAGATCGCTGCTGTACAGGACGCGCCCGGAATGGTGCTCGTTGTCATCCCAGACCGTCACGTCAACCGGTTTCACGTGGTAGTCGCCGCGCTTTGTCGAGAGCACGTGGAACAGCCCCGTGACGCGGCCGTTCTCCACACCGATGATGCGTTGGAATTGGCTCATGTCGTAGGCGTGCGGTTCAGGCATGCTCACTCCCTTCCCGGATGTTTGCAGCACGCGCACGAAGCCAGTCCATGAATGGCCCCTGCAACTCCCACGCCTCGCCGATATGTGTCCAGTGCACGCCGTCACGTGAGGTCGCCTGATCGAACTCGTCGGGGCCGATCTCTCGCTCGAAGTACGCGGCGGCTTCGTCGAGGGTGTCGGCACGAACCCGAGCATCATGAGCGGCAAGCCAACGCCGGAACGCACCTTCGGAAGCCATCTGGTGCTCGAATGCTTCCACGCTCTGCCGTGAGAGCCACGCGGCAAGTCCCTCACCGTCGCCTCGCGGCACCATGACGGATACGGGCATGCGGTAGTCGCGGATCACGTCATCATCGGTCGGCGTGTATTCGTCGCTCATCGTGTCGCCTCCGCTGCCTGATCGTCTGCCGCTTTCGCTGCCTTGCAGTCGGCGCACGTGACCGTCTGCCAGTTCGTTGAGACACCCGCATTGTGACGGCGCCCGCAATACGCGAGCCCGAACCTGTTCACACCGCAGATCCGTTGCGAGTTCGGCGTCGACACAGGCGGAACCTTGAAGCTGTCCCGCCACTGCTTGATCGGACCTTCGCTCATGAGTCGACCTCCGCTGCCACCATCGCTTGCGCGACGGCCCACGCCTCTTCGGCGTCGAGAGCGACGCCCTGAGGCGCGTATAGCCATACCGTGCCGTCCGACTCTCGGCGCACGATCCTGACCGTCTGATCGAGCACGCCCGTCCTCACGATGCGAGTGACCTGCTCACCCATTGCTCGCCTCCGCTGCCTCGGGGAAGTGCACCGGGCACTCCGGGTTCGGTTCCAACGCACCACCGGGCTCCACGATCCCGTAGTAGGTCCACGGGTTCTCGACCGGGAAGCATGTGCACTCAGCCATTGCTGACCTCCGCTGCCGCCTTCAACGCTGCACGAGCCATCCTGAGCCAGTCGTTCCGATAGCAGGATGTTCCCAGAAGGTAATCACCTGTTGACGCGGCGTAGAACACCCGTGCCGCCGCCGCTATTGATTCCTCGCTGGGTTCGCTCACGGGACGATCCTCCGCAAGGCAGGGGGTGTCCGATGAGTGACGAGGATGCCCTCCCTGCTCGGTGCGGTACGGGCGGATGACTTCGAGCATCGACTGCGCGCTCTCGCGGATCGCGTCGTCACGGAGACTCAGTACGAGCCCGAGGGCTTCCAGCATCGCGCCGACCTCGACCGTCTTCCCACGCCGCGCGTAGTCGCTCGCCCAGCGGATCAGGTGCTGCCATCCGTGGCTGTAGTCGTGCTCGGTCGTGTAGCCCTTCTCGAATTGGCGGGCACGTTCGAGCGAGACCTCACGCGCCCACTCCTCGGCGTCTCGTTCGTGTTGGGGTGACACAGAAGACGAACCGAGAACGGCATCCAGCTCGCGCCCCTCGTCGGCCGAGAACCCGTGCCACGTCGAACGGCGCGCCCTGATCTTCCGCACGGCGTCGAGCGTGGCGGCGAGAGCATCACGTTCCCGGAGCAGTTCCATCGCCGCATCCATCTGGTTCTCGAACCGCGCCACGAACTCGTCGGCACGCTTCTCCTGCTGCTCACGCAACTCGATCAGCGTCCGGTTCTGCGCTTCGAGATCCGCGATGCGGTGCTCAGCAACCTCAAGAGCACGCACCAGGTCATGCACGTACCCGCGCCACGGGCGATTCTCCAGACCGCTCGCCAGCACGGCACGCGCTGCCGCGATCAGTTCAGTGTTGTCGGTCATGCTGACTCTCCTTCGGGTTCGGTCTTTCGGGTTCGGGCGTTCCATTCCTCGATCTGCGCGAGGGCCTGGAACCGGTCGTGGGAGACTTCCGCCCCGCAGGCAGGGTTCTCGCACACGACACGGACGTCGTCCTCGAACGCGAGCGGCGGCTTCCACAGGAGGGTGCGTTCCTTGCAAGCGGCGCAGCGAATGTTGCGGATGCGGTGTTCGTATTCAGCCATTGGGTGTTGTGCCATCGCGGTCTGCATGAGTCGGTAGAACCGGACGGCGTCCTCGGCGCCTGCCTCGCGTGAGACCCACATGTCGGGGTCGATGGCGTCGAGGAAGCGTTCCGTGATCGCGTCGACTTCCCACACGCCGGCGTCCGACGGGAACCCGGGCGTGGGATGCCCGAGGAGCATGATGAGCTCGTCGGCGAGCCGCCATGTCTGCGGGACGGGGATTACCCACTGCGATGACGAGCGGACGCCGGCGGTGTCGAACTGCTGTGCGCGTTCCACGCTGCGCAGGTGGGTGATCATGTCCAAGGCGATGCCGAGCGCATCCCGGGTCTTCATCCAGCACGACCAGCACAGCAGACCGTGCTCGGCGCGACGCGGCAGGCACCCGCCGCACGGCGGGAGCTGCGTCTGTCCTACCGGCAGGCACGCCTCGCACGGCGGGTGACCTGCGGCGCGCGGGTGCACTTGCACCCACTCGAGGCGTTGCAGGTACGGGTTCCATGCCTCCCGTTGACGGTGCTCGAATCCGTCGCAGAAGTCGGTGTGCTGGTCCTTCACCGTGCACGAGCGCACATCGCGCATGCCGTACGTGTTCGTGATGCAGGGCAGATAGTCGCTCACGCGTCCTCCTTCGGGGTGAAGAGCTTGCAGGCCGGCCACCGCTTCACGACATCAGGGCCATCGGTGCCGCGCGTGGATGCGAGATCGCATTTCCACCAGTGCCCGTTCCCGGCGTTCTTCCGCCATAGATGCGCGCAGTCACCGCACGTGGCCTCGTCATCGGGATCGAGCGCGCGACGGAGCACTTGGTGCGTCGCAGGGTGACGGCCGCGCTCGATCTCGTCGCGCCGTCTCCCCGTGAGCCGCACGCCGGGCGAGAGCTTCTCAACGGGCTGGGGCGGCTCGAACTCTGCCAGCCCGGGCAGCATGTCGGTCACGAGTCGCCCTCGTTCGCATCTTCCGCCTCAACCTCGATCGGGTGCGGGGCCGTCAACGACTCCGGCACGACGACGATCGCTTCCGGCCGCAACGGCAGGAACGCCGACTTCGGGATCTCAACGGTGAGCTTCACCTCAACCGTCCCCGGCTTCGGCCGTTGCGATCGGTTCTGTGTCGACCCGACGACCTTCGCACCCTTGACGCTCGCGATCGTGTCGCGCTCCCAGCTGTAGCCGCTGATCTCCGGCTGCACCTGCAGGTACACGATTGCCTTCACTGTCTCGCTCATGCTGTCTTTCCTTCCTCGGCGCGCCGCGCCGCGTTCAGTGCGTGCGTTTCCTGACGCCACGACTTGACGCCCAACCGCATGCCCCACCGGCGTGCGGACTCGACGGAGATCCCGAGTTCCTTCGCGACGTCAGGCCATGCCAGCCCACGCTCGAGGAGCTCGGGCAGCCGCTTCTGCATCGCCGGCGTCATCCGTCGCGGCATCTTCCGGTCGGCGTCCCGCAGGGCGACGTCGACGGCGACACGCAGCGGACGCTGCAGCAGGTCGCTGATCCGAACGCCACGGCTTTCCGCCGCCGACGCGAGCGTCGCGAACACGTCATCCGGGACTTCCACCTGGAACCTCATGCGACGGCCTTCCGTTCGATGCAGCCCGGGAACCGGCACGTACCGTCCGGCATCCACAGGTGCTCATGCCGTGCGACTTCGTCCGTGCGTGACGGGATCGGCGTCGGCGCGGACTTCTGCGCACGCACCCACGCGTCGTGTGCTCGGCGTGCGTCTCCGCAGGCTCGGCATCCGCCCGTCGTGCCTGATGGATGCTTGGGACAGAATGCGGGGGGCTCGCCGCCCGTAGTACCCCCGTGAGATTCCTCTGATAGGTGAGAAGTTGGTCGGGTCGGGTCGGGTCGGGTCGGGGTTGAGAGAACTTCTTGCGAACCTTCGCTGTCGGTTCGCGTCCTGTTCGCGCGAACATGCCGCATTCGTTCGCGTGCGTCATCCCGACGTTTCTTCACGACATCAGACCGTTCCTGGTACTTGTCCCAGTCGTGGAAGGTCCAGCCGTCTGGACTGGCCTCCCAGTAACCGACAGCGACGAGCTCGGCGGCGACCTTCGGCTTCCCGCGCAACGTCTGGAGCGCCCACGACGGCACCAGACCATCGGTGAGGTGCTGGCACGACCACGACCCGGCGCGGCACCACAGCGACACCGCGGCATCCGACAGTTGCAGCGTCTTCGGGTGCGACCACCATCCGTCGTCCACCTTGAACCACGCCATCAGAGACCGTCCTCGCACGGGCACGGCTTCACGAGCCAGCACGTGGTGCAGACCTCTTCGGTCGGCCGCAGGTCCAGCGGGGATGATGTACCCGGGCACGAGACGTGCCGCCAGCCGTCATCCGTCGCCGTCCGGGTGATCAGATCGCCCTCGCGAATGCGCCCGTGGCACTCATCGCAGGTCGTCTCGTACTTTGCAGCGAACCCCATCAGGCGGCCCTCCAACCCATCGACTCCATGCGCGAGTGCGCCTCCTCCTCGGTGATCTCGGTCACGCCGCTGTCGTCCGTGTAGAGCACCCACGCGAGGCGTCGGGTGCCGTACGCGGTGCGCAGCCAGCGCCGCGCCGGCCACTCCGACGGCTCCGCGGTCGGATTCCCGGGGACAGCCCAGCCCTCCGCGATCGCATCCTTCGGGTGCTCCGTCTTCCACTTGTGATGGATCACGCACAGGCACTGCAGGTTCGACACGACCGTGTTGCCCGGGCGCCGGTTCTGCCGGTGGTCGCGCTGCACCGCACCCATGCACTCCGGCGCGTGGAAGCCGCACGTGTTCCCGTCGCGGAGCGTGACGAGCTCGTACGCATCGGCTTCCTCAGCCTTCGTAAGGGTCCGTGCGATCTCGTACTTCGGGCGGATGGTCACGCGGCACCGTCCATGTCGAGCAGGTCGAACAGCGTCGGCGTCTGCCCGGACCGGTCCATCTCCAGTTGGTAGGCGACCGCGTCGCGATACGACGTCGGGTTGAGCTCGACAGCGCGACCGCGGCGACCGAGCTTCCGCGCGCGAAGCGGGACGGTGCCGAGACCACCGAACGGGTCGAACACGAGGTCGCCCCGGTTCGAGAAGCGCTCGATCAGCCGGTCGACGATGTCGAACTGCAGCGGGCAGATGTGGAACTCGAGGTTCCGTCGTGCCTGCTCCCCGTTCAGGGTGAGCATTCGGTTCACGTCGTGCCACACCCACGGCGACCACGAGCCCGGGTCGAGCGACTTGAACGTCGACGGCAACGCCTTCCGCGCGGCCATCGCTTCGCCGAGCTGGACGTGCTGGGCGAAGTCGTAGACGTTCGCCACCGACTGCTTCGTGAACAGGCGCGACCGTTCCTCAGGTGACAGCTGAGCGAGCTCATCGACGGTGAGCAGCCGGTTCCCGGATGAGCGCCAGTCTGCGGCGGCATCGATCTGCCAGCGAGCCAACGAGTAGTCGTCGATCGACTTCACCACGCGCTCGTCGGCGTACCCCTTCGCACGGTCGGTCTGCGGCTTCCGGAACAGGAGGATGTACTCGGGTGAGCCGACGCCCATCTTCGAGCCGTCCTTGCGCATCTCCGTGTAGCCGAGGCGATACGTCTGGTTGTTCTCCCGGACGACGTCGGTGGTGACGGTGATCATGCCCAGGTAGTCGAAGCCGTGCTGGCGGCCGTGGAACAACGCCTCCGCATGGAACGGCGACACGGTCGGTGCGCCGGCGCCCGTGACGGAACCGAACAGGATGCGGTCCTTCACGTGGCAGGCGTAGATGCGGCCCGGTTTCAGAATCCGCAGCAACTCCGGCGTCAGGTAGTCCATCTGCCGCCAGAAGTGGCCGTTGTCGTCGGTGTGACCGAAGTCGTTGTACGACGGCGTGTACTCGTAGTGATTCGAGAACGGGATGCTGGTGACGATCAGGTCGACCGAGTTCGACTCCATGCCCATCGTCTCGGGCACGCAGTCGTTGTTCGCGATCAGCCAGTCCTCACCCGACTCCTCACGACGCTCAACACCCATCGACCGGGTGAGCTCCTGCTGGATCGCAGCCGGGTTCAACCCGTACTGACGGATCACATCCGACATGGTGTCCGTGAGCTCGTCGTGCTCGCGCCACTTCCGCTCCAACACGTCCCGCACTTCCGCTTCGGTGTCGGCGAAGATCAGGTGCACGTCGCACGGGTGTGTCTGCCCGAACCGGTGGATGCGGTGCGTTGCCTGGATGGTCTGCTCGAACTTGTGCGTGATGCCGGCGAAGATCGCGACGTGCGCCTGTTGCAGGTTCATGCCCTGCCCGAGCATCACCGGCTTCCCGATCAGCGCCTGCGTTGTCCCGGCACGCCACTCGTCCAGGCGGCGCTCGGCCTCATCGTCCGAGAGCGCACCGTAGATCGATGAGTAGCTGATACCGAGCGCTGTGAGTCTCTGCTCGATCAGAGCCTGCTCATCGTTGAGGTCGCACCACACCAGGAACTGACCGGGCACGTCCGCGGCGATGGCCATGACGCGAGCAATGCGGGCGCTCATCGTGTCGCGCTTCTCCCGTGCGGCATCCACCATCGACATGCGGGCCCCGCGCACCAGAACACCCTGACCGTCACGGTCGATCTGCTCAGACTGCAGGTCGACGGCGACCTCGTCCCAATGCACCCGCAGCTCGGGCAGGTCGTAGCCGTCATCGCAGCGGCAGACCTCACACGAGCTTGCCGCTCCCGTACGGGCGCCGGTTTGCTGCCTGCTCTTTCGCGGTTGCCCATCGGCAGTTTTCGGGCTCGTAGTTGCCGTCATTGTCGATGCGATCGATACTGCATCCTGCTGGCGGCTCTCCCATGTCAGCGAGGAAGTTGGGGAAGGATTCCCACCGTTTGCAGACTCGGATTCCGCGACCGCCGTACTCCGGCCAGTTCTTGTGCTTCGGTCGTCGGCACCGGTCGAGCATTCCCTGCCAGATGTTGTAGGCGCGGGTTCCGGTCCCTCCGTGATACGGCCGAAGGCATCCGCAGCTTCGGGCGCGTCCGGCTTTGAGGTGTTCCGACGACTTGACGACCTCGTTTCCGCAATCGCAGCGGCAGAGCCAGCCTCCGGCGCGGCCGGTCGCTGACCTCCATTCGACGGCGACGAGGCGCCCGAATCGTTGGTTGGCAAGGTCCAGGTGTGGCCGTGGCATGAGCACTCACAAAGGTCAGAGGGTCGTTGGAGAAAGCAGGCCCAGGTGTTGAGCCAGAGCCAAAATTCGGCTTCCTTGTGGGGGTACAGGGTGAGGTTGTTCGCCTGCGTCGAGTCCCGCTTGAAGAAGCGGGTGAGCGCCTGCCCTGTGTCCATGACGCCGAGGAAGCCGGCGTAGTGGATCAGCTCCTTGTACTTGTTCGGCGACGGCGTCGCGGTAGCGACGAACCGGTACGGGATCGCATCGAACATGGCCAGGAACGTCTGGTACGTCTTCGACCCGAACGACCGCAGCACGGCCGCCTCGTCCAGCGAGACAGCGTCGAACTGGTCGACGTCGAGGCGCCCGTCTCGCACGGACTCGTAGTTCGTGACGTAGATGCCCGACCACGTCGGTTCGACCTCCTCGGTGCGGCGGATGAACCGCACGTCGAGACCGAGGAGCCTGCGGCCGTCTCGGATGAACTCTCCGCGGACGCCGAGCGGCGCGACGATGAGCGCGCGCGCGTTCGCGCCGCTGTCGAGGTAACGCTGGATGATGATCCGGAGGATCTCCAGCTGCATGACCGACTTGCCGAGACCGAAGCGGGCGAAGATCGCACGCCGGCCGCCGCGGACCGCCCACCGGACGATGTCCCGCTGGTGCGGTTTCAGGATAGGGTTAACGTCCGTCGGTTCAACCTCGAACCCGTACGCGTGGTCGAACGCGACCTTCTCAGCAAGGAAGCTCTCATACTCAGCGAGCGTGCTCATGCGACCCACCGCACTTTCGCGAGTGCGTCGATGTGCGTCAGCGGGAGCCCGGATTCGATCGGGGTACCGGAGAGTCGGGCGCCGATCGCGGCGAGGATGAGCGCGTCGGCCTCGTTGTTGTTGGCTACCGGCACGTTGGGGTAGCGGCGTACGACGGCGGCGAGCACCTCGTCCTTGGACGCGTTGCCCTTCCCTGTGGCGTACTTCTTGACCGTCTGCGGGGTGACCTCGATGAGACGATCCACTTCGGGGATGAGCGCGTCGACGACGAGCCACCACAGCCCGGACCGGTCATGATGTGAGCCGCCGGTCTGCCCGTACGCGGGCTGCTCAATGACGACCGTGTCACCGAAGACGGCGCGGGTGATGATGTCGAGCGTCAGGTTGTGGAGGCGCAGCGCCCGCTCGTCGAGGGTCGCGGTCGCGTTGCCCTTCGACTTGAGGGTGAGCACGTTGGTGGTGTCTCCGACGGTGGCGATACCGGTCGCGGTGAGGGAGAGGTCGAGGCCGACAACGCGGACGGCCGTCGGGACGGTGATCGTTTCGGTGGTTGGGTCTGGGGATGGAGACTCGATCATGCTGCGCTCCGCTCCGAGCGCCGCGACCAGAGGTCACTGTGGCACTGCATGCACGAGCGGCCCTTCGCGGTGTGCTTCGTGTTCTCCTCCGTGTATTCGTGGCCCCGCGGGCAGTGCGTCTTGAACGCCTGCGGATGTGTGCCGTGGAGGAGCATGTCTCGCGCGTTTCCCGACGGGCTGTCCCACCGGATGTTCTCGATCGAGTTGTTCGCGGGGTTGCCGTCGTTGTGGCACGCATACTGGCCCGGCTCGGGCTCGCCGAGGAAGGCGATCGCCTCGATGCGGTGGACCAGATAGCTCGTTGGCACGCCGTCGCGGAGAAGGCGAACCCTGCGGTGGCCGCTGCGCATCACTGCTGGGCTGAGGACGAAGCCGGGGCGCTTCGGGTGATCGAGCGGGCGCCGGACGCGCCCGTCGTTGCTGACCTCGTAGAGGCCTTCGTAGCCGCCGACGGGCCGCCACTGGATATCGTCGAGTTGCATCGCGTTTCCTTGCTGGGTTTCGGGGTGTGAGGGGGCTCAGCGGGCCGGAATCCTGCTGAGCCCCCGGCTTCGGGTCAGGCGATCTTGAGTAGTTCGATCGCCTTCTCTGCTTCCTGTAGGTGTTCCCGCGCGTTGCGGATGGATCGGATCTGGTAGCCGCGCAGGAACTCATCGGAAGCCCGGTCGACGGCGAGCCAACGCTTGAAGCTGTCGCCGACAAACTGGGCGGTGACCTCGGTCTCAGACCAAGCTGTGTCGCCCGCTCGGATGGTCAGGCCCAAGGACGTCGACAGCTGGTCGACGAGCCCTTGCAATGTGTCGATCCGAGCCTGCAAGTGGTCGGTGCCGGTGCGGCGCGCGATCTCACGTTCGACTCGTTCGTTCAAGTCCGCGTAGGCCTTCTCGGCCGCGCGACGCCGCGCCTCGTTCGTCGCGGACATGCGCAGCGAATCGGCCTTCTGCACGAGCGCGTGCGTCGCCTCCCATGACGGGTTGCGTTCGTCGTGCACGGCCGCCTTGACCTTGACATCAAGACGCGTGCGCGACTTGCCAGGTAGCAGCAGTCCCCAGCCCTCAGGCAATTCCTCCGGTCGAACGATCTCGGTCGACGGGGCAACGACGTACCAGGAGTGGCAGTGCTGCTCCCACTCCTCAGCCTTCGCAGGCTGATCGAGTTCGTGTAGCCAGTCGGACCTGGCAACCTTGATTTCGTGTCCGACGAGTCGCTTGCCGCGCGAAGCGAAGAAGCCGACGTAGAGCGCGTCCGCGCGGCGTCCGTTCAGCGCGACCTCGGGCATGAACATGCCACCGGGCATGTCGTCTCCGGGTTTGATGTAGTGGCGTTCGAGCCGCGCGAGCAGCTCCTTCGCCGTCATCCCTGTCGTGGTCACCGTGTCTCCCTTCACTGGACGAGCCGCTTGCTGATGGCCATGAGCCCGATCGAGCGGTCGTGGACCGCCTTCTGCATCTCTTCCGCGTAGCGGAGTTTCTCCTTCGCGAGGTTCAGGTCGAGGAGTTCCTGCTGCGTCTTGAAGAGCGCGAACTGGCGAGCCAGCACGGCACCGTCTTTCGCGTGCATGACCATGTACTCGGCGACCTTCGCCTGGTACGTCTCCTCGGCACGGTGCCGCTGCTCGTACAGGAGGGTCACGACACGGCCAATGTGCGCGACGAGTTCGCCGGCGGCGTCGATCATGTCCGCGATCTCGCCCGCTCCGAGTGGGCTGCCGTAGAAGCCCGGCGGCACGGCGAGCATGCCCTCGACCTCGGCTTGCGCGCCGGGCGTGATCAGCTCACCGGTCGAGGCGTTCACGATGTCACTCATCGGCGAGCACCTCGCCTCGAGCGACGGCGTCGGCGTACTCCTGCGCGGAGATCCGCTCGAACTCGGCCTCGTCGACGTCGTCGTCCTCCGTCGGTTGGAGGCCCGGCGTGATGTAGGCCGGGCCTGCGTCGTCCACCGCGTCGTCGTCTGGTGCTTCGACAGGCCCCTCGTCGCGGCCGAGCATCCCGTGCCGGGTGAGCGCGGCCGTGCGTACGGCGTCCGTGAGCTCGCCGGCGTCGTCGCACCGGTCGATGATGTCCTCGACGTCCTCATGCGTGGACGCCGCGGCGATCATGCCCTTCCAGTCGCGTGCGGGTGTGACCTGCGCCTCGTCGACCTCAGCAGCAGCCATCTCGTCGCTCGTGTAGATGCCGGACAGGTCTTGCGGGAACGCCTTCCGCAGGGCGAGCGCTTCCGCGCACTTCGCCAACTGGCCGGGGCCCTGCTTCGACCACACCTCGTTCGGGTTGCCGTCGCGCTTCGTCTGCACGTAGGCGCCCCACTCGGCGATGGCGACGAGCGGTCGCGGCCAGTCGGAGCGGTAGACGGTGGCGCGCGCGGCGAGCGGACGGGTGCCATGCAGGGACGGCACGAACGCGTCCACCCACTCGCCCTTCTCGGTGAGCCACAGGACGGGGTCCTGACCCGCATAGCGACGCGAACGGTCGGCAACGACACGGAACCCGTCGATGCCGGTCTGCACGCTCCACTCAACGCGACCCTTCGACAGGCGCCCGATGCAGTAGATCTGCCGGGCGAGCGGGTCAAGGCCCGTGCGCCGCGCGAGGGAGAGGAACTTCTCCACTACGGGACGGGGCGCGGCCTCGCGCTGCCCTTCACGGTCGCCGTAGGTGTGCGTGAACACGAGGCCCGCGGCCTCGACGATCGCCTTCTCCGCTTCCGACCAGGACGTGACGTCCCCGTTGTCAGGGAGGAGGGTGACTTCGCCGCTCATGCGGCACTCCTTTCGTAGGTGAGCGCGACGCGGAGTCGCGCCAGGACTTCGGCGGCGATCGGCATGATCTGCGCGCGCGCCGCCAGGATCTTCGGGTGATCGCGGCGGACCGTGATCGAGCACGGCTCACCGTGGCGACCGGCGCGGATCTCGCCGGCGGCGTCGAGCTCGACCCAGATGAACTCGATCTCGGTCGCTTCGGGGAGCACCTCGAACTGGAAGGCGAGTTGCCGCCACTCCGAGACGCTCGGGCCGTCGACGATCTTGAGGTGCTTCGCCTTGGCCTCGGCCAGCCGCAGCGACCGGCCGCCGTGAACCTCCGCGATGCCGTCAGGCGTACACGCGAAGCCCGGCTCAGCAGGGGAGTGGAACAGGGCAATGTTCTGCGGGATGCCAGCCCAGGCGAGCATCATCGGCTCCCACCGATGTCCGGACTCGGTGTACTCGTTGCCGTGGAACGACCCGTGCCCGAGCTTCGCCGCCAGGTACTTGTCGACGGACGACATCTTCGCGAGGTGCGCGGCGTCGCTGGCGCCGAGCACCGGTCGGCGCGCGTTCTCCCATCCGGCGCGGTCGACGCCGTCATGCAGGATGCGGTCGAGGTAGCTCATCAGAAGCACCCGTCGCATGTGCAGTGAGGGGTACGGCCGGAGCGGCATCCGCGCATCGCGTCGTGGTCCGGCGCGAACGCGCCTTTCCCCTGACGGACGCACTGCTCGCAGTCGGAGCGCCACTTGATGCTGCCGTCGTTGTAGGTGACGACGGTTACTCCGTCGACGACGTGCTCGCCCATCTTGAGGTTCGAGGTGTCGATGGTCTTCATCAGCGGCCCCTCCTGATTCGCGGGCGCCGCGCGAGCGCCACGACCAGAGCGGACACGGCGAGGATGAACGCCGATGCGGCGAAGCCTGCGGCGACGATGATGATCGCGGCGGTCATGCGACCTTCACCCCGTCCACGGCGGCGACAGCGCCGTCCTCGATGACGATCCCGACGCCGCCGTTGTCTCCGACGACTTCGCAGAACACCTGGTAGTCGTGATCGGCGGCCATCTCCTCGATGAGTCGCATCGAGTCGGCGTCGAGCAGGGAACCGTCGAGGATGCGCAGCACCCGGAGCGTCGGGTTCGCGGCCATCGCGAGAGCGACGGACACGCGCAGCTGCTCAGCGGATGACGCCTGCGAGAAGGGGACGCCTTTGTACGTGACGCCGTTCTCGTCGAAGCCGAGCCCGTCGACCGGGAACTGCACCTTCGCGAGCGCGTCGGCCTTCTGCTTCTCGATCGACCGCAGCTTGATCGTCAGCGCCGCGGCGTCGTTCTTCCGGTCGGAGAGTTCGCCGGCGACAGCCTTGCGCTGCTGCTCCTGCCGGATGCGCGCGTTCGTCTGCTCGAGAGAGGCGAGTCGCTCCTTCGTGTCGGAGACATCGATCTCGGGGCCGAGCAGAGCGAGCCCGTCAACGTACTTCTGTCGCCGCTCCCGCCACAAGGAGAGTTGCTCTTCGAAGTCGAGAATGCGTGAGTCGGCGTCCCGCCACAAGGAGAGTTGCTCTTCGAAGTCGAGAATGCGTGAGTCGGCGTAATCGATCTCGTCTTGGTGACGCTGCCGGCGCGCATTGATCTCCTGCGCCGTCTGAACCTCTTCGAGCAGATCAGCCGCCGACACCTCGTCAGCGGGCAGCGACGGATCCGGCAGCGGGTAGCCGGCGATCTGGCCTTCGAGCTTCGCGACATCGCGGTTGACATCGGTGCGCCGCTCGAACACCCCCTTGCGTTCCCGCTCCAACTCGTCCGGATCGAACGGCAGGTCCACGGTCGCGAGGAGTGCAGCCTTCTGGTCGCGTGCCGACAGGCGGGTGAACGCGAGCGGATCGAACGCACGCGCCCCGATCACCTCATCCAGCAACTTCTGCGGCGACGAATACCGGGCCCCGTCAGGTGCCTCGATCGTGAGCGTGCCGGAGTCGTTCTTCGTCCAGCGCCTGGTGACGATGTACTCGCCGAGGTCGAGCTTCACGACCGCGGTGTCCTGGCCGTCACGGATCGGCTGCTGTGTCGCACGGGATGCTTCGCCGCCGGCCAGTGCCGCCCAGATCGCGTCGAGCACGGACGTCTTGCCCTGCGCGTTCCGTCCCGCGATGACGACGACGTTGCCGTCCGGGGTGATCTCCACGGCGCGCAGCCGCTTGTAATTGTCCGCGCTGAGGCGGTGAATCTTGAGACTCATTTCTCGGTGGTCCTTTCGGGTAGGTCAGTGACACGGATGTGGCGGCGGCGATGACGCACCGCACGAGCGATGAGGAAGGCGAGCCATTCACCGAACAGCCACGCGAACAGCACGATCGGGATCGCGGCCGCCCAGGACTGCAGGGCGAGCAGCAGGACCGAGGTCGCGGCCAACAGGAACAGCAGGTACGCGAGCAGCGGGTTCATGCGCGGCCCTCGCGAAGCTTCTGCACCATGCCGGCGAGTTCCTCGACCGCCTGCACGAGGCACCGGAGCGAGGACGCGGCGTCCGTCAGCCACGTGCGCATGCCGTCGTCGTGGATCACACCAGTCAGGTACTCGAGGTGCTCAGCCTCCGCGATCGCGTTCCGCAACGCGGCGTCCGTGATCACGTGAACGCTCGGGGTGATCTCATCGGGGACCTCGGTCGGCTTCGGGACCTCAGCGAGTGGGAACGGTGCACCGGCCACCTGCCACGCGGCTTCCTCCGGGCTCATGCCGCGTCCTCGAACTCTTCGAAGCGGGCCAGCACCCACACCTGCGACCGGCGACCCCGCGGCGTCATCCGGTAGAAGCCGGCGAACACGACCTTCCCCTCAGCGGCAAGCTCGCCGACCGCGGACCGCACACGCGAATCCGACATGTACGGGAGCGCCGCGATCAGTTCGGGTTGCGTCATGCCCTCGGCGCCCGCGATCTCGAGCTGGTCGAGGACGGCCTGATGCGACGGCCAGATGTCGACCGAATCCGCGGCCTCATGACTCGTGATCGGGTCCGTGAGCCGGGCGCGAGGTCCGCCAGTGTCCATCACCAGTCCTCGCGATGTACCCTGTTCCTGCATTGGCTTTCCTTTCATTCGGTCATTGCTCGCCCCCGACTCGACCTCGGGGGCTTTCTTCTTGCGGCGTCCAACCGGCAGGGGCCCGATAGCTTCGGGTGAGATCGGGACCCTGCCGCCCTCTACGCGGCAGCCAGGGGCTTCACGACGGTCGTGCGGATGAACGCCTCGACCTCGGCACGGTCGTAGAGGACCGTCTTGCCCTTGGCGCCGGTCGGCTTGTAGAACGGCATCCCCTTGCGCAGGTACCGCATCTGCTTGAGTCGGTCGACGGAGATGCCCGTGAGATCGGACACTTCCTGCGGGGTCATCCATCCCGAAGGGGAGACCGCGGCCGGTGTGACGGTTTCGGCCGCGGTCACGACGCCACCGCGAATGCGTATGGGGTGAACGTTGACGGTGCGACGTTCAGCACGGCCGCGATGCGGAGCAGTTCCGCGAACGTGAACTCCGTGTGGCCCTTGATCTTGCGGTTGAAGGTCGTGTGTGGGATGCCGGCCGCATCGGCAACGGAAGTCTTCGTGCGGCCGGATCGAAGGATGCAGGCAGCGACCTTGTCTGCCAGTTCCTGAGCCGGTGTGTGATCCATACAGCAAAGCTAGTTGCCCATTTGGATCATGTCAAGCTGTGAGTACCACCTATTTGGATTGCAAAATGGTCCAAAACGGGCATAGAGTCACCCATATGGACGAATACACCGCAGCAGCGGCGGCAGAGCTCCGAGCCGCCCAGGCACGCGCCCAGCTGTCCGACATCGCCCTTGCGGAGCGCGCAGGGATTCCAGTCGTGACGCTCCGGCGATACCTCAAGGGAACACGCGATACTCCGTCGTCAGCTCTCTTCAAGATCGCCTTCGCGCTCGACATGACGATCGGTGAACTGCTCGATGAGGCCATGAAACGGGTCAAGCGTTAGCAAGACCGACGGCGCGACATTCATTTCCGATGCTGCCCGCATGATGTCTGCCGCCGATAGTTCCATCCTTAGAACCCTCTCAGTCTCGAAGATGTGTTCGACGGTACTCCCCCGCACCGACAGCCCGTCTACACCCCGAATGAGGTACATATGGCCACTGTGAAGGCATACGCCACCGCAGCCGGCACCCGTTACCGTGTCCGCTACCGGAAGCCCGACGGTTCGCAGACGGACAAGCGAGGATTCCGCACCAAACGTGATGCGAACCTCTTCCTCGCCACCGTCGAGGTCAAGAAGGCCTCCGGCGACTACATCGACCCGACCCGTGCAGGCGTCACGGTCTCCGCGATCGCAGACTCATGGCTTGGCGCCAAGAAGACGGCCCTCAAGCCGTCCGCCTACCGAGTGCTCGAATCCGCATGGCGCATCCACGTCGAAGCCCGATGGGGTTCGATCCGTCTCGTCGCGATCGAGCACACCGATGTCCAGGACTGGGTCACCGGCATAGCAGCCAGCAAGAGCGCCACCACCACAATCCGCGCCTACGGAGTGCTCGCAGGAGTCCTCGACGCGGCGGTAAGCGACCGCCGAATGCCGAAGAACCCAGCTCGAGGCGTCGAACTTCCCCGGAAGCAGAGGAAGCGGCACGTCTACCTCACCCACGAACAGGTCGACCGGCTTGCGCGTGCAGCCGGCGAACGGGCTCTCCTCGTGTACATGCTTGCCTACACGGGACTCCGGTGGGGCGAAGCGATCGGGCTACGAGTCCGCGATCTCGACCTCAAGAGGCACCGCATCCAGGTGACCGAGAACGCGGTGGCGGTCGGCAGCGAGATCGTCGTCGGCACGCCGAAGAACCACAAGCAGCGGAGCGTGCCTTTCCCGGCATTCCTCCGCGCCAAGCTCAAGACGGCGAGCGCAGGCAAGAGGACTGACGCTCTCGTGTTCGGTTCGAATGACGAATACGAGCCCCGACCGCGGCACGCCAACGGGTGGTACGCGAAAGCGAAGACCGCGGCCAACGTTCCCGCAACGCTCACGCTCCACGACCTGCGGCACACCGCGGCCAGCCTCGCAGTGAGCGCGGGAGCGAACGTCAAGGCGCTGCAGCGGATGCTCGGGCATGAATCCGCCGCGATGACACTGGACCTCTACGCCGACCTATTCGATGACGATCTGAACAGCGTCGCGGTCGCCCTGGACCGAGCTCGTTCACGAGCGCTTCGTGCCCACAATCTGCCCACAATTGATAGCGACGGAGCATCACCTACGACGACCGGCGGCGACCCTGTGGCCGCGTAATTACGCGGTGCGGCACGAGGAACCATACGTTCGCAGGCGTCTGAGGCGGGTTCGAATCCCACGCCCTCCGCTCGTAGTCGAGGACAGCGCCGGAGCTCACGGCACCGGTCGTGTCATCGACCCTCGCGTCGATGAACGCCGTCGCATAGCTCGCCAGATCGACTACTTGCCTTCGTAGAGCCGCTGCTGTTGAAGCCCGTCGGTGACGGCGACGAACAAGGTGGCCGGCACATCCGGCGGGATGATGGTCCCCGCGATCACCGTCGCCCTTATCCACCAAGGATGCAGCGGCGCATCAGCCCTGGCCGTGTGGTCGCAGGATCGGCCGGAAGAGTCGAGTGAGTGCGTTCATGCGGCGGAAGAAGGAGACGATCTGTTTGGGCGCCTTCTCGTTGAACATGCGCTCGAGACCCTTCTGTGAAGCCTTGGCGGACTTGGCTCCGCGGGGCACCATGCGTCGCTCGTAGGCTGCGATTCCGGAAGCGGGATCGTCGTGGGAGAGGAGTTCGCTGGCGAGGTCTGCGCCGTCGATGAGGGCAAGGTTCGCGCCCTCGCCCGCGAACGGGGACATGACATGTGCGGCATCGCCGATGAGCGTGATGCGCGGGCTCCGCGGCCAGGTGAACCCGATCGGCAGTGCGTAGATGGGCCGCGGCCAGATGGTGTCATCGCTATGGCGGATGAGGTCGGTAAGGGGTTCGGCCCAGTCGGCGAGTTCTCGCAGCAGAGTCTCGCGGGCGGCGGCGGGATCATCGCCGGTGATTCCGGTCGCCGTGATCCAGTCTTCTGGCACGCGCAGGCCGACGCCGAGGGAGAGGTGGTCGCCGCCGTGACCGCCGATGTATTTGTTGTCCGAGAGGGCGAACACGCTCCCCGGGCCGACAAGAGCTCGTGATTCGGGATACTTGGTCGCAGCGTCGGTGAGCCGGAACTCGGTGATGGTGATGCCGGTGTAGGCGGGCTTCTCGGGCGAAAGGGCTGTGCGCACGCGAGACCACGCGCCGTCGGCGCCGACCACCACGTCGGCCCTGACAGTGGCGCCATTGGCGAACTCGAGCGTGTTGCCGTGGTCGTCGGATGCGAGACGGACGAGCTTGCACCCCCACTGGATCGTGCCGGGCGCGAGGGATTCGATGAGCAGTTGTCGCAGCACGGTGCGGTCGATCTCGGGTCGTCCGTTGCCGCCCTCGGGTTCCGGAGTGTCGACGAAGACGTGGGCGTGCTTGTCCATGACGCGCATCGACTCGCCGCTCGGGTGAGCGTGCTCGCGTGCCTGATCCCAGAGTCCGGCGGCTTTGAGGGCGACTTGTCCGGTGTCGTCGTGGATGTCGAGGGAGCCGCCTTGCCTGCGGGCTTCTGCCGAGTCGTCGAGTTCGTAGATCGTGACGGGGACGTTGTGCAGCTGCAGGATCCGGGCGCACACGAGCCCGCTGAGTCCGGCGCCGATGATGGAGATGGGTGTGGGGCTGGTCATGGCAGTTGCTCCTCCGGGGCGCGCGCAGCCAGGAAACGTGCCGAGACGAGACACAGGGCCGCGATGCCGCCGACGACGGTGATCGTGATGATGGCGATGGCGATGGTCTCTTCTGGGCTCATCGGCTGCCCTCGCCAGGCTCGACCGGTGTGGCGAGCAACCCGTTCAGCAGCAGGTCGATCGCCCAGTGGAAACGCTGCTCGCCTGTCCCCGCGAGCAACTGTTCGCTGAGCTGCACGATGCGCGGATGCTCTTGCGGCGAGATCAGCGCCAGACGGGCATCCAACTCCGGCAGGAACGCACCGGCGCCCGCGGCGTCGGGGGCGTGCTCGACCGCGGCGGATGTCACCGTTTCGAGGATCACATTCACACCCCACGCCGCCGATCGGTCCGGGATGCCGCCTTCTTCGAGCAACTCCAAGATCGACTCGATCAAGCCGAGAAACCGCGGTCCGGTCGGATGCGCGTACAGGGACACCCTCGCGATGTCGGGGTAGTCGACAAGAACGCCGGCATACGAGACCAGAAGAGCGTGCAGTCGAACGCGCCACGAGCCGGTCGCCGGTATCGCCGGCATTCGCGCGATGAGCGCGTCCAAGATCTCCAGATGCAGGTCCTCGGCGTTCCGGACGTACACGTACAGCGAGGCGCCGGCGGTATCCAGCTCCGTGGCGACCCGCCGCATGGTCACCTTCTCGAAGCCCTCATTCTCGAGAATCGACAACGCCGCATCCACGATGGCGGACCGGCTCAGTGCCGGCTTCGCGGGTCGCTCACGACGACTCATGGGGCCGTTCTCCATGGCGCATCCTCCGATCGACTAACATGTTCGTAACTAACACGTTAGTTGATTGCGTGGCCCGTGCACTCGGAACCCCCCAAGCCCTCATCTGCCCGGCGGTGTGCACGCCGGATATGGCAGAGGACCTGGTCGCCGCGTTCAAAGCGGTGACCAGGTCCTCTGCTGCGCGACCGAATCGCACAGCCTTCGGTCGCGAGATGACGGCTGTGCTACCGACCCGAGGGAGCGGTGACGACCTGGGCCCGCAGAGGCATGAGCGCTCCGGCGACGGCGTTGATGGTTTCCGAGTCGACACCGGCCTCACCGAGCGCGGTTGCGGCATGCCCGATCACCCGATCGAAGTCGGCGTCGGTGATGCCGCGGCCGGCGTGTGCGGCATCCAGATCCAGTCCCTTGTAGCCGTTCGGGCCGCCGGTGGCGGCGGCGAGGAAGAGCGCCATGTGGCGCTTCTGCTCGACGAGCCGCGTGGAGGCGAAGTACGGGGCGAGGTTCGCGTCTTCCATGATCAGTCGGTACAGGGTGTCGACGACCGCGGCGATGCCGGCGCCCTCGCCCAGACGCTGATACAGCGTTGCGGATGTGCTCGTGTCAGTCATTTCGATGTCCCAATCGCGTTCGTGTGTTCGTCCAGGTGAGCCTCTTGCGCGCCGGAGTCTCTTCTGCCGACTCCTCGTCGTCATCCGACGCGTTCGCATCCTCGGTGCCGGCGGCTTCCCGCTGAAACCCTTCGGCGGGCGAGGCGCCGAGTCGTCCCAGCTCGCGTTCGATCGACTCGAGAAGCGAGTGCGCCTGCGCGGCGGCCATACGTGTGAACTGGCGCGCGCGAACAACATCGTCGGGGGATGCCGGGCCCGCGGCGCCGAGATCGTCGGTCGCGAACGCCGGAGTCTCGGAGTATTCGGCGGTTCGTGGCACGGGCGCGGCGGCGGGATGCGGATCGGATACAGAGCCCGGCGCACCTGACTGCCTCTCGATCTCGTGCGCAGCGTGCTGGGCTCGCTCGATGATCTCCCGATACTGGGTCCTGGCGGTATCGACCAGGTCCTTCGAATACGACTCGGCCTCGGCGACCGCTTCGTCGGCGATGCGCTGAGCGCTGCTGAGCAGAAGGACGGCGCGGCTCGAGATCTCATCGTCGCCGGAGCCGAGCCCCGCCATCAGATCGTGCTTCTCGCGCCAAGCGAGTTCGAGTGCATCGGCGGCCGCGGCCAGCAGTGCGCGGAGCGCGTCGTCGTCGTACGCGCTGTTCTCGCCGGCGAGTGACACCTCACGCAGCAGCTCCGGGGTGATGGATGCGGATGTGGTCCCAGTCATGATCTGTCGTCCTCTACTGGATGCTCAGTCCTGCGCCTAGCGGGACGGCTGTCGGAGAGCCCGTGCGGCCATCCGGCTCGCCGGTCGGTTGAGTGAATGGGTCTTCGTACTTCTCGCTGAGGATCCAATCGGATGCCACTCCCGAGTCGAGGAGCGCATTCGTGGTGTGCCTCACCATGCCTGGCGAGCCGCAGACCATGGCGAGGAAGCCGTGCCACGGACCGTCTTCGGCCGCCACGTCGCCGATCCAGCCACGTGGCCCTGGGAACGAGGGATCGTCCGACACGGCGAACCTCGTCTGCAGCCACGGCGAATCGGCATAGCGTTCGAGTTCCCGCTTCGCGTAGAACCCCCATGAGTGCCGCACGCCGTGGTAAAGCGCGACATTGGGCCCCGTGCCGCTCGACCTGTGCCGCTCGGCGACCTGGTCGAGCACAGCCAGCAGAGGGGCGAGACCCGTGCCGCCCGCGATGAGCAGAAGGTCGGGCCAGTCGCTCTGCGGCGGAAGCGTGAGCAGGTCGCCGATGGGCGGCCCGAGCCGAACCCGGTCACCGGCCTTCACATCACGAAGCAGGGCGCCGCTGACCTGGCCGCCCGGCACGAGTTGAACGTGGAAGGTGATCGTGGAGTCGGCCCGCGGCGTGTGCGTGGGGGACAGGTAGCGCCATTGGCGTGGTCGTTGCGGAACCTCGATGGCCAGTGACTGTCCGGCACGGTATGCGTAGGGCTCCGCGGTGCGGATCGTGACCGTGCCGACATCCATGCCGCGCCGTTCGGTGGACACCACCTCCGCAACCCAGGTTGCCGGCTCCGACTCGGCGTTCTCGGCGGCGGTGATCATCGTCGTTGCGATGATCCCGTACGCCTCGGCCCAGTCGGAGGCCAGTTCGGCAGTCCATGTGTCGCCGAGAAAGTGCTTCAGAGTCGCCAGGAGGGATGCTCCCACCGCCGGATAGTGCCCGGCGATCGTCCCGAACTTGCGATGGTCGCGACCGAGGTCCTCGATGTAGCCCACGACCTCGCCGAGGTTGTCGACGTCGCTGACCATGCGGCCGAGCGCCTTGACCAGTCGGTCTCGCTGGGTTGCCATCGTGACGGGGAACAGATCCCGCACCTCGGGGTGCGCGAGAAAGAGATGTGCGTAGAAGTATCCAGGGACCGCATCGCCGTGGGCGGCCACCTGAGCCCAGGTTCGCTTGAGTGCAACCGCATCCACTTGCGTCGTGTCCCATCTGCTGCCGTGCAGTGTCGAGAGCCGACGCTAGCGTGCAGTGGTCGCTGTCCCCAAATCGGGGGTCATTTTGACGCGGTGTCCGGTTCGCCGTGAGGGCGACGACAAGCCAACCGCGATTCTGCCGCAGATGCGTATCTCGATGGAAGACGCGCCCGCTGTCTTCGTCGGACTTGATCGCGTGTGTCCATTCATGTAAACATTGACATGTCGATGCCGACAGGCTTCGAGCTCAAGAGTGAAAGGCCCAACGCTGTGTCGCGATATCTCTCTCAGATCGCTCATCTCGAGATCACCAGCCCGGATGTTCCCGCATCGGTGGCGTTCTACACGGAGCGCTTCGGCCTGCGGGTCGTCGACGAGGCGGAGGGCAAGGTCTATCTGCGGGCGTGGGGCGACTACCACCGCTACAGCCTGATCGTGGCGTCCGGAGACGAGCCCGGCCTGGCCTGGATGGCCTGGCGCACGAACTCGGCCGAGGACCTCGAGGAGGCCGTCTCCCGCGTCGAGGCCGCCGGCATCACCGGAACGTGGAACGACGGAGGCCCCGGCCACGGTCGCTCGTACGACTTCATCGGTCCGTACGGACACGGCACGCGTCTCGTCTGGGACATCGAGCTGTACCAGGCGCCCGACGAGCTCAAGTCGACCTGGCTCGACCGCCCGGAACGCCGCAGTGACAAGGCCGGCGCCCCGCGCTTCTTCGATCACGTGACGGTGGCCTGCCAAGACCCGCGCGGCATGGCCAAGTGGTACTCGGACGTGCTCGGCATGCGCATCATGGCCTACGCCGACCTCGACGAGGCGCCGGTGACCATCCTCGCCTTCCTCACGACGAACGAGAAATCGCACGACCTCGGCATCGTGATCGACACCTCCGACCGCCCCGGCCGCGTGAACCACGTGGCGTTCTGGCTCGACACGCACGAGGAGATCCTGATCGCGGCCGACGTGCTCATGGAGCACGGCATCCCGATCGAATACGGCCCCTCGATGCATGGCATCGGCGAGCAGAACTTCCTCTACTTCCGCGAGCCGAGCGGGCTTCGCATCGAGCTCAACTCGGGCGGCTACCGCAACTACGTGCCCGAGTGGCAGGCGAACACCTGGAGCCCGGCGAAGGGCGCGAACAACATCTACCGCAACTCGGTCATGCCGCAGTCGATGCAGGAGTCGTTCCCGTACGCCGAGGGGCTCAGCGGCACCGAGGAGGGCGTCTCCGACGAGATCAAGGCGGCTCTGCTCGACCCGGCGAACAATGGACAGAGCTGACCATGTCCGTCGTCATCACCGTCGCACCCACGGGCCCCATCGCCACCAAGAGCGACAACCCGGCTCTGCCGACCAGTCCGGAAGAGATCGCGGATGCCGTCGCCGGCGCCTACGAGGCGGGCGCGGCCGTCGCGCACATCCACCTTCGTGACGAGAACCAGCGCCCCACCGCGGACCAGCAGATCGCACGTCGTGCGGTCGAGTTGATCCGCGACCGCTGCCCCATCCTCATCCAGCTCTCCACCGGCGTCGGCCTCACGGTGCCGTTCGAGGAACGGGAACGCCTCGTCGAGCTGCGCCCGGAGATGGCTACGCTCAACCCCTGCTCCATGACGTTCGCCGGCGGGGAGTTCCGCAACCCTCCCGCCGACGTGCGCCGACTCGCGGCCCGCATGAAAGATCTCGGCATCAAGCCGGAGCTCGAGATCTACGACACCGGCCACCTCGACGAGTGTCTCCGCCTGCGCGACGAGGGCCTGCTGGGGGGCAACCTTCAATTCAGCATCGTGATGGGCGTGCGCGGCGGAATGGCGGCCACCCCCGACAACCTGACGACGATCGTTCGGCGACTGCCCACCGACGCCATCTGGCAGATCATCGCCATCGGCAGGAACAATCTCCAGCTCACCTCGATCGCGCTGGCACTCGGTGGCAACGCGCGCGCCGGCATGGAGGACACCCTCCACGTGCGACGCGGGGAGCTGGCCACCAGCAACGAGCAGCTCGTTCGACGTGCGGCCGGGCTCGCCACGGCGCTCGAGTTGACCGTGGCCGACGTGTCGGCTGCTCGCGACCAGCTCGGCCTGACCGCGTAGCCGCGGTCGCCGTGCGGAAAGGAAGACCCTTGGACCTCCTCAATCACCACCTCGTGCGCGCCGGATTCCGCGTGCCCGACCTCGAGAAGTCGGCCGCGCACGCGATCGACGTTCTCGGACTGCAGATCGCCGACCGGGACGAGTCGTCCATCGCGCTGGCGCTGCCGGGTCAGAGCGCCTGCCTTGTTCTGCGCCAGGCGGATGCCTCGGAGTTCGACTTCATGGCGCTGCACACCACAGAGGCGAACCTCGCGGAGATCCGCCGTCGGATCGACGCGGCCGGAGTCGAGGCGACTGCGGCCCGTGAGCTCGACGGGGATGGCCTGCGGGTCTACGCGCCCAACGGCGTCGCCGTCGAGATCGGTGTCGGCGAGGGCCATGTGCGCAACGCCGCAGAGCGCGAGGCCGGTCCCGTCATCGGCTCGCTCGACCACCTGAGCTTCGCGGCGGAAGATCCGGGGGCCTTCCGGGACTTCTTCATCGACATCCTCGGTTTCCGCCTGTCGGACAGCGTGCTCGATCGACGTCACTGGCTGCGCTGCAGCCCGAACCACCACACGGTGGCGGTGTTCGCCGGCAAGAACGGCATCCACCACTATGCCTTCGAGACCGACGACATCCGCGGTCTCGCCCGGCTCGGAGACCTGCTCGCCGCCCGTGACCAGAACTTCATCTGGGGACCGGGCCGCCACGGCCTGGGGGCGAACATCTTCACCTATCACCTCGACCCGGCCGGCGCGATCCTCGAGGTGACCTCCGACATGCTGCAGGTCGAGACCGAGGAGGAGTGGGAGGCGGAAGTCTGGGAGGACACGCTGAAATCCGGCGTGATGTGGGGGCCGCTGCCACCGGCCGGATTCCGCGACCTCTCGATTCCGGCGAGCTCCGTGGCGGAGGCCGCCCGATGAATTCCGAAGACGTCGCCGACGTCATCGTCGTGGGCGCCGGACCGGTCGGGTCGATGGCGGCTCTGCTCGCCGACCGGCTCGGCTTGTCGGTCGTGCTGGTGGATGCCTCCACCGAGGTCTACCCGAAGCCTCGCGCCATCCACTTCGACGCCGACATCATGCGGATCTTCCAGTTCGCCGGCCTCGCCGACGAACTGGAGCCGCGAGTCCGGGCCACGTCCGGGGCGCTGCACCTCGGAGAGGACGGCGAACCGATCCGCGACTTCCGCGTGGTCGCCACCGAGGGCGACCTGGGCTGGAAGCCGCACTACATGTTCTACCAACCCGAGGTGGACAGGATGCTGCGACGGCGCGCGGAGGATGCCCCCGGCATCCACACCGCCTTCGGGTGGTCCTGCCGGTCCATTGCCGAGCTCGACGATCATGTCGTCGTCGAGCTCGGCAATGAGTCGGGCGAGGTGCGCATCGAGCGCGCCAGATATGTGATCGCCGCCGACGGATCGACGAGCACGATCCGCAAGTCGCTCGGAATCGAGCTCACCGACTACGGGTTCGATGAGCCGTGGATCGTGATCGACGCCGACGCCGACAGCGACGAGCTCGGACCCGACTACTCGATCATGTACTGCGACCCGCAGCGGCCGGCGACGTACGTGCCCGGTCCGCGCGCGCACCGCCGCTGGGAGTTCATGGTCCTTCCGGGAGAAGACAGCTCCACCCTCGCGGAGCCGGAGGTCGCGCTCAGCCTCATCCGGCAGGTGACCCCGTGGTACGACGACGGCCGACTGACCATCAGCCGAGCCGCGGTGTACCGGTTCCACGCACTCGTGGCCGACCGCTGGCGGCAGGGGCGCATCCTGCTCGCGGGCGACGCCGCGCACCAGACCCCGCCCTTCTACGGCCAGGGCATGTGCCACGGCATGCGCGACGTGCGCAACCTCGCGTGGAAGCTGCGCGCCGTTCTGCGCGATGGTGTCCCCGACGAGCTCCTCGACAGCTACCAGGTCGAGCGCGAACCCCACGTGCGGGCCATCATCGAGCAGTCGGTCGCCAACGGCAGGTACATCTGCGTGCTCGACGTCGACGAGGCGAAGGTACGCGACGCCAGGATGCGCGAGCTCATGGAGAACCCGGCGCCGCAAGCCCCGAAGACGTGGAAAGACCTCATTCCCGGGCTGTCCACCGGTGTGCTCGACGAGACCGGATCGTCGCCCGCGACCGGGCTGCTGTTCCCGCAGCCGTGGGTGACGGCATCCGACGGACGCCACGGTCGTCTGGACGACATCGTGGGCGACGGCTGGGTGCTGATCACCACGGCGCCGTACGCAGACCGGGAAGCGAGCGGCCCGCCGGCGTTCGTCGTCGGGGCAGACGTCATCGACGACAGCGGAACGCTGCAGGCGTGGCTCTCCGCGTTCGACGCGGAATCCGTGCTCCTTCGGCCCGACCGCTACGTGTTCGGCGTCGCGAACGATGCAGAGGGAACGCGTGCGTTGCTGGATGCCCGTGAGGCGGCCCTGCACGGCCTGATGGCGACGAGGGCGGAGTGATGACGATGAGGTACGACGTGATTCGTGCGGAGGAGATCTGATGGCAGCGGTGGCGGTAGAAGGCGTGGACCCGACGACGGGCAAGCGCTCGATCGAGAACGCGCGGGAGTGGCTGTACGCGCATCTCGACGAACGAGCGCACCCGTTCAACGCCATCGACGTGGATGCCGCGAGGCCCGTCGTCGACCGGCTCGAGAGCATCGAGCCCGAGGCCTGGGCCGCTGCGTGGCTCGAGGTCGCTCACCGGTTCGCCGAGCAGGCGGATGCCGCCCATCGCGACGGTCGCACCGCTGACGAGCGTGAGGCGTGGTGGCAGGCCTACCAGTTCGCGTTCGTCGCACGGTTCCCCACTCCCATCCATCCCGCCAAGCAGGCCGCGTACGACCTCTCGAGGGAGTGGTTCCAGCGCGCCGTCGCGCTGGACGACCCCGCCGTGGAACGCGTCGCGATCCCCACAGCCGAGGGCGGAAGGGAAGGGCGTACGGAGGTCGTGTTCTACGTCGCGCGCCCCCGCGAGGTCGAGGGGCCGACGCCCGTCGCCATCGTGTGGGGCGGCATCGACATGTGGAAGGAAGAGAGCTACGTGCGCACCGCGAGCCTGCGCGGGCGCGGCGTCGCGACGATCCACATCGACATGCCCGGTGTCGGCGAGGCTCCGGTGTTCGCCGGTCCGGACGCGGAGCGCATGTGGACTCCGGTGTTCGACTGGATCGAGCGCAGCGACCTCGACGAGACCAGGGTCGGAATCGTCGGACAGTCGTTCGGCGGGTACTGGTCGACGAAGCTGGCCCACACGCACAGGGACCGGCTGAAGGCCGCGGTCAACTGGGGTGGCGGCATCCACAAGACCTTCCAGCCGGCCTGGCAGGAGAAGTCACGCTCTGCTGGCACCTATCTGATGGATCTCGGCCCGTCTCGGGCGCGCATTTTCGGCGAGCACACGTTCGACGAGTACATCGCCAGGTGTCCCGAGCTGTCGCTGCTCGATCAGGGCGTGCTGGATCAGCCGTGCTGCCCGCTGCTGCTGGTCAACGGCATCGACGACCAGCAGAACGATGCGACAGACATCCACCTCGCGCTCGAGCACGGCGACCCCAAGACGGCGCGGCTGTTCCCGGGAGGACACATGGGCAGAGGACCCGTGGGCCCGACGGTCATCAACTGGCTGGTGAATCAGCTCAGCTGAGGCATGGCTGACATGCCATAGCGCTCTGCGCTACAGGGGTGGAGGCGATGGGGCCTCCGTCCCCGACATACCCGAGCAGGCAAAGGAGCCCGCATGTCCACCGCAACCGCACCCGTTCCCCGTACCCGCACCTCGTCGACAGGACAGGGCGCCGTGCTGCTCGCCGCAGCCTGCATGCCGATCCTGGGGTCGACATCCATCGCCCCCGTGCAGCCCGCCATGGTCGCAGCGTTTCCCGATCAGGCGGGGGCCGAGGTCCTGGTCGGGCTGATCCTAACCGCCCCGGCCCTCGTGATCGGCCTCACCGCACTCTTCGCGGGCCGGCTCATCGACCGCGTCGGGCGCAAGCGGGTGCTGGTCATCGCGCTGTTCGCCTATGCGGTCGTCGGAACGGCGCCGCTCTGGCTGCCCACGCTGCAGGCGATCCTCATCTCTCGGGTCGCGGTCGGCCTCGCCGAGGCGGCGATCTTCTCGTCGTCGATGGCGACGATCACCGACCTCTTCGACGGGCACCGACGCGCCCGCTACTTCGGCCTGCTCAACCTGGTGACCGGGCTGGCCGCCGTGGTCTTCATCGCGCTCTCCGGCGCGCTCGGTGACGCGAACTGGCGTGCGCCGTTCTGGCTCTATCTGCTGGCGCTCCCGCTGGGGATCGTCGCGGCCATCGTCTTGAAGAAGGACCGCCCCCGCACCGAACGGCAGGCGCTTCCACCGGTTCAGTGGCGTCGGCTGCTGGCGCCCATCCTGTTCACCCTGCTCGGCGGCGCCGTCTTCTATGTGCCGGTCGCGATGCTGTCGTTCCGTCTTTCGGAGCTGGGCGTCAGTCAGACCTCCGCCATCGGTGCGATCAGCGCCGGAGCGGCGCTCGCACTCGCCCTGGCGTCACTGGGCTTCCCCGCTCTGCTGCGACGGATTCCGCGCATCCTGTTGGCCGCGGCGTTCGCGGTGCTCGGCGTCGGACTGCTGCTGATCGGCCTCTCGACGGCGCTTCCCGTCGTGATCGTGGGCGCAGTGGTCGCCAACGCCGGTGGCGGAATCCTGCTCTCGACACTGCAGACCTGGATCGTGCAGGGGCTTCCCTACGAGCAGCGCGGGCGAGCATCGGGGGCCTCGACGGCCGGACTATTCGTCGGACAGTTCCTCGCCCCCTTGCTGGTTTTCGCCATCGCGGGAGCGACGGGGCTCGGCCCCGCCATCGCGATCGCCGGGGCCTGCGGTCTGCTCGCCGCGGTGGCAGGCGTGTTCGTGGGCCGGATCCGCACCGATCAGGCGGAGCGGTCGGAGCAGCCGGTGCACGCGGCCGCCGAGTGAAGTCCTCGAATGACGTCCACTGACGAAGGAGTGTGATGGCCACCAAGATCTGGCCGACGGCGGCGGACGCTCTCGCCGCGTCGTGCGCGACGGCATGACTGTCGCAGTCGGCGGCTTCGGCCTCTCGGGCAATCCCACCAGCCTGATCACCGCTTTGCGCGACACGGGCGTGCGCGACCTGACCATCGTGAGCAACAACATGGGCGTCGACGGCAAGGGGCTCGGGTTGCTCCTCGAGAGCGGGCAGGTGAGCCGGGTGCTCGCGTCGTACGTCGGCGAGAACCGGCTGTTCGCGCAGAAGTTCCTCGACGGAGGACTCGACGTGGAGTTCGTGCCGCAGGGGACGCTCGCCGAGCGGCTGCGGGCGGGCGGGGCGGGCATCCCGGCGTTCTACACGCCGACCGGCGTCGGAACGCCCGTCGCGGAGGGAAAGTCGGCGACCGTGTTCGACGGAGTGCGCTGCATTCTCGAGCGGGGCATCCACGCCGATGTCGCGCTGGTGCACGCGCACTCCGCCGACGCGGAAGGCAACCTGCGGTACCGCCTGACGGCCCGCAACTTCAACCCGCTCGTCGCCACCGCGGGCACGGTGACGATCGCCGAGGCGGAGGAGGTGCTGACGGGTTATCTGGAACCGGACGACATCCACACGCCCGGCATCTACGTGCAGCGCCTCGTGGCGGCCGAGATCCGGGAGAAGGACATCGAGCAGAGGACGGTGCGGCCTCGTGTGGACGCGTGACGAGATGGCCGCGATCGCGGCGGAAGACCTCGAAGACGGGCAGTATGTGAACCTGGGCATCGGCATCCCGACGCTCGTCGCCAATCATCTGCCCGCTGGCGTGAATGTCACGCTGCAGAGCGAGAACGGCATTCTCGGCATGGGGCCCTTCCCCTATGAGGGCGACGAGGATGCCGACCTCATCAACGCGGGCAAGCAGACGGTCACGCTGTTGCCCGGTGCCGCGATCTTCGACTCGGCCACGTCGTTCGGGATGATCCGAGGCGGCCATGTGCAGACCGCGGTGCTCGGTGCGCTGCAGGTCTCGGGACGCGGCGACCTCGCGAACTGGACAGTGCCGGGCAAGCTCGTGAAGGGCATGGGCGGCGCGATGGATCTGGTGGCAGGGACGCCGCGCGTGATCGTCATCACCGAGCACGTCGCGAAAGACGGAACGCCCAAGATCGTCGAGGAGTGCTCCATGCCCTTGACCGGTGCGGGCGTCGTCGACCGGATCATCACCGACCGCGCCGTGTTCGACGTGACAGCGCACGGATTGGTGCTGCGGCGAGTCGCGCCGGGGCACGACATCGACGAGCTCCGCGCGATCACGGATGCCGCCTTCAGTGTGGCCGGGGAGGGCGCGGCGGGCTGACGCGACCGTTCCGTCTGCGACGCGGCATGCCCGCGTCCTTTTGTCGTGCCCGGAATCTGCTTCTGGATGCTGTGACCGCCGACTGCGAGGATCTCGCGGTCCCGCTGTCGGCGACGCGGCTGTCCGTTGCTGTAACCCGATGTCGTGTGCCGCGGCTCTCGGGTGATGTGCTCCCGGGAACGGGGATCTCTGCCTCCACCATTGCGGTGAAGCGCTGCCTGCCGTATTAATTAAAACGGAACCTGAATAAATAGAGCTCTGTCGACACTCGAGGAGGAGTGGATCAATGAAGGGTCTCGTCGCGACAATTGTCGTCGGGGTGTTGAGCATGGGAGCGCTGGTCGCCCCCGCAAGCACGACGTCCGCTCACCAGAACTCGACCGCAAAGGCGCCTGGCGGTACGGCGGCCGTTGCAACCACGGCGACTCCAGGCGACGCATCCGAACGAACCGTGACGTTCACCGATACGCACGAGGTGCTGCACGGCAACCCGTATACGGGCACGGCGTTCGACATCAACAGTCCTCAGACGGCGACGAGCAAGGGCTACACGTTCACCACCGATCCGGCGATCACGGACTTCATCGAGGGACGCAAGCGCATTCCGCACGATGCGGACATCGTTCGTGTGCAGGTCGCATGGGCCGACTTCGAGCCTGGAGCGAACAAGTTCTCTTGGCATCGATTCGACCAGTTCATGAAGCGCATCAATCAGCAGGGCAAGACAGCGGAGATCCAATTGCTGATGTCCGATGCGCCCGACACGAAGAACGATCCTGGAGTGTTCCCGTACCAGTACCCGCCCGCCTGGCTGTTCGACGTGGAGAAGGCACCGTATCGCCTCGCGCAATACAACGGGCAGTACTACTCGAAGCAGCCGCTGTATTACAGCCCGATCTACCTGAACGCGCTGTCGAAGGCCGTGCACGCCTTCGCCAAGCGCTACGACGGCAACACGGGCATCGCCTGGGTCGACCTGCGGGCCTTCTCGCTGTTCGGCGAATGGTCGGGCTGGAACGACGCATTGAACTTCCCCTGGCCCGATGATGCGACACGCACCAAGACCCTGCACGCCATTCTCGGCATCTACAGTTCTGCCTTCCGCAAGACGATGGTCATGATGCAGAATGCCGGGGCGAACGTCGACGCGAACGACGCTGCTGCCGACACACAGGCCAAACGTTTCACTGCCTACGGATACGACGTGGCGGCCGCGAACAAGAACTGGGGCTTCCGCTCCGACACCGTGAACAGTGCCTTCCCCTGGATGCAGTACGACACGAGTGGCGAGAGTTCGTACATCAATCGGCTGGAACGCCGCGACCACATCCAGGTCTCCGAGGGATCGACCTGGAACAGCAGCATCATGATCAACAATCCGCGCCTGGTCGTGAAGAACGCGATCGAGGCGTACCACTCGAACCTGCAGGGCATCAACAACACCAGCTTCGCGAACTGGGATGCCATGAAGAAGGCGTACGGGGAGTGGTTCACCACCCTCGCTCGCTATTCCGGATACCGGTTCCTCATGCAGCAGGCCACATACAGCGATCGAGTGAAGGCGGGCGGCACACTGAACCTGGCGCAGATCTGGACCAATAACGGCGCAGGGTTCAGCCCGAAGAAGTACCCGCTGAAGGTCTATCTGCTCGATTCGTCGAGCGGACGGGTCGTCTGGAGCGGCACAGACGCGTCCGTCGATGAGACCACGTGGTTCAAGGGCGACGCCGACCAGGTGCGTTCCTCGTTCAAGCTCCCGAACAGCCTTCGTGCCGGAAAGTACACACTGGCCGTGGCCATGGTCGATTCGACCGGGAAGCCGCGTATCGAACTGGCCATGCCGAACGGCAAGAACAAGATCTATCCCGTCGGTCCGGTGACTGTCGCGGCGTCCGCGCCGACTGCCGTCGCGCAGGCTGCGCAGGCGCAGTTCCGAGTGGAGGGTGAGGACTACACGGGCGCCCAGGGCGCATACGGTGTCGAGCCTCCAGCCGAGGGCGGCTTCGGCGCGCTCTACATGGGTCAGGCGGGTGACTGGGCGGAGTACGGCAACGTCGAGGTGCCGACGACCGGCACCTACCGAGTCGAGTTCCGGGTATCGGCCTCGCAGGGCGACCACTTCAGCGTCCAGGTCGACGGCAAGGACGCCCTGGGTTCCATCGCCACACCCGATACCGGCGGATACAACGTGTACAGCACGATCGAACGCGAGCTTCCGCTCACCGCGGGCAGGCACACCATCAAGCTGGTGCGCGACGACGGCAGCTGGTTCTTCGTGAACTGGATGCGCTTCACACTCGCGAACCCCGACGAATTCACGATCCAGGCGGAGTCGGCCACGGACCAGAGCGGCACGTGGTTGAAGGCGCTCGATGATGTGGATGACGACGGGACGCCGGGCGTCTCCGTGATCGACTCAGGGGACTGGCTGAGCTACGACAACGTCGACGTCGCTGCAACAGCCACGTACCTCATGCAGTTCCGGTATTCCACGACCAACAGCGACCCGCTGTCGTTCCGTCTCGAAGTGGATGGCAAGGATGCCACGGGCGCGTTGTCGCTCGAACCGACCGGCGGTGTGACCACGGCCAAGACGGAGAACTTCTTCGTGCCGCTGAAGGCGGGAACGCACACGCTCAAGGTGGTCTGGATCTCGGCGAGTTCCAACATCGTGTGGAACTGGATGCGATTCGACCGGCAGGGCGACTACCACGCGACCATCGCGGCCGGCGACTACAACATGCAGTGGAACCTCGCGAAGGAGTACAGCTGGGACGGCCCCGACACCGGCGTCGTCAGCGGCACCTACCACGACGACGGCAAGCCTGTCGCGGCCGTCGGGAGCATCGACCAGCAGGACTACCTGCGCTACGAGAACATCGACGTACCGTACACGGGGTACTACAAGCTCGATCTGCGCGTCGCGTCCGACGAAGCGCAGCGGCTGCAGTTCGACGTCGACGGCGACGCCACCACGGTGAACGTGCCGGACACGGGCGGGGACGGCCACTTCGAAGACGTTTCCACCTGGGTGGCGATGACGGCGGGCATCCACAATCTGCGGTTCATCGGCGAGAGCGCACGCACGAGTGCGGGCGTGCTGTTCGAGAAGTTCGGCCTCACGGCGACCACCGACGTGCTGAAGGCAGTGAGCGCAGCCGGACCCAGCTCGTTGACGGTCGGTGACACCGGCACGTTGACGGCCACTGAGATCAGCATGGACGGCACGCGCACGCCCGTCACCGACGGTGTCATCTACTCGTCCTCAGATGATTCCGTCGCCACTGTCGCGTCGGATGGCACGATCACCGCGAAGGGGTGGGGCACGGCGTCGCTCACGGTCTCGTTGGACGGTCTGACCTCGAGCGTGACGGTCACCGTCACGGACCCGAGCGTCACTCTCACCACGGTCAACGACACGGATGCGTCAATCACCTACTCGGGCGACTGGGGGTACAACGGTGAGCGCGACCTCGGAGACTTCGATGACGACGTGCACTACGCCACGACAGCGGGCGACTACGCCGAATACACATTCACAGGCACAGGCGTGGCGCTTCTGACCGAGCGTTTTCGCGACATGGGCAACACCGACATCTCGATCGACGGCGTGAAGCGAGCCACGGTGAACTGCAACACATCGCTCCGAATGGTGCAGCAGCCGGTGTTCGTCGTGCGCGACCTCGCGCCCGGAGAGCACACCATCCGTGTGACGAACAGCGACGATTCCGGGAGACTCACCATCGTCGACGCGTTCATCGTGCAGCAGCCGAAGACGTCATAGTCCGGGGTGGGGAGAGGAGTGCGGATGCCTGCCTGCTGCGGCGGGCATCCGCACCTGCTCTCGTGCCATCAGCTGCCCGATGGCGCGAGGTGCTGCCGCGTCGCGTACGGAGCCCGGTCGGTCATGCCGGGCATTCGTGCGCGACGTGGCGTGACAGCGAGCGACGTGTCAGCCGAGCTGCTTCGTCCACTTCGACGGAGGGATGTCGGCGCTCGGCAGGTTGCCGCCGCTTCCCGCCGCTGCGTGCAACAGCTCCTGCACCGTTGTCGCCGCATACCCGACGGCGCCTGTGATAGATGCGCGTTCGCGGAGCGCCGACGTCAGGATCTGAGGTACCGGCCTGGCGATGCAGAGTTCTTCGACGCGACGCCGCAGCGGCTCGAGAAAGACATCGCCGGCCCGCACGTTGCCGCCGCCGACGACGACGATCTCGGGATCGACGGTCAGAACCAAGGCCGCAACGCCGATGGCGATGTCTTCGCTGAATCGGCGTACCGCGGTCAGCGCTGAGACGCTGCCGTCGGCGGCGGCCTTGAACACCGCTTCGCGGTCGACGACGGACCCGTCCTCGAGCTGAACGGCGTGCAAGTGTTTCTGGGCGGTCTGCCAGCCCACCTCGTGGATGGCGCCGATCTCGCCGGCGGCCCCGTTCGAGCCGCGGAACAGCGACCCGTTGATCACCAAGCCGCTTCCCGTGCGATTGCCGGAGTGGATGTAGACCAGGTCGGATACGTCGGACGCCCGTCCTTTCCACGCCTCGGCGAATGCGGCCAGGTTCGAGTCGTTCTCGACGACGATGCGGCATTCGAAGTCCGTGCTCAGAACGTCCTTGACGTTGATGCCCGCCCAACCGGACGGGCCGCGTGTGATCACATCCTGGTACACGACCGCGGGTACGGAGACGCCGATCGCCCACACTGACGACCGTTCGCGCTTGGCGCGAGTGAGGAGTTCGTCTGCGAGGCGAACTGCGGATGCGAGAACGTCGATGGGGCCGTCATCCTCGCTCGCCGGCGCGTCAGCGGAAGCGAACACCTCGCCGTTCAGATCGGCGAGCTCGGCTCGCACGGTGTGGCGTCCGATATCGATGCCCAGAACGACTGCGGCATCCGCTTTGAACCGATATCTGGTGGCAGGTCGACCGGCTCCGCTCGGTGCGAGCGGGTCGACCGGCACGACCCAGCCCAGCTGCACGAGGTGCGCGATGAGCGAGTCCGTCGAGGTCTTCGAGAGCCCTGTCGCTTTGGCTGTGAGCGGAATGGTGAGGGCTTCATCGCGGATCGCTTCGATGACAGCGAGGGTGTTCAGCCGGCGCAGCCGAGACTGATCCCCCGCGTTGTGAAGGAGCGTCTGCCCACGATCGAGGAGCACGTTCATGGCTTCACCTTAGTGAGATGGAATTAAAACAGAAACTGTGTTTATAATGCTTTCACATCCCACCGGGCACGTTGCCGGCACAGGATCATCGACGATCACACTGAAGATTGGGACCCCCAATGCCACAGCACCCCACTGCCGCACTCAGCCGCCGTTCGCTTCTCATGGCGGGCGGAGCGGTAGCCACCACTTTCCTGCTCGCCGGTTGCGGAACCAACCTGCAATCGACTTCCGCCGGCTCCGCTTCCAAGGCGCCCCTGGTCTACTGGGGCAAGTGGGCGGCGGGCACACCGCAGGCCAAGCTGTTCAACTCCATCATCAAGGACTACGCGGCCAAGACCGGCCAGAAGGTCACCGTGCAATGGATCGGCAACGGCGAAGAGACCCAGGTGAAGAACGCCATCGCCACAGGGTCTGGGCCGGACATCTACGACTCGTCCATCGACCACACGGCGGAGTTCCGCGCAGCGGGAGCGCTTGGTGACATGTCGGCGATCTTCGACACCGAGATCCCCGGCGAGGGCAAGACGATCAAGCAGGTGCTGCCGAAGAGTGTGCTGAAGGCCATCTCCGACAAGAAGGGCTACGGCTTCGTGCCGCATTCCGTCTTCTCCGAAGGCCTTTGGTACGACGCCGCCGTCGACACCGACTTCGGCACGAATCCGCCGGCCACGTTCGACGACTTCCTCGACCACGCGAAGCAGAGCAAGGCATCGACGGGCAAGCAGCCGATCGCACTCGACGGAACGGTCAACTCCTACAACGCGTTCTGGATCTTCCAGTTGATGCTCGCCACCGGTGGCCCCGGCACGCTCGCGAGCCTGTCGACGAGTGCGTCGGCCTGGGACAAGCCCGCTGTGCGCAAAGCAGCGGAGGAGTTGCAGAAGCTCGTGGCCGACGACTTGTTCCAGAAGGACTACATGGCCACGAAGTACCCTGACGCTCAGAACGCGTGGGCCCGCGGCGAGCAGCTCTACAACCTCAACGGAACGTGGCTCGCCAGCGAGACCGCGTCATCCCGCAGCTCGACGCAGAAGCCGAAGGTCATGGCGTTCCCGCCTGTGACGGCCGGCAAGCCGAGCGTCGTCACCGTCGGTGCGCTCGGCTGGGCGGCCAACCCGAATTCGAAGAAGCAGGCGCAGATCGCGCAGTTCCTCGCATTCGCCATGCAGAAGAAGTACGGAGACCGCATCGCGACGGATGCCGACAACATCCCCGCGCGCGCCGACTCGCCCGCGCCCGCCGCCCTGGCCGGCCTCAAGAAGAGCATCGGCTCGACGACCACGATCAGCCTGGACTTCGACGGCGTCGCGACGACTGCGGCGCAGTGGTGGAACGACGTCTTCCTGCCGCTCGACGACAAGTTCATCGGCGGTTCGCTGAACGTGGACCAGTTCTTGGCACAAGGCAAGGCGCAGACAGCGGCCCTGCTCAGCAAGTAGACCGTCGTGACGCTCACAGACAACGCGCCCGTCACCGGGGTCGGGCGGCGCTCCCGGAACGAGGAGTCGGGTTCATCCAGCAGCGATCGATCCCGGCCCTCGCGCCGCGGGCGCGTAGGCGGAGCGCTCGATCGGGCGCGGCGGCGCATGTACATGCCGCTGCTTCTGCCGGCACTCATCGTGTACGTGGTGCTCTTCATCGTGCCGGCGCTCTACGGCATGACGCTGAGCTTCGCGTCATGGGCCGGCCTCGGATCAGCCTTTCACTGGGTGGGCGTCAAGAACTACGTCGATCTCTTCACAAGCCCGGTGTTCCTGTCGTCGTTCTGGAACACCCTGGTGCTCACGGCGGTGGTCGGCGTGGCCATCTTCCTCGTCTCGTGCGGCGCCATGATCGTGCTGCGCAGCACCAAGGGGCACAGCTTCATTCGTTCGGCCGTCTTCGTGCCTTACATCATCTCGCCGATCGCGATCGGTCTCTCGGTGTCGTTCTTGTTCAACCCCAAGGGCATGATCAACACGCTGCTCGGCTTGCTCGGGCTCGACGGCCTGCAGCGGCCGTGGCTGGCGCCGGAGAACATCCTGCAGGTGATCATGGTGGGCCTCACCTGGAGTGCAGCGGGCTTCTACGTCGTGCTCCTGATGTCGGCAGTGGACGCCATCCCCGCCAGCCTCTACGAGTCGGCGCAGATCGAGGGGGCGAACCTCTTGCAGCAGTTCCGCCACATCACGCTTCCGCTGACGCGGGACATGATCTCGGTGGCCGCCGTTCTGTGGGTGATCGCCGGGATCAAGACGTTCGAGATCATCATCGCGTTCACCGGCACCGCAGGAACGCCGCCGCTCGAGGCGCGATCACTCGCCGTCGAGCAGTACCTGCGTGTGACGGGTGGCCCGGCAGGCGGCATCCCGCAACTGGGTTCGGCCGCCGCCATCGGCGTGATCATGACCGCCATCACCGTCGTGCTGATCCTGCTGTCCCGCAGGATCTCGCGCCGCGAAGCGTTGGAGATGTGACGTGAGCACCGTTCCCCGCATCGGTCGGCCGTCGCTGTCGGCAGCCCTCAGCACTTTCGTGGCGTTCGCGTTGAAGGCATCCCTGTGGCTATGGGTCGTCTTCAATCTGGCCATGCTCGTGTGGATCTTCCTGAACTCCGTGAAGAGCTCGCGAGACATCTTCGCGCATCCCCTCGGCCTTCCCACCACATGGCACTGGGACAACTTCTGGACAGCGCTGACGACTTCGGGTCTCGGTGTCGCCGCGCTCAACACCGTGGTTCTGGTGGCCGTGTCGGTGGCCGTCATCATGGCTCTCAGCGTGCCGGCGGCTTACGCGCTCGCCAGACTCGGAGGGAGGTCGGCCGGCCCGATCACCTCCCTGTTCTCCGCGGGCATGAGCGTGCCGTTCCAGGCGTTCGCGGTGCCGATGGTGCTCATCAGCGTGGGGCTCTCGCGTTTCATGGTCGAGTGGATCACCGGCGCCTGGGACCCGCGCATCACAGTCGCCATCTTCTACGTGGCGCTCAGCCTGCCGTTCAGCGTGTTCGTGCTCGTCGGGTACTTCAGGTCGTTGCCGTCGGAGCTCGAGGAGGCCGGCGCACTCGATGGCGCCGGATCGTTCCGCACGTTCCTCTCGATCATGGTTCCGTTGGCGAAGTCGGGCATCACGACCGTCACGGTGCTGAATGTGCTCGGCCTCTGGAACGAGACGATGATCGTGCTCCTGCTGGTGCCGAATCAGGGCATGCAGACGCTCAACGTCGCACTGCTGAACTTCTACTCCGACATGCAATACACGTCTGACTGGGGCGGGCTCTTCGCCGGCATCGTCATCGTCGTGGCACCGATGGTCATCCTCTATTTCTGGGTCGGGCGACGGGTGGTCAGCGGCATGACAGAGGGCATCGGCAAATGAATCTCTCGTTGCTCAGGGACTTCACGTTCGACCTTTCGAAAGGAATCTTCAGTCGATGAATCAGACAGTGGGCCTCATCGGCGCGGGCGGCATCGCGAACGCGCACCTCCCTGCGTGGCTCGACCTCGGCTTCGACGTGCTCGTGTACTCGGTCACCGACGACGCACCACGGTTGGTGCAGCGGCACGGCGGAGGCCGGGTCGTCGAATCCCTCGACGAGTTGCTGGAGGGCGTCGACCTGGTCGACGTCTGCGCGCCGACTTCAGTGCATTCGTCGCTCGCCATGGAAGCGCTTCGGCATCGGCTTCCGACGATCTGCGAGAAACCACTGGCGCGCACGCTCCAGGACGCCGAGTCGCTCGCCGAGGCTTTCGGCAGGGCGGAAGTGCCGCTCTTCCCTGCACACGTGGTGCGGTACTTCCCGGACTACGTCGCGCTGCACGGCGCGATCGAGTCCGGTGCGCTCGGTGACATCGGTGTGCAGCGCTTCACCAGGCAGGGACAGAGTCCCAAGAACGGCTGGTATCTCGACAGGCAGAAGTCCGGAGGTGTTCTGCTCGACCTCATGATCCACGACATCGATGTCGCCCGCTGGACCGCGGGCGACGTGGTGCGGGTCTTCGCACGCACGCGCTCGCACCAGGGCAACGAGAGCACGCAGGCGATACTGACGCACGCGTCAGGCGCCATCTCGCAACTCACGGCGACCTGGACGACGGCGCCCATCGAGTTCCGCACGCAGTTCGACGTCTCCGGGTCGCGGGGAACATTGCGATCGGACTCCGCGACCAGGCCCACTTACACGCGCGTCGGCATCCCGAGCGACGCCGACGACATCTTGCCCGACTTCGATCCGGCGACGAACCCGTACCGCGCCGAGCTGGCGGACTTCGTGCGCGCCATCGACGAGGGATTCGATGCCCGCGTGACAGCACGCGACGGCGTCGAGGCGATCCGCATCGCGGATGCCGTCGCGCGCTCGGCCGGCAGCGGGCGGGCGATCGAACTGACCACCAACGAAGAAGAGGTTTCAGCGGCATGAAGATCGCGGTCCTATCGCTGGCGCACACGCATGCGCTGGAGTACATCGCTGCGCTGCAGCACCACACCAGCCTCGAGCTCGTCGCCACCGACCCGGATGCCGTCGACGACGGCGCTGAGTCCAGGGGTGCCAGGCTCGCCGCCGAGCTCGGCATCGACTACTTGGACTCGTATGAGGATGTCTGGGCGTGGCATCCGGATGCCGTCATCGTGTGCGCCGAGAACGTGCGGCATCGCGCGCTGGTGCTTCGTGCTGCCGAGCTGGGCATCCATGTGCTCTGTGAGAAGCCACTCGCGACGTCGCCTGACGATGCTGCCGCGATGCTCGCGGCGGCTCGGCACGCCGGCATCGTGCTCATGACAGCGCTCCCGGTGCGCTTCTCCACCGCATACACGCAGCTCCGCGCGATCGTGCGCCGTGGTGAGCTGGGCGACATCGTTTCGGTCAACGCGACGAACTGCGGTGGCATCCCAACCGCACGAGCGTGGTTCACAGACCCCGTGCTGAGCGGCGGTGGAGCGGTCACCGACCATGTGGTGCACGCAGCCGACCTCATCACCGATCTGCTCGAGGAGTCGCCCGAGGAGGTGTATGCGGTCGCCAACAGCATCCCGGGCGGCCGTGAAGGCGGCATCGAGACTGCTGGACTCATCTCGTTGCGGTACCCGAGCGGCGTCATCGCATCGGTCGATTGCTCCTGGTCGCGGCCCGCCGGGTCGGCCGACGTCGGAGACCTCGTGACGCTCGCCGTCGTCGGTACAAAGGGTGCCGCGGAGATCATGCCATTCGCAGGCATCATCGAGGGCTGGAATGACCGCGGAGCGCTCTCCTACGGCTATGGCATCTCGCTCGACCAGCGACTGATCGACACCTTCGTCGCTGCGGTCGCCGAGCGTGCCACAGGAACGCAGCCCGATGGCTCAGCTGGTCTGGCAGGCGTCACGCTGATCGACGGCGCGTATCGGTCGATCGCGACGGGCGAGCCAACGGATCTGCAGGCCGTCCCGGCGTGATCCGGCAACCACGGTGTCGACAGACAGGGCTGGACGTTCAGACATCGGGTTGGTCGACGCATGCTTGACGACTCCAGACCCGACGCCGTTCCGCCTGCGCCGCGTCACGCGGCCTGCGGTGCCGGCGGCCGGCACCGCAGCACCGAGACATCCCCCTCGACCGATGTCGGTCCGGCGCCCCACGGCACGAGCACGGTCATGCCGGGTGCCAGCTCGACGTGGCCGCCCGCCCAGCGCAGTGCGCCCGCACCGTCGAGCACGACCAGCACCGCGAAGTCCGCGTCCCAGCGGCACGGCAGGGTGTGGAGGTCGGCGCGGAAGAAGGCATCCGCCTGCTGCGGAAAGAGGCGAGTCGCGTCATCCGCGATCCTCGACGTGCGCAGCTGCTGCAGGCGATCGGCGTTCCAGGCGGAGCGATCCAGGCCGGCCAGGGCGGTCTCCGCATCGAGGCCGAGCAGTGCGTTCGAAGCGTCGAGGCCGGGATAGCCCTGCCACTCCAGGATGATCGAGAGGTCGACGGGCTGTTGCAGCTCGATGAGGGTGATCCCCTCGCCGATCGCGTGCGGCAGGCCCGCCGGAACGAACAGGGTGTCGCCTGGGGACACCTGGATGCCGTTCATCGCCGACAGCATCGCCTCGCGATCCTGGGTCGCGAACCACCGCAGCACCTCCGACTCGCTCACGTCGCGCGAGAATCCGAGGTGGGCCGTCGCGGGGCCGTCGGTCGCGATGATCGCCCACGCCTCCGTCTTGCCGAAGGGACGGTCGAGCACGTCACGGGCGAACCCGTCGCCCGGGTGGAAGTGGGCGAACAGGCGTTCCCGGGTGTCGAGGATCTTCACGAGGAGCGCGGGAACCGGCCCGTGCGCGGCGAGCTGGTCAGGGCCGAGCCAGGCCGGCGGATCGTCGGCGATCGTGTCGCGCAACAGCCGCCCGTCGGGCAGCGTCGTCAGTCCGACGCCACCGCCCGAGTACACCTCCGTGGCGGACGCGACGAAGTCCTCCGGACTGTGCGCGGTGAGCGGCCCGATGCCGCGGAACCTGGAGATGCCCAGGCCGCCGCGATACGGCCGGCGCTCTGGCGCGTTGACTCCCAGCACGATCAGTTCCACGGTGACCACGCTAGGCCCAGTTGCCAGGCTCGTGTCGGGCCGGGCACCATCGCCGCTTCGGCCGGCAGCTACGAGCGCGCGGCGACCTACTCCGACCCCGGCGCGATCAGCCCCGACTCGTAGGCGGCGATCACGAGCTGGGCCCGGTCGTGGGCACCCAGCTTCGTCATCGCCCGGTTGATGTGCGTCTTCGCCGTGGCAGGCGAAATGAACAGGGCAGTGGCGATCTCGTCGTTCGAGAGCCCTCTGCCGACCAAGGCGAGGATCTCTGTCTCGCGTTCGGTGAGGTCCGGCGGCAGCGCCCGAGCAGGTCCGGATGCCTGTGGTGCTTCGAGCGATCGCCTGATGAGCGTCCGCGTCGCGGTCGGCGACAGCAGCTCGTCGCCCGCGTGCACGGTGCGCACCGCGCGCACGATGTCGACAGGGTCGGCCCCTTTGCCGAGGAATCCGGCGGCTCCGGCGCGTAGCGCGGAGAGCACATTCTCCTCGTCTTCGAAGGTGGTCAGCACGAGCACGCGCACGGAGTCGAGCCCATCGTCCGCCCGAATCTGCCGCGTCGCCGCGATGCCGTCGGTGCCGGGCATCCTCAGGTCCATGAGGACGACATCCGGATGCTCGCGCCGCGCGATCGCGACCGCCTGCGACCCATCGGAGGCCTCGCCGACCACCTCGACGTCGTCTTCATGACGGAGCAGCGCGACCACTGCCGATCGGATGAGCGCCTGATCGTCGGCGATGAGCACGCGGATCATCGTGCACCCTCGTGGACCGGCAGAGTGGCAGTGAGCTCGAAGCGGCTGTTCGAACGGTCCAGGCTCAGCGTGCCGCCGATCTCGGCAAGGCGCTCGCGCATGCCGACGAGGCCGTGGCCATCGCTGTTCGAGGACGGAGCGGCGTCGGTGACCGGGTTGGTGACACGGATCGTGAGGGTGTCGGCGGAGTAGGTCAGTTCCAGGTCGGCAGTGCGCTCCGGGCCGTGCTTGTACGCGTTGGTCAGCGCCTCCTGTACGACGCGATAGGCGGTCGGTCCCGTACGGATATCCAGCTCATACGGGTCGCCCAGCGCGTGCACCCGCACCTTGAGGCCGCTCCTGGCGAAGAGTGCGAGCAGCCCCTCGACGCGTTCGAAGTCAGGTTCGTCGACGATGTCGCGGTCAGATGTGCTGCGCAGCAGGCCGAGCATGTCGTTGAGCTCGGTGAGCACGTTGCGTGCTGCCTCACCGACGACGGCGATGGCCCGCTCGGCCTCGTCAGGAGCGCCTCGCAGTGAACGGGCGGCGACTCCCGACTGCAGGTTGATCACGGCGATGCGGTGCGCGACCGAGTCATGGAGGTCGCGTGCGATGGCCAGACGGTCCTCGGCGACCCGGCGCCGAGCCTCGGCCTCCCGCGATTCCTCGGCGCGTCGGGCACGTTCGCGCGCGGACTCCAGCGCGTCGTAGTACGAGCGAATGGCGGACCCCAGTGCTGCGGCGAACGCCACGAGCACCGCGGGCTGCAGCGTGGCGGGAGCTGTGACATCCCCGGCGCCGAAGCCCGCCCCGGCGATGACGAGCTCCTCGAGGGGAAGGAGCACGATGAGCGCAATGGCGAGGCCCACGGTCAGTGCCCTGGAACGGTAGCGAGCGACCGTATACATGGCGATCGCCACGGGCAGCGCGAACCCCGGCGAGTGCGGAATTCCCATCAGAGCGGCGAACAGTCCGATGAGCACGCAGATCACGAGCACGATGACCGGGAACCTGCGGCGCGCGAAGAGCACGAGACCGGCCTCCGCCATGTAGGGCAGCACGACGAGTCCGTGCGGTTCGGTGGCGCCCCTGCCCATGGGGACGAACGCCGCAAGGCACACCACCACGAACACGATCACGTCGACCGCGATGTCGCGGGCGCGAGAGGCGCGGGCAGGTGCAGGCATCCGTCCTCCATTTCTATGCCTCGGGCGCGCGGGCCGGGCCTGGCTGGCCCGTCTGGTCTGGGCGCGCTGGTCTGGGCAGGTCTGTCCACGTCAAGCATTGCGCAGGGGGCGGCAACGGGCATCCACCCTTCGTCGTCACCGGCATACCGCGAAGGCGGTACCGAAGAGTCCGCGACCGCGGGACGACTGACGGGCAGCCGATTCCGACACTGGAATGGCGGCACTCGGCGCACCTTGCGAACGACCCGCACGGAAGAGAACGGACAGGATGTCAGCGGTACTGGAAGCCCGCGACCTCCGCCGGGCCTATGGGAGCGGCGCCGACCGCTTCGAGGCTCTGCGCGGAGTGTCGCTGAATGTGATGGCGGGCGAGAGCCTCGCCATCGTCGGAAAGAGCGGGTCGGGCAAGTCGACCCTCATGCATCTGCTCGCCTTGCTGGACCGGCCGTCGTCCGGCTCGGTGCTGGTCGACGGCAGGGACGCGAAGGATGTGCGCGGTGGCGACCTGAATCGCCTGCGGAACAAGGAGTTCGGCTTCGTCTTCCAGCAGTTCTTCCTCAACGCGCACGCCAGCGTGCTCGACAACGTGGCGCTGCCGCTGGTGATCGCCGGCGTCGCGCGTTCCCAGCGCAAGCGGCGTGCGATGGATGCTCTGGACCGGCTCGGGCTGGCGGACAAGGCACGCAACCGGGCGAACGACCTCTCCGGCGGTCAGAAGCAGCGCGTCGTCATCGCCAGGGCACTGGTCAACGAGCCGAAGGTGATCTTCGCCGACGAACCCACCGGCAACCTCGATTCCGCAACCGGCGCAGAGGTGGAGGGCATGTTGTTCGGGCTGCACCGCGAGAAGGGGATCACGCTCGTGATCGTCACGCACGACGCCGACCTGGCGTCCCGTTGCGAGCGCAGCGTGACCATGCGCGACGGGCGCATCTCGGATGTCTCGGAGGTGGCGGCATGAAGACCGGCGACCTGATCGCATCCGCTGTCGCGAACACGTTCCGCAGCAAGCTGCGCACCACCCTCACGGTGATCGCCATCTTCATCGGCGCGTTCACCCTCACGCTCACTTCGGCCATCGGCACGGGCATCTCCGACTACATCACCACCCAGGTGGGAGCGATCGGGGCCACCAACTCGCTGACGGTGACCAAGACCGCCAGCGCACAGTCGTCGACAGGGTCAGGCCCGCAGAAGTACGACCCGGACACGGCGCAGTCCGCTTCGGGGGGCGGCCCGGCCGGCCTTGCCAGAGGCGGCTCCGCCGCACTGAGCGCAGACGACATCACCGCCATCAAGAATGTCGACGGCATCACCTCCGCCAGCGGCAACACCGGAGTCGACCCGTCGTGGATCAGTTACTCCGACAACGGCAAGTGGGTGCTCAGCCTGAACGCAGTGCGCAACGTGAGCGCCGACCTCGCCTCCGGCGCACAGTTGGACAACACCGCCGGCGACAACCAGATCGTGCTGCCCACCACCTATCTGCACAACCTCGGGCTCGGAAGCGCGAAGGATGCCGTCGGCAAGACAGTCACGATCGGCATCGGCGACTACCTGGGAACGATGCACCAGGTGCAGGCGACGATCGTGGGCATCCAGAACGCCACCCTGTTCACCTCGGGTGCCTCCGTGAACGACACGTTGCGCAGCGCACTCGAGACCGCCCAGACCACCGGCAAGCCGACAGCGGTCGCGACCACCTACGGCAGTGCGACGGCCACGTTCGCGAAGGATGCCACCCCGCAGCAGATCGCGAAGATCAAGGCGGACCTGAAGGATGCCGGCTTCACCGGCCTCACCATCGACGACCAGCTGGGCAGCCTGCTCACGGTGATCAACGGCATCGTCGGCGTGCTGGATGCCTTCGCCGTGATAGCGCTCATCGCCGCCGGTTTCGGCATCGTGAACACGCTGCTGATGAGCGTGCAGGAGCGCACAAGGGAGATCGGCCTGATGAAGGCGATGGGCATGGGCGGCGGACGAGTCTTCGCCCTGTTCAGCATGGAGGCCGTGTTCATCGGCTTCCTCGGCAGCGCGATCGGGGCGCTGGCGGCGATCGGGCTCGGCACGCTGATCAGCAATCGGCTGTCGGCGACCCTGCTCTCCGACCTGCCGGGCCTGCACCTGCTGCAGTTCTCCGTGGCATCCGTTGCCACGATCATCGTGGTCGTGATGGCGATCAGCTTCGTCGCCGGAACCCTCCCGGCTCGTCGAGCCTCGCGCCAGGATCCGATCGAAGCGCTGCGCTACGAGTGAGGTGCTCTGCCCCGTCCGGCTCCGAAAGGGTGCCGGGCGGGGCACGCCGGTGCGGCGCTCGCTCGCCGGCCTTCGTCGGCGACTTTCGAATCGATTCGAGATTGTGGCAGGGTAGCGGGGGAAAGAGAGCCCCCGATGTCTGAAACCCTCGTCACCGTCGACGCCCGCGCCCTGCGCCGCTGGCGCAACGCGGTCATCCTCGCCTTCGCGATCGGCGGCGTGACCGTCGCCTCGTGGGGTCCGCGGCTCCCCGCCGTGCAGGCCGACCTCGGTGCCGACACCGCGATGATCGGCGTGATCCTCGGATGCGTCACCATCGGCTCGATCTGCGGGCTCGTGGCATCCACTCCGCTGCTGCACTACCTGCGCAGCAGACGCGCGCTCGGCGGCGCGATCCTCGTCGTCGCCGTCGCGATGGCGCTGATGGGCGTGGGCGTCGCGGCCGGATCGATTCCGGTGACCGTGGTCGCCTTCGTCATCGTGGGCTTCGGCATCGGCACGCTCGACGTCTTGATCAACGTCGAGGGATCCGCCGTGGAGAGCAGGGCGAAGCGCACGCTGATGCCGCTCATGCACGGCGCGTGGTCGGTCGGCGCCGCGGTGGGTGCGGGCATCGGCGCGCTGTGCGCCGCCGTGGGCATCACACCGTCCGCCCAGTTCATCGGCGAAGCCGTCGTGATCGCCCTGCTGGCGTTCGTGGTCGCCCCGTCGATCGCGCCGGGGCCGCGTGCAGAAGAGCCGAAGGCCGAGCTGACCCGCTGGCAGCGAGTGGTGCAGTGGGCGAGAGGATGGCTCGACTGGCGGCTGCTGCTGATCGGCGTCGTCATGCTCGGGGTCGAGCTCGGGGAGGGCTCCGCCAACAGCTGGATGACGCTGGCCGTGCACAACGACCACGGCCAGACCGCGGCGATCGCGGCGTTGTTCTTCACGGTGTTCGCCGTGGGGGAGGCGCTCACCCGCATCTTCGGCGGGCCGGCCGTCGATCGCCTCGGTCGCGTCTGGACCATTCGCTGCACGACGGCGCTCGGCGTGGTCGGCGTGGTGCTGTTCATCCTCGGCGGCAACGTGTGGCTCGTGCTGATCGGCGTGCTGCTGTGGTCGGTGGGCGTCTCGATGGGCTTCCCGCTCGGCATGTCGGCTGCGGCCGAGAGCGGACCGAACCCGGCGGCGCGGGTCAGCGTCGTGGCATCCGTCGGATACTTCGCCAACCTCGCCGGACCGCCCGTGATCGGTGCGCTCGCCGAGTCGGTCGGCCTCTTGAACTCGCTCTGGCTCGTCGTGGTGTTCATGCTCGCGGCGTTCGCGGTGGCGGGATCGCTGCGACCCGTGAAGCGCGCCTGAGCCCGGCTCAGGTCACGGAACGGCAACGAACCTCTTAGAGCGCCTTCAGCAGATTCCGACGCCGTCCCCTGCCCGTCGCCGCACACTGATGAGTGGGCGAACAACGGAGCTCACCCGCAATGTGGTTAGGCCGTGTCTCGGGGCGTGAGACACGGCCGGTGAGTTCATCCGGGGGTGCCATGAGTGTCGTCTCGTTCATCAGGAACGCCTACAGCACGGAAGCCGACGAGCGGCAGAGCCGAGCAGTCGTGCTCGTGCGCATGCTGCTCATCCTCGTCGGCGGCGTGGTGGTCACAGCCATCGCCGCCGCTCTGATGTTCGGCGTCGCGTCGCTGATATGGGGTGGAACGATCGCCAACATCGTGCAGCAGGTCGCCGGAGTCTGACTCCTGGAGGGCGCGCCTCGTCTCACCGCGAGTGGTGGGGAACCGGCACTCTCGGTGGGAGCGGGCTCAGGAGCGGAGGTCGGCGTCCTCGCGGGGCGTGCGGGGAGCGGGCGACGCCGACGGTGACGCCTTGTCGTCTGTCGCGGCGCCCGAGAAACGCCGGGCGACCCGCGGTGCGACCACGTTCCACAGCCACGCGATCGTGAGCGCACCGGCAAGGCCGGCGAGCACGGCTCCGACGATGTCCGTGCCGTAATGAGCGCCCACGTACAGCCGCGACCAGGCCGTGACGAGCACGAAGAGGATGCCCACCGCCGCGACGATCGCGCGCACCGCGCCCCTGCGCGCCACGAGCACGGCGGCCACGGTGAAGGTCACCGCGAACACGACGTGTCCGCTCGGGTAGCTCAGCGTCGCGGCGTCACCGATGACCGTGTGCGCGATGGACCCGGCCGGGGGTCGCGCCTCCGCGACCACCGCCTTCGGAATCAGGCAGAGCAGCCAGCCGCCGCCCGCCACGAAGGCGGCGGCGATGCCGCGCCACCACGACGACGACAGCCCGACCACGACGACGAGCACCACGATGAAGGCAGCCACCACCGTGACGGAGTCGAGCTTGTCGAGTGTCTTGGCGACGGCATCCAGCAGCGGGCTGTGTGCATCGTTCAGTGCACGGTCGAGCCCGAGCTGGGCGCTGAGCGCCCCGGGGATCGAGGCGATGATGAAGCCGAACGCGAAGGTCAACACCCACAATGCTCCGAAATAGATCGGGGCGCGGCGAGGCAGCGGCAACACGAGTGAGTGCGCGGTGCGGTGCGAGGGCATCTTTTCAGTGTGGGGCATCGTGCGTCGGTGACGGCGCGCGCCGCGGCGCCACCGCTGTGAGTGTGCTCAGGATGCTCCACCCCCTGGCCGCGCGCGGAAGGCTGATTCGGTCTACGACCGGTCGTCGGACGGGTCGCGTCCCTCGGGCGGCTCCGACCGTGCGGTGTCGTCGGGGTCTGCGTCGTCCGCTGCGACAGGCGACGCCGAGACGTCAGCAGTCGACTCGGCGGGCTCCGGCGCGAATCGCTTGCCCGCCACGATCGCCAGCGTCGACCCCACTGCGCCCGCGACGAGCGCGAACGCCGTCCAACCGTTGCCCCACTTCGATCGGCCGAAGGCCGCGTCGAGGGATGCCTTGCCCGGCCCTGCCGCGAGCAACGCGGCCGCCGCGATCATGACGAGATTGAACTCGACACCGCCCTTCGAGTTCCAGATGCCGTTCTTGGCGTGCACTTTGCGGATGGCGGTGATCATCGTGGCGATGAGCCCGGCGGAGGCCAGCGGCGTCGCCGCGCCGAGCACCAGCGCTGCACCTCCCGCGGTCTCGGCGAGCCCGGCCGCGCGGGCCTGCAGTTTCACCGGATGCATGTCGAGGGCATCCATCATCTTCTCGGTCTGCTCGATTCCGCCGCCCCCGAACATGCCAGCGAGCTTCTGCAGGCCGTGGCCCACGAACAGCAGCCCGACGACGATCCTCAAGATGAACGTGCCCATGCGATCCCCTTGCCTTCGAAAGTCCCGCCCTCCGTTCTATACGTCATGCCCCGCGATGTGAACCGTTCCGGACGGATTCGGGATGCCTCGCGCGGCTCACGGCCCACCGTCGCTCGATGCCGCTGGAGGTCACAGGCAACTCACAGCGGTGCGACCGCTGCGTGGGAACTTACGACGGGCATCCCACGTTCTTGCTCTCGTAAGGAGTTCACCATGAGCAACTACCGCAAGAACGAGGCCGCACTCGCGCGGCTCACCAAGAAGCAGTACGACGTCACGCAGAACGCGGCCACGGAGCGCGCCTTCACCGGCGAGTTCTGGAACAACCATGACGCAGGGCTGTACGTCGACGTCGTCTCGGGCGAGCCGCTGTTCGCCTCGACCACGAAATACGACAGCGGATGCGGCTGGCCCAGCTTCACGGCGCCGCTCGAGCCGGCGAACATCGTCGAGAACACCGACAGGGCGTTCGGGATGGTGCGCACCGAGGTGCGTTCGAAGCACGCCGACAGCCACCTCGGGCACGTCTTCGACGACGGACCCGTCGAGGCGGGCGGCCTGCGTTACTGCATCAATTCGGCGGCGCTGCGGTTCGTGCCGCTGGCCGATCTCGAGAAGGAGGGCTACGGCGAGTATGCAGCGCTCTTCGCGACGGCAAGCTGATCCCGGCCAGGCGGGCGCGGGCATCCGAGACGACAATGGAACGAACGAGAAGTAGGAGAAAAAGCATGAGTACCGAGCAGGCCATTCTCGCCGGCGGATGCTTCTGGGGCGCCCAGGAGCTTCTGCGCACGAAGCCGGGCGTGATCTCCACGCGCACGGGCTACTCCGGCGACCCGAACACCCCGAACGCCACCTACCGCCACCACGGCGACCACGCCGAGGCGGTGGAGATCGTCTTCGATCCCGACGTGATCAGCTACCGCGAGCTGCTGGAGTTCTTCTTCCAGATCCACGATCCGTCGACGAAGAACCGGCAGGGCAACGACATCGGCCGCAGCTACCGCTCCGCCATCTTCTACACGACGCCGGAGCAGGAGCGAGTCGTCCGCGACACCATCGCCGACGTGGATGCCTCCGGCCTCTGGCCGGGCAAGGTCGTCACCGAGGTGGAGCCGGCGAGCGAGTTCTGGGAGGCCGAGGAGGAGCACCAGGACTACTTGCAGAAGTACCCGGCCGGCTACACCTGCCACTGGGTGCGCCCGAACTGGCGTCTGCCGAAGCGCGAGGCGCAGACTGCCTGAGGCACGCTGAACCCACCCTGAGTTCGGCGTCGGGCCGCGGCGGCGTCAGACCGTCGCCGCGGCCTGCGGGTGGATGATCGCCTTCATCGAGTTCGGGTCCGTCGCCGACAGGTTGAGGGCGTCCTCGGTCGCGTCGAGGTCGAAGTGGTGCGTCACGATGGTGCGCACGTCCACTCGGCCCGAGGCGACGAGATCGATCGCGGTCGGCCAGGTGTGCGCATAGCGGTTGACCAGCGAGACGGTCAGCTCACGGGCGTTGAGCGACGACAGCGGAAGTTCGACGGGCTGCTTCGGCAGGCCGACCATGGCGGCTCGGCCGTGGTTGCCGAGGCGGGCCAAGCCCTGGGCCAGGGCGCCGGGCGCGCCTGAGCACTCCAGCAGCACGTCGAACGTGGCCGTCGACGGCGAATCGGCGGACTCTGCCTCGAAGCCGAGCGTGCGCGCGATCTCGAGCCGGAACGGGGAGACGTCGACCATCGTGACCGAGCCCGCTCCGAAGGCGCGCGCCGCCTGCGCCGCGAACGTGCCGACGGGGCCGGCACCCGTGACGAGCACTCTGTCGCCGGGCTCGAGCCCGGCGCGACGGCAGGCCCAGATGCCCACGGAGAGCGGTTCGAGCATGGCTCCGTCGTCGAAGCTCAGACCGTCGGGCAGAGCGAAGAGGTTGCGCTCGTCGATCGCGAGCCGCTGCACGAGAGCGCCGTCGTAGGGCGGCGTCGCCAGAAACGCGAGTCGCGAGCACAGGTGGTACCGCCCGCGCAGGCAGTCGTCGCAGTCGCGACACGGCGTGCCGGGTTCGATGGCGACGCGGTCGCCCACCGCGACCCGTGAGACATCCTCTCCGACGGCGGTGACGACACCGGATGCCTCATGCCCGAGAATGAGCGGACCGTCCACGACCCAGTCGCCGATGCGGCCGACGCGGTAATAGGTGACGTCTGAGCCGCAGATGCCGACCGACCTGATCTCGACGGCAGCCTCGCGGGCGCCGAGCACCGGTTCACCGACGTCGCGAACCTCGATCTCGCCGAGGCGGGGCATGACAGCTGCGAGGTTGGGCACGGCGCTCCTTCGGACCGAGAGACAGGGACGGCCGCGAACCGCGTCATCGCTGTGGCCGTTCTGCGACTCTAGACGGATCCCCTCACTCTTCCGACGGGACCCACTGGATCTCGCCTGCGCCGACGACCTCGAGCGCATCGAGGGCGGCCACGGTGTCGGAATCGAGCACGAGCTCGCCTGCGCCGACGTTCTCGTCGAGATGCGTGGCATCCGAGGTGCCGGGGATGATCAGCGTGTTCGGGCTGTGCTGCAGCAGCCACGCCAGTCCGACCTGCGACGGGGTCGCGTGCAGTCGTTCGGCCGCCGCGCGCACCGCGGGCTGGTCTGTCACCTTCGCGTGCCCGGGGAATGCGCTGCCGAGCGGAAAGAAGGGGACCCAGGCGATGTCGTGCTCGGCAGTGAGGTGCATCATGTCGTCGAAGCTGCGGTCGACGACGCTGTGCGCGTTCTGCACGGCGGCGATTCCGGCAGGCAGCGCCGCGCGCAGACTGTCGATGCCGATCGCGCTGAGGCCGATCGCCCCGATCACGCCCGCGTCGCGCAACTGCAGCATGACGTCGAGCTGGTCGTCGAGCGGCACGTCCTGGTCGCCCTCCGGGCGCAGCCCGGGGCCGGCCTCCATGCGACGCAGGTAGACGAGATCGAGTCGATCGACGCCGAGCGTGCGCAGGTTGTCTTCCACGTTCGCGCGCAGCTGCTCGGGGCGCTGCGCCGAGCGGAGCGGAAGCGGTCCCTGCGGATCGGTCTCCGCGCCCACCTTCGTGGCGACGACGACGTCGCTGCGGTCGCCGACCACGCGGCGGATCACGTCGTTGACGAAGGATGCGCCATAGAAGTCGGCGGTGTCGAGGTGGTTCACACCCAGGTCGAGCGCATGCCGCAGGAGGGATGCCGCGACCTCGGGCCGTGCGGAGTGCCGGTCCAGTTGCATGGCGCCGTACCCGACGCGCGCGACCGAGACGCCGGCCAGGGGATAGCTGCCGCCCGGAGCGGTCGACGACGACGGAGTAGAAGAGATGTCGGTCATGGGATCTCCCAGAGCTCGGTGAACGAGGAGCAGGTCGGGGTCGCCCCAGGCTGCATCGACGCCTAGACTCGAATAAGCGGAGGATGCTCCGCTTGACCGTCAGCGTAGCGGAGGTGCCTCCGGTTGTCGAGAGAGACGTTCTCCTCAAGCGATTCGTCGACCACCTCGCCGGAGTCGGATGACGCGGCGCCGGCACGCGAGGCGGCTGCGGCGACTGCCCCGAAGCTGCGCGCCGACGCGGCTCGCAACCGTGGCCTGCTGCTCGTCGCGGCGCGGGATGCCTTCACGGCGGCGGACGACGATGCCGCGGTCTCGTTGGAGGGGATCGCCCGCGCGGCCGGCGTGGGCATCGGCACGCTCTATCGCAACTTCCCCACGCGCGAGGCGCTCGTCGAGGCTCTGTATCGCACGGAGCTCGATGACGTGGTCGAGTCGGCGCACGGCCTGCTCGATGGTCGTGCCGCCTTCGACGCGCTGCGTCTCTGGCTCGATCGCTACGCGCGCTTCGTCGCCACGAAACAGGGCATGATGCCCGCGCTGCGTGCAGCCTGGTCGTCTCGCGCTGCACGCATGGCCGAGACGAGGGAACGCATCGAGGCGACGATCGGCGATCTGCTCGCGGCGGGCGGAGCCGATGGCAGCATCCGCCCCGATGCCGACGCCGCCGACACGGCCGACATGCTCGTCGGGGTCTTCCTGGCGATGGGGGATGCCCACGACACGCGCCGCGTCGGCCGCCTGCTCGACCTCATCATGGACGCGCTGCGGCCAGCGGCGTCGTCGCGCTGAGCCGGAGTGGCGCCGCTCGGGCGGGTGCGAGGCTCCGGGCGTCGACGAGGCCGTCGCTACTCGTCGGTCAGCGCCTCCAGCTCGGCGCGCAGCGAGGCGAGCTCGATGTCGCGGTCGACGGGGCTCAGCTGCTCGGGGGCATCCGGTGTGTACTGCAGCGCGTGGTCGAGCAGCGACGCGCTCATCTCGGCCCAGGCATCCTGTCGCGCCTTCTCGATGAGGTCGAGCAGGTACTCCTCCTGCCCGGCCTTCTGCTGCAGCGCTGTCGCGGCCTCGGTGGCGACCATGAGGCGGTGCCGCACGTTGGACTCGTCGCCGCGACGGTAGTCGTGCACGTGCTCGGCGCGGCCCACTCGGCCCACCGTGTTGGCGAGCTCCTCGGTGAGGCGGTCTGCCGCCTGTCGAGACTCGTCGGCCAGCTCCGTGTAGGCGGCGGATGCCTCTGGCAGGTACGTGAGCGCGTCATACTCGCGCGGCGACACCACCGCGTCGACGGCGATGGCGTTCTTCAGCCGAAGACGCACCGCGTACTCCGAGATCATCAGACCCTCGGAGACCGACTGCTCGACGGTGGCCTGCGGCACTTCCACGACGGCGGCGTCGTTGTACGGCTTGAGGATGCGGCGCTTGCGCAACCAGTCGAACCAGCCCACAGCATCCTCCCCTCCGCCTCGCCGTGATCCAAAGGTAGCCGAGCGCACGGGTGCGCAGTGAGCCCGTCGATGGAGCCGGGCGACGGAGCAACCGGGTACCGTCGGCAGGGCGACGACAGCCGAGGAGGCGCGGTGACGAACGAACGGCAGATCGAGGTCGGGCACACACGCACCGTGCGGGTCTGGGACAGCGGGGCAGGCGGCGGCCAGGCGACCGCGCCGGTCGTGATCTGGCACCACGGCACGCCGCAGACCGGGCGCATTCTGGCGCCGATCGCGCGCGCCGCGACGAGGCGGGGCATCCGGGTCATCTCGTGTGCAAGGGCCGGCTACCAGGGAACGACGTCGCTCGAGGGTCGCCGGGTGGCGGATGCCGCGGCCGACGTCGTGGCGGTAGCCGCAGCACTCGGGGTCGAGCGCTACGCAACGATGGGCGCCTCAGGCGGCGGCCCGCACGCCCTCGCCTGCGCAGCGCTCGACCCTGAGCACGTCGTCGCGGCGGTGACCTTCGCCGGCATCGCCCCCTACGTCGACGAGCCGTGGTGGTTCGAGGGGATGGCGTCTCCCGACGGCCTCAGGTCGGCGCACGAGGGAGGGCGAGAGGCGCGACGTCGTCACGCCGAGACGTCGGACTTCGACGAGTCGAGCTTCGTCGACGCGGACTGGCAGGCGCTCGCCGGCGACTGGGAAGCGCTCGGCGCGGACGCCGGCCGTGCAGGCGCCGAAGCCAGAGCGAACGGCGGCGTTCCCTGGGGCGAGATCGATGACGACGTCGCCTTCGTCGAAGACTGGGGCATCGAGCTCGGGCAGATCGAGTGTCCGGCGTTCATCGTGCAGGGCGGGCGCGACAGGGTGATCCCTCCCGCGCATTCGACAGCGATCCTCTCCGCTCTTCCGGCCGGCGAGCTCTGGCTGCGACCGCGCGACGGCCACGTCTCGGTGCTCGGGGCGCTGCCGATCGCATTGGAATGGATGCTTGCGGCCGGCCGAGAACGCGCTCGCTGACACCCTTTTCCGCCCGCAGCCGGCGCCGGAACGGGCACCCGACCTCGGATCGCTCTCACCTTTCACTCAGCTTTTACCGGGATTCACCTAGCTGAGCGCCCTAGCCTCGAAGGTCGGACCAGAACTGCACGAGGCACGACGCGACGAGAGAGGCGGTGCACATGACGGACCACGGCACCCGGAGCTCACGCTCCTCGGCGCGCACCGAGCGCTCGCGCATGGGCATCGCCCGCCATGGACGCCTTCACTCGAAGCCCTGGGCGACGTTCGCCAAGGTCGTCGCATCGGTCGCCGCCGTGGCCGTCGTCAGCGTGCTGGGCATCGGCGGTGTGGCCGCCGCGAGCCTGATCAGCTCGGCCAAGCCGGTCATCCACCTCAAGGGCGAGCAGAGCGTGCCCGACATCGCCGCGCTGAAGGGCGGGGTGAACATCCTCATCGCCGCGAGCGACACGCGCAGCGGTCAAGGCAACTCGTGGGGAACCCTCGACGACAGTTCCGGCGCGGGCAACAACGACGTGACCATGCTGCTGCACCTGTCGGCCGACCACACGCACGCCATCGTCGTGAGCTTTCCACGTGACCTGATGATCCCCATCCCGGCGTGCGGCGACAACTCCGCGCAAGATCAGGCGCAGTTCAACAGCACGCTGTCCGAGGGCGGCATGAGCTGCGTCGTCTCCACGGTCGAGAGCCTCACGGGCATCAAGATCCCCTTCGCCGGGCTCATCACCTTCGAGGGTGTCGTCGCCATGTCGAACGCGGTCGGGGGTGTGCAGGTGTGCATCGGCGGCGACGGCATCCACGACCCCGACACCAGCCTCAACCTCGACCCGGGCGAGGTGACGTTGAAGGGTCAGGATGCCGCCGAGTTCCTCCGCACCAGGCACGGTGTCGGCGACGGCTCCGACCTCTCGCGCATCAGCAACCAGCAGGTGTTCCTGTCCTCGCTCGTGCGCACCATCATGAGCGACGGAACGCTGACCAACCCGGTGAAGGTGTGGGGTCTGGCGAAGGCGACCGTGAGCAACGTGCAGCTCTCCGAGTCGCTCGACAACGTGACGACGCTGTACCAGATCGCCGGCGCGCTCAAGGGCCTCAACTGGAACAACATCGCGTTCGTGCAGTACCCGGTGGTCGACGATCCCGACAACGACAACCGCGTCATTCCCGATGACGCGTCGGCCCAGACGCTGGTGGATGCCATCGCCCACGACCAGGCGGTGCAGATCACCGCGGGCACGGGGCAGGGATCGGTCGACGCGTCGTCGGGCAGCACGTCGTCGAGCTCCCCGTCCACGTCCGGCGGAACGTCGACCTCCGGCAGCTCGAAGGGATCGACGAGCACCCCCACGTCGACGCCGGTGCAGCTCAGCGACAACACCCACGGCCAGACCGCGGCCACGCAGACCTGCTCCAACGGCGCCGGCTGACGATCGACGCGGTGCGGCGCCTGCGGAGCGAGCGCCGCGAGCGAAGACGAGTCTCCCCTGTCACCTTTCTGCGCCTCGATCCGTCATGGTGATGAGGTGAGGAGACTGCATGCGCACAACGGGTGACGAGCTCGGCGGGGCTTTCGAGGAGCATCGCCCCCGTCTCACTGCGATGGCCTCCCGCATGCTGGGCTCCGGAGCGGACGCCGAAGACGCCGTGCAGGAGGCCTGGCTGCGGTTGTCGAGACAGCAGGCATCCATCGACAACATCGGCGGCTGGCTCACGACGGTGGTCAGCCGGGTGTGCATCGACATACTCCGCGCGCGTGCGACCAAGACGGAGAGCTCGCTCGACGAACAGCTGGACTGGGTGGTCACCGAAGACGACGGACCCGAGCACAACGCCGTGCTCGCCGACTCCGTCGGGGCGGCGCTGCAGGTGGTGCTCGACACCCTCACGCCTGACGAGCGGCTCGCTTTCGTGCTCCACGACACGTTCGGGGTGCCGTTCGTGCAGATCGCCGACATCATCGACAAGTCCACGGATGCCGCCAAGCAGCTCGCGAGCCGGGCCCGTCGCAAGGTGCGTGGCGCGGAACGTCCCACCGACCTCCCGCGTCAGCGCCAGGTCGTCGACGCCTTCCTCGCCGCTGCGCGAGAGGGCGACTTCGATGCGCTGCTGCACGTGCTGGACCCGAACCTGACCTGGCGCCTGCACACCCCGCGGGGCGCGATCGTTCATAGCGGTTCGGATGCCCTGGCTCGACAGGCCGCGCGCGGCAAGGAATCCCCGATCGTGGTGCGCCGTGTCAACGTCGACGGACGCCCAGGGGTCGTCGCATGGCGGCAGGACGGCGCTCCGCTGGCGGTCATGCGCTGCACCGTGGCCGGTGACCGCATCGTCGAGGTGGAGTCGATCACGGACCGCGCGCTGCTGGCGACCATGGATCTGCCGCCGTTCTCGGAGTGATCTGTCACCTCTGTGCGCTCCGGGCCGTCATACCTGTGTAAGCGAAGAACGCCAGTACAGGAGATGATCATGGCTCGATTCAATGTGTTCGCCACCGCCGTCATGCCGAAGTTCGTGAAGTACGTGGTCTCGGCCAGTCGCGTCGTGCAGGCCTCGTCGCTGCCTCGAACGCTCGAGGAACTGGTGAACATCCGCGCCAGTCAGATCAACGGGTGCGGAGCCTGTCTCGACATGCACGTCAAGGAGGCGCTGGCTGCGGGGGAGTCGCCGCTGCGGCTCAGCCTCGTCGCCGCCTGGCGGGAGACCACGGTCTTCACGGATGCCGAGCGTGCGGTGCTCGCGCTGACGGAGCAGGCCACCCGGCTCGCCGACAGCAGCGGCATCGACGACGAGGTGTGGGCGGAGGTCGCCGCGCACTTCGATGACGAGCAGCTCGCCGCCATCGTGGCGCAGATCTCGTTGATCAACGCCCTCAACCGACTCAACGTGATCACGCAGCAGAAGGGCGGCAGCTACGACCCAGCACGCCTCGCCGAGGCGCAGGCCGCCGCGACATCGGGGGTCGACCCGACGACCGTGTCCGTCTGATCGGCGGGTCGTGGAAAGGGGCGTCGCGATCGAGGTCGCGACGCCCGTTGCCTGCGGCGTGCGTGCCGCGCCGGATCGTGCTCGATACGCGGCTGTGCCTGCGACTCAGCCGCGGTCCACGGATGCCGCCAGAGGCTCCCAGAAATACCCGAACGTCTCCTGCGGCCCGGCCATGAACCGCTGTGTGAAGACGACCCCCACGAGGTCGCGCGACGGGTCGACGTAGGCGCTGGTGCCCGATCCGCCGTTCCAGCCCCACCGGCCGGGTGCTGACCAAGGATGCGGCGTTCCGGTCTCGACGGACGTGCACCAGCCCCACCCCACGCCGGGGCCGGCGAGCTGCTGGAGGCCGAGCTGCTGGGCGGCATCCAGCTGTGGTGCCGTCGCTGCGGCGACGAGCTCGGGTGGCACGATCTCGCCGTCGGCGATGGCGGTGAGGATGCGCAGAAACTCGGGCACCGTCGACACGAGGCCACCGGCGAGGCTCTCGAACCGGGGCGGCTGAGAGAACGCGTCGTTGTAGGCGTCGGCGATCTCGAGGTTCTCGCCGCGCGCGACGTACTGCGACGGCATGCGCTGCTCGCTGAAGAAACCCGTGTGCGAGAGCCCGAGCGGACCGGTGATCTCGCCCAGCAGCAGTTCGTGGAGCGACTTCTCCGCAGCGCGGGAGAGCAGGATGCCGAGCAGGTCGGCGCTCGTGTGGTACGTCCACTGCGCGCCCGGCTGGTGCGCCAGGGGGAGCGCCGCGATGCGCTCGAGATAGTCGTCGGCGGACAGCTGCGGAGGCACGGGCCCGATCGCGAAGGGGTGCAGCTCGGCGCTGAGCGGAGTGGCGTCGAACTGCATGCCGAGCCCGCTGGTGAAGGTCACGAGGTCGCGAACCGTGAGTTCGCGATCGGCCGGCACCGTGTCGTCGAGTGCCGCGTCGGGGGCGCGCAGCACGCGGCGGGAGGCGAGTTCGGGCATCCACTCGGCGATCTCGTCATCGAGATCGAGCAGGCCGTCGCCGATCAGCTGGGCGGTGAGCGCCATGCCGACCAGCTTGCTCAGCGAGGCGATGCGGTGCGGGGTGTCGACGGAAACGGGCTCGACGTCGGGGCCATCGGGAAGGTCGGCGGTGCCGACGGCGTAGAAGCGGGTCTCGTCGTGGTGGCGCACGCCGGCGACGATGCCAGGTGCCCATCCGGATGCGACGCGCTCGTCGAGCGAGCGCCATACGGGGTCGAAAGTGGGGGACATTGGTCCACCATGCCTGGCTCCCGAACGGGGGTCAACCCTCACGTCGACCATGGATGTCTCGCCATCGCTCGCGCGTCGCTCGCGACGATTGCCGGGCAGGTTCGGGCGCCCACGGATCGTGGTCAAGTGGGCCCCGTGGGTCCGTTATGATTGTCTGCGTGTGTCCGCCTGGCGGGCGCGCATGGAGACGTCGCATAGTCCGGTCGAGTGCACCACCCTGCTAAGGTGGAGTCCCCGCAAGGGGACCGAGGGTTCAAATCCCTCCGTCTCCGCCAAAAGACCTGATCAGAGGCCCATTTTCGGGCCGCGTTGGTTGGTTGATTGTCGGGACTGGTCGCTGGTTGTGGGCCAAGTGTTCCTCAAGTGTCCCGGGTGACGAGGTCGGTCCTCGTTCTCGGCAGCCGTGAGTCGGCTCACGAAGTCGCGACGTTGGCCTTCGCCGAGGACATGCGCGTAGACCTTCAGGACGGTGCGCGCCTCGTCGCCGAGGTATTCGGCGACCTCGTGGACAGGTGTACCGAGGCGCAACCAAGTCGACGCGGCGTAGTGGCGTAGTGCGTGACGGCGGAATCCAAGAGGAAACTTGCGGACCACTCCGACCTTCAGTTGTCCGCCCTGAAGGTTCGTGAATAGGTAGGAATCGGAACTCTTGCCTTCAGCGTGGGCGTGGAAGATTTTGAGTGCGCGCGGTGAGAGCGGTATCGGCCTCGTGCCGCGCCATGACTTGGGGTCCTTCTCGGCGTATCGGTCGGAGTGCGACCGTTCGACGTTGAGCTGGGCCAGGGGTATCTCGACGAGCCAGTTGACGCGGATTGCGCGGACCTCGCCCCATCGGACGCCGGTGAGCGACATGAACTCGAAGACGTCGGCGACGTCGGGTCGTCGGCTGCGTAGGTCGCGAATCGCAGCAGCGACGCCCTCGGGGGTGGGAATGTCGTTCGGGCTGATGGAGCGCTGTGTCTGGCTGAGCTCAGGAATCTTCTTCATTGTTCGCACTGGATGCGGTTGCTGGAGAAGCCCTTGATCGGTCGCGAAGGTGAACAGGGCGCTCATTGTCGTTTGGCGCGCGCGACGGTCGAGGGCTTCTTGCCGCTGCCTAATTCGCTGAGAACGTGGTTGCGTACGTCATCCGGCCGGATCGATGTGAGCGGCCGGAGGAGCGGGGACTTCGGCAGGGTTGCCAGGTTGTCGCGGTCGGTGTCGAACGTGTGAGGGTTGCCGCCCTTGCGGGCTTCATTGAACATGTCGACGAGTTGGGCGAGTGTGTACGAACGCTTGGGCGGCAGCGTCGTCCCGTATCGAGCAGGCGCTTCTGTTCCCGTTCCCAGGCCTCTGCCGCGCTCTTCCGAGCGAACGACTTGGAGGCGACGAGTTCGCTGCCTGATCTGACTCTGGCGCTTCGATGCACGACCTTTTCGATCGAAGCTGCGCGTTATCTCCTATGCGTGCCTCCTCATGGTGAGTCGCCTGCTCCGCGCGCGTACGCGACATCGGCGAGCATGTTCGCGCCGGAAGAACTCACCAGTGACACGCGCGCAGAGACGAATGGGCTCTCTGCCACCGTGACGACACTTCGTCGGCTCACGCAGGCTCGCCATGCCTCGTCCTCGGCCGCCGTCGCCGGCGGTTGGCTGAAGTTGATCGTCGCGCGCCGGAGCCAGAAGTTTCCGGCCTGTTCGCGGCTTATCCCATCAAGAGAGTAGAGCAGCGCCTGTGCGAGGGCCCCCGCGCTCGCAATCGTGTCGACGATGGAGGGAGCGGGGAATCGAGAGCCAATGCCCGGCACTCGATAGGAAGACTGATGCCACGTCCCCTGCGCTTCAAGCGATTCGTGACTCGCATCCAGAGTCAAGTCGTGAAGGCGAACGGCGGTGCTACTGATCGGACGCCACCAGTCAGGCTCGCTGCCGGCGCTGCGTTCGGGGCCCATAGCGTTTGTGGGACCGGGCGTCAGCTCGACCTCCATGGAGAAGGGCAGGACTGACGTTCTGAAGATCGGGGGCTCGAGGCCGAGAGTCTCTGCATGCATGTCGATGTCCGTTATTGAGTGGCTGGGCGAGGAGCCGGCCCTCATGCTCAACCGCTTGACGGACTGGTGTCCCGTTAGCGAAGGATTCGACATCGCCTCGATCAGGCGGAAGGACAAGGAAATAGCATCCAACGACGATAGGTGGAGGTCGGTCCGAGCCCGTCCCGCGCGGCTTGACCAATTCCGTGGGTACTTCAGGTCGCCGACTGCCTGGACCCCGGCAGCGCCGAGGCCAATTGATCTCACGCGCGCTTCGACCGCGCGATACCCATCACCGAAGTACCGCCCGGAGGATGGACCAAGGATCTCGTCGATGTCCGCGAAGAAGACAGACAACCCCAACTCCTGCCTACGCCGCAAAGCATCTCGCGAAAGCCGATAATCGCAGAACCGTGGAGGGTCTTTCTAGACCAACGACGGTTTCTCGGACGTAAAGTACCATAAAGTATGCAGTTCGTCGTTTCGTGCCGCTTCCCATTGGTCGACTGTTCGTCAACCCCGAGACACGCTGGTCGTCGGCGGACACCCGACCCAGCCACGCAGCGTGAAGCTCATGGGTCAGACAGTCGACCGCTTGACGTCATCCACGGGAACTGAGTTGAGTCCTGCGTCCCGGCCTCCAATCTGGTGCTGTTCTCCCGCTTGCTTGCCAAGGTGGGCTCCTTCTGTCTAGTGCACTTCGGCCTCATGGCATCCCCAGTACGATCTTTCCTGCGGTCCCAACCAATCTGAGCGGAGCCTTGCACGATGCCTGTAGGCCAGAAGAACGCCGAACGCACCAGGGAAGCGATTCTCGACGCTGCAGCGTTTGAGTTCACACGATTCGGGTTGAGTGGAGCCCGGCTCGATCGGATCATTAGCGCAACGGGGATGACGAAAGGCGCTTTCTACTTCCACTTCAAGTCGAAGGACGCGCTTGCCGACGCGTTACTCGAGTCACGTTTCGATCCTTGGCCGCGGATGCTTCAGGCCGTGCGAGACGAAGGAGGCCGGGGTCTCTCAGGGATGCGACTGCTTGCGGTGCGTGTGGTTCGCGAGATGGCCACGAACACTCGAATCCGCGCAGGCATGCGCTTGAGTCAGGAACTACGGCTCGTTCCGAGCGCAGGTAACCCCTATGAAGATTGGGCACAACGCTTCGTTCCGTTTCTGGACGAGGCCGTGGCCGATCAGGACGCCCCCGAATCAATCGACAGGTTGAGAACCGCGCGCACTCTAGTCAACTGCCTCTTCGGAGTATTGGCGGTGTGCGTCGATTCCGGCATGGAGTCTCATGTCGACTCAGAGCTCGAAGCGCTGTGGCGGCTTCTGACGCCAGGACTTCGCACCGGGGGCGGGGGATGAGGCCGACGCAAATGCACTTTAGCTCGTAGGCCCGGCAAAGGACTTGCCGACTGGTCACATCGCGATCGGCAACGAACTAGCGTGGCAACATACTAGACGGTCTGATCGTGAATGAAGGAGTTCTGGTGCCCATCTCTGGTCGCGAGAGTGCTGAAGCTTGCCCGAACACGAACGACGGTCCCTACGCCGCCGAGTTCGGTGTCATCACGTTTGGTGAGCTGTCGACGACTGGCTCCGCGTACGGTTCTCGGCTTCCTCGGATCGTGGACCTGGCTAAAAAGGCAGAGCTCAAGCAGCTCGACTTCTTCGGGATAGGCGAGCATCATCGAGCCGACTTCGCTGTCTCGGCACCGGAGATAGTGCTGGCCGCAATCAGCGCCTTGACGAAAAGCATCCGTCTTACGTCCGCCGTAACTGTCCTCTCGGCGGACGATCCAATTCGAGTCATCGAGCGGTTCGGGCTCCTCGATGAGCTCAGCGGCGGACGCGCCGAAATCATGATCGGACGCGGTGCATATCGCGAGACGTTCGAGCTCTTCGGAATCGCTCCCGAGGAGTCAAGCCGGGAGTTCGTCGACCGGGCAGAGCGACTCTTGGGCATTCGATCGACGGCCCATGTCCTCCCTCCAGATGATCATCGAAGGCTTGTCACTCCGAAACCTCGCTCGGATCTGCCAATTTGGGTTGGCGCCGGCGGAGCAGGCACTTCCGTGCTTCTTGCCGCACAGTGGGGACTGCCCCTCATGCTTGTCGGTCGGACCGGTGCCGTCGATCCCATCGAGCACGCCCTGGCCGAATACTCCAGAGAGTCGAAGTCGCACGGGCGTAGACCCGGCCGCGCCGGAGTCAGCCTGCAAGGCTACGTTGCCGAGACTGACGCGGAGGCGCGGGAACAGTTCTGGTTCCACTACAGCTCTACCCTCGCCGCGCTTAGCCGCGATCGCGGATGGGCGGGAGCAGTCGATCGTGAAGCTTATGAACGAGAGCTCGACGATGGACTGCTCCTTGTCGGTTCGCCAGCAACCGTCGCGCGCAAGCTGCATGTACTGACACACGATCTTGGGCTGTCCAGAGTTGCAATCAAGTGCGGCCTGCCCACGACGACTCGCGAAGAGGACGAGAAGACCGTGGAGCTGTATGCCGCAGCCGTTCGAGAATTGCGAATCGGCTCTGGCCAGACGTCGACGCACTAGCCGCTGCCCTCCTGCTACTCGTTCGTTCGTACGTGTTCCTGATACCGGCGTGCGGACTGACCCTGCGCTCGCACGAAGGCTGCTCGATGGTCTCCTCTAGAGCAGATACCAAATGGTACGGTTTGCTGGCAACAAGCAGGCAACGGTCTCAGAATCAGAGGGATCTGAGACCTACTATTTGGTAGGCGGTCGATGATGATCGATTGGGATAAGTCCGAGCCGCGAACTGCGGATCATCTGCACAGGGGCACAGCGCAGAACGGCGTCGGCTGGGGCGGCGAGCGTGCCCATGGCGGCAGGGAGCCTGGTCAAAGCGGCGGGAACGAATCTCGATGGACCGACAGTGCTGATTCCCCGGCCACCGGCCGGATGCCGGAGCCATACGTCGGGGTCGGCCGGATGGGACACATCCCGATTGATGCGTTCGCGTCCACGACCTCAACGAACGCCGCGCGCTTCCGAGATGGATCAAGTGGGGGCAAGGCACGACAAGCGGGGGTAGTTTTCGGGCTCCGGCCGGGGCTTGTGCGGGACGGCATAACGGCGATCCTCAGCGAATCGGGGGCGTACGTGGTTCTAGGTAGCGCCAGTGATCCGGAACGCCTTGTTTCGATGGTCGAGAGATTGCAGCCGGATATCGTCCTATTCGAGCCTGCTATGGCTAGCCCTTCCACGATTGGCACGATCCGACGCCTCGTCCGTGCGGCACCGCAAACACGAGGAGTTCTCGTGGCTCTCCGTGCCCCGGATGCTGTATGTCGCTCCGTGATTTCGGCGGGCGCCGCCGCATGTATCACACAGTCGATGACGGCCGCTGACGTCCTGGACATCTTGAGCGGATCGGGGCCGGTGTTATCGGCTGCCGTGGCGCGGGATGTGAAGGTTGGGTCGATACTCACGCCGCAAGAGCGTGTTGTTCTGGCTCTTATAGCTGAAGCGTTCTCAAATGTTGAGATCGCGGCCGAGCTTCGCATTGCCGTTGGGACTGTTCGCCGTCATGCCAACACCATTTATCGAAAACTCGGTGCAAAGTCGCGGGTTGACGCGGTTCGAACAGCATACGCGATCGGCTTGACCGCCCATTCGTGATTCAAATAGGCATTTTGTCCGGAGGGGCGGACTAACGCTTCGTACGTGGCTTCGCATCGCGTATTCCCGCAACGACAACTATGACTTCGGCACCGTCGCTTTCGTGTCCCGGGAGTAATTGTGGTTCGAAACTCTCGTGTGTAAGCGGCCAGCGTGATGCCCACCGGCTTCCGGCAGCGTGCCCTTGGGGATATGTGCCGTAGAGCACATATCCCCAAGGGCACGTGTTGTCGTACGTTCGGCGGGGTCGGCATGTGTCTCGCGATGGAGCCGACAGCGACGGGAGCAGCATGGGCCAGCACTTTCGGGAACTGAGTAACCCCCAGTCACTCGTGCACGGGGGACGGCGGTTAGTCACGTTGACCTGCATGCTCGCCGTGGCCGTCTGCGTGGTAATGGGAATTGCCGGGGCGCCGTTGAGGGCCGCAGCAGAGCCACTTGCGCCGGCGAAGTCGACCCCTGTTGCCAGCGCCAAACGCTTCGCTGACGGCTCTGATGTGGCCGTCGACGGCCAGGGTGCAAGTGACGGATATCACGTTCGTATCGCGCGCGCATCCTCGGGGTTCGCATGGTCCGACATCGCGGTGTTGCGTCCTGCGGCACTCGACCCTGGGGCCTGGTATGGCTACCAATGCCTGACCGATGATGGAAAGTACATTGCAGTGGCGGTCCTTCCCGGTGATGAGGTGAACGACAACACCGCCCGCGAACGAGGAGCGTACGCGTATGCGATTGATGTGAAGACCGGTCGGGTGCACGCTCTGGCAACTGGGGTGGCTCTCGAGTATCACACTCCGGGTTGCGGCCTCGATGACACTGCCGTGTTCACGGCGAGCCTGGGATCTCAGGAGCAGCAGACCGAAGTGCTTCGGTATGACTTGTCGACGGGAACGAGGATTCAGCAGTCGGTCGTGCAGGGGCAGGTGACTTCTGCGGTGCCGACCAAGTACGGCGTTCAGGGCGCCCTGGCGTCGTCGATTGTGCGGATCCCGATCGGCGGGACGATGAAAGCGCCGGTGAAGGCATTCGTTGAGCTGAAGGTTGCGGGGCCGGCGTACGACGTGCATCCTGCCTCCGATGGTGGTCTGGACTACGTGACGGCAGCCAAGAGCGCCGGGCGAGCTATCGTGTGGCACGAGGCATCCGCCCATGCCGACCAGGTCGGTTCAGGCAAGAGTGCCGAGGTGCGGATCTTTCAGGGACGAGCCGGGAAGAACTCTGTCATCGGGACCGCAGGAAAGACCGGAACGCTCCGCGGGGTTCCGTCCTCGCAATTGCCGCTGGGTGTAGCGACGGTTTCATTGGATGGGGGAGCTGCATTCGGGCCGGCGAAGTCGAGCCCTCAGCAGAAGAAGTCGGCTCCGGCCTCTGCGGTGCAGGCGGCAGGTGTGTCCTCTGAAGTCCAGATGGTCGAGTCTGAGGCGACGCATCAGGTGTTCAAGACGAAGAACGCGGTCATAGGACAGGCTTCTGCTTCTCGAGGGGCGGGGGCGCAGGTTTCTGGCGAAGGATCGCAGAAGCCGGCTTCCGGGGCGAAGGCGCCAGCGAAGACTGAAGTGAAGGTGAAGGCCGGGGTCTTCACGGGAACGGGGCCGCTCGCGCCAGCACTGGCAGTCGTCTCCGACGGTGCCGGTGCCGCTGAGATGGCGGATGATGCGGGGTCGCCTGCGTGCGCTGTGGCGCGTTTGGATCCGACGTTGCAGGCGATGCAGCCGTCGAATGGTCAGGTTGACTGGGCGACGGAGATGGCGGAGCAGGGGCTGCTGACGGGGAGTCAGTATCAGCGGCCGGCTGACTTCGCGAACATGGGTCTGGCGGCGTATGACCCCAGCGATGATTTCTCTCCGATCGCTTTGGATCATCCGTCGGGCGATTCGTGGGATACGGTGCCGCGATCGGTGATGCTGGCGATCGAATCGCAGGAGAGCAATTTCAATCAGGCTTCCTGGCATGCGCTGCCTGGCATTGCTGGGGATCCGTTGATCGCGGACTACTACGGTGCTGGTGACGCGATCGACACGATCGACTATGACGACGCGGATTGCGGTTACGGGGTGGCTCAGGTCACGGATGGCATGTTCGCCGGCGACGGGGATTACTCCACGCATGGTCAGATGAAGATTGCGGTCGACTACGAGGAAAATGTAGCGGCGGGGCTGAATATCTTGGAGAGCACGTGGAATCAGCTCTACGAGGCGGGGATCACCGCGAACGGTGGGGACCCGCGGTACCTGGAGAACTGGTACTTCGCGGTCTGGGCCTACAACACGGGCATTCAGCCGACGGCTTCGTTCGGCAACACCTCAGGGTGCACGCCGGGGCCGTCGTGTGAGGGACCGGACGGGACATGGGGTCTGGGGTGGTCGAACAATCCGCAGAACCCGGACTACGACCCGTCTCGTGGCCCGTACTTGGAGAGCACCTACGCTGATGCCGCTCATCCCGCCAGCTGGCCCTACCAGGAACGCATCATGGGGTGGATGGGGTCGCCGATCATCCGATACGGGTACACGGCGTATGACCCGCCGGACTACCACGGTGGTCACTCCTGGTTGCAGATCGCCCCGTTCGACTCGTTCTGCTCGAGCGCTGACGATTGCGACACGAGTAATGCCTCGGGCGGGTACTGCAGCTTGTCCGACTCGGAGTGCTGGTGGCACAAGCCTGTGACCTGGATCAGCGATTGTTCGACCAGTTGCGCCACGTCAGCGTATGAGGATGGGGCTGGTTCTGAGCCGCCTGCGTATACGGCGAAGTATCAACCGACCTGCAATCTCAACACGGCGAACCTGCCGTCGAACTCGATCATCGTCGACGACTTATCCAATCCCGTCGACAATGACGAGGGCTGTACGGGTATGAACTGGAGCAACTCGGGATCCTTCACGTACTCGCCCGGCACTAACAGTTCGGGTGACGCCGTCGGTGACATCGACACCCACCAATTAGGTTCAGGCTTCGGCGGCCACATCCTGTTCACCCACACGGAGCCGTCATCGGACACGGACCTGATCAACACTGGCACCTGGAAGCCCACATTGCCGAGCCTTCAGTACTACGAGGTCGAGGTTCATCTCCCCGAGAGTGGGGCTACCGCGACGGATGTTGTCTACACGGTCAACCCGGGAGGTGGAGCGTCGGCGTGGAAGATCCGCGTAAATCAGGATTGGGAGTCCGAGGAGTGGGTTCCGATCGGGACGTTCGCGATGCAGAACGGCGGCAACGTCGTGCTGACGAACGCCAGCAGCGAAACGCCGCAAGGATATGACGTCGCTTATGACGCGATCGCATTCGTGCCCAAGGGCGGAACCCCCGGGCAGTCCATTGGGGGCCCGCCGACGATCCAGGATGAACCCGCGGGCTCTAACCCGGCCCTGGTGAACTGTGGTTGTGCGACTCGGGCCGTCGCGGACCCGGTGGACACGTCCACGGGATACTTCACCCAGTCGGCAACGGATCTTTCGGTTCCCGGTTTCGGCGAGCCTCTCAACCTCACTCGCACGTATACGTCGTCGCTGGCCGACCCCAGCGGGCCGGCAGGAAACAGCGCGGTCAACGGCGCCTTCGGGCCGGGATGGACCTACTCCTACGGGCTGGTTGCGACCACCGACAGTTCGGGGAATGTCACGATTCGTCAGGAAGACGGATCCATGGTCAGCTTCACCGACAGCAGCGGAACGTACACGCCTCCGGCCCGTTACGACGCGACTCTGACCGCATCGAGCGGGAACTACTACTTCATTCGCCATGGGTCCGAGCAGTTCGTGTTCGCGCAAAGCACGGGACGACTGATCGCCGAATCGGATCAAGCCGGCCGGGTGGCGACACCGTCCTACCAAACGTCCCTCGCCTATGACTCCTCCGGCAACCTGCAAACGGTGACGGATCCGGCGGGCCGCACGCTCACTCTTACTTGGAGTGGGGGACACATCACCTCTGTTGCGGACTCGGGTGGCCAACAGGTGGACTATCAGTACTCGACTGCAGGCGACCTCACCGACGTCTTCGGTGTCGGCACCACCCGCACGGGCGGGACCGACGGCAATCAAGACCACGCCCAGTACGCATACAACGCCTCCCACCTCATGACCAGCATGCGTTCCCCCAACAACTACGGGAAGTCGGGGACACCATCCCCGGTGACGTCGATGACGTATGACTCATCGGAACGGGTGCTGACGCAAACGGATCCGGAAGGCAACGAGACCACCTTCGAATACGGACCCAACACCGGCGACAGCCTCGTGGCAGGGCAGACCCTCGTCACCACACCCACCAGTGATGAAGACCTATACACCTACCAGAACGGACTGCTCGCCCAGGAGACCAAGGCCTACGGGACCGACAGTGCGCAGACTTGGAAGTACTCCTACGATCCGATCTCACTCGGGGTGTCTCAGCAGACCAACCCCGATGGGTCCGTCGAGACCTTCTCCTACGACGCGCAAGGACACCAGATCTCCTCGAGCAACGGGCTCGGGCAGACCACGTCCAAGCAGTACAACGCGGCCGGACAGGTAACCGAGGTCACCGATCCGAACGGCACGCACACGATCACCAGTTACAACGCCGCCGGAGCACCTACAAGCGTGCTGACCACCGAGGACGGTCAATCCGCGGAGTCCTACAACAACACACTCGACCCGACCTACAGTCGCCAGTCCACCTACGCATACACGGATGAGGCTCATCCCGCCGAAGCGACCGTGTCGACCGACGCAAACAGCAACGCAACACACTACGGATACGACTCCTTGGGCGACCTCACGACGGTGACCGACGCTGCCGGGCACGTTACGGACTACGGCTACAACACCGCACTCGGCGAACGGACCAGCACCGTCACCCCGACCGGAACCGCCGCTGGCACCACCCCCACCTGCACACCGCCGGCTATTGGCTGCACGACGTACGCCTACGATGCCTACGGTCATGTCATCACCACCACCGACCCGCTCGGCCACAGCAGCAAGGCCACCTACGACGCGGACGGAAACCAGCTCACCACCGTTGATGCCAACGGGCACACCACTACAACCAGCTACGACGCTGCCGACCGGGCTACATCGGTGGAACAACCATCCGGAGCTACCAGCAGCACGAGCTACAACGGTGACGGCACGATCAAGAAGACCACCGATGCCAACGGGAAAGCCACCACCTACACGTACAACGCGCTTGGGCTGAAGGAAAGCAGCACCGACCCGGACGGTTCCACCACTAGCTACACGTACGATGCTGACGGACGGCTGAAGATCCAAACCTCACCCGACGGTGAAACCATGACAGACACCTGGAACAACGCCGGAGAACTCACCGGGATCGCCTACTCCGGAAGCGGCACGCACGCGGTCTCATACACGTACGATCCCGATGGCAACAGGCTGGCCATGACCGACGGAACCGGCACCACCAGCTATTCATATGACGTGTTCAACGAGGAGACCAACGTCACCACAGGCGCAGGCAACACGGTGGGCTACGGCTACGACGCCGCAGGCAACGTGACCACGATCAACTATCCCGGCACTGCGGGAACCGTGACCGATCACTACAACACGTTGGAACAGCTCAGTTCTGTTGTCGACCCGGCTGGCAACAGCACCAGTTTCGGGTACACCGCCGACGGACAACTGACTACCACGAACGCGGCGAACGGCACCACCGTGACCGTGTCATACAACAACGCAGACCAGCCCACCTCCAGCGTGCTCAGCAAGGGAAGCACAGGCCTGGGCACCGTCACGTATGCCCGGAACAACAACGGCGATCTCACAGGCACCACACCATCAGCAGGCGCACCGGGCAGTACCGAAACGTATGGGTACAACAACAACGAACAGCTCACGAGTGCAATAGCGGGCTCGACGACCACCAGCTACGGATACGACGCTGCAGGCAATCCCACGACTCTGGGGAGCGTCACGCAGGTGTTCGACGCAGCAGGACGCCTGTGCTGGACAACAACGAGCAGCGTCAGCAGCCCCAGTTGCGCCTCACCGGCATCGGGCGCCACCACCTACACGTACAACGGGGACGGACAACGCACCGCTCAAACACCCGCAATCGGCACCGCGACCAACTACGCGTACAACGCAGCCGGCGAACTCACATCCGTCAGTGGAGCCGTCGCCGCCGCCTACACGTACAACGGCGACGGCTTCCGCGCCAGCAAAACCGTAGGATCGAGCACCACCACCTTCACCTACAACACACTCGGTGCTGTTCCGCTCTTGCTTACCGATGGCACCACCGCCTACATCTACGGACCATCCGGAACGCCCGTCGAGCAACTCGGCGTAAACGGCAGCGATAGCCAGTACTACTTCGCGGACACACACGGTTCCACCATCGAACTCACAAACTCCAGCGGGGCCGTCGACGGGAGCTACTCCTATGACGCCTGGGGAAAGACGACCAGTCACGCTGGCGCTGCCAGCACCCCGATCCAGTTCGCCGGGGCATACAGTGACTCCGAAACCGGGCTCTACTACCTATTGGCGCGGTACTACGATCCAGCGACGGCACTGCTAATCAGTGTCGATCCCCTGAATGCGCTGACGCTTAGCCCGTACGGTTACGTCGATGACAGCCCCTTAAACGTGACCGATCCAACAGGGCTCTGGTGGGGCGGGCTGTGTTTCGGCGGGAGCTTCGTCGGCGCAGCGGGGGTTGCCGTCCTTGGTGGCGTCGAGGTGTGCGTCGACTGGGCGTCGAGTTCCGGGCTAACCCTGACCGCCGGATACAACCTAATGGGCGGCGGAGGCGCTGACGCTGATGCTTCATTGTTCCTGGGCGTCGCAGGCGGGGCTGCTGACACGGCAGCAGATATTGCCGGAACAGGGTGCACCGTGGCCGGGAGCGGACACCTCGGGGTCGTCGGACTAACCGTGGCGGGAGCGGGGTCTTGCGCCAAAGGACCTGACTCCGGTGAACTCGACGTTGACCTTGGCCCTGGGGCTGGGGGGTCCGGTGGAGCAGGTGTGGCTGGGACTTGTGCCTGGGCCCCGTGGGGCGGCTACGCAGGATGCGGCGGAGATACCCAAACAACGTCTTCCTCGACAACGCGCCGAAGTTCAACGCTGTCTACGCCATATTCGAGGGACCAGTACGTGGACGGCAGCTACAGCTACGCGTACGGTCGCGGATGCTGATTTATCTGAGCATGGGTTGGGTCGGGCTCAACTCTGTACGTGGTGCAGGCAATGCGCCATTCAGTCTTAAGGAGCGAGGGTGGAATCGGTAGATCGAGGAAAGCTGCTTGCCGTGGTTAAGCCACAAGGATTGGCGCTAAAAGGAGGGATTGTTCCAGTAAGAGCCAGCTGGCCATTTCCTCGAAAGATATGCATCTACGAGAATGGTATATTGTTCTCTGTGCTTGGTATTGATTCGTACATTCGCAAGGAGCGGGTTCAATTGATTTCCGGGATCGTGTCTATAACGGCAGAATGGGCACCTGACGGGATCAGTGGTTCGGCGATCATTCTGAGTTGGCTTCATACACGTCGGATTCGAAAAGTAATTGAGGCCGCGGGATATCGGGTTTCCTAAATGTTCAGGCTGGCCTGCGCCTGCTCGAGAGTGAGCCGTCGGGTAAGGTCCGCCACCAGCGCTGCACGGCGGTGTGGTTGTTCTTCTCCACCGCGCCCGTCGGTTCGCCGACCTCGGCCGACAGACCGCAGCCTGGACGGCGTAGTGCTTCACGAACGCGGCCTACTGCTTCTCGCCGGTGGAGCAGAATTGCTCGCCGTGGGTGCGTTGGATGGTCTTGGCGACGCATTCTCGCCGGTCGCCAGTACCGGGCTCGGACTCGATATAGATGGTGCCGTGAACGCAACGGAGGAGCAGAACAAGGAAGATGACGAGGAAGCAAGTGATGAGCACAAGGAGTTTGTGCTCAACTTGAGGGTCAGTGATGCGCAGGAAGATCGAAAACAACTGGACCTCGATAATCGGCATCGGTTATAGTCGTTGTTTCGCTCCGATAAGAACGTATATTATCCTGGCGGTCATGGTGCAGATTGCTGCCCTATGCGTTGCGATGCTGCTGGTCTTTACTACGGGACCGGGCGCAGTTCCTTGGTTCCTCGTTCTTATTCTATTGCCGGCAACGGGTATTCTTGTGGGGTACGCAATTCTCGAGCGTTTTGCGTATCAGATTCGCGGCGACTTGCGGGCGGCCGGGATAGATGTCAAGGACGGTTGCTTCATACGAAGCCCATCAGATGTATCTAAGTGGCTGGCGCGGGAAGGGATTGAGCGATCGACCCTTATTCGGGTCGGCGATGGCAAATACGGAGGTTAGCCCATCGTGTCCTCCAAGCTCAGAGACTCGGCGCGCTCGGCAAGCCTCCACGTTGGCAGGAAGAACACAGGCGAGGACTGGATCGATGTTGACAGCATGTGCAATTGTCCACGGTCGAGCCACCGAGGCCGGACTGGACACGCTCTAGACCACTCGCCACTTACCGGATACCGGCCTGAGCCTGCTTGTGGTCAGGCGAGGCGCTGACGCTTCATTGTTCAGGGTCCGTTCTACTTCGGCGTCAACACGCAGGACGTGTTCAACACGAGAGTGGTCACCGCCGGCGACGGCGTCACCCTGAACACGTATTACAAGCACTCCCGCGTCAAGCAGTATCTGAAGGACGGCCGCGCGCTGCGGGTCGAGACGGTGATCAACTCGCCCACCGACCTGGTCGTTGCCCGGCGCCCGGAGCACCTCGATCAGTTGCAGGCGAGGTCGCGTGACATCAACACTCGGCTGCTCGATACTGAACGTGCCGGGCAGGGTCTGATCCTCGCGAGCCCCGGCCCTCTGGTTCGGTGACCCTCGGGTGATGGCCCTGCTCTGCGCTCTGGCCATGATCGGAAACACCCTCGGGTTCACCAACCGGAGCCTGCGCGCCCAGGTGAGCACACTGCTGGGTGCCCCGTACCGGATGAGCCAGGCCAGCTACGACCTGTCACGCCTGTCCCGGAAAGGAATGATCCGCCGACTGCCGGGAGCGAACACCTACGCGCTCACCAGCGATACGCATCGCGATCTTCTACACGAAGGTCCACGACCGCCTCCTCGCGCCGCTCTGCGCTGCCGATCAGCCACCCGCACCCGCCGAACTGCGCCGCGCTCTCGGCACGATCGACGCGCACGCCGATGCCTACATCAACCAAGCACGCCTCGGAAAGGCCGCCTGAAAACTCAAGACAAACGCCAAAGAGTGAACAACTAAGGATTGCTAGTCCACAGACACCGGCCATTCGATCACCTCACAACTGATAGCAATTTCCCACAGGCATCTCCGCATTCAGTAGCCGATGACCCTCCGCCGCACATGTACCTTGCGGCACATTGCCATCCGCGGCCCCAGATGATTACCTACTCAAGCGAGTCAAAATCGATTGGACAGCGAAGAGTAGAAAGGGACACATAATGACAAAAGGAACTGGCCGGCGAAGCCTCTTGCTCATTTCAGCCGCAACACTCGCAACGATGGGCGCACTCTTCGTTGGATACGGAGCGGCAAGCGCAGATACACTGTCCTTAGGGCCAAGTGACCTATATGGGACTACAAAGGTGTATTATACCGTAGCGCACTACAAGCCCGCTCCTGGAAGCGCAACTATGTATGTCTCCGGAATGCAGTACTCGAACTGCGACATATCGTGCGGTGGCGGCGTGCTACACACCGGGATGCGGCCAAGCCCATCCTATTTTGAACAATCAAACTTCCCAGCTAACAACCCCGGCACGTCAGCGAAATACTACAACGAGAGCACCGAGACATACACCTGGCCCGCGACCTACTATTACTTCACCGCGCAAAATCAGGGCGTAGACGCTGGGCAGGATGATACGTGGACAGGGAGCATGACCTGGTGATCAGACTCCGCCACCCGAAATTTAGTACTCGTGACGCGACAGCCGAATCCGGGGCCAGGCTCGGAAGATACACGGCGCTCGCCGTGGTGACCGCGGCGGTCATGCTGGTCAACGGCTGTGCTTTATCCCCCACAGGCGACGAAGAACATGTAGCCAATCACCGATCCAGTAGCTCCAAGGAAGGCCCGCAGTCCAGCAAATGGCTGACAGCGGACTCAGCCACAAAGGAATATAAGGACACGATCGACTCGATGCCCTTTCCACTTCCCAAGGGCAAAAGCTATCCACCACGTTTGCCCGATGGATTTGTTCCGGATTCGGATTCTGGTGAGCTCCAAACCGGCGCAGCGGAAGACCAAGTGTGGTTTACCTGGCTCTGCGCTTGGGAGTCGGACTACCTCGGTTCAACGTCGAAAGACGATGCAACCGCTTCCGATCACGCACTAACAATGATCGAAAAAATGGCCGACTACAGCCTTTTACTCGAAGCATGTAGATGATCCGACCAATGCTTGGGTACACAACGTCGTAGATCCGGCACAATTGGGAGATCCTGCGGGTGTATCCAACGACTATCAAGCGATGTGTCCACAATTTCCTACTGTCAATTCTTCCGACAACTAGTTGGACGAATCTTCATGGCAAGCAAAACTATCTACGCGATTGCAGCGAGTTTAATAGCGTTGGTAGCTCTATCCGGTTGTTCCTATCATCCTCGGGTTTCGGGCAGCGACTCAAATGGGCAACGTGATGCCGATTCCAATATGCCGCGGACAGCCACCGTCGAGCCGCGAACGATCACGCCGGTTGTTACATTGCCCGCAACGGTCTCCAGCTCGTTTCCCTATTTGATATCTGCTCCATCAGCGGGCACTATTGTCGAGATTGACGACAATTCCTTTGTGGAACGTTCCACTGGCGGACGTGACGCGACTGTACACCTACCCGATAATGCGCACAATGTGACACCACTGGTTGTTGTCGGGCAGGAAGTAGCTAGAGCACAACCGATCGCGCAGGCGCGATATGACGGATTTGCGCTCGTCGCGGATGTTGAGGGAGCCGATCTCTTCCGCTTCGTTCACCAGCCGTCCGGCACAAGAGCTCAGGTCTCGGGAGCAGGAGCACCATTCAACTGCGATCTGTTGACGATCTATCCCGAGTCGCTTGGAGGCAAAACCTCCATGGTGTGTTCTGTGCCAAGTGACCAACCTGTAGTGGGCGGAATGACCGGTGTTGTGGCCTTCCGGTTTGCTACGCAAAAGAACGTGCCGAGCCTTCCGGTCGCGGCAGTGGCCGGAACAAAGAATACTGGATCAGTTTATGTTGTGCGCGCGAATGGCTCCAGCCGCGAGGTCGTGGTGCAGCTGGGTGAGTCTGACGGAGTAGATGTGCAGATTGTGAAAGGATTGTCGGTCGGTATGAAAGTAGCCTTGCCAAGTCCGGCGATGTTAAAGTGACGCCCATCCTATCGCTTGCCGGTGGCATAAAGAGAATACGTAATGGATCCACGATCTTGGCTGGTGTGAACCTCTTCATCGAACCGGGATCCATGGTTAGCATCATGGGACGTTCGGGCACGGGCAAGAGCACGCTATTGTCAGTTGCGGGACTCCTCGAGCCCCTTGATGGTGGAACCCTGAACTTTCTGGGTAACGATGTCACTAGGCTTGGGCGATCTGCGGAACGTCTTAGGCGGATGAACATAGCATATGTGTTCCAACGTTTCGCACTGTTCCAAGATCTATCGGCGTTAGAGAACATCAGCACACCGCTTCGACACATTCGTAAGCGAAGTGGGAGGTCTGTGCGTGCACGGTCCGCCGACGCGCTCGACTTGGTCGGACTCTCGGACAAGGCCCACCTCAGGCCGTCCAAGCTGTCTGGCGGCGAGCAGCAACGCATCGCCATAGCGCGCGCACTCGTATGTGAGCCACGCCTCATCCTTGCGGATGAGCCAACTGGATCGCTCGACCCGGATACAGGCGGTCTGATTATACGCCTTTTGCGAGATTGGGCACGCGACTCTGGGGCGTCGTTGATCGTCGTTACGCATGACCATGATGTGGCCAGACAGGCAGAGCGCCGATATATGCTTCACGGCGGCATCCTGCACCTCGCAGAAGGGTCCAGCTCGGAACGGTGAATATGTTCCGCATCGCGATTCAAGGAATAATTAGCGGAAAACTCCGCACTCTCTTACTTGCGGTATCACTGTGTCTATCCATTGTTTCTATCGTCACGGTGACCAGTGCGTCCTCTTCGGTTTCTAACGCGGTTCGAGCCAGGTCGCTCTTCGCAGGCGGACCCGTGGCCACGTATTCAATCCAGGGATTTGCCGGCGCCACGGGAGCCCTGCATGCGGCTCTGTGGGATACCTATTTGGCGTCGATAGCGGACTCAGAAAGGGTAGCTGAACTCGCACAACTTGATGGGGTGCGATTGTCGGCCTCCGGTGAGGCTTTGGACGCCTCGGTGACATTCGTTGATGACAAGTACGCATCCATCCATGAGCTTCCAATGCTTGCAGGAACCTGGTTCGGTCAACGCGAATATCCGTCGCGATCCGTCTCGGTAATATTGAATGATTCGGCAAGCGTGAAACTCAACCGCAGGGTGGGCGACACCGTAACGCTTCGCACAGGCAGCCAGTCGTCAACAGTGTCGGGTTACGTAATCGGAATTGTTCAGGACGGCGCTCCTGGTGAAGACTGCTACGTGGCGATCGGTTCCGCAAGGGACTATTTGGCCGAAAACTCCTTGTCTACGTCTTATTCGCTCCAATTCAGTTCGAAGTCACTTCGGCTCCCAGACGTTTTGGCCCGAATTCGCACACTCGAGATGGTTTCGACCGATTCGACCAATCTTCATGTTTCGCGCGTAGATACACTCCAGGAGCTAAGTAATGAGTTGGGGTCGGTTTCCCAAGGATTCGTCATCGTGGGCATCCTATCTTTGCTTGTGGGCATGCTGGCTGTAACCATCTCTGGTCTTAGCGCTGTAAGACAGCGCCGCGACGTGTTCATTTTGCGACGTGTTCTTGGTGCTCGTAGATGGCACGCACCCGTCATCACACTACTAGAGGGACTCCTAGTATCTATTCCTGCTTCTATTGCCGCCGTGCTGCTTTCGCGAGTCCTGTATCCGTGGATTGTTGGAGCGATGGGCTCACCGTTTGGCGAAGCTCCCCCGACATATTCTTGGGGCACAGTTTGGTTCGGAGTGGCGTGTGGGCTGGTATCAGCGATCGTCGGCGGGGCCTGTCCGGCCATAGCCGCATTGGGAAACGAACGGGTGAGAGTGACCCGGGCTTAGCAGTAGCATCTCTGACTGAAGAGGTCACCCAACTTGGCTCATGTGATGCGACTGTCACAGCTTTGGCTGTGGCATTTTGTTCCGCGCGGATGGAGGAGATCGAGGACGCCGACCTTAGTGCCGCACAAGGCTAAGGTAGCGAAGGCGCGCGACCGTGAGCTCCTTCCGCCTAGGCGACGTGGGCCTGCGGGTTAGCGAGGCACGTCCGCAACGACACCGACGACCACCATGCGGGCACGCCACTATGCGGGATTCCACTGCGTTAATTTGAATTTCGTTCTCTGGCGAGCTCTCTCTTCCAGACGAGCGGCGACGACATTGAGGCAACGCTGATTGGGTCGGCGTGCCGGCAAATTGTCGTGAGTGGCCTGGGGATCCGCACGGTGTACTTTCGCGACCAATGTGTCGTTATCCGCGCGGATGCGTGCAGAAGCCGCGTGTCCCGCGACTTTTGCACGTGACCAACTGAAGGGCCGCTCAACGTTGTCCTAGCGGCCACGGCAGCGAGTGCATAGTGATATGTGCCATAGAGCACATATCACTAAAGTAGCTCTTCGTGATCGAGCGTGTAGTGGGTTGAGCGCGTCGTTGGTGGGGTAGGTGTCGAGGTCTCCTTGAGGATGGAAGTTCTCACGCTCACGATCTGTGAGACCTCGACGTGCCGTACCCTACTTTTGCTGCGCCCTGCTTGACCACGTTCTGCCGTCTCGATGAGCTGGGCCTGGAAGCGACCGGACCGCCTCTCGGTCCGGATCGGTCGGTGCTGGAGTGCCGTGTCGTGGATCCCGATCAGTGGTGCCGCAGGTGCGGGTGTGCGGGGACACCGCGTGGTCAGGCAGTTGGCGCATGAGCCGTTCGGGCACCGGCCCACGACGCTGCTGATCCGTGTACGCCGCTACAAGTGCACGGGCTGCGGCCGGGTCTGGCGTCAAGACACAACGAAAGCGGCGGCCCCCCCCCCGGGCGAGGATCTCATGTGGCGGGCTGGCGTGGGGCCTGGCCGGTCTCGTGCTCGACCACCTGTCAGTCTCCCGCGTCGCCGCGGGCCTGGGAGTGTCGTGGTCGGCCGCGAACACGGCGATCCTCGCCGAGGGGAAGCGTCGCCTGATCGATGACCCTCACCGGTTCGACGGGGTCACCACGATCGGTGTCGATGAGCACGTGTGGAGGCACACCCGTCGCGGGGACAAGTTCGTGACCGTGATCATCGACCTCACCCCGGTACGAGATGGCACTGGCCCGTCCCGGCTGCTGGACATGGTCGAGGGCCGATCGAAAGCCGTGTTCAAGCAGTGGCTCGCTGACCGCCCGACACCGTGGCAGGAGGGGGGTCGAGGTTGTCGCGATGGACGGGTTCACCGGCTTCAAGGCCGCCACCACAGAAGAACTCCCCGACGCCGTCCCGGTCATGGGCCCGTTTCACGTGATCCGGCTCGCCGGTGACGCGTTGGAGAACTGCCGCCGTCGCATCCAGCACGACATCTTCGGCCGCCGAGGCATGAGAGGCGACCCGCTCCACCATGCCCGCCGCACTCTCCTCACCGGCACGAAGTTCCTCACCGACAAGCAGCAGACCCGGCTGGAAGCCCTCTTCCCCGACGAACGACACGTCCACGTCGAGGCGACGTGGAGCGTCTACCAAGACATGATCACCGCCTACCGGCAAGAAGACCGCCGGCTGGGCAAGTTCTTCCTGCAGCACACCATCGACCGGATCATCACCGGCGTCCCCGCCGGCCTCATCGAGCTCCGCAAACTCGGACGCACGCTGAAGCAGCGCACCGCCGACGTGCTCGGCTACTTCGACAGGCCCGGCACCAGCAACGGACCCACCGAAGCCATCAACGGCCGCTCGAGCACCTCCGCGGCACCGCCCTCGGCTTCCGGAACCTCACACACTATGTCGCCCGATCCCGCCTCGAAGCCGGAGGATTCAGACCCTACCTACACCCTCGTTCGTGAAGAGCCCCATTTGCCTGACCTTAGCAACTGCTCCACGCGCTAAAGAATGGTCGCTACGGTATATTTTGGTGGCTCGCGCTTGGTCAGCATACTTTGGGCATCACGGAGGATGCGGACGCTGAAACCCATGGACGGGGGTGGACTAACCTGCGTTTCGGCCATGTGAGGGGGGTGCCCGTGGGCAAGTCTGACAAGGCACAGTGAAGTTCGGCATGGCGTTGCGATGGTCGCGCGCGTCCGTTTCTGGCGTGAGCGCAGGCAGGCATGGGTCGCTCGGGACGAGAACGCTCTGTGGTCATCGGCTGCGTCCGGGCGGGTACGGGGCCTGCCGGGTTCTGACCCACGCGCAGGAGCGCCATCAGTGGGCGTGAGTCCCGGCTCGCGCGACGTCGAGTCGGCTCACGCCTTCGGAGTCCCCTCGTCCGAACAGCCACGCTTCTTGCAGATCGAGGTTGACCGCTCCGACGCGTCGCCGGATGTGACCGGAGTTCGCCGCTCACCTGTTCTTCCGAGGAGGTGGCGCGGTGACGGTGTCGATGCGCGTGATGTCGGCGGGCGACGGCTTCCGCTACCTCTTACGGACGGTCGCGGCAGGTGACGGAGACCGCAGTCTGTCGACGCCGCTGACGAGGTACTACGCCGATAAGGGCACACCGCCGGGATTCTGGCTCGGCACCGGCGTCCCGATGCTCGGGGCCGGCGAACTCCGGGTTGGGGACACCGTGAGCGAGACACAGCTTGAGCTGCTGTTGGGGAGGGGCCGTGACCCGATCACCGGGGATCCGCTGGGCCGCGGCTATCCGGTGTACGCCCCGTTGGAGAACCGGATCGCGGAGCGCATCGCCGAACTCGGCCCGACGTTGACCGTGGACGAGCGCGCGACCGCGGTGACGCGGATCGAGGCCGAGGAGACCGCGAAAGGCACGCGGCGGGCCGTTGCGGGGTTCGACTTCACCTTCTCGGTGCCCAAGTCGGTGTCGGTGCTGTGGGCGGTCGCGGACGCCGGCACGCAAGCCCTGATCGTGCAGGCGCATCACGAGGCCGTTGCGGAGGTCATTGCGCTGATGGAGCGGGAGGTTGCGGCAACGCGCACCGGCGCAACGGGCCGCGACGGGGCCGTCGCGCAGGTCGACACCTTTGGGCTGATCGCAACGGCCTACGACCACTACGACTCGCGCTCGAACGACCCCCACCTGCACACGCACGTCGTGGTGAGCAACAAGGTCAAGACCGTCCTGGACGGACGCTGGCGGAGCCTGGACGGGCGCCCGATGCATGCCGCGGTGGTCGCCCTGTCCGAGCTGCACGAGGGCGTCATCGCCGACCATCTGACCCGAGCATTCGGCCTCGACTGGGAGCCCCGGGAACGCGGCGAGGACCGCAACCCGACCTGGGACGTGGCCGGCGTTCCGATGGCGCTGATCGAAGAGTTCTCCTCCCGCTCAGCGCACATCGACCGCGAGGCGCGGCGCCTGGTCGATGAGTACGTCGCCGCGCACGGCCGTCAGCCGTCGAAGCCGACGATCCTCAAGCTGCGGGCGCAGGCCACGCTCTCGACCCGGCCGGAGAAGCAGATCCACTCGCTCTATGAGCTGACGATGGGCTGGCGGCAGCGGGCTGCGCGTTTGCTCGGGAAGGACGCGACCGGATGGGCGCGCGATATGACCGGCACGCCCGTCCCGGCCGCGTTGCTGTGCGCGGACGACATGCCGCTGGAGCAGGTCGAGCAGGTCGGCCGGGTCGTGGTTGGCGTCGTCAGCGAGAAGCGGTCGACCTGGCGCAGGTGGAACCTTTACGCGGAGGCATCTCGACAGATCAAAGGCTGGCGTTTCGCGTCGACCGAGGACAGGGAGACGATCACCGGAATGATCGCCGACGCCGCGGAGGCAACGTCGCTGCGGCTGACTCCGCCGGAGCTCGCGGTCTCACCGCCCGAGTTCCAAAGGGGCGATGGCATCAGCGTCTTCCGTCCCCGCTACTCGGAGCTCTACTCCTCGCAGGACCTGCTCAACGCCGAGGACCGACTCCTGACACGGTCGCGGACGACCGAAGCGCCGCTCGTGTCCCTCGAAGCCGTCGAGGAGGTCACGGCACGGCCAGACCGGCACGGCCGGGTCCTGAGCCTGGACCAGGCGGAGGCGATCACCGCCGTTGCCGTCTCCGGCCGCACAATCGACGTCCTGGTCGGACCGGCCGGTGCAGGCAAGACGACCGCGATGACGGCGCTACGAACCGCGTGGGAAGCCGAACACGGTCCGGGCAGCGTCATCGGGCTGGCGCCATCCGCGGTTGCTGCCGACGTCCTGGCCGACGACCTCGGCATCCCGACGGAGAACACCGCCAAGTGGCTCGATGAGTACCGGCGGGGCCGTGCGGACTTCCACGCCGGCCAGCTCGTGATCGTCGACGAGGCATCCCTCGCCGGGACGCTCACCCTGGATACCATCACCTGGCTCGCGCAGGAAGCCGGTGCGAAGGTGTTGCTCGTGGGTGACTGGGCGCAACTGCAATCCGTCGACGCGGGCGGCGCGTTCTCCCTGCTCGTCCACGACCGCGACGACGCTCCCGAGCTGGCCGACATCCACCGCTTCGTCAACGAGTGGGAAAAGCTCGCCTCACTCGAGCTGCGCCACGGACGCCCCGAGGCCGTCGACAGCTACGAAAAGCACGGCCGCATCCGCGGCGGCGAGACCGAGACGATCACCGAAACCGCCTACACCGCCTGGCGTGCCGACCTGCTGGCGGGCAAGGCCAGCATCCTGGTCGCGCAGACTCGCGAGATCGTCGGGGTCCTGAACGAGCGCGCCCGTCTCGACCGCGTCCTCACCGGCGAGGTCGACCCCGAGCACGAGATCAACCTTGTAGGCGGGTTCGTCGCCTCCGCTGGCGACGTCGTCATCACCCGACACAACGACCGCAGGCTCCGAGCCGGAAACAGCGGATGGGTCCACAACGGCGACCGCTGGAGGCTCACCCGCGTCCACGGCGACGGCTCCGTCACCGTCCGCCGCCCCGGCCACCGTCGCGGCGGCTCGGTCGTCCTGCCCGCCGACTACGTGGCCGAACACCTCGACCTCGGCTACGCCGTGACCGGACACGGCGCGCAAGGCGTCACCGTCGACACGGCCCACGCCGTCATCACGCCGGAGACCACACGGGAAACCCTATACGTCGCACTGACCCGCGGCCGCCAGTCCAACATCGCCTACGTCGTCACCGACCGCCCCGACGAACTGCACGGCAGGCCGCACGACGGCGAGCAGACCAGCACCGCCGTAGCCGTGTTCACCGACGTTCTCCAGCACATCGGAGCCGAGCCGTCCGCTCACGAGGCGATCGCCGCGGAGCAGAAGACCTGGACGAGCATCGCCCAGCTCGCCGCCGAATACGAGACGATCGCCGCTGCCGCCCAGCGCGACCGCTGGGTCCGCCTCATCAGGGGCGCTCCGCTCACGAGTGAGCAGGCCGAGGCCGTCCTGGCCTCCGATGCATTCAGCGCGCTCACCGCCGAGCTGCGCCGGGCAGAAGCGAACAGTTACAACCTCGACCAGCTCGTCCCGAGGTTCGTCGCCTCACGTCAGTACGAGGATGCCGACGATATCGCCGCCGTCCTCCACTACCGGGTGGCGAAGGCGACCGCCCGCCCTTCGGGGGCTGGGCGTGCCCGCCGCCCTTCTCGGCTCATTGTGGGCCTGATCCCGGAAGCGGCCGGAGTCACTGACCCCGCTATGCAGCAGGCGCTCACCGAGCGGGCACAGCTCATGGAGCAACGCGCCGACGCCCTGACGAACCTCGCCATGACCGACACGCCGCCGTGGATCACCACGCTCGGCACGCCACCGCGCGACCGGGCTCGACGAACAATGTGGATGAGACAGGCGCGAGTGGTCGCCGCGTATCGGGACCGCTACGGCATCGCTAGCGACGACCCGCTTGGGTCGCCGACAACCTCCGTCGCCCAACAGCTCGACCACGCGCGAGCACAAGCAGCACTCGACCGGGCACGCCTCCAGACTGCGCTGACCGATGAGCAGCGGACGGCCAGCCGACGAGCCGGGCCTGACCTTGGACTCTGACGGATGCTTCCGGATGTCGGGACGGGGGCTTACCCTGATGTCGAGCGGACAACACTGTCATCTATGCCGCAAGGCCGCCCTAGAGGTTCTCTTTCTACGCCGCTCACGACGAGAAGGAGACCAAGCATGTTCCGACTCATCTGGGGAGTTAGTGTCCGCGTCCACTACCTGCTGCGCTGGGCACCGACCAACCTGCTGGTCGAAAGCGTCTTCACTCGGCGCGGTCTCAAGTGGGGCGTCCCGACCATGTTCATCGCCGTGCCATTGCTCCTGGCGGCCGCGGCATGCAGCTCTGGCATCCACGACGGCGGTCCCGGCTGGCTCAGCCTGCTCGTCGCTCTCTTCATCTGGGATGCCCTGAAGTTCACGTTTGCGGGGCCTGTAAGCATCGTTCTGCTGATCCAGGCACGCAGACAAGAGACGCGTGCCCGGCGGCGCGCAGTCGCGGGATCCTGACCGACTCTGGCCAAACGATGGTCTGAATCGAGGAAGAAAGCAGAACGCAACGCTGATCCAGCCTCTCGATCGCAACGAGCCGGGCCAATCAACTCGCGGCACCGCGAGCCGGCCCTAGTCCGGCCATCGTCATACAGCAAGCGGGTACGCTGATCATGCGCGTCCGCGCCTCGCACAAGACTGAATCGGGAGTCGTGGAGAAGCAGCCTCTGTCCATCGGCAAACTCGACAAGAACTACACGCATCGACTTTTCCGGTATCCCGCGAAATTTCATCCGCCGGTCGTGGACGCGCTATTGAAGCGCTACACCACGTCGGGTGGGCTCGTACTCGACCCGTTTTGTGGTAGCGGAACCACTCTAGTCGAGGCAGCGGTGAACGGCCGGCGAAGCGCTGGATCAGATGTTGATCCTCTAGCAGTGGCTATCGCACACGCAAAGTCCCGGCAGTACGACGTTGAGGTTGTGCAGAAGACTGCACAACGCCTTACCGATCGTCTCGCTGAGGTTGAGCGCCCGTTGAGCGCATATGAGGATTTCAAATTCACGGACTTGGATGAGAGCGAGTACGCGAAGGAAATCGGGGACCTCTGGGTCCCCCAGATTCCGAAGTTATTCCACTGGTTCAGACGTTATGTAGTCGTCGATCTGGCGCAACTACACGGCATGATCGCCGCGGTAGAACATGAAGGAGCGAGAGAACTACTTCTAATCGTGTTTGCCGCAATCATCCGAAACTCCAGCAACGCGGACCCGGTGCCAGTATCCGGACTCGAAGTCACCAGCCATATGAAGCGACTTGACGAGGAGGGAAGGCTGGTCAATCCGTTCGCCCTGTATCGCAAGAAGCTGGCCTCGGCCCTCCTAAGCATCCGAGAATATGCGGACGCCTTGGTCGACGATGCCCTTGTCCCTGAGGTCTTCGAGTGCGACGCGACAGAACTCACTTTGAAGCAGAAGGCGGACGCGATCATAACTTCGCCTCCTTACCACAGCGCAGTGGACTACTACCGCCGGCACCAGCTTGAGATGTACTGGCTAGGGCTCACCGCAGGACAGAGCGAACGACTCGAGTTGTTGCCCAAGTACATCGGGCGGTCCCGCGTTCCGGCCTCGCATCCGTCGCTTGTTGAGCCATGGAAACCAACGCCACTCGCAGCGGCGTGGGAAGCGCAGATGGAGAAGAGCAGCCCGTCGCGAGCGCGGGACTTCCGCGCGTACATGGCCAGCATGGCGAAGGTCTTCGCACGCCTCGCCAATCTGTTGCCAGCGGATGCGCCGGCCCTGTTTGTTGTGGGGCGCAGCGCCTGGGATGGGGATGACATCCCGACCGACGAATTGTTTGTCGAGATGGCGGCGCATCTCTTCGAACTCGACGAGCATCTTACGTATCCGGTCATCAACCGGTATATGTCGTATGCGCGTCGGAACGGAGCCAGCATTGACGAAGAGCACGTGCTGGTGCTTCGTCGGCGATCAGATCACGAGCAGTGAGGGGGGCACATGTCAGACATTGACTCGCTGGATTTGGAGGTTCCGCTCGGGACCGTGCTCGAGACGCGCGGTGCGAAGGTCAACCCAATCGCTGTGCGGCTCTCGCGCGAACTGATAACTCTTCTGAGCGAACAGCTCTATACCAGCCCGACAAAAGCGATCGAGGAACTCGTCGTCAACTCGTTTGACGCCGACGCAGATAGTTGTTGGGTATTCGTTCCGGCCGCCTCGCCGGGAACCGATTTCGACGATTTGCACGTCATCGCAGTCTTCGACGACGGAGTCGGCATGGATGAGACGGGCCTCTCTGACCTTTGGAGAGTCGGTGCATCAAGCAAGCGTGAAGAGCAGACCCAGCGCTTACGCAAGCGAACTCAGATTGGCAAGTTCGGCATCGGCAAACTGGCCACGTACGCCCTCGCTTCAAGGATCACCTATATCACCTGCACAGGTGAAGGCGAGATCCTATCCGTCTCACTCTCCTTCGACTCCTTCGCATCCTCTGATGCTGGGGAATCGGACACGCCCGTTGAACTTCAGGTGATCCGGCTCGCAGAAAAGGATCTCATGGGCGAGGGTCGCATTCGCGAGCTGATGGCGGCAAACCGCCTTGACCCGAACGTGGCGCTCTCTGCAAGTGCTCATTGGACTCTTGTCTTGCTCGAAGAGTTCAAGCCGCGCGTCGAGAGGCTCTCGGTCAAGCGGTTGCGGTGGGTTCTCAGCACAGCGATGCCGCTCTCGGAGTTCCGCCTCCATCTCAACGGTGATGAGGTGGAGTCCAGCAAGGCTGCCCAGGGTGTCGTCGTCGAATTCGAAGTCGGGGATCTGCCTAGGAGCCGACTCGAGCGGATCAACGCCAAGTCGTCACTGCAGTGGGAGAGGATGCAGGTTCAGGGGGAGGGGCCTTCAGGGCTGAAGTCAAGCCTTCTCCCCAGCGGTGTGCGCGGAACGGTGATGGTTTCTTCCACGTCTTTATACGGCGGAAAGAGTGCCGACCTCATCCGCTCGCATGGATTCTTCATCCGCGTCCGAAATCGTCTTATCTCCGAGGATGATCCGCTCTTCGGCGTCCAGCCGCTGAGCTACGAGGTGTTCAACCGCTTCCGAGCCGACCTCGAAGTGGACGACCTCGACGCCGACCTCACCGCGCCCAGAGAAGGAACCGGTTCCACAGATCGCGTCTCGGCTCTCCAAGATCTTCTGATCGAACTGTTCAACGAGGCGCGGGCGCGTTGGGAGAAGGCGGAGAAGGAGCGGTTTAAGCAGGAAACGAAACGCGAAGATCAGCGGAACTACGTCAACCCGCGTTTTGTCGAACGACCATTTGCAGATGCGCTTGTCACGACTTCAGCCGAAGACGACGGCGAGTCGGGCGGATCGGACGCCGATGACTCCTGGTTCTACATGAAGCAGCCCCCGCCAGAAGACCTCCCCGATATCGTAGAGGGGCTTTACGAGACGACGGAGAGAGACCCGTTCCAATTCAGACTTGAAGAGTCCGGACGAGAAGCGCGCCTAGTTGTGTTCGACCCGGTCACCAGAACATTCGAGGTCAATGCAGATCACGATCTTGCTCTGGCATACAAAGACACGCCTCAGGCGCTGGATCTCCTGTACGACTTGGCCGCTGCGGAATCTCTACTCGAAACATATCTACGCGAGGTTGGATTGGCACCGAATCTTGTCGGTGAAGTCCTGGAGCGGCGAGATGGTCTGTTCAGGAGCCTCGCTCGAGAGAGGGTGAACTCGCCAGCGGCGATTGCTGCTTCGCTTCGGGATGCAACTGCCAGTGAGCGGGATCTCGAGATCGCAATGGTGGTGGCTGCCAGAGCCCTCGGGTTTGTCGCGAAGCACATTGGGAATGCCGGTCGGGCTGATGGGATTGCACGATTCACCGATTATCCGACGGGCAACGTCAAGATCACGCTCGAAGCCAAGTCGAGCGCCGATGAGCCGAGCTTAGGAGCGCTCGACTTTGCCGGACTACAACAGCACAAGAACGACGAAAACGCGGTCGCCTGTCTATTGATTGCGCCGCAGTACCCGGGTGGAAGCCAAGGTGACAATGCGGCTGCCGCAAAACGCGCTAAAGAACTCAAGATCAGCTGCTGGACGATCAATCAACTGGCAGAGGTCGTTGGCGCCATTGCGACTCGTGACATCACGGCACGCCACGTACTCGCGATCGTGTTGAACCACTTTACCCCCGAAGATGTGACTCACGCGATCGACGAATTGCTGGCAGACACAGAAAATGCGCCTCGCGAATTGGCGGTGCACATGCTCGCCGCACTGCGTACCCTCGAAAAGACGGTCCCGGTAGATCGTGTGCGCAGTCTGGATATGATTTCACCGGAATTGGGACGACAGTCACTTCAGCCGTCGCAAAAGGAGCTCAAGATCGCGCTTCAGCAGTTGGCTGGCGCTAGTTCTGGCGCTATTTCGATCCTTCAAGACGGTGAGCGCTTTCATCTCAATACCTCTGTGGAAGAGCTGGAACGTAGGGTCGAAGCGTGGGCTCACAACGGGAGCTCCACCCGACGAGGAAGCACGTTCCACGAGTCCCCTTTGCCTGGCCACACTCGACCGGGTCTTGAAGTTGACTAGTCCGCGTACTTCTACAAGTGCTCTGGCGCTAGCAGCGGCGTGCCTGGCTGAACGAATGAGAACCTCCGCGTGGGATGTGGCTCTTTAAAGGCCCGCGCCGCTGCCGGTTCAGGTGTCCCCCAAGTGTCCCGAGTGTCCCGAGTGCTGTGTTCCTCACCGCTTCCTGCGTGGGTGGAGTGCACAGCGTGCGAACGCTCGCGAAGTCCAAGAGGCCCAGAAAACAGCGGGTTCCTGCCTGTTACTGGCTCCGACAGACCCGAGAGCCCAGGCATGCCAAACCCCGGCGCACCACCCTGCTAAGGTGGAGTCCCCGCAAGGGGACCGAGGGTTCAAATCCCTCCGTCTCCGCCGATCGAAACCCCCGGAAACTCAATGCTTCCGGGGGTTCTTCCTTTGCTTCGATCCGACGGACGTGCGTCATTGCACGCTCAAGTTGCCGGCGGATCGCCACTCGATCGCGGTGCCGCAGTGCTCGAGTTCGAGGATGGTGACCGCGTTCACGCCCGGGCGCAGAAGCGGTGCCGGAACGTACAACGGGAGCTCGGGTTCGCGGCTCCGATAGCGGCCGAGGAGAAAGCCGTTGATCCACACGAAGCCCGAGCCGAAGCCGGGAAGCATGAGCGATGCATCGGCGGGGTGACCGACCTCGAGTCGTGTGACGGCGACACCGGCCGTGCCCTCTGGTGCGCCGGCGGCAAGCGCCAGCAGCTTCGCGTCATCCCAGCGGTCGAGCGCGATCGGCACGGCACTCCACCCTTCGATGACGTCGTCGCCCAGCATCACATCGCCGAGGATGCCTTTGTGCTGGCCGAGGAGCGGCCCACCGCTGGCTCGTCCGCAGTTCTCGACGAGAAGATCGAGTCTCGCCTCTCCGGTAGTGTCGCCGAGATCGAGCACTCCTTCCGGGCCGTCGATGACGCCTGCAGCCCGCCCGTCGATGAAGACGAACGCACGGTCGTGCAGACCGGTCACTCGCAGTGGGACGCCGCGGAGCAGGGCGCGTTCGGCTCGGTAGAGGACCATCCCCGCCCCCAGGCCCAACTGCTCGAAGCTGGGTGGTCGGAGCGCGGGCGGCGGCTCGACCGGAGACTGCACCGCCTCTAGAAGTCCGGCGCCGCGCTCCACGGAAAGCACTCTGGTCAGTTTGGCGCGTGGCGGCGGGAAGAATGAGGGCATGCCGGTTCCGGCTCCCGGCCACAGGATCTCTTGAAGTGCGAAGTACGTCGGAGTGGGCGCACCGTTCTGTGCGATCGGGACTTGCGGCGCAGAGTCCGCATCCGTCGCCCCCGGAGTCGCATCGTCGTGGGCGGGCGATTGCCACAGGCCATGGCCGGTGCCGCCGTGTGCCATGAAGACGATCATCGAACCATCCCGAGCGAGGATGCTTTCGACGTCTCGGCGGGCATCCTGCGCGCGCGACTCATCTCGTTCGTTCCCCAGCTCGGCGAGCACACCGCGAAGTTCCGTGTACGGGAAAGAGTCGCTTCGGCTCGGATCGTCGGCACTGTCGCCGTCGTAGATGAGTTCGACGATGCCGCGATCGCGGAGCGCCGCAGTCAGCCAGGTCGAGTACTTCGGATCCACGTCCGGGCCATGGCGCGTCGACTCGCTCTGCACGGCGATGAGGGGACCACCGCCACTCGACTGCAGTCGGGCGAGGCGCGGAACCAGCTCGTCGAACCAACGTTCGACGGCACTCAGGTACCGGAGATCGACGCTGCTGAGGCGAATGCCTTCTCGCGCTCTCAGCCAGGCGGGCAAGCCGCCGTTGTCCCAGCCCGCGTCGATGTAAGGGCCGGGCTGCACAATGACATCGAGACCCGCATCACGAGCGATCAACAGGTATCGCTCGATGTCGCGCCAATCATCGAAGCGTGGTCGGCGTTCGATCGCCTCATGAAAGTTCCAAGCGACGGGGGTGTGCAACGCGTTGACGCCGAGATCGGCCAGGCGGGACATGCGGTCCTGCCACTGCGCCGGATGCACGCGAAAGTAGTGCATGCTTCCAGCGATCACTTGGTGAGCATGACCGCGGCAGTGCAGTGCATGATTCGTGGCGACGAGCGTCGGGTGGACCGCTGACACGGTCGTCGGCGCCGCCTCGAGCGGTTGCGTCATGCAGGTGACTCTCGCACACGAAGTCCATCTGTGCCAAACATTTCATTGACAACCGAGGCCGTCTACAACTACAATGCTCGGATATAAAGTTTATCAACTAAACTAATAGTGACCGTCGAGCATGCCCCGAAGCGTTCGCCTTTCCGCGGACCCGCGTGGTCGTCGGCTGACCCGGAGTTGAGAATGCCTGCAACGAAGCAGTACCGATCGCGGCGCCGCACCTGGCTGTCTGGCCTGGCGCTGATTGTTCCGGCCTTGTTGGTCGTCGGATTGGTGCCCACCGGCGCCGCGCTCGCCGATGACGGCGACGCCATCGCGCAGTGGGACTTCACCACGGGCTCGGCCACCGACGTCTCGTGGAACGGAAGCGACGGAACCGCGGGCAGCGGCGTGAGCTTCGACACGACGAATGGCGCGACCTTCGACGGAACGGACAACGGCGAGATCACCGTCGGCTACAACTCCCTGCACGACTATCGTCCCGATGCTGCTGGCGCTGACGGAACATGGCGCATGGAACTCGACGGGGTCACACCGTCTGCGGTCGGCCCCGACTACCGCACGATCGTCGGATCCCGATCCAACGACAACGGCTGGGCCGTGTACGTCACCAACCAGAAGAAGCTCGAATTCTGGATGGCGCAGAACAGCGGCAGCACCACGTACGCAACGGCGAAGTCGGGCGTCACCGCGGCCGTCGGCGGCACCTACGACATCGTCGTCGAGAAGACCGGTTCGCAGATCTCCATCTCGGTGACCGGGTCTGCTTCGGGCAGCGGCACCGCGACGTTGGGCGGAGGATACAAGGCGGTCGGCACAGATGCGCCGCTTCGATTCGGGAACGGCGGAAACGCCGGCAACCAGTACTTCTTCAAGGGTTCAGTCAAGAGCGCGACCGTCAATGTCGACGAGTCGGACGGCGGACAGCCGCCGACAACGCCGCCGGTCACCGTTCCCAAGCCGGTGTATCCGCTTCCGGACTCGACATACGAGCAGGCAGCGCATGATGTGCTCGCGCGCGCCATCGGCACCGCGGCGGACCAGGTCGCGTTCACTCTTGCCCGGTCAACCGATGGCATCGAGAAATACACGATCGGCGGAACATCGGGGCACATCGACATCACGGCGACGACACCCTCGGCCTTGACGGCGGGAGCGGGCTGGTACCTGAAATACGTGGTTCACGCTGCGGTGAACCTCGGCCAGCCGAATCCCGTCGTCCCCGCGACTCTGCCTGCGCCCGCGCAGGCGATCACGAACACCGCGCACGAGGGATATCGCTATGCCCTCAACGACACCAACGAGGGATACACCGATCCGTATCTCGATTGGAACGGTTGGCAGCAATTCCTCGACAACCTTGCGCTGCACGGCATCAATCAGGTCTTCGTCAGCGTCGGAACGGATGCCGTCTACGAGAAGTTGCTGCAGAAGTACGGATACTCCGCCGATGAGGCTCGTGCCTGGATCCCTCAACCGGCGCATCAGCCGTGGTGGGTCCTCCAGAACATCTCCAGCGACGGCCAGGACGCGATGACGCAAACGCTCCTCGATGAGCGTGCGCAGCTCGCCCACCAGATCGTCGACTACGCGAACGACCTCGGCATCACCCCCTGTGATCCCCGGCTACTTCGGAACGGTTCCGACGGACTTCGCGCAGCGCAATCCGGGTGCGAACGTCGTGGCTCAGGGCACGTGGAGCGGATACGAACGGCCGAGCTGGCTCGACCCGACCAGCACGCTGTTCGACAAGGTGGCCGCCGACTACTACAGCATCTCCAGTCAATTGATCGGAGACGCCGGCGCCTACAAGATGGATCCGCTGCACGAGGGCGGCAAGTCGGGCAACATCTCCGTCTCGGGTGCGGCCACCGGCATCGAGAAGGCATTGCGCCTGGCTCACCCGAACGCGATCTGGGTTCTGTTGGGATGGCAGAGCGACCCCTCGACGACCCTTCTTTCCGGGATCAAGGACAAGAGCCGGATCCTGATCGTCGACGGTCTGGCCGATACGCGGACCACTCTGGATGACGAGTCGCGCTGGCCGGGATTCCCCTACGCCTTCGGAACCATCTACAACTTCGGTGGAAACACGTCGATCGGGGCCCTCACCACGGTCTGGCTCGACCGTTACTTCGCGGCGCGTGCCAAGGCGGGCTCTGCTCTGCAAGGCATATCGATCCTGCCGGAGGGCTTCTACAACAATCCCGCCGCATTCGAGCTGATGTCCGAGCTGCCGTGGATGGACAAGGCGCCGGATCAGACGCAGTGGTTCCACGACTACGCCTTGGGCCGCTACGGAACGAACGCGGCAGCGGACGCATGGACGACGATTGCCGACACCGTGTATTCGATGGACCCCATCGGCACGCACAGCGAGTCGCAGGACAGCCTGTTCGATGCGCAGCCGAGCCTGACGACGACGAAGGCGCGCTCATGCTGCTCGGTGGGTCAGGTGCGCTATGACTTTCCGACCTTTGCGACGGCCTTGCCGAAGCTGATCTCCGCCAGCCCTTCGGTCGTGCAGCACGCCGCCTACGACTACGACCTCACCGATGTCACGAGACAGGTGATCGCCAACACCAGCCGCGACCTGCTGCCGAAGATCAACACCGCCTACCAGGCGGGTGACGTCGACGAGTTCGACTCGCTCACGGCATCCTGGATCGCACTGATGAAGCAGCAGGACGCGGTGCTCGCGACCAACTCCGACTTCCTGCTCGGCACCTATGACGATCACGCAGCCGCCCAGAACGGCGACGTGGGCGTCTACGACCTTCAGAACCTGCTGACGACGTGGGGGACGAAGGCGAGCTTCTCGCTGCACGACTATGCGAACCGTGAGTGGCAAGGCCTGGTGGGCGACCTCTATGTCTCTCGTTGGCAGCAATACTTCGCCAGTCTGCGAACAGCGATGGTGAAGGGCGGCAGCCCGGCCTCGATCGACTGGTATTCGGTCGACGAGGCCTGGGCGAAGGCCGACCATCACTATGCCGACAAGCCGAGCGGGGACATCGTCGTCGAAGCGGGCAAGGCGGTGAAGATGCTCGATCAGGGCACGGTCTCGCTGTCGCTGTCGGCATCCACGATCCGACCCGGCTCCGCAGGAACGGTGACGGCCACAGTGCAGAACACCTCCCCGCTCGGCGATGTCGACACGGTTGACGTCTCACTCGCCACCCCGGACGGGCTGAGCGCCACAGCGACATCGGACACGAAATTGACCGATATCGCCGCGGGCGAGAAGCGCACGGTGACCTGGAATGTCACTGCAGACCCGGATCAGGTCGCCGGAGTGGTGTCGACGCTGACCGCGACCGCACAGGTGAACGCGGGAGGCGAAGAAGACACCAAGACTGCTACGTCGACAGTGCTGGTGGGCACGGAGCCGGCGGCACCGTGGAAGACGTACACGACGGAGACGAGTCCCACCTTCGCTCAGGCCGGCGGTCAGATCGGCATCGAGACGACCGGCAACGACTTCTCCAAGACCACACGACGCTTCTCCGCGGTCTACCAGCAGTCGACGATGAGCGTCGGAGAGACGGCGATCGTGCATGTCGACGTGCAGGACAGCCAGGCGACGCGACCCTATGCGCGCTCGGGGATCGCAGTCAGTTCCGACATGACCGCGGCCGACTCCCCGATGGTTCTGCTGTCGCTGACGCCGCTCAATGGATGCGTTCTCACCTGGAACGGAACGAGCAGCGGCTCTCTCGACACTCACCTCTATGCGCGAGAGCTGTCCGGACCCATGTGGTTGCGCCTCACTCGAACTGCCGACGGCTTCGAAGGCGCCTGCAGCACCGATGGCGAATCGTGGACGACGCTGGGAACCGCCAAGCCGGCCGGTATGTCTGACGAGCCGGATGCCGGACTGCTCGCATCGGCGGTCAACTCCGGAGGCACGGATGCCGTGCTCGCCGCGTTCTCGCAGTGGTCGGTGCGTGACGGGCAAGAAGGCGACCTGAAGCTCTCCTCCTCGACGGTGAAGGCGGGCACCGACGTGCAGGCAACGGGTTCGACGTTCCCGTCGTCGGCGAACGTGACCCTGTCGTTGCGCGGACAGGACGACGACGCGACGCCGATCGCACTCGGCACGGCGACGACGGATCGTGACGGTGGTTTCACTTCGTCGCTGAGCATCCCGGACTCGGTCGTCGCCGGTGACTACACCGTGGTCGCAAGCGGTGCCGGGGTGACGGCCACAGCGCCCTTGAAGGTCACGGCGGCCGACAAGCCGAGCGCCACCGTGACTGTGTCGCCCTCGGCGGTGTCGGCTGCACAACTCGCCGACCCCGGCGTGGTCGTCACGGGAGCGAACTTCCCGTCGAACGGAGACGTCGCGCTCAGTATCGACGGTGCGGCGGCAGGCTCTGAACCTGCAGCGGCCGATGGGAGTGTCACGATTCCGTTCCGCTCGACCTCCCTGCGAGCAGGGACGCACACCGTGAGGCTCTCGGCAGGAAACGTGTCCGCCGAGGCGCAGCTCGTCGTCCTGCCCGATCCGGTCGTGACGCTGTCGACGTCGTCGGTGAAGGCGGGAGGCGTGGTCACAGTGACGGGTGAGCACTTCCCTGCATCCGTCACGGCGACGATCGAGTTGCACAGCGACCCCGTCACGCTCTCCAAGCTGAGCACGGACTCGAACGGGTCCTTCTCCGTGAGCGTCACGGTTCCGAAGGATGCCCCGACCGGAAAGCACGAGATCGTCGTCACAGCAGGGACGATCACCGCAGAAGCCGCGATCACGGTCACCGACGGAGGGGCGGGGGCCGGGACGAACCCCGGATCCGGCACAGGAGGGACGAAGCATGACTCGGACGGTGGACTCGCATCCACCGGTGTCGACTTTCCGTTCTGGCTTCTCCTCGCGGGAATCGGACTGATGCTGCTCGGCGGTTCGGCGTTCGTGGTGAGGCGTCGACGTAACGGCTGAGCGAGCACGCCGCACGGGCAGGGAGGCGCCTTCCTCTGCCCGTGCGGTGCCGCGCGTTCTGCGCCGGATGAGAGAAGCCGATCTGTGATCGCGGGGCGAAGCGCTCTGGTCGGGCGCGTGGTCGAGAATGGAGCCGACCCTGTCGTCAGGTCGTGCTTGCAACCACGAGAGCCGAGGAACACCATGACCACCGAGGCTCTCCTGCTCTCGCCTTCGGACCTGCGCAACGAGCTTCCGGGAAGCAATCCGGCTCGGCTTCTGAAGCTGCTCTACGAGGAGGGCGATCTCTCGCGCGCGGATCTCGCGAGAGCAGTCGGCCTGACCAAGGCCACCGTCTCATCGCTGATCGCCGAGATGATCGAGCAGGGCCTTGTCATCGAGACGAGGCATCGCACGGTGGACCGGCCGGGGCGTCCGGCCGTCGACCTGAACATCGACTACGACAACTGGACGGTCATAGCGGTGGACCTTTCCGCCGACCACGAACTGCGCGGCGCCCTGGTCGACCTGAAGGGCACGGTGTACGCGTGCGAATCCATGCCGACGGGTGGGGCGCTCGGTGGTGCAGCCCTGCGGATGGCGATCGAACTGGTCGACCGACTGCGCGAGCGTGCCGATCGTCGAATCCTCGGTATCGGCATCTGTGCGCCGGGAATCGTGGACGCGAACGGCAGGGTGCTCGCCTCCCACAACCTCGACTGGGTGGGAATCCCTCTGCAGAAAGAAATCGAACAGCACACGGGGCTGCCGACATGTGTGGCCAATGATGCCAACGCTGCCGCCCTCGCCGAACGCAGCCTGCAGGGCCGAGACACCGACCTCATGTTGGTGAAGATCGGCTACGGCGTCGGCGCGGGGATCATCGCGAACGGCAAGCTGATCCTCGGATCGCACTTCGCCGCAGGCGAGATCGGCCACGTCGCGATCGGTGAAGGCGTCGGACCGTTGTGCGTCTGCGGCCGTCGAGGATGCCTCGAGGCCACCTTGTCGCTGCCGCGTCTCGAAGCACGGTTGCAGTCCGCTTCATCGGATGACGAACGTGTCGACGTGCTCTCGGATGCCGGGCATCGTCTCGGCATCGCGCTCGCTCCGCTGGTGGGCTCTCTGGGAGTTGAGGCCGTCATCGTCACCGGTCTTCCCGAGACCTATACCGCACCGATGCTCTCCGCTGTCAAGGACGCCTTGCGCCCTCGGATAACCGAAGAATTGCTCGAGTCGCTGGACCTGCGAACGAGTCGGCTGGGTGACGACATCATGTTCCAGGGCGCCGTGATTCTCGTGCTCGGTGCCGTGCTGGGGATCCCCTGATCATTCGAGCGGTGCCTCTGCATTGGGATGCGGCATTCTCGGCATCAGATTGGCATCGATAACATTGATCGTGGACAGAGAATGTCCTGGCGCCACTCGGGATTCTGCGACCGAGTGGTGGTGAACGTAAAGAATCAGAAATCTGATTGATTCGTCAGTGCCGATCAGGCTCGTGCATCGAGATCGCGCATCGAATTGTTCATTTAGGTTCAATTCACCAGGCAATGTGATCGATCACTTGACCCAGCACCCTCGGCATCGATAGCTTCTCCCCGCGAAGCACGACCGAAGGAGATCGATGTCCAGCGAGCCGCAAGCGTTCACGCCGGATCCGTATGAGCGCGAGCAGACCGTACCCGAGCAGATCCTGCGTTCCGGGCTCTCGCGGCGTCGCATGCTCCAGGCCATGGGGTTGCTGGGCGGGGTCGCCGCCGTCGGCGCAGGAGTCGTCGACGCGGCGACGCCCGCGAACGCGGAGCAGACCGCGACCGCGGCCAAGTACGTGCTGCCCGCCGGCTTCAAAGGCGACATCACCGACATCAAGCACGTCGTCGTGCTGATGCAGGAGAACAGGGCGTTCGATCACTACTACGGCGCCCTGCCGGGAGTGCGAGGCTTCGACGACAAGCAGGCGTTGAAGTTCCAGGACGGCACCGACGTGTTCTCGCAGCCCAGCGGCTCGTCGTTCGTCAAGCCGAACCGCGTCACCACGGTGGCGGGCACCACGACGGGCCTCGATCACTCGTACGCCGGCGGCAGCTCGGCGTGGGCATCCGGCCGCTACAACAACTGGGTCGGCGCCAAGGGATCAGCGACGATGCACTACGTCACGGGTGAGGAGATCCCCTGGCAGTGGTCTCTGGCGAGCGCTTACACCATCTGCGACAACTGGCACGCGTCCGTGATGGGGCCGACGACGCCGAACCGGCTGTACCAGTGGTCCGGCTCGTCCGGCGGCAGCGCCGACAACGGCGACGAGTCCTCCGGCCTGCGCGACTGGCAGACCTACCCGGAGGCCCTGCAGGAGGCCGGGGTCTCGTGGCGCATCTACGTCGACAACAGCAACAACGGCACCAGCTGGGTGGGCGACTACACCGACAACCCGATCCGCGGGTTCGCCACCTTCACCACCGCGGGCACGACGGCGACGGATGCCGCGAACCGCGCGGACGCGACGAAGAACGCGCCGGGAACCGGCCTGATCTGGCGCGCCGGATCAGCTCCGTACGCGTCGACCGGAGCACCCAACAATGACAGCGACGCGAACCTCGTCGGGGTGCTGAAGGACTTCATCGCGGCCTGCCAGCCCGGCGCGCAGTACCCGCTGCCCGAGGTCTCCTGGGTCGTCGCGCCGTACGGATGGTGCGAGCATCCCTCTGCGAATCCCGAGCACGGCGCGCACTTCTGCAATCGCGTCATCCAGACGCTGCAGGCCAACCCCGACCTGTGGAAGAGCACGCTGCTCATCATGACGTTCGACGAGAACGACGGGTACTTCGATCACGTGCTGCCGCCGTACGCCGAGCCCGGCACGGCCGGCGAGTACATCGGGAACACCCCGATCGGGTATGGCGCCCGGGTGCCGAGCATCCTCGTCTCGCCGTGGACGCGCGGCGGCTGGGTGAACAGCGAGACCTTCGATCACACCTCGATCATCCGGTTCCTCGAGACGTGGACGACGGCCATCGGCTCGCCAGCGCTGAGCACCACGATCACGCCCTGGCGCCGAGGCATCAGCGGCGACCTGACGAGCGCCATGGACTTCGCACACCCGGTCGTCGACACGCCTTCGCTGCCCGACACCGAGGCCCTCGTGCAGATCGCGCGTGCAGGCGGGACCATCGCGACCCAAGTGCCGCCTGCAGACAAATGGGAGGGCGTCACACTGAAGCATCGCCCGCTGTCGTTCCACCCGCACGGCACGTTCGTCGAGGACCGCGACTCGGGAACCGTGACGGCTCATCTCAGCCTCTCCGGCGGTCCCGCAGGCAAGACCGTGAGCCTGCAGGCGTTCCCTGACAAGTACCTGCCGTTCACGAACACCCCGCACACCGTCTCGGCTGCCGCGCCCGCGACCTACAGCTGGGATGCGACGACGCACGACGGCCGCTATGCGTTCTCGATCTACGGCCCTGACGGCTTCGTGCGGTCGCACGCCGGAACCGTTCTGCCTGCCGGACAGAACAACGCGGGCGTTCCGCGGGTCGACGTCGACCTGGTCTCAGGCGACACCCCCGTCGTCACCATCACTCTCCACAATGACGGCCTGCAGCCCGTCCACTTCGCGCTGACGGCCAACGACTACGACGGCGGAGACCGCACTCTGTGGGTCAAGCCAGGAGCGAGTTCGACGGTCGAGTGGCCCACCGACGATGGCTACTACGACGTGATCATCACCGCTGACACCGGAACCGGGTGGCAGCACCGCTACGCCGGACGCGTGGCCCAGCTCGCCGCCTGAGCCGTCACGGTCATCCCGAATTCCCGACAACTGGAGAAGCCCATGGTCGTGCTCCGTTCCGTCTCTCGCGTGCTGCTGGCGAGTCGTGCTCGACGCATCCTCGCGGTGCTCGCCGCCGCCGTGCTCGTGATCGGCGGAGGCGCGATCGGGGCTCTCGCGATCGCTGCGCCGGCCACGGCGGCACCCACCCCTGAGGATGCCGTCAAGCCGGTCGCCTCGTACACCTTCGACGGCGACACGGGCACGAAGGTCGTCGATTCCTCCGGCAACGGCAACGATGCGACCTGGGTCGGCACGCCGTCCTACGCGTCGGGCATCGCAGGCAAGGCGGCATCCGTCAGCGGCGGCGCCAACTACGTCAAGCTGCCGCTCGTCGCGGGCAAGACGGATGCATCGTCGAGTTTCTCCTACGAGTTCTGGATGCAGGAGCACTCACGCACGAGCTACGGCCCGATCGTGAGCAACCAGAACTTCACGCACTGCTACAACAAGGGTCTGACGCTCTACAACCAGACGACCCCCGGCGTGCTCGAGGCGTGCTGGGGGCAGACCTCGGGCGGATCGACCAACGAGTACGTGCACAACATCCAGGGCTCCGTCGTCGGCGAATGGCATCAGGTCGCGGTCGTCGTCGACCGTTCGGCGAACACGGCCGTCTTCTACGTCGACGGGGTGCAGCAGGCGACGTCGCCGGCCGGATCGATCACGAGCACGACCGCGTTCAACAGTGGCCTCGCCTTCAACATCGGCGGACTCAGCGGCAGTGAGACCGACGCGGCCGACGGCGCCACAGACGCATCCATCGACGATTTCAACTTCTATGACGCCGCGATCTCGGCAGACCAGGTCGCCGCCGACTTCGCGGCGAGCAACCCCGCGAGCACGGGATACACGATCGCGTTCGACGGCAACGGTGCGACCGGGGGCAGCACGGCGTCGCAGACGATGACGCTGGGCGAGGCGACGGCGCTGACGAAGAACGGCTTCACTCGCACCGGGTATCAATTCGTGGGGTGGGCGAAGAGCGCGTCCGGTGCGGTGGCGTACACCGACGGTCAGAGCGTTTCCGATCTCTCCACCACGGCTGGCTCGACGGTCACGCTGCACGCCGTATGGAATCGACTGCGTGCAGCGGGGGACTCGGTCGCCCCGATCATCTCCTACGACTTCGACAACGACTCCGGCTCCATCGTCCGGGACAGCTCGGGCAATGGCAATGACGGCACCTGGTCGGGAACGGCTTCTTTCGAAGCGGGTGTCGAAGGCCGCTCCGCATATGTCAACTCCCCTGCGGGAAGTCAGCAGGGCGTCAATTTCTTCCGGCTGCCGCTGATCGCGGGCAAGACGGATGGTGCGTCGAGCTTCTCGTACGTGTTCTGGTTGAAGGAGGCATCCTCCAGCTCCGATTCGCCGATCGTCTCGAACCAGGATTTCGTGCACTGCTACAACAAGGGCGCCACCCTCTACAACACGGCGGGTCAGCCGGGGATTCTGCGTGCCTGCTTCGGGCAGAACGGCAGCTCGACCTCGCAGAACTACCTGCCGCAGGTGAGCAGCACGTCCGTGATCGACTCGTGGCACCAGGTCGCCGTGGTGGTCGACCGCTCGGCCGGAACGATGACGACGTATCTGGACGGCGCCGTGACGGCGCAGAGCACCGGGCTGACCAGTGTGTTCAACCTCGTCAGCGGATACGCGTTCGCGGTCGGTGCCGACGGCTCGGGCGCCGACGCCGGCGACGGGTTCGTGAACGCGGACATCGATGACTTCGACTTCTATGCGGCGCCGATCAGCGCCGGCCAGATTCAGAACGACTACGCGGCGACCAACCCGAACACGACGGCCTCCGACTCGGGGTCCACGATCGACAAGGGCTTCGTGAGTGACACCTTCCGGGCTCCGCAGGTGCGGGCGGGCGGGGACTTCTCCCAGTCGGTCGCCGGTCTCTGGAACGGCGGAAAGGTCACGTCGTACACGAAGGTCTCCGGCGACGGCTGGCTCCACGTGAGCAGCGACGGGGTGGTCTCGGGGACCGCGCCGTCTGACGTTCCCGACAACCCCTCGTCGATCACGGTGCAAGCGACGGATGGCACGACCACCTCGCAGATCGAGGTGGAGACGACAGTCATCAGAAAGCACGCCTCAGCGCAGCTGGCCACGGCGACGTGGAATCTGTGGGACGCGGGCACGCATGTGAACGACTCGACCTTCAAGGACCTCGCCGTGATCGCCGCCAACGGACTCCAGGTGATCGGGCTGCAGGAAGACGACGGCACCGTCGCGACCAGGCTCGCCGATGCGCTCGGCTGGCATGCGGTCGAGGGGGGAGGGCGGCACCGCCATCCTCTCCGCTTACCCTGTGGGGGCGGCCGCCGACGCCAAGGCGGTCAGCGCCGACCCGGCCGCATCCGCGACCGTACACGCCCTTGGGCAAGACCTGAAGGTCTGGAGCGTCGGACTGGATGACGCGGGCTACGGCCCCGAGACGGCGTGCGTGGACGGCACGAAGGATGCCGCGGCGCTGATCGCCGCGGAGAAGGCGTCGGAGCGCTACAGCCAGGCGCAGACCGTGGCGGCCGCGATCGCCAAGGACGTGCCGAGCGCCGACACGACGCCCGTCATCTTGCTCGGCGATCTCGAGTCGCCTTCGGCGGCGGACTGGACGGCAGCGACCGCCGACGCGCACTGCGGCGTCGGCGCGACGGCGTGGCCGGTACCGGAACAGCTGACATCGGCCGGCCTCACCGACTCGTTCCGCGTCGCGAACCCTGATCCGACGAAGGCGCCGGGCAACACCTGGTCGCCGCTCGTGACGACCAACGCGAAGTCGGGCGGTGCCGAGCCGCAGGACCGCATCGACTATGTCGACTTCGCGGGAAGTCCGCTGACCGTTCTCGGCTCCAACACCCTCGTCGCCGGATGGCCCTCGGCGAAGAACGTGCTCAGCAACTCCTGGACCAGTGATCACCGGGCTGTCGTCACGACCTTCGCGATCGGCGGTGTCGCGGCGCCGGCACCGACCGCGACCGTCGCGAAGTCCACGGTGACGTATCAGAAGGGGACTGAGCCGGAGGCGAGCGCACTGCTCAAGGCCGTCGGAGCATCCTCTGCCCCTGACGGCGCGATCCTGGCGATCGATGCCAGCGCAGTCGACTTCGGAACGGTGGGCACCTACCATGCATCGGTCACGGCCAAGGACCCGGACAGCGGCGAGGTGTCGCAGCCGGTGGATGTCACTGTGCGTGTCGTGCCTGTGATCACCGTCTCGCTGGAGCGGTCGACGGCGACCTTCACCTTGGAGCAGGGCGCGAAATTGAGTGAGACGCAAGTTCAGGCCGCGCTGAATCCGACGCTGAACGTCGACGGGAAGATCGCGATCGACCTGTCGCATGTTCGCGGAGCGGTCGCGGGCAGCTACCCGGTCACGGTCACCGGGACGGATGCGTACGGCTTCACGGCCCAGGCTCAAGCGCAGGTCGTGATCGCCGAGGGAGGCACCACGCCGGGTGGCGGCTCGACCTCGGTCCCGGGTGGCGGCTCGAGCACGCACCACTCGCCGGCGCCGGGTGGATCGTCGCACGGCTCAGGGGACGGTCTGGCCGTCACCGGTTCGGATGACGCGCTCGTCGTGGAGCTGGCAGCGCTGTTCCTTCTTGCCGGTGCGGTCTCCATCGGAGTCGGTGCTTTGATGGGCCGCCGCCGTCAGCGATAGGGGCGGACCTTCGGCGAGCCGCGCGAGTTGCCTTCCGAGGAGCACTTCAATGGGCGGCGCCTGCACTTCAGTCGAACAGCACGGGGGCTATGTACATCTGCCGTGCGGTGCGCTCGGAGTTCCACGCGTGGAATGCCGTCAAGATCGTCCGCTCTCCATGCATCACCGAATTGTGCCCGGGGCCGGCGAGCCGGGTCGATGACGAACTCATGAAGCTCGCACCCGATTCCGCACGATGGTTCCACGGTCCGAACGGATGGGGTGCCGTCGCCACCGAGACCCCGTATCCTGCGCCTTCCCACGAGCCGGCGGAGAAGAAGAGGTAGTAGTCCGACCCGTGTCGAGTCACGGTCGGCCCCTCCAGGGTGTGCCAGTCGAAGCGCCGACCATAAATCTCGCGACCACGCTCGTAGATCTGCCAGTCGGCATCCGGGGCCAGAACCGGTCGGGCCTTGGCGCCGACGACCGTGGGCTCGGGCAGCCGTGTGACGGCGAGGTGCGTGCCCGGCCGCGCACCTTCGAGCACATCTCGCGCGAAGAACAGATACCACTGTCCGTCATCGTCGCGAAACGGGTGCGCGTCGATCGCGAAGCTCTCCTGCGGGGTGAGGTCGACGCCGCAGTCGACGAAGGGGCCTTCCGGCGTGTCCGCGGCGGCGACTCGGATGTGGTGGCGGTCGATGCCTCGTCCGACCGAGTAGTACATCCAGTATCTGCCGTCGCGTTCCACGACCTCCGGAGCCCAATACGCGTCACCGAAGACGGTGTCGAGCGGCGTGAGCGCCTGGCCGAGAGACGTCCAGTGCACGAGGTCATCCGAACGGATCGCTTCGAAAGTCAGAATGTGGCCGTCGCGCGGTCGTGTGGTTCCGTACGCGTAGTACTGCCCGTTGAATCGGGTCAGGAACGGGTCGGCGAAGTAGTCATCGCGCACGGGCCGTGGATGCGCCGGAAGGTCGAGTCGGGGCATCCGCTGCACCTGCGCGGTGGTCCGATCGAGGGACGGCATCAGTGGCCCTCCATCGCTGCACCGCTCGGCGTGGAGTTCTTCGCCTGGAGGGCGAAGCGTTCAGCGGCGGCGGTCGGCACCCGTGACAAGCTGCCGTCCACCTGCTCTTCGAGGCGGACGAGTCCCATACGCCGCAGGAACGGCGTCTTCGATGACGTCTCGGAGGTGCGTGCGGCGACCACGCGATCCTCGACCTGGAACTCCTCGACGTTGCGCCCGCCTGAGGCGTACGACCAGTCGATGAAGTCGAACATCGGCCACCAGGTATAACCCCGCACGTCCGCACCGCCGGCAGCCAGCCGGCGCACGGCGTCGATCGAGCCGTCCACCCAGTCGCCCCGCACTCGATCGGAGCCTTCGATGCTCGTCTCCGTCACGATGACAGGCGACTCGTATCGTCGAATGAAACCGCGCACGCTGTCGACGAGCCCTTTCGTCCACTGATTGGTGGCGTGTTGCTCTACGGCCCCACCCGTTTCCGTCAGCGTGCGCGGAGTCAGATCGGGGTAGTAGTTCACCCCGAGGTAGTCGAAGGTCGCCGCGTTGCGGACGAGGTCGTCCAGCTCCGCGGCGGAGGCACCGTTCTCGATCAGCCACGCGTACTCGTCGTGCTGCGGCGTGACGCGACCGGTGAGGAGATCGGTGGGAAGCATGCCGATCGACTCGAGGTGTCTGGCGTGCTCGCTGAGCGCCTCGGTGTCGGCTTCATAGATCGCGGATGCCTCGACGTGCACGATCTGCGCGTGCGGGTTGGCGTCACGAACGGCGACGATCGACGACTGGATGCCCCGCGCGATGCCCAGCGTCACAGCCGTCCATCCGCGCCACCCGGTGAGCGCGGGTGGCCAGACGCCGCGCAATCCGCAGAACGAGGCCGTCGTCACCGGTTCGTTGAGCGGTGTGACCGCGTCGACGAGGCCCGCGAAGCGTGCTGCGAACGAGCCCGCGTAGTCGGCGACGACCTGCGGATAGTCCGGATCGGCGAAGGAGCCGGAAAGCCAGGTCGGAGTGCCGTAGTGCACGAGATCGGCGATCACCTGCAGGCCGAGGTCGTTGACCGCGAAGTCGAATCGCTCCTCGAGTCTTCCCCATTCGAAGCGGCCCGGCCTGGTGTGCACGAGCGGCCATTGAGCTCCGTATCGAATCGAGTCGGCGCCGAGGTCACGCGCCATCTTCAGGTCGTCGCGCCAGCGGCGGTTGTGCTCGGTCAGCTCGAATTCGTCGAGCGGCTGCATGCGTGCGCCGGCGTGCGGATACACGCACGTGTCCTCGATGCCGAGAATCCAGCCGAACCCGTGCATCACTTCAGTCCCGTCGTCGCGACGCCGGCGACGAAGTACTTCTGCGCGAAGAAGAACCCGATGGCGATCGGCAGCAGAGAGATCGTCGCACCGGCGAGCAGAACGGCGTGGTCGGTCACGTGCTGACCGCCGAACAACGTGAGTCCGGCCGGCAGTGTCAGCATGTCGTTGGAGCTCGTGACGACGAGCGGCCACAAGAGGTCATTCCAGAGGCTCGTGAAGTTGAGGATGGCCACGGTCGCGATCGCGGGCTTCGCCAACGGCATGATCACCCGCCAGTAGATGCGCCAATGTCCTGCGCCGTCGATCCGAGCGGCCTCGTCGAGATCGGCAGGGATGCTCATGAAGAACTGCCTGAAGAGGAAGATGCCGAAGGCGCTCGTGGCACGCGGGATGATCAGACCCTGATAGGTGTTGAGCCAGCCGAGATGGAACAGCTGGATGAACACAGGAATCAGCGTGACCTGGAACGGCACCATGAGGGTGGCGATCACCAGAACGAAACACACGTTGCGACCGACGAAGCGCAGTCGCGCCAACGCGTACGCGCACATCGAGTCGAAGAGCACCGTGAGTGCCGTGGTCACGCCGGCGAAGATGAACGAGTTGAAGAGAAGCCGCAGAAAGGGCAGTTGCTGCCAGATGCCCAGATAGCCGTGCAGGGTGATGCTGGTCGGGAACAAGCTGGCGGGGTTCTGGTAGAGGTCGGCCTCGCTGCGAAAGGAGCCCGACAGCATCCAGATGAACGGCACGAGCGCCAGCACCAATCCGATGCCGAGGTAGATCCATTTGAGGGTGAGGGCCGCGGAGCGCGCCGCTCGTGAGGTTCGTGTATGCGCTCGTGTCGGAGCCGTGGTGGTGTCAATCGACATCGTTGTACCTGAAGATTCGAAGCTGGATGAGCGAGATGAGCATGATGAGCGCGAAGAGCACCCACGAGATGGCGGCCGCGTAGCCGGTCTGGAAGTTGACGAAGCCGTCGCGGTAGATGAGGTTCACGAGAGTGTCTGTGCGGTAGAGGGGACCGCCGCCGGTCATGACGTAGACCAGGTCGAACACCTGCAGCGACTGAATCGTCAGCATCATCGTCGCGAACAGCATGGTCGGTCGGATGCTCGGAAGCGTGATGTACCAGAAGAGCGAGAACTGACCGGCGCCGTCGATGCGGCCCGCCTCATAGCGTTCGGCGGGAACGCCCTTGAGCGCGGCGACGAAGAGGATCATCGCGAAGCCGACGCTGCGCCAGACCGAGACGAAGATGAGGGTGGGCAGGGCCAGCTGCTCCGATTGGAGCCACGCCACCGGTGGCAGGCCGAGCGCCTTCGTGATGCCGCCGACGAGTCCGATATCGGGATCGAGCAGGAACTTCCACACCAGTCCGAGCGTGGCGAGCGACACGATCGTCGGGAAGAAGAACACCGAACGGGCGATGCGCGTGCCGAGCCCCTCCGACTGCAGTGCGAGCGCCGTGAGCAGACCGAGAGCGATGAGCAGCACGACGGAGACGATCGTGAACTCGAGCGTGACTCCGAGAGCGTTCCAGAACTGCGGATCGGAGAAGAGCTTGACGTAGTTGCCGAGACCGACGAAAGGCTGCACCGCAGCGCCGACCGACCAGTCGAAGAAGCTGTAGTAGAGCGTTCGCAGAATCGGGTACAGCACGAACGTGCCGAGGATGAGCAAGCTCGGCGCCATGAACAGCCATGCCGGCTGCCATCGAAAACGTCGACGCCGGCCGCTTCGTGTGCCGCGAGGCGGCTCGTGGTCGTTCTCGCGGCTCCGGGCGGGAGGGGTCCCGCCGCGCACGCGCGACGGGACCCGCTCGGTGATGCCTGATGTCATGACGAGCAGCCGGTGAGACCGTTGATCGTCGAAGCCGCCTGCTTGGTGGCGGTGGCCACGGGCGTGCCTCGCGTGATCTGTCCGATCAGTGTCGTGTACGCCTGCGAATCCACCTGCGTGGCGTTGGGAACGTGCGGTAGGTAGAGGCGCGAGTCGGGCACCTGGTCCGCGAAGACCGAGATGGTCGGATCCGCCTTGAGCTTGGCGTCATCCGTCATGTCGGTTCGGAGTGGAGGGAAGCCGGTCTTGAGCGAGAACTTCTCCTGCACCTTCTTGCTCGTCCAGTACGCCATGAATTCCTGCGCCTGCTGCGGATACTTGGTCTTCGCCGAGATCGCCAGGGCCGCGGTCGATCCGAGGGTCACCGACTTGCCGTCGACACCGGCCGGGATCGGGGCGATGCCGAGATCGAGGCCGGCAGCCTTGTATCCCGGTGCCGCCCACGGACCGTTCATCTCCATCGCGGCCTTGCCAGCCGAGAACAGCGAATCAGCCTGAGCGCCAGTGAGACCGACGGGGCTGATCTTGTCCTTCGACACGAGATCGCTCCACGTCGACAGACTCTTCTGACCGGCATCCGTCTGCACGACGCTGCAGTGCTTGGAGTTGACGATGTCTCCACCCTCGAGCCATTGCAGGATGGGCCACATCTGAATGGTCTGGTTGTCTGCCAGCACGAGACCGTACTGGTTCGCCGTCGTGAGCTTCTTGGCGTCTGCGGCGAACTCGGCGACTGTCGTCGGCGGTGCAGAGATGCCGGCGGCTGCGAAGGCCTTCTTGTTGTAGTAGAGGCTCAGAGTCGCGAAGTTCGCAGGCACCGCGTAGAGCTTGCCGTTGTAGGTGAACTCGGCCGCCGTGCCCGGTGCGAGCTTGTCGATGTTGATCTTGGTGTCGCCCGATCCGGTGTTCGTGATCGCCAGAACCTGGTTCTTCTTGACGTAGTCCGCCACCGCGTTCGGGTCGCTCGACGGGGTCGCGAGATCGGGTCCCTGGCCGGTGAGCCACGCCGACGGCAGCTTCTGCTGGATGGTGTCCCAGGGCTCGACGGTCATCTTGACCTGGATGTTCGGGTGCGAGGCGTTGAAGTCGCTCACGATCTGCGCGTATCCGGGCCGGTCGCCACCGGTGAATCCCGTCCACAGCGTCAGCGTGACCTTGGCATTGCTGCCCCCGTCGGTCCCCGACGACGAGCACCCGGACAGTCCAAGTGCTGCGATCGCCCCCGCAGCCACGACTGCTGCGATCTTTCTCTTCATTGCGAAATGCTCCTTTGCATGTCATTGCCGTGCGGCTTCTCACCGCGCAAGGGGATCACGTGCTCTGTGTCGTCGTGCTCGCACCCGCATGACGCGCGGAGAACGAGCTCGACGTCGAGCTCGTGGTGGGTGGGGCCTTGTGCCGACCCGTCGATGAGTCGGAAGAGTTGTTCTGCGGCGAACCTCGACATCTGTTCGGCCGGCACTCTCACGGTGGTGAGCGCGGGGGTCGCCACGCGGGCGAGACCGAAGTCGTCGAAGCCGACGATGGCAACGTCGTCGGGGACCCGGATGCCGCGGCTCCGCAGCACGCGCGAGCCGCCGAGGGCCATGTCGTCGTTGGCGAACACGATGCCGTCGAAGCGGATGCCGTCGGCGAGCAACTGCTCCACCGCCGCCGCGCCGGATGCTTCGCTGAGGTCGCCCTCGATGATGTGGGACGTCTCGTCGAGACCGTGGGCGCGCACCGCCCGAAGAAAGCCTTCACGACGATCGACACCGGTCTGGTGATCGAGCGTTCCTGTGACGTGTACGGGCGCGGTGACTCCATGCACGTCGATCAGATGCTCGGTGATGGCTTCGGTGGCGCGCACGTCGTCGATCCCCACGCTCACGGCGTCCGGCAGATATGGGAAATTTCCGATCAGAACGACCGGCAGTCCGGTCTTGACGAGCGCTTCGATGTTGGGATCGTCGATCGCGGAGCTCGTGACGATCGCACCGTCGGCCGTGCGCGATCGCATGACCCGCTCGTAGGCCACAACGCCGTGCGCCTCATCGGGATTGGTCGAGACGATGAGCTGAGAGTCGTGTTCGTTGGCGGCGGAGGCGACGCCCGTGAGCACATGCATGAAGTAGAGGTGACCGAACACGTGCTGCGACGTGTTCGGCACGACGACGGCGATGGCGCCGGCACGCTGCTTGCGAAGGGCTCGGCCGGCGGAGCTGGGCACATAGCCGAGCTCGTCAGCGGCTTTGCGGACCGCGTCCCGTGTCTTCTCGCTGATGCGCTCGTGGCCTGAAAGGGCCATAGAGGCGGCCGCCGTCGTGACTCCGACGCGGGACGCGACGTCTTTCAGGGTGACCGACGCGTGTCCATCGGGCTTCTTCGCCATCGTGCCTCCAGTGCTTTATCGATTAACTTAGCGGGTGTTTTATCGATTAAGCAAGCGGCTGTCCCACTGCCTTCTGGAACCGGCCGCGAATCGGTGATCAGCTCTTGAGTCGGTCCCGTGACTCCGAGTGCGGCCCGTCGGGTGTCCCATGCCGATATCCCGGATGCACGTCGACGTCGAGACCGAGGCTCGCGGCCAGGGCTGTCAGAAGCACGTGGAGCTCGCCGCGCTGCTCGGCGCTGAGCCCCTTGGCGATCGTCGCCTCCTGTGCCTCTGCCGCCTTGCGCAGCTCGTCGAGGAGCGCGCGGCCTGACTCGGTGAGGCCGAGGTGCTGTGCGCGGCGATCGGTCTCACCTCGCGTTCTCTGCGCGAGTCCTTTGCGCTCGAGCCCGTCGACGAGCGCGACGACCCGGCTCGGCGCCGTGCCGAGCCGATCGGCGAGTTCGCGCTGCGTGATGGCCGGCCCGCGCCCGATGATGCGCACGACGCCCGCCTCTGACGGCGTGACACCGAGCGCACGCACCTGCTCGGCGAACACCTCGGCCGAGCGTGTTCCGAGCTGCGAGAGCAGAAAGCCGATCCGTGCGGGACGTTCGGCGGCTGGCATGCCTTCAGAATACTGCATTGACAGGATGATTCATGAGGAGAACAATTACAGACATGACTGATCAAGCGCACGGCGACACACCGATCCGTCGCCCCGATGGCCCGCCGGCGGGGGTGCTGGCTCTGATCGTCCTCGTTTTCACGATCGCCTCGGTCGTGGCCTACGCTGCCGGCTCCGCGTTCTGGACCGGATTCTTCGCGTTCGCGGCGTCCATTCCGCTCGGCATCTACGCGGCGACGATCTATGCGCGCCAGCTGCGGTTGGGCATCCGTGTTCCGGGGCCCGGCATCAGTTTCTTCGGCGGCATCTCCGCCTCCGTGATGCTCGGTGTCTCGGGACTGCTCGGCTGGGCGCAATCGCGCGTCGACGGCCTCTCGCCAGCGGTGTCCCGTCTCGTGCGCGAGGTCGCGTTCGTGCTCGGCGGAGTGGGGTTCGTCTGCGGGCTGGGGCTGCTCATCGCGGGCATCGCCGTGCCTGCCGTCATTCTGCGCCTCGTGCCGCGCTGGCTCGCCTGGGCGGGCCTCGTGCTCGGCGCACTCGGCGAGATCGCCTTTCTCGCGCTGCTCTGGGACGGGCTCGACGTGCTGCTGCCGATCGTCCGGTTCCTCGGTCTGGCCTGGCTCGCAGCCATGGGCTTCCTGCTGCCCCGCAATCGGCACGACGTCGAGCGTCGCACGCCCAGGGCATCCCGATGAACGAGAAGAGCCTCGCGGGCATGCGCGGAACGCTGCTCGCCGGCATCCTCATGCTGCTGACCGAGTACGCACTGGGCGTGCTCACCCAGCTCTACGGCAGAGCTCCCGCGTCCGACGACGGCCTCTCCGTCTTCGGTGCGTTCTGGGCGTCCGTCGTCGATGGGCCGGTGCTGCTGACGCTTCATGCGATCGTGGGAACGTTGCTGATCGCCAATGGCGTCACCGCGGTCATCCGGGCGATCCGCCTTCGCGGCGGCGGGCTCATCGGCCTGACGATCGCAGCCGCGCTGTGCATGCTCGCCGCCTGGGGAGCGGGCTCATCCCTGGTCGCGGGCTACGGCGTCGTGTCGCTGCTGATCATGGCGCTGGGCGCCGCAGCGGCGATCGGATGCTATGCCGTCGCGCTGTTCCGCATTCCCGCTCCCGTCGCGGGCTGAGCCTCAGAGGGCGTGCGACGGTCGCTGCACTCCAGGCGTGACGGCCTCGGCCGGGTCGCTGCCCAGAGCGAGGATGCCGTTGCCCGCGTCGACGTGCACGACCCGCGGCACGAAGGCGCGCGCCTCCGCGTCATCGAACTGGGCGTACGAGATGACGATGACCGTGTCGCCCACATCGACCAGGTGCGCGGCAGCGCCGTTGACCCCGATGACGCCACTGCCGCGTTCGCCCGGAATGAGATACGTCTCGAGACGGGCGCCGTTGGTCACATCGACGATGGCGACCTGCTCACCGGGCAGCAGGTCGGCGGCATCCATCAGATCGAGGTCGACCGTGAGCGACCCGACGTAGTGGAGATCGGCGTGGGTGACGACGGCACGGTGGATCTTCGACTTGAACATGGTGCGCAGCACGTGCTCCATCCAAGCAGGCCCTGCTCACCGGCCGAAGCACGGGAGCGATCAGGGGCCGGGGCGAGAGCCGGACCCGGAACTGCCGCTGCGTGCGTCAGCCGGAGCTCGTTCGCTGTGCGCGGCGATGCCGATGATGACCAGGGCGATGCCGGCCACGGTGAGAGGCGTCGGAATCTGACCGAGCACCACCGCACCGATGATCGCGGCGGAGGCGGGCAGCAGCGCCATCATCAGCGCATAGGCCGCCCGGCTGAGCTTGGCCATGGCCAGCTGGTCCGTGACATAGGGGATGACGGAGGAGCACACGCCGACCCCGACGCCCCACGCCAGCCACAGCGGGTGCGTGAACGCCGGCAGCGCGGGCACGATCCCCCACGCGGAGATCACAACGGCGGCGATCAGCATGGCGACACCGAGCTGGTCCACTCCGCTGAGCCGCCCCGAGGTGCCGTCGCCCGCTGCCGGCCGGTTGGCGATGCGGTGGCCGAGCACGATATAGATCGCGAAGCAGGCCGCATTCGCCACAGCGAACACGAGACCCATGGGATCGGTCGCGAACGCGTGAACCGACAACGCCGCGACTCCCGCGATCACGACGAGCAGGGCGAGCGTGTTCCGCGCCGTGCGAGTGCCGTAGGCGGCGACCGCGACCACTCCGACGAACTCGATCGTGCCAACGGTCGCAAGATCGAGCCGAGCGATGGCCAGATAGAAGACGGTGTTCATGCCGGCCAGCACGACGCCGAGCGCGAGGTAGACGATCTTCTGCTGCCGGGCGGAACGCATCCAGACCCGCCATGGCCGTCGCCACAGTGCGAACACGATCGCGGCCGACGCCACGCGCAGCCATGCGACCCCGGTCGGGGCCACGTGCACGAAGAGCAGCACCGCGAACGACGGGCCGAGGTAGTGGAAGACCGCGCTGCCCAGAAAGTAGCCGGATGCCTGCACCTTGGCCGAGCGCACATCCTTCGTTCTCATCGACTCCAGCTTGTGAGGCTGTGCGCGGATTCGCCATAGCGAGAATGTGGCTGATGGCCCGTACCGACCGATGATCCGAAAGTAGAATGGTCGAATGGCTGATGCATCGATGAACACGGTGCTCGATGCGGTGGATCGGGCCATCCTCACCGAGCTGATCGCCGACGCGCGCATGCCGATGAGCGAGGTCGCGCGTCGTGCCGGCGTCTCGGCGCCGACCGCCGCCGAGCGGCTGCGCAAGCTGGAGGCCGCCGGCGTCGTCACCGGCTATCGCGCCGTGATCGATCCGGCCGCGCTCGGTCTCACGGTGAGTGCCTGGGTGCGGGTGCGCCCCGCCACGGGGCAGCTTCCGCGCATCGCCGAGCTGGCGCGCATGACTCCGACGATCACGGAGTGTCACCGCACCACGGGCGAGGACTGCTTTCTGATGCACGTGCACGCACCGACAGTCGCGGCGCTCGAGGACGTGCTCGACAGCTTCCTGCTCTACGGGCAGACGATCACGGCGGTGACGGTGTCGACTCCTGTGCCGCCGCGCGCCGTGCCGCTGGCACGCGACGCGGAGTGATCGCGGGCCGGCTGCCCGAGTGACGAGGCGCTATGCCCCTTCGCGATCCGGGAAGTCGAGGTACAGGGTCATGTCGATGGGCTGCGTCTTCGTGTCGACGAAGACGGAGTCGGCGTCGCCCGAACGCGACGTGACGGTGATCGAAACGGGAATGCGCATTGTTCGTGCTCCTCACGTTGTGAGCTTGTGGTCTTTGTTGTTCTGTCGGTGCTCTGGTCTGATCGGTGGATGCCGCCGGCGGCTAGTCGCCCGGCGCGGCGAGCCCGAGCGCGTCGCAGAACCGCGGCGCGCCGAGCGAGTTCTTGTTCGGGAGAACGGCGATGCGCCCGTCGGCGAGCAGGCAGGCGGTCGGATCGGGAACGTGCACAGCCGCAGGTGTCGTCGAGCCGTCTGACTTCGTCGGAACAGCGCGGTAGCCGGCCTCGCACGTCGCCACGGCCAGCTTCACCCGCGCGTCGATGTCGGCGAGGTCGGCGGTGCTGTCGCCGGGGCTGCCCGCCGCGTTCTGGAACATGGTCGTTCCGTGCGGCGCGTCCAGATCCGTCGACGTGTAGCAGTCGAAGCTCGAGTTGCGCGCCTGCGCGGAGGCCAGCTGCACGGCCACGGTGCCTGCCGTCGTCGCTCCGGCGACGAGCACGGCGATGGAGAGTCCGATGGTCAACGAAACGCGGCGCCGGCGGCGACGCTGGAGCGGAACGGCGGCCATGAGTCGCTCGCGCATGCGGGCGACATCGGCATCGCTCGGCGGAAGGAACGTCGTCATCTCGGGTACACCTCCTGGTTCGTGTCGATGGAATGGCGGAGGCGGGCGCGCAGGCGGGAGAGCCGATTGCGCACGCCGCCGTGGCTCATGCCCAGCACCTCGGCCGCCTCCTTGTAGGTGAGGTGGCCGATGATGCAGAGCTCGAAGAGACGGCGATCGTCTTTGGTGAGTTCATCGACGGCATCGGCGACGGACCGTCGAAGCGCGTTGAACTCGGCGATCTCCTCGGCCGACTCCGACGTCGCGATGGTGGCGGCGGCATCCATGCTCCAGCGCTTGGCCAGTTCGCGGGCGACCGCACGCTGCTTGTTCCTGCAGTGATTGCGGCACGTCACCAGCAGCCAGGGCAGCACGGAGTCGCCAGGCAGCACGATGGACTTGGCCTTCGCGACGAACGTGAGGAACACCTCGTGCGTGGCGTCTTCGGCGTCTTCACGCGAGCGCAACTCGACGAGCGCGTAGCGGTAGACCGCCCGCACGTGACGCTCGTAGAGCACGCCGAGGGCATCCTGATGCCCGGCGGCGATGCGCGAGAGAAGTTCTCGCTCGGTGAGTGCGCCCATGTTAAGAAGTGTCTGCCGGGTTCGATTCGTCTCAGAAAAGGTCTTGCACCGTCTTGAGCGAGTTGACACGATGCCCTGGTGGACTCCCCGGTTCGGGGCCCAATGACGTGAGGGGAAGAATACGTGAGCACTCGTCGGACTCGTCGACTCAGCGCAGGATTCATCGGTGCGATCGCCGGCACCATCGTCGTTCTCGGCGCCGCCGTGCCGGCGCACGCGGACGCGGTCGGTGACGCCGGGCAGAACTGCGGGGTCTTCGTCGACACCGGCCAGACGATCTGCGTGGATGCAGGCCAGGACCTGCACGCCGCGGTCACCGCCGACACGGGCAAGACCATCGTCACGGCGGCGACGGGTGCGAGCGCCCCCGCCGCGGTGTCGCGCGCTGCTGTCGCCGCGGCCAGCACCTCGTATCTGCTCGGACGTCTCTACGACGACCAGAACTACGGCGGCAGCTACCTCGAGCTCTACGGCTCCGGCTCGGGCTGCACGTCATCGAACGGGTTCGGCTTCGCGAACATCGGATCGGCGTGGTACGGCAGGGTCAGCTCGTTCCGCGGCTACTCGAACTGCGAGGTCAAGATCTTCTCGAGCACCAGCTACGGCGGTTCGTCGTACGGGTTCTACGCCTCGTCGTCGTACGTGGGCAGCGCGATGAACGACAAGGCGAGGTCGGTGCAGTTCCACTCCTGATCGAACGCGCGGCGCGGGAGAGTATCGCAACACTCCGTCGAGGGTCCACGTCCAGCGTCAGGCCGATTTACGTTGAGCGCATGGACGACGACATCGAGCCGACACCGGAGCAGCTGCTTGCCGCTCTGGATGCCAGCGAGCTCGTCGAGTCCGTCGGCGCGCTCACCGAGACGCAGCGCGGCGACCTGCTCGAACGCGTTGCTCTGCTGGTGGGGGCCAACCAGGCACTCAGCGTTGACGAGTTCAGGAGCGAGCTGGGGGACATCCTCGACTCCGGCCCGACGTTCCACGCTGTGCTGCACGGTGGACAGTTCGACGGGCAGGTCATGGAGCTCGAGCCGGAGGAGTACGAGCGCAACCTGGTGTGCGCGGCGGTGGAGCGGGCATCCGGGATCGCGACCGAAGCGGAGCACGGCTCGGCTCGGCACGCGCGGCCGGCGGAGACCAGATGGAATTCGCTGTACCGCGCGAGCTCGGGGGCACCGGCGCCCGGTGCGACAGTGCACTACGAGTTCGGCGGGCTCGTGGTGACGGGCGAGGCGGCGGGCGACGCGGCCGGCGAGACGGAGCAGCAGGCATCCTGAGGCAGTAGGTGTCGCCGGCGTCGGCTGGGCCGCGACCCGCATCGGAGTGCGCGATTTGCGTCTTCGACCTGTCGACCGCCTAGGGTGGTGCGGTGGCAACGAGGACTTCACAGCGCGAACAGCCGGGGCCACGCCGCTCGGGGGCGGACGGTCAGCCCACCGGGCAGGCGGAATCGACGGGACCACGGCGGACCGAGCGTCGCGACGAGTCGGCACAGCGCTCAGCGCAGGAGCCGACCGAGCTGCGCACCATCGCCAGGCACGGCAAGCTGCACCGCAAACCGTGGGCGACCTTCGGCAAGGTCGTGGCATCGGTCGCCACTGTCGCGCTGGTCAGCGTGCTGGGCATCGGGGCGGTGGCCGCGGCCAACCTCGTCGCCGACGCCAAGCCGTCTGTGCATCTGGTGGGCGAGAAGCCCGGTGCGATTCCCGACATCGGCGCACTCGACGGTGGCGTGAACATCCTGCTCACCGCGACCGACACGCGAACGGGTCAAGGCGGAGCGTGGGGCACGACGGAGGACAGCTCGGGTGCCGGCCTCAACGACGTCACCATGCTCGTGCACCTCTCGCAAGATCACACGCACGCCGTCGTGGTGAGCTTTCCGCGCGACCTGATGCTGGCCATCCCGGAGTGCCCCGACGGCAACGGCGGCTGGAACAGCGCGATGTCGTTGCAGCCGCTGAACACCACACTCTCCGACGGTGGCGTGGCGTGCACCGTGCTGACCATCGAGCAGCTCACGGGAATCAAGATCCCGTTCGCGGGTGTCGTCGACTTCAGCGGAGTGGTCGCGATGTCGAACGCGGTAGGCGGCGTGCCGGTGTGCATCACCGGTGGCGGCATCCACGACGAGCACACGAACCTCGACCTGCCAGACGGAACCTCGGTGCTCAAGGGCATGGAGGCCGCGGAGTTCCTGCGCACCCGGTACGGGGTGGGCGACGGCTCCGACCTCGGTCGCATCAGCAACACGCAGGTGTTCCTCTCCTCGCTCGTTCGCACGGTGATGACCAAGGCCACGCTCACCGACCCGGTCAAGGTCTGGGGACTCGCGAAGGCCGCGCTGGCGCACATCCAGTGGTCCGACTCGCTCAACAACGTGACGACGCTCTATCAGATCGTGATGGCGGCGAAGGACATCGACTTCGGCAACATCGTCTTCGTGCAGTACCCGGTGGGCACCGATCCCGACGACCCGGGCAAGGTGATCGCGGACGACGAGTCGGCGGCGACGCTGATGGATGCCGTCAAGAACGACCAGCCGATCCAGCTCACAGGCGGCACCGGCGTCGGGTCCGTGGACGACTCGACGGCAGCGGGAAAGACGGATGCCTCGAGCGGCACGGATGCCTCCGGCGCGTCGTCGAAAGCGAGCGGCTCGGCAAGCTCGTCGAAGCCGAAGTCGTCGGCATCCGCGGCTCCTCCGGTTGCGCTGTCCGAAGACGTCAAGGGCCAGACCGCCGCCACGCAGACGTGCTCGAAGGGCAACAACTGAGTCGAGGACCGAATGTGCAGCCGGGCTCATGTATCCCTGCGGTCAGCAGCGCGGCGCCGGCGGACCGACGGTGAGAAGCCTGGGCGCCAGCACCTCGAGCGTCAGAACAGGGTGGGGCCGGCATCCTCGACGGCGCCCTCGAGCCCGAGCAGGAATCGCTTGCGGTCGAGGCCGCCCGCGTAGCCGGTGAGGCTGCCGTCGGCGCCGACCACACGGTGGCACGGCACGATGATCGAGAGCGGGTTGTGTCCGACCGCCTTACCGACGATACGGGCGAGAGACCGGTCGCCGAGCTGCTCGGCGATCTGCCCGTAGGTCATCGTCTCGCCGCGGGGAATGTCGCGGAGCACCGCCCAGACCCGTTCCTCGAAGTCGCTGCCGTCGGTGCTGGTGGCGAAGTCGAGGCGGTCGCGCTCGCCGGCGAGATAGTCGTGAAGTTGAGTGGCGGCATCCGTGATGACGGCGTCGGAGGATGCTGTCACCTCGGGGCCGAAGGCCGAGCGGTCGGGCTTGGTCCAGTGACCGGGAAAGTAGATGCCGGTGACGGCCTCGCCGTCGGCGACGATCGTGACCTCGCCGATCTCCTCCGAGATCTGCGGTGCCGTGACGGTGGCGTGACGGATGTTCATGCTCGCTCCTCGCGTTCCTCTTACATTGTGCAGACGCATGGCGATGGCGGAACGTGAGGTGCGGGGCTGGTGCCGGGTTTCGAGACGCGTGCTTCGCGTGCTCCGCGGCCCGCGGGATGAGGTTTCGATGCGGGCTTCGCGTGCGCCTCAATCCGCGATGTGAACAGAGACCGCGAATTCGGCCGGAAAAGACGGCCGAAGCGGCAGTTTGCGCGGTGCGAACCGTCGCGCGGGCGGCCGGGGCTAGAGTCGGCGACTGTGTCACATGAAGCGGGATCGCACGCATCCGTGTCGTTCTGGTACTCGCAGGTGGCGGCGCCGACGCCCCGCCCCGCGCTGACCGGGCACGTCGACGCCGACGTGTGCATCGTGGGAGCCGGCTTCACCGGCCTCTGGACGGCGTACTACCTGAAGAAGGTGCAACCGTCGCTGCGCGTGGTCGTGCTCGAGCAGCGGTTCGCGGGGTACGGGGCGTCGGGGCGCAACGGCGGCTGGCTGACGAACTCGGTCACGGGCGGGCGCGAGCAGTACATCGCCACCCATGGCCGCGAGGGCGCGCAGGCCATGCAGTCCGCCATGACCGCGACCGTGCACGAGGTGATGCGCGTGGCCGAGGCGGAGGGCATCGACGCCGACATCGTGCTCGGTGGCGAACTCAACGTGGCGCGCAACGCGGCACAGCTCGCCCGGTTGCAGGAATGGGCAGAGGGCGAAGCCGAGTGGGCGGATGTCGATGCCGAGCTGCTCGACGCGGGGCGGGCATCCGCTCGCATCGACGTCGCCGGCGCGCTCGGCGGGCTGTGGCAGCCGCACTGCGCGCGCATCCAGCCCGCGAAGCTCGTGCGCGGACTGGCCGACGTCGTCGAGTCGCTCGGCGTGCAGCTGTACGAAGGCACGACGGTGACGGCGATCGAGCCGCGCAGCGCCGGGCGCAGGCCAGAGGCGGTCACGCGGCACGGGGCGGTGAGCGCCGACGTGATCGTGCGCGCCACCGAGGGCTTCACCGCGCGCATGCCGGGCGCGCACCGGGCGTGGGTCCCGCTGAACTCATCGCTGATCGTGACAGAGCCGCTGAGCGACGCACAGTGGGATGCCATCGGCTGGGCGAACCGCGACACGCTCGGCGATCTGGCCCACGTCTACATGTACGCGCAACGCACCGCCGACGGCAGGATCGCGTTCGGCGGTCGTGGCGTGCCGTATCACTTCGGATCGCGGTTCGACCTCGACGGCACGACCCCCGAGGTCACCGTGCGCTCGCTGCGAGAGCTGCTCGTGCGGTTCTTCCCCGTGCTGGGCGACGTGAAGGTGGAGCGTGCGTGGTCGGGGGTGCTCGGGGTGCCCCGGGACTGGTCGGCGACGGTCGGGCTGGACCGTAAGACCGGACTCGGCTGGGCGGGCGGCTACGTCGGCACCGGCGTGACGGCGACGAACCTGGCCGGGCGGACGCTCACCGACCTCGTGCTCCAGCGAGACACGGCGCTCACCGCGCTGCCCTGGGTGGGGCATCGGGTGCGCAACTGGGAGGTCGAGCCGTTGCGGTACGTCGCGGTGAACGGGCTGTACAAGGCATACGGCATCGCCGACCGCGCGGAGGACCGCGGCAGCACCTCGACCTCGGTGATCGCACGCGTCGCCGACTGGGTGTCTGGGCACAAGTAGCGTCGGTTTCGAGACGCGCCGCTTCGCGGTGCTCCTCAACCTGCGGGGTGGGGTTTCGCTGCCGGTATGGATGATCGCGTGCACAAGCCCGACAGGGGGATCGTCGACGAGAAGGAGATCCTCGTCGGATTCCTCGACTACGACCGCGGCGTCGTCGAACGCAAGCTGCGTGGGCTCTCCGAGGCGGATGCCCGGGCATCCGTCGTGCCGTCCGGCTGGTCGATGCTCGAGCTCGCCTGGCACCTCGCGTCGATGGAGCGCCGATGGCTGCGGTGGGGATTCCTCGCCGAACCGCTCGGCGATCCCTACCCGGACTCCGACGAGACGGGCTCGTGGCACGTGGATGCCTCGGCCACGACCGAGAGCGTGCTCGCCGGCCTGCGCACCGTCGGCGAGACCACGGCGCGCATCGTCGCAGCCCACGACCTCGACGAGCGCTCGTCGCTCGGCGGTCGCTTCTCGGCGGACGACGAACACGCGCCGCCGACCCTACGCTGGGTGCTCGTGTACGTGATTCAGGAGTACTCCCGCCACCTCGGCCATCTCGACATCGCCCGCGAGCTCATCGACGGGGAGACCGGCGAGTGAGCGGCTTCGAGCGGGCGGCGGAGATCGTCGCCGACTGGGTGGGGTCCGGCCGCATCCCCGGCGCCGTGCTCGGGGTGACCGACGCGTCTGGTGCGGTCACGACCCGCGCCTTCGGGCATGCGCAGCTCGAGCCTGTGCAGCGGCCGATGACGACGGACACCTGGTTCGACCTCGCGTCGGTGACGAAGGTGATCTTCACGACGCCGCGCATTCTGGATGCGGCGAGTGCGGGCATCCTCGACCTCGACGCTCCCATCACGCAGGTGCTGCACGAACTGCGGCAGTTCGACCCGGATGCCTGGCAGCGCCGCATCACGCCCCGCGACTGTCTCACCCACGCCAGCGGCCTGCCCGCGACGTTCCCCGTCTACACGTACGGAACGGACCCTGACCAACTGCGGGCGTTCGTCATCCAGCGCGACTGGCCGCGTGGCGAGGCCGTGTATTCGGACCTCAACTACATGCTGCTCGGGTTCGTGCTGGAGCGGCTCGGGGGCGCAGCGGCGGGAGCCGGGACCGGCGCTGCGGACGGGCCCAGGGACATCCACATTCGCGACCTCGACCCGGGCGACGGGTTCGCGTGGTCGGCGGATCCGTCCGAGGCCGCAGCTACCGAGTACTGCCCGTGGCGCAGGCGGATGCTCGTGGGCACCGTGCACGACGAGAACGCGGCGGCGCTGCAGGGGGCGGGCCACGCGGGGCTGTTCGGCACCGCGGCATCCGTGCTCGGCTACGCCCGCTCGCTGCTCGACGGCACGGGCGCCACGCCGGAGGCGATAGCGCTGATGCGCACGCCTGTCGGGCCGAGGCGCACCTATGGGTGGGAGCATCCGTACGACGGATGGTCGGGCGGGGATGCCTGCACACCCGACACCATCGGCCACTCGGGCTTCACGGGTACCGGTCTCTGGATCGACTTCGGCGCCGGCCGCGCGTGGACGCTGCTCACCAACCGGGTGCACCCGACGCGCTGGAGCGACAGTGGCATCATCGAGCTGCGGCGATTGGTGGGCGACGCGATCTGCGGCCCCGTGGATTGAGGAGCACGGCTACGCCGTGAGCTCCTCACCCCACGGGCAGACCTACAGCGCCTCGAGCACCACGGCGGCGCCCTGACCGCCGCCGCCGCAGAGGCCGGCCGCGCCGACGCTGCCGGCACCGGATGCCTGCAGTCGCCTGGCCAGGTGCCCCACGATGCGCGCGCCCGATGCGCCAAGGGGGTGTCCGATGGCGATCGCGCCTCCGTCGGCGTTGACGATGGCGGGGTCGATCCCGAGCGCCCGCGTGGAGTGCACGGAGACGGCGGCGAACGCCTCGTTGATCTCCACGGCGGCCAGCGACGACAGCTCCACACCGGCCTTGCGCGCCGCGGCCGCGATCGCGTTCGACGGCTGGGCGTGCAGCGACGTGTCGGGGCCGGCGACGAAGGACTGCGACACGATGCGGGCCAGCGGCTTCACCGACAGCTCGACGTCGTCGCCCACGATGATCAGCGCGGCGGCCCCGTCGGTGATCTGCGACGAATTGCCCGCCGTGATGGTGCCGTCGCTCGCGAACGCCGGACGCAGGGCCGAGAGGCTCTCGGCCGTCGTGTCCGCCCGCAGGCCGTCGTCCGCGGAGTACGTCGTCGCGCCCTTGCGGGACGGCACGTCGTAGGGCTCGATCTCGGCGGAGACGAAGTCCGCGTTCGCGGAGGCTCGCTGGTGCGAGGAGGCGGCGTAGGCATCCTGCTCCTCGCGCGTGATGCCGAGCTTGCCGTTGTACTCCTCGGTGGAGGCGCCCATCGAGACGTGCTGGAAGGCATCGGTCAGTCCGTCGAACTCGAGGGTGTCGACGAGCTCGATCGCTCCGTACTTCTGGCCCATGCGGGAGCCGGACCACGCGTGCGGGGCCAGTGACATCGACTCCTGGCCGACGACGGCCACGATGTCGGCCTCGCCGTCTTCGATGAGCTTCGCCGCCGCAGCCACCGCGAGCGTTCCCGACAGACACACGGCGTTCAGCGTGATCGCGGGAACCGTCATCGGGATGCCCGCGAGCACCGCCGACTGCCTCGCCGGATTCTGCCCTGCCGCGGCTTGCAGCACCTGCGCGCCCTGCACGATGTCGACGCGGTCGGGCGCGATGCCTGCCCGCGAGAGCGCGGCACGCAGCGCGTGGGCGCCGAGCTCTACGGCGGGCACCGTGGCGAAGCCGCCGTTGAAGCGAAGGAACGGGGTGCGGGCGTACGACGCGATGAGCGCCGACCTGCCGGTCGAATTCGTCATTGAACTGTCCTCGGGGGAGACGGATGCTGGTGCCTCGGCATCGGATCGACGCCGTCGGCCGCGTGCTGAGCACGGCATTCGTTACGAGGATAACCGGATGCCCGCGACCGGGTCGCGCCGTTGCCTGGCCACTCCGGTGAGCGCACGGCGGCCGGTGCCGCGATGCAGGATATGCGGCGAGCCGAGCCCATATCCGACACCGCTGACGACATGTCCTGCATCCTCGATGCGTGGACACGTCGGGCGAGAGTCTCGTCAGCATCATCGGGCAGCTCGTGGTGCTCGCCCTGTTCGTCAACGCCGGCGTGCGGATGCTCCCGTCGATCCGCCGATTCCCCTGGCCCGCGCTCGTGCTCGCGGTGATCATCGGTGTGCCGTCGCTGCTGCAGTTCGCGCTTCCGGGGCTGACGGATGCCCTGGCCCGCGATCCCGACGCCACGCTCCGGCACGGTCAGTGGTGGCGCATCCTCACCGCACTGCTCGTGCAGGACGGTGGACCGGTCGCCGCGGTGTTCAACCTCGTGGTCGTCGCGCTCGCTCTCACGCTCGGCACCTGGATCTGGGGACCGTGGCTCGCGGTCGCGCTCTACCTCGTTCCCTCGATCGTGCTGAACCTGCTCGCCGTCGCGTGGGGCCAGTCGGGAGGCGGCAGCTCGTTCGCGAACGACGGTCTGATGTTCAGTGTGTTCGCGCTCGGGCTCCTCATCGGCACGCGCGATGCTGCACGGGCGTCACAAGCGTCGACGATCTCGGTGCGCGTCTGCGGAGCGATCGGAGTGCTCGTCGCCATCGTGCTCGTCGCGACGGGCGACGCGCACGGCGTCGCGATGCTGTTCGGGCTGGTGCTCGGTGCGGCCGCTACGCCGTTCGCGCCTTCAGCAGGTCGGCGCGCTCGGGATGCTGGTCGAACCACTGCGCCACGTACCAGCACATAGGCACCACGTGGAAGCCGGTGTTCTGCTCGACATCGTCGACCGCGAACGTGACGATCTTGTTCGCCAGACCCTGTCCTCGAAGGTTCGGGTTGGTGAAGGTGCGGGTCATCGACAGAGCGTCTCCGAGCACCGTGTACTCGACCACGCTCGCGATCTGACCGCCGACGCGCAGGGTGTAGCGATGGGCATCCGCCTCGTGGGCGTATTCCTCCTTGGCCATGCAGCAAGGTTAGGTCGCATCGCCGAGACCGTGGTGGCGTGTGAGGATGCCTCGGCGGGCCCGTGCCCGCGGCGTAACGTGAGCAGCGACCCGACGCCGACGTGAGGAGCCCGCCATGACCGACCTGCCTGCGACGCACGAGGAGCTTCTCGCCACGATTCCGATCGCCGACGGGGCGAAGCTGGAGGCGTCCGCGATCAGCTACGGCCACGACGGCACGGAGCTGGAGGGGTATGTCGCTCACGATGCCGCGGCGAACGAGCCGCGGCCGGGCATCCTCATCGTGCACGACTGGCTCGGGGTCGGACCCAACGTGGAGATGCGGGCCCAGATGCTGGCGCGACTCGGCTACGTGGCGTTCGCCGCCGACATCTACGGTGCGGACGTGCGCCCGTCGCACGACGAGGCGTCAGCGCTCGCCAGCCATTACTACTCCGATCTGCCACTGCTGAGGGCACGGGTGCAGGCCGCCTACGACACCTTGGTCGAGCTGCCGCAGGTGGACGAGACGCGCATCGCCGTCATCGGTTATTGCTTCGGTGGATCCGCCGCGCTGGAGTTCGCGCGCACGGGAGCGGACATCCGCGGTGTCGTCTCCTTCCACGGTCGGCTCCTCACGCACGATCCGAGCGATGCGGATGCCATCCGCGCCAAGCTGCTCATCCTCACCGGCGGATCCGACCCGGCCGTGCCCGACGACGCCGTGCACGCCTTTCAGGACGAACTGCGCGCCGTGCCGAACCTCGACTGGCAGGTCACCACCTACAGCGGTGCGCCGCACGCCTTCACGGTGCTGGGCGACCGATTCCGTCCCGTGGCGGATGCCCGCGCCTGGCAAGCGCAACTCGACTTCTTCGACGAGATCTTCGCGTGAGCACCTCAACTCGTGGCTCGGCGGAGAACGATCGATCCGACGCCGCGCCCGAGCCCGTCGACTTCTCCAAGCCGGAATTCACGCGCGGCGCGTATTCGCCGCGCGAAGCGTCGAGAGCAGACGGGGATGCCGAAAATGGCCGCGTCGCACATTGCGTATTCTGCGCAATCGCCGTGGGCGATTCACCCGCCCACGAGGTCTTTCGCGACGATGACTTCGTCGCGTTCCTCGACGCGCACCCGGTGTTCCACGGGCACGTGCTGATGGTGCCGACGACGCACGTGCAGACCTACGACGAGCTTTCCGAGAAGCTCGCGACCCCGTGGCTGCGCCTGTCGCAGCGACTGGTGCGAGCAGTGGAGGGCGCGATGGATGCCGACGGCTCGCTCCTCATCGTGAACAACGTGGTCTCGCAGTCGGTGCCCCACCTGCACCTGCACGTCATCCCGCGGTCACGAGGCGACGGCCTGCGCTTCTGGCTGGGTCCGCGCCACAAGTACACGTCCGACGCCGAGGCGAATGCCATCGCCGCCCGCATCCGCACCGCCCTCGCCGCCGCGCCCGCTGGTTGAGGGCTATGCTGCCGCGCGTGACATCGTCGTCAGTACCCGACATCGCGGCGCCCGCGCGCGCCACCCCGCCCTGGCGCTACGCCATCGGCATGTTCGGCACGTCGATCCCGATCAACATGGTCAAGGGGTCGATGATTCTGTACTACGTCGACATCCTCGGGCTCGACGTTCGCGCATACGGCATCGTGATGGCGATCTACGCGGTGATCGACGCCGTCGACAACCCCGTGCTCGGCTACCTCTCCGACCGCACGCGCACCCGGTTCGGCCGCCGTCGCCCGTGGCTCGTGGTCGGCGCACCGCTGCTCGCCGCGAGCATGATCGCCTTCTTCTCGGCGCCGACGTCGCTGAAAGGTCTCGGGCTGGTGATGTGGTTCGCCGTGTTCGCGATCGCGTGCGAGGCGTTCGACTCCATGATCAACGCGAACTACGGCGCTCTGCTGCCGGAGCTGTTCCAGCACGAGCGCAGGCGTGCCGTCGCGAACGGACTGCGCCAGGGCTTCCAGCTTGCAGCCCTCGTGCTCTCACTCGCGGTCACACCGCTGCTTACCACGAAGGTGTTCGGCACCGAGGAGACCACTGGTGGATTCCGCACCACGGCCATCATCTACGGGATCATCGCGGTCGTGGTCATCGTCTACATGGCACTGGGTGCACGGGAGAGCCCGCGCTACTCGACGAACATCCGCCCGCCGCTCTGGTCGAGCATCTGGTCGATCGTGAGCAACCGGCTCTTCTGGACGGTCGGGCTCGTCGGTGCGTGCTACGGCATCGCGATGGCCATCGTGCTGGCGGGCATCCAGCTGTACGTGAAGTACTCGCTCGGACTGCCGGTGTCGGAGGCGCTCTACCTGCAGGCCGTGGTCATCCTGATCGCCGTCGGCGGCCTCGCCGTGTGGACGCGGATCGTGGCGCGCAAGGGCGCCCTGTGGGCGTGGCGGCTCGCCTTCGCCGTGCTCGCGATCAGCTTCGTTGCACTGTTCTTCGCGACTGACCTCGTCACCGCGCTGCTCGCCGGCGTGCTCGTCGGCGCCGGCTGGTCCGGGATGCTCGCCACCAACGACCTCATCACCGCTCGCGTTCTCGACGCGGACGCCGCCGCTCACGGCCAGCACCGCGAGGGGCTGTTCCTCTCGGCCTTCGGCTTCTTCGGCCGCCTGAACAGCATCGTGACGGGTCTCGCGCTCACCTCGCTCGGCGTCTTCTTCGGCTACAACTCGGGCGACGATCCGGGAGCCAACCCGGGCTTCGCGTTCCGCGTGTACCTCTGCGTGTATCCGTTCCTGTTCGCCGCCGTGGGCGCGATCGCCGCACGCTTCGTGCGCGTGCCGCAGCCGACCGCGGATCAACCGGGTGAGTCTCCGAGCCCGTTGAGCGAGCCGAGCCGGCTCCCAGACCCCGTGAACGACGCTCCCGTCTCCGACGACGAGGACCCCGTCGACCGATGACCCGCACCCTCGTCATCACGGCCGACGACTTCGGGCGCGACCCCGGCACGACCGACACCATCCTCGCACTCCTCGATGACGGCGCGATCACCGCGACGACGCTTATCGCGGTGGCGGACAATGCTGAGCGTGCAGCTGAGGGAGCGATCGCTCGCGGCACGTCGCCGCATCTGCACGGGACGCTGACGCGCGATCGGGGTGCGGTGTGGCATCCGCTCTCGGGACGCTCGAGCCTGATGGATGCCGACGGCCTGCTCTTCGACGACCCTGCGGCCTTCGACGCGACGGCTACCACCGACGACGCCTTCGCCGAGTTGGATGCCCAGCTCGCGTGGATGCGCGCCCGCGGTCTCGACCCCGCGGCCGTCGACTCGCACGCCGGTACGCTCTACGGCCTGAACGGTCGATCCTGGCTCGCAGACGCACTGCGATGGTGTGCGGCCAACGAGCTGGCGTTCCGCCTGCCCCGGGATGCCCGTGCCTATTTCGGCGACGCCCTTCCCGCGCCGCTCGCGCATGCCCATGCGCGAGCGGTCGCCTACGCCGACCGGCTCGGGGTGAGCCTTCCGCACGCGATCCTGACCAATCACGCGGATGCCGATGAGCTCGGCGACTACGAGGCGCTCAGGGACAGCCTGATCGAGCGACTCGCGGAGCTGCCCGAGGGCGCCAGCGAGCTGTTCCTGCATCCGTCCGCGCCGGGTGCCGTGCCGGGGCCGGCCGGCGTCGCCCGGGAGTGGGAGGCGCGGCTGCTGCGCGATGACCGCTGGCATGCCGCGATCGAGCGGGAGGGCATCCACCTTGTCGCGGCCTGGTGACATGACAGGCTGGACGGCATGACGCGCATCGTTCACCGCCTCAAGTTCGGACTCGAGGATGCGCTCGCCGCCGAGCTGCACAGCATCCCCTTCGAGGTCGGCGCCGGCGACGACAGTGTCGAGGTCACGCTCGAGTACGACCACGAGAAGGCGATCATCGATCTCGGCTGCGAGGGCGCGGGTGCCTGGCGCGGCTGGTCGGGCGGCGCTCGCAGCAGCTTCGTGATCCGTCGCACCGAGGCGACGCCCGGCTACGTGCCGGGCGAGCTCGAGCCCGGCGCGTGGAGCGTGCAGCTCGGACTGTACAAGGTGCCCGTCGAGCCCGTCGAGGTGACGGTCACCATCCAGCTGCCCGCGGAGTCGGCGATCCCGCCCGAGCCGCAGGCCGCCCCGACGCCGGATGCCCCACGCGCCAGCGCCCGCCTCCTCCCCGCCGCGCCAGGGCTCACCTGGTTCGCGGGCGACTTCCACGCGCACTCGACCCACTCCGACGGCGAGCAGTCGCTGAGCGAGCTCGCCGGACTCGCCGTGCGCAACGGGTTGGACTTCCTCGCGGTGACGGAGCACAACACGGTGTCGCACCATCCGTTGCTCGCGCAGCTCGGGGCATCCCACGACCTGACGCTGCTGCCGGGTCAGGAGGTCACGACGCCACGCGGGCACGCGAACGCGTTCGGCGACATCGGCTGGATCGACTTCCGCCGGCCGGCCGACACGTGGGTCGCGGAGGTGGCGGCGCGGGGCGGCATCCTCAGCGTGAACCACCCGCTGCAGGGCGACTGGGCGTGGCAGCATCCGCTCACCACGCTTCCCGCCGCGCTCGAGCTGTGGCACGTGAGCTGGTTCTTGGAGGCCACGGCGACGGCCCCATGGGCCTTCCTCGAGCGCTGGCGGCGGGATGCCGTGCTCCTCGGCGGCAGCGACTATCACAACCCCGAGCACGGATACCTTCCGGGCACCCCGGTCACGTGGGTCGCGGCAGAAGACCGCAGCCCCGAGGCGATCCTAGATGCCGTGCGCGCCGGCCGCACCGCCGTCACGCGGCTGCCTGTTCCGGACGCCCCCGCACTGGTTCGCGTCGACGGCGACCTGGTCGCGGTCGCTGCCGACGGCGCGGTGCTGCGCGACCTCGATGGCCGCAGTCGCCTGCTGCACGGCGACCGTGTCGTGATCCCGGATGCCCCGCGCGGCCCTTACCGTCTCGAGACCCCCGAGGGCGCCTGCCTCGCCATCTCGGCCTGACTCGCCCCGCTGGTCCGGAGCGCCCGCTTCAAGTCGCACTTTCGGCCCTTATCAGCGCCCATAAGGGCCAGAAGTGCGACTTGAACGAGGTCGGGGTCCGTGGATGCCTGCCGCGGCGCCGGGAACCCGGCCGATTTCAGGCACCGCCGTCTCGCCTGATATAGTCGTCAGGTTGATCAGCGAGCCCAGCGCGCTGAGAAACGGGCGCCATTAGCTCAACGGATAGAGCATCTGACTACGGATCAGAAGGTTGGGGGTTCGAATCCCTCATGGCGCACCAACGAAAACAGCGAAAAGCCCCGGAATTTCGGGGTCTTTTCGTCTTCGCGGATGACACGGCGCGACACGGGATAACACGCCCATGTGTGCACCAATGTGTGCACCTACCGCGAGCTTAGGTTTAGCCTGATCTCGTGCCGAAGCGACGCGACCACGGCCAAGGCGGCCTCTACGAGCTAAAAGGCCGCGGATTGTGGCGCGGAGTCGTCGACAACGGCTACACGTCTGACGGGCGCCGCCGGCAGGTCTACGTGCATGCCAAGACGCGTGAGGAATGCGTCCAGAAGCTGCGCCGGCTGATGCACGAGGTCGAGCAGAACGGCAGCCCGCTCGATCACCACACCCGGGTCGCCGACCTTGCCGAGTCCTGGCTTGCCGACGCGGCAGGGCGGCTGAAGCCGAAGACCATGCAGGGTTACCGCTCCCAAGTGTCCACGAACATCGTGCCGGTCCTCGGCAAACGAGTTGTCGCAGACCTGAAGCCATCGGACGTGCGACGCCTACACACCGCCATCTTCGCGCGCGGAATCGGACCCGCCACCGTCGCCGCGGCCCACCGCACCCTCTCCGCGATGCTCGGTTTCGCCGTCGACGAGGGCCTCATCTCCCGCAACATTGCGGAATCGGTCGACATCCCCAAGCAGGCGCCGGTCGATCGCGACTCGCTCACGCGTGCCGAAGCTCAGGCGCTACTGAGGCTCGGTGACGCGCGATGGACTTTGGCATTGCTCTCCGGTGCGCGCGACGGCGAACTGCGAGGACTACGGGTCCAGGACCTCGATCTGGACGGAAAGAAGGCACACGTCTCCTGGACCCTCGTTGAAGCCACGTTCCGGCACGGATGCGAACCCTCGTGCGGCAGAAGGACCGCCGGCCGCTGCCCACAGCGGGAGCTCGATATCGCCTCGAACTTGGAAGTAGCCCCGCTGCAGGGACGCTGGGTGCTCGTCCGGCCGAAGGCTTACAAGCCGCGCATCGCCCCACTCACAGACGAACTCGTCGCCATTCTGCGCAGGCGGATCACCGCGGGCGAGGGCCGCAATCCACATGCTCTGGTATGGCACCGGCCAGATGGGAGCCCACTGACAAATGCTGATATGAACGGAGCGCTGCGCGGTGCGCTCACCGCAGCGGGAATCGACCGGCCCGCCACCATGCACTGGCTTCGCCATACGTACACCACCATGGCCGAGCATGCCGGGCTCGAGTGGGTGGTCTACGCGAACATCTCCGGTCACGCCTCGGAGGATGTCTCCCGGCGGTACACACACCAACTCGCGCAACAGGCGGCAGAAGGCGTGAACCGACTGAACGACTATCTGCAGGGCTAACACGCCCGGTCTAGCGCGGTTCGCAGGAGCACGTCAGAAGCCCGCACCCACCCTTCAGTCTCGCGTTGGTGCTCCGCGTCGCCGAGCTTGGTGAGATCACTTCGCCCAGGTCGCTTTCGCGGCCGTCCCGGTGGTTGCGATCAAGAGCGCACGGGGGAGGCGGAGTAAGCGGAGGTCTCGGTTGCTAAGCGGAGGCCGGCACGGCCGGAGTCTGCAAATGGTGATCGAAGCGAACGCAGTCGACGCCGCAGCTATGATCGGCCGCCGGTGCGGCCGTCGCATTTGCGTGGTGGAGCGGGGCCGGTACCCCTTAGAGCTGAAGCTTGACGAGGAGCGACGCGCCTGGTGGCGTGTGGCGACGTCGGTGCAGCGTGGGATCATTACGAATGTGGCCGTCTCCCTGCTCGATCGAGCGATCTACTCGTACTCCGATGTGGATCGCCTTGTTGGTCTGCATGCGGGTACCGCGAGGCGGTGGCTTGAGGGGTACGAACGTGCGGGCCGTTACTACGAACCGGTGTTGCGTGAGGAGTCGTCCGGTACGGAATCGGTGACGTGGGGCGAGATGGTCGAGGCGCGGCTTCTTGCCGAGTATCGCGACAAGCTGGTACCGGTGCAGCGTCTTCGTCCTGCGATTGTTCGGCTTCGTGACGAGTTCGGTCGTTATCCGCTTGCGCATGCGCGCCCTTTCCTGGATGTTGAGGGGCGCGAGTTGGTGCGTGCGCTGCAGGATGAGGCCGGTCTCGACCGTCCGCTGCGGTTCGTGGTTGTTCGCAATGGTCAAGTGATGCTCTCCGCCGCGGCACAGCGGTTCAACGATGCTGTCGAGTACGACGGCGGTGTCGTTGCGCGCCTCATCCCCAGTATCCGGACTCGGGAAGTGGTGATGGATCCTGCGCACGCCTTCGGCCAGCCGGCGATCAGGAACGTGCGCACTGATGCGTTGGCCGAGGATTACCGTGCGGGGACCTCACGCGAAGAGCTTGCCGACCTCTATGACCTCAGTGTTGATCAGGTGGACGAGGCGATCCGGTTCGAGCTGATCGCCGGAAGCGGGCGCGCCGCCTGATGGCTCGCCTGTTCGAGCCGGTGTACTTCACCGACGAGAACACCCTGGGCCTTGGCAAGCTCCTTCGTCGTAGTGGCCGTGACGATGTGCTCTACCCCGGGCATGAGGACCTTCCCGAGGTTCCCCTCGGAACCGCGGATCTGGACTGGATGCCGATCGTTGGTGCTCGTCGCCTCATCGTGATCACGCGTGACAAGCACATCCGCACCCGTCCGGCCGAATTCGCGGCGTACGTCGAATACGGAATCTGTTCCGTGTGGATAGGCGCGAAGCGGGACCTGGGACCCCGAGAACAGCTCGAGCTGTTCCTCGCCCACGAAGCACGGTTGCGGCGCGAGGTCATCAAGTTGGGCCGGGGTCCTTGGGCGCTCGCGCTATCCGGCACCGGTGTGCGCCCGTTGCGTCTCCGGTCTGGCCTCTAGCTAATGACGGAGCAGACCTACCGCTGCGAGCTTGCTCGAGTCAGGCGTCCATCCTGTCCTGCCCGGGCCAACACCCGTGGATGCTGACTTAGGAGAACGCGAACGGTAGCCCCACGGCTTGTGCGTCAGAGTCAGCTCCAGCCAATCAGGCGGAGATGTAGCGATTTGTCTGGGCGCAGGAGGATTCTCGAGGTGTGTCCGATCTTTCACAGCGCCCAAGGCCACGTCCTGTTGGTTCATCCCAGTCGGCGGCGGTTGAGTTCTGTCGCGAGTGGATGGTCTATCTCGGGGAGGAGGACACGGTGGTCGCTGAGGGTGCAACAGCGGAAATCTGCGATCTCTACAGCTCCCGATACGTCGCGTTGGTCGAGAACCGGATCGGGAACATCGAAGTTCCGCTTGTACAGCGAGCGGTTATGCTCTCGGCGTCGGATGGTCGGCACAGCCTCGTATTCCACTCCGGGGGTGTTTCCCTGACGCTGGAGAACTCGCCAACGCTCACGGGATTCCCTTGATTGCGTACGTTGCTCGGGCCGGCGACATTGAGCCGCGGAATCGGGTGGCGGTGCCGATCTGCCGTTCTTATCGCCTGCCTTAGCGGCCCAGCCCTGCCGAAGCTATGACGGGTCCTGGTTGCCTGGTCGCAGCCGCGGCGGCCGCACGGTTCAGTTCTTCGCGGGCGGCGTCGCGGGAGGCTTGGATGGTGGGTTCGACATTGCCGCGTTGCATCATCTCTGTCAGCTCGGCTGCAGCGGCGCGCAGCGTTGGTGCGGTGAGGATGATGTTGTTGCTGAGCCGTCCGCGGGTCAATCCGACGTAGAGGCCGGCGGCGTCGACGCGGGGGCCAACGAGTGACCGGTCTGTGGTTTCGCCTTGTGCCCCGTAGACGGTGCTGGCGTATCCCAGGTGCATGTGGTGGGCGGCGTAATCGTGGCTGACTTTCCGGAACTGCGTCGAATCGTTCACGCTGGTCAACACGAGACCGTCGCCGGTGATCTGGTGGAGGATCCAGTTCTGCCGGTTCTCGACTCCTGAGCGGCCGTTGTTGCGACGGGTCTGAACGATGTCGCCTTCCAGCAGTGTCTGGCCGGCCTGCCCGAGAGCAACCCGCTGGGTGGAGAGGGCGCCGGTTTGGATTCGTCGGGCTTGGATCGACTCGCTGACGGCCTGGGCCTCGCTGTGGGTCGCGGTGATGAGGGAGATCGTTTCTCGCCGGTTCGTCGCATCGAACCACGCATCAGTCATCGCCGATTCGACCGCGGTCGTGTTGTTGGCCAGCTGGACGTGTCCGGTCTCGATGAGTCGCGTTGCCAGGCTGTGTCGATCCTCGACCGTCTCAGCACGCCTCAGCTCGAGCGTGAACCGACCCCACTCCGGATCCTTGAACCGATGGACATCCGCCAGCTCGACAATTTCTGAACTGCTGCCTCGAATAAGATCCAAAGCTCCGGAGTGCCCAACGGGGAGCGCCTGGTTGGGATCACCGACGGCGGCGAGTCCCGCTCCGGTTTCGAGGGCGAGTTGAACGAGCGCGTTAGCGGCGTCGAGATCGAGCATGCCGGCCTCGTCGACCACGATCCGGTCGCCCGACTGCAACGGCTCACCGTCAACTCCCTCGAACGGTCGCTGCGTTGTGGGATCGACCTCGCCGATGTGGAGACGTGACCACACGATGCGCCCGCTTGCATCTTCACTCCACCTCCACCCGTATGCGTGCAGAAGCTGGTGGAGGGAGGACGAATCGCTGCCGATCTCGCGGCCGGCGACGGTGGCGGCCTTCTTCGTCGGCGCGACGACGATCATCCGATGGTTCTGCATCTTCAGTGCTGCCGCGGCCATCTTCAGCATCGTCGTCTTCCCCGTACCGGCCGCACCGATGACCGTCACAAGCCTCGCCGTCCCCGCAATCACGCCTGCACCCATCACCTGCCCGTTGTCCAACCTGCGGCCTGGATCAACTGCCGCGGCGATCTTTACGATCGCCGCATCCGGCACGCGAACACCTCCCTCCGGGAGGAGTTCAAGTTTGTTGGCCAGCGAGTACTTCGCCACGACGGTCTCGGTGGCCACGAGATGCTTCAGGTGATCAGGCACGACATCCTTCTCGAGGAGACGGACCGTATGCGCGGCCACAGCCTTGACCACCAGCTCGTCGACCAGCGACGTCAGGTCGTCGCGCTCGGTGACCAGTCCGGTGGCGGAGAGGGCACGGAGGATACCGGCGCGGACATCAAACACGGAGAACCGGCCACCCGTGCCCGTGGAGCGGCCATCCGCATCCACCACCGCCCGAGCGGCCACCAAGTCCAGGCCAATGTCCGCAAGGGTGACCGGGGTGACGGCCACCGCTGGTCGCGCGGTCACGCTCGGGTCGGCCGCGTGGATCTCGTTCCGAACGATGCCTGCCCAGTTGCCCTCATCGAGGTCGCGGGGCTTGTTCGGGCGCCCAGCGGCCCAGGCCCACCGGTCGATCTGGTTCAGTACATCCCGGGACGGTTCCTCACCGGGATGCTGACCCCGCCACCACTCCAGCCGCTTTGCCCGGTTGGTCTCGATCTGCGCGGACCGCTTCGACAACGGCCGCACCAAATGCGCCAGCTGCTGGATCTCCCCGTCCGCGTTGAGCGTGAACCCCTTGACGGCGAGGGCGTGGATCCAGGCCGGGTCGGTGCGGGCGGCGAGGTCGCCTTCCGCGTTCACTACGTTCTGGAACCGCAGCGCCACCCTGGTGTCCAGGTTCGACCACCGACCGTCTCGGCCTTGGACTTTCACGTTCAGCCAGAGGTGGCGGTGCTTGTGCGGATCCAACGACCTGGACCGTTCATGCTTCAGCTCCACCACCTCAACCCGAGCCAGGCCCTCCCGGATCAGGCCGCCGGCACCCCTTCGTGCGTTGAGTTCGGTCTGCCAGAGGTGGATGATCCGGTCCCGTAACCGGTCCTGCAGATCCTCATACGCTGCATTGAGCTCCGGATCCAGGAGCGCCGCAATGGAGAACGACTTCGGCGCATTCACCGTCGCATCAAGGACCAAGTCAGCAACCGGGGACTCGAGGTCACGGCCGCGCCGTTCCCCAGTGAGGGGGTCGATCCCGTCCACCCACGCGCGCAACTGCTTCCGGGTAAGGAGGTCGTCCCGGATAACGTTGTCTTCGCAGATGTACCGGGTCATCACCGCGTCCGCATAGTCCGCAGCAGCGATCACCCCGTCAGCATCCTTAGCGGTTAGGGTCGCGTCGCAGACACCGCCAAAGGCGTACGCGACCGCCTGCTTCACCCCCTGCGAAGCCTCGCCCCGCTTCCACCGTGCAATTCCACCCCTCACACCTACTCTTCGCCGAGACCGGCGATTTTGGCGCGCACCTCACAGAAAGTGCCTGCGTGCATCAACGATTTCAACCTACGATTTGCGACCATCTGGCTCTCGGAACTGATTCATTGCATCAGGCCGTCTACCCTTTCCGTCCTTCAGCTGTCCCTCGCCGTCTCCAGCTTGCTGCCGTTCCCAACTGTCTTCGTCCCGGCGAAGGCTTCATGTGGCCACGCTCGACTCGCTGGCTGTGACAGCTGGGTCGCATGCGGGTGTGCCTAGTAGCCCCCGCCAGCGCTTGAAGTGAGTGATGTACGTGCGCGTGGTTTCGCCCCTGCTGATGTCCGCCGGTTCAACTTCCCGTTCTACGATTGCCCTCATGACCAACGCTTCTGTCTCTGGTGAGTTTGGGTCCACCCGCGTCAAGCGCGGACTGGCGGAGATGCTCAAGGGCGGCGTCATCATGGACGTCGTCACGCCGGAGCAGGCGCGCATCGCCGAGGACGCGGGCGCTGTCGCCGTGATGGCTCTCGAGCGCGTGCCCGCAGATATCCGCGCCCAGGGCGGCGTGGCACGCATGAGCAATCCGGACCTGATCGAGGCGATCATCGCCGAGGTGTCGATCCCTGTGATGGCCAAGGCCCGCATAGGGCACTTCGTCGAGGCTCAGGTGCTCCAGGCGCTGGACGTCGACTACATCGACGAGTCCGAGGTCCTCTCGCCCGCTGATTACGTGAATCACATCGACAAGTGGGGCTTCACGGTTCCGTTCGTCTGCGGAGCCACGAACCTGGGCGAGGCCCTTCGACGCATCAACGAGGGCGCGGCGATGATCCGGTCCAAGGGCGAGGCGGGCACGGGCGACGTCTCGGAGGCGACCAAGCACATCCGCAAGATCACTGGCGAGATCAACGCCCTCAAGTCGATGACGAAGGACGAGCTGTACGTGGCGGCGAAGGAGCTCCAGGCCCCGTACGACCTGGTCGCGGAGATCGCCGAGACCGGCAAGCTCCCGGTGGTGCTGTTCACCGCGGGCGGCGTCGCCACCCCGGCGGATGCTGCGATGATGATGCAGCTGGGCGCCGACGGCGTCTTCGTCGGCTCCGGCATCTTCAAGTCAGGTGACCCGGCGAAGCGCGCGGCCGCCATCGTCAAGGCAACCACGTTCTACGATGATCCGTCGATCATCGCCGACGCATCGCGTGGCCTGGGCGAGGCGATGGTCGGGATCAACGTCGGCGACCTCCCAGCACCGCACCGGCTCGCCGAGCGCGGCTGGTGACGCTTCGCGAGGACTCGGCGTTCACGTCGGCGTCTGCCGTCCGCGTCGGCGTGCTCGCCCTCCAGGGCGACTTCAGGGAGCATGCCCGCGTGCTGGCATCCCTCGGCGCCGGCGTCGCCCTGGTGCGCAGGCCGGAGGACCTCGAGCGCATCGACGGCCTGGTGATCCCCGGCGGCGAGTCGAGCGTGATGGACAAGCTGGCTCGCGAGTTCGGGCTCTTCGAGCCGCTTCGGCAGGGGATCGCGGAGGGGATGCCCGTGTTCGGCACGTGTGCCGGCCTGATCATGCTGGCCGATCGCATCCTCGATGGCATCGTCGGCCAGCAGACGCTCGGCGGGCTCGACATCACCGTGCGGCGGAACGCGTTCGGCTCGCAGAACCAGTCGTTCGAGACCGATCTGCAGATCCCAGCGCTCGGAAACGAGCCGGTGCACGCCGCCTTCATCAGAGGCCCGGTGGTCGAGTCGGTCTGCGAACGGGTGACGCCGCTGGCGACGCTGGAGGACGGACGTGTGGTCGCCGTCGAGCAGGGTGCCCTCATCGCCACGAGCTTCCACCCCGAGCTCACCGGCGAGCACCGGTTCCACGAGTACTTCCTCGCCAAGGTGCGCGCCGGCATGAGTCGCACGGTTCGAACGGGAGTAGCCGGGACCTTGGAGAGAGCGGCACAAGATCCGCCGGTATGATGCTGGCGTACCTCGACGACTTCAGGGATCCGGACACATGCATCTGACTCGACGCGCACACCGAATCGTGCTCACGTCGAAGCGCGCCCGTCTGGCGATCGTGAGCCTTTTCGCTATGTTCGCCCTTGCCCTCTGCATGTTCGCCATGTCGACGGTGAGCGAGCATCAGCCGTCGGCCTCGTCTCATCCGGTGGCCGCGGCGGCTCAGCAGCCCGTCTCTGTCAGCAGGTCCGCGCATGATGCAGGTTCGGCCTCCCCGAGCATGGGCAGCGTCGAAAGCAGCCGTACCAGCCCGTCACCTCAATGTGACTCCGCCTGTGATTCACACACCGCTTTCACGGCCGCAGATTGCGCTCTGGTAGTCGTTCTCTTCGGGTTTGCGCTGCTCGCCTTCGGTGGTGGGCCTCTCCTTGGCATGATGTCCCGGCTGCGAGCGATGCTTTGCGCGGTGGGCACGTTACGGTCACTCAGCCCGCCTTCTCTGGTATCCCTTTCGATTAGCCGAACCTGATCTCCTGGTCATAGACCAGCGCCTCGGGAACGCGTCTTCGCGTCCCTTTGTATGGCGCTGCCGTGCCCGTTTGGGTGGCGGATCCGCGTAGCTCGACATTTCGTGTCGAACGCCTCCGACGGCACTCTCCTCGCACGTCGGTCGACGGATTCACCGTAACCATCGACCACAGATCACAGCACCGCAGACATGTCGTTGTTGACATGCCTGCGAAAGGTTCGGAGCTCCAACACCAACATGACTATTCATAGGGCCCACGGTTCTCACCGGGAGGGTCCGTCAGACAACTACTCGTCGAGGCGTGAACGCCGGGATGCGGAGCGCCTCGGCGGTCGCAACGGTCGCGGGAGCCGGAAACGTCCACACAATCGGTCGGCCGTGAGACGGCGGCAAGCCGCATCGGCGATGAGTCTGCTTATTGCCGCCTTGCTGACCGGCACGTATGCTCTGCCTGCTTACGCGACCGTGCCGTCCTCCACCGCACCTTTGGTCAATCGTGTGGCATCCGCAACTCACGAGAGACAAACCCTTCAAGTCGCCTCCGGCGAGTCCGCTCCTGTCGCGCGCGACACCTACGCGTCCGCCGCTGCACCTAAACCCTCCGCATCCGACCGCAGCAGCGGGATCATCGTTTCGAAAGTCGCCGGTGGTTCGATCCGCTGGCCGCTGGATGTCGCGGCGCCGATCAGCGATGGATTCGGGTACCGGACTGCCCCATGCGCCGGTTGTTCCTCATATCACGAGGGCATCGACATCAATCCGGGGGCCGGTACTCCGATCTACGCCATCGCCGACGGTGTGGTGCGAGAAGTGGGCAATCCATCCGGTGCTCTGGGCGTGTGCGCGATCATCGACCACCGGATCGGTGGAGAGATGGTGAGCAGTCTGTACGCGCACATGCAGCTCGGCTCACTCGCGTTGCGAGCCGGTGAAAGCGTCACCGTCGGCCAGCTGGTCGGTCTTGTCGGGAGCACCGGCGCCAGCACCGGTCCTCATCTGCACTTGGGCATCATGGTCGAAGGCGCCTTCGTCGACCCCTACGCCTGGCTCACGCAAAGGGTGGGCTGAGAGTGTTCGCTCGAAACGACCGCGACGCGCAGGCAGGTCGCCTGCGCGCGCGCGTCCGGGCTCGTGTGGTTCTCGCCGTCAGCACGGCGTTGTTGCTGAGCCTTGGACTCGCCGGGTGCACCAATGACGCGCTGGCACAGCAATACCGTGACGGCAGCAGTAAGAACTACGTCGCAGGCGATGGTTCCATCACCGAGATCACGGTGAAGAATCGGGGCAAGCCGATTCGCTTCTCCGCGGACCTCGAAGACGGAACACCGATCACATCGAGCGCCTATACCGGTCGCGTCGTCGTCGTGAACTTCTGGTATGCCGGATGCCCGCCCTGCCGCGCCGAAGCACCCGACCTCGAGAAGACCTACACCGCGTTCTCGTCGCAAGGTGTGCGCTTCCTCGGCGTCAATGTGCGCGACCAGGCTGCGACCGCGCGTTCCTTCGCCTCCGAGTTCGGCATCACCTACCCGTCAGTGCTCGATGTCGACAGAGGCACCATGCAATTGGCGTTCAGTGGGGTGGTGGCGCCGAACGCGGTCCCCACGACGATCGTGCTGGACAGAAATGGTCGGGTCGCGGCGCGAGTGCTCGGCAAGATTCCGGACGCATCCGTACTCGAGGCTCTGATCACAACCGTTCTGAAAGAGCCCAGCCAATAGCGACACACCGGCAGTTCCTTCTGCCACCTACATCACGAAAGACGACTCATGTTTCATCCGTTCAGCATCCCGAGCCCTGATCCGGCGTGGGCGAAGTTCCAGCTGGGTCCGTTGACGATCCACACGTATGCATTGTGCATTCTGGCGGGGATCATCGCTGCCGTGCTGATCACGTCCTCCCGGCTGCATCGCCGTGGTGCGCCTCGCGGTGTGGTGATCGACATCCTGATCTGGGCGGTGCCGCTGGGCCTGGTCGGGGCCCGTTTCTACCACGTGTTCACGCACACAGGCGACTACTTCTATCCCGGCGCGAATCTGTGGAACGTGTTCGCGATCTGGGACGGCGGCAACGCCCTCTACGGTTCCCTTCTCGGCGGCGCGGTGGGTGCCCTGATCGGATGCCGTCGCGCCGGAATCCGATTCTGGTCCTTCGCCGACGCTCTCGCCCCTGGCCTGCTGGTCGCACAATCGTTGGGCCGGTTCGGGAACTACTTCAACCACGAACTCTTCGGCCTGCCCACCACACTGCCCTGGGGGTTGCAGATCGAGTCGACGAACCCGAAGTTCCCGCCCGGCCTCCCCGCCGGCACCCTGTTCCATCCCCTGTTCCTCTACGAGATCCTCTGGAACCTGACCGGAGTGGCCATCATCCTGATCCTGGAACGACGACTGAACCTGCGATGGGGTCGCGCCTTCGCGACCTACCTGATCTGGTACGGCATCGGCCGCAGCTGGCTGGAAGCCATCCGCATCGACCCGACCAGCGACGGCTTCCTCGGCATCCCCGCCAACGACTGGGCATCCTTCACCGCCATCGCCGCCGGCATCGTGCTCCTCGTCATCCAAACCAGACGACACCCCGACACCGAACCCGACCCCTACCTCCCCGGACACCCACCACGGACCGCGAACAACAGTTCAGTCCGCGAGTCCGATCGGGTCCCGACTTCCGAGAGCGGGAATCGTGCGTGATCGGTCCTCCATCCTGAACGGGAGGTGCGATGACTCGATCGACTGAGCGCATCGACGCAGAGCCGACTGAACGCACCCCGACCGCCGTGTCACAACCGCGCCTGGGAATCATCGGCTGGGGGCGCTGGGCATGGCGGCAGCTGACGAGCATGCGCACGGCACTGTTCCTGCTGTTGCTGCTCGCCCTCGCTGCAGTCCCCGGCTCGCTGTTCCCACAACGCACTGCCGATCCGAACGGTGTGGTCCAGTACTTCAAGGAGAACCCGGGTCTGGCCCCGATCCTCGACAAGTTCCAGGTATTCGACGCCTACACCTCGTTCTGGTTCTCCAGCATCTACCTGCTGCTGTTCCTCTCGCTGATCGGATGCGTACTGCCACGCACCGTCCATCACCTGCGGGCGATCCGCACCGCTCCGCCCCGCACGCCGGCTCGCCTGTCGCGGATGCCCGGCTTCATCGCCCTCGACCTGAACGACGACGGAAAGGCTACTGGCAGCGCGGTGACGGCCCCGGACGCGATCGCCGCCGCGCGATCCTTGCTGCGCAGGCGCGGATACCGGGTCGCGGTATTCGAGGGTGCCCAGACGAAAGACAGCACCGAGCTCTCGGTCAGCGCCGAACGCGGCTACCTTCGCGAGGCCGGCAACCTGGTCTTCCACATCGCGTTGCTCGGCATCCTGATCACGGTCGGTATCGGCGGCGGCTTCGGGTACAACGGCAACCGCGTCGTCGTCGAGGGACAGACCATGATCAACACCCTCGCCGCGTACGACTCCTTCAACCCGGGCCGCTTCTTCACCGACGCCGAACTGTCGCCGTACTCGATCCGGCTGGACAAGTTGGCCGTCACGTATGAGACGCAGAACAAGGATGCTCGCGGGCTGCCGACGGACTACACCGCGACTGTCACCGCTCGCACTCAGGACTCCCGGAACGGCTACAAGACCACGATCAAGGTCAACGAGCCGCTGAACATCGGCGGCACCAACGTGTACCTGCTCGGGAACGGCTACGCGCCGCACATCACGGTCCGCGATCCACGAGGGCACGTCGTCTTCAGCGACTTCGTCCCGTTCCTGCCCCAGGATTCGAACCTCACATCCCTCGGAGTCGTGAAAGTGCCCGACGGCCTCCAGCAGCAGATCGGGATGATGGGATTCTTCTACCCGACCAAAGCGGTGGCGCAGAACGGCGCCTTCTACTCGTCCTATCCGGACGTGAAGGCACCGATGCTCACCCTGAATGTCTATTCGGGTGACCTGGGGTTGAACGGCGGAGTGCCCCGGTCCGTGTACACCCTGGACACGTCCCGGTTGAAACAACTGACCGGCGTGAGCACCGGCGTGAAATCGATCGAGCTTGCTCCCGGGTACAGTCAACAGCTTCCCGACGGGCTGGGCTCGGTGTCCCTGGACGGCGTCTCCCGGTTCGCCTCCTTCCAGGTGAACCACGATCCGACCCAAGGCTGGGTGCTTCTGTTCACGGTCTGCGCGTTCGGCGGCCTCCTCACATCGCTCTTCGTGCCTCGTCGAAGGCTGTGGGTGAAGGCGATCGGGCAGGCATCCGGACCGCTCCGACTCGAGTATGCGGGCCTGGCTCGGGGCGATGACCCACAACTCGAGACGGTGGTCGAAACGCTGGCACAGAACCACATCGAGGCCCTTCGCAACCGCGACCCCGGCGCATCAGATGGTCGGCACCCAGAAGAGGACACAAGGAGAACAACATGACCGACACACTGTCGCAGCTTTCGCTGCTGCTCATCATCGGGGCCATCGCGATCTACGCCGCCGCGTTCGTGACCTTCGCCCTCGATCTCGCCCGTCGACGTTCCCCCTCGGTCACCGTGATCAGCGCGGTCGCCCGGCATGCCGAAGCCGAAACCCCGACCTCGACCACGAGGCTCGCGAATGCCATAGGGAACACGGGTGTCCTCGTCCGCCAGTCGACCACGAGCGCGGACGCCCATGAAGAGCGGCCGCAGACGTCCGGAGTGTTGCGTGCCGCATTCGTGCTGACGCTCGTGGGATTCGGCCTGCACCTAGGGGCGGACGTTCTTCGAGGAATTGCCGCCGGCCGCGTCCCGTGGGCGAACATGTGGGAGTTCTCCATGACCGGCACCCTCATCATCGTCGGTGTCTTCCTGCTCGTGACACTCAAGTACGACCTCCGGTTCCTGGGCACGTTCGTCATCGGACTCGTACTCCTGCTGCTGGGAATCGCAAGCGCACGGTACTACGTTCCCGTCGCACCGCTGCCTCCGGCGCTGCAGTCGTACTGGCTGGTGATCCATGTCATCGTCGCGATCATCGCCACCGGCTTCTTCGCTCTCGGGTTCGCGCTTTCCGGCGTTCAGCTCCTGAAGGCGCGACGAGAGCGTCAAGAGACCGATGCGCGGCCGCCGCAGTTCGCCTTCCTTCGCACCCTGCCGAAATCGGCGGCGCTGGAGAACCTCGCCTACCGGATGAACATCGTCGGATTCATCCTCTGGACCTTCACTCTCATCGCCGGCGCGATCTGGGCAGAGAAGGCCTGGGGCCGCTACTGGGGTTGGGACACCAAAGAAGTCTGGACGTTCATCATCTGGGTCCTCTACGCCGGGTACATCCACGCCCGGGCGACCCGCGGCTGGCGCGGTTCGCGGTCGGCGTGGTTGGCACTCATCGGGTTCAGCGCCGTGATGTTCAACTTCGGCATCGTCAACGTCTTCTTCAAGGGTCTCCACTCCTACAGCGGCCTCTGAACACGAGACGTATGAGCCGCCATTCGAACCGAAAGGACATATTCGTGCCCAAGAAGAACGAACCGCCGCGCAAGCGTTCGACGCACGCGGAGATTGAGAAGACGCCTGAACAGCTCCGCGCGGCCTACCGACGCAAACGACGATTCCGCGTGATCGGCTGGAGCGTCATGTCCGTTGGTGCAGCGGTCGCGCTGCAACATTGGCTCGCCCATCTCGGAGCCTTCGGTGCCCAACCGCCGGGTTGGATCGATCTCGCAGCCGGCTATCCCATGGCCGGCCTGCTCATCCTTGCCGGAGCAATAACCGTGAGCCAGAAGTGAGTCGGGAGACCACCAGCATCGCCATACTGATCAGGACAGGCTCCCGGTAATGGGATCGGCATTCGCAGCGATCGTCTCCAACGGCCAGCTTCTTCTTGCCATCCCCGTCGCGATCCTCGCCGGCGCCGTCTCGTTCGCCTCGCCCTGCGTCCTGCCGCTCGTACCGGGCTACCTCGGCTATGTCAGCGGAATGGCCGATGGTACCGCTGGACGCTCACGTCGGCGCACCGTGGCGGGAGTGGTGCTCTTCGTCCTCGGGTTCGCTGTGGTGTTCATCGCGTATGGTGCCGCAGCGGGCGCATTCGGCTCCTGGCTGATCCGCTGGCAAGACGTTCTCACCAGAGTCCTCGGCATCATCGTCGTGCTCATGGGATTGGCGTTCGTCGGCGCGTTCTCCCTCCTGCAGCGCACGATCAAGCTCCCCGCCCGACCCTCGACCGGCGTCGCGGGAGCACCACTTCTCGGCATGGTGTTCGGACTCGGCTGGACGCCGTGCATCGGTCCGACGCTGGCCGCGGTTCTCTCGCTCAGCCTGTCCAGCCAATCCGCGGCCCGCGGTGCCCTACTGACCGGTTTCTACGCCCTCGGGCTCGGCGTTCCCTTCATCCTGATCGCCTTCGGATTCACCTGGGCCGCCGGCGCGGTCGCGTTCCTCCGCCGTCACATCCGCGCCGTGAACCTGGCGGGCGGCATCCTCCTCATCGTGATCGGTGTACTCATGATCACCGGCCTCTGGACCGCATGGATCTACAGCCTCCAGGCGATGATCGGTGGAACGACACTGCCCGTCTAGCGGCGACACCGCAGACGTTCCCCCAAGTGCTCTGGTCAACTCGCACTCTTGGTTCAGGTACGGCATACCCGTAGCGGGTACCGTGGAACGTATGATCCGGCTCGAGCGGTTGCGTGCAGCGCGCACGTTGCGCATCGCCACACGTGTCGTGATCACGCTCATCCTCGTCGTGGGCATCACTGCAATGCACAGCATGCTCGATGCATCCATGAACATGCGGATGTCGTCGGCCTCTGCAGCCACAGCCACCCCGATGCCGCCGGATCCAACGGCTGCTGCGACCGCTGGTGCCGGTCATCGGCAGGCAGCGGATTCGGGCGAGGCCGGCACCGCATGCACGGATGCGATGTCCCACGGTGGGATGCACGCCTGCCTCTTCGTGGCGTCGCCGATCGTTCTCGCCGTATCAGCTTCCCCTGCGGTCGGCGAACAGCACGTGCCGTCGCCGCTTCGATCGGCGCCGAATGAGCAAGGGCGGTCAGGCGCGTTCGCGACCGATCGCGTGCTCGCACTCCAGGTGTTGCGGATTTAGAGGTCGCTGGGGAGGGCTCTGTCTTCGGGCAGGCGGCACCTCCGACGCGTGTTCTCACTTTCCGTACCAGTATTTGGAGTACTTCATGAAGTTCGCACCTCGCGCCGCCCTCGCCGGCGTCGTTCTGGCCGCCGGTGGTCTGCTCGCCGGTTGCACCAGCTCCGGGATGGGCGACATGCCCGGGATGTCCCATTCCTCATCCACACCCGCTGGGACGCACAATGCGCAAGACGCCATGTTCGCGCAGATGATGATCGTGCACCACCAGGGTGCGATCGAGATGGCCGGCCTCGCCCCTACCCGCGCAGCATCCGCTCAGGTGAAGGATCTGGCGGTGAAGATCAAGGATGCGCAACAGCCCGAGATCGATGAGATGAAAGCATGGCTGAAGGGATGGGGGGAGCCGCTCACCATGCCCGAGATGGGTTCCGGATCAAGCCCGAGTCCTTCGGACATGTCTGGAATGGACATGTCGACCCCGATGCCGACCGACGGCGCCGGCATGAACTCGATGCCCGGGATGACTCCGCAGGACATGGCCCAGCTGAAGGCTGCGACCGGTCCGGCATTCGACAAGGCGTTCCTGAGCCTGATGATCCAGCATCACCAGGGCGCCATCGACATGGCCAAGCAAGAACAGTCAGGCGGCAAAGACACCAAGGCGAAGAAGCTCGCCGACAACATCGTCAACTCGCAGTCCCAGGAAGTCACCGAGATGCAGGCGATGCTCACGTCCCTCGGCTGACAGAAATGCCGGGCGCGACCGGGTCTCGGTGGCGTCCGGCACCCCCGCCGACAGCGTGCGCACGACAGTCCCCTCATCCCTTCCTTGACTCTGGACGACTACTTATGCCCGACCTCACGAATCCATCTCACCCGATCACACGTCGCCGGCTGCTCGCTGCCGGTCTGGGAACCGCGGCGCTGGCAACCCTGGCCGGCTGCACCTCACCACCACCCCGACTCATCTCACCGACTTCATCGGCCGTCACCACCGCCGAAGAGGCGCGGCGGAGCACCGGCCGCGTCGTCTCCGCGACGTTGAATGCGCAGCCGATGCAGTTGGATCTTGCCGGCAAGATGGCGAACACCTGGGCCTTCGGCTCCACACCGGCCCCGACCATCCGGGTCAGCGCCGGAGACACCGTTCTTGCACAAGTCACCAACCAGCTGCCGGACCCCACATCCGTGCACTGGCACGGCGTGGCACTGCGCAACGACATGGACGGGGTGCCACCGCTCACCCAGAAGGCGATCGCGCCCGACAATTCCTTTGCGTACAAGTTCATCGCGGAGCATCCCGGGACGTACTGGTTCCACCCCCATGTCGGCACCCAGCTGGATCGAGGACTGTACGGGGCGCTGATCGTCGAGGACCCGCACGATCCACTCCGTTACGACGAGGAGTGGGTCGTCGTGCTGGATGACTGGCTCGACGGGGTCACCGCCACTCCCGACCAGGTATTGAAACAACTCTCCAAAGGCATGGCATCGATGGGCATGGACGGCATGCTGATGCGGATGGGCAACATGCTGATGGGCACGAACTCGCCCCTGCTCGGCGGAGACACCGGCGACGTCTACTACCCGGAATACCTGATCAACGGGCGCCCGCCCGCCGACCCGGAGACCTTCACCGCCAAACCCGGCTCACGCATACGCATCCGCTTCATCAACGCCGGCGGCGACACCGCGTTCCGCGTCGCGCTCGGCGGCCACGCGCTGACCATCACGCACACCGATGGATACCCGGTCGAGCCGAAAGACGTCGATAGCGTGCTCCTCGGGATGGGCGAGCGCTATGACGTCATCGTCACGGCCGGTGACGGCGTCTTTCCGCTTGTGGCATCGGCCGAGGGCAAGGATGCCGCCGGATTCGCGCTGCTGCGCACCGCCGCGGGAACAGCCCCGGCGCCAACGACGTCCATCCCCGAGCTGGTTTCCTCCCGGGTCGGCACCGCCGACCAGCTGGCGACGGCATCCGCGGTCCGCCTGCGCTCGAAGCCGGTGGACCGCACGCTGACCATGAAGCTGTCTGGCGACATGAGTTCATACGACTGGGCGATCAACAACCGTCGGTTCGATATTAAGAAGCCTCTGCAAGACGCGCTACGGGTGCGCAAGGGCGAACGCGTGCGTTTGAAGCTCGTCAACGATACGAAGATGTGGCACCCCATGCACCTGCACGGCCACACCTACCAGCACCCGAACGGCGGGCCGCGCAAGGACACGTCGATCGTGCTGCCCGGCAAGACGCTGCAGGTCGAGTTCGACGCCGACAACCCCGGCCAGTGGCTCAGCCACTGCCACAACATCTACCACGGAGAGTCCGGGATGATGACCGTCGTCGCGTACGAACGATAGCCCCCGTGTGTGGCCGACGCGCGATGTCCACACAGCGGACGGATGGCTCGGGGTCGATCGGTGCACGATCTGCTATCGCGAGAACATCAGCCGGCGAACGCTGTGGCAAATGGCTGCTCCAGCGAATGGGAACCTGCCGATGCTGGCCGCGGCGGCTATGCCCGCGATGATCGGGGAAAGTGACCCGGCTGTGCCGTTCAGGACGCGCGTCGCCAGGATGACGAGCATGGTCGTGTCGACTGCAAGGGTCACCAGTCCGATCAGGCTGGCAGCTAGTGCCGCCTGACGTGGTGAGGACTCGGGTAGCCAGCGGATGAGCGAGCCCGTTGTGGCGAGAACACCGGTGGCGATCATGACGGCGGGGGCCACGACCGGTAATGCGGGGATGGCGGATATGACCGTGGCGGGTTGGATGTGCTGGGAAGGGACGACGAGTAGCAGGAACCACCAGATGCCTACGAGGGGCCCGGTGAGCAGAAGCCGCCAGAGGATCGTGCGGCTTTGATGGATGGCCAGTTCACCCGCGAAGGCAGCCGCCACCAGCTGCGGCGCGCCGAGTTGTGCGATCGCTTCCTCGGATGCTTCCGCCGTAGACATGCCCTGCGAGGTGCCGGCAGCGATCGCGTCGTCGAGGCCGTCCCGGATTTCATCGATCACGGCCGCTCTCGCTCTCGCGGGCCCGCGCAACTGCCCGCCGAGAGTTCTCAGGTAGTGCTCGACCTCTTGCGATTCCAGCTTGGCTTCGGCCGGCGACTTTACGACAGTGCGGCGGGCCATGGTTTCTCCTGGAGCAGGGCGGAGACCGCGGTGGAGAACTGGACCCAGATGGCGCGCTCTGCGCCCAGCGCTCGGCGTCCGGATGCGGTCAGGTCGTATTCGCGTCTGCGTCTGCCGCCGATGACATGCCATCGGCTGGCGATGTAGCCGGCGCGTTCGAGTCGGTGGAGAGCGGGATAGATTGTCCCGGTTTGGAGGTCGAATGTTCCACCGCTGCCGGTGCGCACCGCTTCGATGATGGCGTATCCGTGCCGGGGGCCGTCCTCGAGAACGGACAGGAGCAAGGCGTCCAGGTGTCCCTTCAATGCCTCTGGCCGCATGGGCAACATGGCTTCTCCCTTCCGTCGACTCGGCTTCGCTCGGCAGTCTGGCGCCTGGGGTCCGATACGTCTATAGTAGTAGCAATACTACGTATCGCGTTACTACCTATGGTGGCGGTCAGATTGGACGAAGTACGACTGCTTCCCCAACTTGCGGAAATCGACGACCCCAGAAGTGAATGGATCGGGAGCAAGGCGGCGAATCTGAGCCGCGCGGTGGCGCGCGGTTTCCGTGTGCCGGACGGGTTCGTGGTCATCCCGACGGCGTTGCGGACCCTTGGCGAAGAGGCGGACGAGGCGCTCGGTCGTGCTGCGGATCGGATCGGGCCCGGCCCCTTCGCCGTTCGCTCCTCCGCCATTGCCGAGGACCTTGCGGATGCTTCCTATGCCGGTCTCTACGAGACGGTCCTGAACGTCGAGCGAGGGGGCCTTGCGGAGGCCATCCGTCACGTCATTGCCTCGGGGCTGGATGCGCGGGTGACCGCATATCACGGAACACAGTCCACCCTGGTGCCGGACCTGGACTCTGCCGGTGTGCCGGTGCTCGTCCAGCAGATGGTCCACCCGATGTCCGCCGGAGTGGCGTTCACGGCGAACCCGTTGACCGGACGCCGGGACGAGACCGTCGTGACCGCCGTTGCCGGGCTCGCCGAACCGCTGGTGTCCGGTGAGGCGGTGGGTGAGGAATGGGTGGTCCGCGAGGGCAGGGCCAGCCGCACGCGCGCTGGGGACGGCGCGCTTGAAACCGGGCAGGCGGAGGCTATCGCGACGCTCGCCCGTCGGGTAGAAGCTGAGTTCGGGTCGCCGCAGGACATTGAGTGGGCTATCGACGCTGACGGGACCCTGTTCCTGACCCAAGCACGGCCGATGACCGCTGTTGTCGACGCCGTCGAATGGGTCCCGCCGGGGCCCGGCTTGTGGGCACGCAATTTCCGGATCGGCGAGTGGTTACCGGAGGCGATGACACCGCTGTTCGCGGACTGGATCATCCCCCAACTGGAATCGGGGTATCTGAACGGGATGTGGAAGTCTGCCCGGGTGCAGGTACCCTTCCGCTACGCCACGGTCAACGGCTGGTACTACAACGCAACGCCGATCCCATCGCCGCGAACATTGTGGCGGGTAATGGTCGAAAGTCGTGGTCGGGCACCGTGGTTCCTCTACAACGTGCTCGCCCGCGTGTCCCGCAACCCCGTGGCTGCCGACCGTTCGGCCATCCATCGACTCGAAATGGAATGGCGAGACGATACCCTTCCCACCTACCGACGGCTTGTCAGCGCCGCCGAGACAGAAGTCGACGCTGCCGGCATTGAACGCCTGGTGGAGATCGTGAACGACATTTCCTCAGTCGCCGGCTCCTACTTGTGGTTCCTCGCGGTCGTCGGCGGTTCGGCATGGAAGATGGAGGGCGCCCTGGCCAAGTTTTGGGCTGGGCACCTGGCCGCACGCCTCACCTCCACGGCCGTCGGCGCGGCCGGTCACCAGGTGCTGTTACGAGGGCTCTCCGATGCTCCACCAAAGCTCCCGGGCCACGCTGTCTTCTCGCTCGACTGGTACTTCCCGACGGCCGGCGAGAACAACGCCGACCCTGCAACCGTTTCGTCGACGGCGACTGTGGATCAGGCCAGGACGTCCACCCTGGTCTCCGAACGGCAGACCGCCGAAGAGACCTGCCGACAGGCGCTGGCAAACAACGGCAGGCTGCTCAACAAGTTCAACGACCTGTTGGCGGTCAATCAACGATTCGCCGCCCTCCGCGAAGAACAGGCCCGCGACCTGACGCTCGGCTGGCCGGTCCTGCGCCAGTGCGCTCATCGCCTCGGCACGCTGCTACGACGCGCCGGGATGATCGGCGACGCCGATGACATCTTTTTCCTCACCCTCTCCGAGATCCGCGCCACCCCAGAGGGCCTCGCTGCGACTGTGCAGGAGCGGAGAAGGCTCTGGGGCAGGCAACGCCGGCTGCCTGCCCCGCTCACCCTCGGTGAGCCTCCTCGCCTGATCGGCGACCCGATCGCGCACGCCGTCACGACAGCCCGCACCGGGCACCAGACGCCCGAAGGCGCGATCCTCGGTCACCCGGCCAGCATCGGCCGAGCAACAGGCCGGGTGCGGGTGGTCTACAGCCCCGCCGATTTCGCCAGCTTCAGGCAAGGTGAGATCCTCGTCGCCAAGGCCACCGCCCCCGCCTGGACACCACTGTTTGCCCGAGCGGCTGGCGTCATAACCGACGGCGGAACCCTCGCCGCACACGCCTCCCTCATCGCCCGCGAATACGGCATCCCCGCCGTCGTCGGAACCGGCAATGCGACCACACAGCTAAGCACCGGCCAGCTGGTGACCCTCGACGGTGCCGCCGGGACCGTCGTGCCCCACCCGTAAGCCTGAATTTCGTCAAAAGCCGGACGCGGCGTGCCACTCGCAGTCGACCGATCTGCGAAGCGCGAGAGGCGACGTCGACGCAGTAAGAGCCGCAGCGGCGCCCACGATATGGCGGCGTCGCGGTCGCCGGTGGAGAATAAGGGCATGAAGATCGAAGTTCTTCATATCGATGAGTGCCCGAACTGGGAGCATGCCGGTGATCGGATTCGTGAGGCGCTGGCGCAGCTCGGTGACACCGCTTCTGTGGTGGAGAATCGGCTCCTTCGTACTTCCGAGGATGCGGCTGCGGTGCCGTTTTCTGGGTCACCCACGATCCTGGTCGACGGCGAAGATCTCTTCCCCACCAGTCGACGAACCTCGGACCTGGCCTGCCGGATCTACGCCACTCCTGATGGGCTGGCCGGGGTACCCACGGTTGAACAAATCGTGGAGGCGATTCGCGTCCGATGAACGAGGACCTGGTGATGTGCTCGTGCTGTGGCCGAGACCTGCCGCGAAGCAAGGTTCACGAGCTTGACGGTGGACGATCGCGCATCTGCCGCCGCTGCGGCTTGTGGGTGGCGTTGTGGTGGCGCGGTGATCACCGCACAACAGGCTGAATCGGGCCCCTCCCGGGGCTACTTTGCTCCCCGGTGAAGGCGGAGACGGGAACGGTGCAGGTATCGCCTTTCCACGCTTCTACACCTTCGCGCACGGCGAAGCCGACAACAACCAGGGCGGCGACCGGATCGGCCCATCTCCACCCGAAGAGGGCGTTGAGCAGAAGGCCGAGCAGGACGGCCGCGGAGAGATAGGAGCAGATCAGGGTCTGTTTGGAGTCGGCGACCGCGGACGCAGATCCGAGCTCCCGTCCCGCGCGGCGTTCGGCAAAGCTGAGGAACGGCATGATCGCGAGGCTTAGTGCGGTCAGGATGATCCCGATCAGACTGTGTTCGGCGGTGATGATTCCTAGCAGCGCGAGTGCGGCGTCGATCGTGACGTAGACGGCGAGTGCGAAGAACGCCAGTGCGATCAGTCGCAGGGCGGTCTTCTCTCGCGTTTCCGGGTCCGGCGCGGCGAACTGCCACGCGATGACGGCTGCAGAGAGGACCTCCACAATGGAGTCCAGCCCGAATCCGACTAGAGCCGCCGAGGACGCGCCGGCACCGACCGTGATCGCAATGATCGCTTCGATCGCGTTGTACGTGATGGTGACGGCGACGATCCATCGGATCCGGCGACGAAGCACGACGGTCCGTGCCTCAGTAGTGGTGTCGGTGTGGTTGGTCATCGGTGGTCGGCTCCGTGTTCGTGAGCGGTATGGTCGGCCGGCTCGAACTGGAACGTGCTGTGTTCCACATCGAAATGCCCGGCCAGGCACTCCTGCAATTCGTCGAGCACCTTCGGCGCGTGTCCGTCGTAGAAGCAGTCGTCGGAGAGGATGACATGGGCCGAGAGGGCGGGAAGGTCTGAGGTCACGGTCCACAGATGCAGATCGTGAACATCCACCACATGCTCCGGCCGCATCAGATGCGCACGGATCTCGCTCAGGTCGACGCCCTCGGGAACGCCTTCCAGCAGAATGCGTCCGGAGTCGCGCAGGAGGCCCCATGCCGCACGCAGCATGAGCACGACAACGATCAAAGACGCGATCGCATCTGCGCGCGTAAATTCGGTGAAGAGGATCACGAATCCCGCGATGACGGTGGCGATGAAGCCGTAGAGATCGGTGAGGATGTGCTGGAACGAGCCTTCGATATTCAGGCTGCTCCGGTTCGCTTTGGCCAGCACCCACACGGTGACCAGGTTCACCGCGACACCGAGCAGGGCCACGATCAGCACAGGGCCGCCCTCCACCGGCGGTGGTTGAAACAACCGGCGGATCGCCTCGATCGCCACCACGGCGCTGATCACGACCAGGGTGATGCCGTTCACGGCGGCCGAGAGGATCTCCGCGCGTTTGAACCCGAAGGTCCAGTTCGCGCTGGTCGGCCGCGCCGCCAGTCGTATCGCGATCAGCGAGCCGGCGATCGCCGCAGCGTCAGTGAGCATGTGTCCGGCATCGGAGAGTAGCGCCAGCGAGCCGGCGATGATCGCGACGACGACCTCGACGATCATGAAGCTCACGATCAACGCCAGCGCGATGACAAGAAGCTGGGAATCCGCACCCGGCGCGGCCCCGTGCGAATGCTGGTGTGGCTTGCCCGGTTGCGTCTGTGCCCTCACGCGTCCGCCTGCTCACCGCGCTCCGGGTGGATTGCCACCGTGTGACCGGTGTGCGTGAGCCCGAGGTCGAGAAGCATGCGAACGTGCGCGTCATCCAGACGGTAGTAGGCCATCCGTCCCCGCCGCGATACGGACACCACACGGTGCGCACGCAACAGGCGCAGCGCATGGCTGACCGAGCTCTCACTCATCGTCGTGGTCGCGGCAAGATCGCACACGCACATCTCGCCACCGCTCAGCAGCGACATCAGGATGCGCAGCCTGCCGGGGTCGCCGAGCAGAGAGAAGACATCCGCCAAGTCCGTCACGGTGTCCGTGGAAGGAAGCGCCTCGGCCACCCAGGACACCTTCCCCGGGTCGACAAGCTTCAGGTCGCACTCATCTACCTGCTCACCGGTTGCTTCCACCGCGGTCTCCACATCTGATTAAACGTTCATATAACGATACCAGCCGGAACGACTGGAACCTCGACGCTGACGAGCTGGGGCCGCGGGGGGGAGGGTGAACGAGTGGCGTGTCTCTCCGAAATTGTGGATGAGCGTGCATGCAGGCGTCGGCGGGCGTGATCGATCGACGCACCGAAGACCGTGAGGCGCGGGAGCCTAGTCGAAGAGTTCGCCAAGCCAGCCGCCTCGACGGCGCTTGCCGTAGTTTTCACGACTGCCCCCGTGATGATCGCCACCGCGGTATCCGTCGTCATAACGGGGCTGCTGCACCGTGCGCGCGGGGTACGCGGAGTCGGCTCGCTCGAGAATCTTGTCGAGTTCGCCACGGTCCAGCCAGACGCCGCGGCACTGAGGGCAATAGTCGATTTCGATGCCGTTACGCTCGGACAGCGCCAGCGGAGTTCCATCGATCGGGCAGTTCATCATCACCTCCCGGCGTTGCCTCGCGGAAAAGACAACGCCTTCACGTTCAATGAATAATTGTTCATATGAACCTGAAATTGATCCGGGAAGTCAAGGCCGATCTGCCACCTATGACCGCAGCGTGGGAGGTGCGGGTTCCCGGAGGAGTGGGATTCGTGGCATGAGCCAGTCGGCCCAGATGAGCCGCGCTGCGGGGGCTACGGCCAGCGACCAGAGGATGGAGGCGAGAACGTCGGTCGGGTAGTGCACGGCGTCGATCGAGAGCGACACGGCGACCACGATGACGAGGATGGCTCCGAGCACGGCGCCGAGTGGCAGCCATCGTGTGCCGCGGAGCACGAAGATCACGGCGACGACGAATGCGGTGACGAACGCGGTGTGCCCGCTGGGGTGGGACGGGTCGACCTGGACGGGGTAGAACGGGTGCGTCATCAGGTGTATGTCGGGTCGGGGCCGGTGCACTGCGAGCTTGATCAGGTCGGACGGGATCCACGTTGCGGCGACAACCCCGGCGAACGCTGCCGCGACGCGGAGTTGCCTGCTGAGTGCCCAGATCACGCCGGTGGCTACGACGGTGATGAGTATCGCGGGGATCGGGCTGAACAGTTGGTAGACGACGTTGGTCAGGCGGGCCATGGACCCGGCGTGCGATATGTTCAGCGCCTTTGACAGTGCCAGGTCGATCGGATGGGAGGTCAGCACGAATCCGATGCCGGTGAGGACGACGATCGTTATCGCTGCTGTGACCAGGATGGCCACCGGATGTTGCGAAGGGCGCAGGATTCCGTTCACTTGGGTGCGGGCATGGCTCGTCACCGTGGGGGCGGGAGTGGACATAGCGATATTGTCGGGCGCTGCCTGCCAAGAATCGCCGAAGAAGACGGCGCAGGGCCACCCCTAGGATGCTGCCGAGTACGGTCAGGGCGAGCACGCCGAACGAGTAGTCGCAGACAGTGTTCGCGGTACCCATCGGGTCGATCACCACTACGAATCCTGCAATGCAGTCGTTTCTGCATGGGTCGTCGGTTCACCGGATCTTCAACTCCCACGGAATACCGCCAGGAGGTATCGTGTTCCATAACACATACCCCCTACCCGTATGGAGGAGCGAATGTCGACGACGGAATACGCCGTGACCGGGATGACGTGCACACACTGTGAGATGTCGGTGCGCGAAGAGGTCGAGCAGATCCCTGGCGTGGAGCAGATCGAGGTGTCGGCTGCGACCGGCCGGCTCGTGGTGACCGGCGCGGATGCGATCGACGATGCCCAGGTTCTGGGCGCGGTCGAGGAGGCCGGTTATACCGCGGTGCGCGTCTGATCTGCGCGAAACAGCTCAATGGCCGTCATGAGACGGCACGGTAGTCCAGGAGGAGTTCATGACGACGTCCGACGTTCACCCGGCGGTGCCCGGTTCGAGCATCGAGCTCGAGATCGGCGGCATGACGTGTGCGTCGTGTGCGATGCGCATCGAGAGGAAGCTGAACAAGCTCGATGGCGTGGTGGCGACGGTGAACTACGCGACCGAGAAGGCGCGCGTGAACGTACCGCAGGGCTTCGATCCAAGCGCGCTGATCGGGGAGATCGAGAAGACCGGGTACACGGCGACGCTCCCGGTGGCCGAGCCGACCGAAGACGCCGAAGAGGCACCGGATGCAGAACTGGTCTCGCTGCGGCAGCGCCTGATCGGCAGCATCGTGCTGGCCGTACCGGTGATCGCACTGGCGATGATTCCGGCGCTGCAGTTCACGTACTGGCAGTGGCTGTCGCTGACCCTGGCCGCGCCGGTCATCGTCTGGGCGGCGTGGCCGTTCCACAAGGCAGCGCTGACCAACCTGCGGCACGGTGCGGCCACGATGGACACGCTGGTGTCGGTCGGCACGATCGCGGCTTTCGTCTGGTCTTTGTATGCGCTGTTCTTCGGAACGGCCGGGATGCCTGGGATGCGGCACGGTTTCGACTTCTCGGCCGCGCCCACCAGCGGGGCGGGGAACATCTACCTGGAGGTCGCTTCCGGCGTCACGATGTTCGTGCTGGCGGGACGCTACTTCGAGAGGCGCTCGAAGCGTCGAGCCGGCGCTGCCCTGCGGGCGCTGCTGGAGCTCGGTGCGAAGGACGTCTCGGTTCTCCGCGCGGGGGTCGAGACCCGCATCCCGATCGGACAGTTGGCTGCGGGCGATGAATTCGTCGTGCGGCCGGGTGAGAAGATCGCCGCGGACGGCGTCGTCGTCGATGGCACGAGCGCTGTGGACGCGTCGATGCTCACGGGCGAGTCGATTCCGGTCGAGGTCGCTGTCGCTGACCCCGTTGTGGGCGGGACGGTGAACGTCGGCGGCCGCCTGACCGTGCGAGCGACCAAGGTGGGCTCGGATACGCAGTTGGCCCAGATGGCCAAGCTCGTGGAGGATGCCCAGTCCGGCAAAGCCGAGGTGCAGCGCCTGGCCGACAAGATCTCCGGCATTTTCGTGCCCATCGTGATCAGTGTCGCCATCGTCACGCTCGGCGCCTGGCTGCTCGCCGCGTTCCCCGCGGAGATGGCGTTCACAGCGGCCGTGGCGGTGCTCATCATCGCCTGCCCGTGTGCACTCGGACTGGCCACCCCGACCGCGCTACTGGTCGGCACGGGGCGCGGCGCGCAGCTCGGCATCCTGATCAAGGGCCCTGAGGTGCTGGAATCCACCCGCAAGGTGGACACGATCGTGCTCGACAAGACCGGCACCGTCACAACCGGGAAGATGACGCTGCTGGGCATCCACCCAGCGGAAGGCGTCGACGAACGGGAGCTGCTCAGAATCGCCGGGGCTGTCGAGGATGGCTCCGAGCACCCGATCGCGCAGGCGATCGCGAAGGGTGCGACGCAACGCGTCGGAGCACTTCCCGCACCTGAGTCGTTCGTGAACATCGAAGGACGTGGCGTGCAGGGCATCGTCGACGGGCACCTCGTGCTTGTCGGCCGTGCCACGCTGCTGATCGAATGGTCGATCTCAGAGGACCCGGCACTGCTGGCAGCGAAGTCGGAGGCCGAAGCCGCAGGTCAAACAGCGGTCGTGGTGGCCTGGGACGGCAAGGCACGAGGCGTGCTGGTCGTGGCGGATGCCGTGAAGAACACCAGTGCGGAAGCAATCGCCCAGCTCAAGGCCCTAGGGCTGACCCCGGTGCTTCTCACCGGCGACAATTCGACGGTGGCCCACCACGTCGCGCAGCAGGTCGGCATCGACCAAGTCATTGCGGAGGTACTGCCCCAGGACAAGGTCGAGGTCATCACCAGGCTGCAAGCCGACGCCCGGGTCGTGGCGATGGTCGGCGACGGAGTGAACGATGCTGCGGCCCTCGCGCAGGCCGACCTGGGGCTCGCGATGGGCACCGGCACCGATGTCGCCATCGAAGCGGCAGACCTCACCCTGGTACGAGGTGACCTGCGCTCGGCAGCCGATGCGATCCGGCTCGCCCGGCGCACCCTGGGCACGATCAAGGGCAACCTGTTCTGGGCGTTCGCGTACAACATCGCCGCCATCCCACTCGCCGCGTTCGGGCTGCTGAACCCGATGTTCGCCGGTGCCGCGATGGCATTCTCCAGCATCTTCGTGGTCAGCAACAGCCTCCGGCTACGCCGATTCCGATCCCACGCGACCGCCGCTGACGCGCTCGGCAGCCGCACGACCGCATCCCGAACTCTTCAGAACGCCTGACACCAGCCAGACCCCCCAGTAAGGAGAACCCCCATGACCGACCACCACCACGCCCACGGTTCGCACGACCACGGTTCGCACGGCCACCAGCACACTCAGCCCGCCGACGAGAAGACGCTGCTCGGGCCATCGAACGCGGAACTCGCCGAGTGCCCGGTGATGAAGGGAAGCATCGTCGTCAAGACCGAGGCGGAGGCTGCCGGCCTCTACCGCGACTACGAGGGGACCCGCTACTGGTTCTGCTGCGCCGGATGCCTCCCCGACTTCGACGCCGACCCCGCGAGGTACGCAGCCGCGTAGGTTCTGCGCATCCGTCACTTGGAGCTGCTCAGCAGCTCCAGAACCGGGTTGGCGACGAGTCCAACCACGACGGAGGTCACACCCAGAGCCACGGCGAGGATGATGCTTGCGGCTTCCGTTCGTGGCATCCCCGTCGGCCCTGAGGGTTCCGAAGCCTCGGGGCCAACGTGATCTCGTTGGAACAGGACGAAGATCCACCGCAGGTAGTAGAAGACACTGGCCACGGTGTTGGCTGCCGCGAGTATTACGAGCCAACCCATTCCGGCGTCCAAGGCTGCTGTGAAGGCGGTCAGCTTGCCGACGAACACCGCGGTCGGCGGCGTTCCGACCAGTCCGAGTAGGCAGACGATCAGGCTGAGCGCCACCCAGCGATGTCGCCGGAATAGGCCACGGTAGTCGTCGACGCCGCGTCGCGAGGCGAATGCGGCGACTACTGCGAACGCGCCCAGGTTGGTGACGGTGTAGGCGAGCAGGTAGTAGAGAAGGCTCGGAAGCGCCCGAGTGGGATGACCGTACGCCGCAATGATCATCATGAGGTAGCCGACTTGACTGATCGTCGAATACGCCAGCAGCCTCCGGACGGTGCGTTGGAAGAAGGCTGCCAGATTGCCGAGCGTCATCGTGGCCGCGGCCAGAAGCGCGAGCATGAGCGACCAGTCCAGCGGCACGTTCGCGAAGGCATCCGTGCTGATGCGGAACAACGCGACGAGGGCGCCGATCTTCGGCACGGTGGCGATGAACGCCGCGATCGGTGGTGTCGCGCCGTCGATCGCATCGGGCACCCAGAAATGGGCGGGAACCGAACCCGCCTTGAACAGCAGGCCGGCGGTCAACATGAGCATCCCGGTCGCGACGACTGCCGTCGGACCACGCGGCAGGCTTCGACTGAGCTCGCTGTAGACCGTGCTGCCGCCGGTCGCCAGCAACAGCACGACACCGGCCAGTAGCAGCAGACCGAACAGAGCACCCATAAGGTAGTACTTGAGCGTCGCCTCGGTGCCCAGGCGGTCCTTGGCGAATCCAACCAGCGCGTAGAGCGGAACACTGGCCAGCAGGTATCCGGCGGCGAGTACCAGCAGGTCGGTGGCGCCGGCCAGCACGATGGTGCCCAGCGCGGCGAGCAGCAACAGCACGTGGAACTCGGACTCCCGCTTTGCAGCGGCAATCGAGCCGGACGCGAGCCCGATCACGATCGCGGTACCGACAAGAATGGCGAGGCGTGCAGCATTCAGCGACACGTCGATCGTGTAGCTTCCCGCAGCGGTGGCCTCCGGCGCCCGCGTCATCGAGATGATCGTGGCGATCACGGCGACCAGGATGCCCAGCAGCGCGAGCGCCCGGACTACCCACTGCCGGTATCGGGGCAGCCAGCTGCCGGCCAGAAGGCCGAGGACCGCCGTCACGGCGATCGCGATCTCGGGCACGAATGCGGTCAGGTCGATCTCCTGCCCGGACTGCATGCCGTTCATCCACCCACCAGGGCGACCAGTGCGCGGGCTGCCGGATCGATGACGTGCAAGAGGAACGCGGGCAGGATGCCGATCACGACGGACAGCGCGAGTAGCGGTGCGACGGCGAAGAACTCCCGGGAGAAGACATCTTTCATGGATGCTTGGGGGGGGCGGGAGGTGCTTCGTCATGTGATCGCTGGCCCGCGCCCAAGAAGATGCGCTGGAACATGCGGAGCAGAAGCGCCGCGGTGATGACGATCCCGATCACGGACAGAGCCGTCGGAACCGGCGCGGAGCCCAGGCTGCCGGTGAAGATCTGGAACTCGGCGATGAATCCGGAGAACCCGGGCAGACCGAGCGACCCGAACACGGCCACCGCCATCAAGCCGGTGAAGACCGGCACAGTTTTCGCCAAGCCCCCGTATGCACCGATGTCGTACGTGCCGCCACGGGCATACAGAACTCCGGCGAGTAGGAAAAGCGCGCCGGTGAGGAGCCCGTGGCTGACCATCTGGGTCACCGCCCCACTGACCGCGAGGGCGGATGCTTGCACGTTGGACCCGGTTGCCAGTCCCGCGGCCCCGAGCCCGAGGATGATGTATCCCATGTGGTTGACGGAGGTGTAGGCGATCATCCGTTTCAGGTTCGTCTGCGCCAGAGCGACCAGCGCGCCGTACAGCACCGAGACCACACCGACGATCACGAAGACCAAGGCGTAGTCGCGCCACGCCTGCGGCAGGATCGGCATCGCGATCCGCACGAAGCCGTAGGTGCCCATCTTCAGCAGGATTCCGGCCAGGATCACCGAGCCGGCAGTGGGCGCCTCGGTGTGCGCCGGGGGCAACCAGGTATGGAACGGCACGGTCGGGGTCTTGACGGCCAAGCCGAGGCTGATGGCGAACAGGATGATTCCCGCGACCACGGGATCGCCCTTCAACGGATCCTGGTGCACGAGTTGCACCATGTCGAACGTGTGTGGGGTGCTCGCCAGGTACAACCCGATGAAACCCAGCAGCAGTGCAAGCGAGCCGACGAACGTGTAGAGGAAGAACTGCAGAGCCGCGCGCGCCGCACCGGGATGACCCCAGCCGGCGATGATGAAGTACATCGCCACGATCGAGAGGTCGAAAAAGACGAAGAACACCAGCAGGTCGAGAGAGACGAACAGGCCCAGCGACACGGTCTGCAGGAAGAGGAAGAGGATCACCCAGGAGCGTGTGCGCCGCTGCTCGCGCAGCGAGTAGACCGCGCAGGCCAGGAAAAGCACTCCGGTGAGCGCAACTATGGGCAGTGAGAAGCCGTCGACCGCGATGTGGTATCCCGAGCCCAGCATCGGCAGCCACCGGACGTTCTCTTCGTAGCCGAAGCCCGTGCCTGTGCCGACGATGTAGCCGGTCCACGCCACGATGATCAGCGCCAGGTCGACGGCCGAGGTCGCAACCCAGATCCACGGGAAGAGCCGAACGCGCTTTCGGGGCACGAACAGCAGAAGCGCCGCGACGATCGCGGGCAGGAACACGATGATCGAGAGCACGGTCACCTCATCAGAATGAACACTGCGACGAGCACGGCCATGCCGACGATCGCCTGGTCGTAGTACTGATGCAGCAGGCCGGTTTGCGGGCGCACTGCAGCGGTAGCAAGTCTCCGAGCGCCATCGGCGACAAATGCGACGGCGGCGGCTATCGCCCACTCGAGGCGGGCGTTGACGACGCGGGAGAGCCGAAGCACGGCGCTGCCGACCGTAGTCACGGCCTGACTGAGAACGCGGTCGTCGAACCGGGAGCACCACGCGGACAATGCGCGGATCGGACGCACGACGATCACGTCGATGCCGGCTTCCATTTTGAGCCAGTCGCGCAGCCAAGCGGTATCGGCGACGAGTTCGTCGCTGCGAGTCAGACGTCGGTGCTGCCACCAGACAACGAGAACGATGACGGTGACGGCGAGCGTGGCCGACATCGCGAACTCCCAGGGGGGCGATGTGGGTGCGTCCGGCGTGCCGAGCGTTCTCGACCACGCTGCGGCAAGTGGGGGCACCCCCAACACGCCGAGCACGGTGGCCGCGATGGCCAGCGCGGGCAACGGCAGTAGCTCGCTGACCGGTATCCGCCCCGCACGGACATCGAGCGGAGCCACCGACGCCGGTCGAGTCCAGATGACCGCCAGGGCCTTCGCCGAATAGGCTGCGCTCAGCGCCGCAGCCGCCAGGCCGACGGTGTAGAGCGCCGTAGATGCTGGCAGGGCCGCACTGAGGATCTGGTCTTTGGCCACCCAGATCGACAGCGGCGGAAGCCCGCCGAGAGCCAGCGCCCCGACCGTGAACGTGATACCGGCGACCGGGTGGGTGCGTGCTGCGCCACGCAGACGCAGCAGATTCTTCGTGCCGAGCGCGGCCAACCAGGCACCTGCGACAAGGAACAGCAGGCTCTTCACGGCGGCATGGGCGACGAACTACGTTGCGCCGCCTGCGACGCCGCCGACGCCGGCGGCCAGCACGATGAAGCCGATCTGGGAACAGGTCGAAGCGGCCAGCAGCTGCTTCAGATCACGCTGTGCGACGGCAACAGCGCCCAGCAGCAGTGCAGTCAGCGCGCCGATCCACGCCACCACCGGCCCGAGCCACCCGGTCGCCGTGATGCCGGGCTCGATGCGCAGCAGAAGATATCCGCCGGCGGCGACCATTGCAGCCGAGTGCAGCAGCGCGGAGACCGGGGAAGGGCCGGCCATCGCATGCGACAGCCAGAAGCTGAACGGTAACTGTGCCGACTTGCCCAGCGCCGCCAGCGCAAGACCGGCGAGGGCGATGTCGCGCCAGCCACCGGCAACCTCATCAAGGCGCGCCAGGTTGAGACCGGCCGCTCCGGCCGCTAGCGCCGCCCCGGCGGCAACGTACATTCCGACATCCGCCGACCGGGTCGTGATGAACGCGATCAGCCCGGATCGCGCCTTTCCCGGTTCGCTCCACCAGAACCCGATCAGCGCATATGAGGTAGCGCCCATGATCTCCCACGCGGCGAGCAACGTGAAGATATTCACCGCCGTCACCGTGACGAACATGGCGGCAACGAAAAGCAGCATCGTGCCGAAGAACCGCGACCGCGCCTCGCCGCGCCCGATGTCGCCGCACGCGAAGACGACCACGGCCAGGAACACAGCCGCGACCGTGACCATCGCGATCGCCGCGAGTCCGTCCACGGCCACTGCACCTGGGATGGAGTTCAGCGCCGTCACCTCAGCGCTCGGCCGGGCGATCGCCGCGACGATCGCGAGGCCGAGATCGATCACGGCGACCGCTACTGCGATGGCCGGTGCGGCGGCATCCGTTCGACGGCCGCGCAGCAGGAGCACGACCGCTGCCGCCGCAGGCAGCATCACCAGGAGAACGAGGGGCACGGCGCGTCATCCCTTCAGGTCGGATGCCGAGTCGACCATGTCCACGTCTCTGGCGCGGAAGATGGCGGTGGTCACCGCGAAGCCCATACCCATTTCGACGGCCATCGCGGTCATCGCGACGAGCACCACCGTCTGCGCGTCGGGACTGCCTGGCACGATGAAGTACCAGACGGCGGCCGCCGCGACGATGACGCCGTTGATGGCGAGCTCGATCCCCATCATGATCATCACGATCGACTGCTGGCTGAGCAGCCCGTACAGGCCCACCGCGAACAAGCCGGCCGCCAGGATCAGATACAGCGAAAGGATCATCGTTGCAGCCCGCCTCGCCGGCGACCGCCGAGTCCGCCTTGAACGGGGTCTTGCGGCGGTCGGACACGCAGATCATCGCCATACCTGTCGTATCGTCCACGGGCCGAAGCGAGGACGATCGCGGAAACCATCGTCGCGAAGAGCACGAGCCCGATGATCACCATGACGAGCATGTGCGGGCCCATCACATCCAGCCCCAGGGCCTTCGTCGGATCGGCGTTCGAGCGTCGTCCCCCGTGCGGCCATGGCGTGACCGTTGCGCCGACCGCGAGAACCACGAACACTACGGCAGCGACGATCGTCGAGACACGGTTGTTGTGCACCATCTTCATCGGCATCAGGCCGGCAGGGTTCATCATGTACATGAGCATGAAGACGACCATGATCATCATCTCCATGACCATCATCAGGATGACCAGCACACCGAGGTAGGTCAGGCCCAGCAACAGAATCGGGACCGCTGCCAGCACGAACGAGGCGAGCAGTGCGAACGTGGCCCGTGCCATCGAAGCGACACGGAACACCGTGATGCCCGCGGCAATGGATCCTACCGAGCACACCCCGAAGGCAATCGCATCCATCACGGCCGCATCACATCCATCCCACGAGTACGAAAATCGATACCGCGAGGGCCTGCACGATCGTTGCTGGCAGCAGCACCATCCAACTGATCTCGGCGAACCGTTCCATCCGGATCGGCGGCATGCGGTGCCCCACCCAGACCAGTACCGCCAGTACCGCCGCCGTCTTGATGAGAAGCCAAGCCCAACCAGGCAACAATGGCCCGGCCTCGCCGCCGAGGAAGAACGGCACCGCCATCGCGCTGCCGACGGTCAACAGCAGGTACCGGCCGCCGCAGAACGCCAGCCGATCGACACCAGAGAGCTGCGAGGCCGCTCCGCCGACGATGTCGCGACCCACTGACTGGTCGAATGGGCCCCAGAACGAGAATCCCATGATCGAGATCAGATACACGATGAAGGCGGCCGGCATCGTCAACGCGAACCACAACTGCCCGTGCTGTGCGGCAGCGATCTGGTTGACCTGCAGGGAGTTCGCGCCCACGGCCACCGTGATCAGGGCGAACATGTGTGGCAACTCGTAGCTGAGACCCTGGGCGAGGAACCTGTTCGCACCGATCACACCCCACGGTGCGTTCGAACCCCACCCGACCATCCAAACCGCAGCCCACGCGAGCACCTCCATCGCGTTGAACCAGACGACGCCGACGGAGAGATCGCTGATCGCATGAGCACCGAGCGGCACGACCAGCACGGCCATGATTGCGGCCAGAGGCAGAAGGGCGGAACCGATCCGCGCAAGCGCCCTGTCGGAACCCACGACGACGCTGCGCTGAGCCACTAGCAGCCGCGCTCCTTCACGGGTCGGCGCCGACCATGCCGCGGCGAGCCGCGCTCCGCTGGCCCGGTGTCGCAGCAGAACAGACGCCGAGGCCGCGGCATACGAGAAGCCGCCGAGCAAGCTCACGGCGATCAGCGCGTTCCACGGCGACGTCACGATCCCGACCCGTCGGCAGGCATGCGCGCGGACGCGTCGAGTTCGTGCAGCGTCTCCAGGTCAGGGTCGAAGGAGGCGACGATCAACCGCCCGCCGGCGAATTCCTGGCCGATGAGCAGGGACGGCAGCATCCGGACAACGGCTCGTGCACCCTCTGCGCGCTGCGACCCCCAAGTCGCATCCGCGGGCCCGTCCGCATCCCGGGCCTTGATCGCGGCAGCAATCTCGTCGAGCCAGCGCATAGACCGTGAGTACGCGTCGCCGCGGAGTCCTACAGGCGCGTCGGGGCCGAGTTCTCCGAGCCCGCTTATCGACCAGCGAAGCGTGTGCGATCGACGCACCGTTCGCATCCATCGAACGAAACGAGGATGCGCGGTCGAAGGCGCGGATGCCAACAGTTCGTCCCGGAGCAGGCGGCCGGTCATGGCTGCGCTTCGCCACCCGGCGACGCTCAGGAAGCGCTGCAGGGAGTCCGCCGCGGCCGCAGCGTGAACCCGGATGGGGTCGAGGGCGTCGCGTTCTGCCTCCAGCCAGAACGATGATCCGACCGGAAGCCCGATCGCCTCTGTCTCTGCCTCCTGCACGACATCGCCCTGAAGCACGAGCCGCACGATGAGCCCGGTGGGCCAGTCCGGCAGCGCGGGTCCGAGAGCGACATGCAATCGATCGAGTTTCAGTCCGTCGCGGTCACTCCCGCGGTCGGCCATCGGGATCCCGCCAGGCACGTCCATGCTCATGCTCATGTCGCCGTGATCCATGTCGCCCATGCCACCGCGATCCATGTCGCCCATGTCGCCGTGGTCGGTGCCGCCCATGTCCATCTCATGACCGCCGGTCTCGCGGTCGTGGAAGTGTTCGTGGCGTTCAGCATCCTCCCGCAGTGCGGCCACGTCGCGCAGAGCCGCCTGAGCATCGTCGAGCTGCTGGGCAAGCGTACGCGCGGTAGTCACCTGGACGTATGCGCGAGGGCACGGCACCTGCCGCCAGATCTGCTCGGTTGAGTCAGCGAGGAAGCTACCGTCGCCGCCGCAGACGACCAGGATGTCCGTGTTCGCCGGGGTGAGCGCCTCGACCCAGCCCCGCGCCCGCGTCTCCCGCTCGATCGCCAATCGCAGGGCCGACGAACCCGGAGCGCTCACCACGAATATTCGAGGAACGGGCAGCCTGAGCAGGACAGCGGTCAGGTCCACCTGAACACGCCCTCACGCCATGCGTAGATGACCGCGGCCACCAGAACGGCCAGAAACGCGAACATTTCCACGACGGATCCGGCACCGGTTTCACGCACGACGAGAACCCAGGGATACATGAACACCATCTCCATGTCGAAGACCACGAAGACGATCGCAATCAGATACCAGCGCACATGGAACCGTGAGACAGCGTGCTCTCTCACGGGAAGACCCGACATGAAGGCTTCGCGGCACAGAACGCGGTGCGAGATCCGCACCCCGGAGGAGAGGCCATAGAGGACGAGCAGGAGAAGCACCGCCACACCAAGTAGCACCATCGTGTCTCCTCGTGTCAGGCCGCCATGGATACAGCGCGCCATCGACCTATACCCAGGCAGGGTATCAGGGGCTATTCACGTGGAATAGGGCTTGTTCGTGCCGGTGAGGGCACTCGGTCCGCGACCACGGTCACCCGGAGGAATGGATCTCGCCAGCTACTCCCAGGGGAGTCGCTCACCGTGCGCGACGGGGTCGAGCGGGATGATGATCACCGGGTGGTGCTGCCGATGTGCCAAGTGCACGGCGACGGAACCGTTGAAGAACTCGTGCGCTGTGGTTCGAAGTCCTCGTTTGCGTGTGCCGACCACGATGGCGACCGCGTCCAGTTCGTGGGCGAGGCGGGCCAGTTCGTGCGCGGGGTCGCCGGCGAGCGCGCGCAGACTCCAGGTGACGTCGGTGGGTTCCAGCAGATGGCGAAGGTGCTCGGCGAACTCGGAGTCGAACTCCTCGGTGATCGGCTCGTCCGAGTCCGGGTCGATGGCGAACGCGGAGACGCTGCCATCCGGGTTGCGCCCGGTCGTGTAGCGGGTGGGGTCCACGGTGGCGAGCACGAGGGAGGCGCCGAGCAGTTCGGCGAAGCGGATCGCCTGCCGCACGACGTCGTCCGGTTGCTCGCGCACCACGCCGACGATCAGTGTCGGTCGGCCTGATGCCCTTTCGTCATCTGGCATTCGCGTTCCTCGATTCCGGCTCTGCACGCTCTCAAGCATCCGCCATCAATTCGTGGCGATCCGGTCACCACTGTGAGTATCGCCAGGAGCGCGTTCAGCTTGTAGGCCATGTCCCCGCTGAGACGACCGAAATGCAGGCTCAGTTCGGCGTCGGCAATCCGGCTCATCAGCGAACCCGCCGTCGGTACAGATATCGCTCGTCGGCGTGGGCGCCGTCAAGCGTGTAGCCGAGGCACGACGGCTGGCCTGCGCTGCTCGCCACGACCTCTCCTCGCGATCCATCGCCGCGCGGAGTGTGCAGTCTGTGTAGACCAAACCTGGCCACTGCACGTCAAGCAATGGGGCTACCCGTGTGCCGGGGGAGTTGCACGCCTCGTTCGTGACGATCGAACCCAGCGCGACTGCCGTCGTTGACGACGCGGCGCGACGGGAAGAGCATCACGGCGCAGGCGGCGCCCACCGCGGCGCCGATGAGTTGGGCGGGCAGGAATGCGAGCGCGGAGGCTGGTGTGATTCCGGTGAAGGTGTCGGTCAAGATCCGCCCGAGTGTGACGGCGGGGTTGGCGAAGCTCGTTGAGGAGGTGAAGAAGTACGCGGCAGTGATGTAGGCGGCAACGGCGACGGGTACCGTCCGGTGCTGCGGGCCACGCGCGAGGGTGAAGATCACCAGCACGAGTCCCGCCGTCGCAACGACTTCCGCAGCCAGATGTGCGACCGTGAGGCGGTCGGCGGTGCCGAGAGAGACCGGGGCTTTGCCGAAGATCGTGTTGGCCAGGATCACCCCGAGCGCGCCGCCGATGAGTTGCGCGGGCAGATAACCGGCCAGGTGCTTCCAGGGTCGGCTTCCGAGTGCGACGTCGACCAGTGACACGACGGGGTTCAGGTGGGCGCCGGAGACGGGCGCCACAACGACGATGATCACGTAGAGCGTGAGCCCAGTGGCGGACGCGTTGATGGCCAGTTGGATGCCGTGATCCTTCGATAGCTGGCTGGCGGCGATGCCGGAGCCGACCACGGCGAGGGTGAGCATGCCGGTGCCGAGCAGCTCGGCGACGCATGAGCGCCAGAGCGGATGCCGTCCGGTCATCAGACCGTCGTCAGAAGGCTGGACACGGCGTCCAGGGCACCCGGTACGAGACGGTAATAGTGCCAGGTGCCGCGCTTGGAGACCGTGAGGTAGCCGGCGTCCACCAGAACCTTCACGTGGTGGGAGACCGTGGACTGGACGAGCCCGAGCGGGTCGGTCAGGTCACAAACGCATGCTTCGCCGTCGGCGTGCGCGGCCACCATCGACAGGAGGCGGAGTCGTGCCGGGTCGGCGAGCGCTTTCAAGGACTTGGCTAGGGATTCCGCATGTGCGCTGTCGATCGGCTCGCGCGTGAGCGGGGCACAACACGCTTGCAGGTCGCGGATCGGGAGCGGCTCGGCGATGGACATGCTCCCAGTCTCGCACAAGATTGACAGTCATCGATGTTCGGTCGCAGACTGTATGAATCGACAGATGTCGATGAAAGGAGGAAACCATGATGAACGGTTGTTGTGACCCCGAAGAGGGCTGCTGCGAGCCCGGCTGCTGCTGACCCTCTGCCGGTCGCCGAGGCATGCCCAGGCGGCCGGCCCCCATTCGAGACTGAGGACGCCATGCCTGAGACACCCACGATCCTGTTCGTCTGCGTGCACAACGCGGGTCGCTCCCAGATGGCCGCGGGCTATGCTCGCGCGCTCTCCGGCGGCCTTGTTCAGGTCCTCTCCGGAGGTTCCGAACCCGGCGACACCATCAACCCGGTCGCCGTGCAGGTCATGGCGGAAGACGGTATCGATATCACCGGCACCATCCCGCAGCTGCTGACCACTGACCAGGTACGTGACGCCGACATCGTGATCACGATGGGCTGCGGCGACGCCTGCCCGATCTTCCCCGGCAAACGTTACGACGACTGGGAACTCACCGATCCCGCAGGCAAGCCTGCGGATCAGGTGCGTCTCATCCGGGACGAGATCAAGGAACGGGTGAGCACACTCGTCAAGGAATTGCTGGGTTCCCGGTCGTCGTAGGTCGGTTGGAAGCCGCAAGGCGCGGGCCAGCACGGCTCGGCCGAATCACGGCATGCTCGCACAGGTCGGCAGCCTTGCCATGGCGACGGGTGCTGTTGCTACCACCGCCCTAAGAACGTTCGTCGTGTAGCCTCAAGAACTGGGTGATGGGGTTCCCACCCGAGCACTGAGTCGACCAGTCGCTCCAACCGCCACGTTGGCCGATGACTCCTACTGCAACTCTCCACGAGTCGAGGTAGGTGACCCATGCCCAGTCAGGCATTGACCATCAGGTCCGTCGAGGCCGAACAGGTGCTCGACTCTCGCGGATGGCCGACAATCTCTGTCGCCCTCACGCTCGACGACGGTTCCGTGCACGCGGCGGCCGCGCCGGCCGGTGCATCCACGGGAGCGTTCGAGGCAGTCGAACTGCGTGACCAAGGAGTCGAATACTCGGGACGCGGCGTGTTGAACGCCGTGGCGGGTGTCGAGGGCGAGATCGCTGCGATGCTCACCGGAACGGCCTGGTCGAGCATCCGTGATCTCGACGATGCGCTCCGATCGCTGGACTACACGTCGAACCTTTCGCGGTTGGGCGCCAACGCCGTCGTCGCCGTCTCGATGGCGGCATCACGGGCGTTCGCGCACATCGCCGGCGTTCCGCTGTACACCTGGATCGCGGGCCAGACCGGCTCGCAGCCGCTGCTTCCCGTGCCGCACTTCAACGTTCTCAACGGCGGCGCTCACGCGGCCAACGACCTGGACTTCCAGGAGTTCATGCTCGCTCCGGTCGGTGTTTCTTCGGAGCAGGCGGCCGTGCGTGTGGGGTCGGAGATCTACCACACGCTTCAGGGTGCGGTGCGTGAGAAGTTCGGCACGGCCGGCTTAGGCGACGAGGGCGGTTTCGCGCCGGCGTTGTCCAGCCCCGTGCAAGCTCTCGACCTGCTGCTGGCGGCGATCGTGGAAGCCGGCTACAGCACGGAGGACGTGAAGATCGCCATCGATCCCGCCGCCAACGGGTTCTATCTGGGCGACGGCAGCTACCAGGTCGAAGGTAGGCGGCTCGACCGGCGACAGCTCGTCGACTACTACGATGGCCTGCTCGGCGACTACCCGATCTGGAGCATCGAGGACGGCTTCGCCGAAGACGACTTCGAGGGGTGGCAGCTGATGTACGAGCGAGTGCACGACACGACGCAGCTCGTCGGCGACGACCTGTATGTCACCGATCCGGCACGCATCCGGGACGGTGCGGAGAAGCGCTACTCGAATGCTGCACTCATCAAGGTGAATCAGATCGGCACGGTGAGTCAGACCTTCGACGCGATCGCCACTGCGCGCGAGAACGACATGGCGTGCATGGTGTCGCACCGCTCCGGGGAGACGATGGACACGTTCATCGCGGACCTGGTTGTCGGCTCCGGCGTTGGCCAGATCAAGTCGGGGTCGCCGGCGCGAGGCGAGCGGGTCGCGAAGTACAACCGTCTGCTGCACATCGCCCGGCGCGAGCCGTCGCTTCGATACGGGCTGCGCTAGCGGCGAAAAGGGAAAGGCATCCGCTCTGAACGACGACCCAGGAACCATCACGGACGAGCTTCCGGTCGACAGCGACCTCGAAGTGGCCGATGCGCACCGACCCGAACGCCCACGCCCCGTGCACCTGCGCTGGCGATACATCGGGGTCGTCACACTCGGCGGAGCGGCGGGGACCGGTGTGCGGGAGGCGCTGAGTCTCGTCATACCCGCGGCCGGTGCGTTTCCCACGGCGATCTTCCTGATCAATCTCACCGGTGCGTTCGCGCTTGGCGTGGTGCTCGAGACGCTGCTTCACCTCGGCCGCGACGAGGGGCATCGCCGGATGCTGCGGCTGCTCGTCGGCACCGGATTCATGGGTGGATACACCACGTACAGCACGCTTGCGGTCGGCGTGGCGCAGACCTTCACCGCCGGCCACGCGTGGGTCGGAATCGTCTACGGCATGCTCAGCGTCATCGGCGGTGCCGCCGCAGCCTTCGCCGGGATCGCCGTGGGCGCGGAGATTCAGCGGTGGCGTGCGCTGCCGGGAAGACGGGGACGATGACACCGGCAGTCTTCGCGGCGCTCTGCGTGGCCGGCGGCGTCGGGGCGGCGTTGCGGTTCGTCGTCGACGGGCTGGTGCGATCGCGCGTGCGATCGGTGTTCCCATGGGGAACGGCGATCATCAACGTGTCGGGTTCACTCCTGCTCGGCTTCCTCACCGGGCTCACACTGCACGCTCTGCTTCCGCCACCGTGGGTCCTCGTGCTCGGCACGGGGATGATGGGCGGGTACACCACCTTCAGCACGGCGAGCATCGAGACGATGAGGCTCGTGCAGGAACGCGAATACGTGATGGCGGCAACCAACGGCTTCGCGGTGCTCATCGTCACCGTCGCGGTCGGCTTCGGAAGTCTCTGGGTGGGCTCATCCCTGTGATGGCGCTCGGGTGTGATGGATCCTTCGTCGGATCGGGCCGGGTCTACGTCTAGTTGTCATGGAATTCCGCGGCTCGTCCACGCAGGGCACCGATGGCCTTCAAGCCCAGTCGGGCTGCGGCGATCCCGATGAACGCAGAGATGGCCAATGCGAGCACCGGGTCGAGCCAATACAGTCCGCCGGAGATCAGGATGATCGCGCCAGCAATCGTCACACCTGCGGCAGCTGCGGCGTCGGCTAGGGCATCCAGGAGCACCGATCGCATGTGGATGTCTTCGTCTGACGCCGCGAAGCCGAGTACTGAGGCACCCACTAGCATCACCACCACGGTGATCACGCTCACGACGACGACGGGCAGCCCGTACACCGTTGGGATGCCCTCCGCGAGCCTCACGATGGATTCGACGACAACGGATACTGCCACGATGATCAGCAGACACGCATTCACGAGAGCAGCAATTGCGATCGGGCGTTGAGCATGCGGATGATCGGGATTTCGGTCCCGAAGTGACACGGCGATCAGCCCGATGACGAGACCGAGGCAATCGCCCAGGGTGTCGCCCGCGGCGGCAAGCACGCTGACCGAGTGCGCGAACAGTCCCACCGTGACAAGAGCGAGGATCAGAGCGGCGTTCAATGTCAACACGATCATGAGTCGTCGGCGTTGGCTCCAATGCTGAACGCCAGGAAATGCGCTCACTCTGAACGATTCTTCTTCGCATCAGATCCCACACCGGGAGACGTGCGGTGCGTGAAGAGCACCGATGCGGCGACGGAGAGCAGCATCCACGCTGCGGCATACACGAACGCGGCGACCGGGGAGACCGCCGCATACAGGATGCCCGCGACCACGGTTCCGACGATGTTGCCGATCGCCTGGATTCCCCCGATCACGCCGAACCCGCTTCCGCGCAGGCGGTCGGGGAGCGCCTGCGCCACCAGTGCGGACTCGGCCGTCTCGGCGAAGCCGATGCCGGCTCCGGCGAGCACGAATCCGATGAGAAGCAGCGGCCAGGCCGACACGTCGAGCCCGAAGAACAGGTACGACACGACGTAGACGCCCGCACCCATCGCGAACACGGGTCGCGGGCCGATCCGGTCCAGCCACGCTCCGCCGGCGAAGGAGACGAGGGCCGCGACGGCGTTGTGCGCCGCATAGAGAAGGATGGCGACGGATGCGGCGGCCGCGAGACCGTCCGCTTTGAGGGCATCCGTTGCGCGGAGGATCAGCAGAGTGGTCGCCAGGTTTCCGCACTCGAAGAGCAGCACCGGAAGCATCGGCCGGGCGAGGCCCGCCGCGCGTAAACCCTTCACGTCGAGGCGGAAGGGGGTGCGCACGCGGTTTCGGTGTCGCCGAAGGGCTTCCCTTCCGGCGAACGTGATGGCGAGGGCCGCGAGGATGCCCGGAATGAACGCGAACCAGATCGACGGCCGCAGCCCGAGCCAGGCGACGAGCACGGAGGCCACGAGCGGCCCGACGACGGCGCCGAGGTTGTCGCCTGCTCGTTCGACGCCGAACGATCGCCCGAATGCGCGCGGATTCGAGATCGAACTGAGCAGCGAGTCCCTGGCGGGGGAACGGATGCCGCGCGACGCCCACGCCAGGCCACGGAGCAGGCCGGCCTGCCAGACCGCGGTCGCAAGACCGATCGCGGCCGTGGCGATGGCGGTGATCAGGTAGCCGCCGGTGGCGAGCCGGCCGCGCCTCGCGGGATCGTTCGCGAGCGGGCCGCCGACCACCTTCGCTGCTCCGACCAGGGCGTCGCTGACGCCCTCGATCACGCCGAGAGACGCGGCTGTGCCGCCCAGTACGCCGGTGAGAAAGGCGGGGAAGACGCTGGTGACGATCTCGTGCCCGGAGTCGGAGAAGAAGCTCGCTGCCCCGACCGAGACGACGCCTGACGTCAGCCAGCGCTGTGAGTCCGGTTCCTCGTCACCGTTCGGTGTCTCCGGACCGGATTCCGGGCTGGGCCTGGTTGCCTCGGCGTCGGGGGTGAGCTTTTCGTCGTCGTCCGGCATGGGCATCCTCGTTCTCGAGTCATCGCTGGCTGTGGCTGGTGGAGCGGTGGTGCGGTCAGCTCTCGTAGACGTCGCCGTACCGGTACGACTGCTGTGCGTCGTGCAGCAGCACTTCGGCGTCGCGGCGTAAGCCGAAGCCGTGCACCGAGACGAACTTGCCCGGTTCCAGCTCCTTGTAGTGGGTGAAGAAGTGCGCGATGCGGTCACGGGTCATGGCCGGCACGTCGCCGATCTCGCGGATCTCCGCCCAGCGCGGGTCGCCGTCCGGCACCGCGATCACCTTGGCGTCGTGTCCGTTCTCATCGTCCATGCGGAAGAGACCCACCGGGCGGATCGACACCACGACGCCGGGAAAGGTCGGCTCGTCCAGCAGCACGAGGGCATCGAGAGGGTCGCCGTCGTCGGCCAGCGTGTGGTCGATGAAACCGTAGTCGGCGGGGTACACCATCGATGTGTAGAGGGTGCGGTCCAGCCGAACGCGGCCGGAGTCGTGGTCGACCTCGTACTTGTTGCGGCAGCCGGCGGGGATCTCGACGATCATCTCCACGCTGTTCCCAGACATGGTCTACCTCCGTTTCAAGGGGGTAGGAACCATCAGCGTTGGTGCGGTTCAGGCATCGGCGCCCCGGCGGGATCCATCGCCGTTCGATCAGCCTACCGACACTCGGCGCGCACGTACCGCATGGTGGCGGTAATGCGGCTTCTCGGGCACACTGGTTGGTGGAACACGGCGATGAAGCTCGCCGCAACCGCGGAACGAACCGCTGATGGCTTCTCCCCGCACCGACCGACCTCGGAGCGGATGAGAGGAGCAGAAGTGATGTTCGAGAGCATCCTGTTTCCCGGCTCGAACCGGGTCAGCGCACCGTTCGCGACGAAGGAACCGGAGTGTTTCCGCGACCTCGGCCTCGACCAGATCGTCGAGACGCTGACGGCTTCGCGCGAGGAATACGAGTTGCCGCCCATCTACTGGACGGCCGTCCGCGACAGCGAGGTGATCGAGTACCGGCAAGGTGTGTACACGGACCTCGCGCATCCGGCGGTGCATCATGCGGCAGCGGAATTCGCAGAGGGCATGCGGCTGCACCGAGCACGTTTCGTCCAGGCGTCCAGGCTCTTCGCGCGGGAGCAGCGCCCGTTCTGGGTGCTTTCGGCCATCGTCACGCACCAGGGCGCCGTCCGCGATTTCGCCCGGGCGCTGAAGGATGTCCCGCTGCGGTCCGCCGGGATGCTCGCCTTGCGCGACTGGCTCGATGCACTCGTCACAGGGCAGGCGTTCACGGAGGCGGTCGAACGCGCCGCAGATATCCGATCGCGCCTCGATGAGATCCACTTCACGGTTCGGATCGACGGACTGCGAGTGGAGGTGGCGCCGTTCGCCGATCAGCCGGACTACAGCGCTGAGGTGGAGGCGACGTTCGCCCGGTTCAAGCAGGGCGAGGTGAAGGATCACCGGGTGCGGTACACCGATTACGTCGACGCGGACCGCGTGGAGGAGGGCGTGCTGCGGCTGGTGGGGGAGGAGAACCAGCACGTCTTCGCGGCACTCGATCAGTATGTGCGGGAGTACGCCTGCTCCGAGCCTGCCGCCTACCTGGACCCGACGGTCGCACGGGTCGACCGGGAGTTGCAGTTCTATCTCTCGTATCTCGAGCACCTCGCACCGATGGTGGAGGACGGCCTGGAGTTCTGCATGCCCCGGGTGTCGGCCTCCAAAGCGGTCTCCGCGCAGCACACGTTCGACCTCGCCCTGGCCGAGAAGCTCGACAGGCACCGGGCGTCCATGGTGACGAACGATTTCGAACTGCGCGAACCCGAACGGCTGATCGTGGTGACGGGTGCGAACCAGGGCGGAAAGACGACGTTCTCGCGCACGTTCGGCCAACTGCACTGGCTGGCCGAACTCGGGCTGCCGGTGCCCGGTTCCTCAGCGTCGCTGTTCCTGTTCGACGCGCTGTTCACGCACTACGAGAAGCAGGAGGACATCAGCAATCTGCGCGGCAAGCTCGAGGACGAGCTGGTTCGCATCCGGAAGATCCTCGAGGCGGCGACGAGCGACAGCGTCGTCATCATGAACGAGATCTTCAACTCGACCACGCTCGACGACTCGATCCTGCTCGGTACTGCGGTGCTGAAGCAGATCATCGAACGGGACATCCTCGCCGTCTGTGTCACCTTCGTCGACGAGCTCACGACCCTCAGCGACACGACCGTGAGCATGGTCGCCGCGGTCGATCCTGCTGAGCCGACCAAGCGCACATTCAAACTCGAACGGCGCCCGGCGGACGGGCTGGCCTACGCCCTCGCTCTCGCCGACAAGTACCGGCTCCGGAACGCGCAGGTCAGGCAGTCGATCGAGGGAACCCAATCGGAGTCGCGGGTTTTACTCGACCCGGTCGAGAAGGGAGCATGACCATGAAGACCTACCTGCTCTTTCCCGATCGCGCCCTGCCGACGGAACCCAGACCGCCGCTGAACGCCCAGGTACTCACCGAAGACCTCGAGCTCGATCCCGTGATCGAGGCGATGGCCGCAGACGACAAGTTCCTCGCCGAGACCGCGCGTCGTGTGGTTCTCGAATCGCTGACGAGCGTCGACGACATCCGCTATCGGCAGGCGGTTCTGCAGGACTGCTTGCGGAACGAAGAGATCGTTCGCGAACTGTACGACATCGCCGTCGACGCGATCACCCGTCAGCGCAAGGTGTACGGGTGGCTGAGCGATCGAAACCCGAGTGCGATCCTCGGCCATGCCGTGCAGGTACTGGAGATCTTTGTCTCCCTCCTGCGCACTCTGCGTGCGATCGCCGCCGAGCATGGCGACGAGTTCGCCTCCGATGGGTTCCGCCGGTTCTTCACGATGACGCTTCAGGAGCTCGACGACGCCTACTTCGAGGAGATCGACCGTCACCTGCGACGGCTGCGGTTCCGAGGCAGCATCCTGATCGGTGCCCATCTCGACCACGGTGGCAAGCCATCGGCGATCGTGCTGCGTCGGCCGGAGCACGGGAAGCGCACACTGGGTGAGAAGTGGGAGTCGTTCACGCACCCCACGCCGTCGTTCCGCATCGCAGAGCGCGACGAGGCCGGCGCCAACGCGCTGACGGTGATGCGCGGCAAGGGCCTCAACCTGGTGGCCGATGCGCTGGCCCGCTCCACCGACCACATCCTGAGCTTCTTCGTGATGATGCGCAGGGAGCTCGGCTTCTACCTCGGATGCGTGAACCTTGCGCACGCACTGGAAGACCGCGGTCTGCACACCGGCTTTCCGCTGCCGGTTCCCGCCGAGCGGCATGAGTTCTCGTGCGACGAGTTGTACGACGTCAGCCTCGCGCTCGTGAGCTCAGGCAGCCCCATCATCGGCAACACGGTCGATGCCGGCGGCCACAGGCTGGTCGTCATCACGGGTGCCAACCGTGGCGGCAAGTCCACGTTTCTGCGCAGCATGGGTCTCGCCCAGCTGATGATGCAGGCCGGCATGTTCGTGCCGGCGAAGTCCTTGTCCGCCACCGTCGTGAATGGCGTGTACACGCACTTCAAGCGCGAGGAAGACGTCGAACTCGCCAGCGGCAAATTCGACGAGGAACTTGCGCGGATGCACGAGGTGGTGATGCAGATCCAGCCGGGCGCGCTGATGCTGTTCAACGAGTCGTTCGCCGCGACGAACGAGCGCGAAGGGTCCGAGATCGCGCGGCAGATCGTGCACGCTCTGCTGGAGTCGGGCATTCGTGTCGCCTATGTCACGCATCTGTACGACCTCGCGCACGGCTTCGTCGGTGACACAGAGGCCTACTTCTTGCGAGCAGAACGCGAGCGTACGTTCCGGCTGATCGAGGGCGACCCGCTTCCGACGAGCTTCGGCGGCGACCTCTACCGCGACATCTTCCCGGCGAAACCCGGAACGCCAGGAGCCCATGAGTCGGTAACCTGATCTCAGTGCCGCTGGCCGCGGGCGGCTCGCTCCGCTGGTTTCGTACTTTTCGTGTCGGACGGGCGAGCGTGATGCCACTGTTGCCGCTGCCTCAGCGCCGCGCAGCATTGAACCCGAAGGAACTTCGACCATGAACAACGAGGAACATGCCGACCACGGCTATATAACCGACAAGTCGAACTACCTCAACCGGCTTAAGCGCATCGAAGGGCAAGCGCGTGGGATCTATCGGATGGTCGATGAAGAGAAGTACTGCATCGACATCCTGACCCAGATCTCTGCGCTCACCTCCGCCCTCCAATCCGTCGCGCTCGGCCTGATGGACGACCATCTCAAACACTGCGTCAGCGACGCCGTCAAACTCGGCGGTGACGATGCTGAGGCGAAGATCAAGGAAGCCTCCGACGCCATCGCACGTCTAGTGCGCTCGTAGAGTCCCCTGAGCCGCGCGACCGTCAATCGGGAAAGCGCGGCGCATGAGTCAGCTTGTTTGCTGCATTAGAACGCCTACAGGTCGACCACTTCGAATTCGAGGAGGTCGGCATCGGTGGCGACCGGATTGGGTCCGCCGTGGTGGGCACCGCTCTCGCCCGCGCGCCACGCCTGGTAGGAGTCCTCGCTGTCCCAGGTGCTGACGACGAAGTAGCGGTCTTCGCCCTTGACGGGGCGAAGAAGCTGGAAGCTCTCGAAGCCGGGCTGTTGGCCGACGGCATGGTCGCGACCCGCGAAGCGAGCCTCGAGGTCGCCTCCGCGTCCTTCCGGGACGTGGATGGCGTTGATCTTGACGACGGACATGGGGTTTCTCTCCTCTTGAGTGGTTTCGTTCAGCGGTCGGTTGGCGTCGGTGTCACGACGAAGTCGTCGAGGTTGCGCAATTCGCCGCGAACGTGCTCGGATGCGTGCTCGGCGATGTGCGTGGCCTCATGCAGTTCCACCTTGTCGGTGGTGACGATTGCGGACCCGATGAGACGGTGTCCTATCCAACGCAGCTTGACGCCCTGAATGCCGGTCACGCCTTGCGTGTGCTGGAGCGCGTGCTCGGCCCGCTCGATGAAGTGAGGGTCGACGGCATCCATCAGGCGTGCACCGACGGACCTTACGGTGCCCCACAGCAGGATCAGGATCGAGATGGCGATGAGTAGGCCGATGATCGGGTCGGCCAAGGGGAAACCGATCATCACTCCGATCGCACCGAGCACGACGGACAGCGAAGTGATTCCGTCGAGGCGAGCGTGAACACCATCGGCCACCAGTGCCGCAGAGCCGATCCGGCGACCCACACGGATGCGGTAGATGGCCACGAGCTCGTTGCCTGCAAATCCGATCAATCCGGCGGCAATCAGCCACCACGCGTTTTCCACCGGCCGGGGATGGATGAATCGGTCGATCGCTTCCCAACCCGCAACGACCGCCGAGAGCGCTACGACGAAGATGATGAACATGCCCGCAAGGTCCTCAGCGCGTCCGTAGCCGTACGTGTAGCGGCGGGTGGCGACACGACGGCCGAGCACGAACGCGATCCACAGTGGGACCGCAGTCAGGGCGTCTGCGAAGTTGTGGATCGTGTCTGCCAGCAAGGCGACCGATCCGGTGAAGAGCACGAACACGAACTGCAGAACTGTCGTCCCCAGTAGCGCGAACATCGAGATCTTGACCGCAGTCACACCCGCCCTGCTCGCTTCCAAGGCGTCATCCACTGAGTCGGCGGCATCATGCGTATGAGGCACGAATAGGTCGTAGAGGAAGCCCTTTATCCCACCGTGTGGATGGTCATGCCCGTGTTCATGGTCATGGCTGTCGTGGTGGTTGTGCTCGTGCCCGTGACCGTGGTGCTCGTGCTCGTGCCCGTGACCGTGGTGCTCGTGCTGATGGTCGTGGTCGTGCGGATGTTCGTGCTCGTGCGTGTGGGGGGGAGGTCATGCCTGTTCCTCGGTCTGTGCGTGATGGTGGCGCGGCGCCCCTCCCAAGGAGTGCTCGGCTTGGAAGATCGCATCGGACACGAGCTGCCTGGCGTGCTCGTTCTCCAGCCGGTAGAAAACTCGTTGGCCGTCCTGACGGGTCGCAACAATGCGTGCCAGGCGCAGCTTCGCCAGATGTTGGGAGACGGCCGACGGCGGCTTGTCTACGATGTCCGCCAGGTGGTTCACCGACAGCTCTTCAACATCTCGGAGAGCGAGGACTATCCGTACCCGTGTGGCGTCGGCCAGCATCGAGAACACCTCGACCGCCAGCTCCACGTATTGGCTGTCGACCTCGCGCCCACAGATCGCAGTATCTGCATCCATACGCAGATGCTAACGCATGCGTGTCGTGTCCCCCAGTCCAATTGGAGAGAGTGTGTCGGCGCGGCGGACCGGCATATCCTTGCCCGGCGGCAAGATGAGGAACGCTTGCCTAACAAGGAGAGAGCTGTGGTTCAGCAGGAGCATGCCCGCGTCTTAGTGACCGTCACTGCATCGCCTGAGCCGTCCACGCAGTACGGTGACACAACGTGTGTGGCAGGCATCCGAGTCGACAGCATGCCGATCGAGTGGGTGCGTCTGTACCCAGTTCCGATGCGCTGGTTCTCCGAGGCGCAGCGCTTTCACAAGTACCAGGTGATCGAAGCCGACCTGATCGCGCCGACTAACGACAAACGCATTGAGAGTCATCGGGTGGTCCATGCATCGATCAACCCGGCTGGGAGGGTAATCGAGGGCTGGGAGAGCCGCGGGAAGATCGTCGAGCAGCTCATCGGGCCGACGATGTGCGAGCTCAACGAGGGCATCAAGAAGGACAAAAACGGCCCGTCGCTCGGGCTGGTGCGAGTCCGGAAGCTTAGGTCAATGAAGGTCAGCGTCGATCGGGATTGGACGGATGCCGAGTGGGCGAAGATTCAGAATGCCCAGCAACAGATACCGATCTTCGGTGAGATCCCGCCACCGCCGCTCGAGCGGCCCCGCTTCGCTGGCCAGATCACCTGGTTCTGTGACACTCCAACGTGCAGGGGCCACACTCAGACAATCCTCGACTGGGAGTTCACGGTCTTCCAGCGCCGCCTGAGAAGTGACGCCGACGACATCGCAATCGAGAAGATCACGGCTAGGTTTCAGGACGAGATCTGCGGGCCAAAGAACCGCGTGTACTTCTATGTAGGCAACATGCACGACATGATCAAGCGCACGAGCTTCTCGATCCTTGGCTTCTACTACCCGCCTGTCGCCTCCGACTATGGCTCGGTGCTTGTCTTCGACAGCCTCTAGGCGCTGACGAGCGCACGCAAGCGGCACTCCACCTCCTCGAGCACCTGCTCGCGGTGGCAGTTGTGGGTGTTGCCCTCGAAGCACATCACGACGACACGCATGCGCTCCGCCGCCGTGACGATCATGTCAAGCGCTTCTTGCGCGGTCTCGTCATTCAGCCGCAGCTTGAAGGTTCCGCGCGCCGCGTTAGCAGTCTCGGTACCGAGCTCGCCGTAGCCGTCGCGGTTGTCCTTCGGGTTCCCAAGAGCCGGAAGGTGGACGTATTCGATCCCGTGCTCTTCAAGAGCAGAGCGCATTGCGTTCTTCGAGAAGCCGGGTTTCCGTGAAAGCGGGTTGAGCCGGACATCGAACAACGTTTTGACTTGCCAGCGCTCGAGGCTCAACACGAAAGTCTCGACGGACTGACCCTCGTAGCCGATCCCTGTGATTCCCCACTGCTCCTCCCACATGCTTCAAGCATTGCACGAGCGCGCAAGCGAATCCCGGGAACTCTAACGAGGCAGGCGGCCTCGTTAGTGCGTCCATGAGGGTGCGGATCTCGCGGCGCCGACAGTTACGCGAATGGCCTCGGACCGCCCGAAGTGCCGCCACGGAGGGCGGCGCTGTGTCTTCTGGGGCTTGTTTGCCTTTCCGCTGCGCGATCGTAGTTCGTTTCCGGGGCGTTCCGTTCCGGGCTTTCGCGGCATATCCTCCTGCGCTACCGCTTCGTCCGGTATTCCACGGTCCCGGCACTGCACACCCCTCCACTCACCACTGATCTCTCCGCCGGAAGGCAAACAAAAACGATCAGCAACTGGTGAAAGGGGCGGAGGTTATGAAGGCGGAGCTGGTGAACCTTGTTACCAAGGACGGTGCGCATACCGTGGTGCTGCTGTCGACGGATCTTCAGGTGCTCACAAGCGCGGAGAAGGTGCGAGCGTTGGAGATCGCGCTGTGGATGGTGGATGAGGGGTGGACGGTTATGACTGCCACGGACTCGCCGCTGGCAGAGGTGGTGCGACAAAGCGCTCGAGCGCTGGATGGCAGTTACATCGAGCTGAAGGACGAACCCGGCATGCAGGTGATCCCGACACGACACCGCATGCCGCCGTGGTCTCGGCTCGCCGGAGGCATCTGATGAGCACGCGGACCTCAGCTGACACCGCGCGACCGACCGCGGTGGTGGCAATGGACCACAACACCGCTGCGGAGGCGCTGGGGATGTCGCCAACCCGGTTGCGTCAGCATGTGCGTCTGGGTGATGTCACGCCTCACTTCTCCGGCACGAAACCGCTGTATCTAGTGACTGATCTTGAGCGCTTCGTCCAGCAACTACCGACACGACCGGAGCACCTACTAAGGGCCTGAGCCTCGTAGGCTGCTCTCGACGTCAGGCCGAGCTCTGCGGGCTGGCAACCGATGATTGACAGCGCATGCGGAGCCTCAGTATGTGTGCACCAATGTGTGCACGGCTCCACGATCGCCCTTTGATCTATTGGCAAATGTGGGCCGTAACCACTGCCTACGGATCAGAAGGTTGGGGGTTCGAATCCCTCATGGCGCACACTGTGTTGAGACAGTAAGAGAACGGCTCGCGAAAGCGGGCCGTTTTCGTTTCCTCTGTGACTGATCGGCCCCGAGCCGTTGCGGCGCCCGTCGCCTCAACCGCGTCGCCTGATGCGCTGCAGCAGCGCGAGCAGTTGGTCGAGCTCGGCGTCGTCCAACTCGGCGGTGAGCTCGTCGGCGACGGAGGAGGCGGCCCGTCGGGCGTCCGCGAACAGATGGCGGCCGGCATCCGTAATGGTGAGATTCATCACCCGCCGGTCACCGGCATCCGCTTCGCGTCGGATGAGGGCCATGGTCTCCAGCTCGATGATGGTCCTCTGCATGCCGGCCTTGTCGCCTCCCGTCGAGTTGACGAGGTCGCGCTGGGTGGAGGTGCCATCGCGCTCGAGCAGCATGAGAACGCCGAAGTGCCGTGACGAGATTCCGAGCGGTGCCAGCGCTCGTCCCAACGATTGGGAGGCCTGGCGATGAGTCTGGCGAAGCAGGAGTCCGAGCTCCATGGCAGCGGGTCGCATCGCACCTCCGTTCGCGTCCGGGCGGATTCGGTCGCATCCTTCGCAGAATCGTATCGCCATGATAGATTCATCTGAGTCTGATTCAAATGAACCTAATTGGGGGAGTCATGCAGGAGGCCGCTTCACCGCCGCCGGTGCCTCGGACGGCACGCCGGACTGCGCCGAAGGCTCGTGCAGTGGCTGCGTCGTGGCCCCGTGTTCTGTTCCGGATCGCTGCCACGCTCGCCGCCGTCATGCTCTTCGACCAGGCGATCTTCGCCGGGCAGTTCCTCTCCGGCATCTACGCCTCACTCGACGTGCACCGCGAGAACGCCACCTATGCGGGCATCTCCGTCATCGCGGCCGCCGTCTGCGCCGTGCTGCTCTGGCGGCCGGGCGGGGGTCCATGGTGGCCGATCGTCGTGTACGTCGCCCTTTTCGGGCTGATCGGGTTGCAGATCTTCCTGGGCTTCGCACACGCACTGGCGGCGCACGTCCCGCTCGGCGTTGCGATCATCATGGTTGCGGCGGCGATGGCGGTCTGGTCCTGGATGGCACGATGGCCGCGGTGAGCCGCAGAGCGTTCATCGCGGGCGGTGTCGCGGTCGGAGTCGGGCTGGCTGTCGGAATCCCGTTCGCGGTAGGGGCCAGCGGAGCCACATCGACCGGACAACAGCTGGTGAGCAGGGCGAGACTGCCGAGGCCCTTCACGCAGCGGCTGGTGGTGCCGCCGACCCTCACGCCGGTGCTGACGGGCGACGTCGACCGGTACGAGATCGTGGCGCGCACGGCGCGTGCCCGCATCCTGCCTGGGTTGACGACCACGATCTTCGGCTACAACGGCATCTTCCCCGGTCCGCTCATCCGGAGCCGCAGCAACCATCCGATCGAGGTCGTCTATCGCAACCGGCTTCCGGTTCCGATCGTCACCCACTTGCACGGCGGACACACGCCGCACGACAGCGACGGTTATCCCACGGACTATGTCTACCCGGAAGACATGACCTATCTGCGACAGCATCAGGAGATGTCGCACGAGACGCCGATGCCCGCGGGTGACACGACGAACGGCACCAGGACCTATCGGTATCCGTTGCGACAGCGAGCCGCGATGCTCTGGTACCACGATCACCGCATGGACTTCACCGGCCCGAGCGTCTGGTTCGGCCTGGCCGGCGCGCACATCGTGAACGACGACGAAGAGGATGCGCTGGGGCTTCCCGACGGTGCCCGCGAGATACCGCTTGTCCTCACGGACAGGGCGTTCAACGACGACGGATCGCTTCTGTATCCCGCGGTCGACCGCACGCTCACCACGACCCCCGGCGTGACGGGTGGCTTCGTCGCCGGGGTGCTGGGCGATGTCATGCTGGTCAACGGTGTTCCGTGGCCCGTCGCCGATGTCGAGCGGGCGAGCTACCGCATCCGGATGCTCAACGCCTGCAACGCCCGTCGGCTCAGGTTGCGACTCGACCCGCCCCCGACCGACGGCATCGTGCAGATCGGCACGGAAGGCGGCCTTCTCGACGCCCCGCTCACGTACGACGCGTTCGAGCTCGCGCCGGCGCAGCGACTGGATGCCGTTGTGGATTTCTCCCGTTTCGCTCCGGGGACCGAGGTCACGCTGTACAACGACTTCGGCGACGGCGGCATGAAGAACGTGATGCGATTCAGAGTGAACTCCACTTCCGGACCCCGCTACACGGTGCCGAGTGCGCTGTCGAGCGTCGAGCGTCTGGATCCCGCATCGGCCACGGTCACGCGACGGTTCCGATTTCAGCGTGGCACGGTGGACCACCGGTCCGGCTGGATCATCGGGAACAGTCCGTTCAGCCCGAGCGAGGTGTCCGCGTCTCCGCGCCTCGGCGATGTCGAGATCTGGGAGTTGTTCGCCGACTTCCACCACCCGGTGCACATCCACCTCGATCCCTTCCAGGTCATCAGCCGCGGGATCAACGGTCCGGGTGCCTTCGACGCGGGCTGGAAAGACACCATCGACCTGGTGCCGGGCGAGCAGGCCCGCATCGCCGTGCGGTTCCGCGACCATGTCGGACGATTCGTGTTCCATTGCCACAATCTCGAGCACGAGGACATGGCCATGATGGCGAACTTCGTCACGCACGCCTGAACCGACCTCGACTCGACGCGCCGAGCATCCGGGCCGGGCCATTCGCAGGAGAAGGAGACGAATGATGAGTGCAGAAGTCGTGGTGGACCTCTTCGTGTCGGTCGACGGCTGGGCGGGTGGGGACGGCCTGCCACCGTTCTTCGGCTACGCGGGAGACGACCTGCTGCAGTGGACGACCGCCGAGAAGGCCGTGCCGGAGACCATCGTCATGGGTCGGCGCACGTACGAGACGTTCGCCGCATTGCCGGAGGCGGTGTGGAGCGACGACCGCGAACCCTTGATGCGAAGGGACAAGATCGTGTTCTCGCGCACGCTCGACGCCGTCGACTGGCCGAACACCCTGGTGGGGCACGACCTGACGAACGATGTGCGGAGGCTCAAGGACGAGGGCGGCCAACGCATCCGCACCTGGGGGAGCATGTCGCTGGCCGGGCAGCTGCTGCATGCCGGCCTGGTGGACGTGCTGCGGCTCATGCGATTCCCGCTCCTGGCCGGCCCGAGCGGTCGACAGGCGGCCTTCGCGAACGTGTCGAGTGCGGACCTCGAGCTGTCTGGCGTCCGTGTGCTCGACGGACGGATCGTGCTCGAGGAGTATCGACCGACAGGGCACGACATCCCGCGCGGCTGAACCGCGTCGGCGATCGCATCTCGGGCGGCCGGACGCGACACGAAGAAGGCCCCCGCCACGGCGGGGGCCTTCTGATCCGCAGTCCTCAGCGAATCGCCGGGTGGCCGGCATCGAGGTGCGGATGCCGCGCTTCTACTGCGACTGCAGTCCCAGCGCGAAGTGCACAGCGCCCTGTTCGTCGAGTTGGGCATCCAGCTCCTTGTCGGCGAGCAGCGCCGAGGCGTTCTCGTCGACGAAGACCCGCGCGTCACCGCTCGAGATGACCTGGTCGTGGGCGTCAGGCGCGGGGGTGACGGACACGGAGAACGCCGTGTCGCTCGTGTCGGAATTCGTGATGCGCAGCCCGCCGTCCGGCGAATCGACGGCCTGAGCCGTCAGCGTCTTCACGATCGTGCTTGCGTTGTCGGTGAGGGTGAGCATGGGCTCTCCTTCCGTTCGCGGACATGAGTCGGCCACGATTCCGCAGCCCACGGGCATCCGCAACCCGTTCGTTTCGATTGTGCGGGGAGACACAGGTCGAGTCGCCCTCAGCTTGTGCGGTCCGCAGAGGGGCCGGTGCGCACCCGGCAAGATGGATGCCGTGGAGTACTGCATCTTCGTCGAGCCGCAGCTCGGCATGACCTGGGACCAGCTGCTCGCCTTCGCGCAGGCGACCGAGCGACTCGGTTTTCACGGCTTCTTCCGCTCCGACCACTACACGCAGCCCGATCGCTCGTTCTCGGGCGCTCCCGCGCTGTCGGATGCCTGGACCACTCTCGCCGCCCTCGCCATGGCCACCGAGCGTGTGCGGCTCGGCACCCTCGTGACGCCCGTCACGTTCCGGCACCCCGGCGTGCTCGCCGTGCAGGTGGCCAACGTGGATGCCATGTCGAACGGCCGCGTCGAGCTCGGCCTCGGCGCCGGGTGGAACGCTCCAGAGCACGAGGCGTACGGCATCCCGTTCCCTGCCAAGCGCTTCGGGCTGCTCGAGGAGTCGCTCGCGATCGTCACCGGCCTGTGGACCACGCCTCCCGACGAGACGTTCTCGTTCGAGGGCGAGCACTACCGCCTCGACCGCGCGCCTGGCGGGCAGCGACCGGTGGGGGACGACGTCCCGATCATCATCGGCGGCGGAGGGCCGACCCGAACCCCGGCGCTCGCCGCGGCGTATGCGCGCGAGTTCAACACGGGCTTCGTGGCCGACGACGTGGTGGCGGAGCGCTTCGCCCGCGTCGCGGATGCCACGCAGGTGGCAGGTCGCGACCCCGAGTCGCTGCGGCTGTCGGTCGCCCTCACGGCCACCGTCGGCGCCACGGAGGCGTCTGCGAAGGCCCGAGCCGACGCACAGGGCCGGGACCCGCACCACGAACGCGCGAACGGTCTTTACGGCACACCGGCCGACGTCGCAGAGCGGTTCGCCGGCTTGCGCGCGCTCGGTGCCGAGCGCGTCTATCTGCAGGTGCTCGACGTCACCGACCTGGAGCAGCTGGACCTGCTGGCAGAGGCGGTACGGCTGGCGGGATGAGGGCCCCGCGCCTCGCCGTCAGTGCACCAACGACCCCAGCCAGATCACGAGCAGTCCGAGCGCGCCGGTCGCTGCGGCGGCGATGAACCGCAGCCAGATCGGACGGCCGTTCCGGGTGGCCACGACGAAGCCGATGATCACGAGCAGGCCGACGCCGATCCAGAGCGCGATGTAGTACGCCACGTATTCGTCGAGCACGCCGACGGTCGCCAGCAGCAGAAAGACCGCGGGAAGCAGCATGGCGAACAGCATGCCGATCGAGTGGCGAACGGCTTCGGCGAGAGCGTCGGTGACCCGAACCGGATGCTCGGGGTCGGCATCCGCCCGCCGCGCCACCGCGGCCCTGGCGTACACATGGGTCACCCAGAAGACGAGCGTGGAGCCCACGATGAAGACGAGCACCTCGAAGTCGGTGTTGAACTTCCACCCGACGGTGATGAGCGCCGCGACCAGCACGATGCCGTACACCGTGGCCTCGGTGCTGAACACGTCGACGACCGCGTGCACCGCTCGCGCGATGTGTCGTGTCTGCTTGACATCGACGCTCGTCGCCGCGGTGCCGTGCCCGGTGGAGGTGCCCACGTGATGTGAACTTACCTCAGTAGGTGGCAGAACGCGCCGACCGGGCGGTCGAACGTCCGGAGCGACGACCACGAGCGATGCCGGGGGGGATAGTGTGGCTGGTGGCGAAGGGGGGAGCCGATGTCGAGCGAGCACCGTGACCGCGTGCCGATCGATGCCCAGAGCGTAGACGCCCCGCTTTCACGGTTCGCCGTGTTTCTCGTCGTGTCCGCAGCAGAGGGCGACGATGCACTGGCGACCGTGCGCGAGGTGGTCTCAGGCGTCGACGATCTGCTGAAGACCGTCGGGTTCCGCGATCTGGGCTCGCACCTGTCGTGCGTCGTCGGCATCGGGCGCCGGCTGTGGGACCGGCTCGTGCCCGGCATCCGTCCCGTCGAGCTCGAGGTGTTCCCGACCGTGCGCGGCGACGTGCACACTGCGCCGTCGACGCCCGGCGACCTGCTGTTCCACATCCGCGCCGAACGCGTCGACCTCTGCTTCGAGCTGGAGCGTCTGATTCTGGATGCCCTCGGTTCTGCCGTGCGCGTCGAGGACGAGACCCAGGGCTTCCGCTACTTCGACGTGCGCGACCTGCTCGGCTTCGTCGACGGCACCGCCAACCCGATCGGCGACGAGCTGCAGGCCTCGGCGATCATCGGGGACGACGATCCGGCGTTCGCCGGTGGCAGCTACGTGGTCGTGCAGAAGTACGTGCACGACCTTCCCGAGTGGGGCTCGCTCACTGTCGAGGAGCAGGAGACGGTGATCGGTCGCACCAAGCTCGAGAACATCGAGCTCGACGACAGCGTCGAGAACCAGAAGGCCCACAAGACCCTCACCACCATCAACGACGACAACGGCGACGAACTCGACATCCTGCGCGACAACATGCCGTTCGGCACACCGGGCAGCGGCGAGATGGGCACCTACTTCATCGGCTATTCGGCTCGGCTCTGGGTGACGATGAAGATGATCGACAACATGTTCATCGGCGATCCGCCGGGCTTCTACGACAAGATCCTCGACGTGTCGCGCGCGGCGACCGGCGGCACGTTCTTCGTGCCGTCGAACGGCGTGCTGCACGGCCTCGACGATCCGGATGCACTGGTGGAGAGCCTTCGAGCGCTGCGGGAGGACGCATCCAGCGACGCCCCGAGCCCCATGGGCGACGACGCAGGCGAGGAGTCGAAGGGCGACGGCACGCTGGGCATCGGATCTCTGCGCGAGAGCACAGGCCGCGCAACCGAAACGGAAGGAACGTAGACCATGACGAATCACCTGTTGCGGGATCGCGCGCCGCTGACCGACGCGACGTGGAAGCAGATCGACGACGAGGCATCCACGCGGCTCCCGGTCGCCCTGGGCGCGCGCAAGCTCGTCGACTTCTCCGGCCCGCACGGCTGGGAGTATTCGGCGACGAACCTCGGCCGGGTGACCGGTGTGATCGACGCGCCGGAGGAGTCGGTCATCGCACGCACGCGTCGTGTTCTGCCCCTCGTGGAGGCACGGGCCGACTTCGTGCTCGATCGCGACGAGCTGGATGCCGTCGATCGCGGCGCCGACGACGTGGACTACGGACCACTCGACGAGGCGGCCGTTCGCATCGCCCGGGTCGAGAACTCGGCCGTGTTCAACGGGTGGGATGCCGCGGGCATCACCGGCATCGTCCCCGCCTCACCGCACACCCCGCTCGTGCACCAGGGATCGCCCCAGGACTACGACGACGTCATCACCCAGGCGATCGCCACGCTGAAGCGCGCCGGAGTCGACGGACCGTACGCGCTCGCGCTCGGACCGACGCAATGGACGAGCGTGATCGAGGCGAACGAGGGCGGCGGATATCCGCTGATCAGGCACCTGCGCGACATCCTCGGCGGGCCGGTCGAGTGGGTGCCGGGACTCGATGGCGTCGTCGTGCTGAGTGTGCGTGGCGGTGACTTCGTGCTCGAAGTGGGACAGGACCTCTCGGTCGGCTACCGCGACCACGACGCACAGGGAGTGAGCCTTTACCTCGAGGAGTCGTTCAGCTTCCGCGTGAACACGCCGGAGGCGGCCATCCAGGTCGTCATCTCCTGACGCGGCCGAGGCCAAGCCGCTTGATGAACAGGGCCGTGGCCCGGCACCCTGGAGGGTGCCGGGCCACGTTCTTCTCGTGCTGGTGCGCGTCAGACGCGCCATTGGCGACTCAGTTCAGGTCGCTGATGAATCGGTTGGTGAACTCGAGAGCGGTCGATCCGCTGAGCGAGTTGCAGGTGGGCGACGCGGTGGTCGTGCCGGCCGTCGCGCAGGGCGTGTCGCGGTCGAGCGACCAGTAGTGCACGCCGGCGAGGCCGGCGCTGCGGGCGTACGACGCGACCGTGTCGGCATCGGCGAGTGAGAACACCTCGGTGGAGTCGTCGTTCACGCCGATCATCGGGGTGAGTTCGATCTGGCTCGCCGGCACGCCGTAGGTGTGCTCGAGGTTGGTCACCGCCTGGATGGCGGACTGGCCCATGTCGCAGGCGCTGCCGGAGACCACGCAGACGGTGCTGGAGGCGCGGCCGAAGTCCATCACCATGAGGTTGATGGTGTAGTTCTTCAGACTGGATGCCTGGAGTGTCTTGATCACGCTGTCGCCCAGCGTGTTCACGCCGCCGTAGCTGCCGTCGGACGAAGCCAGTGTGGCGAGCGTGAACGAGAACCGCAGGTTCGGGTACGTGGCCTGCGCTGCTGCGGCAGACGACACCAGGTTGCTGATGTCGGACGCCGTCTGGCCGCCCTCGATGTCGAAGTCGACGCCCACCATGTGGGGGGACGCGTAGCGGGCGATGAAGGCATCCATCGCACTGCCGGACGCGCAGCTGAACGTGCCTGCCGCGCCGCCCGTGGAGACGACATAGTCGACACCGGCCGAGTCGAGCGCAGGGATGTTCGCGCTCGCGAAGGCCGCTCCTGGCACCCCGCCCCAGTTCTCGCTGCCGCACGTGCCGGTGGCGAACGCGAGAGTGATCGCGCTGAGCTTCGGGTCTTGCGCGACGAGGCTGTTCGTGCCGCCGACGACCGGGACGACCGAGCCCGTGACCGCCGTCTGCATGGCGTCGGTGTTCCAGTTCATGTTGATCGTGACGTCTTTGTACGGGCTCAGCAGGATGCCGCTCGGCGTGCCCGTTCCGGTGCCGCCCGTGCCTCCTCCGCCGGTGCCGCCGCCACCCGAGTCTCCGCCTCCGCCCGTGGTGCTGCCCGTCGTGCAGGCGCCGGTCGATGTCCACGGCTGGCCGCTGCCGGATGCGCCACTGTGCGTCGCGGGGTCGTCGCCCTGCGTCCACCAGTTGGCCGTGTAGTTCACGCCGTTCTCGCTGGCGGTCTGGCCGCCGGTGTACACGGTCGAGGCGCTCCATGCCGTGGCGCACGTGGCGTCGTCGGCCGCGTTGGCCGGAAGCGTCGTCAAGACCGAGCCGCCGACCACCGCGATGGCGGCGGAGGCGAGACCGATGATTCGTGCACTCCGTTGTCTGTTCACACTGAACTCCTTGTTCGATCCGGACGGATGCCCGGATTGCGGTTGTTCTCGTGTGCGGTACCGATCAGGCGGCGATCGACGACCGACAAAGGCGCGCGCGCGGGGCGTGCTCGCCTGCGAGGCGTTGACCCCGGTGGCACACACCACGCGACGTCATCGTCGATGTCCCCTCAATGGGGGTGCCGTGTGGCTGAGCAAAAGTAAGTCACAGATTGGTAACGCCGGTCAAGGCTTCGGCGTGATGTCGTGTCTGTGAGTTCACTCAGGCAGCGCGGCGATGGTCGTCGCGGAGCGGGATGAGCGGGGCGTCCGGCGGTTGCCGGGAAGTGGGTGGGACACCCCGGCCGCCGCCAGGAGGACGGCGACGGCCGAGATGCCGTCGGTGGTGCGTGATGTGGGATCCGGCTCGCACCGGTTCGTTCGAGTGGTCATGGTCACCTCACCGGCGAGGGATCGAGTGACCCAGGTGGAGCCACGCGCGTTCGCGCGCTTCCCGTTCCCTGGCCTCGCGGTTGCGGCCTGCGGCGCTCCGTGCGCTCTCGTCAGTGACGTGGGCAGGGGCGCCGTCGTGCCGGCTCCAGATGATCAGTGCCAGGCCGACTCGCATGGCGAGCCGGTCGAGGTGACTCGGCGGGTGCGACTGGCCGGCCAGCGTCTGCGCGGTCAGTTGTCGCGCAGACAAGGTCTGTGCGGACTGCGCCGCGAGCACGCCGGTCGTGTCGAGCGTCTGAGAGTTCATGGTTCTCTTTCGATGGATGTTCTGTCGGTCTCGTCTCGTGACGGACCGGTTGCGTCGGGCGACGCGGAGGGCGCCGGCCCTTCGGGGGCCGGCTCACGCGATCGGCGGATGTCGTCGGTCGCGATCTCGACGGGCGGATGAGAAGACGATGAGCCGTGAGGCGCGGCGCCGGGGTCGTTTCTGCCGTCGGCACGTTCTGCGCAACGCAGAGCCATGCCGGAGGGCCGAGCCGGTCGGCGGCGAGGTCGCGCGCCCTGGCGACGGAGCGGTGCGGTTCCTGCCGGAACCGGGCATCCGTCGACCGGGCCGTCGGACGCGAGCCGTGGTCGCGGGCGACCGACGGTGGAACGATCGTCACCTTCAGGCGTCGAACGCGTGCCGAGTGATTCGACACGATCGGCGTCGCAGTGACAGACCTCCGCGCGACAGCGCGGTGACCGTCAGAGTGCCGGCGTGACCGGGCGCGTCAGACGCGACCTAGCAGGCTGCTCCCGCGACGGCACCATCTGTGCCAGGTCGTCGGGTGATGACAGCGGCCCCACGGAACGCGAATGTGTGAGGCTGAGTGTGCGTGATGGTGACCATCATGACGTTCCCCTTCGTGTTCCTGTGCGCTCGAACGCGAGAGATTCACGCGAGCAGTGGTGAGACCGGCCGCAAACCGGCCTCGGTAAACCTAGCGATCTTCGGGGCGCTCGCGCAAGGGTGAATGCGAAATCATGTCGGGTCAGAGTCGCCGGGCGCCCTCCACGGTCAGTCGGAGCACGTAGAGCGTGGTCGTGGCCGTGATGTAGAGCAGGTTGCGCTGGGGGCCGCCGAACTCCAGGTTCGCGGCGGTCTCCGGCATCCGGATCCTGCCCAGCAGTGCGCCATCGGGGTGGAAGATCTGGATGCCGTCGCTCGCCGCCACCCACAGACGGCCCGCCGTGTCGATGCGCAGCCCGTCGAACACGACGTCGCTGCTCACGAACTCGCGGCGGTTCGACACGGAGCCGTTTTCGACGTCGAACGCGACGATCGTGCGTCGCTCGCTGTCGGTGACGTACAGCATGGACTCGTCGGGTGAGAAGGCGAGGCCGTTCGGCTGGGTCTCGGCGTCGGAGACGACGGTGAGCGGCGCATCCGGCGCCCAGCGGTACACGTTGCGACTGCCCAGCTCTTCGTCGGCTCGGTGTCCCTCGTAGTCGGAGAGGATGCCGTAGCTCGGGTCGGTGAACCACACCGACCCGTCGGAATGCGCGACGACGTCATTGGGACTGTTCAGCCGGTGGCTGTCGAACGAGTCGGCGAGCACCGTGCTCGAGCCGTCGTGCTCGCGGCGCACGACACGGCGCTCGCCGTGCTGGCACGCGATGAACCGGCCCTGGCGGTCGACGGTGCGTCCGTTCTGGAACCCGGCGGGATGCTCCCACACGTCGACCCGGCCGCTCACCTCGTCGTAGCGCAGCACGCGGTCGTTCGGGTTGTCGCTGAACAGCAGGAACCGCCCTTGCGGCGAGTACGCAGGCCCTTCGAGCCATCGGCCGTCGTCGAACAGGATGCGCAGCTCGGTGTCGCCGCGGATGCCTGTGAAACGGGCATCCTCCTGCTCGAAGACGGCGGGGATGCGGGCGGAGGGCATGGGGACATTCCATCGCATTCGGCGCGGTTCGCTCCCCTGACACGGCATTTGCCGTTTATCTCTCGCGAAGCGACGGCTCGAGGCATGCGCGTGTCACCGACTGCGCGGTTCGACCCTGAAGATGTACCTCGCGCCCTGCCGGAACGGCTCGATCAGCTCGACGTTCTCGAACGCCGCGCCCCCGGGTATGGGCGCTTCGCTCGCCCAGTAGACCCGCCGTGCGTTCACGCAAGCCACGAGTGCAGGGTGGGGGTCGTCCGACTCCCACGTCTGCACGGCAGCATCCCCGGTGTAGTGCCAGTGCGCCGCGACGGACGCCTCGTAGTCGGCACTCGAGGGATCCGGTTCGTCCGGTTCGGCCGCCACCGTGACACCGCCCGACGCGGTGCGCTGCAGCCGATCGAGTCCGAACGTTCGATGTTCGGCGAAGTGCACGTCGTCGAAGCCCGGCCAGAGTCCGTCTGGCGTCACGATCTCATCTCTCAGCCGCAGCCGCCGAAGTCTGGCGAAGTTGCCCATGGTCGCCGTGACGATGAAAGCGTCGAGCTCGACCGAGTCCGGGAGATTGTACGTTTCGACCGCGAACTCGTGCGGACGGTCGGCACGGAACTCGAAACGGGCAGCCACGCGTGCTCCGTTGTCGAATTGCTCACTGTGAACGACCACCGAGAGTCGAGGGATGCCGTCGACCGTCTCGACGCGTCCCGGGACGGGGCGGTCGGGCATCCGCGGCGCCTCGTCGTCGATGGAGTTGCTGCTCCAGAAGCGCTTGCCCCTCCGCCCGGAGTCGAGGGTGCTCGGCTCGAGTTCGCTGTACCCGCGTTCGCTCGCCCCGCGTGGAATGGGCTCGAAGGCCAAGAAGTTGAGGAGCCGGTCCGTGGGCTGGCCGAGGTATGGCGTGAAGACGCGCACGAGGCCCCGTGGCCCGGGTATCGGGCTCAAACCGATCTGGATGCCGTCCGCGTGCCCCCAGCGAGGCTCTGCCGGTGCGACATGATCAGGCCCGAGCCAGCCGCCGCGTTGAATGGGCGGCCGAAGGGCCGTGGATGAGTCGGTGTGGTCGGACACGACGCCTCCGAGAAATGATCTTGCAATCGGTTTCTAGTGGATGTGTCCTCATAGTCTGGTACACATCGGCGCGTACGTCATCGTCTTGACGAAACCGATTTCGTCCGCTTCACTGGCGTGGAGTCCACAGATCGGGCGTGGGCACGACAGAGGGGTCGAGGATGACACGCCACCGACATAGACGGGGTGCGGCGCGACTGGCCGCCGTACTCGCGGTGGGTTCTGCCGCGGTGTTCGCATTCTCGGGCTGTTCGGGGGAGAACGTGGGAACCATGCTGTCCACTCAGGACCGTCCGTCGGCGCTGGCCGGCGTGACGAACGTGCACCAGGTGTCGCAGATCACAGGGCCGAAATCACCCAACAAGACCGCGAAGTACGAGGTGGCGGGTCAGGATCTGGGCTCGATGTTCCAGGCCGACGGCAAGACCTGGTTCGTGTTCGGCGACACGTTCGGACAGCGCGAGAAGGGCATGACCGGTGGCGGCGGCACCGAATGGCGATCGAACACGATGGCGTACACCACGGATACGAACCCGGCCGACGGCATCCATCTCGACGGATACATCGTCGATCAGCAGGGCTGGGCGAAGGAGCTCATCTCGTCGAAGAAGGTCGACGAGGTCGAGATGACGACCATCCCGACCTACGGCTTCGAGGCCAACGGGGCGATGTACCTCGACTACATGTCGGTCAAGCACTGGGGCGATCCCGGCGAGTGGGAGACCAACTACGCCGGGCTCGCCAAGTCGACCGACCACGGGCAGACCTGGACCAAGCTCGCGTCGCCGCGCTGGGGCGGCAACAGCAACTTCGTGCAGGTGAGCGTGGTCAAGGTCGGCGGCGACCTCTACTTCTGGGGCGTGACGCACGGTCGCTTCGGACCGGTGAAGCTGATGAAGGTGCCGGAGAAGGACGTCGAGAACAAGAGCGCCTACCGCTATTTCTCCGGCACAGACGCCTCCGGCGCACCACGGTGGAGTTCCGACATCGATGACGCGAAAGTGGTCGCAGACGGCACCGTCGGTGAGCTGTCTGTGGTGTGGAACGACTATCTGCAGCGTTGGCTCATGACCTATACGGATGGCAGCGGGGCCGGGGCTCTCATCAGCGACAGTGCGCACCCGTGGGGGCCGTGGTCGACCCCGAAGACGCTGGTGTCCGCCACCGCAGTGCCCGGTCTGTACGCACCGTTCATGCTGCCGCAGTACACCGCCAACGGCGGTCGCACCATCTACTTCACGCTGTCCAAGTGGGGGCCTTACAACGTCTACTGGTACCGGGCCGATCTCGTGAAGAGATGACCGGCATGCTTCGATCCGCCTGTCGCCACTGAAGGAGCACCATGGCAACCTCGACAGTCAGCCAGCCGTCTTACGAGCGTTCCGACATGAGCGTCGGCATCGTCCATTTCGGCGTCGGCGGGTTTCATCGCGCCCACCAGGCGATGGTGATCGACGGCTTGATGAATCAGGGTGAGGCGCTCGACTGGGGCATCTGCGGTGTCGGTGTTCTGCCCGCGGACCGTGCGATGCGCGACGCGCTGTTGGGGCAGGACGGGCGGTACACGCTCGTGCTCAAGCATCCCGACGGCACCCGCGAGGCGCGCAGCATCGGCTCGATCGTCGACTACCTCTTCGCTCCCGATGATCCGGATGCCGTTGTCGAGCGGATGTCCGACCCGGCTGTGCGCATCGTGTCGCTCACCATCACCGAGGGCGGCTACAACACCGACCAGGTCACCGGGCTGTTCGACGACGCGAACCCCGACGTGCAGGCCGATCTGCACGACGGCGCCGCGCCGCGCACCGTCTTCGGCCTTGTCACCGAGGCGCTGCGACGCAGGCGCGAGCGGGGCATCGAGCCCTTCACGGTCATGTCGTGTGACAACATCCAGGGCAACGGGGGAGTCGCCTCGCGTGCGTTCTCGCGCTTCGCGCGCTTGAAGGACGAGGAGCTCGGCGCCTGGATCGCGGAGAACGTCGCCTTTCCCAACTCGATGGTGGATCGCATCACCCCGGTGACCACCGACGACGACAGGCGGATGATCGCCGACGAGTTCGGTGTGCAGGACGCGTGGCCGGTGGTGGCCGAGCCGTTCTTCCAGTGGGTGCTCGAAGACCGCTTTCCGGGCGGGCGTCCGCCGTTCGAGCACGCCGGCGTGCAGGTGGTGGCGGATGTCGAGCCCTACGAGCTCATGAAGCTGCGGCTGCTCAATGTCGGGCACCAGGGCATCGCCTACTTCGGTCGGCTGAGCGGGTACACGTACGCGCACGAGGCATCCCGCGATCCGCTCATCGTCGACCTGTTGCGGCGATACTGGCGCGATGAGGCGCGGCCGACGTTGCGGCCGGTGCCAGGGGTCGACCTCGATGAGTACACGGAGAGCCTCCTCGAGCGCTTCTCGAACGAGTACGTGCTCGACACGCTCGCCCGGCTGTGCGCCGAGTCGTCCGATCGGATTCCGAAGTGGCTCCTGCCCGTGGTGCGCGACCAACTCGCCGCAGGCCGCGGTGTGCACCGGTCCGCCGCGATCGTGGCGAGCTGGGCGCGGTACGCCGAGGGAATCGACGAGCACGGGCGGCCGATCGAGGTCGTCGACCGCTTGCGCGACGTCGTCATGGCCAATGCTGCTCGGCAGGGCGACGACGTTCTCGCGTTCCTGCGCGAGCCGACACTCTTCGGTGAGTTGGCATCCGACGAGCCGTTCGCGACCGAGTACGCGGCGGCGCTGCGCGCACTGAGGGATGCCGGCGCTCAGGCGACCTTGCGGGCTCTCGCGAGCGAGTAGCCCGCAAGGTCGCCTAGGGCATCCTCGGCGGTGTCGCTCCGAGATCCGGCACCGCCTCGCTACCCAAGTGAACCTCCAGGTCGTCGGCCGATGGCGTCTTCGGGCGTCGTGCCGTCGGCCGGTCGAGGTAGAACAACGAGGTGGACGCGATGTCGTCGCGCAGGGGCAGATAGCGCCATCCGCTGCGCCAGCCGAGAGCCTGGATGTCCACGTGCAGCCGCTGCGAGAACCGGATGGGATCTGCCAGGTGCCACCGATACATGCCGAAACGCTGCTGGCTGTCGTAGAGCCCGTCCGGGCGGATGACCTGTGGCATGCCGAGATACGGGGTGGAGAACTCGGTGTAGCCCTTGCCGGGGACGTCGAAGTTCCACGCGCCGCCGAAATAGTCCTCGGTGCCGGTTCCGCAGATGGTGGGGTATTCGTCGTCGGAATCGAGATAGAACTTGATCTCGCCCTCACCCCACCAGCCGGAGCTGTTGGAGCCCCAGGCGATGTACGTGCCGACGTACTGGCCCGTGCCCTCGACGCCGTCGACCAGCACATGCGTCTTCAAGTGTTCCAGAGGATTGCTGCGGCGCCATTGCGCATGCAGGTAGGCGTCGTGCGAGTAGTCTCCGCCGATCTCGTAGGTCACCTGGTAGTAGACCCGCACGGGAACCGGGGAGAGGTTCTCGAGGGTGAGTCGTGCACCGCTGCGGAACGGCATCGGCCAGTACGAATTGAAGCCTCCGTGCGGGTTGGCGGCAATGACCTGCGAGTTGACCTGCGCGAACCGGCCCCAGCCGTTGCAGAAGAAGTCGCCGTACGGCACCTCGATCGCGGGCTCCGTTGCGCCGTCCCAGAAGGCGCGGAACAGGAGTGTGCGCCAGTTGTCCGTATGCGTGGTGATCCAGATGTGCTGGATCTTGCCTGCACCGGCAATGGATGCCAGCTCGAACGTCTCGCCCGCTGCGATGTCGACGCTCGGCGAGATCTTCCACCCCGACCCGAGGTCGCGTGCGCACTCGGCCCCGGTTCCCTCGGTCGCCCGACCGCCACCGCCGACGGCGCCGTCGAAGTTCTCCGGACTGATGGATCGCGTCTGCACCTGGCGCAGTCGGGAAAGCGAGTCGAGGTCGCCGATGGTCACGTGGTCTCCTGTACGTCTTCGTACCCGCCGGTGCTTTTTCTGCACCATCGGATTGGTCGTCGTGGGGTCGAGGCAATAGGCTTGCAATCGATTTCAACAATCTATGGCGCGCCGACGCGGGGTGTCAACCGGCCCGTGCCGCGGGCTACAGTACGGACATCGCAGGGCGATGGGGAGCATGGGTGGGGTCGATGGCCACGATCTACGAGGTCGCTGCGCTGGCAGGCGTGTCGCCGGCGACGGTGTCGCGTGTCTTCAACGGCATGAACGTCTCGGCCGAGAAGTCGAAGCGGGTTCGCAAAGCAGCTCGCGATCTCGATTTCACACCCAGTCGAGCCGCTCGGTCTCTTCGCAGACAGAACTCAGAAGTGCTTGCGTTGGTGATACCCGACATCGAGAATCCCTTCTTCACGGCGATGGCGAGAGGCGTTGAAGACGTCGCGCAGGCGGCGGGCTATTCGGTGGTGTTGTGCAACACCGATGAGGATCACGAAAAAGAGGCGCGCTACCTCGACATCGCCGTCAGCGAGAACATGGCCGGCGTCATCATCGCGGCCGCCGGGGATCACAGTGATCTCAGTGGACTGATCTCACGCAACCGTCCCGTGGTGGCGGTGGACCGAGGCCCTCACGGATTTGACGTCGACGCGGTCACCGTCGACAACACCGCGGGCGGCAAGGCAGCGACTCGCGCGCTCCTCGAGCAGGGCTATCGGCGAATCGCCTGCATCACGGGCCCGGAAGACGTGGAGACCGCTCAACAGCGTGCCGAGGGGTGGCGTCAGGCGGTTGTGGCAGCTGGCATGGAGTCGCCGGCCGATTATCTGCGTCATGCGGACTACCGAGTGGATGGCGGTCGCACGGCCATGACAGAACTCCTCGCCAAGTCCGATCCACCGGATGCCGTCTTCGTCGCCAACAACCTGATGAGCGTCGGAGCGGTCCAGGTGCTGCTCCAACAGGGCAAGCGGCCGCCCGCCGTCGGCGTGGCGAGCTTCGGCGATCTGCCGTACGCTGCGCTCGCCCCTGAGGGCATCACCGTCGTGCAGATCCCCGCGCGCCATCTCGGAGTGACGGCGGCGAAGCTTCTGCTCGAACGCATCGGCGGAGACACCCAGCCGTCACGCACCATCGTGCTGCGGAATCACATCTCCGCTCCCGGAGCGATGCCCGACTCCGCCGCGGCCCAGGCCTGAGAGGCGCCGCGACTCAGGTGGCGGAGGGTCCGGTCGCCTCGCGGGAAAGCGCCTCGCGCACCCACGACTCGACCTGCCGAGCCACCTGATCGGGATCGAGGGAATCGGTGTCGAGCAGTCGGGCGCTCCAGCGTGAGTCGTCCTTCTGCCAGGTCTCCCAGCGGTCCCAGCGCATGGGAGTGGCGCTGTCGACACGGATGACACCGGGCTCATGGGTCGGATCGAGCGTGTGCCGGTAGAACCAATCGCCGAATCTGACGTGGTGCACGAGGCTGTCCTCCGGCTCTCCTCGGCCGCGGAGGCGGCTGCGACGCACCTCGGGCGAGCAGTGCAGGACGAGCACCGACATGCCGTCGAGGCGATCTGCAGACGGTGCGGCCAGCAACTCGCCGAGCGGTATCTGTCCGCAGAGAACGAGATGCGTGGCGGAGGCTTGCGCCGCCACGGCTCTCCGAACCCAGTACTCGACGGCCGAGTGGCGCCACGCGGTGTCGGCACCAGGCGGTACCCCGATGGAGTCGAACTCGACGCACTCGACCCGTTCCGGCAGGTCGACGGCCCTCAACGCTTCGAGAGCCGTCGACTTGCCGGCACCGCTGGCCCCGCTCAGCGACAACAGCATTTCAGCTCCTCGGCACGGACCGGCGGTCGTCTACTTGAGACCGGCGATCTTGATGTTTCCGATGATCTTGCGCTGGAAGATCAGCACCAGGAGGATCACCGGCAGCGCCGCGAGCATGGAGCCCGCCATGAGCAGCGCCAGCTCGGGTCCCCGCGTCACGCGGAAGTTCGCGAGGTACTGCTGGATCTGGAAGAGCCCGGGGCTCGTGATCGTCATGATCGGCCAGACATACGCGTTCCAATAGGCCATGAACGAGGTCACTCCCACGACCACGAAGGCGGGCTGTGACATCGGCAGGAAGATGCGCGTGAAGATCTGCCATCTGCCGGCACCATCGAGCAGTGCCGCCTCCTCGAGCGCGATCGGGATGTTCAGGTAGAACTGCCGGATGAAGAACATCTGAGCCGCGGATGCCAGGCCGGGCACGATCAACACCAGCATGGTGTCGAGCATGTGCAGCTTGGTCACCACGATGAACGAGGTGAGCAGGATGGCCATGTTCGGAATGAACATCGTGCCGATCACGATCACCCACATGAAGCGCTTGAAGGCGAAGTCCAGGCGCGCGAACACATAGGCGGCCATGGCGTTGATCGTGATCGAGAACACCGTGAAGATCGCCGCGCCGATGAAGGTGATGATCATCGCGCGGGAGAACGCCGGGTCTTGAATGATCTTGATGTAGTTCTCGATGTGCCAACTCGTCGGGAAGAAGTTGAACGGGGTCGCGAGCACGTCGGAATTCATTTTGAAGCCCGAGAGGAGCATCCAGATCAGGGGGAAGAGCGCAGCGAGCGCGAAGAGCAGCGCGAAAATGATGCGCGGCACCCTCACGGATGCACGTTCCTTCATGGCCATCAGCCGTCCACCGCCTTGTCCGAGTTGAGGATGCTGAAGATCGCTGCTGAGATGGCGCCCAGCACGATGAACAGCAGCAGGGCCCCGGCGATCGGCATGCCCTGATAGGTGTCCTGTGTGAAGTGATTGAAGAGATACAGATTGGGCAGGAGCGTCGAATTGAGCGGGCCACCCTGGGTCATGACCAACGGCAGATTGATCTCCTGGATCGCCGCGGTGAAGCCGGCGATGAGCAGGTAGAGAATCACGTTCTTCAGCGAGGGGATCGTGATGAAGAGCATCTGCTTGAACCAGCCGGCACCGTCGAGTGACGCGGCTTCGTAATAGCTGTCTGGAATGTCGAGCATGCCCGCCAGCATGATCAGAGCGGTGATGCCGAATCCGATCCACACCGCAGGCACGGCAAGCGCAGGCAACGCGATCGATGGATCGGCGAGCCATGCGATCGGCTGCACTCCGAACAGGCCGAGGAACCAGTTGAGGATTCCGCCTGAATAGTCGTAGATGACGACGAAGATGATCGAGGCGATGACGCCCGAGATGATCGTGGGAATGTAGACCGAGGTCTTCACGAAGCCCGAGAGTTTCTTGCCGAGCCCCTTCACCACGTTCGCGAAGACGAACGCAAGGATCATGCCGGTCGGAACGACCATGGCCGCGAAGTAGAGGCCGCGTCCGATCGAACCCAGGAAGTCGGGATCTTCGAGCACGTTGACGTAGTTGCGGAATCCCACGAATTCACTCGGCTTGTAGAAGCTCCAGTTGAAGAAGCTCAGGTAGCCGGCGTTGATGAAGGGGATGATCACGAAGATGATGAGCAGCACCACCATCGGCGCCAGCATCAGATAGGCGACGAGGTTGTCGCGACGCGGATGCCGATGGCGCTTGGTCCGCGGAGTCCGGTCAGTCGTTCGCGCCTCGACGGGCGCCGCTGAAGCGGCGCCCGTCGAGGAGAGCGCATTGGTCGCTGCGACCCCGGCATCCGTGTTCGATGTGGTCACGATCCCGACTGGACGCTCGACTGGGTGTTGGTGCCCACGAGCTTGTTGTTGTTGATGTACTGGTTCATCTGCTGTTTGGCGGTCGCCAGAGCTTGATCGGCCGACGTGCCTTTCATCGTCTTCTCGATGGCGGTGGCCATATCGGTGCTGAGATCGATGGGATAGGTCGCCTCCGGCACGCCGTACTTCACGATCTTGTCCGTGATGAGCTTGCGGAACGGGTCCGCCTGGGCGGACGAGTCGGCATCGATCGCCTTGACGATGGATGTGCGAGTGGCATATTTCGACCAGCCCGATGCCTTGAAGTAGTCCATCATCACGTCGTCACCGGACGCGAGCATGTAGGTGATGAAGTCAGCGGCCCCCTCTTGCACCTTCGACTTGGCGTCGATCGCGAGTGTCCAACCTCCGAGCGTCGCGGTGGGGCGGGTCTGGTCGCCGTCGATCGACACCATCGGCGCCGCGGCGATCTTGTCCTCCATCTTCGGGAACTGCTGGCGCAGCAGTCCGATGAACCACGAGCCGGTGATCTGCATGGCGAGCTTGCCCTGACCGAGCGGCGTGCCGTCCGCATAGGCCGAGAGCGCCTGCTTCGGCATCCCCCCACTGGTGTAGAGGCTCTTGTAGAAGTTCGCGAGCTCCTGGTACGGGGCGATGGTCGGGTCGGCCGACGACCAGTCCGTCTTGACCGGATAGTGGCCGGCAGCGTTCTGCTGAAGGCCCCAGCTGGACCAGGAGAGATCTGCGGCGACCGAGGCCGTGCCCAGTCCGTACACGTTGCCCTTCTTCAGTTTTGCCGCGATGTCGGGAAGCTGATCCCATCGTGTCGGGGGCTTGTCGGGGTCCAGGCCGGCAGCCTGGAACAGATCCTTGCGGTAGAACATCACCGTCGACGGTTCTACCAGCCAGGGATAGGCGTACTGCTTGAGCGACGCGGACGGTGATGACTTGGCGCTGACGAACTTCGCGATCGACGGGTCGATGTCATCGAGGTACTGGCCCTTGATCAGGTCGTTCAAGGGTGCCAGCGCACCGGTGGAAACAGCGGAGCCGATGTTGCCATAGCTGATCGTGTAGACGTCAGGTCCATTCCCCGCGGCCTGCGCGGCCTTCAGCTTCTGCGCCCATGCGTCGGCCGGGACGATCTGCAGGTTGACCTGGAACTTCTTCTGGCTGGCGTTGAACGCGGCGACGTGCTTCTTCTCCCAGGCGGACTGCCAGTCCTCGAACTGCTGAGACCAGAAGTTGATGACTTTGCGGCCGTTGCTGCTGCCGTCGCCCGCGGGTTGGCCGGGGGTGCCGCTTCCGCAGCCGGTGAGAAGAGAGGTGCCGAGGGGGACGGCGGCGGTGAGCAGGATGCCCTGAAGCACGCGTCGCCGGGTGAGTGCTGTGCGAAGGTCGACAGGCCGACCGTTCGATGGTGATTGCAAGGTGAGTCCTTCCACTCCGTGCCGACATTGCCACGATTCCTTGCGAAATCGATTACACGCATAGAAACACTCCCATCGCGTCCTTGTCAAGGAGACGATTGCTCAGAATGCAAGCTTGAACCTGAAATCGATTCCTGAGAATCTGGACCCCATGACACGAAGCGTGGCACTGGGGCTCGACATCGGCACATCCAGCAGCAAAGGGGTGCTGGTGGACCGCGACGGCCGCATCATGTGCTCAGCCGTGCGGGAGCATTCCGTCAGCCGCCCGCGTGCGGGATGGGCGGAAATGGATGCCTCGCTCTGGTGGGCCGAATTCGTCGCGATCGCTCGCGAGCTGCTCGCGCATGCCGGCGATGTGGAGGTGATCGCCGTCGGAGTGAGCGGCATGGGGCCGTGCCTCTTGGCGGTCGACGACGACGGAGCGCCACTGCGGCCCGCCCTCTTGTACGGGGTCGACATGCGGGCACGCGAACAGATCGCCTCGATGACACATGACTATGGCGGAGACGAGGAGATCGAGCGTCGCACGGGGGCGCGCCTCTCGACTCAAGCCGTCGGGCCCAAGCTGCGTTGGATGCGCGAAGAGGAGCCCGAGCTCTTCGCGCGTGCGCGCCGCATGTTCATGCCCAGCTCGTGGCTGGTGTGGAATCTGACAGGCGAATATGTTCTCGATCACCACTCTGCGAGCCAGTGCTGGCCGCTCTACGACCCGGTGGCGGAGGGCTGGCTCAGGTCGTGGGCTTCTGAGATCGCGGGGCCGATCGGACTGCCGGAGCTGAAGTGGCCAGGAGACATCGCAGGAGTCGTCACCGAACGGGCGGCGCAGGAAACCGGTCTGCCGACGGGCATCCCCGTGATCGCCGGCACGATCGATGCCTGGTCGGAGGCGGTCAGTGTGGACGCTCAGAACACGGGCGATCTGATGCTCATGTACGGCACCACGATGTTCCTGGTCAACACGGTCGGCAGGGCGCTTGCGGCACCGGGTCTCTGGGGCACCGCCGGCGCCTTTCGCGGTACGCACTCGCTGGCCGCCGGCATGGCCACGTCGGGCGCCATCACGGCGTGGCTTCGTGAGCTGTCGGGTGGAACGCCATACCCCGAACTGCTGCGGGAGGCGGCAGACTCCGGTCCTGGTGCTCGTGGGCTGCTCATGCTTCCGTACTTCGCGGGCGAGCGCACGCCGATCGCCGATCCCGATGCGCGGGGGACGATCTTCGGGCTCACGGTGACGCATGCCCGAGGGGACCTCTACCGAGCGGCGCTGGAGGCCACGGCGTTCGGGGTGCGGCACAACGTGGAGGCAATGGTCGAGGGCGGCGGTCTGGTGCAGCGCATCGTGGCCGTCGGCGGCGGGGTGCAGGGCGAGCTCTGGGCGCAGATCGTCACCGATGTTCTCGGGCGCGACCAAGAGGTGCCCACCCAGACGGTCGGAGCGAGTCTCGGGGCGGCCTACCTCGCCACGCGGGCCGTGGATGACTCGGTCTCCATTCGCCGTTGGAATCCGCCGCGTGCCACGCTCCGCCCGAATCCCCGTGTGCGAAGGCTCTACGACGAGCGCTATGCGCTCTATCGCCAGGCATACGGCGACACGGTACAGGTGACTCACGCCCTGGCGTCGGTTCAGACGTGAGGTATCGATTTCATTGGCATAGACACTGAAGCCTTATGGTGCGATCGTCTTGCGCGATCGATGGTCTGCAAACATACTTGAAACCGATTACATGTGAAGGATGTCAACGATGACTGCGAGCGAGACTGCGCGACTGCTCGGCCCCGACGCGACCGTCGCCGCCTTCCCGCTCGGCGGAATCGGCACCGGCAACGTCTCGCTCGGTGCCCGCGGCGAGTTGCGCGACTGGGAGATCTCGAACCATCCTGACAAGGGCACCTGGCTGCCGTTCACGTTCTTCGCCATTCGCGCCGAAGCGCCGGACTCGCCCGCGGTGGTGAAGCTGCTGGAGAGCAGGCTCCAGAATCCGCATGAAGGCGATTCGGGCTACCACATCGGCAAGGTGGCCGGCCTGCCGCGCATGGCCTCATCCCGCATGTCCGGCATGTATCCGATCGCCACCGTCGAGTTCGACGACGACGAGCTGCCGGTGAGCGTGCGCCTCACGGCGTTCACCCCGCTCGTCGCGCTGGATCCGGACGACTCGGGCATCCCCGGCGCCGTGCTCCGCTACACGGTCACCAACGATACGAACACCCGCATTCTGGTCCACCTGGCGGCGGCCATGTCGAACCCGGTCGCGATCACCGGGCACAACGTGTTCCAGTTCCCGGAGTACGCGGGGATGCCGTCCGTCGCCTTCGAAGACGAGGCGGGCATGCGCGGTCTCGCGTTCGGCACCGACCTGCAGGCCGACGACGTGCGTTACGGCACCGCAGCGCTGACCACCACGGAAGACGTCACGGCGATTCCGTGCTGGCCGGTCGATTTCTGGCAGGACGGCATCCAGCTGTTCTGGGATGCCTTCACCGCGACCGGTCGTCTCGAGCCGTCGCCGGTGTTCAGTCTGGACGGCGACGACCCGGCCAAGCTGCCCAGGCTGCGCACCGGCAGCATGTCGGTCGAGCGAGACCTGGCGCCGGGTGAGTCGCACGACTTCGAGTTCGTGCTGAGCTGGCACACCCCGAATCGGCGGAAGGCCTGGAACGGCATGGTCGGCCTGCCGAACACCCACGCCGACGAGGTGGTCCGCAACCAGTACGCCACCCGATACGCGGATGCCTGGTCCGTCGCCGCCGACCTCACGCACCGACTGCCCCAGCTGGAGGCATCCACGCGGGCGTTCCGCGATGCGCTCTTTGCGAGCACGCTGCCGCCGGAGGTGGTGGATGCCGCGAGCTCGACTCTCGTCGCCGCGCGCAGCACCACGTGCTTCCGCATTGCGGACGGAACGCCGGAGGGACGGTTCGCCGCGTGGGAGGGCAGCTTCGACCACGCGGGAAGTTGCGAGGGAACCTGCACACACGTGTGGAACTACGCGCAGACCCTCGCGGCGCTGTTTCCGAGTCTGGAGCGCAACGCTCGCCGCAACGAATTCATGAATGAGACGCTGCCCGACGGCAGGATGCGATTCCGCACCAACTCCGTGTTCGACGCCGAGCCGCTGGAGTTCCATCCGGCGGTCGACGGGCAGATGGGCACGATCGTGCGGCTCTATCGCGAGTGGCGCACGAGCGGTGACGACGGCTTCTTGTCCGAGCTCTGGCCGGCGGCCAGGCTGGCACTCGACTTCGCGTTCGCCGAGTGGGACTCCGACGGCGACGGCGTGCTCGACAGCCGGCAGCACAACACCTACGACATCGAGTTCTACGGCGAGAACTCGCTCGCCAACTCCATGTTCATCGCGGCGCTCGCCGCGGGGGCACGCATGGCGGAGCACCTCGGCGACGGGGAAGCCGGCGAGCGGTACTCGCGCGCCGCGGCGACGGCATCCGCGCTGGTCGACCGCATGCTGTTCAACGGCGAGTACTACGATCAACGGCTCGACGACGTCGACGCTCAGCGCTATCAATACGGCACGGGATGCCTGAGCGATCAGCTGTTCGGCCAGACTCTGGCGCACCTCGTGGGACTCGGGCACATCTTGCCCGCCGATCACGTGCGCTCGGCCGTCGAGGCCATCCATCGACACAACTTCCGCAGGGGATTCGACGCCTACGCGAGCGTGCAGCGCACGTACGCGCTGAACGACGAGGAGGGCCTGGTGCTGTGCACCTGGCCGAACGGCGGTCGCCCGCACATCCCGTTCGTCTATTCCGACGAGGTGTGGACCGGCATCGAATACCAGGTCGCCACGCACCTCATCTACGAGGGTCTCGTCGACGAAGGGCTCGAAATCGTGCGGGCGACGCGAGCCAGGCACGACGGCATCCGGCGCAATCCGTGGAACGAGGCGGAGTGCGGCAACCACTACGCGCGCTCGATGGCCAGCTGGGGTGTTCTGCTCGCGCTGACCGGCGCCGACTGGGATGCTCCGGGCGGCCGACTGCGCTTCGCCCCTGCGCGGGCGGTCTTCCGCGACGGGCGCGTGAGGATCCCGTTCACGGCCGGCACGGGGTGGGGCGTCATCGACGCGGACGCCCGTGGCGCGTCGCTGCGCGTGCTCGGCGGACACGTCGGCGCCGTGACGATCGAGCTCGCGCATCCCGATCTCGGCACCCTCACCGCGTCGACGGCGGGACTCGCCGCCGGAGACTCCATCGACCTCAGCCCATCACCAACACCACGGGAGAACTCGAAATGAGCACCTACACGCTGCCGACCGCACTTACTCGTCCGGAGGCCGAGCCCCGAACGCTGTACACGGTGGCCAGCGGCGATCTGCGGCCCAGCGCGAACATCAAGTGCTGGCCGACGCAGCAGAAGCTGGAAGACGATTTCGCCGCTGCGGTCGAGTCCCTCGGATGGTCGGTCACGAGAGCGCACCCGTTCGACGAGAGCAAGGGCCACGGCTTCATCGACAGTCAGCGCGCGGGCATCGAGGTGTTCAAAGGCATCCCCGTCGATGCGCCCGTCGTCGTGGTCGACGCGGTCTGGCAGTACAGCCACCACGTGCTGCCCGGACTGCGCACGCATCGCGGGCCGATTCTCGTCGTGGCGAACTGGGCGGGGGATTTTCCCGGCCTGGTCGGATTGCTCAACCTCACCGGCAGCATGACGAAGGCGCAGGTGCCCTACTCGGCGCTGTGGAGCCCGGACTTCACCGACGACTGGGCCCGCGAGAAGCTCGGTGAGTGGCTCGAGACCGGCGGGATCGTGCACGACCTCTCGCACGTGCGGGATCTTCCCGCGCTCGACGTCGACAGTGCGGAGGTACAGCTCGGCGTCGCCCTGGCTCGTCAGCTGCGCGACGAGAAGGCCATCATCGGGGTCTTCGACGAGGGCTGCATGGGAATGTACAACGCGATCTTCGATGACGAACTGCTCAATCCGCTCGGCATCTTCAAGGAGCGGCTGTCGCAGAGCGCGCTCGTCGCGGAGATGAAGAGGGTGACGGAGGCCGAGGCATCGGCGGTGAAGTCGTGGCTCGACGATCGCGGGTTCGAGTTCCGATTCGGCACCGATGCGGCCACCGAGCTCACCGAGGACCAGGTGATGAGCCAATTCCGCATGTACGTGGCCGCCCTGCGCATCGCCGATGACTTCGGACTGGATGCCGTCGGCATCCAGTACCAGCAGGGCTTGAAGGACACCGTGCCGGCCAGTGACCTCGCCGAGGGGCTGCTGAACAACCTCGAGCGCCCAGCGGTGTTCAGCCGTGACGGGAGCCGCGAGTTGTACGCGGGTGTGGCGCTTCCGCACTTCAACGAGGTGGACGAAGGCGTGGCCGTGGACGCGCTGGTCACGAACCGCATCTGGACGGCGATGGGACTCGACCCGGCCACAACGCTTCACGACATCCGGTGGGGCGAAGAATACGACGGCGAGTTCGTCTGGGTCTTCGAGATCTCCGGCTCGGTGCCGGCCTCGCACAACGGCGGCTACGACAAGAGCTATGCCATGCGGCAGGACCCGATGTTCTTCCCGCTCGGCGGCGGCACGCTCAGCGGATGCTCCAAGCCCGGCGAGATCGTGTGGTCGCGCGTGTTCATCATGGACGGCGAGCTGCACGTCGACCTCGGCCGCGGACACGTCGCCGGCCTGCCGGCCGAGGAGACGCAGCGTCGCCTCGACGCCACGAACCCGGAATGGCCCATCATGAACGCCGTGCTGCACGGGGTGAGTCGCGATCAGCTCATGGCACGGCACAAGGCCAACCATGCGCAGGTCGTGTACGCGCCGGATGCCGACACCGCCGACCGTGCGCTGCTCGCCAAGGCGGCGCTCTTCGACGAACTCGGTGTGCACGTGCACCTCTGCGGCGACGTCTCGGTCTGAGGCGTGACGGCCAGGGGCGCGTGGCGCACGCCCCTGGCCCCGTAACAGAGCGTCACAGCGCCAGCGCGGCCGGCGCGCCCTCATTAGCGTGTCGGGGTGACTTCGACCACCCAGACTGCCAAGAACCCCGCAGGAGACGACCCCGCGAATACGCCGAAGCCGAAACGACGGGCGCCGCGCTGGCTGACCTCGTTCGGCAACCAGATCATCGCCGGTCTGGTGCTCGGCGTGGTCATCGGCCTCATCGCCCGTTCGATGGGCGGCACGCAGCTCGATCCGAACTGGCTCACCGCCACGGTGACGACCATCGGCAACTCCTACGTCTCGTTGCTCACGGCGGCGGTCGTCCCGCTGGTGTTCACGGCGATCGTGAGCTCCATCGCCAACCTGCGCCAGGTGTCCAACGCTGCACGGCTCGCGGTCCAGACGCTCATCTGGTTCGCGATCACGGCCTTCATCGCCGTGCTCATCGGCATCGCGCTCGGCCTCATCGTGCAGCCCGGCGCGCACACCGGCGTCTCGAAGTCGTCGGAGGCGCTGCCGCAGCACGTCGGATCGTGGTGGGCGTTCCTCATCGGGCTCATCCCGTCGAACGTGTTCGGGCTCGGCGCGCAGTCGCAGGTGACCGGCACCGGCGCCGACCTCGCCGTCACCACTGGCGTGCAGTTCAACGTGCTTCAAGTGCTCGTCATCTCGGCGGCGATCGGCATCGCGGCGCTCTTCGTGGGCAAGAAGGCGGAGCCGTTCCTCAGCCTGACCTCGTCGGTGCTGGCGATCATCCAGAAGGTGCTGTGGTGGATCATCCGGCTCGCCCCGCTCGGCACGCTCGCGCTCATCGCGAAGGCCGTCGCCACCTACGGCTGGGATGCCCTCGGCTCGCTCGGCGTCTTCGTGATCTCCATCTACGTGGGCCTCGTCATCATCCTGTTCGTGGTGTACCCGATCATCGTGCGCACCAACGGGCTGTCGATCAAGCAGTACTATTCGGGCGCCTGGCCGGCGATCCAGCTGGGCTTCGTGTCCCGCTCGTCGATGGGCACCATGCCGCTGACCGAGCGCGTCACCGAGCGCAACCTCGGCGTGCCGCGCGAGTATGCGGCGTTCGCGGTGCCGCTCGGCGCCACGACCAAGATGGACGGATGCGCCGCCCTCTACCCCGCGCTCGCCTCGATCTTCGTGGCGCAGTTTTACGGCATCCACCTCACGTTCGGTCAGTATCTGCTGATCATCGTGGTCGCCGTGATCGGCTCAGCGGCGACAGCGGGAACCACGGGTGCGACCGTGATGCTCACGCTCACGCTGTCCACGCTCGGACTGCCGCTCGCCGGCGTCGGCCTGCTGCTGGCGATCGACCCGATCATCGACATGGGCCGCACGGCGATCAACGTGGCCGGGCAGGCGCTCGTGCCGACGATCGTGGCGAAGCGCAACGGCATCCTCAACCTCGACCTCTACAACGCGAAGCGCAACGGCGACGACCCGTTCCGCGACGACAACGACGGCAAGTCCGTCGCCGACGACGCGGAGGCCGGCGAACTGGAGCCCGCGGCGGCCTGACCGTCGCCCGCCGATCGAGCGGCCAGCCTACGATCGAGGGCGTGCGAACTGCGAGCGGTCGGATGCTCCGCGCGGCCGTCCTGGTCGCGGTCGCAGCCCTGCTCGGCGGCGGTGTGGCCGGATGTGCGGCATCCGGCCACGCGCCGCACACCTCCGCGGTGCGCACGGCCACTGTGACGCCGAAAGTCACGCCGACGCCCACGCCGACGGATCCGATCGCCGGCATGACACTGCAGCAGAAGGTCGGCCAGCTGTTCATGGTCGGCACGCAGGCGACCGAGGCCGAGTCCGCCACCCTCGATGCCGTGCGCACGCTGCACGTCGGCAACGTCTTCCTCGCGGGGCGCGCGCACGGCGGCACCGCCGCCACGAAAGCGGTGGTCTCGCAGTTCACCGCGCTCGTCTCGCCCGACGCGACCGCGGGGCTGCCGCTCTTCGTCGCCACCGACCAGGAGGGCGGCGAGGTGCAGGTGCTGCAGGGACCGGGCTTCGACACCATGCCCACGGCGCTGCAACAAGGCGCGATGGCGCCAGACGCGTTGGCGGATGCCGCCCAGCGCTGGGGCGGGCAGCTGCAGGCATCCGGGGTCAACATGAACCTCGCCCCGGTGGTCGACCTCATCGCGTCGCCGCAGGCCGCGGCGAACAACCCGCCGATCGGCGGCTTCGATAGGCAGTTCGGCTACACGCCCGAGGTGATCACCAGCCACGCTGACGCGTTTCGCGCCGGCATGGACACCGCGGGCGTCGTGCCCGTGATCAAGCACTTTCCGGGTCTCGGCGCCGTCACCGAGAACACCGACACGAACTCCGGCGTGACCGACACCACGACCACGGCGACGAGTCCGAGCGTCGGTGTCTTCCACACCCAGATCGAGCACGACGCCAGAGTGGTCATGATCTCGAGCGCCGTGTACTCCGAACTCGACCCGCATTCGCCGGCGGTGTTCTCATCGGCGATCGCGACGGGCCTGCTCCGCAACACGCTCGGGTTCACGGGCGTGACGATGAGCGACGATCTCTCTGCAGCGCAGCAGGTGCAGTCCTGGTCGCCGGCCGACCGCGCCGTGCTCGCGATCGAGGCGGGCGTGGACATCGTGCTGGTGAGCGCCGACCCGACCGTCGCCGCGCCGATGGTGGTCGCCGTGGTGGCGAAGGCGCAGTCCGACCCGGCCTTCGCCGCCCAGGTGGATGCCGCGGCTCGCCGCGTCGTGCAGCTCAAGCGGGAGCAGTTCGGGTGAGGTGCATGATGTACAATTTTCTGTACAGGAGGATGTCATGAAGACGATGAGTTACACCGAGTCACGGGCTCGCTATGCCGACGTTCTCGACTCGGTCGTCGACGACCGCGAAGAGGTGGTCGTCACGCGTTCCGGACACGAGCCCGTCGTCATCGTCTCTCTCGAGGACTACGAATCCCTCCGGGAAACCGCCTACCTCATGCGCTCTCCCGCCAACGCGCGCAGGCTTCTCGACGCGATGGAGCGACTGGAAGCGGGCAAAGGCCGGGCGCACGATCTGATCGAGACCGACTGAGGTGCTGCTCGTCTGGGACGAGAACGCCTGGGAGGACTACCTCTGGTGGCAGGCTCAGGATCGCCGAGTGCTGAAGCGGATCAACGCGTTGCTCGCGGACATTCAGCGGGGCGGCAACGAAGGCATCGGCAAACCCGAGGCGCTGAAGCATGACTTCGCCGGCTACTGGTCACGGCGCATCACCGACGAACATCGCCTGGTCTACAAGGTGATCGATGACGAAGTGCGCATCGCGGCGTGCCGGTATCACTACGCATGACTCGTGGCGAGTCAGTGCGCAAGGTGGAATGAGCTGCTCTGTTCGCCATGATGGTCGAAGCGCAGCCCGAGGAGGTCGTATGCGTTCGTTGAGGCCGATTCCCGGCAATCCGTGGCCGCACGACATGGTGATCACCGTCGAGGGCGAATCTCAGACGCTGCTGGAGCTGCTGTGGATCCGCGAAGCCTGGCAGCTGCATCCTGTCGGAGACGATCTGCCGCCCGAGCTGGTCGACACCCCGCCGCAGCTGGATGCCTCGGCGCGAGCGTCAGCGCCGATCGCCGCGTGGCAGGAGTCCTGGCCCGGCATGTGGAAGGCGTGCATCGAGCACGTCGGCGCGCCGCGCGATCCCGGCATCCTCGACCGGCTGCACGGCTCGGAACTCGGGTCGGACGAACGAAGCCACCTTCTTCGTGAACTCGTAGGCCCGTCCTGGCGGGAGGACATCGGTTCCGAGGCGATGACGGACGAAGGCCGGCAATGGATGGAACAGCTCAACCGTCGGCATATCGATGGCATGCGGCGTTCCGCCGGCGAAAGCCCGGAGCGTATGGCGCTCGACGCGCTTGTGCCGGCGTGGCGACGCGGCCTGACGAAGATCGTCGAGGTGCCCTGCCTGGGAACCTTCACCCGGGTCATCGGTGCGCACGCGTTGCTCGTCACGGCCGAGACGCGTGCCGACGTCGAGCGCTACCGCGCGGCGCTGGCGGAGTTCGCATGACCCCCGAGCCCGCAGCGGCGCATCAGACCAGGTCCGGCCGCGTCGTCGGGTGGCTCCCGCGCGCGATCGTCGTGGTGGTGGCGAGCTTCGCGATCGGCTGCCTCGAGTCGTGGGCGCAGGGCGTTCTTCCGGATGCCGTGCGCCCGCTGTCGAATTCGGCGAGCGGCTGGACCCTCGTCACGGCACTTCTCGTGTTCTGGTCGCGGGCGACGCCGCGCATCGCGGCCGTTCTCGGCGCCCTGAGCTTCGTGCTTCTGGTCGTCGGCTACAGCGCCATGTCGACGGCGCGTGGCTTCGCGTACTCGCCTGTCACGTGGGGGCTGATCGGCGTCGTCGTCGGTCCGTTCGTCGGGGTGGCCGCCGCGTGGCTGCACTCACGCGGCTACCGCGCGGCGCTCGGAGGCGGTCTGCTCGCGGGGATCGGCATCGGCGAGGGCGTCTACGGCCTGACGTCGATCGCCGACACGACGGGCGTCGCCTACTGGATCGCCGTCATCGTTCTCGGCATCGCGCTTCTGGGCTCCCTCGTGTACAGGCGGGTGCGTGGCGTGGGACCCGTCGTGCTGCTGATCGGTGCGACCGTCGCGACCGCGATCGTCCTCGTGGTCGTGATGCGGTTGGTCTGAGCTCCGTCAGCTCGAGCGGCGCCGACCCGCGCCCTCAGGGGGTGACGATCGCCGGCTGGTGCTGCGTGATGCAGTGGATGCCGCCGCCGAGCGCGAAGATGGGGCGGGCATCCACCCCGACGATCTCGCGGCCGGGATACGCCTCGGCCAGGATGTCTCGCGCCTGGGCATCGCTCGGGTCGCCGAACGTGCACGCGATCACGGCGCCGTTGACGACCAGGTGGTTCACGTAGCTGTAGTCGACGAAATCCTCGTCGTCGCGCAGCACCTGTGGCGCCGGCAGCTCGATGATGTCCCACTCCTCGCCGTCGGGCGTGCGCGAGGCGCGAAGCGTGTCGAGGATCTCGTGCGTGATCTCGTGATCGGGATGCTCGGCATCCGTCTGCACGTGCACGAGCAGCCTGCCCGGTGACGGGATGGTGGCCAGGATGTCGACGTGTCCTCGCGTGCCGAAGCGCTGGGCGTCGCGATACAGGCCGCGGCGCAACCAGATCGGGTTCGTGGCACCGATGGTGCGGGCGAGCTCGGCTTCGACATCGGCCTTGGACGTGTCGGGGTTGCGGTGCGGATCGAGCTGTACGGTCTCGGTGAGCAGCACGGTGCCGAGCCCGTCGACGTGGATGCCGCCCCCTTCGTTCACGAGCTCGCTCAGCACCCTGCGCGCCCCGCTTCGCGCCGCCACGAACGCCCCGATCACGGAGTCGTTGCCCCACCGCGCCCACTCCTGCGCGCCCCAGCCGTTGAAGCGCCAGGTGACTGCGCCGAGCCGACCGTCGTCGCCGAGCACGAACGTGGGACCGATGTCGCGCATCCACGCGTCGTCGAGCGGTGCGAGCACGATCTCGACGTCGGACGACAGCGTGCGCCGTGCCGCCCCGAAGTCGTGCGGGTCGACCACCATGGTCACCGGCTCGAACGGCAGGATGCTGTGGGCCACCTCGCTCCACGCCGCCCGCGCCGCTTCGAGGCTCTCCGCCTCGCCGAGATAGCTGCCGCCGGGTGGGAAGGCCATCCACACCCGCTGCTGCGGCGCGGTCTCCGACGGCATGCGCCAAGAGACGTCGGGCTCGGAGTCGGTGACCCCGGAGTCGGGCTCCCCGGAGTCAGCGGCTCGCGCGTCGGTCGATGCGGTCACGTGCGCCCCGTCGTCGTCGCGTACCGCGGCCTTCTCGTTCGCCTTCTCGGCGGAGTCGACAGAATCGGTCTCGGACGATGTGTCGTTGTCAGCTGTCATGGAATCCCCCCCGGACCATCCTGTACCCCACCGCCCTGGGATGCGAGGACGTCGGCCGTCAGCCGGCGGCGGGTCCGCGCGACACCGTCCGGCCGCGGCGCCGGCGCAGCCGGAGCACGATGCTGATGATGCCGAAGACCACGGTGACGATCAGTCCGATGCTCATGACCACGTTGCCGGTGACGGTGCCGAGGTTATGCGACACCAGGTTGGGCTGGAGCTTGTCGGTCGCGATGCCGCCGAACATGATCCACGCTGCGATGAGCACGGAGAAGACGGCGCTGAACGACCAGCGCGAGGTGAGTATCGTCACGAGGCCGAACGCGGCGATGAACCAGATGCCTGGCGGAAACGAGTATCCGAACTTCGCCGGGTCCGCGATCCATTGGATGACCAGGCCGACGATGCCGACGGCGAGCCCGGCGAGGGCGAACTTCTGGGAGCGATCACTCAGATCGATGAGGGTGTTGCGGCGTTCTGTCATGGTTCCATCGTTCGCGCGGATCCCTGCCCGGGCATCCGACGCGAGAAGACACCTTGCGTACGCCGTGCGGAGTAGCGGCGTCGGCGTCAGTCGTCCGCGTCGGGGAGCGGCGCGGGCGGCAACCAGTCGAAGATGCGCGACGACGACGAGGCCATCGCACCGACGGGAGCGAGCCGCATCAGCCCGTTGCGCGCGGCGACGGCCGCGGGATTGCTCAGATGCGAGCCGATCCGCGCCATCATCGCGGACCGGCGTTGGATGCCACGAGTACGGCCGTACCGTTCTGCCGAGTAGCGAGCGACACCATCGATCAGCTCTCCAGGACGAACAACGCGGCCGAGGGCGGCTGCGTCCTCCAGGGCCGTGTTCACACCCTGCCCCATGGTGGGCAGCATGGCGTGGGCGGCATCGCCGAGCAGCACCACGCGGCCCGCGGCGATGCGGTGTGCCGTCGGCGACAGCTCGTACACGTCGTGCCGGAGCAGCCGTCTGGGATCGGTCGCTGCGATGAGCGCAGGCACCGGCTCTGCCCAGTCGGCGAAACGGGTGAGCGCGGCGTCGAGCTCGTCGGAGAAGTCTGTGTGCTCGGGGAGCCGCACGTAGCCGTACCAGTAGATCTCGCCTTGATCGATCCGGAGCGCGCCGAATTCGGCGGCCGGTCCCCAGTACGCGCGGAACGCGTCGCCGATCAGGTCCGTGCTGCCGGCGATTCCGCGCCACGACGACATGCCCGAATACCGAACCCGCACGGCGGGGTCGACACCGGCGCGCACGACGCTGCGCAGGCCATCCGCGCCCACCACGAGGTCGGCGCTCAGCCGTCGCGTCGTGCCGTTCTCGGTCACGTGCACCCTGGCGAACTCGCCGGGGAGGCTTCCTGGCTCGACCCCGTGCACCGTGGCCGAGTGGTGCAGGTCTGCCCCGTGTGCCGCCGCCAGGAGCATGCCGTGCAGACGTTGCCGGTGCACCCCATGGAGTCGCAAGCTCTCCGGCGCGTTTTCCGCGTCGAGCCGGGCGATCCAGCGGCCGTGCACATCGCGGGTGCCCTCGGCGCGCAACGGGTGTCCGAGGGAACGTGTCTCCTCACCGAGCCCCAGCGCGCTCAGGGCGGTGACGCCGTTGGCGGTGAGCGCGAACCCGGAGCCGACCTCGGAGAAGTCGGGCGCTGACTCCAGCACCGTCACCTCCCACCCGGCTCGAAGCAGGCCGACCGCTGCAGCGAGGCCGCCGATGCCGCCGCCCGCGACGACCGCGTGGCCGTTCATCGGCGCCCGTCGGCGGTGCCCCCGACGCTGACGCTCTGCGAGACTCGGATTCGTGGCGCGGTGCCGGCGCTCGGCACGGTTCGGCTGCTCAGGGCGATTCGGGCGGTCGGTGCGGATCGGGCGGTCGGGGTGGTACAGATGCTGGACGCGGAGACGGGTACCGCCCCACAAGACAATGGCGGCGCGGAGCACGCGGATGCCGGACTCATACTTCGATCCTCCCGAATCGACCGGGTCCGGCCATCCGTCGGCCGGCGCATTTCGAGTACGCCGATCGGCGTACTCGAAGGTTTGCGCCCGATGTCGAGAACCTGCGCCATCACATCAGGGCGACCGATCAGGCGTCTTCTCCCGCCGCACCATCCCCGCACGTGGGACCGACGTCGGATGCTGATCCGCTGCCGGATGCTGAGTCGCCGCCAGGCGCCTGGCGGTCGCTGGATGCCGTCGGCATCGTTCCCGGAATCACCGTGAGAGCGACGACCACGGCCGCGAGAAGCATGCCTGCGGCGATGAGCATCCCGAGCGCGTATCCTCTGGTGAGCGTCTGGGGAGTGGCGAGAGGGCCGGTGCCGGCCGCGGCCGCGGCACCGAGCGCCGCAAGACCCAGCGACGCGCCGATCTGGCGGGAACTGTTGAGCAGACCGGACGCGCTGCCCGCCTCCTGGGGCGCCACCCCGATCGTCGCGGTGGAGACCACGGGGCCGAGGCACAGCCCGAATCCGATGCTCGCCACGATGGACGGCCCGAGCACACCGGTGACGAAGGTGCCGTCGGCCGAAATGAACCCGAACCAGATGAAGCCGATGGCGGTGAGCAGCCCGCCGCCGGCGAGCAGGGTGCGCGGGCTCACGTGGTAGCCGAGCCTGATGGCGATCACGGAGCCGACCACCACGCCCAGCGCGAAGGGCAGGAACTCGAGCCCGGTGAGGGCGGGATCGGTGCGCAGAACGCCCTGCAGATAGAGCGACATGAAGTAGAAAGTGGCGGCCATCGCCCCGCCGAGAAACAGGTTGTAGAGGTTGGCGCCTGCGACCGCGCGGTTCGCGAACAGGCCGAGACGCACCAACGGATCGCGCGCCACGGCCCGTTCCACATACACGAAGGCCAGCAGCAGCACGAGCGCAGCCGACAGCGTGAGAAGGGTGACCGGCGAACCCCGGGCGTACTGGTCGGTGCGCACCACGCCGAAGACCAGCAGCGAGATGCCGCCGGTGCCGAGCACAGCGCCGAGGACGTCCAGGCGTCCGGGCGCGGCGGAACGCGCATCTGTCGGCAGCGCCCGCCAGGCCAGCAGCAGCGTGCCGGCCGCCATCACGACGTTGACGAACATCACCGATCGCCAGCCGGCGTACTGGGTGAGGACTCCGCCGATGAGCACGCCGAGCGCACCGCCGGCGGCGTTGGCGGCGGCCCAGATGCCGAACGCCCTCACCCGCGGCCTGCCACCGGAGAAGGTCGAGGTGAGCAGGGCCAGGGCCGCAGGCGACAGCAGCGCCGCGCCCACGCCTTGAGCCGCGCGAGCCGCGATGAGGCTGCCGGCGTTCGGAGCGAAGCCGCCGCCGAGAGACGCCAGCGCGAACACCGCGAGACCGAGGAGAAGGATGCGGCGGCGGCCGAAACGATCGGCCGCCTTGCCGCCGAACAGCAGCAGGCCGCCGAAGGTGATCGCGTAGGCGTCGATCACCCAGGTCGCGCCGATGTTGCTGAAGCCGAGGCCGAGCTCGATGCGCGGGATGGCCAGGTTCACGATCGACAGGTCCAGCGACACCATGAACTGCACGATGGCGACGGTGGCCAGGATCAGGCCGGCCCGCGGGTCGCGGCCGTCCTGGAGGCGGGTGGGTCGAGACTCGACAAGGGTATTTCGGAACATGTTCCTAAATTAGGAAGATGCAGGCATCCTGTCAATCGCTCGCTCATCGGTTTTGCTTGGGCGGCACGGGACAGCATGATGAAGCGGTGCCCGAGTCTCCGCCGTCGTCGCCCCGACCCGGTCGCCCGCCGGCGACCTCCAGGGCGCAGCTCCTGGTGGCGGCGCGCCGGCTGATCGACGAGAACGGCTGGGAGAAGCTGACGATGCGGCGCCTCGCGACCGAGCTGGGCATCGGCTCGACCACGCTGTATCACCATGTGCGCGACAAAGGGCACTTGCTGATGCTCCTGCTCGACGAGCATGCTGCTCAGGCGAGCCGACCTCAGCTCCCTGACGACCCGCGCGACCGCATCGTCGTCGCCGCAGCCACCATGCACGACGTCCTCGCCTCGTGGTCGTGGGCGGCCGAGGTGCTCACCTCTGACGGATTCGTGGGCGTGCTGGGCGAATCGTCGCTCTGGAGCGTCGACGTCATCGTCGGTGCCGCGCTCGACCACGGCTGCACGCAGGCGGATGCCGTCGCCGTCTTCCGCAGTATCTGGTACTACACCGTGGGCGAGATCCTCGTGCGAGCCCGCACGGCGCAGCACGCACCTGGCACCGGGCGGCAGTCGCCTGACACGGCACCGTCGCCCGACCGTGACCGGTTCCTCGCCGACGTCGACCCGACCTGGCTGCCGCACCTCGCCGCCATCGGACACCAGTGGCCCGCGCTCGCCGGCCGCGACACCTACCTGCAAGGTCTGCGCGCCCTCGTCGACGGACTTCTCACCGCTCGCTGACGCCCGCCCGGGTGTGTCAGCGCATCCGCAGCGCCGCCCATACCTCGGCGCGATCGGCGAAGACGTCGAAGTCGCGCCCGAGCACTCGCTCGGCGGAACGGATGCGCGCGTTCAGCGTGTGCCGGTGCACGCCCAGATCCCGCGCTGCAGCGTCGTAGACGCCGTTGCGCTCCAGCCAGGTGAGCACGGACTGGGCGAGCACGCCGTCGGGATCGCGCGCGGCGAGCGGCGCGAGGAGCGCCGCAGCGCGGGCACGGGAATCCTCGTCTTCGAAGCGCAGCAGAGCGGGCAGCGCGTCGGCCCCGGCGGGCGACGCCTCCTGCACCTCGGTGGCTGCGTCGACCTGCGCCCGCGCACGATCGAGGGCGGTGACGGACGCCTCGCTCAGCCCCGCCTCCCCGCCCAGTTCGCCCACAAGGCACCGGCTCTGCTCGAGGGAGTGCAACAGCGAGCGCCGCAGGGCGGCTCGCGCCGACCCCAGGGCGTGACCCTGCTCGAGCGCGAGGCCCGCCAGTGCGACCACGCTCGTGACCACCTGCTGCGCTGCCTGGTCAGGCTCGTCGGCGCCCCCGTGCGCGAGCACACCGAGCAGTCGATCGCTCGCACCGATGGTCTGCAGCGCGATCACTGTGCCCGCCTCGGAGACCGTGGCGCCTGAACGACGGCGGGCGCGGAGCATCCGCATCGCCTCAGCGGTGACGACGTCGCGCACGGAGGCCTGCACGGCGCGAGCCGGGAACGCCCGGTCGACCGCACCGTCGGCATCCACCAGAGCCACCCACCGGCCGAGCTGCCTGGCCAGTTCGGCGAGCGTCGCGTCGAGCCCGTCCGGTCGCAGGGCGGCCAGCGACACGGCGCGCTGCGCAGCGAGGGCCCACGTGTTGCGCGCGTACGCCTGCTCGGCGACGAGGTCGGCGGCGTAGCGGGCGACGGCGATGAAGGGGGTGCGGTAGGGGATCTCGAGAAGCGGCATGCCGCTCGCCAGGCACGCGGCGACGAGGCCGTCGGGCGTGGCCCGCACGACGCCGGTGCCGAAGCCGAGCGCAACCACTCCCGTGGAGGCGAGGCGTGCCACGTAACCGGCGTAGTCGGAATCATCGTCGTGCGCGGTTCGCGAGTGGCCCCGCGCTCGATGGGGCACCGGTTCTTTGGCGCCGACGCCGCCGATCGCGGCGCCGAACTGGGTGCCCGTCGTGAGCAGCACCTGGCCCGGGCCGAGGAACGGGGTGGGGTCGGCGAGGTCGGAGCTGTGCACCCACGACACCGCAGCGTCCAGAGTGTCGGGAGGCAGCGCATCCCGCGGTGTGAGCAGCTCGAGGCCGAGCTCCCGGCGGGCGAGCAGGATACGCACGGTGGGCGTCGGCATGCCTTGATTGTACAAACTGGCCAGCCAGGCGCATTTGACTGTCCAATCTGTACAGCCCCATCTTCTCGCACCGGGCCTAACCTGAGCCCATGCACGGAGCCATCCGTTCAGAACTCAGGATCGTTCGCGTTCGCCAGGGAAGACCGCGGACGAGTCAGCGGATCATCGGGGCTTCACTCGGCGTCGCTCCTGAGTTCTGAACGCGAGAGCGTGCTTGCCTTGCGGGCGACCGCAGAACCCGGTGACGGTAGACCCGGGCACCACACCACACGAAGAGAGACAACGATGACCATCCTCGACACGCCCACCGGCACCGTTCCGGTCGGCGGACCGCAGCTGCCGCAGGAGCGGCGGCTCGTCACAGAGATTCCCGGACCGGAGTCTCGCAAGGTTCTCGAGCGCAAGGCGCAGGCTGTGGCCAAGGGAGTGGGCCACAGCATCCAGGTGGCCACGGTCGCCGCAGGCGGTGGCGTGCTCGTCGACGCCGACGGCAACTCGCTCATCGACCTCGGCAGCGGCATCGCCGTCACCGGCGTGGGCAACTCCGCCCCGCGTGTCGTCGAGGCCGTGCAGCGCCAGGTGGCGCAGTTCACGCACACCTGCTTCACGATCTCGCCCTACGACTCCTATGTGGAGGTCGCGGAGGCGCTCAACCGGCTCACCCCCGGTGACTTCGACAAGCGCAGCGCCCTGTTCAACTCCGGCGCCGAGGCCGTCGAGAACGCGGTCAAGATCGCCCGCCACTACACGAAGAAGCAGGGCGTGGTCGTCTTCGACCACGCCTACCACGGACGCACCAACCTCACGATGGCGCTGACGGCCAAGAGCATGCCGTACAAGAACGGCTTCGGACCGTTCGCCCCCGAGGTCTACCGCGCTCCCATGTCGTACCCCTTCCGCGACGGGCTGAGCGGAGAGGATGCCGCCGCCCGCGCGATCGCGCAGATCGAGGTGCAGGTGCGCGCCGAGAACCTCGCGGCCATCCTCATCGAGCCCATCCAGGGCGAGGGCGGCTTCATCGTGCCGGCGGAGGGATTCCTGCCCGCGCTGCAGAAGTGGGCTAACGACAACGACGTGGTGTTCATCGTCGACGAGGTGCAGACCGGGTTCGCCCGCACCGGCACCATGTTCGCCAGCGAGCAGTTCGGCATCGTGCCCGACCTCGTCACCACGGCCAAGGGCATCGCTGGCGGCCTTCCGCTCTCCGCGGTCACCGGACGCGCCGACATCATGGACTCCGCGCAGGTCGGCGGCCTCGGCGGCACCTATGCCGGCAGTCCGATCGCGTGCGCTGCGGCGATCGCCACCATCGAGACGTACGAAGAGGAGAACCTCGTCGAACGCGCTCGCGAGCTCGGCACCCTGCTGAGCGACAGCCTGAACGCGCTGAAGGCCGCCGACCCCCGTATCGGAGACGTGCGCGGCCGCGGCGCCATGATGGCCATCGAGCTCGTCGACCCTGTCACAGGGGCACCGGATGCCGCGCTCACCTCGCGCGTGCACGCCGCCGTGCTCGCGCAGGGCGTCGTGCTGCTCACGTGCGGAACGTGGGGCAATGTGATCCGCTTCCTCCCGCCGCTCGCCATCTCCGACGAGCTGCTCGCCGAGGGAATCGACATCGTGGGAAAGGCTCTGGCAGATGCTGAATGACAAGGTGAAGGACGTTCTCGAGGGTGCGAAGGGTGCGCTCGAGAAGGTGACGGAGAAGGCACTGCTGGCCGCCGTTCCCAGCGGCCTGTACATCGGCGGCGAGTGGGTGGCCGGGGAGCAGGGCGGTGACCTCAAGGTCTACAACCCGGCGAACGGCGAGGTGCTGAAGTCGATCGCGGATGCGTCGCCGGCCGACGGCATCCGCGCCCTCGATGCCGCCGTCGCGGCAGCAGACTCGTGGGCTGCCACCGCGCCCCGCGTGCGCGCCGAGATTCTGCGCAAGGCGTTCGACCTGATGCAGGAGCGCAAGGAGGAGTTCGCGCTTCTCATGACGCTCGAGATGGGCAAGCCGCTCGCCGAGGCGCGCGGCGAGGTCGCCTACGGCGGCGAATTCCTGCGCTGGTTCAGCGAGGAGGCGGTGCGCATCTCCGGCCGCTACGGCACGAATCCCGAGGGCACGGGACGCATGATCGTGTCGCAGCATCCGGTGGGGCCCTGCTTCCTCATCACGCCGTGGAACTTCCCGCTCGCGATGGCCACGCGCAAGATCGGCCCGGCGCTCGCCGCCGGCTGCACCGTCGTGGTGAAGCCGGCAGCGCTCACGCCGCTCACCACGCTCTACTTCGCGAAGCTGCTCGAAGACGCCGGCCTGCCCGCCGGTGTCGTGAACGTCGTCACCACGTCGACGTCCGGCGCGGTCTCCGACCCGATCATCGCCGACCCGCGTCTGCGCAAGATCTCGTTCACGGGCTCCACGCCGGTGGGCGTCTCGCTCATGAAGAAGGCCGCCGACAACGTGCTGCGCACCTCGATGGAGCTCGGCGGCAACGCCCCGTTCGTCGTGTTCGAGGATGCCGACCTCGACAAGGCGGTGGAGGGCGCGCTGCTCGCCAAGTTCCGCAACATCGGCGAGGCCTGCACGGCCGCCAACCGGTTCATCGTGCACGAGAGCGTCGCCGAGGAGTTCGCGGCGAAGGTCACGGAGAAGGTCAAGGCCTTCAAGGTCGGCCCGGGGGTCGAAGACGGCGTCACCATCGGTGCGCTCATCGACGACCGCGCCGTCGCCAAGGCGAACTCGCTGGTGCAGGATGCCGTCTCCCGCGGCGCCACCGTGCGCACCGGCGGCAACGCGATCGAAGGCGAGGGCACGTTCTACGAGCCCACGGTGGTCTCCGACGTGCGGCCCGGCAGCGACATCCTGCGCGAGGAGATCTTCGGACCTGTGCTCGCCATCGTCACGTTCAAGGACGAGGACGACGCGGTGCGCATCGCCAACGACACCGAATACGGCCTGATGAGCTACGTGTTCACGCAGGATCTCGCCCGCGGACAGCGCATGATCGAGCGACTCGAGACAGGCATGATGGGGCTCAACGTGGGCGTCGTGTCGAACGCGGCAGCGCCGTTCGGCGGCATCAAGCAGTCCGGACTCGGACGCGAGGGCGGGTTCGAGGGAATCCACGAGTACCTGTCGACCAAGTACACGATGACGCCGAACCCGTTCGCGTAGGCGCGGCGCGGCCGTCATCCGTAGTGGGGTTTCCGGGTGGCGGCCGTGGTCGGATCGACTCTTGGCGGTGGCCGCTGACGCTGGAGACTCGGGTGGCGGCCGCCGCGGGGATCCGACTCCGCGGGACATGCCCCCGCCTCGCTGGACGCTCGGCTCCTGCCAGACCCAATGCCAGCCCCGCGGAGTCGGATCCCCGCGGCGGCCTCAGTGTGAACACCGTTGGCACAGGCCGCCACGAATGCGAACACCAACACCACAGACGGAAGGAAGAGAGCATGGGGGAAATGCAGCGCGACGTCGTCGTCGTGGGGGCCGGGGCATCCGGGCTCACGGCGGCGAACGAGCTGAAGAAGGCCGGGCACAGCGTGGTCGTGCTCGAGGCACGCGACCGTGTCGGCGGCCGGCTGTGGACCGACACCATCGACGGTGCCATGCTCGAGCTCGGCGGCCAGTGGGTGTCGCCCGAGCAGGACGCCCTCAAGCAGACGATCGCGGAGCTCGGCCTCGAGCGGTACTCCCGTTACCGCGACGGTGACAGCGTCTACCTCGATGCGAGCGGCAGGCTCACGCGGTTCACCGGCGAGATCTTCCCGGTGCCGGCGGCGACCGAGAAGGTGATGGTCGAGCTCATCGAGAAGCTCGACGGCATGGTCGCGCAGGTCGACCCGAACCGGCCGTGGGAGACGCCGAACGCCGAGGAGCTCGACCGCATCTCGTTCACCGGGTGGCTCGAGCAGCAGACCGACGACATGGAGGCGCGGGACAACATCGCCCTCTTCATCGCCGGTGCCATGCTGACGAAGCCGGCATACTCCTTCTCGGCGTTGCAGGCCTTGCTGATGGCGGCGTCCGCAGGCAGCTTCTCCCACCTCGTCGACGCGGACTTCATTCTCGACGAGCGCGTGGTCGGTGGACTGCAACAGGTGCCGCTACGGCTCGCGGAACGGCTCGGCGACGACGTGCTGCTGAACAACCCGGTGCGCGCGCTGCGCTGGGGCGACGACGGTGTGACCGTCACCACGGACTCCGTCGAGGTGCACGCCAAGCAGGCGATCCTCGCGGTGCCGCCGCACCTCATCAGCCGGGTGAGCTTCGAGCCACCGCTGCCGCGCCTTCAGCACCAGATGCATCAGCACCTCTCGATGGGGTTCGTCATCAAGGTGCACGCCGTCTACGAGCGCCCGTTCTGGCGGGATGCCGGTCTCTCCGGCACCGCCTTCAGCCCCTATGAGCTCTGCCACGAGGCGTACGACAACACCAACTTCGGCGACGAACGCGGCACGCTGGTCGGCTTCGTCTCCGACACCAACGCCGACGACGTGTTCCGGCTGCCGGCGGAGGAGCGCAGGGCGCGCATCCTCGAATCGTTGTCGCACTACTACGGGCCAGAAGCACAGAATCCGGTCGTGTACTACGAGAGCGACTGGGGTTCGGAGGAGTGGACGCGCGGCGCCTACGCGGCGAGCTTCGACCTCGGCGGCCTCGCTCGATGGGGTGCCGACCTGCGAGCGCCGGTCGGGCCGATCTGGTTCTCTTCCAGTGACCTCGCCGGCGAGGGGTACCAGCACGTCGACGGCGCCATCCGCATGGGGCGGCTCACCGCGGAGAAGGTCGCGGAGCGGCTGTAGGCGGGGCCGGTCGATTGCGGGTGCCGGCTGTGCGGGGGTGAGCCGCACGTAATTCAGGCTGGAGGGGCCTGAAACGGCACGTACTGGCCGCTGGTCGCGCGCTGGACCTGAATTGTGGACGTCTCGCTGGGTGCCTCAACCCGCGGGGTGGGCGGCCGCCCGCTCCTTCAGCGCCTCGGTCACCGGGGCGAACGCGACCTTGTCGAAGACGAGCTCGATGTCGGTGATGCGTCCGTCGGCGACGTGCAGGTTCTCGACGCACACGACGGCGCCGGCCGGGGTGTCGGTGACGAAGTCGTAGACGACGCAGGCATGGTCGCCGTGCTCGTAGACGTCACGGACATCGTTGCGCAGCAGGGCGGGGAGCAGGCGGGCGAGCGCGAGCATCCACTGTTCTTTGTTCGAGGCGCCGGGTCCGACGCGGGCCTCGAGGGTGTCGGCGAGCAGGCCGTCGACGGAGGCGAGGTCGTGGGCGCCGACGGCGTCGATATAGGCGCGGGCGATGCCCGCCGGTGTTGTCGTGGTCATACCCGCACTCTAAATACAAATGGATGTGAGTACAAGAGTGAACTTGTGAATGGTACTGTCGTCCGGTGGGTGCGAACGCGAATGCCGAAAGCGCGGCGGCCGTCGTCGATCGCGGGCTGCGGGCGCTCGCCGACGGCAATCGTCGGGCGATCCTGGCCGCCGTGCGCGACGAACCGCGTGCGGTCGGCGAGCTCGCCGGAACGCTCGCGCTGTCGCAGCAGGTGGTGTCGCACCACCTGCGGGTGCTGCGCGATGCGGAGCTCGTGGAGGAGACGCGCGACGGCACCAGGCATCTGTTCGCCGTGCGCACGGATGGACTCGTGGCCGTGCGCGACTACCTCGACCGGTTCTGGCCGACGCACCTGGCCCGCCTGAAAGCCGCCGTCGAGGGCGGTGCTCGGAACCGTGGCGGCGACCCCGCACACGAACACGGCGACGGCGACGCGAGTGCCGGGAGAGGGCATCCTCGTGCCTGACTTCCGCACCTCGATCGAGATCGAGGCCGCGCCCGACGTGGTGTTCGACTACCTCGTCACTCCCGGGGGCGTGACGGCGTGGATGGGCGAGTTCGCCGTGCTCGAACCACGTCCCGGCGGTCGTTTCGATGTGGACATCGCCGGGTTCCCCATCAGGGGCGAGTACCTCGAGGTCGACCCTCCGCGCAGGGTCGTCGTGTCATGGGGCATCGCGGGCAGCGACGACCTGCCGCCCGGGGCATCCACCGTGAGCTTCGAGCTCACCGCCATCGGGAGCGGCACGCGTGTCGATCTGACGCACAGCGGGCTGCCGGATGCCCGTGTTCCTGGCCACCGCGCCGGATGGGCCCACTTTCTGCCGCGGCTTCGTGGCGCCGGCACGGGGCATCCACCTGGCATCGACGACTGGCGCCCGCTGCCGCCGCCGCGCTGACGGGACATCGCGCTGCAGGATATGCGGGTCGCGGGCGACATATCCGACTCCGCGCGCCGTATATCCTGCACGGTTGCGGCGGGTCAGTCCGCCTCGACGACGTAGACCTTGCGCACGCGGTCGGCGACGCGCCAGATGGTGCGCTCGCCGCCCGCGAAACGGATGACGTCGCCGGGTCCGACCGCCAGCACGCGACCCTCGTCGACCAGCTGGATGCTCGCCGACCCGGCGATCACGACCGACACCTCCGCGACCTCGGTGTCGCTCATCGCGCCCGACGACATCTCCCACACGCCGATGGCGGCGGCACCGAGCTCCGCGATGGCCGTCTCGCCGGTCGTCGGCGCTCCGTCGACCACCTGCGTCGGGTCGACGGGCACGAACACGAGCTCGACCGAGAGTGCGTTCATCAGGTCGACGGCGTTCATCGGGGCGTTCATGGGATGTCCTTCGGTGTCGGTTCGTCACTGGTGTCTGCGCCAGGAATCGGCTGTCGCGCCAGAAAACGTGGCGCGATGCGCGAGAGCTGGCGCAGTCGCGGCGGCGGTGCCACCGCGAGCCGCCGCCCGGTCATGAGTCGAAGCCGAGGCCGACGGCATCCATGGTGCGCAGGAACAGGTTGCGGCGTCCCTCGTTGTGGTCGGCCCGATCGAGCGCCCAGCGCATCATGTTCACGCCCATGGATGCCACGGGCTCCGGCGGGAACGGAATCGGCTTCGAGCGCACCATCTGCGTCGCGGTGCGCTCCGTCGTCTTGCCCTCGAGGAAGTCGAGCATCACCTCGGCGCCGAAGTGCGTGGCCGCGACGCCGAGCCCGGTGAACCCGGTCGCGTAGGCGATGCGGCCGCCGCGCGCCGTGCCGTAGAACGCGCAGAACCTGCTGCACGTGTCGATGGCGCCCGCCCACTTGTGGGTGAACTGCAGACCCTCCAGCTGCGGGAAGGTCGTGAAGAAGTGCTCGGCGAGGCGGCGATGCGACGTCGGTCGATCCTCGTACTCGTCGCGCACCCGGCCGCCGTAGTGGTACACGGCGTCGTAGCCGCCGAAGAGAATGCGGTTGTCGGAGCTCAGCCGGTAGTAGTGGAACTGGTTCGCGCTGTCGCCGAGGCCCTGGCGCCCCTGCCAGCCGATGGCATCCAGCTGCTCGGCGCTCAGCGGTTCGGTCATGAGCACGTAGTCGTAGACCGGAACCGTGTAGAGCCGGTTGCGCTTGAGCAGCGACGGAAAGACATTGGTGCCGAGCGCCACCTTCTTGGCGCGCACGACCGCGGCGGTCGGGCGTCCGGTGAGGTCGCGCGCCGCGGTGTGCACGTCGACGCCCTCCGCGCCGGTGCGCGGTGCGCCGCGGCCGACGGTGACCAGCTCGGTGACGGGGGTGTTCTCGAAGATCTGCACGCCGGCATCCACGCATGCCCGAGCCAGAGCCCGCGCCAGCTTCGCCGGGTGCACGATGGCGCTGTCACGCGTGTGGAAGAGGCCGCCGAGATAGGTCGGCGAGTGAATGGATGCCTGCAGCTCCGCCTCGTCGAGAAACACGGAGTCCTCACCGACGCCCTCGCGCAGCCACTCCAGCTGGTGCGGCTCGACGGCCACGTCGATCGCGCCGTTGCGCTCCCAGTCCACATCGAGCTTCAGCTCGGCGATGGTGGATTCGATGGCGTCGAGGTTGGCACGGCCCATTCGCGCAAGGTGCTCGTACTCGTCGGGAAAGCGGGTGAGCCCGTTCTCCTCGCCGTGCGTGAGGCTCGACTCGGCGAAGCCGCCGTTGCGACCCGATGCGGCCCAGCCGACGGTCTTGGCCTCGAGCAGCACGACGGAACGGGACGGGTCGCGACGCTTCGCCAGCAGCGCGGTCCACAGACCGGAGTAGCCTCCGCCGACGACGACGAGGTCGGCCGTGGTGCCCGCGGTGAGCGGCGGGTAGGCGTCGCCAGGGGCATCCTCGAGCCAGAAGACCGCTTGCCGCGTGCCGGAGAGCGCGTGGTCGACGGTGGAGGCGCTCGGGCGTCGGCGCTCGAACACTGTTGTGCCCATGGGATGCCTCACTGAAGCTCATCGGTCGCCGGCGTCGGTCGCCGGCACGGTGACGCGGCAGCAGACGGGGCTCCGACGGCGGCCGTTGTCTTCCATTGTCGTCGCCGCCCGATGAGGCGTGCATGCGAATTCAGTCGCGAATGCCGCGGGCTTCGGGCGATTCGTCTGCCCGCCGGAGTTCCCTCCACTTCTCTTGGTGCACACGCGGAGCCGCCTGCAGCGCGGGCCCGCCTGTGACACCATCAGAAGCCGATGCGTGAGGAGGATGCCATGGCGCCGGTGACCTCGTGGGCGAGCGACGGCATCCCGTCGGTGTCGTACGCCCTCACCGACCACACCGGACGGGTGCTGGCCTCCCGGGCATCGCACACCGTCTACTACTCAGCATCGACGGTGAAGCTCGGCGTGATGCTCGCCGCCGTGCTGGCGGCCGAGCGGGGCGAGTTCGGTGGTGCAGGGCTCGGCGCCGAGCTGGAATGCCGGCACGAGTTCGTGTGCGGCGAGGTCGGCAGGGGCCACGATGGCGACGACGTCGTGGCCGAGACGTTCGTGCTCGACCCCGATGACCGAGACGCGGCGTTTCCGCCGGATGGCGCGTCGGCATCCGTCGCCGAGCTGGTGCGCATGATGATCGTGCGCTCGTCGAACGAGGCCACCAACGTGCTGTTCGATCGCCTCGGTGCGGCGCGTATCGCCGAGGCGTTCGCCCTGTGCGGCGCCGCGAGCACACGCATGGAGCGGCGCATCGGCGACCCGTGCGCGGTGCGCGCAGGGCTGACGAATGAGACGTGCGCGGCCGACCTGGTGGCGATCGTGCGTGCGCTGGTGACGGGCGCCGTGACGAACGCGGAGCACGCGGAGTGGATGCGCGGGGTGCTGGCCGGGCAGGAGCATCCTCGGATCGGCGCGGTCCTGCCTTCCGGTGTGCCGTGGGGATCGAAGTCGGGGGACGTGCCCGGCATCGAGCACGATGTCGCCTTCATCGGCGACGGGGATGCCCGGCGTTACCTCGCGGTCTGCACGCGCGGCTTCGAGCCGGAGCAGGGACGCGAGGTCATCCGCGCGGTGGCAGGGGCACTGCAGACCGTCGCAGGGTGACTACCCGCTGAACGCCCTGATCACCGTGTAGATCGCGAAGACGACGATCACGACCCCGACGAGCAGATCGGTGTAGGTCGCGACGGTCTCCTGCGGGTTCTTGTTCTTCTTGGGCAGATGGAGAATCCCGGCGATGAGCAGGAACACCCCGCCCGCTGCTGCGGCAGGCAGCGTCCAGCCCGGAACCAGGGCCAGGAGGCCCGCGACGCCCATGCCGATGTTCGCGACGCCGAGCTCACTGGTGAGTTGCTTCTCCTGGATGCTCGGAGTGCCGCCGCCCAGAACCGCGCTCGTCGGTCCGCCCCCCGAGACCTGCACGATCCCCGCCAGCACGAGCCGGGTGCCGACGCCCCAGAACGCCCACCACTTCGCGAACACGAGCACCGGGTCACCGCCCACCACGATCAGCTCGATGATGCCAGAGACGATCGGGAGCACCACGGTCTGGCCGATCACGACGATGAAGTAGCCCACGCGGCTCACCCTATCCGCGCTCGGCACGCGGCCGGCGGCCCGCGAACGAGGGCCGGAGAGCCGACCGACCTTCGTTCCGCGCCAACGCTGGACCGTTTCATGCTCATCCGCGCAAGGGAGTGGCAACCCATTGACCGATGTCGGACACCGGTGGTAGCCCAGAGGATGGTGTGCCCCGTTCAGGGGCCCGCTGTTCGAGCGCCGCTCCGAGGGAGCGGGCTCGCCCACGGAAGGGATGGCACGGTGGCCAGAGCACGTCGCGAACGATTCGGGCTTCGAGCGGGCGAGGCGCCGCCGCCTCGGTCCCGTCGACGGTGGCTGAGCTGGATGCTTCCGGCCGCGGTCGCCGCGCTCCTCGCGGTGGCGCAGCCCGCCGTCGCCTCCGTGCCGAGCGCCGACGCGTCCCCGACGGCATCCCCGGGTGCATCGCCGTCGGCATCCCCGGGTGCGTCGCCGTCAACGTCTTCGAGCGCGGCGCAGGCATCTTCGACCTCGGGCTCGCTCGGGGCTCGCATCGCGAAGATCGCCCTGAGCCAGGTCGGCAACGGCGACAACCCGGTGGTGACGAATTTCAACGGTCTCAACTGCAACCCGTACTCGACGATGGTGGCGGGCTTCTCGGCGAACTCCGACGGCTGCGGTGACGACTCGACGTTCAACGTGCGTAATTCGAACGAGAACTGGTGCGCCGACTTCGCCAAGTGGGTGTGGCAGCAGGCCGGTGTGACGCAGGACATGAACACGATCAACGCCGCGGCATCCAGCTTCGTGCAGTGGGCGCTCGATGACGGTCAGAACCCCGTCGCCGACTCGGGCACTCCCGTCGTCGGCGACGCTGTCGTGTTCTTCCACGCCGGGGACATCACGCCGGCGCGCTATGCCGACCACGTGGGCATCGTGGTCGCGGTCAACGCCGACGGCACTGTCGACATGGTCAACGGCGACTTCTCCTCGTCGACGAACGTGAAGGTCGAGCACGACGTCAACCTCGACCTCACCACGTTCGCACACAACACCTGGAGCTCCGGCGAGGTCTGGGCGCTGGTGTCCCCGCCGACGGCCGCGCAGCACGCGAACCCGCGGGCATCCGTCTCCGGTCCGTCCACAGCGGTGGTCGGCAGCGAGGCGGAGTATCGCGCCGACGGCAGCGAGCGGGGCGGCTCGATGACCGGTTACTACTGGACCTTCGGCGACGGCCGCGCGACTAACAGCAACGGCGCACGTGTGACGCACACGTTCGCGACGCCCGGCATGCACACCATCACGGTGACCGCGACCTCGAGCTTCGGCACCGTCACGACCGTCACCAAGAACGTGAACGTCGTGGGCGCCTCGGCGAGCGTCGCCGCCGTGCCGTCGACCGAGACGTGGTACTCGAGCTACCCGGTGTCGTACTACAGGTTCGTGCGCTCCGGCAGCGGCTCGACCGTCGGTCTGGCCGCGGACGTGTGGGATGGCGCGAGCTGGCTGCAACTGCAGGCTGCCGGCACGCCGGCATCCAGCGGTGCCATCGCCGCGTTGTCGTACATCGACCCCGAGGTCGACTCGGCCACGACGCCGCACGCGTACTACCGCGCGGCTGACGGCTCGCTGGCCGAGAGCTACCTCGGTGCGAGCGGGTGGGTGAGCAAGGATCTGCCTGGCGCCCCGGCGGCGGGGGCCGACATCGTTGCCGCGTACACGGCATCCGGTCCCGCCGTGTTCTTCGTGGATGCCCACGGTCGGCTCTCCGAGACCAGCGAGGCCTCGGGCACGTGGTCGACCAGAACGCTGTCGAACTTCGACGTGCAGTCCTCGCCGCTCGCGCTCGCCGAGACCGCCGACGGCCCGACTCTGTTCGCCGTCGCACGGGGCGGTGCGCTGGTCACGGCGTCGCAGGCCGGTCGCGCATGGCCGGTCGTGCCCTCGCGGATCCGGGTGTCTGAGCACGCGACGCTGTCTGCGCTGACCACTCCCGACGGGGCGGCGAGCGTGGTCGTCAACGGAGTCGTCTCCCCGCGGTCGAAGGGGGCGCCGACCCTCGTGCAGCTGACGCAGCGGTCGCGTGGAGCGTGGGGTGCGACGGCCCTGCCCGGCACCGCACGCGTCGGCGCGATCGCCGCGTCGACGTATGAGCTGCCGTCTGCGGTCTCCGGCCCGATCGGCGACTTTCCGAACCCGCCCGGAACGCTCGTGAACGGTCCGACGCACCGTCTCGGAACCGTTGTGGCCTACCTGAGCGCACATGGAGCCCCGGCCGTCACCTACAACGACGGAACGGGATGGCACACGGCTGCGCTCCCGGGCACCGCCACCGCCATCACCGGAATCGCTGCCGAGCCGATCGCGCACCAGCCGCTGCAGGTGTACGTGGGCACGGCATCCGGGCCGGCGATGGACACCACAGGCGACACGGCGCCGCCGAGCGGTCCCTGGACCACTCGGGCGCTGCCGTCCACTCCGGCGACCTTCGCCGACCGCGTGCTGCTCTACTCGGCAGGGTCTGGCGACCTGCCGGCAGCACAGGCGGCTGCGTCGGCCGCCGGACTCGCGTCGAGCCAGGTGACCACGTCGTATCAGGTCGCGTGGGCGGCGACGCTCTCCGGCGACCACTTCGTGATCGCCGTCGGACAGGCGGCGCTCAACGCGCTCGAATACAACACGTGCGGGTGGACGAACCCCTCGGCGGTCGACCCCGGCAGCACGCCGTTCGACTACGTGACGCGTGCGCTGAACGTGCTGCCCGGCGCCGACCTGTTCATGAACGGGGCGTCGTCGACCGAGGCGAACACGCAGCAGCGTGCGATCGACATGGCGTACTACGCGGTGCACGGCGCGCTGCCCTCCGGGCAGACGGCTCTGCCGGCCGCGGTCGCGTCGGCGCGCACCTGCCTGGGCGCCGCGAGCTGAGGCGACGGTCCGAGCGCCCCTGAGCGAGCGAAGCGAGTCGACGGACGACATCCCTCGACTCGCTTCGCGCGCCGGGAGACACGACCTCAGCCGGTCGTTCGCAAGATGCCACGCATGAGGCGGCCCCTCGGCACAGGATGGCGGAGCTGGAGCTAGCTCGCCTGAACCCGGGCGTCCACGCGAGCGGGACAGAGCAGCTCGTCCAACGCGAGCTGCGTCGCGCCCAGCACGGCGGCATCGGGTCCGAGCCCGCTGGCGCGGACCTCCAAAGTCTCGGCGACGAATGGCAGGCAGCGTCCATAGAGCTCGCTGCGGATCGCTGCCACCAGTTGCGGTGCCGAGCCGAGAGAGCCCGCGATGACCACCATCTGCGGGTTCACGAAGTTGACGATGCTCGCGAGGGCCCGGCCGATCTGCGCCCCGCACTCCCGCAGAATGGCCACCACCTCGACGTCGCCACGTGCTATCGCGGCCAGGAGGTCGGGTGTGGAAGGGATCTTCTGCCCCTGTGCCGCCAGGCGCGTCGCCATGGCCCTGCCGCTCGCCACTGACTCCAGGCAGTTCGGAACGCCGCACGCGCACCCCACGACCGACGTGCCATCGACGCTCGAGTGGCTGAATTCGCCCGCGGCGCCGCTGCCGCCGCGGTACAGCTTGCCGTCGATGACGATGCCTGCGCCGATTCGGCTTCCCACCTTCACGGAGATGAGGTCGGAGATCGTCGGGTTCCTGTGATGCTCGGCCAGCGCGATCAGGTTGCCGTCGTTCTCGACGAGCACCGGGGCCTTGGTGTGCTGGGCGAAGAGCTGAGGCAGGTCGACATCATGCCAGTCGGGGCGGAAGGAGGGGGACTGCAGGCGACCGCTCGGATAGGCGACCGGTGCCGGAACGCTGATGGCGACGCACTCCGGGTCGTCGTGCTTCTGGTCGTGCACCGTCTTCAACAACGTATGCAGTTGCGACCAGATCACTTCCACGACCTCGGCAGGCTGCGCGGCCGCAGTGATCGCCTCGAGTGCATCGGTCGAAGCCAGCACTGATCCTGTCATGTCGCTGATCGCGATGCGCGCGTGGTGCGCGCCGAGATCGACGGCGCCGACGACGCCTGCTCCGGGGTCCAACGAGATCCGTCGTGAACGTCTTCCGCCCCGCGAGCCGACCTCGCCGTCCTCGCGAATCAGGCCGAGCCCCATGAGGGCATCCACTCGCAGCGAGACCGTCGATGGCGCCAGGCCCGTCACCCGTGCGATGTCGGCCCGTGATTCCACCTCGCCGGCACGGATGAGCCGCAGAAGATCACCGGGCGAGCCGGAGATGAGGGGGCGATCGTGAGGGCGGGCACGCTGCATGACATAAGTCTATGGCGCAAAGTTCGGCAATCGAATGAAGTTTTAATCACTCGAATGAAGCTTTTAAATTGTCGGATTGATTAAGGCGGGAATCGACGGATACTCTTCACGAACTCGACCATTTCTCACCCGCAAGCAAGGCCGCTCGCGCGTTCCATGCTCGGCGAGACGATCTTCTGGAGTTGACGTGAGACGAACGGTGCGACCTCGCCGGAGCGAAGCGATGTGGGTCAGGCTGCGTGCGGGAGCCGCGCTCGTCGCGTTGGTCTCGGCCACGCTGGTCACGCTGACTGTGGGCGGCGCGCCTGCCTCGGGTGCCACGCCCGGAGAGGATGTCGCGCTCCAGTCGAACGGGGGAGTCGCGACAGCGGCGTCATCATTCCCGAACACCGACGGCTCGCAGCCGAACCCCTCGTTCGTGGCCACAAACGCGAACGACGGCGACGACTCGACGCGATGGGGCTCGGAGTACACGCACGCATCCAACCCCAAGCTCACGTACGACCCGACCAACGACTGGCTCCAGATCAAGCTGGCGAGTCCTCAGCCGATCGACCATGTCGTTCTCAAATGGGAATCGGCGTACGCCTCGCAGTTCCAGATCCAAGGCTCGACCGACGGCAGCACGTGGACGACGCTGAAGGAGATCACCAACGCCACGGGCGGCGTCGAGTCCATCCCGATCGGCTCGACGACGAAGTACAGCTACGTGCGCATGCAGGGAGAGAAGACCGCGACGAGCTACGGCTACTCGATCTACACGTTCCAGGTGTGGAACGGGCCGGAGCCGGCGGTTCAGGCCACGCTCCCCGTCGTCCCCACTGTCAAGAAGTGGGCGCCGGGAACCGGAACGTTCTCGGTTCCCCAGGGCGGCACCGTCGCGATCGCCGGCTCCTCCCCTGATCAGAACGAGCTGCAGGACATCGCGAAGTCGATGGAGGGCGATCTCGCCACGATGGGCGCGCCGGCCATGACGACCTCGTCGTCCGGGTCGGGCACGATCGTGCTGGCGATCGACGCCACCATGCCGGCAGGCCAGTACACCCTCGCGGTGAGCGGCACAGGAGTGACGCTGACCGGAAACGATTCGGATGCCGTCTTCGACGGAACGCAGACCCTGGAGCAGTTGCTTGCGACGGCTGCCGACCGCGCCACCCTTCCGATCGGCACGGTGACCGACAGCCCCACGCAACAGCACCGCGGCGTCATGGTCGACACCGCCCGCAAGTACTGGACGATCGCCTCCCTGGAGCAGCTGATCAGACAGATGGCGTGGCTCAAGCTCGACTATCTGCACTGGCACATCACCGACTCCGAGTACTTCCGCCTCAGCCTTCCCGGTTACACGGACCTCGCTGCGAAGCAGTCTTACGATCAAGCCGACATCCAGACCATCGAGAACTACGCCGCGCAGTACCACGTGACTGTCGAGCCCGAGGTCGACCTGCCGGGTCACTCGACGGCCATGACCGCCGTGCACAACGATCTGCGCTGGGACTGCTCGTCGATGAACAAGATGATCTCGTCGGGCAATCCCGACCCGGGCTTCACCGTCGACATCACCAAGCCGGCGAACGTGGCCTATCTCGACGGACTCGTCACCGAGGTCGCCAAGTCGTTCTCGTCTCCCATCATCCATCTCGGCGGCGACGAGACCCCGCAGACCGATCTGCAGTCCGCGTGCCCTGAGCTGCAGGACTACGCCACCGCGCAGGGCTACTCGAAGACCGAAGACGTCTTTCTCGCGTTCGAGAACCACATGGACGACCTGCTGAAGAGCCAGGGCAAGACCATGGAGATGTGGGGATGGTGGCCGCAGGCAGGCGGGGCCGGTTCCGTCACGCCGAACAAGGACATCCTCATTCAGGCATGGCTCGGCGACGAGCAGGCCAACTTCATCAGCAAGGGCTACGACGTGGTGGTGAGCAACGAGAAGTCGTTGATGTACGTCGTGCCGAAGTACTCGCCCGGCACAGCCAACGGCACGTACAGCCCCAACGACCAGTCGCTCTATCAGAGCTACTCAGCGCCGACCGGCTCGCAGGTCGCCGGCCTCGAGCTCGCCGAGTGGGGAGACAACGCCTACCAGATGCCGGATGCCTATCCACTGTCGTTCATGGAGCGGCCGATGCAGGTGCTCGCTGCGGTCGCCTGGGGCTCGCCCCGCCTGAGCAGTTATCTGGACTACGAGCAGAATGTCGACGCAGTCGGGAGCGCTCCGGGAGTGCTGGGGGTCGAGCCGGGGACGACCGTGGCCACCGGCACTGCGACGGGCACCGCCGGATCGTCCGCAGCAGTCGACGGCAACACCGCCACCGCGTGGACGGCGTCGGCCAACGGTGCCTGGGTGGGCATCGATCGCGGGGCTGATGCCGTCGGCAATGTCGTCGGCGCCCGCGTGCTCCCGACGAACAACTCATCACTGAGCTCGCTCGTGGGAAGTCAGATCCAGGGATGCACCACAGGGCCGGACACCGGCTGCACCACGCTCGCGACGCTCACCTGGACCCCGACCTGGGACTGGGATCTGTACAACCTGAGCTCGACAGGCGACTACCGCTGGCTGCGACTGCTCGGAGCTTCGGGTGCGAAGCCGTCGCTGGCAGAACTTCAGTTCCTGCAAGAACCTCAGACCGATGTCGGCGTGTCTGCGTCGGCATCCGCGGCGGCCGTCGCCCCTGGGGACAGCGTGACGGTCACGGCGACGGTTGCGAACAGCGGCGGCAGCAGCGCCGCGTACACCGTCTCGGCTCGACCGGTGAACACGCTGAACAACACTCAGCTCGATGCGGGCAGCGCGCAGACGGTGACGGTCGCGGCGGGCGGGACCGCACAGGCAACCTTCTCCGTGCACGTTCCGGCCTCGGCAGCGCCAGGGGAGTACATCGCGCAGGTCACCGCGATCTCGGCAGGTTCCGCGACAGCCGTGGCCACCGCGAACACGGGCTTCTCCGTCGGCTACTCGTCGCTGGTCAGCGCTTACGACAACGTCGGAGTGACGAGCGACGACAATCCCGAGCCCGGTGACCTCGACGGTGCACAGTCGAGCCTCTCGGCCACCGCGCTGAGCGCACAGGGGATCACTCCCGGCTCGATCATCACCACCTCGAACGGCTCGTATCGAGCGTCATGGGATCTGATCGGCACGCCGGACGACGCACTCGCCTCCGGGCAGACGATCCCGCTCAGCGGGAGCTCGAGCTCGGTGTCGCTGCTCACCACGGGCACGTACTCGCCGAAGGCGGGATCCGTCACGCTGCATTACGCGGACGGCACCTCTGCGACCTCGACGCTCAGCGTGCTCGACTGGTCGTCGGTCGCCGCACTGCCCTCGGGCACCGTGCTCGCGGTGAACGCCGGAGTCGTGAACGCCAACCGCAGGGCTCAGACCACCAAGACGGCGAACCTGTATTCGATCGCCGTTCCTGCCGACCCGACCAAGCAGCTCGCTTCGATCACGCTCCCCGCCGGACCTGCATACACTCAGGCGAGCGGACCCGCGATCCATGTCTTCGCGATCTCGACGAACGAGCCTGCCGACGATCTGACGGGAACGACGGAGAGTGCTCCGGTGACGCTGTCCGCAGCAGGCGATGTCATCCTCGACTCACCGAGCACCACCGATGGCACATGGTCGGCGAAGGGCTCATCGGTGACATTCACGCCGAACCCCGGATTCGACGGAACGGCCGATGCCCTGTACCAAACGGTGGACGCCAACAACGGCGTCTCGACGGCCGGCAAGGTGAGTGTTGTCGTGACTGCACCGGCGGCCCCCTTGCCTGCCATCACCTCGCTGGACCCCGACCGCGGTCCGGAGACGGGCGGCACTCTCGTGACCATCTCCGGCACCGGTTTCGACAACGCCACGGGGGTCACGTTCGGTGGCATCCGGGGGAGTGCGTTCACGAAGGTCAGCGACACGAAGATCACGGTGACTGCGCCGATGCATGTTCCCGGCACCGTCGACGTTCTGGTCGAGAGCCAGGGCGGGGCGCTTGTCCCGACAGGGCCGACGCGCTCGGCGCTCGCCGAGGACGCCTTGGATGCCGGACAGTCGGGCGCCGCTTCGTTCACCTACTTCGCCGTGACCAGCGTCGGATCGGTGACGCCAGCCACCGGAACGAGTGCTGGTGGCACGAAGGTGACCATCCGCGGCGCGTGCTTCACCGGGGCGACCAAGGTGTTGTTCGGAACACGGACGGCGACGAGCTTCGTGGTCGTCGATGACAGCACGATCACGGCTGTGACCCCTGCGGGCACCGGAAAAGTGGATGTCACCGTCAAGGGTGCGGGCGAATGCGGCACATCGACACTGCCGGCCGCCTTCTCCTACCTGACAGCGGGACAGGTGGTCGCCTCGACGCTTGCCGAGACGGGGTCGACGGTGTCGTCAGTGATGGTCGGACTGTCGGTGCTCGGGATGCTCGTGGGAGGCATTGTCGTCTTGCTCAGCCGTCGTCGCCGCAACGCCTGACGCACGCACGGAGCAGGGGCAGCGGGCATCTCGCCCGACGCCCCTGCTCCCTGCGTCAGCCCGCGAGGCCGAGGATGCCCAGCCCGGGGCCGTCGGGCATCCGCACGGTGTCCGCGTCGTAGTGGATGCCGCCGAGAACCGGTGACGCGCTGAGCCAGAGTCCTGCATCGAGGTCGTGAGCCGTCGGCGCTCCTGACGCGGCGTCCACGGAGGCGGCCACCGCGGCGGCCGCCGCGATGCCCACGTGGCTCTCCATCATGCAGCCCACGATCACGGAGACGTCGGCGTCGAGTGCCAGGTCGCGCACCGCGATCGCCTCCCTGATGCCGCCGGTCTTCGCCAGCTTGATGTTGATCATGTCGGCCGCGTGCCGGCCGATCACCTCGCGGGCGTCGCGCGAGGTCCAGACGCTCTCGTCTGCGAGCACCGTCGTGCCGACGTTGGCGGTGACGAACGCCAGGCCGTCGATGTCGTCCCTCTGCACCGGTTGCTCGACGAGCTCGACGGCGAGGCCGGCGTCTTCCCACGCGCGGATCACGTCGACCGCCTGAGCGGGCGTCCAACCCTGGTTGGCGTCGGCGCGCAGGGTGATGCCGGGGCCGACGGCATGGCGAACCGCACGCATCGCGGCCACGTCATCGCCGCCTGCTCCGACCTTCACCTTGAGCACGCCGAATCCCGTGCCCATGTGCTCGGCAGCCGTCGTCGCGAGCTGTTCGATGTCTTCACGCTTCGTGACGGCCGACAATGTCATGTCGGTGCGCACGCGGTCGCTGGATGCCCCGAGCAGCCCGCGCAGAGGCACCCCCGCCCCCTGCGCCGCCAGGTCGTACACCGCGCAGTCGACGGCCATCCGCGCGGCCGAATTGCGCACGACGGCGCGCTCGAGCGCGAGGCTCGCGACGGCCGCCGACTCGAGAGGGGCCGCCGGCTCAAGAGGCATCCCGAGCAGTGCATCGCGCAGCGGCCCTTCGACCGCCGCCGTCACGCTCTGGGGACTCTCGCCGGTCACCCGCCAGCTCGTCGGAGCCTCGCCCCAGCCGCTGCGCCCATCGCTGTCGACCACTTCGACGAGCATGGCGTCGATGGTGGTGGCGGTGCGCACGGCCGTGACGAACGGCCGTACGAGCGGGACGGGACGACGATGCAGGCGTACTTCGGCGATGGAGGTCACCATCGAACGATACGGCTCGCCGCGGCGGGAGCAGGCGTCACGTCGTCGCGTCGCCGGCTCAGTCCTTGATTCCGAGGCCCATGGCCACGGCCGAGCGGATGCGCGCGGCTCGCTTCTCCGGCGTGTTGTGCTGTGTCTCCAGAAGAACGGCCTGCGTGGCGGCGGAGCTCGCACCCACGAACGCGCCGGCGAGGCCGGCGGCGTGGTGGGCATCCAGCTTCGTGAACCTGACGGTGAGTGCCTCGGAGATGGCCTGGATCGCCGTCAGCTGTGCGAGGGCGCCACGTGCGCGCACCGCGGGAACCGACCCGACGAGCCGAAGCCGCAGCACCGCGCGGTCGCTCACGAAATCGTCGTCGGTCGCCTTCGCCGCGGCATCCAGTCCCCGGAGCAGCACCCTGGCCGGGTCTTCATCCGCGTCAGCCGCCTGGATCGTGGACACGGCTATGTCGATGCGGTCGGAGCCTGCTCCGAAGAGCAGGGCGTCCTTGCTCTCGAAGTATCCGAAGAAGGTCCGCGTGCCGATGTCGGCGGCGGCGGCGATGTCGGCCACGGTCGTCTCGTCGTAGCCCTTGGTGGCGAAGAGCTCGACGCCGGCGGCGATGATGCGCTGCCTGGTCTGTTCCCGTTTGCGCTCGCGGAGCGTCTGCGGCACCTCTGAACTCACGGTTGACACTCTAGCAGTCGATGCTAAATTGCACTGAGTGCGAAATTGCATTGAATGTCAATTGGAAGGAAGGGCGGCATGATCCGGAGTGCTCTGATCAGTGGCGCGGGTGTCGCAGGAGGCGTGCTGGCGTGGCAGCTCGCCGAGCGCGGTGTCGAGGTGACGATCGTGGAGAAGGCGACGGGCCAGCGCTCGAGCGGCAATCCCGTCGACGTGCACGATCAGGCGATGCGCGTGGCCGAACACATGGGCGTGGCGGATGAGCTGCGCGCCGCCGCGACCGGTGTGCGGCGCATGGCGGTGGTGAACCGCGCGGGCAAGCGCGTGGCATCCCTCCCCGCGGCGTTGGTCAATGCGGGCACCGACGGCGTCGAGGTTCCTCGGGCCGACCTGGCGAGCATCCTGGTGCGGGCAGCGGGGACACGGGCGAACGTGATCTTCGACGAGTCGATCGCCGAGCTGCACGACGGGCCGAACGGCGTCGACGTGACACTCGAGTCCGGGCGGTCGGCACGCTACGACATCGTGATCGGGGCGGACGGGCAGCACTCTCGGGTGCGATCGCTCGCGTTCGGTCCCGAGCGGCAGTTCGCGCACCGTCTCGGCATGTTCGTGGCCACGGTCTCCGCTCCCGGCAGCGAGGTCGACCCGGCGCTGATGACCATGCTGAGCGCGCCGGGTCGTTCGTTCTCGCTGCATCCGTCGACGGGCATACCGATCGGGGCGTTCATCTTCCACAGCCCGCTGGCCGAGGGCTTCGACTCGCGCACCGCCGACGCTTCGCGTTCGATCGTGGCCGAGGCCTACGCCGGCCTCGGCTGGCGCGTGCCGGAGTTCGTCGAGCGTTTCCTGGCCGCGCCCGACGTGTACTTCGACACGGTCACGCAGCTGCGACTGGATGCCTGGCACCGCGGCCGCGTCGCGCTGCTCGGGGATGCCGCGTCGTCGGTCTCGCTCTTCGGCGACGGGTCGTCAACGGCGATCGTCGGCGCACGCACCCTGGCGGATGCCGTCGCCGAGCACCCAGACGATCCTGCCGCCGCATTCGAGATGTACGAGCGCCGGCATCGCGAGGTCGTCGGCCCGAAGCAGAAGGGCGTCGCGACCGTGTCGCGCCAGCTCGTGCCGAGGACCGCGTTCGGGCTCGGCATGCGCAACACGGTGCTGCGTGGCATGCAGGCGTACGCGGCGCTGCGCTTCGGACGAAGCGGTGCGGGTGGTGCGGCGTTGGCGTGAGCGGGTGCTGACGGCCCGAGCGGGCGGCACGAGTCGATGCGGGACGAGCGCCCGAGGGGATCGCTCGACGGACCGTGTGGCTCGACCGGTCGCTCGACCCCCGTCGCAAAACCGCGCCGTTTCGGGCGATTCGTCCGCGAGGGGTGCCGCGGAGCATCCCTCGCGAACAGAATGGACGCAACGACGTATCGCTGCCGGGCGTCGCTCGACGGCGGAAAGGCAGGGCACGATGACGAGCACTGAGACGCTGGCGACGGGCACGGGGTTCGACGACTCCGACCTCCAGGCGAAGGCGAAGGAACACCTCTGGATGCACTTCGCCCGGCAATCGGTGATGGAAGACGGCCCCGGCGTTCCCATCATCGTGCGCGGCGAAGGCCACCGCATCTGGGACATCCAGGGCAAGGAGTACATCGACGGCCTCGCCGGCCTGTTCACCGTCAACGCCGGCCACGGGCGCAAGCGGCTCGCGGAGGCCGCGGCCAAGCAGGCGGAGCAGCTCGCCTACTTCCCGATCTGGTCGTATGCGCATCCCGCTGCCATCGAGCTCGCCGACCGGATCGCCGGTTACGCTCCCGCCGACCTGAACCACGTGTTCTTCACGACCGGTGGAGGCGAGGCTGTCGAGACGGCGTTCAAGCTCGCGAAGTACTACTGGAAGCTGCGCGGCAAGCCGACGAAGCACAAGGTGCTGTCGCGTTCCATCGCGTATCACGGCACCACGCAGGGCGCGCTGGCGCTGACCGGCATCCCCGAGATGAAGCAGATGTTCGAGCCGCTCACTCCCGGCGGGTTCCGGGTGCCGAACACCAACTTCTACCGCGCTGCCGAGCACGGGGCGCCGTCTGACGACATCGAGGCGTTCGGCCGCTGGGCCGCCGACCGCGTCGCCGAGATGATCGAGTTCGAGGGGCCCGACACCGTCGCGGCGATCTTCCTCGAGCCCGTGCAGAACGCGGGTGGATGCTTCCCGCCGCCCCCCGGATACTTCCAGCGGGTGCGCGAGATCTGTGACGAGTACGACGTGCTGCTGGTCAGCGACGAGGTGATCTGCGCATTCGGTCGCATCGGCCAGTGGTTCGCGTGCGACGAGTTCGGCTACGTGCCCGACATGATCACCTGCGCGAAGGCGATGACCAGCGGATACTCGCCGCTCGGTGCCTGCATCGTCAGCGACAAGATCTACGAGCCGTTCAAGCACGGAGACGCCTCGTTCCCGCACGGCTACACGTTCGGCGGCCACCCGGTCTCCGCCGCCGTCGCTCTGGAGAATCTCGACATCTTCGAGGAGGAGCGGCTCAACGAGCGGGTGCGCGAGAACTCGCCGCTGTTCCGTGCCGAGCTGGAGACGCTGCTCGACCTGCCGATCGTCGGCGACGTGCGCGGCGCCGGCTACTTCTTCGGCATCGAGCTGGTGAAGGACAAGACGACCAAGGAGACGTTCAACGCCGAGGAGTCGGAGCGACTGCTGCGCGGCTTCATGTCCAAGGCGCTGTTCGACGCGGGCCTGTACTGCCGGGCGGATGACCGTGGAGACCCCGTCATCCAGCTCTCGCCGCCGCTCACCATCGGCCCGACCGAGTTCGCGCAGATCCGCGACATTCTGCGTGGCGTGCTCACGGAGGCATCAGCGCGACTGTGATCGCACGAACGCTCGGTGCTCGTTCGGAGGAGGAATTCCGCCCCCGACGAGCGCCGAGTGGCGTGTGGCGTCAGCCCGCGACGACCGTGAGGTGGGAGCGGCGGTCGTCGTCGAGCATCCGCTGCACCTTGGCGGCCGTGTCGGTTCCCTCGATCGGGTTGTGCAGCACGAGAAGCAGATCCGGCCGGCCCGGTGCCGACAGCTGGGTCGACTCGAAGTCGAGCCGGCCGGCCGCCGGATGGTCGAGCACCTTGTGGAACCCCTCGAGGTCCCGAACCTCGTGTCGTCCCCACAGCTCGGCGAAGTCGGCGCTTTCGGCCGAGAGTCGCTCGATCACCTCGGCGTAGCCCTCGTCTCCCGGATGCTCTGACATGAGCGCCCGGTACTGGGCGGTCAGGCGTCGGGCATGCTCCGACCAGTCGACGTATTCCGTGCGGTACATCGGGTCGACGAAGAACGCACGCAGGCAGTTGCCGTGGTCGTCGGGGTCGTAGCCGAGCACGAGCTGCGCCGCGCGGTTGGCGCCGATCAGGTTCCAGTAGCGATCGAGCAGATGGGCCGGGTGGGGCATCCATCGTTCGATCACGCCGATCAGGTCGGCGGCGACGGATGTTCCCTGCCACGCAGCCGGCAGCGGAGGGTTCAGCCCGGCGAGCACGTACAGGTGCCGCCGTTCGGCCTCGCCCAGCCCCAGCACGCGCGCGACGGCATCCAGCACCTGACCCGACACCGTGATGTCGCGCCCCTGCTCGAGCCACTGGTACCAGGAGACGCCGACTCCCGCGAGCACCGCGACCTCCTCGCGGCGCAGGCCCGGTGTGCGTCGGCGCGGACCGGCGGGAAGGCCGACGGCGTCAGGGCTCACCTGTGCGCGCCTGGCCATGAGGAACGCGCGCAACTCTTCGCGGCGGGCCGAAGCCCCGGTCGATGGCGCCAGGGTGGTGGTCACGACAACAGGATATCCAGTGGCTACGGAGCCGGCCGCTGCGGCCGCGAGGCTCGAGACATGACAACAGCCACGGCCAACATCCCCGTCTCGGAGGCAGCGGGCACACGCATGAGTGCGCGTGCCTGGCTGGTTCTCTTCGTGCTCTGCGCAGCCCAGTTCATGGTGGCGCTCGACTTCTCCATTCTCAACATCGCCCTGCCGACGCTCGGTCCCGATCTCGGGCTCGACGACGCGAACCTCCAGTGGGCGGTGACGGCGTTCGCGCTGCCCTCCGGCGGATTCCTGCTGCTGGCGGGCCGCATCGGCGATCTCATCGGCCGCCGACGCATGTTCATCGCAGGCCTCGTGCTCTTCACCGCCGCGTCGGTTCTCGCCACCTTCGCCTGGGGCGCAGGCCCGTTCCTCGCGGCCAGAGCGCTGCAGGGCCTGGGCGCGGCGGCGATCGTGCCGACCGGGATGGCGCTGCTGACGACCTCGTTCAAAGAGGGGCCGCTGCGCGATCGCGCCATCGGCATCAGCGGCATGATCCTGTCGTTGGGCTTCACCGTCGGCGTCGTGCTCGGCGGCGTGCTCACCCAGGCCTTCGGCTGGCGGTCGACGATGGCGCTGGGCGTCGTGATGGGTGCGCTCGTGCTCGTGCTGGCGCCGCTTCTTCTGACCGAGAGCCGGTCGCAGGAGCGGGCACAGCTGGATGTTCCCGGTGCGGTGACCGTGTCGGGCGGGCTCCTCGCGCTGATCTACGGCATGAGCGAGGCCGCCCAGCGCGGATGGGCGCACATCGACGTGATCATCGCCGTCGCTGCGGCCCTCGTGCTGCTCGTCGCGTTCTGGAACGTGGAGAAGCGGGCGCAGCATCCTCTCGTCGCGCTGGCCGTGCTGAAGCGACCGACCGTGGCGTTCGGCAATCTCGGCGGCATGGTGACGTTCGCGATGATGAGCGCCGTCATGTTCCTCTCGACGCTCTACCTTCAGCAGGTGCTCGGACTTCAGCCGGCCGAGTCGGGACTCGTCTTCGGTGTGATGGGCGTGGTGGCGGCCGTCACAGGAGTGATCGCGCCGCGCTTCATCGCACGGTTCGGAGCTCGGTTGGTGCTCGTCGTCGCGCTCTCGCTGCAGGCGGTGGCGATCTCACTCCTGGTGTTCCTCGGGCCCGGCAACGGCGTCGTGCTGGTCGCAGTGGCCGGTTCGGTGGCCTGCATCGGTCACCTGGGCGCGGTCGTCTCGTACGGAGTGGCGGCGACGTCGGGACTGGACAACGACGAGCAGGGGCTCGCGACCGGCCTGGTGACCACCGCTCAGCAGGTGGGGGTGACCATCGGCATCCCGATCATCTCGGCCGTGGCCGCCGCTGTCACCGCGACGCTGACCGTGCGCGGAGCCGGCACGGTGGATGCCGCGCTCGGCGGAATCCGCACCGGGCTGCTCGTCGACGCGGTCGTGGTGGCCGCCGCGGCGGTGGCGATCGGGTTCGGGCTGCTGCGTCGTCGTGCGGCGGTGGATGCCCCGCGCTGATCGTCGACGCCTCGCGCGTAGCCCCGTGCCGCCCTCTCGCGACACGGGGCTACGCTGACGGATGCCTCACCGTCCCACCGAAGCAGCGGAGCCCCCATGCGCATCCTCGACTCCATCGACGACGCACTCATCACCGAGTTGCGGCAGAAGCAGGAGTTCTTCTGGCTCGACCTCAGCGCGCCGACCGACGAACAGGTGCAGCACATCGGCTCGTTGCTGAAGCTGCATCCGCTCGCCGTCGAGGACAGCGTGCGGTTCCATCAGCGGCCGAAGCTCGACACGTACGGCGACACCGCGCTGCTCGTGCTGGAGGGCGGCGTCGAGTCGCAGCCGGAGGACGAGAACCCGCATCCGCTCGAGGAGGTGCACTGCCACTTGAGCGGCGACTACGTGGTGACGTTGCACCGTCAGCCCTATGCGGGCCTCGACGAGTTGAAGAAGCTGTTCCAGCAGACCGAGCTCAGCAAGACCGAGCGCTACTACGTGTACAAGATCATCGATGTGGTCGTCGACAGCTATTTTCCGATGCTGGCCGACCTCGATGAGCAGATCAACGACCTCGAAGACGCCATCGTCTCCGGCGCAGGCAAGCAGGAGCTGGCGGAGACGTTCCGGCTCAAGCGGCTGCTTCTGAAGCTGCGCAAGGCCGTGGTGCCCATGAGGGATGTCTTCGCGCGCGAGATCGAGGTCATCGCCGATCTCGCGGGCCTCGAGCCCGACAGCCACGACTACTTCCGCGATGTCTACGACCATCTGATCCGCATCACCGACGAACTGGACTCGTACCACGAGATGGTCGCCGGGTGCACCGACCTCTATCTCTCGACCGTGGCGAACAGGCAGGGCGAGACATCCAAGCAGCTCACGATCATCGCGTCGATCTTCTTGCCGTTGAGCTTCTTGACCGGATTCTTCGGCATGAACTTCAGCTGGGAGGTCGGCCACGTGCTCGTCGGCCCGTGGTCGTTCCTGCTGCTCGGGCTCGGCACGATGGTGGTGTCGGCAGGCCTGATGTGGTGGTGGTTCCACCACAAGGGGTGGACCGGCTCGGACGACTGACCGCGCTCAGGCGAGGCGCTTGCGCATGACCCAGCGGTCGCGGCCGCCGATGTGCGACGACGTCAGGGCCGCACGCTCGAACCCGGCGCGCTCGAACAGGTCGGTGCTGCCGACGTAGCCCGAGATCATGTCGACCCGTCCCTGGCCGGAGAGGTCGATCGGATAACCCTCCACCACCGAGGCGCCGTGGTCGCGGGCATGGCGCACCGCGCCGTCGAGCAACGTGAGCATGAGGCCCTGCCTCCGGTAGGCGGGCTTGACGACGAAGCAGACGATCGACCAGGCCTCCTCGTCGTCGACGAACGGGATGGTGCGTGAGTTCATCAGCCTGCGATAGCTGGATCGCGGCGCGATCGAGCACCAGCCGGCAGGCTCGCCGTCCACGTAGGCGAGCACGCCGGGACCCGGCTCGTTCTCGCACTCGTTCTTCATGTAGGCGGCGGGGTCGATGCCGGCGCGGGTGTCGCGGTACGACATGCACCAGCATCCTCTGCCGTCGGGCTTCTTCACGCCGACGACGTCATAGAAGCCGTCCCAGTGATCGTAGGCGGGCACCACCTCGATGGATGCGCCGTCGAGCTGAATGCGCCGAGCCATGCTGCCTCCCCATCCCGCGTTCGTGTGGAAACGAGCGTATTCCGAGCCCCTGTCACTGGGCGGGAACGGTCGGTGCGGGGTCAGTCGGTCAGGAGCGAGTCGATCAGGCCGGGAAAGCGCTCGTCGAGCTCGGCGCGGCGCAGACGGATGCTGTGGGTGCGGCCGTTCACCTGCCACTGCGTGAGCCCCGCCTCGCGCAGCGTCTTGAAGTGGTGCGACAGCGTCGACTTCTGCACGTGGCACTCCGCCGTGAGCGCGGACTTGGGCTGAGGCTCGCCGTTCGCCAGTCTCCGCACCATGTCGAGCCGAATCGGATCCGCGACCGCGCGGAGCACGTCGACGAGTTGCACGTCGGCGAGATCGGGCACGGGATAGTGCTCGACACCGGACGGCGCGGCGTTCTGAACGTGTTCGGTCACGACACTCTCCGAAAAATAGTTCGACAATCATCGAACAATTGGTCTATCTTGACGGTATGACCGTCATCGAACAATCATATCGCGGTTCTACCCTTCGACTCCTTCTCCTCATGGTCGGCCTGTTCGCGGTGGGCACGAACGCGTTCGTCATCGCGGGCCTTCTGCCCCGCATCGCCGACGGGCTCGGCGCGAGCCAGGCATCCGTCAGCTACACGATCACGATCTACGCGGTGCTCGTCGCGGTGGCGTCACCGGCCGTGGCGATCGTGCTGGCGCGGGTCTCGAGAGCCGGACTGATGGCATCCGGGGCCTTGCTCTTCACCGTGGGTGTCGTGGTCGCGGCCCTCAGCACCTCGCTCACGTGGTTCGTGATCGCCCGCGTGATCGCCGCGTTCGGCGGCGCGGCGCTCGTGCCCACCGCGAGCGCCGTCGCGGCGACGATCGTCGCGCCCGAGCGACGCGGGCGGGCGCTCGCCTTCGTGGGAGCCGGTTTCACACTCGCCGTCGCGATCGGCTCGCCGCTCGGCACCGCACTGGGCAGCGCGGCCGGCTGGCGCGCCCCGATGTGGCTGCTCGTCGGCATCGGCGCGCTGGTCACCGTGCTGATTCCGGTGGCATTCCGCGGGATGCCCCGCCCCGCCCCCGTCTCGCTGCGCGCCAGGGTGCGCCCGCTGTCCGACCTCCGGGTGATCGCCGCTCTCGGCGGCGTGCTCTTCGCCACCGCCAGCTTCAACATCGTGTACATCTTCTCGGCACAGGTTCTGCATCGGGCGACCGGCGGATCGGGCACGCTGCTCGCGGTCCTGCTGCTCGTGTACGGCGGTGCGGGCGTGCTCGGCAACGTCTTCGCCGGCCGCATCACCGACCGCTACGGCAGTCGAGCGAGCGCGGCCGTCGCCCTGATCGTTCAGGCGGTCGCCCTGGTGGCCGTCGCGTTCTTCGAGTGGTCGTATCCGCTCTGTCTCCTGCTGTTCGTGGTCTGGGGCGTGGTGGTCGCGGGGCTCACGATCCCCATGCAGCACCGGCTCGTAAGCATCGATCCGGCGAACGCGCAGCAGACGATGGCCTGGTTCTCGACGGCCATGTACCTCGGCATCGCCATCGCCCCGCCGCTCGGCAACGCGGCCATCGGGCTCGGCGGGCCGTGGCTGGTGCCGATCGCGGGCGCCGTGGTGAGCGTGCTGGCGCTGGGGCTGTTCCTGCTGGGATTCGCGACGCGACGGATGTCTGCGGTCGCGACCCACGGCATCCCGACGACGGTCGAGCCGTAGACCGCGGCGCCGCGCGGGCCGAGCACGCAGGGTCAGCCGAGGCTGACCCGCTTCGGCAGCGTGAACACGAGCAGGAACGCGGCCACGGCGAACGCGGCGCTCGTCAGCATCGCCAGCGCGGCGCCGTTGCCGAATGCCACCGCGAGCCCGTGATCGACGTACTGCTGGATGGCGTGCTTGACGGCATCCGCTCCGCCCGCGGCGTGCTGCCTGGCGATCTCAGCCGCCTTCGCCTTGCTCGGAGCGAACGACGACGGGAGCTGCCCGAAGAGCACGCTGCCGATGATGGCGATGCCGATGGCCGACCCGATGCGCTGCATGGTCTGGATGACGCCGCTCGCGGCGCCGGCCTCCGAGTTGTCGACGGTCGCCACGATGAACCGCGCGTTGGGAGCGATGAACAGGCCGCTGCCGAATCCCGCGACGAGCAGCGGGGGCAGCAGATCCCAGTTGACGAGGTCTTGCGTCGGCGCCAGCCAGAAGAGCAGCCAGAGCGCGATCAGTCCCAGTGCGACCAGTCCCGTGCCGAGGCTGAGCACGTTGCGGCCCAGCCGCTGGGCGACAGGATCGCTCAGGGCTGCGCCCACGATGCTTCCGATCGAGAACGGCAGCGACACCAGGCCGGACTCGAGAGCTGTGTGTCCGAGTCCGGCCTGCCAGAGCAGCGAGATGCTGAAGAAGATGCTGGTGAAGGCGGCAAAGTACACGAAGGCGAGCAGCACGCCGCCGGTGAACTGCGGATGCGAGAACAGGTGCGGCGGCACCAGAGGCTCCGTCGTCGTGGTGGCGACGTGCCGCTCCCAGAAGGCGAACAGCACGAGCAGAACGACCCCGCCGGCGAGGCTGAGCCAGGTCCACAACGGCCAGCCCTGATCCTCACCCTCGATGAGAGGCACCAGGAGGGCGACGAGGCCGGCGATCGCGAGAAGCAGGCCGACGACATCCGTCGACAGCCGCTTGCCCTCTGCGCCGCCTGGAACGAGCAGGAAGGCGGCGATCACGGTGAGCACGCCGATCGGCGCGTTGACGAAGAAGATGGACCGCCATCCCTCGGTCTCCCCGAACGCCTGGATGAGCAGCCCGCCCACCAGCGGACCGAGCGCCGTCGAGATGCCGATCACGGCGCCCATCACCCCGAACGCCCGCCCGCGAACGCGCGGCGGGAACATCAGCTGGATCAGGGATGCCACGGCAGGCACATAGATGCCGCCGCCGATTCCCTGCACCACCCGGGCCACGACGAGCTCGGTGCTCGACTGCGCGAAGCCGCACCACATGCTGGCGAGCGTGAAGATCGCGACGCCCGCGATGAAGATCCACTTGTGCCCGAAACGGTCGCCGAAACGTCCGGCGGGGATGAGCAGCAGGCCGAAGGCGAGGGCATATCCCGAGATCACCCAGGACAGCGTCGCCTCGTCGGCGTTCAGGCTCGTGCGGATGGTCTGCAGTGCGACGTTGACGATGCTCGTGTCGAGCAGCGCCATGGCCATGCCTGCCAGCAGCACGACCAAGGCCCACCAGGCCCGCGGGCTCACTGTGGTGCCGTTCGGCTCCGGCGAGAGCGTGAACGAGCCGGCCCGAGGGTCGGACGCCTGCGAGATGCTGTCCGTCACCGGACAAGTTGACCACGCCGACCGCCAGACCGCACTCGTTCGCCCGGCTTCGGGTCGACGGGAATACGCATGAACGATATATCGTTGATAGGTCATGCTGCGACGAGAGGGTTCGACGCAGCGAGATTTCCACGCAGCGAGAAGAGGAGTCGACGCATGAGCGGTATCGGACACGGCCCGGCGCCAGGACACGGTCGCGGCAGGGGACACGGCGGCGACATCGCCTCGCAGAAGGCGGCGAACGCGCAGGCGCCGAAGATCCCGCACCTGTTGCGCAGGGTGGGCGCGCTCTTCGCGCCGCACAAGCTCGCGCTCTCGGTGACGGTGACGCTGGTGCTGATCTCGGCAGCGCTCTCGGTGGTGCCGCCGCTGTTGACGCAGAGGGTGTTCGACGACGGGCTCTTCCCGGGCACCGGGCATCCCAACGTCGGAGTGACGATCACGCTGGTGGTCGCGATGATCGTCGTCTACCTCGCCTCGAGCGGGCTCGGCGTGTGGCAGACCTACCTCACGGCCACGGTCGGCAACAAGGTGATGGGCGCGTTGCGGGTGAAGCTCTTCCGGCACCTGCAGTCGATGGAGCTGAGCTTCTTCACGCGCACCAAGACGGGGGTCATCCAGTCGCGGCTGCAGAACGATGTCGGCGGCGTGGCGAGCGTGCTCACGAACACCATCTCGAGCGTGCTCGGCAACATCGTCACGGTGATCGCGGCCTTCGTCGCGATGCTGCTGCTCAACTGGCAGCTCACGCTGATCGCCGTCGTGCTGATGCCTTTTCTCGTGATCGCCCAGCGGCGCGTGGGTCAGGTGCGGGCGCGTATCGCCACGGCCACCCAGGAGTCGCTCTCCGACATGACCGCGATCACTCAGGAGACGCTGAGCGTGTCGGGCATCCTGCTCTCCAAGAGCTTCAACAGGCAGCACGCCGAGACCGCCCGCTACTCGGCCGAGAACGAGACCCAGGTCGCGCTCCAGGTGAAGGAGACGATGAGCGGCCAGTGGTTCTTCGCGATGGTGAACATCTTTCTGTCGTCCATCCCCGCCATCGTCTACCTGGTGTCGGCGTGGCTGCTGAACGGTGGCACCACCGACATCACGGCCGGAACCATCGTGGCGTTCACCACGGTGCAGGCGCGGTTGCTGTTCCCGCTGATGGGCATCATGCAGACGGCGCTCAACCTGCAGACCTCCAGCGCGCTGTTCGCCCGCATCTTCGAGTACCTCGACCTGAAGCCTGCGATTCAGGATGCTCCAGGTGCAGTCGGGCTGTCGGCTTCCGACCCGATCGGCGAGGTCGAGTTCCGCGACGTGACGTTCCGCTACCCCGACGCCCGAGACGAGGAACGGCCGACGCTCGACGACGTGTCGTTCACCATCCGCCCCGGTCAGTTCGCGGCCTTCGTGGGCCCTAGCGGCGCGGGCAAGACGACGGTCTCGTACCTCGTTCCGCGGTTGTACGAGGCGTCGGACGGCGCCGTGCTGTTCGGGGGCAAGGACGTGCGCGCGCTGCAGCACGACTCGCTCATCGACCACATCGGCATCGTCAGCCAGGAGACCTACCTCTTTCACGCGACCATCGCCGAGAACCTCAGGTACGCGGCACCGGATGCCACGCAGCAGCAGCTCGAGGCGGCGGCGCGGGCCGCGAACATCCACGACACCATCGCGGGGTTCCCCGACGGCTACGACACAGTCGTGGGGGAGCGCGGGTACCGGCTCTCCGGTGGCGAGAAGCAGCGCATCGCGATCGCGAGGGTGCTGCTGAAGGATCCGGAGGTGCTCATCCTCGACGAGGCGACGAGCGCGCTCGACACCATCTCGGAGCGTGTTGTGCAGCAGGCTCTCGACTCCGCCTCGCACGGGCGAACGACGCTTGCCATCGCGCACCGGCTCTCGACGGTGATCGGCGCCGACGTCATCTTCGTGATCGACCGCGGCCGCGTTGTCGAGCACGGCACCCACGCCGAGCTGCTCGCCCTCGACGGCGAGTATGCGCGGCTCTACGAGGAGCAGGCGCGGGTGAGCGTTGCCGCGTAGAGACCCCGGCGTCGAGGATGCATCCATGGAGGTGCGCCGATCCTCGCCCCGGTAGGCAATCCCGCTCCGCCGGGCGAGTGACATGTCATCGCGTGCCGCCGTTGAAAGTCGCCTAGCGGACCTCGGCGGACGGTTCCTTCGGCGGGTATGTCGAGTTGCGTTCGATCAGTCTGACGTGCAGGGGGTGATTGGCTGGTCGATCGTCTGACCCTCGATGGCAGTGAGCAGGAGCTGCGCTGCGTTGAGCGCTTTCGTGTAGACATCCTGGTCGATCGAGGTCAGCTTGGGCGTGATGTAGTTGTCGACGTCGAGATTGTCGAAGCCCACGACGGAGACGTCCTTCGGAACCGCGATCTCTTGCTCTCGGAGCCCCTCGATGATGCCGATGGCCAGCACGTCGGCAGTGGCGAACACGGCCGTTATCGCCGGGTGGCGGGACGTGAGTTCACGGCCGATGGCGATACCTGCTTCATATGTGGACTCGCCTTCCTCACGATCCGCTGGATCCCACTCGGCGTCCGCCTCCCCAAACGCTGCGATGAACCCCGCGAAGCGTTCGTGGATGACACCCGTGGTTCCGATGTCGGGACCTGCGAACAGGATGCGTCGGTGTCCCTGGGTGAGGAGGTGCGCTGCGGCGAGGCGACCGCCCTGGAAGTCGTCGGAGCGGACTTCGATCGCGTCGGTCGTGGATGCGTAGCTGTCCAGGGCGACGATCGTCGTGTTGGCCGGCGGATGGACTCGTTCCACTCCTCGGTCGGGAAAGCCGAGGAGGATGGCGCCGTCCAGATTCCAAGACCTCAGCGCGATGTCCACTTCTTCGGCTGTCGAGACGCCGCGAAACAGTACGTGGTATCCGCGGCCACGAAGCTCGCGCTCGAGCACGCCGAAGACTTCGACGTTGTAGGGGCTGAGTGCGAGAGTGGCGTTCGCCTCTGCGGGGACCAGCAGTCCGATGAGTTTCGATGAATCGGCGGCGAGGCTGCGGGCCGAGGCGCTGGGGACGTAGCCGCGGCGACGGGCTATCTGCTCGATGCGTTCGATGGTGGACTCGGACACCTTGCCACGTTTGCCGTTGAGCGAGTTCGACACCGTCATGATGCTGACGCCTGCTTCGTCGGCGATGTCTTTCAAGGTGACTCGACGGCTCACGATTACTCCCCACGGCACCGAATTTCCTGCTGGTGCGATCATAGCGGGTTGACTCGGGATGATATAGCGGTACACTTCCGGAAAGGTATAGCGCTAAAGCAAGAAAGTGTGATCAATGAAGCTCAGTCCCCGATCCTCGACAGCTCCCGTCGAGGGGCTTGCCGATTCTCCAGTCGCATGGTGGCAAACGGCGGTGGTCTACGAGGTGTACGTGCGCAGCTTCGCGGATGGCAACGGGGACGGCATCGGTGATCTGGAAGGGGTTCGATCCCGGCTGGGCTATCTGCGCGACCTGGGGGTGGACGCCCTGTGGTTCACCCCGTGGTATGCGTCGCCCTGGGTGGACGGCGGATATGACGTGGCCGACTACCGGCAGATCCATCCCGACTTCGGCACGGTCGCCGAAGCCGAGACGCTGATCGCGGAGGCGGCCGGGTTGGGCATTCGGACCATCGTCGATGTCGTGCCGAACCATGTGTCGTCTCAGCACAGCTGGTTCCGGGAAGCACTCGCTTCCGCGCCGGGGTCTGAGGCGCGGTCACGGTTCTGGTTCCGTCCCGGGCGCGGCGTACGCGGTCAGGAGCCGCCGACGCGGTGGCCCTCGAGCTTCTCGGGTGAGACGTGGACGCGTACCACGAACGCGGACGGCAGTCCCGGCGAGTGGTATCTGCACCTGTTCGACGCCGAGCAGCCGGATCTGAATTGGGACGACCCGACCGTGCGAAACGAGTTCGAGGATGTCTTGCGGTTCTGGTTCGATCGCGGTGTCGCCGGTGTACGCGTCGATTCGGCGGCCTTCCTGGTGAAGGATCCCGGACTCCCGGAAATGGAAGCTGAGGGTACGGCCCATCCGTTCTTGGACCGCGACGAGATCCACGACATCTATCGCCGGTGGCGGCTCGTCACCGACGAGTATCCGCAGCGCGCGCTCGTGGGAGAGATCTGGCTACCCGACCTGGACCGGTTCGCTCGGTATCTGCGGCCGGACGAACTGCACATGGCGTTCAACTTCGACTTCATGGTGCAACCGTGGGACGCAGGAGCGTTTCGCCATTCGATCGTGGAGACGCTGGCGGTGCACGAACGAGTCGGAGCGCCGGCGACCTGGGTGCTGTCGAATCACGACATCACCCGACCAGTCACCCGATACGGCAGAGACGACAGCGCGTTCTCGTTCGAGACCAAGCGTTTCGGCATCCCGACCGATCTGGAGCGCGGCACCGCTCGTGCACGCGCGGCCGCTCTGCTGACCGGGGCCCTGCCTGGTGTCTTGTATGTGTACCAGGGTGACGAGCTCGGCTTGCCCGAGGCCGAGGACCTCCCGACTGAAAGCCGGCACGACCCGATGTTCTTCCGCTCCGAGGGTCGCGACCCGGGACGAGAAGGATGCCGCGTGCCGCTTCCTTGGACCGCTTCCGGATCATCCTTCGGATTCTCATCTGCATCATCCGGCGGCTCCCGCCGGCCCTGGCTGCCACAGCCGGGGGACTGGGGTGCCTACAGCGTCGAAGCCGAACGCGCAGATCCCCGCTCGATGCTGTCTCTGTACACCGGAATGATCCGCTTGCGCCGTGACCTCCCCGACCTCACTGACGAGCCCCTGGAATGGCTGCCGTCGGACGACGACGTGCTCGCTTTCCGACGGGGCGCGGTCAGTTGCGTCGTGAACATGTCCGATCACGGCATCGAACTTCCGCTGGGCGCACGCGTGCTCATCGGAAGCGCCCCCGTCGCCGAAGGAGCACTCGCTCCTGACACTGCGGTGTGGCTCCACGGCGAGTCGCTTCCCGGCGACACCGCCTCTCTCCCCGTCGCCCGGCCCGCCTCGGCGGACTGACTCGACACACAGCACCGTCCTGTAGTCCCTATCCAGTGAAAGGAACCCGAACAATGAAGTTTCGAGTCAGGCGCATCGCCCCAATTGCGGGGATCGTCGCGCTCGCCGTCATCCTGAGCGGATGCACCAGCCCCTCGAGTTCCCCCCTCGTCGGGGAAGACCACGATCACGGTATCGATCGACACCGGGCTGAAGAAGGACGCCCTGAAGCAGATCGACGACCGGGTGAAGGCCTTCGAAAAGCTCAACCCGAACATCACCGTCAAAACGCAGCCCTACGACTGGGTGGCGACGACGTTCACCGCGCAACTTGCCGGTGGAACCCTGCCCGACGTGTTCACGGTGCCGTTCACCGACGGGACCTCGCTCATCAATCAGGGACAGGTGGCCGACATCAGTTCTCTGATCTCCAAGCTGCCCTATGTCGACAAGTTCAATCCCGCGGTGATCAGCAACGCCAAGAGCTCATCCGGGAAGATCGAGGGCCTCCCGATCTCCGCCTACGGCCAAGCCCTCTACTACAACCGCCAGCTGTTCACGCAGGCCGGTCTGAACCCGGACAAGCCGCCGACCACGTGGAGCGAACTGCAGACCGATGCGAAGGCCATCGCCGAGAAGACCGGCCAGGCCGGGTTCTCCACGATGACGCAGGAGAACACCGGCGGTTGGTCGCTGGTCACCCTGGCGTACGCGTTCGGCGGTCGAGCGGAGAAGGTCGACGGCAAGAAGGCGACCGCCACCGTGGACACCAAGCCGTTCCAGAAGGCTTTGCAGGTGCTGCATGACCTGCGTTGGAACGACAACGCGATGGGTGCAGACTTCCTCTACAACTGGAACAGCATCAACCAGGACTTCGCGGCCGGCAAAGTCGGCATGTACATCAGCGGCGGCGGCAACTACACCTCGCTGGTGCAGCAGAACGCGATCGACCCGAAGATCGTTGGTGAGACGGTGATCCCGCTCGACGGCAAGAACTCGGGTGCACTCGGTGGCGGGACGATCGCCTTCGTGCGCGCCAAGACGAGCAGCGCCGTGCAGGACGCTGCAGTCAAGTGGATCGACTACTACTACATGCAGCAGCAGTACGACAAGACAGCGTCGGTGTCGGCGGCGAAGCTGGCCATCGCATCCAACCAGCCCGTCGGCGTGCCGCAGGTGCCGGTGTTCGACAAGGCCACGTACGACAAGACGCTGGAGTGGACGAAGAAGTATGTCAACGTGCCGCTGAACCAGTTCGCGCCCTACGCCAAGGGCGAGTTCAAGCAGCAGATTATCCCCGAGCCCGCTCAGCAGACACAGGCGCTTTACGGGAAGCTCGATCCGGTCGTGCAGGCCGTGCTGACGAACAAGAACGCCGATATCCCCACGCTGCTGTCGCAGGCGAACACCACCATCCAGTCGTTGCTCGACTCGGGCAACTGACATCACCACGGCAGGTGCGGGCGCCGCGCACCCCGATGCGCCCCGCGGCGCCCGCACCTGCCCCACGGACCCCAACGAGAGATCTTCGTCCATGGCACTGACCACTCATGCCCCGATCGGCAACGACACGGCGCGGCACCCGAACCGGAACTCCGCACGAAGGCGTCCGTCGATCCGTCGCTGGGCACACAACGGCGGCGTGACCACCATCGTCTTCTTGCTGCCACTCCTTGTGGTGTTCGGCGTCTTCTCCTGGTACCCGATCGTCCGCTCGGTGATCATGAGCTTCCAGACGACCAACCTGGTTAGTGCGCCGGTATTCGTCGGCTGGCAGAACTTCGTCGCCGTCTTCAACGATCCGCTGCTGGGCACCGCCGTGCTCAACACACTTTGGTTCGCCTTGCTCGCCCTGCTGTTCGGCTACCCCATACCCCTCGTCGTCGCCGTGCTGATGAGCGAAGTGCGCAAGGCGCGCGGCCTGTTCAGCGTGCTGGCCTACCTCCCGGTCGTCGTGCCGCCGGTGGTGGCCGTGCTGCTGTGGAAGTTCTTCTACAGCGGCAGCGCGAGCGGAGTATTCAACACCGTGCTCGGATGGGTCGGGATACCACCCCAGCCCTGGATCGAGAGCACGGCGAGCGCGATGCCGTCGCTCGTGCTGGAGGCCACCTGGTCGGCGGCCGGGGGAACCATCATCATCTACCTCGCCGCGCTGATCGGAGTGCCATCAGAGCTCTACGACGCCGCCGAGGTCGACGGCGCCGGCATCTGGCAGAAGATCTGGCACGTGACCATGCCGTCGCTGCGAGGCATCCTCTTCGTGACATTCATCCTCCAGATCATCGGCACGGCACAGGTGTTCCTGCAGCCCTACCTGTTCACCGACGGCGGCCCGAGCAACGCGACCCTGACGATCCTCCTCCTGATCTACAACTACGCCTTCGGCAACAGTGCCGGAGGAAGCTACGGGGAAGCAACCGCCCTCAGCATCATGCTCGCCGTCGCCCTGGCGATCCTCTCCTTCATCTACTTCCGCGGAACAAAGCGTTGGAGCGCATAGTGACCGGCACCATCCCCACCGCAATCCCGACTGAACCACGCAGCGTCCCAACGACCCGATCACGTCGCCGCATGCGAGACGAATCCACCGACCGCGGAATCGTCTCCTCAGGCGAATGGCGCCGTCCAGGCATCGGCGCAACCATGCGCATCCTGCACGGGCTCCTGCTCGTCGCCCTGCTGATCTGCGGCCTGGGGCCCATGCTCTGGCTGCTGAAGTCCGGGCTCACCCCCACCCAGGACACCCTCCGTCAGCCGCTCGCACTGTTTCCCCACGGCATCGACTGGTCCAACCTCGTCACCGCGTGGACAGACGTGCACGTCGGACAATACGTGGGCAACACCCTCGCGCTCGCGGCGGGCTGCTGGTTCGTGCAGATCGTCGTCGCCACCACCGGCGGATACGTGCTTTCGGTGCTCCGCCCGCGCTATGGGCGCGCCCTGATGGGGCTGATCCTCGCAACCCTGTTCGTACCCTCGATCGTGCTGCTCGTACCCCTGTATCTCACGATCCTGAACCCGCCCCTGCTGGGCACATCGATGATCAACACGTTCTGGGCGGTGTGGCTGCCGTCCGGGGCGAGCGCGTTCAATGTGGTCATCGTCACCCGATTCTTCGACTCGCTGCCGCGCGAGGTGTTCGAGGCCGCCCGCACAGACGGAGCAGGGCCGTTCCGGCTCTTCTGGTCAGTCGTGCTGCCCATGTCGAGGCCGATCATCGGCGTCGTCTCCGTCTTCGCCGTCATCGCCTCGTTCAACGACTTCCTCTGGCCGTTCCTCGTGCTCCCAGACCCTTCACTGCAACCGCTATCGGTTCGCCTGCCGAGCATCCAGCCCACCACCGACCTCGGCGTCTTCCTCGCGGCACTCACTATCGCGACGCTCATCCCAGTGGTCCTGTTCCTGCTCCTGCAACGCTTCTTCCTGCGCGGTGCCGGCATGCAAGGCGCCGTCAAAGGCTGAGACACCAGCTAACTGGTCGCAGAAGAAGCCCGAAGAACCACGAGGCAGCCGATGCCGAAAGGGACGAACGAAAGGACCCACGAGTCCGCGACCGATCAGGTCACACTGCTCGTGCCCGTCGACGAGTCGGCGACCATTCCCCTCGCTGCACATCACGGCGTCTTCCTCGGCGCCCTTGAGCGTGAGCTGCGGAGCCGAGGTCAGTATCTCGTGTTGCGCGGAGTCGCAGGGCCCGGCGAGCTCGCGGCGCAGCTGAAGAGGGTGCAGGGTGCTGCAGTGCTCCTGGGATTTAGGGATGACGAGCTCGAGGCACTGCCTCCCGGGGCGAAGCCGCTCATCGCCGTCGACAGCTATGCAGAGTCCTCCGCGCTGACCATTGTGCGCGCCGACGACTTCTCGGGCGGCGGCCACGCGGCGACGCTTCTGGCGACCTATGGACATCGCGACATGCTGCTGGTAGGGCCGTCGCCGGGTGGGTCGGGCGTTGCGTCCGCCAGGGAACGCGGATTCACTCAAGCCATCACCACGGTCCCAGGTGTCACCCTCGGTCGCTGCGTGACCACCGGCACGACCTATCTCGAGGGCGTCTCACTCGGACGGCGGCTGCCCGCCCTCCATCCCGGAGCAACTGCCGTGTTCGCGTTCGCCGACACTCTCGCTGCTGGCTTGATGGACGGCCTCGCTCAGGCGCGGATCCGAGTTCCCGACGACATCTCCGTACTCGGCTTCGACAACATCGAACCCTCCACCCACACCGCACCCAGGCTGAGCACCGTCGCACAAGACATCCAACGCAAGGCCACGCTCGCCGCGGACGTGATCGTCAGCATCCCCGATGAGCTCGCCGAGCACATCAGTCCGCTGACGGTGGACACCCACGTGATCGATCGCGGTTCCGTGCGCGCACTGCGACGCTGACACCGGTCATCGGTGCGGTACGCGTCTGGAACGCTCGACGGGCCTGACGACCTACCACAACGGACCCCGGGTCAGGTGGCGGCGATCGGCCGTCGGGCGAGCCTGCCCGTGGCTCTTCGCGAACGGCGGGGACGGAACCGGGGGTTCCCATCTTTCGATGCGAACCCCCGGGTGTAGGGCGTCAGTTCGCCCAGACTCCGAGCTCGGAGATTTGCGCCGCGTCCCATCCGGTGTTGCCGGTCACCTGCAGCTGGACGTAGCGGGCGTCCGTGCGGGCGAAGGTGATCGTGGCGACGTTCCCGCTGTCGGGATCCAGCACGAAGTCGCCGGAGGCCACGGTGGTGAAGTGGGTCCCATCCGCGCTGGTGAGGATCGAGCCGCTCTCCGTGCGTGCACCCCAGTTGGCGGGCAGCTGCAGTGTGACTCGGTCGATCGAGCGCGACTCCCCGAGGTCCACGGTGAGTGTCTGCGGGAAGGTGCCGTCCACGCTCTCCCAGTACGTATCGGCGTTGCCGTCGACGGCCTGGGAGGCGGGGAACCCTGGTGTGCTCGAGGATGCAGTGACCGTCTGACCCAGCGCCAGATCCCCGTTCGGGTCGAAGCCGACGCCGGTGAGGGTGACGGTGTACGGGCCGGCCGGCGAGGTGCTGTCGATGCTGATCTGTCCGGCGTAGTTTCCCGCGCTGGTGGGGGAGAAGGTGACGGTGACGGTGCATGTGCCGTGTGGGCGGATGCGCGTGCAGGAGCCCGTCGTCGCATATCCCTTTGGCGCGTGGATCCCGGTGATCACGACCGTGTCAGGACCCTCGTTGCCCAGCGTGAACTGCCGGGACGCGGTGGTGCCGAGATCGTGGTCGCCGAAGTCGATCTCGCTCGTGCTGGGCGTCAGCAGATCGTTCGGCGGGAAGCCGCAGTGAGTGCCGCGCAGCCCCGCGTTGCCGCCGCCGTCCACGATCCGGAAGCCGCTCCGGCAGTCGTACGTCCCTGCCGTTCGCACGCCGGTGGCGACCACATGGGACAGCGTCGCCGAGCCGGGCGCCTGCAGCTGGAGGGGGAAGGATCCCGGCCTGCTGATGAGTAGCCCGTCCACGGTCACGTTCGTGATGCTGTCGCCGTAGAACTGCAGGGCGGTGTACGGGGCATCCAGAATCGTGTTGCCGGTGATGTCGACGGTGCCGGTCATCGCCTCGTCCTGCGCGTACAGCCAGATGCTCGCGATGTCGGTGGGTGCGCCCGGCACGACGTCGCCAGTGCTGACGAGCACGTTGCCGTCGACCTTCGTGGTTCCGGCCAGGGGTACGGCGCCGAAGCGGTTCCCGACATGGATGCCGCCGCCCTGCGTGACCGTGTCGGCGGCGATGTCGTCGGAGATGGTGTTGTCGCTGCCGCCGTAGATGGCGTAGGCGTTGGCGAGCACCGGAACGGAGACGGTGTCGTGCGAGAACACGTTGCCGGTGTCTGCGCTGCCGGTGGACCACATGGCCATGCCGTCGTCGCCGGTGTTGCGCACGAACGTGTTCGTCACGATGGAATCGGTGACGCCGCCGGCGAGGTTGATGCCGTCGGCCATCGTGTCCTGGATGCGCAGCCCATCCAGTTTCAGATTCGAGGTCGGTCCGTCGATCCAGACCCCGACCTTGGTGTGCTGGATCCACACGTCGGTGACGGTGGAGTCGGAGAAGCCGCCGGAGATGCCGGTGTCCTGTGTGTTGGCGTCGTCGCGCACGCGGTCATCGCCGAACACGGCGAGGTGCGAGAGGTGCACGTCGCTGCTGGACGGGTTCTGGCCGCCGGTGAATCCGGCGTCGTTGCCGCTGATCGTCGTGTACCAGGGGCCGGCACCGACGACGGAGACGTGGTCGACGTCGAGCTGCCCGCTCACCGTGTAGGTGCCCGCGGGCAGGTAGACGGTGCCATCGGTGGCCGCCGCGGCGTCGATGGCGCGCTGGATCGCGGCGGTCGAATCATTGGCACCGGTCGGGTCCGCACCGTACGTCGCGTTCGTGGCATCGATGGCACCCGCGGGTGCGGCGAGCGGTGCGGGGACGGACTCGAAGTCGGCCGTGTCGATGACGTACCAGGATGCCGTGTCGCCCGCGTCCACCTGGAGCTTGACGACCGTGCCGGCCGGAAGCGTGCGGCCGAATGCGGCGCGGACGTCGTCGAAGTAGTGGTGGTCGCCGCCGTCGCTCGGGTCGTTCGTGAACGGATACACGCCGTAGACATCCGAGTATGCGGAAGTCAGCGACAGGGACGGTGCCGCGTGCCCGTCGACGTACACGCCCAGCTTCGCCTCCAGCCCGGCGCCGTCCGCGGAGTCCGGGATCGCGTACCGCACGTCCACCGCGTTAGCCGCCTTGGCCAGCGTGAACGCCACATACTGACCACGATGGGAGAGCCGGACGGCGCGACGTCCGGACGCCTCGGCGGCCAGATCGGTGAAGTCCGTGCTCGCTCCGATCACCGTGCCGTTCGTCCGAGCGTCTTCGGCCTGATATTCGCGGAAAGGAACGGGGGCGCCTGCGTTGTCCGGGAGGGAATGCCGCGCCGTCCCCGCGACGCTGGTGGGCGTCGCAGGGGTGTGTGGGCCGGATTCGTGGGCGGGGATGCTCGCCCACGCGGGAGTACTGAGTCCGGCGAGCGTGATCGCCGCCACGGCGAACACCGCGGCTCCGGTTCGCGAGAGTAGGGGTCCAGATCGCATCGCGATATCCCTTCGACATTGAAGAATAGCGTTAAAGTTATGGCGCGCAGACCGTAACGCACATTCGCGCTGGGCGCAACTGGAACGTCATGGGTGGCGACGATCTGCTTTGGGTATTGCCGACGCTTCAGACCGATGGTATTACTGGTTAAGTATATCGCTAAACGTGTCTGCCTCGATGACGATGCATCCTTGGTTCCACCGCGCCACCGGGGCCCTCCGCGCATTGCGCTGTGAGGAAGAACGGAGGAATCATGATCGATCAGTCCGTGCCGGCCATCGAGTACCGGCCCGCTCGCGGCCTCCGACGAAAGAGGCTCCGAAGGGCAGGTGTCATCCTGGCGGCCGCCGCCGTCGTATCGCTCTGCTTCCTCCATCCCGGACCAGCCCACGCCGCCGACTCGACCCGCTACGAGGCCGAGAACGCGACACTCTCTGGCGGCGCTCTCGTGCAATCGGATCACACCGGCTATTCCGGCACCGGGTTCGTGGGCGGATACACCGATGCGGACAAGGGTGCAGCGAGCACGGCGTTCTCCGTGTCGGCTGCGGCGGCCGGCTCCCTACACGCTCGCGCTGGGCTATTCGGACGGCACGGGTTCGACACGGACGCTGACCCTGACGGTGGACGGCACTGCGCAGCAGATCTCGTTGCCGGCCACGGCCGACTGGGACACCTGGGCGACACAGACCACCACGGTCACCCTGTCCGCCGGCAGCCACACGGTGTCCTACTCCTACGGCAGCGGCGACAACGGAAACGTCAACCTCGACTACCTCGACGTGACGGCGGTGGGCGGCTCCGGCTCGACGCCACCGCCGGCATCCACCGGTCCGCTGTTCGAGGCAGAGGATGCGGCGCTCTCCGGTGGCGCGGTCGTGCAGTCCGACCACACCGGGTACTCGGGAACCGGGTTCGTCGGCGGGTACACGGATGCGAACGCGGGCACCGCCACCACCACGTTCGCCGTCTCGATCGACACGGCCGGCGACCAGCAGTTGGCATTGCGGTATGCGAACGGCACCGGTTCGACGCGAACGCTGACCCTGAACGTGGACGGGTCGGCTCAGCAGATCTCGTTGCCGGCCACGGCCGACTGGAACACCTGGGCGACTCAGACGACCACCGTCTCGCTCTCGGCCGCCGACCACACGGTCGCGTACTCGTACGGCAGCGGCGACAACGGGAACGTCAACCTCGATTCGTTGACCGTGACCCCCGTGGACTCGACGCCGCCGACGTCACCGCCGAGCACGGATGCCGGTGCCAGCGTGCCGTATGACGAGTACGTCGCTTCGCAGCAGACGACCACCGGCACCGTGCTGACCGCGAGCACGAGCTATCCGAGCCTCGCCTCCGAGTCCACGGGCCGCAGCGCCGTGCAGCTGACCGGCACCGGGCAATACGTCTCCTTCGCGCTGCAGCACGCGGCGAACTCGATCGTCGTGCGCTACTCCATCCCGGACAACACCGACGGGTCGACCGCGAGGGCTCCGCTGGCGGTGTACGCCGGCGGCACGAAGGTGACGGACCTGTCCCTCACGACGAAGTACTCCTGGCTGTACGGGGATGGCTACAACGACACCCACTCGCCGAGCACCGGGGCCGCGCACCACTTCTACGACGAGACCAGGGCCCTGATCGGCGAACAGCCCGCGGGCACCGTCATCAAGCTGCAGAAGGATGCCGCCGACACCGCGGCGTCGTACACAATCGATCTCGTCGACACCGAGGAGGTCGCTCCGGCGGGCAGCATGCCGTTCGGCTACACGTCGATCACCGACTACGGCGTCACGCCGAGCAACGGTGCGGACGACACGTCGGCGATCAACAACGCTCTCGCCGCGCTGTCCGGCACGGGGACCGGCCTGTGGTTCCCCGCCGGCACCTACGACATCTCCGGTCGGATCGGATTCTCCGGCGTCGCCATCAAGGGAGCGGGCGAGTGGTACACCACGATCCAGTCCACCTCCGAGAACGGCTCAGGAGGTCTCTACGCCAACGGGGGCGTGAACAGCATCGCCGACCTGTCCGTCTTCGGCGACCAGACCAGCAGGAACGACAACTCGGGCGCCGCAGGCATCGAGGGGAGCTTCAGCGCCGGGTCGACCATCAGCGACGTGTGGATCGAACACACCAAGGTCGGGATCTGGACGGACGGTCCCACCAGCGGACTGACCATCACCGGCGCGAGGGTGCGTGACGTCTTCGCCGACGGCATCCACTTCAACGGCGGCACCAGCAACACGACCGCCGAGCAGTCGGATGTCCGCAACACCGGAGACGACGGCCTCGCCCTGGACACCGAAGGCGGCGACGTCACCGGCTGCACGCTGCAGGACGACACCGTCTCGAACGTCATCCAGGCCAACGGGATCGGCGTCTACGGCGGCGGCGACAACACCGTCAGCGGCAACCTCGTCACCGACACCGTCGCCTACGGCGCCGGCATCACGGTCAGCAGCCGATTCGGGCAGGCGTTCGACGGCACCACGACGGTGACCGGCAACACGCTCGAGCGCACCGGCTCGTACAACGCGGAATTCGGCACCGACCTCGGCGGCATCTGGATCTATGCCGACCAGTCCGACCTCACCCAGCCGATCCAGCTCACCGACAACACGATCTACGACAGCACCTACCAGGGCATCTTCCTGATGGGCGGCAAGCAGATCACGAACCTCACCCTCGCGGGTGACGCGATCAGCGGCGCCGGCACCTACGGCATCGACATCGCGGGCGTCGGCGGGCAGCTCTCCGTCAGCGACACCACAATCAGCGCCGCCGCCGACGGCGTATTGCATAACAACGGAAGTGGCTTCATCATCAATCAGGGCACGGGCAACAGTGGCATCTGACCTAAGGGCGGCATTTGCGGTAACGATCTGCCTTTTTCGGCGACAGGAGGTGACCACACCGGCTGTCGGCGGTCGCGACTACCGTGGCGCGCATGATCGGAACATGGGACGTTGTCGTCATCGATTGTCCGGAACCGCTGTCGCTCGCGCGCTTCTACGAGGAGCTGCTGCCGATGCGCGTCGTCGAGCAGGAGGATGACTGGGTCATGCTCGCATCCGGGCCCGATGCGCGCCCGCTGCTCGCCTTCCAGAAGGTCGACGGCGACTACACGCCGCCGCAGTGGCCGGGTCAGGACGTGCCGCAGCAGATGCACATCGACGTGCTGGTCGACGACCTGGATGCCGCGGAGCAGGCCGTCCTCGCACTCGGCGCCACGAAGACGGGCTCCGACAAGGACACGTTCCGGGTGTATCTCGACCCGGCGGGGCATCCGTTCTGCCTGATCAATCCGAGCGACTGACCTGACGGGTCGTGCGCCAGCTCCTGCGGCGCGTCGCGCCCGATCGCCGGAGCGAACGCGTGGCGCTGGAGGCGTCGGCACGGAGTCCTGCGAACCGCGCTCCTAGAACTCCACGGCGTCGCGCGAGATGGGGCACGTCATGCAGTGCCCGCCGCCGCGGCCGCGGCCGAGTTCGGCGCCCACGATCGTGATGACCTCGACGCCCGCTTTGCGCAGCAGCGTGTTGACGTGCGTGTTGCGGTCGTACGTGAAGACCACACCGGGCTCGACGGCGACGGCATTGTTGCCGCTGTCCCATTGCTGGCGCTCGCCGGCGTACCAGCCGCCGCCCGGCTCGACCGTGCGCAGCTTGGCCAGGCCGAGCGAGTCGGCCACCACGTCGACGAACGAGTCCTTCTCCTCGGTGACCTCGACGCCGCCGTCGTCCGCAGGGCGCAGCGAGAACGCCTGGATGCCGTCGACGATGTCGGGGTAATACGTCACCAGGTCGCGGTCGGCGAACGTGAAGACCGTGTCGAGGTGCATCGCGGCCCGGAGCTTGGGCATCCCTGCTGCCACGACTCGAGTGGCCGCTCCCGCCTCGAAGAGGTTCGTCGCCACCTGCGTGATGGCCTGGCGCGACGTGCGCTCGCTCATGCCGATGAGCACCGCTCCGTTGCCGATCGGCATCACGTCGCCGCCCTCGAGGGTGGCCCTGCCCCAGTCCTGCTCGGGGTCGCCCCACCACACCGTGTTGCCCGTGTAGTCGGGGTGGAATTCGTAGATCGCCTTCATGAGCAGCGTCTCGTCGTGGCGGGCCGGCCAGTAGAGGGGGTTCAAGGTGAGGCCGCCGTAGATCCAGCACGTCGTGTCGCGCGTGTAGAGCGTGTTCGGCAGCGGCGGCATCAGGTATTCGCCGCCGGTCGTGGACTCGCGAGCGAGCGCGAGATACGGCGGCCGGAACTCACTGGGCAGCTCACGCGTCGAGAGACCGCCGATGAGGTACTCGGCGAGGGTCGCGTTGTCGAGCGACTCGAGGAACGCGCGGGTGTCGGCCATCAAGCCGATGCCCACCTCGTTCGCCGTGATCTTGCGGTCGAGCAGCCACTGCTTCGCCCCCGGAACGCCGAGCGTCTCAGCGAGCAGATCGTGCAGCTCGACGACCTCGACCCCGCGCGATTCCATCTTGAGCACGAAGTCCTGATGATCGCGGCGGGCGTTGTGCACCCAGAGCACGTCGTCGAACAGCAGCTCGTCGTTGTTGCTGGGAGTGAGCCGTTCGTGCGCCAGCCCGGGCCTGCAGACCAGCACCTTGTTGAGCTTGCCCACCTCGGAGTGCACGCCGTATGTCGGATTCCCCATTGTCGTTCCCATCGTTCGTTCGGCGTTGTGCCTGTCTCGGTGTCGGGTTCTGTGTAGGCGGTCGTGCTCGTGGCGGCGGGCGTTCCGGGATGCCGCCGAGCGAGCGCCCGCGTCAGTGGTTGAAGTACTCCTCGGGCGCTGGCGGCACCAGCTCGACGACTCCGGTCGCCAGCAGCACGATGCCCACGATGGCGAACACGACGAGCACGATGAAGACCACCCAGCCGGGTTTGGTGAAGATCTTCACGGAGGTGCCGGGCGAGGCATCCCGTCTCTGCTCGCGCCTGGCGAAGTAGTACAGCAGCGTCGCCGGCGCCAAGAGGATGCCCGCGAGGAACATGAACACGTACCCCGCCGCCCACACGAGGAAGAGCGTGTACACCGTGGAGATGGCCGCGATCACCATGTCGCGCGTGCGATGGTCGGGTTTGGTGATGTCGTATCCGTCGCGCTTGATGGCGATCTTCAGCGCGTAGGCGCTGGCGAGTGCGTAGGGCGCGAGCGAGAGCGCCGCCGTGAGATCGAGCGTGAAGTCGAGCGCGTTGTGCAGGAACTGCACGGCGAACAGGATGGCCGTGACGAAGATCGACGTCCACAGCACCGCGTTCGCCGGGGCGCCGTGTTTGTTCAGCCTGCCGAAGTACTTCGGCATGTCCTTGTCGGTGGCGGCCGCGAACACCACGTCGGCGGCAAGCAGCTGCCAGGCCAGGTAGGCGCCGAGCACCGAGACGATGAGTCCGACGCGGATGAATGCACCGCCCCATGGCCCGACCGCGGCCTCGAGCACGCTTCCGACGGACGGCTGCGGCAGGTCGGCGATCTCGGCCTTCGGCAGAATTCCGTACGACAGGATCGACACGCAGGCGAACAGGGCGAGCACCGACAGAAAGCCGATGACCGTCGCTTTGCCGACATCCGACCGTTTCTTCGCGTGCCTCGAGTAGACGCTCGCGCCCTCGATGCCGAGGAAGACGAAGACAGTGACGAGCATGGTGCCCTGCACCTGCAGGAAGAGCGAGTCGCCGCCTGGCACGTCGTATCCACCGCTCAGATTCGCCATGAACACGTCGGGCTTGAAGAAGAAGATGACGAGCACGAGGAACAGGGCGAGCGGCACGAGCTTGGCGACGGTGACGATGGCGTTGATCGCCGCCGCCTCCTTCACGCCCTGGCGGATGAGAAAGTAGAAGCCCCAGACGGCGGCCGCGGAGATGATGAACGCGAGCCAGGTGTCGCCCTCGCCGAGCGCGGGCTTGAGGCCCGGGAAGAGCTGGCTGATCGTGGTCATGATCAGCACCCAGTAGAAGGCGTTGCCCGCGCACGCCGATCCCCAGTACCCCACCGCGGAGAGGAAGCCGGGGTAGATGCCGAAGCCCTCGCGCGCGTAGACGTACACGCCGTTGTCGAGCTTGGGCTTGCGGTTGGCGAGGGTCTGGAAGACGAGCGCGAGAGTGAGCATCCCGAGGCCCGCGACGGCCCACGCGATGAGTGCCCCGTAGACGCCGGTCTGGCTGGCGAACCGCGCGGGCAGTTGGAAGACGCCGGCGCCCACCATCGACCCGACGACCATGGCCGTGAGCGCGGGGAGGCTGAGCTTGCCCGCCTTGGACTGTTCTGTCGTGATGTCCGTGTTCGCGCTCGTCACGTTGTCTCCTCGCTCTGGGGCAGCCCGCCCTACCATGATTCGCGGCTCCTGAACAGCTCGACAGGTCCAGAACGGGTGAGTTGGGCGGTCGGCCGATTCGAGGTGCGAGGATGGGCCGGTCGTGGCGGGGTGCTCGAGCCCTACAGCATCGTCTCGACGGCCATGCGCACGGTGTCGCCGAGGTCGACGCCCTCGCGCAGACGAATCGACTTCTTGATGGCGAGCACGAACGTGCCGTCGCCCTCGGGGAAGATCGACGTCGACCAGCGTGATGATCCGAGCGTGGCGACGACCTTCACCGAGTTGAATCCGGCGGGCGGGTGCGGCGCATCGTGGATCTCCGCCGAGACGTCATGCGGCAGGCGGGCGAACACCCAGAGCTCGCGCCGCGCCGCCCAGGGGAACAGCGTGGACTCGAACTCGTACCTGATGCCCGCCATGCGCTCACGCTAGCGGTGACGCCTGACGCGGAGCTGCTGGTTGAGGAGCGCGCCGAAGGCGCGCGTCTCGAAACCTGCCGGCTGAAGGCGTCCGGGATTCGAGACGCGCCGCTTCGCGGTGCTCCTCAGCTTGCGGAGGCGTACCGATCCGCGACCGTGAGGGCGGCGTCGTAGGCGTCGAGGCCGCGGCGCAGCTCGTCCTCGGTGATCACGAGCGGCGGTGCCACGTGCATGCGGTTGAAGTGCGTGAAGGGCCACACGCCGGCCGCCTTGCAGGCCGCGGCGACCTCGTTCATGGGTGCGGCATCCGCCCCGCTCGCGTTGAACGGCACGAGCGGCTCGTGCGTCTCACGGTCGCGCACCAGCTCGAGCGCCCAGAACAGACCCTGGCCGCGCACGTCGCCGACCGACGGGTGCGTCGCGAGCCAGCCGTTCAGAGTCGGCTCGACCACCCGCGCCCCGAGGTCGCGCACGTGCTCGAGGATGCCGTCGCGCTCGAACACCTCGAACGTCGCCACACCCGCGGCGCACGCCAGCGGGTGCCCGGAGTAGGTGAGCCCGCCCTGGAACGAGACGTCGTCGAAGAAGTGCGCGATGGCATCCGAGATGATCACGCCGCCAAGCGGCACGTAGCCGGAGTTGACGCCCTTCGCGAAGGTGATGAGGTCGGGCACGACGCCGTAGGCATCCACCGCGAACCACTCGCCGATGCGGCCGAAGCCCACCATCACCTCGTCGGCGATGTACACGATGCCGTACTTGTCGCACAGCTCACGCACGCCGTGCAGATATCCGGGCGGCGGCACGAGCACGCCGTTGGTGCCGACGACCGTCTCGATGAGGATGCCCGCGATGGTCGCCGGCCCCTCGAGCGCGATCACGTGCTCGAGGTGCTCGAGCGCACGCTGGGCCTCCTGCTCGGGCGAGTCGGAGTGGAACTCGCTGCGGTACGGGTACGGGCCGAAGAAATGCACGACCCCGCCGTCGGCGTACGGCTGGTTGGCCCAGCGCCGCGGGTCGCCGGTGAGCGCGATGGCCGTGTTGGTGTTGCCGTGGTAGGAGCGGTACATCGACAGCACCTTGTGCTTGCCGGTGTAGCGGCGGGCCATGCGCACGGCGTTCTCGTTGGCATCCGCGCCGCCGTTGGTGAAGAAGACGCTGTTCAGGTCACCGGGAGCGACCTCGGCGATGCGTCGGGCGAGCTCGCCGCGCACATCGTTGGCCATCGACGGCTGGATGGTCGCGAGACGACCGGCCTGCTCCTGAATGGCGCGCACCAGATCGGGATGCTGGTGGCCGAGGTTGAGGTTCACCAGCTGCGAGCTGAAGTCGAGGTACGCGTTGCCGTCGTAGTCCCAGAACGTCGAGCCCTCGCCCGCCGCGATCGGCAGCGGGTTGATCTGCGCCTGCGCGCTCCACGAATGGAAGACGTGGCCGCGGTCGTCGGCGCGCACCTGCTGTTCGGCGGCCACGTCGCCGAACGCGTGGAACGCGCCGGTGCGGTCGGTGTACCCGGTGCAGGTGCCTGTGGTGTTCTCGGTGATGGTCATCTCGGTGTCCTTCGCCTGGCGCTCGGCGGCCTACTCGTGGTTTCCGGGGAACGCGAGCTCCACCTTCGAGGTGGCGGGCTCCGGCCAGCGGCTCGTGACCACCTTGGAGCGCGTGTAGAAGTGGAAGGACTCGGGGCCGTAGATGTGCGAATCGCCGAACAGCGACTTCTTCCAGCCGCCGAAGGAGAACGATCCGACCGGCACGGGGATCGGCACGTTCACGCCGACCATGCCGACCTCGATGTCGAACTCGAACTCGCGCGCGGCTCCGCCATCACGTGTGAAGATCGCCACGCCGTTGCCGTACTCGTTGGCGTTGATCACGTCGATCGCCTCGCGCAGGGTGTCGACGCGCACGACCGACAGCACCGGTCCGAAGATCTCGTCGCGGTACGTCGACGACTCGAGCGGAACGTTGTCGAGCAGAGTGGCGCCGATGAAGAACCCGTCGCCATCGAACTGCTTCTGCGAGCCGTCGACGACGACCGTCGAGCCCTCGGCCGCGGCGCCCGTCACGTAGGAGAGCACCTTCTCGCGGTGCTGTGCGGTGACGAGCGGGCCCATGCCGCTGGCGGCATCCGTTCCGTCGCCGATCACGAGGTCGTCGATGCGCTTCTGGATGGCCGGGATCAGCTTGTCTCCCGCGTCGCCCACGGCGACCAGCACGCTGACGGCCATGCAGCGCTCGCCGGCGGAGCCGTAGGCAGCCGAGACGGCGGCATCCGCCGCCGCGTCGATGTCCGCGTCGGGCAGCACGACCATGTGGTTCTTCGCACCGCCGAGTGCCTGCACGCGCTTGCCGTTCGCGGCTGCGCGCTCGTAGATCGACTTCGCGATCGGGGTGGAGCCGACGAAGCTGATGGCGGCGACGTCGGGGGAGTCGAGCAGGGCATCCACCGCCGGCTTGTCGCCGTGCAGCACGTTGAGCACGCCGTCGGGCAGCCCCGCCTCGCTGAACAGCCTGGCGAGGAATACGGATGCCGACGGGTCCTTCTCGCTCGGCTTGAGCACCACGGTGTTGCCGCATGCGATGGCGCTGGCGATCATCCACAGGGGCACCATCACGGGAAAGTTGAACGGCGTGATGCAGCCGACGACGCCCACCGGCTGCTTGACGCTGTGCACGTCGACGCCGGTGGAGATCTGCTCGCTGTAGTCCCCCTTGAGGTGCTGGATGAGGCCGGAGGCGAACTCCACGTTCTCAAGACCGCGCGCGACCTCGCCCGCGGCGTCGGAAAGCACCTTGCCGTGCTCGCTCGTGATGATCGCGGCCAGCTCGTCCTTGTTCTCGGCCAGCAGGTGGCGCAGACGGAACAGCACGTCGGCGCGTTTCGTGAGGCTCGTGGCCCGCCATCCGGGGAGCGCGGCCTTGGCGGCGGCGATCGCCGCGGCGGCATCCGCATCACTCGCCATGATCACCTGATGCTGAACCTGGCCGGTCGCGGGGTTGTAGACATCGGCGGTGCGCTCGGGCTCGCCGAAAGCGGCGCCGTTGACGACGTGGCGGATCAAGGCCATGGCTGGTCCTCTCGGGGGTCTTCTCGTGGGGCTCGACCTGGACCATCCGGACGATTCGACGGATGGCAGGTTATTCTGACGTGTCCCATGTTCACAGAGAAGTGGAAACCAGAGACGTGCCAGAACGTCACAGCTTCGTCGAGGGTCGCACAGAACGTCCGGATGGCGACAGCGCCGGCTCGACGACCCACCCGGCGCATCCCGACCTCGACCGCGCCGCCAAACGGCAGGCGGTCTCCCGCCAGGCCGTGCTGCCGACCATCCGCGAGGTGCTGCGGCTCGAAGAGCTCGTCAGCGCCGCGCCCGAGGTGATCACAGGGGCCGAGGCGCTGGACCGCTCGGTGCGCTGGGTGCACGTCAGCGAGACGGCGGCCGTGACGCACCTCGTGAGCGGAGGCGAGCTCATCCTCTCCACCGGTGTCGGCTGGCCGACGGATGCCCCCGCCCTGCGCGACTTCGCAGCCCACCTCGTCGACGCCTCGATCGCCGGTGTCGTGCTGGAACTCGGCCACCGCTTCGCCGAACCGCCGAAGGCGTTCGCGGATGCCGCTGAGCGGCTCGGGCTGCCGTTCATCGTGCTGCATCGCGAGGCCCGGTTCGTGGCGATCACCGAGGCTGTGCACTCGCGCATCATCGCCGATCAGATGGCGGCGTTGCGGGCAAGGGACGAGATCCACGCGCTGTTCACGCAGCTGAGCCTGCGGGGGAGCCCTGCCGACTACATCGTCTCCCAAGTCGCCCGAGTGCTCGGCACGCCGACGGTGCTCGAAGACCTCACCCACCGCGTGATCGCCGTGGAGGCGATGGGAGACGACTCGCGCGTGCTGCACGATTGGGAGCAGCGCTCCAGGGAAGCGCACGACAGGGCGGCAGACAGCGCTGCACGGGATGCCGTCGCCCGCCCCGGCGACTGGACCATCGTTCCCGTCGAGGCACGCGGCATGCGCTGGGGCCACCTCATCGCGCTGCCCGGCCGTCCCCACCTCGCCGGCCGCACGAACGTGCTCGAGCAGGCAGCGATCGCGCTCGCCCTCGGCAGACTCGCCGATCGCGGGGCCGACGAGTGGACGCGCACCAGCCACGAGCGCATGATCACCGCGCTGCTCGGCCGACGGTTCACCGGCGACGCCTCGTTCGCCGATCGACTGGAGGCGAGCGGGGTGCCGGTGACGGGCCGCACGTTGGTCGGACTCGCGGTGCGGGCGCGCGGCAGCGCGAAGGGGGCGGCGGCCGCGGCATCCGCGGCGAGCGAACTCGGCGTTCCGGCGATCACCGCGGCGCACCCGTCGCTGGATGCAGGCACGAGCGTGGTCGTGGCATCCCTGCCGCGCGGTGCTCGGCTCTCGGACGCGGTGCTGCTCGCCTTCGCGAGCGCCCTGGCGGGGGCTGCGGACGCGGGAAGCGCGGAGGTGACCGTGGCCGTGGGGGCGGATGCCGACGGCATCCCCGGCCTCATGGCCTCGGTCGAGCAGGCGACCGAGCTGCTCGTTCCGCGCGACGAGCACAAGCGGCGAGGACCGATGATCGTGCGCGTCGAGGACCGGCCGCTGCTGCGACTGCTCAACTCGTTCGGCGGCGATCCGCGGCTGCAGGCGCACAGCGAGAGGATGCTCGCCCCGCTCATCGAGCACGACCTGCGCCGCGGGGGCGACCTGCTCGAGGTGCTCACCGCCTACCTCGCCTACCCGGGCAATCGCACGAGGGCCGCGACGGCCAGCCACCTCTCGCGGTCGGTGTTCTACCAGCGCATCGCGCTCATCGAAGACCTGCTCGGCGTCTCGCTCGACGACGGCGAGGTGGTCAGCGCGCTGCACGCGGCGGTGCTGGCTCGGCGAGCGCGCTGACGACGGTCAGTCGATCGGTGCGACGGGCTTCGCCGTGTCGGTGCGCGCCGCGTCCTTGGCGCGCTTCGGGATGACGCTGATCGCCAGCCCCACGATGGTGAGCAGCGTGCCCGCGATGGTGACGAGCTGCAGCGTCGTGCCGGGGGCAGGGAAGAGCGCCTCGATGACGAGCGCCGCGACCAGCTGTCCGGTCACGGCGGCGAGCCCCTGCAGCAGCACGCCGACCAACGGCACGATCACGGCCGCGACCATGATGAAGATCATGCCCAGCACCCCGCCCAGGTAGAGCGCTGGGTTCGTCGGCAAGGATGCCGGCGGCCCCGCCAGCGCGATGTGCACGATGGCGACAACGCCGAGCAGCAGCGTTCCGGCGATGAAGTTCACCAGTGTGGCCGTCACGGGGGAGCCGACGGTGGTGCGCACCTGACCGTTGACGGCCTGCTGCCAGCCGGTGAGGCACCCTGCGATCAGGGGCATGAGCAGCACGAGGAATGGTGCGTGCGCGTTGATCTGCGGCGAGACGGAGAGCGCGACAGACCCGATCACCACGATCGTGCCGATCACGCGGGTGGCCGTGACGGGCTTCGGCGGGACCTTGCCCATGCCGCGCGCATCGATCACCAAGCTGCCGATGGTCTGGCCGGCGACGATCGCGACCGTGAAGAGCGCGACGCCGATCAGCGTGACGGCGAGGCCCTGCGAGAGCACGAGGGTCGCGCCCGCGAAGCCGCCGAGCAGCATCCACCACGGCAGCTCGCCGCTGCGCACGGCGGCCGGGATCATGCGGATGCCCCGCCGCGCCTTCGCCGACACCGCCGAGACCACGGCGATGACGACCAGCCCCACGAAGAACGAGATGAGCGCTGCGGTGTAGCCGTCGCCGAGTTCGAGCGCCAGCTGGCCGTTGATCCTGGCCTGAATCGTGATCAGTCCGCCGCCGAGGGCGGCCGCGACGACGGCCACGACAGAGACGAGCAGACGCGGGGACCTCGCGGGCGACGGGTGCGCGAAGGCGGTCTCGACATCCCGTGCGTCACCCTCGAACTCGTGCTCGACCCTCTGCAGTCGTGTCCCTTCGGCGCCGCTCTCATCCACGCGCACAGTCAACCGCATCGGCGCGTCGGGCATTCCCGCGCGCCGATGCGGTGACCTCTGTTCGTCAGCCGTTCGCGCGGCCGCGTCGCGTGAGCCAGCTGTTCAGGAGCATGACGACGAGACCGACCACGAAGATGATCGTGCCGAAGCACAGCACCTGCGGCGGAAGCCCCACCTTCGCCGCACCGTAGACGAACAGCGGGAATGTCACTGCGGGACCGGCCACGAAGCTGGTGATGACGTAGTCGTCGATCGACATCGCCAACGAGAGAGCGCCGGCGGCGATCATGCCGGGCACCAGCAGCGGCAGCGTGACGGACCGGAACGCCACCCACGGGTTCGCTCCGAGGTCGCCTGCTGCCTGCTCGAGCTGTGTTCCGGTGCCGGACAGACGGGCTCGGATGACCACGACAACGTACGCCAGGTTGAAGGTGACGTGCACGAGGAGGACCGTCCAGAAGCCGAGCGGGATGTTCATGGAGAGGAAGAACGACAGTGACGCCGCGCCGACCACGATCGAGGGTGCTGCGATGTCGGCGAACACCGTGGCCGACACCGCACCTTTTCCGAAGAATCGGTACCGTTCCAGCGCCATGGACAGGGGGACTCCGAGCGCGAGGGCGATCAGTGCCGAGAGTATGGCGATCACGATCGACAGCAGGAACGCCTGCGGCAGACCTTGCACCTGGGTGAGGTTCGCGTACCAGTAGAACGTGAAGCCGTGCCAGTTGAAGGTGATGCGGTTCGTCGGGGTGTTGTTGAAGCTGTAGAGCACCATGGTGGCGATCGGCAGCAGCGTGATGGCGAGGAACACCCAGTAGAAGATCGGCAGGAAGGGCCGCTTGCGCTGCTTGGGCTCCTTGTTCGCCGCGACGTGGGCTCGCGACGTTGCGGGGGTCTGAGTCGTGACGGCGCTCATACGAGGTCCTCGATGTTGTCGGTTCCGGCGATTCGGGCGTAGAGGAACAAGATCACGCCGAGCACGATCATCAGCACTGTCGACAGTGCCGCCGCGACGTTGTACTGCTGATTCGTGAGGTACGCATCTTGGATCGCCTGACCGATCGTGTACGTGTTGGTGCCGCCCAGCAGCGACGGGGTCACCGGGTCACCGGCGCTGTCGATGAACACCAGCAGGATGCCGGCGAAGATACCTGACCGCGTCAGCGGCAGCACCGTGTGGAAGAACGTTGCGCTCTTGCGTCCGTAAAGATCCGCGGATGCCTCGATCAAACGAGGATCGATGCGCTCCAACGCCACGTAGATGGGCAGCACCATGAAGGCGAGGTCGTTGTAGGCCAGGCCGCCGATGACGGCAGCATCCGTTCCCAGAATGTGGAAGCTGGAACTCGCCAGGTGCAGCGTGCGCAGCACGGTCAGCACGGGACCCTGATCCGACAGCAGGAACGCCCACATGTCGGTGCGGATCACGAACGACACCAGGAAGCTCAGCATCACCAGGAGGAGGAGCGCGTTCTTCCACTGCGGTTTAACTCGGAACGCGATGAAGTACGCCATCGGGAATCCGACCAGGATCGTGACGATCGTCGCCAGGGCGCCGTAGAAGATGGCACGACCAAGGAAGAGCCAGTAGTTCGTGGTGGCATCGGGCCCGAAGAGCTGGGCATAGACCGACCAGTTCCACGTGAGGGTGTAGCCGTTCTCCGGGTTGCCGGTCATGAGCGACACGGCGAGCCCGGAGATGAGCGGGATCACGAAGAGCACGAGCAACCAGGCGCCGCCGGCGAGGCCGAGCAGGTAGGGCGCCGGGTTGCGTCTGATGCGGTTCTTGATACCGCGTGCGGGGGCGGGCGTTCCGCCGACTTCGGTGGCGGGTGCGAGAGTCGTCATGCCTGTGTCACCCCTGGATCACCGGGTTGAAGATGGAGTTCCATTCCTCGTATTCGTCGTAGTCCTTGAACACGCGGAAGTTGTGCGTCACCTTGTCGACGGCGGGGCTCGGGAAGACCAGCGGACTGTTGGCGACGTCCGGATCGTCGAGCTCCTTCAGGATGTACTCCTTCGCCGAAGGCACCGGGCACACATAGTTCACCCAGTCCTCGACCATGCCGGCGATCTCCGGCGTGTAGTAGAAGTTCATCCACGACAGAGCAGAGAGCGGGTTCTCGGCCTGCATCGGAATCATCATGTTGTCGTGCCACACCATCTGGCCTTCGGCCGGGATGACGAACTCGAGGTGCTTGGCGCCGTTGGCCTGCGCCTGGAAAACGTCGCCCGACCACGCCTGCGATATCCAGGTGTCGCCGTTCTGCAGCTTGTCGATGTAGCTCTGGTCGTAGTATCCGGAGACGTTGGGGCGGCCCTCCTTCAACCAGGCAGCTGCCTTCCGCCAGTCGGCAGGCGTCGACGTCGTCGGCTCGATGCCGACGGCGAGCAGCCCGGCGGAACCGAGCTCGGTGTTGTCGTTCATCATGCCGACATGGCCCTTGAACGCCGGGTCGAGCAGGTCTTTGAAGCTGGTCACCTTCTTGGGCGCGAGCTTGGTGTTGTATGCCAACCCGGTGAACCCGGTCTGCCACACGACCGAATGCTTGTTGTTCGGGTCGTACGGCGGGTTCTTCACGTTGGCGGCCGCGTTCTTCGCGAAGTTGGGCAACCGGGAGTGGTCCAGCTGCATGACGAAACCGTTGCTGATCATCTCGGTCAGCTCCCAGCCGTTGGTCATGACCACGATGTCGTAGCCGATGTCCTGGTGGGCGCGCAGCTGCGGCGCAACGGTTGCATAGAAGGGGGCGTTGTTCTGGATGACCTGCTGGTAGTTGACCGCGATTCCGGTCGCCTTGGTGAAGGCCTCCAGAGACGGGTACTTGCCCTTCTCCTGGTCGATGTACAGCGGCCAGTTGGCGAAGTTGAGATGCTTCGTCGGCTTCTGCTTCGCCCAGAACGCCTTCCAGTCGATCTTCTGAACCGCCGCGCCTTCTGCGGAGCCGGGGATGGAGCAGCCGGCGAGACCGGCTGCGATCGCGGCGCCGCCGACGCCGAGAAGGGCGCCGCGGAGCAGTGTTCGACGAGAGATGCGACGCTGAGTCAGGCCCCTGAGCAGGGCGGGATCGATGTCGTTCATCAGCCGACCGTGCCGACGTTCGACGTCACGGGAGCGGCCTCGCCACGCGAATCCGCTGCCGAGGGCAAGAGGAAGCCGTGCTCGGCGGTCCACGAGACGGTGACCTGCTCGCCGGTTCGCGCACGCGCGTCGTCCGACAGGTTCTGGGCGAACGCCTTGAGCACGCCCCAGGCGGTGTCGATCTCGTACTCGCTGCTCGCCCCGAGATAGGTGGCGGTGCGCACGGTGCCGCCGACGGTGTTGGACGTGCCGGGCGTCGCGGGGCTTCGTGTCACCACGAGCTTCTCGGGACGAAGGCCGACACGGGCATCCGTCGCGGCGATGGCGTGGAAGTCGTCGTCGCTCGCCACGACCACGGGCGTGCCGTCGGGCAGGCGCAGGCCGCCGCGCTTGTCGTACTCCGCAGGAAGGATGTTGCAGGAACCGAGGAACTCGGCGACGAACTGCGTCGCGGGTCTGTCGTAGACACGCTGAGGGGTCCCCATGTCTTCGATGCGACCGCCGTTCATCACCGCCAGTCGGTCGGCCATCGACATGGCCTCGTTCTGGTCGTGCGTGACGTAGAGGAACGTGATGCCGACCTCCTGCTGGATGCGCTTGAGCTCGAGCTGCATCGACTTGCGGATCTTGGCGTCGAGCGCACCCATCGGCTCGTCGAGCAGCAGCACCTTGGGCTCGTTGACGAGAGCGCGTGCCAGCGCGACGCGCTGCTGCTGGCCGCCGGAGAGCTGGTGGGGGCGGCGCTTGCCGAAACCGGCGAGGCCGACGAGTTCGAGCATCCGCTCACCGCGCTTGGCGATGTCGGCGGATGCCACGCCCTTGCGCTTGAGCCCGTAAGCGACGTTGTCGGCGACGGTCATGTGCGGGAAGAGCGCGTACGACTGGAACACCGTGTTCACGTCGCGCTTGTACGGCGGCAGCATTGTCACGTCGCGGCCGTCGAGTTCGATGGTGCCCATGCTGGGCAACTCGAATCCGCCGACCATGCGCAGGGTGGTCGTTTTGCCGCAGCCGGACGGGCCCAGCAAGGCGAAGAACTCGCCCTGGGCGAGTTGCAGGTCGATGTCGTCGACAGCGGTCGAGTCGCCGAATCGCTTGGTCACGTGCCGGATCGCGATGGCCGGTCGATCGCTCCCGGTGGATGTGTCGGGTAGGGCAGCGCCCTCACTCGCCAGGGTCGTCATTGTTCTCCTTCGAAACACATCGTCGTGTCACGTCGGAAAGCCGAGGTTACGGGGAGCGCACGGAGTGCGATATCACCTGCGACTTTCGTGACCATCCGACGATTTCAGACATTCTTGCAAGCCTCACTGCGGGGGTGCGGGTAATTCGGTACCGAATAGGTATCGACTCCGGGCATTTTGTCCGACGACTCGTCCGGTGCCGCCGAGAGTGTCCCTTCCCGTCGCCGATGGTGCCCCTTTCTCTCGCCGAGAGTGCGCCTTTCTCGCGCCGAGCGTGCCCATTTCGCGTGCCGGGGGCGCGACTTCGTCCTCCGCCGGGCCGTCGTCGGCCCATCGTCGGACGATCGGCCCGGCATCCAGCGGCCGAATGCCGCCGTGATCGCCGCGACGACGATCAACACGCGCGTCGTCTGCTCCGCTCCGATCCGTCGGAGCAGAGGCAGAGGCGAGCGCCGTGCGCGGCATAACCTGAACGGATGACCGAAGCCGCAGCCCACCCCGCAGCGTCGTCTGCCGCGCAGTCCGCGAAGCCGCGCGTCGCGCCGTACGGCGAGTGGACATCCCCGATCACAGCCCTCGACACCGCGCAGACCGGCGGTGTCGTCGCAGAGCCCGCGTTCGTGGGCGACGAGGTGTGGTGGCTCGAGCTCGTGCCCGCCGAGCAGGGGCGGATGGCCGTGCGCCGGCGTGGGGCCGACGGCGAACCGGCCGATGTGCTGCCGGCCCCGTGGAACGCCCGCAGTCGCGTGCACGAATACGGCGGCGGCTCGTGGGCGCAGATCGACGGCGACCTCGTCTTCACCGAGTTCACCGACCAGCGGCTCTACAGGATGCCCGCATCCGGCACACCCACCCCGCTCACCCCCGAAGGCCGCGGCTTCCGTTTCGGTGGCATCGCCATTCGCCGCGACGCGCTTCTCGGCACGGATGCCGACGGTCGCCCCGTGCGCGCCGACGCGGTTCTCGCGATCCGCGAGACGCATCACGGCGACGGCCCCAGCGACCTGAGCCGGGATGTCGTGCTGGTGCCCCTCGACGGCTCCGCCGCCGCGGATGCGTCGCGCATGGTCTCGGTCGCCGCGGGCTCGTGGTTCTTCGCTCAGCCGACGTTCTCGCCGAACGGCAGGCGACTCGCGTGGATCGCATGGGACCACCCGAACATGCCGTGGGACGGCACGGAGCTGCGCGTCGGAGAGGTCGGCGACGACGGCCGGGTGACATCGTGGCGCACCGTGCTCGGCGGCCCGACGGAGGCGGTGCAGCAGCCGGAGTGGATCGACGACGACACGCTCTACGCGGTGAGCGATCGGAGCGGGTGGTGGAACATCTACCGACTGGACGCCACCGTCGGCGCATCCGGCGGTGACCCGGTCGCGGTCACGAGCCTCGAGCGCGATCTCAGCGGACCGCTCTGGAGCCTGAGCGGTGGACGACCGTATCTCATCGAGCCGGACGGGACCCTCGTCGCGGTGGCGACCCTTGGTACCGACAGGCTGCTGCGAATCGTGGGAGCTCCGGGCGGTTCCGGCGTGGATGGGGCAGGGGCGGCCAGTGGTTCCGGCACACCCGGTGGTTCCGGCGCGCCCGGCGGGCTCGGTGCAGCGGGCGAGGCATCCATCGAGGAACTGACGACGCCGTTCGACGAGATCGGGCTCGGCGGGGAGCGGAACGGGGCGCTTCTGGTGGTGTCGGGGAGCGCGCGGGTGGGCCGCGGCATCCGCGTGCTGCACCCGGACGGACCGATCGACGATGTGCGGGTCATCGGTGGCGCATCGTTGGACGATGGCTACCTTCCCGACGCCGAGGTGATGACGTTTCAGGGGCCGCAGCGCGAGGTGCACGCGGTCGTGTACCGCCCGAAGAACAAGGACTTCGTCGCGCCCGAGGGTGAGCTGCCGCCGTTTGTCGCCATGGTGCACGGCGGTCCGACCGCGCACACGTCTCCGCAACTGAGCCTTGCGATCGCTTACTGGACGAGCCGCGGCATCGGCGTCATCGACGTGAACTACGGCGGTTCGACCGGCTACGGACGCGAGTATCGCGAACGGCTGCGCGGCCAGTGGGGCGTCGTCGACGTCGAGGACACGATCACGGCGGTGCGCGGGATCGCGGATGCCGGCATCGCCGATGCGCATCGCCTGCTGATCCGAGGCGGTTCCGCAGGCGGGTGGACCGTGCTCGCCGCACTCACGACGTCGGACGCCTTCGCGGCCGGCGCATCCCATTTCGGCGTCGCCGAGCTGACGGAGTTCGTCAAGGAGACGCACGATTTCGAGTCGCGCTACGTCGACGGCCTCATCGGGCCGTTGCCGGATGCCGCCGAGCTGTACGAGTCGCGAGCGCCGATCAACCACATCGACGAACTCGCCACCCCGGTGCTTCTGCTGCAGGGACTCGACGACCCGATCGTTCCGCCGTCACAGGCGGAGCGCTTCATCGAGGGGTTGAAGTCGCGCGGCGTGCGCTACGCGTACCGGTTCTACGAAGGGGAGTCGCACGGCTTCCGGCGCGTCGAGACCAAGGTCGACGCGCTCGAGCGCGAACTCGGTTTCTACGGCGCCGTGCTCGGATTCGCGCCGCCCGGCGTCCCCGAACTCGAGCTGCTCTGACGCCGTACAGTCATCCACGAACGACCGCGCAGGACATGCGTGCGGCCGCGGACGTATCCGACGCGGCTCTCCGCATATCCTGCAGCGCGCAGGTCCGCGGGCCGAGCCCGCCGGGACTGTCAGCTGATCACGCCGAGCTCGATCGCCTTGCGCACCGCCGAGGTGCGGTCGGTGACGCCGAGCTTCTCGTAGGCACGACTCAGATAGGTCTTCACGGTCGTCTCGCTCACGAAGAGCTCGGCGCCGATCGCCGCGTTCGTGCGCCCCTCTGCGGCGAGCCGCAGCACGTTGATCTCCTGGGGCGACAGCGACGGGCGGGCATCCGTGCGGCGTTGCATGCTGTCGATCAGAGCCGTCTGCGCCGAGGGCGTGAGCACCGTCTCGCCGCGGGCGGCGGCGCGCACGGATCGGGCGAGGGCATCCGGCTCGATGTCCTTCAACAGGTATCCGGATGCCCCGGCCTCGATCGCCCGCAGAATGTCTCGGTCGGTCTCGTACGTCGTGAGCACGACCACACGGGAGGTGCGCGCCGCCGTGATGGCGCGGGTGGCGTCGACACCGTCGCCGCCGGGCATCCTCAGGTCCATCAGCACCAGGTCGGGACGCAGCGCCGCCGCCAGCTCGACGGCCTCGGGGCCGGCGGATGCCTGCCCCACGATCTCGATGTCGTCGAACGCCGTGAGCATGGCACGAATGCCCTCACGCACGATCGGGTGGTCGTCGACGAGCACGATGCGGATCACGGCGTCTCCTCCTCTGCGGCACTCGGCAGCGGCAGTACGGCGCGGATGCTCGTGCCCCCGCCCGCGCGCGACGCCACCGCGAGCGTTCCGCCGGCTTCGTCCACCCGCGCGCGCATTCCGCGCAACCCGTAGCCGCCGGACGCGCTGCCCGCAGCCCCGCCGGCTGCTGAAGCCGTCGCGCCGCCCGCCCGTTCGCCCATCGCGCCGCCCGCCCCGGCGCGCTCCACAACGTCAGGATCGAACCCGACCCCGTCGTCGATGACGGAGAGCGCGACGGCGTCATCGGCATAGCTCAGCATCACGTCGACGTGCCGCGCGCCCGCGTGCCTGCGCACGTTGGCGAGGCACTCCTGCGCGACGCGGAGCAGCACGACCTCGACCCCGGCCGGCGTCGGCAGCACGGCGCCGTCGAGCACGAACTCGGCACCGGCGGCGGTCTCGGCCTGGAACTGCGCGACGAGACGCTGCAGGGCCTCGGCGAGCGAGGCATCCTCGAGTCGTGCGGGGGAGAGCGCCGCGATGATGCGCCTGGACTCGGTGAGGTTCTCCTGCGCGGTCTCGGTGATGAGGGCGATGTGGCGGCGCGCGGCATCCCGGTCGCTGTCGAGCTCGCTCTCGAGTGCATGGCCGAGCGTGATGATCGAGGTGAAGCCCTGCGCGAGCGTGTCGTGCATCTCCCGGGCGATGCGGGCCCTCTCTGCACCGGCACCGCGCTCCGCCGAGAGAGCAGCGACCTCGGCCTCGCGCTCGTGCAGTTGATCGATGAGCCGCCTGCGCTCCTCGCTCTGCGCGGTGACCGCGGTCATCCTGCTCGAGAAGAAGATCGAGAACGCCACGATGAACACGGTCGTTCCGATGAGCTGAACCACCTCGGGGACCGAGACCGACTGCAGTGCGATGCGGAAGACGAGCGGCACCGCGTTGATCGCGACGACGGCGATCGCCGCCGCGGTGGGTCGGAACATGAGGAAGAGCTCCGGGCAGAGCGCGAAGAGTGCGAGCGACGCCCACGGGTTCAACACGACGGCGACGGTGAAGAGCACGACGGAGACGGCGAGGTAGGTCCACGCCTGCCAGGAGTTGTCCCGGATGCCCGCCCGGCTCGGCCGCGCGAGCATCCAGTACACGATCTGCAGCACGACGACGAGCGCGGCAGAGACGGCAGCGCCCGCCATCGTGGGCGACGGGATGGCGAGCACCACCACGACCGTGCCGACCGTGGCCAGCGCGACGAAGATCAGCCAGTCGCGGAAGTCCGCGTCTCGCGGGCGCTCCTCGGTGTCGCGGTGCTCGTCGGAGGTCATCGACTAGACCCTAGCTGCGTCCGTGCCGGTGCCGGTGTCAGCAGCGGAGCCCTCCGCGCTCGTTCCCTTCTCGGCTGCGTCGGGCTCATCGAACTTCGCCGACACCTGACCCTTCGGGTACAGCACGCCGAGCACCGCAACCGCGAGCATCGCCACGGCCATGCCGACGAACGCCCACGCCACCGACTCCGCGTACCCCTGGTGCACCGCCTGGATGAACTGCTCGCGCACCGCGGCCGGCAGCGCAGACAGGTGCTGTGAGGTGGAGGCGGCCGCGGCTCCGCCGATGCGCGAGACCGCGTCGGCAGCATCCTGTGCGCTGGCGCCGAGCTTCACGAATGAGGCGGTCAGCTTGTCGGAGAGCACGCCGGTGACGACCGTGCCGAGCACCGCGATGCCGAGTGCGCCGCCGAAGTTGCGCATGGTCTGCGAGATGGCGGTCACCTCGCCGTAGGAGGCCCCGATGGCGCGGTTGACGGCATCCGTGCTCGCGGCGCTGAACATGTAGCCGATGCCGAGCCCGGCCAGCAGGATGGGCCAGGTCTGCGCGTTGAAGAAGGCACCGGGGCCCGACGGGATGCTCGTCACCGAGTACGCGAGCCAGGCGAAGCCCGCAGCGCCGGCGAGTCCGCCGAGCACGAGCACGCCCTTCGCGCCGCTGCGGTCGAAGCGCACGGAGCCGAGACGCGAGGCCACGACGAAGCCGATGAAGAACTTGAGGAACAGCAACCCGGTCGAGAGCGCGGAGAGCTCCAGCGACACCTGGCCGTACACGCTGAGGAAGAAGAAGGTGCTGAGGAACGCGATCGAGGCGAAGAGTGTGGCGAGTGTGGCGAGCGTGAACCCGCGGTCGCGGAACACCTGCAGCTTGACGAGAGGCTGTGCGGTGCGCGACTCGACGAACCCGAAGAGCACGAGAAGCAGGATGCCGCCGCCGATCGAGCCGAGCACCGCCGGGTTCGTCCAACCCCATGGCGCGGCCTGCTGCAGACCGAACACGATGCCGGCGAGTCCCGCGGCCGCGATCAGCGCGCCGACGAGATCGATGCGTTCGCGCTTCGGGGTGGAGCCGGATGCCTTGCGGCGCTCAGCCGCGATCGCCACGATCACGAACGCGGCGATCGCCAGCGGAACGTTGACCCAGAAGATGGCGCGCCATGTCCACACGCTCAGGTAGCCGCCCGCGATCGGGCCGACGGCCGTCATCGCGCCGGTGATGGCGAAGAAGATCGCCATCGCCCGACCGCGCGACTCGCGCGAGAAGCCCTGCACAACGAGGCCGATCGCTGCAGGGAACATCAGCGCGCCCGCCGCGCCCTGCAGCACCCGCGCCGTGATCAGCCACGGAGCGGCCAGGTCGCCCTCGGGTGCGAGCCCGCAGAGCAGCGAGGTGGCGCCGAAAGCTGCGATGCCGATCAGCGCCATGCGCTTGTGGCCGACGACGTCGGCGAGACGTCCTCCGAGCAGGAACACGGCGGCGGTCGCGATCAGATACGCGTTGACGGCCCACTGCATCGCGTCGTGGCTGAAGTGCAGGTCGGCCTCGATGGTCGGCGCAGACAGCGCGACGATGGTCTGGTCGATGGTGGTCATCGACACCGCGATGATCAGACCGACGAGCGCCGTGACGTTGCCCGTCGTGCCGAGGCCGGCCGACGAGCCGCGCCCCGCCGGCGCGCGCCCGGAGCCGGCCGATCCGGTGCCTGACGATGCGAGTGACATGAGGTTTCCTCCCGAAGAACAGCACCCGTTCGGATGCCTGATCCCAGGCTCGTCATTCCCGCCCCGCCGCGGCACCGACGACAGGTCGGAGTGCCTGTCATCCGATCGGAGGACACGGCGCAGGGCCTGCGCGGCATGGGCGTCCCCGGCGCTCGCTACTCTGATCGCATGTCAGCGACGCTCGTCGCACCACCCATCTCCGAAAGCGAACGCGTCGTGCCGCGGTTCGCCTGGCTGCCCGTCTTCACCGCGATGGGCGCCCTGCTGCTTCTGCTCGGCGCCACCTCCAACGCGTACGGCTACCATCGCGACGAGCTGTACTTCCGCATCCTGCCGCCGGCGTGGGGATACACGGACCAGCCGCCGCTCACACCGCTGATCGCTCACGCCACAGCGATCTTCGGCGACCAGCCCTGGTCGCTGCACGTGCCAGCCATTCTGTTCGCCGTGGCATCCGTCGGGGTCGTCGCGCTGATCGCACGTGAAGTGGGCGGCGGGGGACTGGCCCAGGGTCTGGCCGCGTGGGGATACGCATTCGGCGCCGTGACCCTGATCATGGGGCATTCGTTGTTCACGGCATCCCTCGACCTCATCGTGTGGCCCGCGGTGATGCTGTTCGTGATCAGGGTGTTCACTCGCGCCCAGCCGTGGTGGTGGATGATCGCAGGCCTCGTCGTGGGTCTGAGCATGTACAACAAGCTGCTGATCGCCATGCTGCTGATCGGCGTCGCCGTCGGTCTGCTCGCGGTAGGGCCGCGCACGGCGCTGGCATCGTGGTGGCCGTACGCCGGCATCGGGGTCGCGCTCGTGATCGGCGCGCCCAACCTCGTCTATCAGGTCGTGAACGGGTGGCCCCAGCTGCAGATGGGTGCTGCGCTCGCGGCGGAGAAGAGCGGGGACGTGCGGCCGCTGCTCGTTCCGTTCCTTCTGATCGAGCTCGGTCCGTTCCTCGTGCCGATCTGGGTCGCCGGCATCGTCGCCCTGTTCCGTCGCCGTGCCTGGCGTTCGTTGCGCTGGATTCCGATCGCCTTCGTCGTGGTCGTCGCGCTCGTCTTCCTCGCCGGGTCGCAGGTCTACTACGGCTACGGTCTGCTCGCGACGGTCTACGCGATCGGATGCGTTCCCACGGCCGAGTGGGCACGTCGACGCAGGTGGCGGCTCGCCCTCGTCATCGTGGGCGTGGTCGTGAGCTCGGCAGGCGGCATCCTGCTGTCGTTGCCGATTCTGCCCGTGCGGGTCGAGGCGAACACGCCGATCGGCGCCATCGATCAGGCGATCCGCGACCAGGTCGGATGGCCGCAATACGTTGAAGAGGTCGATGATGTCGTTCACCAGGTCGCCTCAGGCGGCGACACCGTGATCATCGCGACGAACTACGGCGAGGCCGGCGCCCTCGACCGCTATCTGCCCGCCGGATCGCCCGGTGTGTACAGCGGTCACAACGCGTTGGGCACGCTGCCGCCTCCGCCGCGGTCGACGAAGACCGTCGTCTTCGTCGGTGCGGAGTACCCGCGGGCGGAACTGTTCTTCCAGCACTGCGTCGTCTCCGGCCACCTCGACGACGAGGTCGGCATGGACAACGAGGAGCAGGGCCAGCCGATCGCGGTGTGCACGGGGCCGACGGTGTCGATGAGCGACCTGATGGCGAAGTTGCGGCACCTCGGCTGATGGCCGTGCCGCTCCAGACCGCCGAAATGGCGGGAGGAACCGGCCGCTATGGGTGCGCGAAGAGGCATTTTCGCCCACAAGGTGGTCGCGGCGGCAACAGGCATACCCTCGGCCGGCCACGAAGAGCCTTCGGTTCTCGATCTCGGCTGTGGCTGGGGCGAGGGGGTGACGCGTGAGAGCCGGTCCTGCCTACGGCGCGACCCGCCCGGCGTCGATGAACGCCTTGTGCGTGATGGGCATCAGGCGAGCGAACTGCGCCTCCATCTGCTCGGCGACCAGCTGGATCTCGCGCTGCGGCGAGCTGGGAAATCGTGCGTCGGCGCTCTGCACGCGCAGTGAGAGGAACGACATGAGCGAGCGAGCATTGCAGGTCGCGTACATCGAGGAGTACGTGGCGACAGGGAGCACACCCCGCGCGACCTCGCGAGCGATGCCGACATCCAGCATCTCCCGGTAAGCCTCGTAGGCGGCGCTCACCGCGCGCCGGGTCGCTCGTGCAACGACCTCGTGCTGCTCGACGGTGCCCGGCTCGAAGATGTAGTGGCCCGTCTTGCCGACCTGGACGAGTGGTCGGCTCTCGTCAGGAACGTAGAAGACGGGCGCGAGCTCGCGATATCGACCCGATTCCTCGTTGTACGACCAGCCGATGCGGTGTCGCTGAAACTCGCGGAACACGAAGATCGGCGCCTGCACGTAGAACGTCATCGAGTTGTGCTCGAACGGCGTGCCGTGCCGGTCGCGCATGAGGTATCGGATCAATCCCTCCGATCGCGCGGCGTCGGCGTCGAGCGCGTCCAACGACTTCTCGCCGGATGTCGACACTCGCGCCGCCCAGATGACGTCGGAGTCCTGCGCCTGGCCCCTGATCAGTTCTGCACGCACATCGCTGCGGAACTGCGGTGTCTCGATCTCCGAAGGCATGCGGCATCCTCTCGTCCCGGCCGTCGGCCACCACGCGCGTCGCGACCCCGCAAAGGCTACCGAGAACGCAGCCCCACCCCAGCACCCGCACAGCTATACCGGCGAAAGTAGTCGGGTGGAGCTCGCCGTCGACATCGTGCTCGCGCTTGCCGCGGTGGCGGCGATCGCCGTGGGCTGGCATCGTGGCGCCCTGGTCACCGCGCTCTCCATGGTCGGGCTCATCGTCGGCCTGTGGATCGGGCTTCTGCTCGCCCCCGCCATCGTCGATCTGCTGTTTCCCAACGCGCACGGCAGCCTCATCGCCCGCACCGTTGTCGCCGCGGCGGTCGTGCTGGTGTGCGGGGCGGTTCTCTACGGCGTCGCGACAGGATTGGCGACCTCACTGCGCAACCGCGTCGACCGCCGCAAGGCGCTGAACGGCATCGATGCAGCAGGTGGTGCCGTCGTCGGTCTCGTGGCGTGGGCGGCCGTCGTCTGGCTCGTGGCCGGGTTCGTGCAGTCGTCGTCGATCTATCCGGCGTCGGAGATGGCATCCGCCTCTCGCATCGTCACCGTGCTCGACGACATCGCCCCGATGTCGCCAGCGACCGCGCTCGGCGCACTCGATGAAGCGCTCGGGTCGGCCGGGTTGCCCGAGGTGTTCTCCGGCACCGAGACCATTCCGCAGACCGCGGCGCCCGACGCCACCATTCCGGCCGCCGTCACAGCCGAATCGGCGAGCGTCGTGAAGGTCGAGGCCATCCAGGCGAGCTGTTCGATGGAGTCGAGCGGCAGCGGGTGGGTCGAGGCACACGGGGTCGTCGTGACCAACGCGCACGTCGTGGCCGGGGCATCCTCCGTGCAGGTCATCGGGCAGGATGACCGCATCTACGACGCCACGGTCGTCGCCTTCGACTCGCAGCGCGACGTGGCCGTGCTGCGGGTTCCCGACCTGCAGGCCCCCGTGCTGCGCCAGGGCTCGTCGCTCGTGGCCGGCGCCCCCGCCGTCGTCGCCGGCTACCCGGGCGGCGGCCCGTACACGCTGGGATCCGCACGTGTGCGCGCCGAGCTCGAGGCCGCCGGAACCGACATCTACCAGCGCAACGCGGTCGTGCGCGACGTGTACTCGCTGCGGGCCGTCGTGCGGCCCGGCAACTCCGGCGGTCCGCTGTTCGATGACTCCGGCGAGGTCGTCGGCATGGTGTTCGCGCGTTCGACGACGGATGCCGACACCGGCTACGCGCTCACCCTCGCCGAACTGCAGCCCGTGCTCACGAACGCCGGCACGACGCGCGTCGCGACGGGGGTCTGCACGTCGGAGTGACGCGGTCCGTACCTCGGAGTGACGCGGGCCTGAGCCCCGGAGTGACACGGGTCGGACAGGTCGTACTGCCCCCGTTCGGTCGTCAGGCGCGAGACGCCTTTCTGAACACTGCGTGAACTCGATGAACGGCCGGTGAACCGGTCCGTTTCCGGTGCCAGCATGGCATCCGTTCGGGGCATCGCGGTGCCCTCCGGGAGCAGGGCGAGGCGGGCAGCGTGCGGCGAGGAACGGTCTACGGCATCGCCGCCGGTGCAGGCGCGGCGATCGTGGGAGCGGTGGTGACCGCGGCGGTCCTCGGCGCGTCTGTCGTTCCTGTCGCGACGAAGGCCACGGGAGACATCGCCGTCGATGCGGGGATCTCCGGCTGCGGCACCGGCTGGACGGGGTCCAGTGCCGGGGCGCTCACGTTCGACGTGAAGAACACGTCCATCGCGGGCATGGAAGTGTACCTGCAGCGCGCCGGCGCCTCCGCTCAGCCGGTCTACCTCGACCTCGAGTCCATCGGCACCGGCGCCACGGTGCGCGGTCAGGTCACGCTCGCCGCCGGGCGGTACCGGTTCGTGTGCCTGCCTGCCGACGAGGATCCGATCGACGGGCCCGTCGTGACGGTGTCGGGTGCGAAGCACGTGCTGGATGCGACGCCGGGCATCGTGCCCGTGACCCAGAACAACCTCATTCCCGCCGCGAAGCAGTACGGAACGTGGATCGAGAGCAGACTGCCCGTGCTGCAGGGCGAGGCATCCGCGCTCCAGGCCGATGTCGCCTCCGGCGACCTCGCGAAGGCGCGCACCGAGTGGCTCACGGCCCATCTCGAATACGAATCCCTCGGCGCCGCGTACGGCGCGTTCGGCGATGCGGACACCGCCATCAACGGCATGCCGGCCTCCGGCCGCACCGCGCTCGACGACCCCGACCTCACCGGGTTCCACAAGATCGAGGCGCTGCTGTGGTCGGGAGCGACGCCCGCGACGATCGTGCCCTTCACGAAGCGACTCGTCGCCGACATCGGCACTCTGCGCACGACCTTTCCCACGGCGCGCATCGATCCGCTCGACATCGGTCTGCGCGCCCACGAGATCCTGGAGAACGCCCTGCAGTTCGAACTCACCGGCGCGACCGACGCCGGCAGCCACACCAACCTGGCCACACTCGACGCCAACCTCGCGGGCACCGTGCAGGCACTGCAACCGTTGCGCGGCATTCTGAAGACCCGCTATCCCGACCTGGCCAAGACGGATGCCGCCATCGCGGCATCCCGCACCCTCGTCGAGTCCTACCGCGGCGCGAACGGCTCCTGGACCCCGGTGCAGAACCTCTCCACCGCGCAGCGCGAGCGGCTCGACGCGCAGATCGACCAGACAGTGGAACTGCTCGCTCCGGTCGCCGCGATCTGCGACGTGCGGAGGGCGGCGTCATGAGCGTGCACGAGCAGCCGAGCGAAGCCGGTGCGACGCGGCGAGGCTTTCTGCACGGTCTCGTCGGCGCGGGCCTCGCGGCGCCGATCGTGGCCGCCGCTGCCGCACCGGCGGCCGCCGAAGCGTCGACCACCACGACACCCGCCTCGGCGACCTCGTCGGTCGCGGGGGTGCCGGTCGCGGAGACGGGGTCGGCCACCGCGTCGTCGTACCCGTTCCACGGGGCGCATCAGGCCGGCATCCTCACCCCGGCGCAGCGGGTCGCGACGTTCGCGTCGTTCGACCTCACGGCAGCCGGTCGCTCCGAGCTCACCGAGCTCATGAAGACGCTCACCGACCGCGCACGCTTTCTGGCAAGCGGCGGCACTCCCGCGAGCGTGGGCATCACCGCGCCACCGCCGGACTCCGGCGTGCTCGGGCCGACGGTCCCGGCCGACGGGCTCACGGTCACCGTCTCGCTCGGGGCGTCGGTGTTCGACGACCGTTACGGGCTGTCCTCCGCCAAGCCGGCGCGGCTGCGCACCATGGAGGACTTTCCCAACGACGACCTCGACCGGTCGATCTGCGACGGCGATCTGCTGCTTCAGCTCTGCGCCCACAACGCCGACACAGTCACGCACGCGCTGCGCGACATCGCCAGGGCGACCCGCGGCGCGATGCAGTTGCGCTGGCGCAAAGACGGCTTCTCGTCGCCGCCGCGACCGACCGGCACGCCCCGCAATCTGCTGGGCTTCAAGGATGGCACGGCGCATCCCGCGCTCGACACCAAGGCCGCTCCCGACGAACTCGTCTGGACTCATGCGGGCGGCGACGAGCCCGACTGGGTCGAGGGCGGCAGCTATCACGTGGTGCGCCTCATCCGCATGCTCGTCGAGTTCTGGGACCGTGTCTCGATCCACGAGCAGGAGAACATGATCGGCAGGCGCCGCGACTCCGGCGCACCGCTCACCGGCACCCACGAGTTCGACGATCCGCACTACGCGAGCGATCCGACCGGCGACGTCATTCAGATGGATGCCCACATCCGGCTCGCGAACAATCGCTCGCCCCAGCAGGCGAAGCAGCAGATGCTCCGCCGTCCGTACAACTACGACAGCGGCATCGACGTGAACGGCAACCTCGACAACGGGCTCATCTTCGCCTGCTTCAACCAGGATCTCGAGCGCCAGTTCGTGACCGTGCAGAAGCGGCTCATCGACGAGCCGCTCGTCGACTACATCTCGCCGACCGGCGGCGGCTACTTCTTCGCGCTGCCGGGCGTGCGACACGAGACCGACTGGTACGCCAGCGGGCTGTTGGCCTGATCGGGGACTGAAGGCCGCCAGCAGCACCTGAATCCAACGAAAGGAACACGAATGCCGACGGTGTTCGGGCGACGCACCCTGCGCGTCGCCGCCCTTCCGATCGCGCTCGCCGCGATCGCGACGACGGTGGCCATCGCGGCTCCGGCGTCTGCCCATCAAGACAACCACTCCACCGACACGAAGACGCCGATCAAGCACCTCGTCGTGCTGTTCGACGAGAACATCTCGTTCGACCACTACTTCGGCACCTACCCGAACGCGGCGAACACCGACGGCACGAAGTTCGTCGCGGCCAAGGGCACGCCGAAGGCCAACACGGAGCAGAGCGCCGGGCTGATCACGACCAACCCCAACGCCTACTCGCCGCAGCGGCTGTCGCCGTCCGAGGCGGTCACCTGCGACCAGAACCACAACTACGGTCCCGAGCAGAAGGCTGTGGACAACGGTGCCATGGACAAGTTCGTGGAGAACACGAGCAAGGACACCTGCACGGGCATGTACGGCTCTCCCGGGCTCGCCATGGACTACTACGACGGCAACACCGTGACGGGTCTGTGGAACTACGCGCAGAACTATGCCATGAGCGACAACGCGTGGGACACCGTGTTCGGGCCATCGACTCCCGGCGCGCTGGACCTCATCTCCGGTCAGACGCACGGCGTCGTCTCGATCGACCCGACGACGGGCAAGCAGACGGCGACCCCGGATGCCTACACCGTGGCATCCCCTGACGCCAAGGGCGTCGGCACGGTGATCAACGACCCCGATCCGGCGTACGACGACTGTGCGGACAACAACCACACGTCGACGAACGCGCTGGCGTCGCTGTCGGGCAAGAACATCGGCGACCTGCTCAACGCGAAGAACATCACGTGGGGCTGGTTCCAGGGCGGCTTCACGCCGACCACCACGTGGAACGGCAAGACGGGCTCGTACGCGACCTGCGGCGCGACCACGACCAACGTGGCGGGCGCGGCATCCGTGGACTACTCGCCGCACCACAACCCGTTCGAGTACTACAAGTCGACATCGAACCCGCACCACCTGCCGCCGTCCAGCGACCGGATGATCGGCCACACCGATCAGGCCAACCACCAGTACGACCTGACGGCATTCGACACGGCGCTCAAGCAGAACAACCTGCCGGCCGTGTCGTTCCTGAAGGCCCCTGAGGCGCAAGACGGTCACGCCGGCTACTCCGACCCGCTCGATGAGCAGAAGTTCCTCGTGAACGAGATCAACGCCATCCAGAAGTCGCCGGAGTGGAAGAGCACGGCCATCGTCATCAACTACGACGACTCGGACGGGTGGTACGACCACGTGGCGCCGACCATTCTGAACGGCTCGAAGGATGCCGCGAACGACTCGACGGTCTGCACCACCGCGAAGGCTTCCGCTGCCGGTGGCTACGCGGATCGTTGCGGCCCGAGCCAGCGCCTGCCGTTCCTCGTGATCTCGCCGTTCTCGAAGCAGAACTACGTGGACCACACCGCCATCGAGCAGACCTCGATCACGAAGTTCATCGAGGACAACTGGTCGACCGGTCGTCTCGGCGACTCCTCGTTCGACCAGCGCGCGGGCTCGATCACCTCGATGTTCGACTTCGCCCACCCGCAGCAGCGCGCCGTGCTGCTCGGGTCGAACGGAGCCGTGTCCAAGGTGGTCCCGGTGCGGGTGACCGGGTATGGCAACGGCAATCAGGGCGGCAACGGCCAGGGCGGTCACGGCAGCCAGGGCGGCAACGGCAACCATCAGGGCGGTCACGGCCACCACAGCTGACGCCAGTCGAGAGACCCGCCGGTTGAGGAGCGCCGCGTGAGCGGCGCGTCTCGAAACCGAGCGCCGATCGTCGGCCTGGTTTCGAGACGCCCGCCTTCGGCGTGCTCAGCACCCGTGCTCACTGAGCGAGCGAAGCGAGTCGACGCGCACACGATGCCCTTCGACTCGCTTTCGCTCGCTCAGCGAGCGGAAGAGGCCGCCCGTCTACGCGACCGCGACCGGCTTCGCGGCCTGTGCCGCGGCATCCTCGTCGTCCCAGCCGTCGACGTGCACGACCTCCCTCGAGCGGAAGTGCCCTGAGACCTGCAGCACGATGCCGAGCACCGACCAGCCGGCGAGCACGAGCAGAGGGAAGGCGATCGACGCGCTGGGGAAGTACGACAAGTCACGCAGCAGCGTCGCGGCCGAGCCGGGAACGAACCACTGCCCCACGGCACCCCACGCCCCTGGCATGAACTGGGTCGGCTGCGTCGCGGATGCCAGCGGGTTGCCGATGAGGATCGTCACGACCGCGCCGACCGCGATGCCCGCCGGTCCGATGAGCGACGACATGCCCACGATGAACGACGCCGTGGCGAACACGGCCAGCGCCATCGCGCCGACATTGCCGACGAACGATCCCTGCAGAATGCCGAACCACGGCTGCAGCACGCTCACGACGATCAGGCCCGCTGCCACGGCGTAGACCGCGGTCGCGGTCAGCCGGCGCCACACTCCGGTGATGAGCAGCGAGATGAGCACACCGCCGATCATGCCGCCGAGCGCGAGCGGGAACGCGGCCGCCGCCATCCCCGTTCCTCGCGAGTCCGTGCTCGCCAGCGGCACCACATCGGTGAGCTTCACCGTCACGCTGGGCACGGAGCCCAGCGCCTGCAGCACCTGCTCGGCGCTGGCGCCCTTCGCGGCGGCGGCCTGCGCGCCGGCCTGGGCGGCCTGCTGGATGCCGGCGGTCACCTGCTTCTGCAGCACGCCCTGCACCGCGGTCATCACCTGAGTGACCGCCGGGCTCGCCGCGGAGGCCGTGAGAACCTCCGGCGTCGTGCCGATGACGATGCCGCCGTCATAGTCCCTGTGCTTGATGCCGGTGACGATCGCGCCGCGGTCGCTCACCTTCGTCACGTCGAAGAGGCCGGGCTCCGCCTTGTCGAGCGCGTTGATGACGGCATCCACCTGCGCGCTCTGCCCGGTGACCGCGATCGGCAGGTTCTGCGGCTTCGCGGTGACGGTGGGCCAGAGGAACGCGAGCACGACGACGCCGATCGCGACGGATGCGGCGATGCCGATGAGCACGGAGCGACCCCACGTGGTGTGGGCGATGCGTTCGGACATGAATTCTCCTAAAACGAATGTTCGTTCTTTATAATCGATCATGCGATCGTCGATGTCAACGCGACGAGGAGGCTCGCCGGCTGAGTCGGTCGAGACCGGCGGCGTGCGACGCTGGTCTCGACACGCAGGGTCGGCCATTGCGTCGGCGGGCGGCCAAGAGGCTCGTCCGATGATGGAGCAGAACGGGAGGGTGGATGCCCAAGGTCAGTGACGAGCATCGCGAGGCTCGGCGGCGCCAGATTCTCGAGGCCGCCATGCGCAGCTTCCTGCGCGGCGGGTTTCAGGAGTCGTCGATGAGCGACATCATCGCGGAGTCCGGGCTCTCCGCAGGGGCCATCTACGGTCACTTCGCGAGCAAGTCGGAGATCGTCGCCGCGGTGGCGAGCGAGGTGCTCGAGGGCGGCCTCGCCGCGATGAAGGAGATGCGTGAGCCGGACGGCACGCCGTCGCATCCGCTCGACTTGATCCAGCGGCTCGTGGCGGGGCTCATGGAACGTGCAGGGGGAACGGCGCTGCCCGTGCAGGTGTGGGGGCGGGCGGTGATCGATCCGGAGCTCCGTGCCATGTTCGGCACGGTGGTACCCGCCATCCGCGCCGTCATCGCCGATCAGATCGCCCTGTGGATGCACGAGACCTGCGGGGTGCCCGACGACGTCGCGGTGGCTCGCGGGGCCGAGCTGGCGCCGCTCATGACGGGGATCTTGCAGGGCGGCATCACCCAGGCCGAACTGCTCGACGGCTTCGACCTGACGGCCTATCTCGCGCTCGCCGCGCCCCTCTTCGAGCCGCCCGCCGCCTGAGCGCTGGACCCGGAGCGCGCTCCGGCCGTCATCATGGAGACATGAAACGAATCACCCTGGGCAACTCCGACATCGAGGCGAGCAATGTCGTGCTCGGCCTCATGCGCATCCTCGAGAAGAGCGACGACGAGATCCGCACTCTGGTCTCCACGGCGCGCGACAACGGCATCGACTTCTTCGACCACGCGGATGTCTACGGCGGCGACCACGGCTGCGAGCGCCGGTTCGGCGACGCGGTGCAGTTCAGCGCCGCTGAGCGCGAGCAGGTGTTCCTCCAGTCGAAGGTGGGCATCCGGCAGGGCTTCTGGGACTTCTCGAAGGAGCACATCCTCGAGTCGGTCGACGAGTCGCTGGCCGCTCTGCGCACCGACTACCTCGACGTTCTGCTGCTGCACCGCCCCGACACCCTGATGGAGCCGGACGAGATCGCGGATGCCTTCGACACCCTCCACGCGGCGGGAAAGGTGCGCAACTTCGGAGTCTCGAACCAGACGCCGGGCCAGATGGAACTGCTGCGTCGATCGCTGAGCCGGCCGATCGTGGCGAACCAGGTTCAGCTGAGCATCACGCACGCGAACCTGCTCGCACAGGGCATCGCCGCCAACATGAACGGGCTCGACCAGTCGATCGACCGCGACAACGGCATCCTCGACTACGCACGTCTGAACGACATCACGCTGCAGGCGTGGTCGCCCTTCCAGAAGGGCTTCTTCGACGGCGTCTTCCTCGGCGACCGCGAGAACTACGCCGACCTGAACGACGCGATCGACGAGATCGCGGCCTCGTACGGCGTGACGCCGACGGCGATCGCCGTGGCGTGGATCACCAGGCATCCCGCGAACATGCAGGTCGTGCTCGGCACGACCAACCCGCAGCGGGTGAAGGATGCCGCGTCCGGCTCCGACCTGCCGCTCACGCGCCCCGAGTGGTACCGCCTCTTCACCGCCGCCGGTCACACCCTGCCGTAGCAACCCGTACGCAATTCGGGCCGGACCCGGTGTCGCGCGCCACCTGCGGCCGCGCACCGCGGTCCGAGCCTGGATTGCGTACCGGCTACTGCCGGTCGCCGATCACGCTGAGGGGCGGCGGCCCGATCACCGTCTTGTACCAGCTCCAGGCGATGCCCTCGGTCTGCTGAATGTAGACGTAGCTCAGGGCCGAGGCGGGCAGCACGTTCAGCTCGACCGACAGCACCTGCTGCCCGTTGACCGTGCGGCTGCCGAGGCCGGCGGGGTTGTAGGCGCCCTCCTGCTCGACGTCGAAGACGATCGGTGTGAAGGCATCCAGATAGAACGAGACCACGTAGTCACGCGTCTCGGTGATGCCATACGCGGCGGGCTCGAAGTGCACGGAGACGGCCGGCTCGCGCGAGGGATTCGCGGAGTAGTCGAAGCTCGCGTAGGCGGATGCGGCATCCGTCTGCACGATCGTGGCCTGGATGAGCGTGGTGTTCGTGCGGCCTCGACCGACCGGATGCGTGACAGAAAGCGTCTCGATCGGCGAACCGAGCAGAGGCGAGGTGTTCGCGCCGAGTGTGGGCGACTCCGAAGGCGAGATGTCGTTCGTGAAAGCCGAGAAATCGACCTTGCGCGTGTCCATGGCGCCCCCGAAGGACTTCGGGGTTTCAGACATGAGCGTCAGTCTAGTTTCGCGAGCGGCGCGCCGATACGGTGACGACGGCGAATCTGCGCCTGCTCACTGCCGTCCGTTTTCAGGACGTTTCGCGACCCAGCCACGCAGGGTGGATGACTCGGCGCATGTCCTGAAAACGGGCGCGGAGCTGCGGTGCGGAGTCGGGGGCGCGGATCCGGGGTGCGGCGCAGCGGACCGTGTCGCGTGCCTAAGATGGTTCGGTGGTCGAACTATCTGATGCATCGCGCTCAGCGGATGCCCGCGCCGCCGTGCACGCGCTCACCAGGGCATCCCGCATCCTCGAACGCGCACTGAACGGCCTGAGTCTTGCCGACTTCCGGGTGCTGTCGGCTGTCGCGGCCGGCGAGGCACGGGCATCCCGGCTCGCTGCGCGACTCGCCATCGGCAAGCCGACGGTGAGCGCCACCGTCGACTCGCTCGTTCGCCGAGGGATGCTCCGCCGCACCGCCCACGACACCGACCAGCGCGCCGTCGAACTGGCGCTCACCGCGAAGGGTGACGCCGCCCGAGACGAGGCGGAGCGTGCGCTCGCCTCCGTCGTGACGCAGTTGGCGGCGGAGACGGAGCATCCGGATGCCGTGCTCGCCTCGCTCGCGGAGTTGGGCGACGGGATCGAGCGTCGCCAGGCATCCGTCGCCTCGGAAAGAGGCGTGCCACTCGCCGCAGACGCGGCGACCGCGGTGGGCGCGCAGGCCGGGGCGACCGAGTGAGCGCGGCGGAGACCCGGAACACGCCGACCGCGGAGAAGCCCGACGATACGGGCGCAGACCGGGCGACAGCAGGCAAGGCGTCCGCAGACGGCACCGGCATACCCGGGCCCGACGGTCGCAAGCAGGCCGGCTGGGTGCGCCGGCTCGCCCACTACCTCTGGCGCCACCGCACCAATGTGACCATCGCCGTGTCGGCCGCTGTCCTGGGCTCGGCATGCCAGGTGGCGACGCCCCTCATCGCGCGGCAGATCGTCGATGGCGTCATCGTCGCCAAGACGGCGCCGTTGCTGCCCTGGCTCGGCCTGCTCATCGCCCTCGCGCTGATCGCGTTCGGGTTCTCCTACCTCCGCCGGTACCGAGGCGGCCGGGTCGCGCTCGACGTGCAGAACGACCTGCGCAACGAGATGCACGACAAGCTGCAGTCGCTCGATGCCGCCACTCTCGACACCATGCCCACCGGCCAGCTCGTGGCCCGCGCGAACTCCGACTCCGCGCTCGTGCAGGGGCTGCTGAACTTCTTGCCGCTGGTGTCGGGCAACGTGCTCATGCTGGTGCTTTCGCTCATCGTGATGTTCGTGTTGTCGCCGCTGCTGGCGATCATCAGCCTCGCCGTGCTGCCTGCGCTGCTCATCATCAGCTATCGCATGCGCCGCCGGGTCTTCCCCGCCACCTGGGACGGCCAGCAGAAGGAGGGCGACCTCGCCGAGATCGTCGACGAGGACGTGGGCGGTGTTCGGGTGGTGAAGGCCTTCGGGCAGGAGCGCCGGGAGCTCGAGCGGCTGACGCGCACGGCATCCTCGCTCTACGGATCGCAGATGCGCGCGGTGCGCATCCAGTCCAGGTACCAGCCGCTGCTGGAGGCGGTCCCCGTGCTCGGGCAGGTGGGCATCCTCGCTCTCGGCGGATGGCTGGCCCTCACCGGCGACATCACGCTCGGCACGTTCCTCGCGTTCTCCACCTACATCGCCCAGCTCATGGCGCCGGCGAGGCAGCTGGCGGGCATCCTCACCATCGGCCAGATGGCGCGCACCGGGTTGGAGCGCATCTTCCAGCTGCTCGACATGACACCGGCCATCAAGGATGCGCCCACCGCCGTCGACCTCCCCGAGCGTCCAGGCGCGATCGCGTTCGACGACGTGACGTTCGGCTACGAACCGGATGCCCCGGTGCTGCAGCACTTCACGCTCACCGTGCAGCCGGGGGAGCGGGTGGCCCTCGTGGGTGCCAGTGGAAGCGGCAAGTCCACGGTCGGTCGGCTGCTCGTTCGGTACTACGACCCCGATTCGGGAAGCGTGACGATCGGCGGTGAGCCGGTGCAGGACATCCGCCTCAGCTCGCTGCGGCAGGCGATCGGCATGGCGTTCGAAGACGCCTTCCTGTTCTCCGAATCGGTGCACGACAACATCGCATATGGGGCACCGGATGCCACCGACGATCAGATCGAGGCGGCCGCACGCGCCGCGCAGGCGCACGACTTCATCATGGAGCTGCCGCGCGGCTACGACACCGTGGTGGGCGAGCGCGGGCTGAGCCTCTCGGGTGGTCAGAGGCAGCGCATCGCGCTCGCCAGGGCCATTCTGCGCGACCCCGCGATCCTCGTGCTCGACGACGCCACGAGCGCGATCGATGCGCGCACCGAGCAGACCATCCACGACGCGCTGCGCAGCGTGATGGAGAATCGCACGGTGCTGCTCGTCGCGCACCGGCACTCCACGCTCCACCTCGCCGACCGCATCGTCGTGCTCGATCACGGGCGCATCGTCGACCAGGGCAGCCATGACGAGCTCATCGATCGCAGCGACACGTACCGCGCGCTGTTCGGTGCGACGGATGCCGCCCGCCGCGGCGAGGTGGACGCGTTGGCGGGGATGCCCGTCGGCATCGACGCTGACGTTCATCCCGCCGGCCGAGGAGCGACCGCCGAAGGCGGACGCGCCTCGAGGCCCGACGATGTCCGGGGCGGCGGCTTCGAGACGCGGACCGTCGGGGCGACCCACTCCTCAGCCGGCGGTGGTGGCGGGCAAGCGGGCAACGGCAGCGCCGGCGGCGCCCCACGCCCGCGCCGCGCCGCTGGCGGGCCCGGCATCGGCATGGGGCTCGGCGGCGGGGGCGGCGGCATGCGCGGCATGGGCGCCGGTCTCGCCCCGACGCCCGAGCTTCTGGCGCGCGTCGCGGCGCTGCCGCCGGTGCGCGACATCCCCACGATCGACCTCGATCAGGAGTCGATGCACGATCCGGAGTTCTCCCTCGGCAAGGTGCTGAGGCAGTTCCGCCGCCCGTTGCTGCTCGCGCTGGTGTTCGTGGTGATCGACGCGCTCGCCGGACTCCTCGGACCCGCCGTGGTGAAGACGGGCATCGACCAGGGCGTGACGACGGGAGCCGCTGCGGTGCTGTTCGGGGCATCCGCTGTCTATCTCGTCGTCACGATCGCGGACATGTTCAACGGCATGGCCGAGTCCCTCGTCACCGGGCGGGCGGCGCAGCGCATCATGCTGTCGCTGCGCATCCGGGTGTTCGCGCAACTGCAGCGGCTCTCGCTCGACTACTACGAGCGCGAGATGGCCGGCCGCATCATGACGCGCATGACGACCGACATCGACCAGTTCGAGTCTTTGTTGCAGAACGGCTTGCTGGGCGCCCTCGTGGCGTTCGTCACGTTCGTCGGCGTCGGCGTCGCGCTCGTGATCGTGGATGCCCCGCTCGGCCTCGCCGTGCTCACCGTCGTCATTCCGTTGGCACTGGCCACGGTGTGGTTCCGGCGTCGCTCGTCGAAGCTGTACGACCTGTCGCGCGAGCGCATCGCGATCGTGAACGCCGCATTCCAGGAGAGCCTCTCCGGTGTGCGCGAGTCGCAGGCGTTCACGCATGAGGACGCGACCATGCGCCGCTTCCACGGGCACGGCAGTGCGTACCTCAGGTCTCGCGTCGCGGCCCAGCGGCTCGTGGCGATCTACTTCCCGTTCGTGCAGTTCCTCTCGGCCATCGCCGATGTGATCGTGCTCGGGCTCGGCGCCGTGCTCATCGCCCATGGGCAGCTCACGGCAGGCGCGCTGATCGCGTTCCTGCTCTACATCGACATGTTCTTCTCGCCGATCCAGCAGCTCTCGCAGGTGTTCGACGCCTGGCAGCAGACCAGGGTGTCGGTGTCGCGAATCTCGGAGCTCATGAAGCTCGACACGTTGACGCCGCAGGCGGAGCATCCGCTAGCCGTCGGCGAGCTCAGCGGCGACGTCGCGCTCGACGACGTGCACTTCGCCTACCCGAGCGCGCCGGTCTCCACCGAGCTCAGAGGGCCGAAGGATGCCCGCGACCTCCGCTCGCGCGACGCCGCGTCCACCCGTCCGCCGGAGGCGCTCTCCGGCATCGAGCTGGGCATCCGCCCCGGCGAGACGGTCGCGCTGGTGGGCGAGACCGGGGCGGGCAAGTCGACGGTGATGAAGCTGCTCGCCCGTTTCTACGATCCTGACCGCGGGCACGTGCGCGCCGACGGCAAGGACCTGCGCACGCTCGACCTCGGCGGCTTCCGCCGCAACCTCGGCTACGTGCCGCAGGAGTCGTTCCTGTTCACGGGCACCATCGCGGAGAACATCGCTTACGGCAGACCGGATGCCCCCGCCTCCGACGTCGAGAACGCCGCTCGGGCGGTCGGTGCCCACGACATGATCGAGGCGCTGCCCGCCGGCTACGACACGCTGATCGCCGAGCGCGGCAAGTCCCTGAGCGCCGGGCAGCGTCAGCTCATCGCGCTCGCCAGAGCCGAGCTCGTGAGACCCACCATCCTGTTGCTCGACGAGGCGACCTCGAACCTCGACCTCGCCACCGAGTCACGCGTGACGGATGCCATGCATCGGCTCTCCCGCGACCGCACGACGGTGCTCATCGCCCACCGGCTGCAGACTGCAATGGGTGCTCACCGCATCGTCATGCTCGACCACGGCCGCGTGATCGAGGTCGGCTCGCACGACGAACTGCTCGAGCTCGACGGCGCCTACGCCGCGATGTGGAGGGCGTTCGAGCTGGCGGCGGCATAGGACTGATCCACCCCACATCACGCTCCGCCCCGTCCCCGGGCGTGCCGAAAATCGGAGTTCTGCGCCGACACGCCGCCACGGTCGGGCGACGCGCCGGGAGCTGCTGCAGAACTCCGATTTTCGGCACGCCGAAGCTGGTACGGCCGTGGGCACGTGGGAGTGGTGTGAGTGTGGGTGGTCACACCTTCGCGTCTTGGCGTGGGATGAAGATCTGCTTGATGATGAGCAGGATGCTCGCGGTCACCGGAATCGCCACGAGCGCTCCGAGCAGCCCCAGCAGCGTGCCGCCGACGAGCGCCCCGATGATGACGAGCGACCCGGGAACGGAGATCGCCCGGTTCATCACGCGCGGCGTGAGAACGTATGCCTCGATCTGCATATAGACGAGATAGATGATCGCGAACACGAGGGCGGCGAGCGGACTGCTGAACAGCGCGACGATCGTGCCCGCGAACCAGAAGAGCACGGAACCGACCAACGGGATGAGCGTGATGCAGAACGCCGCGACAGCCATCAGCAGCGGGAACGGGAGCCCGAGGAACAGGTAGAGCAGGCCCGCGACGATCGAGTTGAAGAACGCGAGCACGACCATCCCGCCGAGGTAGCCGCCGATTCCGCCCGAGATCTGCTCGATCATCGACGACACCGTGGGGCGGTTGCGAGCGGGCGCGAGCCTGGCGAAGGCGACCTTCATCGAGGGCAGCGACGCCAGGAAGTAGAGGCTGAGCACGAGCACGATGATGAGTCCCGAGATGACCGAGCCGATCGTGACGCCCACCTTCACCACGCCGCCGCCGATGGCGGCGATGTTCGAAGGGTTGCCGAGGAAGTCCTTGATCTGGTCGGTGATCGACGACACCTGGTCGCCGAAGTTGCTCTGCAGCCAGTCGTAGAAGTCGGAGTGCTGGAACTTCGTGATGGTCGCGGGGATGTTCGTGATGAAGCTGGAGATCTGCGTCACCATGGTCGGAATGATCAGCCAGAGCACGCCGACGAGCAGAACGGCGAAGGCCCCGTAGACGATCACGATTCCCCACGGCCGTGCCACCTTGTGCCGCTCGAGGTTGCGCACCACGGGATCGAGCCCGAGCGCGGCGAACAGCGCGAAGCCGATGTAGATGAGAATCGTCGACAGGCTCGAGACGGCCAACCCGATGACGATGGCGGCGAGGCCGCCGAGCGTGATCAGAAAGCCGAGCGCGAACGGCTGGTTGAGGTTCGCCCAGAACGTGCGGGACGGCACCGCTTCGTGGGCCTTCAGGGCGACGGCATCCGCGTCGCTGTGCGCCTGTGCGGCTTCGGGAACATCGCTGGTCGAATCGGGTCCGGGGACCGAGGCGTCCGTCATGGCTCACACCATAGGGGAGCAGGGGGCGGTTGGGCGGATGCCTTCCCGCCCGCGTGCCACACGGCCTCCTGCTCATATCAAAGGTCTAACGTCCGACCATTGACACTCGGGCGGTGATGGGGCCAGAATCGCCGTCAACACGTCGCCGACGACGGGTTCTGGATGCCTTGGCCTCGGTGGCGCGCACCCCGCGCGGCAGCGTCGCCGCGCGCTCGATCCGTTTCACGCTCCATCGACCCGCACCACCGACCCGATTGGCTGTGACACCCGTCATGACAGAAGACACCCTCGCCCAAGGACCGGCAGATCCGGATTCCCCCGCCGCCGTCGACGCGGTCATCGACGACGATGCCGCCGAGCTCGCGAGGCTCGGCTACAAGCAGGAGCTGCATCGTGGAATGAGCGGCTTCTCCAACTTCGCCGTCTCGTTCTCGATCATCTCCATCCTCGCCGGCTGCATCACGTCGTACTCGATCGCCCTCAAGTCGGGTGGTCCGAGCGCCATCAACATCGGCTGGCCGCTCGTCGGCGTCTTCGTGCTGATGGTCGCGCTAGCCATGGCCGAGGTCTGCTCGCGGTACCCGACGGCCGGCGGCCTCTACTTCTGGGCCGGCCGCCTGGCCAAGCGCAACAAGCGCCAGTGGGCCTGGTTCGTCGGATGGTTCAACTTCCTCGGCGAGGTCGCCGTCACCGCGGCCATCGACTACGGCGCCGCCGCCACGATGAACGCCTTCGCCGCATTGGTCTGGGGCATCACCCCCACCGCGCTCAGCACGTTCCTCACCTTCATCGTGCTCATCGTCATCCACGGCCTGCTCAACACGTTCGGCGTGAAGCTCGTCGCGCTGCTGTCGAACGTGTCGGCGTGGTGGCACATCGTCGGCGTGCTCGTCATCGTGGCGGTTCTCTGGATTCTGCCGACGCACCACCAGAGCTTCAGCTGGACCATGACCGCGTGGCACAACGAGACCGGCTTCTCGTTCGCTCCCTTCGTCTTCCTCATGGGTCTGCTCATGGCGCAGTACACGTACACCGGCTACGACGCCTCCGCTCACGTGGCGGAGGAGACGAAGCAGGCGGCGAAGTCGGCACCCAAGGGCATCGTGATGAGCGTCGTGATCTCGATCATCGGCGGATGGATCCTGCTGTACTCGATCACCGCGGCCATTCAGGACGGCTCGAACGCGGGACTGACCAAGCTCGCGGCATCCAGCACCGGCCTTCCGCCCGCGCAGATCTTCCTCGACGCGCTGAACAACCCCACGATGGCGAAGTTCTTGCTCTTCATCGTGTGCGGCGCGCAGTTCTTCTGCGGCATGGCCTCCGTCACCGCGAACTCGCGCATGAGCTACGCGTTCTCACGCGACAACGCCATTCCCGGGTCGCGCTGGTGGTCGAAGGTGAACACACGCACCGGCACCCCGACCAACTCGGTGTGGCTGTGCGTGGTGCTGTCGATCCTGCTGACCACGCCCGCGCTGTTCAACAACACGGCCTACCTGGCTGTCACCTCGGTCGCGGTCATCGGCCTGTACATCGCCTACGTCACACCGGTGCTGCTGCGCAGGCTGCAGGGCAAGGCGTTCGAGCCGGGGCCGTGGCACCTCGGAAAGTGGAGCCCGATCATCGGCTGGATCGCCGTGGTCTGGGTGATCTTCATCTGCATCCTGTTCGTGCTGCCGCCGGCCACGCCGATCACGGTGGACACGTTCAACTACTCGCCGATCGCGGTCGTCGTCGTGGCGATCATCGCGATCGCACTCTGGTATGCGCGAGGGCGCAAGCACTTCATGACCCGCGAGGAGGCCGAGCATCTGACGAAGCCGGCCGACGCGCTGCTCGAGGAGTGAGTCGGCGCATACCGTTACGACCATGACAGACCTCCCTCTCGTCGACGCAGTGCTGCAGCCCGTGCGCGACCACATGGCCTTCGAGTCGTGTGTCGAGCAGCTGGGCTCGGCCATCCAGCTCGGTGTGTTCCGCCCAGGCGACAAGCTGCCGACGGAACGCGAGCTCTCGACGCGGCTGAACGTTTCCCGTTCCACAGTGCGGGAAGCGATCAGTGCGCTGCGAGCGGCCGGCATGGTGACCACGACGAGAGGGCGGGGTGGGGGTCCGTGGTCGGGCCCGCGGGGGCGGCCCGGCCACGGACGGATGCCACGGCATCCGCCATCCCGTCGCACGAGGAGCTCGACGACCTCGTCGTCTTCCGCAAGGTCGTCGAGCCGGGGGCGTGCCAGGCGGCGGCATCCCGGGTCGTGACCGTCGAGCAGCGTCGGCTGCTCGATGACGCGCTCGCCGACTTCGAGAACGCCCGTGAGCCGGAGCTCTATCGACAGGCGGATGCCCGACTGCATCTGGCCATCGCGTCGGTCGCCGGCTCCGCCGAGCTCAGCAAGGCGGTGGGCTGGGTGCAGACCAGGGTGCACCAGTACCTCGCCGAGATCCCGTTTCTCGCCGCCAACATCGTCAGCTCCGACGAGCAGCACGCGCGCATCGTGCGCGCGATCGTCGAAGGCGACGCCGAGACCGCCAGAACCACCATGGAGAAACACTGCGACGCCACGGCGGCGCTGCTGAAAGGACTTCACCCGTGACCACCGTCAGCACGAGCACGAGCCGCGCGGAAGGGATGCCCGCGGCCGGGCATCCTCGCAACGAGCGGATGCTCACCCTCGACACCCTGCGCGAGCAGATCGAGCTGGGCGAGATCGACACCGTCATCCTCGGTTTCACCGACATGCAGGGCAGGCTGCAGGGCAAGCTCCTGCATGCCAGGTTCTTTCTCGACACGGTCGTCGAGCACGGCACAGAGGGATGCAACTACCTGCTCGCCGTCGACGTCGACATGAACACGGTCGACGGCTACGCCATCTCGTCGTGGGAGAAGGGCTACGGCGACATGGAGTTCGTGCCCGACTGGAACACCATCAGGCGACTCCCGCACCAGGAGAAGACGGCGCTCGTGCAGTGCGACCTGGCGTGGACCGACGGCGAGGACGCCACGGTGTCGCCCCGCTCCATCCTCAAGCGTCAGGCGGAGCGCGCCGCCGCGCACGGCTGGAACGCGTTCACCGGCACGGAGCTCGAGTTCGTCGTCTACGACAACAGCTACGAGGATGCCTTCGACCGCGCCTACCGCGGGCTGACGCCCGCCAACCAGTACAACGTGGACTACTCACTGCTGGGCTCGAGCCGGGTGGAACCGCTGCTGCGGAGCATCCGCAACGCCATGTACGAGGCGGGCCTCAACCCCGAGTCGGCCAAGGGCGAGTGCAACTTCGGCCAGCACGAGATCGCCTTTCTCTACGACGACGTCGTGACGACGGCCGACAACCACTCCGTGTACAAGCTGTCGGCCAAGCAGATCGCGGCGCAGACGGGCAAGTCGATCACGTTCATGGCGAAGCCCAACGAGCGCGAGGGCAACTCGTGTCACATCCACATGTCGTTGCGCGGCGAGAACGGCGAGCTCGTGTTCTGGGATGCCGCCACCGGCTCCCGCACGCCGCTCTACGACCATTTCATCGCGGGCATCCTCGCCACCATGCGCGACTTCACGCTCTTCTACGCGCCCAACATCAACTCGTACAAGCGGTTCGCCGAGGGGTCGTTCGCGCCCACCGCGATCGCCTGGGGCATCGACAACCGCACGTGCTCGTTGCGGCTGGTCGGCCACGGAGCGGGCGCCCGCGTGGAGAACCGCCTGCCGGGCGGCGACGTCAACCCGTACCTCGCGCTGGCGGCGATGCTCGCCGGCGGCCTGTACGGCATCGAGCACGAGCTGCCGCTGCAGCCCGAGACCGCAGGCAATGCCTACACCGCTGGGGCGCCGCGCGTGCCCAGCACGTTGCGTGAGGCGCGCGAGGCGCTCGCCGCCTCGGCGATCGCCCGCGAGGTGTTCGGCGACGACGTGGTCGACCACTATCTCAACTACGCCGACGTGGAACTCGCGGCCTTCGACGCCGCGGTCACCGACTGGGAGCTGCGCCGCGGCTTCGAGAGGCTCTGAGCCGTGGCCGACACGATGCTGCACCTGCCGCCGGCATCCGGGGTTCCCGCCTCGCGGTACTCGGGCGGCGGCACCACCACACTGCGCGACCCGTCGACGGGCGAGGCGTTCCACGATCTCCCGCTCGCGGGCCTGACGGAGACGGATGCCGCCATCGAGCGCGCCCACGCAGCCTTCGCCTCCTGGCGCGAGGTCGCCCCGGGCGAGAGGGCACGTCTGCTCCGCTCCTTCGCGGCGCAGGTCGACGCCCACCTCGACGAGCTCGCGGCGCTGGAGGTGCTCAACTCGGGCCACACCGTCGGCAACGCCCTCTGGGAGGCGGGCAACGTTCGCGACGTGCTCAACTACTACTCCGCGGCGCCCGAGCGGCACTTCGGCAGGCAGATCCCGGTGGCGGGCGGACTCGATGTGACGTTCCACGAGCCGCTCGGCGTCGTCGGCGTCATCGTGCCGTGGAACTTTCCCATGCCGATCGCCGGGTGGGGATTCGCGCCGGCGCTCGCGGCCGGCAACACGGTCGTGCTCAAGCCGGCGGAGCTCACGCCGCTGACCGCGATGCGCATCGCCGAGCTCGCGCTCGAGGCGGGAATCCCCGAGGGCGTGTTCACCGTGCTGCCGGGCCGCGGCTCGGTGGTGGGTGAGCGTTTCGTGACGCATCCTCTGGTGCGCAAGGTGTGCTTCACCGGTTCGACCGAGGTGGGCAAGGGCATCATGCGCGGCTGCGCGGCCCAGGTGAAGCGGGTCACGCTCGAGCTCGGCGGCAAGAGCGCGAACATCGTGTTCGCCGACGCAGACCTCGACGCTGCGGCGGCTGCGGCGCCCGCCGGGGTGTTCGACAACGCGGGGCAGGACTGCTGCGCGCGCTCGCGCATCCTCGTCGAGCGCAGCGCGTATGACCGGTTCATGGAGCTGCTCGAGCCCGCCGTGCGCGACTTCCGCGTGATCGACCCTGCGCTGTCCGACGCGCAGATGGGGCCGCTCATCTCCGCCGGCCAGCAGGCGCGCGTGCAGTCGTATGTGGATGTCGCCGACGTCGCGTTCGCCGGGTCGGCACCTGCGACGAGCGGGGGATTCTGGTGCCCGCCGACCGTTGTGGTGCCGCGCGGGCCATCCGACCCGGTCTGGCGCGAGGAGATCTTCGGCCCGGTCGTGGCCGTCGTGCCGTTCGACGACGAGGCTGATGCCATCGCCAAGGCCAACGACAGCGACTTCGGCCTCAGCGGGTCCATCTTCACCCGCGACGTCGGCCGCGCGCTCCGCGTCGCCCGCGGCGTGGACAGCGGCAACCTGTCGGTCAACTCGCACTCGTCGGTGCGCTACTGGACGCCGTTCGGCGGCTTCAAGCAGTCCGGCCTCGGCCGCGAGCTCGGGCCGGACGCCCCCGACGCCTTCAGCGAGGTGAAGAACGTGTTCATCGCCGCCGACTGACCCCGTGCCTCTGTCACGGGACAGGACATGCGGTCAGGCGACGACATATCCGTCGCCGCTCTCCGCATGTCCTGTTCCGTGACGGAAAGCCGATCCGACCTTCGACAACACAGCAGCAAAGGAAGACCCACATGACAGGCAAACTCGACGGCAAGGTCGGCGTGATCACGGGCGGATGCTCCGGCATCGGCCTTGCCACGGCCCGCAAGTTCCACGCGGAGGGCGCCATCGTCGTCATCGGCGACGTCGATACCGTGAACGGTCCGCGCATCGCCGAGGAGCTCGGCGGCTCGTTCGTGCGCGTCGATGTGACGAATGCCGACGATGTGAACGCGCTGTTCGCGCACGCCAAGGAGACCTACGGCCACGTCGACATCGCGTTCAACAACGCGGGCATCTCGCCTGCCGACGACGACTCCATCCTCAAGACCGGCATCGAGGCGTGGGATCGCGTGCAGAAGGTCAACCTCACGAGCGTGTACCTGTGCTGCAAGGCGGTGCTGCCCTACATGCTCGAGCAGGGCGGCGGATCCATCATCAACACGGCATCCTTCGTGGCCGTGATGGGGGCCGCGACCTCGCAGATCAGCTACACGGCGTCGAAGGGCGGCGTGCTCGCCATGACGCGCGAGCTCGGCGTGCAGTTCGCGGGCAAGGGCATCCGGGTGAACGCGCTCTGCCCAGGGCCGGTGAACACCCCGCTGCTGCAGGAGCTCTTCGCGAAAGACCCCGAGCGTGCGGCCCGCCGCCTGGTGCACATCCCGATGGGGCGCTTCGCCGAGCCGGAGGAGATCGCCAACGCCGTGTCGTTCCTCGCCAGCGATGAGTCGAGCTTCATCACGGCGAGCGAGTTCCTGGTCGACGGCGGCCTGAGCCACGCGTACGTCACCCCGCTGGAGAGCGACTTCGCATGAGCACCGACGCCGTAGCAGAGGGTCGGAGGATGCCCGTCATCGGCATCACCACCTACCACCCGTCGGCCTCGTGGGGCACGTGGAGCGGGGTGGAGTCCGACCTGCTGCCGGCGGCCTACGCGCAGTCCGTGACCGCGGTCGGAGGTGTTGCGCTGCTGATCCCGCCCGTTGAGACGGCCGATGCCGCGCGCGCTGCCGTCGGTGCGCTCGACGGCCTGATCATCGCCGGTGGCGAGGACGTGAATCCCGCGCGCTACGGCGAAGAACCCGACCCGCACGTGCGCTCGTGGAGCGACGCGCGCGATGCGAGCGAGCTGCTGCTGCTCGACGCGGCGGATGCGATCGCCCTCCCGGTGCTCGGCATCTGCCGCGGCATGCAGGTGATGGCGGTGCACTCTGGAGGCACGCTCGTGCAGCACCTGCCCGACGTCGTCGGCCACGCTCGGCACGCGGGTTCCGACAATGTCTTCGCCGACACCGCTGTGGCGGTGGATGCGGGCTGCCGCCTCTCCGCCCTCCTGCCGAGCGAGCTCACCGTGGCGAGCCACCACCACCAGGCCGTCGCGCGGCATCCGGGATTCACGGCGACGGCGCGTGACGACGACGGGGTGCTCCAGGCGATGGAGGCCTCGGGCGACCGGTTCGCGGTGGCCGTGCAGTGGCATCCCGAGCAGAAGCCCGACGAGGGCCTCTTCGCCGGCCTCGTCGAGGCGGCGCGGGAGTACCGGTCGGCGGCTACGCCCGCAGGCTGATCCCCGCAGGCCTCGAAGCTCGCGGCGCAGCCACGCGCGTCTCGACCCGCGGGAGGGAGCGGCTCCGTCAGCCCAGCCGCTCGAGCTCCTCCGGGGTCAAGTCGATGTCGACGGCCGTGACCGAGTCGAGCACGCTCTCCGGTCGCGATGCGCCGGGGATCGGGATGACGCCTCGCCCCTTCGCGAGTTCCCACGCGAGTGTGACGACCTGCGGGCTCACACCGCGGGCATCCGCCACGTCTTGGAACGCCTCGAAGCCCTCACCCGCGCCGTTGCGGCCGATGCCGCCGAGCGGGCTCCACGGCAGGAACGCGATGCCGAGCTCCGTGCAGTACTCGAGTTCCGGCTCGCTGGAGCGGAACCGCGGCGAGTACTGGTTCTGCACGGAGACGAGCCGCCCGCCGAGCACGTCTTGCGCGATGTCGATCTGGTCGACGCTGGCGTTGGAGATGCCGGCCATCTCGATGACGCCATCGTCGAGCAGGTCGCGCAGCGCAGTGACCGAATCCCGATACGGCACGGCGGGGTCCGGCCGGTGGAACTGGTACAGCCCGATGCGCTCGACGCCGAGCCTGCGCCGCGACTCCTCTGCCGCGCCGCGGATGTAGTCGGGATTGCCGTTCACGATCCAGGTGCCGTCGCCCGGCCGGATGTGCCCGCCCTTCGTCGCCACGAGCACATTCGACGTGTCGCCGTCGTACTCGCGCAGAGCCCTGGCGATCAGGGCCTCGTTGTGCCCGACCTCGTCGGCGTGGATGTGGTACGCGTTCGCCGTGTCGATGAGCGTGACACCGGCATCCAGTGCCGCATGGATGGCCGCGATCGAGCGCTTCTCGTCGGGGCGTCCCTCGATCGACATCGGCATGCCGCCGAGCCCGATCGCGCTGACGGTGCGGTTGCCGATGGTGCGTTGCTGCATGATGGATGCCTTTCTCGCGATGGTGCTCAGCGCGCGTGCGCCGACGGCTCAGGGCGCTCCTGCTCGACGGAGAGTCGCAGCTTGTCGCAGAGCGCCTGCAGCTGGGCGAGCTCCTCCGCGCTGAGCGCGTTGCCCACGTGGTCGATGATCGATCGTCCGTGCTGCACGGCGCAGCGGCGGTAGAGCTCGTAGCCCTCGTCGGTGAGGCGCACGAGGGAGCCGCGCGCGTCATCCGGTTCAGGGCACTTCGACACGAGACCGCGCTCGACCAGCCGGTCGACCAGACGGCTCACGCTCGGCTGGGTGAGCAGCACCTGCGTGCGCAGGTCGCGCATGCGGATGCTGCGTCCCTCCTGCTTCGAGATGGTGAAGAGCACGTCGTATTCGGTGAGGCTGATCTCCGCGTCACGCGGAAACTCGTTGCTCAGGGTGCGCATCACCGTCACCTGAGCGCGGAACAGCGACTCCCATGCGCTGATCGCGGACTTCGTGGCCATCCGTGCGCCCCTTCCACCTGCAGCGAGCACGTCGTTACAGCGTACGGGGGTGTGCACGGTTCGGGCGTGCCGGCGAGGGGCCGGGATGCCCGTGCGCGGGTTACCCTGGCGGGTATGGAAGACCGTCATCCTACGTATCCCGCTCGAGTCGGAGCGTCTGGCGCCGTGATGTGGACCGCCGTCGTGCTCGCGGTCGCCGGCGTCGTCGGGTTCGTCATCACTGTGGCGGTGACGGGGGTCTGACGCCGCTTCGGCGTTCGTGATCGACGCCTCGGCATCACGGTCGATGGTGCACGGAGTTCTCTTGCTGCACCAGCTTGACTTAGAGTGCACTCTAACTTCTACCCTTCTGTCTCGGGCCGCCGTGCCCCACGTGAGAATCCAGACACATCTCGACAGAAGGAATGGACGATGACTCAGACGACCGAACGAGAGCAGCGGTTCGAGCAGGGCAAGGCGGTGCTCGACGCGATCGACGGCGTCGGCGGCGCGAACGTCGTCGATGCGCTCGCCGACGTCTCGCCCGAGCTGGCCCACCAGGTCGTGGCCTGGGGGTTCGGTGACATCTATTCGCGGCCCGAACTGGAGCCCCGCGATCGCCAGCTCGTCACCCTCGGCATGCTGTCCGCGCTCGGCGGATGCGAGCCGCAGCTCGAGGTGCACATCAACGCCGCGCTGAACGTCGGGCTCACCCCGAAGCAGATCGTCGAGGCGCTTCTGCAGTCGGCGGTCTACTGCGGTTTTCCTCGCGCGCTGAATGCGACGTTCGCCGCGAAGAAGGTCTTCGCCGAGCGCGGGTTGCTTCCGATCGTCTAGCAGGCCGATCGGCGCGGTGTCGCGCTTCGGCGTGAGCCTCACCGCTGCGCCGAACCCGCCTTCGGACAGACCGAGGGCCGGTCGTAGAGGCTTACGACCGGCCCTCTCCCTTGCACCAAGAGTGTCCTGCAATCACATTCCACACCGACCGCCACAGCAAACGTTCGGTGCTCTTGAACTCTATAACGAACAGGTAACGGGGCGCTAGTTACCGGAACGTTATTTTCTTGTGGATTTGCGATGAGTCGTTGCTCCCGGCGGTTCGACGCTTCGACGCGGACCGGCAGACTCTCCGCGTCGGTCCCGCGCTCGTGCTGTCTGAACTCGTCTCTTGACTTCAGGTCGACCTGAAGAACTAGCGTGCCAGGCAGGTCGCGAGTGCGGTCTGGTTCACGCGGGCGAGACCCGATGCGCGCGGCCTCGCCGACCCGTGACCATCGAAAGGGGCGACGAATGGATGTGACGCAGCTGCAACAACGCGTCCACGAGGCATGGATGCGGCAGCGCTGGGACGATTGGCGCCGCACCTGCGCTGACGAATACCGCTTCGACCTCACGCCGACGATCCGACTCGATCTCGAGCAGACGCTGGCGTGGAGCCGAGCGTGGTTCACCGCGTTCCCCGACTACCGCGAAGAGGTGAAGGCGGTCTACACGTCCGATGCAGGAGTGGCCTACGAGCTCATCGGCGCCGGAACGTCTTCAGCCGACGTGCGCCTCTTCGGCCGCACCGTCATTCCGCATGTGCCCGGCCGCAGCGTCGAGGTGCGATACGCGAAGGTTCTCGTGGTGAACGACGCCGGCAAGGTCATCAGAGACCGGCAGTACCTGGACGCCACCGCTCTGAGAGGCGGGCTCGAAACCCGCTAGCGCCGATCCGCCGGGTCGCTGGCATCCGCTGTGTGCGTCGACGAGCGAATCGCCTCATGCCGCTGCGGGCGCTGGTCTGCGCTGCGTGCCATGCACCGGCAGCAACAGGATCGCGAGCCCGGTGGTGACGGGCATCGCGAGGATGAGCCCGATGCTGCTGCAGAGCGTGCGCACCACCTCGGTGGAGATGTCGTCGTAGCTGAGCAGGTCGAACACCGAGCGTTTGTAGAGGTAGATTGTGACGAGCACAGCCAGCGCGGTGCCGACGTAGGCGAAGACGATCGTGTAGATGGTGGATGCGATGTGGTCGCGTCCGATGCGCATGGCCGACGCGAACAGCTGCCCGCGTGACATCGACGGCGCCGCGATGCGCAGCTCCCAGACCGCGGACGCCTGAGTCACGGTGATGTCGTTGAGTGCACCGAGGCCGGCGATGATGATCGCGCAGGTGAGAAGACCGCGGAAGTCGATCGCCGAGGTCACGGTAGAGATGGTGCTCGTCGTGTCGTCGGGCACCCCGGTGAGATGGGTCGTCGCGACCATCAGCTGGGCGATTCCGGCCGTGAGAGCGACTCCGACGAGCGTGCCCAGCAACGCCACGCTCGAGCGGATCGAGACGCCGTGCGCCAGATAGATCACGACGAACATGATCGCCGCCGCGGTGCAGACCCCGACGGCGAGGCCGGGCGAGCCCGAGATGAGCGAGGGCAGCGTGAAGAACGCGATCGTCGCCCCGGCGAACCCCAGAGCGACGAGCGCGAGGGCGCCGCGGAGCGCGCCCACTGCGATCACCGCTACCGCGAAGGCGATCACCCACCACAGGATCGGCTGATTGCGCACCACGCCGTAGACCTGGAACGACGATCCCTTTCCCGACGCGATCTGACCGTTCTGGGCATCCGACTGAACTGCGGCCCCCTTCGGGGTGGGCGTCTGCATGAGCTTGACCTGATCGCCGACCGCCAGCCCGGCCTTCGAATAGGGCCACAGCACCGGCAACACGATCGAGGTGCCCGCTGCGTCGCCCGAGTCGACCCGTACCTTGGCGAGCTGGCAGGCGCGCGAGTCGCCCGGCCCGGAGAGGTGCTCGGCGGTCCCCGAGGAGAAATATCCGGGACAGCTGTTCTGGATGATCTCGATCGTTCCCACCGGGAACGTCACGTTGTGCGCCACCTTGGGCGCGCCCGCCTCCGCGTGCTCGACCCTGGCGTGGCTGGGCCACAGGGCGACCAGCCCCGCGATCGTCGCGACCGCCAGCACGGCGAGGATCACGAGAAGCACTCGCCGGGGGCCATCGGCGGTCGTCACACCGCCGCCGGAGCCCCATCCGAAGTGCGAGTGGGCGGAGTGGGAGGAATGCGACACCACAGCAGCGTAGAGGTGTCAGGTGAGGTGCCCGCACATCGGCCGACGACACAGAATGGAGGGCGTCACGTCTGCCGCGAACGAAGGAGTTCTGGATGCCCGAACTGCGCGATGCCGTCATCTGCAGCCCCCTGCGCACGCCGGTCGGCCGTATGGGCGGGGCATTGGCGTCCGTGGACGCGCTCGACCTGCTGACCACCGTCGTGCGCGCGGTCGTCGAGCGCTCCGGCATCGACCCGACCGCGGTGGACGAGCTGATCGCCGCTCAGTGCTACCCCACGATGGAGGCGCCCGCGATCGGCCGGGTCGCCGCGCTCGACGCGGGTCTGCCGATCACCGTGACCGGCTATCAGCTCGACCGGCGCTGCGGCTCGGGACTGCAGGCCGTGCTCGATGCGGCGATGCAGGTGCAGACGGGGGTGAGCGATGTGGTCGTCGCGGCGGGCGTCGAGTCGATGAGCAACGCTCCGGTGTATTCGGAGAGTGCGCGACGCGGGGTGCCGGCGGCGGGCATCCTGCTGCACGACGCACTCGCACGCGGTCGCGAGACGGCGGGCGGGCGACTGTACCCGACACCGGACGGCAATGTGGGAACGGCCGAGACATTGCGTCGTGAGTACGGCATCGGTCGTCGCGAGCAAGACGAGCTCGCGCTGCGATCGCACCGGCGCGCGGTGGCCGCCCAGGATGCCGGCGCCTTCGCTGCCGAGTTGGTGCCGGTCACCGTCGCATCGCGACGCGGCGACGTGGTGGTCGACGCCGACGAGGGTCCTCGTCGTGACACCTCGCCGGAAGCTCTCGCTGCGCTGCGCCCGGTGCTCGCGCGCTCCGACGCGGAAGCCACCGTCACGGCAGGCAACGCGAGCGGTCAGAACGACGCGGCGGCGGCCTGCATCGTGACCACGGCATGGCGTGCTGCGGAACTCGGCCTGCAGCCGGCGCTGCGGCTGCGATCGTGGGCGCTCGCGGGGGTGGACCCGCGACGCTTCGGCGTCGGCCCCGTCGAAGCCGTGCGTCGGGCGCTCGATCGCGCCGGTGCGAACCTCGACGATCTCGACGTGATCGAGCTCAACGAGGCGTTCGCCGTGCAGGTGCTGGCCTGCGCCCGCGACTGGGGGCTCGACCCGGACGATCCGCGGCTCAACCCGCGCGGCAGCGGCATCTCGATCGGGCATCCGCTGGGCGCGACGGGGGTGAGGATGCTCGCCACGCTCGCGCACGAACTGCCTGCGATGGGCGGGCGGCTGGCCGTCGAGACCATGTGCATCGGGGGAGGGCAGGGCATCGCCGCGGTGTTCGAGGCGGTGTGAGCGAGGTGATCTCCGCCTGGCGTGTGCTGCCTGCATCGTTTCGGCGATCGAGCAGAGGCTGCCCTAGCGGCGCGGTTGTCGCTGACGATGGGCGATGGACTTGACCCATCGTATTCGCCGTCGCGAGCTCGGGGCGGTGATGTGAAGTCCATCCGGGCTCATAGCGTCATCGTCTGGTCTGGACAGCGGTTCCCTTCGTGCTACCCTGCATCTGCCGAAACGTTTCGGTACTGGTTGATTCTCGAAGAGGAGACATGGACGAGGTGCAAACCGCAAGGTTCAGTTCAAGTGTCGGCCGCCGATCTCGCGATCTTGTCGCGGCTTCGATGCGGCGGCTCGCCATCGTCGGAGCCGTCGTCGTTCTCGGCGCGGCATCGATGGCCTCGGCGTCTCCGGCACTGGCTTCGACGGCCGCCGTCGGCGCGGCGCAGGGAGGCGGATCGATCGACTCTCAGCAGGTGACTCAGAGCGGTGCTGACCAGCAGCGCTGGCTCTCGCTCCCGAGCTCGCGGATCGTTCTCAACCCGACGCACACATCCGATTCCGGCTCGCATCCAGACAGCGGTCCCACGGTGCCGATGGGCTACGGCTACTACGTGGACGGTGGCGTGGACTCTGCAGATAACCTGCTCGGCCTGTATCGGAATTCCGGAGGCGCTGGCACTGATCCGACACCCACGAGCGTGTTCATCAAGCGCTTCAGCGACACCACTGGCTGGTCCGCGCACGACGTGTCGACCACGTCGTCGTCGACGGGGACCACCCTGACATCGACGGCGCCGAAGGGCTACGGAGACATCGAACGATCAGTCACCGTCAATCTGGACAGCGACCCACTGATTTCCGTCGACGTGCCTGCCGTGACCGGGGACTGGTCTCTCAAGGCCAACGATGGGACGCTCAGCGACGATCTCAAGATCCAGGACGACACGGACGCCACGGGGACGTTCACCTATGATCTGGCCGCTTTGAGCGGCTGGAGCGGGACGAAGACTCTCACGCTCAAGCTCTACGTATCGCAGGGGATGGGGAAGACGGCCACGTTCGACTGGCTCACCCTTCACGACCGTCCCGCCCTCGCGGATGCCTTCGACACGGCGTCGGACTCCGCGTCGTGGCCGAAGTCCGCCAACGGTGTGACCCTGACCACAGGGGGTCGGGAGGTGTGCTGTCGGTCCCGAGCACTGGGTACGGCTATGTCGCACGACAGGTCACGGTGGATGTCACAGCGGACCCGATCCTCAGCGTCGACGTGCCCGCGACGACCGGCAAGTGGGCGATCAAGCTCAACGATTCGGCAAATGCAGGAGGGAACGATGTCGCGGAGCTGCAGCATGACTCGAGCGCGACTGGCCACTTCGATTTCGACATCGCCTCCGTGACCGGATGGACCGGGTCGCACACGTTCTGGGTCAAGCTGTACGAGATCAGTGCCGGCGGAAGCTCGTCCACCACCTTCTCCTCCCTGACAGTGCATTCCGGAGCGGCTCCGAGGGCGGCGGCGACGGCGAACAGCAATCAGTGGTTTCCTGATCGACTGGCGTTCGACGCGAAATTCTCATCGGGTTCGCTCGATGGATTCGACACCTTCCACGACACGAACTCCGTGACCCGATTCGTCGATGCTCAAGGCCTCGAGGGGGCGGATGGCGAGGGCACGCTGACGATTGCCGGGTCGTACACGTCAAGTGCGCAGTACGACGCAACGTCGAATGTCATCACGCTCTTGCAGTCGCACGAGACGATCGCGATCGCACTTCCCAGCGCGGCGAAAGTCGAGTTCTATCCGAGTACGGGCGCCATGCAGTTCGGTGACGGAGGAACCGCGTCACCCGTCGCTGATGATGGTGTTTGGAGTGCGGACGTGGGCGGCACCGGGACCTACGCGGTCGGCATCGCGTTTGCCGTCGGAGGTGACACAGCCGCCGCAAAAGCCGAGGCCGAGGCAGCGGCAACGGTGAAGGGGGCCGGCGACGATGACAGTGCACGTCAGACGTTCTGGAATGCCTATCTCGCCAAGGTTCCGGCGCCATCCGATTTCTCGATCCACGACGTCCAGAACCTTGGTGTGACCGCCGACGACGTGCGCGCCATGTACTATCAGGCGTTCGTCGACCTCGAGCAGAACGTTCTTCCGGTGATGTCGGAATCCTCGTCGCACGCCCAGATCGCCACGGGCAAGCCTTCCTTGTATATGGGTGGACCGCAGGGAGCCAGCGCATCCGCCAGCTGGGATTCCCTGCTCGGCATGCAGGACCTCGTCTACGTCGACCCCGATGTCGCGTGGGACGCTTTCGACGGGATCATGGATGCAGTCGGTTCCGACGGAGCGCTCGATGGAGAGTCCCTCCCTGCGCGCAAGGCGCAGACCGCCTGGGTCTTGTATCAGGTGACGGGTGACAGGCAAAAGCTCGCTGACGTGTACGCCGCAGTCAAACGCAACCTGGCGTGGGAGGCGGAGAACCCGCACTGGAACTATGGTGGAACTCCGGCCTCGCAGGTGGACGCCGAATTCGTCGCATCACTCATCGTCGACTACGGATATGCGCAGCAGATCGCCGACGCACTCGGGCAGACCGCTGACGTCGCCGGCTTCAAACAAGCCCAGAACGCCGAGCTCGCGGACTACGAGAAATGGTTCTTCCCGGCAGATGGGTCGACCGTCTACCAGCACTATCTCGACGGTTCCAAGCCCGACGATGCAGGCCTCACCATGTACGTCACGACAGGACTCCACGTTCCGGGGCTCTCCGCCGCCGACGTGACGGCACTGCAAAGTCGTTTTGCCCAGGACTATGACCTGAATCAGCAGCTCGCCGGTCTCGCACAGACCGCAATCAAGGCCCCGGACGAGATGTACATGGTCTACGGGCTGCTCGATCACGGCATGGTCAGCGACGCGGATGGCGTGATCAACTCGCTCACACGCGACATCGTTCGCACAGGGACCTTCGCAGAGGTATATCAGCAGTCGTCCGGCAACATCGATGATGTTCCGCTGGCGCGCAGCGTGTACCCATCGCTGTTCGGAGTCGCGAACCTCATCGACAACGTATGGATGGAGAACGGTTATCGCGCCGACCAGGGTGGCGCCTCAGTCCTGCGGCTCCCAGGTTCGACCGGTGGCATCACCGGACTGACGAGCATGGGTAAGCGCCTGAGCATCTCTCTCAGCGCGTCCGACGGGACCGCGACAGTCTCGGGAGACGTCGTGTCGCCGTCGCCCTGCACGTTCGATATCGCTTCGGGACAGACGATCGCGATCGCCGATGCGAAGTGCGTCTCTGATCCTTCGAACGGCTCGGGTTCTGCGCCGGGCTCAGGTACCAAAGGCTCGAGCAGTTCGAGGGCCGGTGTCTCGGCCGATCCCGAGGGCCTCGCGCGAACCGGAACAGACTTGAGCGGATGGCTCACTGCGGCCGTGCTGCTCCTCGCAGCCGGCACTACGACGGTCCTCGTCCGCCGACGTCGGAACCGTGCGGAGTAGGACGCTGATGCGTGAGCAGGTGACGAGCTCGAGATCGCATGCGCATCCGAAAACGGCATCGCGATGCCGATCGCGGCCGTCGTCGTGATCGGGATGCGTCCGGCGTCGGCCAGTGGATGCTGAACGTGGACAACAATGGCCGACTCGCCTCCTTCGGCGGCGCACGATGGTGAGCCGCCGAAGGAGGCGAGTCGTGTAGCGCTCCTTGGGGGCGGTGGCGCATTTCAGCGCTGGGCGCGCCACCCGTTCGACGGCAGGCGAGACGAACACGAGGTCGAGTATCTCGGCGACGAACTGTACGCCTGACAAGGCACTGTCCGACCATGATTCGTCGATAGAGTCGGGGCATGCCGATTCGGGGGACCTGGGTTGCCTAGGCGGGTCACGATAGTCGACGTCGCCCGACGCGCAGGGGTGTCGATCAGCTCGGTGTCGAGCGCACTGAACGATCGTCCTGGCGTCTCGGAGGAGACGCGCAAGCGGATCGTCGCCACCGCGAACGAGCTCGGGTTCGTTCCCTCACTCAGGGGCCGCAGCCTGTCGGGCCGTCGTGCGTTCGCGGTCGGGCTCGTCGTGCACCGCGACCCCGACGTGCTGGAGTTGGACCCCTTCTTCGGTGGATTCATCGGCGGGATCGAGGAGTGCATCGATGCCCGCGCATACGCCCTCGTCCTTCAGATCAGCGCGAGTTCCGACGGCGCGCTCGACCGATATCGACGGCTCGCAGCCGATCGCCGGGTGGACGGCGTCTTCCTCAACGAGTTGGAAGTCGACGATCCGCGCGTCGGGCTCGTAGAGGAGCTCGGGCTGCCGGCGGTCGGCGTCAATGCCGAGGCCGGGTTCCCTCTGCCGGCCGTGAGACAGAGTCACGACGAAGGCATCCGCGCGCTCGTGGCCCACCTCGTCGAACTGGGCCACAGGCGCATCGCCTATGTGCGGGGACGCTCGGAGTTCATTCACTCAGTGCGGCGTGAGGCAGCATGGCGGGACGCCGTGACTTCCACCGGACTCGTTCCGGGACCGGTGGTCTCCGGAGACTTCACCTACGCCGGCGGCCTCTCTGCCGCGTCTGCACTGATGGGACTGCACGACCGTCCCACCGCGGTCTGCTGCGCGAACGATCTCTCCGCCATGGGATTCATCGCGCAGGCGCAGCACATGGGGTTCGATGTTCCAGGCGACATCTCGGTGGCGGGCTTCGACGGCATCCAGCTCGGCACCTACGTTCGCCCCTCCATGACGACAGTGCAGACGAGTCCGCGGCGCATCGGCTTCGAAGCCGCGAAGATGCTGCTCAGCGTCATCGACGGCGAGACGGAGCCCGACGTGCGGATCCCGCCGGCAGAGCTCTTGGTGCGCGAGTCGACCGGCCCTGCTCCGGCCGAGATCTGAGCGCTGAGCCACCGGGAGCCCCGTTTCGCGCGGCTGGATGGCCGACTTGCGTGCCGTTCGAAGACATGCGATGCTCGCCTGTACCGAAACGTTTCGGTACAACGGCAAGTGCCGCGATCACAAGGAGATTCAACAATGGCAACGAAGAAGTTGCGAGCCAGGCGCCTGGCGCAGCGACTGACCGCTGGGGCAGTCGCCATCGCAGCGGTCGGCGCGCTTGCGGCGTGCTCCGGCGGGACCTCGTCGGCTTCCAGCGACGGCGCGCCGAGCGGCAAGCTGCAGATTCTCGTCTCGAGCGCCGACGCATCCGATGCGGCTTTCCGTGCGATCGACGCCGCCTTCGAGAAGAAGTATCCGAAGGTCGACGTCGTGCTCTCATCGGTCTCGAACGACAACTATCCTGCGACGAAGTCGTCCAGGCTGACAGCAGGCAATGTCGACCTCTTCGTGGTGAAGAGCATGTGGGAGACGCCGTCGTACGCGAAGAGCTCGGAGTCTGACGACGTGCGGCTGGCCAAGGCCGGCGGTCTCGTCGACCTCTCCAAGCAGCCGTTCATGAAGGACTACACGCCCACCGTGCTGGCAGCACAGTCGATCGGAGGCAAGCAGTACGCCGTCCCCACGGGTGTGAGCTACTCGACCGGCGTCTACTACAACAAAGACATCTTCGCGAAGTACGGCCTGTCGGTTCCCACGACGTGGGATGAGTTCACCAAGGTGATCGCCGAGCTCAAGTCGAAGGGAGTCACTCCCTTCGGCATCGGTGGCAAGGATGGCTGGCCCGCGGGGCTCCCGATGCTCGGATCGGTGGGAAGCCTCTATCCGTCGTCATCCGACAAGCAGGCGCTTGCCAAGTCGCTGTGGACGAATGAGGCGAAGCTCACCGACAAGCTGCCGGTGAAAGTGCTCGACGAGACCGAGACCGTGCTCGCCAACGCACAGCAGGGCTCGGCGGGCGCCGGGTACGACTCGATCCCGGCCGGCTTCGCAGCGTCCGACTTCGCGATGACGCCGGATGGCACGTGGAACGAGCCGACCATCGCTGCCGCCGTCGGCTCGAAGTTCGACATCGGCTACTTCCCCTTCCCCGGATCTGATCACGCCAAGGACAACGCCTACCTGAACGGCAAGATCGAACTTCAGCTGGCGGTGCCGACCTCGTCGAAGAACCAGACCGCGGCGATCGCGTGGCTGAAGTTCTTCTCCCAGGCGGACAACTACAAGGATTTCCTGCGCAAGTCCGGCTTCTCCTCGGCCCAGCCGGGGATCTCGACGAGCGCATTCCTCAAGTCGATCGCGCAGTACACCGCGAAGTACCAGCCGGCATGGGATCAGATCTGGGTCGCCAACAACAAGGCGGGTCAGGACGCCGTCTATCCGTTCAACTACCCTGCGCTGACTCCGCTCGGCTCGAGCACGCCTGAGCAGGCGGCCCAGGCCGCGCAGACCGCGTGGGCAGCTGCGTTCTGATCAATCAGGTAAGTCGTGCTGCCGGCGGCGACGTCTCAGCCGCCGGCAGCACGACCTACGAGGAGCATTGTGGCCATCACATCATTCCCTTTTCCCCGAAGATCACCCGTACGCATCAGTTTCGGAATCGGCCTTGCCGTTCTGACCCTCTTCGGCCTGGTGCCGGCGGTGGGCGTCCTCGTGGTGTCCTTCACCGACCTGCGTGGGCTTCCCTACCTTCCCGTCGACTGGGTGGGCGTCGACAACTACGTCACGTTCTTCTCGCCCGCGAAATGGCCCGACAGCCTGAACGCGCTTCAGAACACGGTCATCTTCGCGTTCGCCAGCACGGTCGTGCAGATCGTCGTGGCGCTCGCCATAGCCTTGCTCCTCAACAGACCTCTTCGCGGACGCAACGTCTACCGCGCGGTGGTCTTCATGCCCACCGTGCTCGGCGTGACCGTCACCGGCCTCGTGTGGTCTCTGATGTTCAACGTCAGCGGTGGTCCTGCGAAGTCACTGTTCGCGCTGTTCGGTGCCCAGTCCGCCTTCTTCGGCGACCCGCACCTCGCGTTGTCGCTGGTCATCCTGGTGCAGATCTGGATGGTCGTCGGCATCTCGGTGATCATCTTCCTTGCCGGACTGCAGGCGGTCCCCGAGGAGTTGTACGAGGCTGCCGCCATCGATGGTGCTACCCCGTGGAAGAGGTTCCGCTGGGTCACCGTGCCGATGCTCGCACCGTCGATCACCGCCAACGTGCTGCTCGGCATCGTCAACGCGCTCCAGAGCTACCAGTTGACGTTCGTGCTGACCGGCCCCAACAATCGATCGACACAGGTCCTGTCACTCCTCGTCTACGTTCAAGGATTTGGCGGGGCATCCGGCACGACGCTGTCGCAGTCCCAGGGGTATGCGGCGGCCGTGTCGATGGTCCAGTTCGTGCTCGTCGCCGTCGTCAGCCTCATCGCCCTGGTGATTCTGCGCCGTCGGGAGGCGAAGCTGTGAGCGTGACCACGACCACCAGAACCGCCGTCGCGCAGACGGCGCCGACCAAGTCGCGCAAGAGGCTCAGGCGGATGCCCGTCGGCGGCTATGTGTGCGCTGCGATCGTGCTCGTCGTCTTTCTCTTTCCGCTGCTCTACCTGGTGAACACCGCGCTGAAGTCGAACGCGGCATTCGTCGCCGATCCCGTGGGTATCGTGCGCGATCCGCAGTGGGGCAACTTCATCACCGCCTGGAACAAAGGCGACTTCGGCGCGTACATCCTCAACAGTGTGCTCTACACGGCGGCAGGGTCGGCGATCGGCACGTTGATCACGCTCGTGCTCGCGTTTCCCGTCTCGCGTGGATATGTCAAAGGCGCCAGGCTCTGGTCGGTGCTCTTCGTGCTGGTGCTCTTCCTCCCCAACGCTCTGATCACACAGTTCCAGCTGCTTCTGCGGCTGCACCTCTATGACAATCGGCTCGGGTACATTCTCATGGTCTCGGTCGGGGTCGGCATCGGTCCGCTTCTCTTCAGCGGCTTCGTCAAGTCGATTCCTCGCGAGCTCGACGAGGCCGCCGCCATGGACGGCGTCGGGTACTGGCGCTATCTGTTCACCTTCATCTTTCCGTTGGCGAGGCCCGCCCTTGCGACGATCTTCATCTTGCAGGCGGTGTGGATCTGGAACGAGATCGTGCTCGCGACGGTGCTCTTGGCCGACCCTTCGAAGTTTCCCGTGACTGTGGGTCTCTACGCGTTCAAGGGAACGTACTCGAACCAGTGGCCGCTCCTCGCGGCGGCGACGTTCATCGTCGCGGCGCCGCTCATCGTCGGCTACGTCTTCATCCAGCGCTACCTGGTGAACGGCGTGCTCGGCTCCGTCAAGGGCTGAGTACGCCCGAATCCCGTCCGCTTCATCAAGAAACAAGAGAGCTGTCTGTGTCATCCACCATCTCAGTCGACATCCCTTACGCACTCGATCGGGTCGGGGTGCTGATGGAACCCGATCCGAACGACCCCAATCAGGCCGAGGGCGTGCTCAATCCAGCGACGGTTCGGGGCTCGGACGGCCTTCTCTACCTTTTCCCTCGACTGGTCGCCGCGAAGAATGTGTCTAGGATCGGCCGCGGAAGAGTCGTGCTGCGTGACGGGGTTCCTGTAGCCGTCGCCGATCTCGAGATCGCTCTCCAGGCGGACCGCGGGTGGGAGCATGGCATGGACCACGGCGGTGTCGAGGATCCGCGCATCACCTGGATTCCGTCGCTCGGCTTTCACGTCATGACGTACGTGGCCTTCGGCCCGCTGGGGCCGAAGCCCGCCCTCGCCGTCTCACGTGACGGCGGCGAGTGGACGAGACTCGGGCCTATCCAGTTCGAGTACGAGGATGCGCTCGACACCGACCTGAATCTCTTCCCCAACAAGGACGTCGTGTTCTTCCCGGAACCGGTGCGCGATCCCAGCGGGCGGCCGAGTTACGCCCTGCTGCACCGGCCCATGTGGGACTTCAGTTTTGTGCGCCCGGGCGAGGCGCCGCCTCTGCCTGCGGGTGTTCTCGATGACCGCGCAGGCATCTGGATCTCCTATGTGCCCGTCGAGAACGTCAAGGCTGACATCGGGGCTCTTTCTCGCCCGCGGACTCATCGCTTCCTGGCAGGTCCTGAACATTCCTGGGAGGCGCTGAAGATCGGAGCGGGCCCCGCGCCGCTCCGAGTACCAGAGGGATGGCTCGTGCTCCATCACGGCGTCACGGGGTCCATGACCGGTGGGGCTTTCGTGCCCCAGGCGAACGTGCGCTACGTCGTGGGCGCCCTCCTGCTCGATCTCGACGATCCTTCGCGCGTTCTCGCTCGCACGAGTGAGCCGATCATGACACCGGAGACCGAAGAGGAGACGAGGGGTACGGTCGCGAACGTGGTCTTCCCCACTGCGATCGAGGAGATCGGCGGTGAGCACTTCGTGTTCTACGGCGCAGCCGACTCTCGGATCTCCGTGGCGCGTCTCGTGCGCACGGCACCGTGACCCCGGAGTGGCCGGCACTCGTCGCGTTCGACCTCGACGACACGCTCGCTCCCTCGAAGTCTCCGCTGCCGGCGCCGATGGCCAAGGCGCTCACGAGGCTGTTGGCGACAACCCCGGTCGCGGTGATCTCTGGGGCCACGTTCGATCAGTTCGCCCGGCAGGTCGTGCGTCCGCTCTCAGCACTGCCCGGCAGGCGGTTGGACCGCCTGTGGATCCTCGCAACGTGCGGTACGCAATGCTTCAGGTACATCGACGGTCGCTGGAGGGCGGTGTTCTCCGAACTGCTCGACGAGCGCGAGAGGCGTGCGGCGATGTCGGCGCTCGAGTCATCCGCGAAACGACTCGAGCTCTGGCCGGATCGCAGCCACGGCGACGTGCTCGAGGACCGGCGATCACAGGTCACGTTCTCCGCACTCGGCCAAGACGCCCCGCTCGCGCTCAAATTGGTCTGGGATCCCGATGGCACGAAGAAGGAGCGGTTACGCGACGAGGTCACGCCGCTCGTTCCCGATCTCGAGGTGCGGATCGGCGGCACGACGTCGATCGACATCACTCGCCGAGGACGCGACAAAGCCTTCGGGATGCGCCGCCTGATGGCCGAGACCGGAATCGCGCCCGACGACATCCTCTTCTTCGGCGACAGGCTCGAGCCCGGCGGCAACGACCACCCCGTGCTGTCGACGGGCGTGCGCTGTGCGTCCGTTCGAGGCTGGGAAGACACGCTGGGCCGCATCGGGGATCTCGACGGGCGATCGGGTGGACGGCTTCCGGAAGTGCGCGACAGATAGCGCGAGCGGTCAGACGAGCACGCCGAAGCCCAGCACGGCGCTCACCACCGAAACGACGCCGAGCGCAAGCGCCGGAACGTACGGCTCCGAGCGGCGAACGTGGATGACCACCGCGCCCACCATCAGCACCGCGAGGCAGACCGCGGCGATCGGTGCCAGGATGCCCGCGATCCCCGTGAACAGCGGCAGCACGAGTCCCAGCGCCCCGACGATCTCCGCCGTGCCGATGAGCTTCACCGGTCCGGCGCTGAAGTCTTCGACCCAGGCCATCGCTCCGGCGAGCTTGGCCTTCGGCTGGCTGACCTTGGTGATTCCTGCGGCGAGGAAGGCGAGCGCGAGCACGATGTTGACGATCCAGAGGGCGACGGTCATGGGAATCCTTGAAGGTTGATGGTTACGATAGGTAAGTAACCACATGATGCGTTACCGAAGACGAGCGTGCAAAAGGCACATCGGGGTAACCGGGCGCGGGAGCGGGCGAGATGGCGGCACCGGCCGGCGGCAGGGCATCCGTGGAGCTGCTGAGCTCGTACGAGGGCTCCTGCGCCGGCGAACACGACGACGGGGCCGCGATCCGCGAGGTGCTCAACCGCATCGGCGACAAGTGGTCGTTGCTGGTGATCGCGACGCTGCAGTCGGGCGAGCTGCGGTTCAGCCAGCTGCGCCAGCACATTCCGGGCATCTCGGGGCGGATGCTCACGCTCACGCTGCGTCAGCTGGAACGCGACGGGCTGGTCGATCGCACCGCGCACGCCGAGGTGCCGCCCCGCGTCGAGTATCGGCTCACCGAGCTCGGCAGCACGTTGATCGTGCTCGCGATCGGGCTCGCCGAGTGGGCGACGGCGAACCACCCGACGATCGAGGCCTCGCGCGCCGCGTACGACCGTCGCAACGGGTCCTGAGCCCCCCTGAGTCGTTGAGCCCCGTTGTTCGAGGCCCCCGAGCACAGCGATCCCGTCGTAGCGTGGAAGCCATGCCGACGACGCCCTTCGATTCCCTCGAAACCTACATCGCCCTTCCCCGCATCGAGTCTCTGGTGCTCTCACCCGACGGCCGCAGAGCGGTGCTCACCATTGCGACGCTGTCGAAGGACGGCACGAAATACGAGCGCGCGCTCTGGTCGGTGCCGGCCGACGGATCGGAGGGGGCGCGCCGTCTCACGCGATCGGCCAAGGGGGAGTCGGCGCCGGTGTTCACGGCATCCGGCGACCTGCTGTTCGTCTCCGGCAGGCCCGACGTCGATGACGACGACGCGAAGGGACAGCTCTGGATGCTCCCTGCCGCAGGCGGCGAGGCTCGCCCGGTCACACGGCTGGCCGGCGGCGTCTCCGGGGTGGAGGCCTCGGCCGAGACGGCCGACAGCATCGTCTTCGCGGCCGGCCTTCTGCCGAGCGCCGCCACGCTCGACGGCGACGCGACGCTGCGCGCCGCGCGCACGAAGAAGAAGGTCGCCGCAATTCTGCACGAGGGATATCCGGTGCGGCACTGGGACGCCGACCTCGGCCCCGACCAGCCGCACCTGTTCGGGCTCGACCTGGCCGGTCTCGTCGACCGGGTGGGAGCCGACAGCCCGAAGGGCGACGGGGCGGATGCCGCCGATGCCGGCGCGAGCGACGACGAGCCGACGCCGTATCCCGCGTCTCTGCCGCGACCTCGAGACCTCACGCCGCGCCCGGGGCCGGGCGCCGGGGCATCCGGCGTGGCGATCACTCCCGACGGCGACACCGTGATCGTCTCGCTGCCGATCGCGGAAGGCTACGACCAGCGTCACCGGCTCGTAGCGATCGACGCGGCATCCGGCGACCAGACCGTGCTTCTCGACGAGCCCGACGTCGACCTCGAGAACCCGGTGGTCTCGCACGGCGGACTCGTCGTCGCCTTCCTGCGAACTGAGCGCGCGACGCCACAGGGACCGACGCAGCAGGAACTCTGGGTCGCGGGCCTTGCACATACGGACTCGAACGGAACGGCGGCGATCGGCCTCGTCGAGCCTCGTCGCATCGCAGCTCAGTGGGACAGGTGGCCGGCCGGCTTCGCATTCGACGCCGACGACCGAGCGCTCATCGTCACCGCCGACCAGGACGGGCGCGCACCGGTGTTCCGCGCACCGCTCGACGGCGGCGACGTGCAGCAGCTCACGAACGACGACTTCGCCTACGCCGACGTGCGGCTCGATCGAGCCACCGGCGACCTCGTGGCGCTGCGCTCGTCATGGATGTCCGCGCCGCACCCCGTGCGCATCTCGCGTGACGGCGGCATCACCCCGCTCACCGTTCCCGGCGGCGCACCCGAGGTGCCTGCCAACATGGAAGAAGTGGAGACGACCGCGGCGGACGGCACGCGTGTGCGCGGCTGGTTGATGCTGCCGGCGGATGCCACGGCATCCTCGCCAGCGCCTCTGCTGCTGTGGATCCACGGCGGCCCGCTGAACAGCTGGAACGCCTGGAGCTGGCGGTGGAACCCGCAGCTCGCCGTCGCCCGCGGCTACGCGGTGCTGCTGCCCGATCCCGCACTCTCCACCGGGTACGGCCTCGACTTCATCGCCCGCGGCTGGAACGCGTGGGGCGAGGCCCCCTACACCGACCTCATGTCGATCACGGATACCGTCACCTCCCGCCCCGACATCGACGAGACGCGCACCGCGGCGATGGGTGGCTCGTTCGGCGGTTACATGGCCAACTGGGTCGCCGGTCATACGGACCGCTTCCGCGCCATCGTCACGCACGCCAGCCTGTGGTCGCTCGACCAGTTCGTGCCCACGACGGATCTCTCGTCGTACTGGGCGAGCATCTTCACGGCGGAGGGCCTTGAGGCGAACTCGCCGCACCGGCACGTGCAGAACATCGTGACCCCGATGCTCGTCGTGCACGGCGACCACGACTACCGCGTCCCGATCGGGGAGGGTCTGCGGCTCTGGTCGGAGCTGAACGCGCACTTCGCGGCCCCCGACGGCACGCTGCCGCACCGGTTCCTGTATTTCCCCGACGAGAACCACTGGGTGCTGAAGCCGCAGCACGCGGTGGTCTGGTACGAGACCGTGTTCGCGTTCCTCGCGCAGCACGTGCTCGGCCAGGACTGGTCCCGCCCCGACAACCTCGGCTGACCCGGCCCGGCCCCGGCAGCCTTCCATGCGTGCCATTCCCAGCCCGCGGTGACCGGTTCCGAAAACCGGAGAGATCGCGCTCTCGCGTCGAAAGCCGGACGATCGCTCCGGTGCCCGAGCCCATCTCCGGAATTCGGAACCGGTGGGATGTCGATGGGCGCCGGGAGAGCGCCGCGATCGACAGGCTTGACGTAATTCATCAAGCGATGAATTATTAACGCGACCCGGGGCATCCGGGGCATCTGGTGTTCGTCGGGAGGCCGCCATGCGCGCGATCGTGCTGAAGGAGTTCCAGGAGCTGCGGCGCGACCGCCGCACGCTCGCGCTGCTCATCGCCATGCCGCTTCTGCTGTTGGTGATCTTCGGCTACGCGGCCAACTTCACCGTCGACCACCTCACCGTCGCGGTCTACGGACCGAGCACGCACGACGTGGTGAAGCTCATCGACGACAACGCGAAGCTCAAAGGCCATCTGAACGTCGTCACGACCGAGGTCGACGGTACGAAGGCCGATGCCAAGACCGAACTGCAAGACGGCAAGGCGAACGTCGCCATCTACGCGTCGGCGGCGTCCGGCTCCGGCTCCTCCGATGCGGGAACGCTCAACGCGGATGTCTACATCGACGGTTCGAATCTGTTCGCGGCGCAGTCGGCGAAGACGATCTTCGCCCAGGTGCAGCAGCAGCTGACGCAACAGGCGGCGCAGGCCCAGGCGAAGGCGGAGCAGGCGCAAGCGCAGCAGGGCCAGCAGAGTCAGCAGGGCCAGCAGAGCCAGGAGCAGTCGAACTCGGGCGGATCGCAGAGCCAGGCGCAGGCATCCTCTGCCCAGACGCCCACGCTGACCGTCACGACGCTGTTCAACCCCGATCTGAAGACATCGTGGGTGATGATCCCGGCCATCATCGGACTCATCCTCACGTTCATCGGCACGATCATCACCTCGATCGGGCTGGTACGCGAGCGCGAGGCCGGCACGCTCGAGCAGCTGGCCGTGATGCCGCTGAGGGCGAGCTCGGTGGTACTCGGCAAGATCACGCCGTATTTTCTGCTCGCCTGCATCGACATGGCGCTCATCACGGTGCTCGGCCTTCTGCTGTTCGGGGTGCCGTTCAACGGCGACCCGGCCATCTTCATCGTGGGCGCCGCGCTGTTCCTCTTCGTGGTGCTGGGGCTCGGCGTGCTCATCTCGTCGGTGTCGAAGACCACGGGGCAGGCGATCCAGCTCGCGTTCATGGTGCTGCTGCCGCAGATCCTGCTCTCCGGCATGATCTTCCCGCTCTCCGCGATGGCCGCCGGCGTGCGCTGGATCGGCTACTGCCTGCCGCTCACCTGGTTCACGATGGTGTCGCAGGGCGTGATGATCCGTGGCGCCGGGTGGGACTCGCTGTGGTTCCCGCTCGTCATCCTCGCCGGCATGGCCGTGATCATCTTCGGTCTCGCGGTGGTGCGGCTGAGTCGCAGCATCTCCCCGGTGAAGCAGAAGCACGGCGGAGGGGATGTCGCGTCCCGGCCGGCCGACACCGATCGCGCGTCGGACGCTCAGCCGACCGAGGCAGCCTGATGCGCGACGCGGGTCTCGAGGCCGCGCCGACCGTCGAGGCGTTCGGCGTCACCGACCTCACCGTCCGGTTCGGTGCGACGGATGCCCTCACCGACGTCACCCTGCGCGCCCGCCCGGGCGAGGTGACGGCCATCGTCGGCGGCGACGGCGCGGGCAAATCGACGCTGCTGCGCGTGCTCGCGAACCGGGTGCGAGCGGCCAAGGGCGACGTGCGCACCCTCGGACCGTCCGGCATCGGCTACCAGCCCGCGACCTCGGGCGTCTGGCCGACGCTGACCGTGGCGGAGAACGTCGAGTTCGTCGGACGCTCGTACGGGATGCCCGCCGCACGCATCCGCGAACGCTCCGCCGAGCTGCTCGATCGCGCGGGCCTCACCGCGGCCCGTCATCGGCTCGGACACGACCTTTCAGGCGGCATGCGCCAGAAGCTCGGCTTCGTGCTCGCCATCCTGCATGAGCCGACGCTCGTGCTGCTGGACGAGCCGAGCACCGGCGTCGACCCCGTGAGCCGCCTCGAGCTCTGGCGACTGATCAGCGCCACAGCGGGCGAGCGGGCGGTGGATCACGGCGGCGCGAACGCGGACCACGCGGGCGGCACTCACGACGGCGACGGCGGAGGCACGACGGTCATCATGGCCACGACCTACCTGGACGAGGCGCAGCGGGCGGCATCCGTTCTCGCGCTCGACGGCGGCCGGATGCTCGCGGCCGGCACCCCAGACGAGATCGTCGCCGCCGTGCCGGGCACCGTCGCCCGCATGCTCGACCCGACGGCGACGCTGTCCGAGGCCGCCGCGGCTCGCTCGTGGCGCCGCGGCATGGAACGGCACGTCTGGATCCCGAGTGATGCGGCGCTGCAGCACCGGGTGGCCCCGCTCGATCCGCCGGACTTCGAGGATGCCCTCGTCGCCCTCGCGCTCGCCGCGGCCCCTCGGTCCACGGCCGAGCAGGCCGTCCCCGACCCCTCGGCCGGGCAGGCCGTCCCTCGCTCCCCGAGCGAGCGAGCGGGCACCGTAGGGCGCCGCGCTCAGGGTGCGTTGAGCGACCGGGCCGCGCCCACGGCATCCGCCAGCCACGTCACCAAGCGCTTCGGCCACGCCACGGCGCTCGCCGAGGCGAGCCTCGACGTGCATCCAGGTGAGATCGTCGGCCTGATCGGCGCCAACGGCGCGGGCAAGACGACGCTGCTGCGCATCATGCTCGGACTCGAGCGCGCAGACGAGGGCGAGGTGACGCTCTTCGGACGTGCCCCCGACAACGCTTCGCGCAGACGGCTCGGCTACGTGCCGCAGGGACTCGGCCTCTACACGACGCTCAGCGTGCGGGAGAACGTGGCGTTCCTGTCTCGCGTGTACGGCGTTCCGCGACCCGAGCTGCCGCCCGCGCTGAGCGAGGTGCGCTCACGAATCGTCGCCGACATCGGCCTCGGGCGGCAGAGACAGCTCGCCTTCGCCCTCGCGCTCAGCCACGGGCCGGAACTCCTCGTGCTCGACGAGCCGACCTCCGGCGTCGACCCGTTGGCCAGGGCCCGGCTGTGGGACACGATCCACGCACAGGCGGATGCCGGTCGTGCCGTCATCGTCACCACCCACTATCTGCAGGAGGCGGAGCAGTGCACGAGTCTCGTGCTGCTCGCCCAGGGCCACGTCGTCGGCCGCGGGACGGTCGCCGAGCTCACCGCCGGCGCGACGGCGGTGCTCGTGCGCAGCGAGCACTGGCAGCGGGTGTTCGGAGTCTTGGACCGCTCTGGCCTGCCGATCATGCTCAGCGGGCGAGACGTGCGCGTGGCGGGGCGAGAGGGGGCGAGCGCGTTGCGCGAGCGCGTGATGCGGCTGCTCGACGGCATCCAGGCCGACGTCGTTCCGGTGCCCGCGACCCTGGAGGAGACCGTCGTGCTGCTCGACAGTGGGTCGAACGAGGGGAACTCGAACGACGTCACTGAGCGCTCGTCGGATGGCACCGCGTCCGGCGGGGCAGCGAGCGGGGCCGGTTCGTGAGCGGCCGCCGCAAGGGCCCGTCGACCACGCGCGAGGAGATCCTGGATGCCGCCCGCGAGGTCTTCGCCGACCGTGGCGTCGACGGCACCACGCGGGAGATCGCCCAGCGCGCCGGGGTCGACCCCGCGATGATCGCGCACTACTTCGGCTCGAAGGGAGGGCTCTTCGACGCGGTCACCGCACTGCGCATCGATCCCGCCGACGTGATCGCGCCCGTGCTCGAGGCGAGGCCCGAGGATGCCGCGCGCCGCCTGGTGGCCCAGCTGATCACCGTGTGGGATGCGCACGCGTCGGTGATCAGCGTCATGGTGCGCAGCGCCACGCGCAACAAGGTGGTCGCCGGTCAGATGCGTGCGTTCATCCTCGAGCGCGCGGTGCGACCCGTCGTCACGCGGTTCAGTCCCGATCCCGATCCCGAACAGATCGAGGTGCGCGCGGCGCTGGTCGCCAGCCAGGTCGCCGGCCTGCTGCTCACCCGCTACGTGCTGCGCTGGGAGCCGTTGGCCTCCGCGGACCCCGACTGGGTCGTCGACCACATCGCGCCGACTGTGCAGGCGTACCTGACCGGCCCGCTGCCGTCCCGTCCGTCGGCGAGCTGACCGCCTGTCCCCACCCGGTCCGTCCTCACCGGTCACGAAAGCAGGAGGGATCGCGCTCTCGCGCCGAAAACAGGCGGATCTGGCCTGTTTTCGGTGCGATGTCCTGTTGTGGATGCGCGCGAGCAGCCTGAGCCCACGCCGCTCGGCCCACGCCGCTCGGTGCGCGATCGCGACCCTCAGCCGGCGCCGATCGCCCGCAGCTCGTTGAGTCCGTCGTCGACCAGCTGCGCCATCTCGCGCGTCTCGCCTTCGGAGAGCCACGCGGCGAAGGCCGAGCTGAAGACCGCGATCCCCGACCGTGCGGCGATCGTGGCCGCAGGTTCCGTGACGCCGCGCTCGCGCAGGGCTTCCGCCATCCCCTCGGCGACGGCCGCCATCTTCAGCAGCTCGCGCTCCTGCAACCCGGGGTTCGCAGCGATGACGGTGCCGCGCACGCGCGAATCCGCACGGTGGCCGGCGGGGAAGAACTCGACCGCGGCGTGCAAGCCGGCGGCGACGGCATCCAGGGGCGAGGCATCCACAGGCGCGTCGCGCACCCCGTCGATGAAGAGCGAGGCGAACTGGGCGCGGTCGCCGAACAACACCTCGCGCTTGTCGGAGTAGTAGCGGAAGAACGTGCGCTCGGTCACTCCGGCCCGTTCGGCGATGGCCGCGACGGTCGTCGCCTCGACGCCGTGTTCGGCGAACAGCTCGACGGCGGCACGCATCAGCCGTCCCGCCGCGTCGGGCTCCCATCTCACCATGCCCCGATGATAGCTGATGACAGATCCTGACATCACTGCTACAGTCTCTGATGTCAGCAACTGACATCACTTGCCGGCATCACCACGAAACGACCATCGGGAGGTCATCATGCGGTTCTTCGTCACAGGAGCGTCCGGCTGGATCGGATCCGCCGTCAGCACACAACTCCTCGCAGCAGGGCACGAGGTCAGCGGCCTCGCGCGATCCGACGCCTCGGCGCAGAGGATCGCCGCGCTCGGCGCCGACGTCGTGCGCGGCGATCTCGGCGACCTCGACACGCTGCGGGATGCCGCGGCCGCCTCCGACGGCGTCGTGCACCTCGGCTTCATCCACGACTTCGACGACTTCGCCAACTCCGCCAGGGTCGATCGCGAGGCGATCGAGACCTTCGCCGGTGCGCTCGACGGATCGGGAAAGACGCTGGCCATCGCCTCAGGAGTCGCCGGCCTCGTGCCCGGCCGCCCCGCGACCGAAGACGACGAAGGCACCGTGCCGAACCCGCGCCTCGACAACGCGAAGTACGTGATGTCGCTCACCGAGCGCGGCATCCACCCGCTGCTGCTGCGCTTCGCGCCGAGCGTGCACGGCACGGCGGGCGACCACGGTTTCATCAAGACGATCGCCCAGATCGCGAGGCAGCGCGGCGTCTCCGCCTATGTCGGCGATGGCAGCTCGCGCTGGGCCGCGGTGCACCGCGACGACGCCGCGCTGCTGGTGCGGCTCGCGCTGGAGGCGCCGCAGCAGGGCAACGTCGTGCACGCCGTGGCGGAGGAGGGCGTGAGCGCGAAGTCCATCGCGGAGGCGCTGGCGGCCAGGCTGGAGCTGCCCACGGCATCCATCGCCCCTGAGGATGCCCTCGAGCACTTCGGCTGGATGGGCCGCTTCTTCGGCCAAGACCTTCAGGCCACGAGCACGATCACCCGCGAGCGCTACGGCTGGAACCCGACGCACCCCACCCTGCTCGACGACATCGCAGCGGGCGGCTACGACGTGCCCGCCGTCGCCGCCTGACGCCGCGCCCCACGCCAGGGCGTCCCGAAAACCGGAGCGATCGCGCTCTCGCGCCGAATACCGAAGCAATGCTCCGGTATTCGGCGCATCCTCCGGTATTCGTGGCGCCTTGCGCGGCGCCCCGGCCGCTGCTCCGGGCCATCCGACGTGGCCATCCGCATATCGTGGAAGACGTTCGAGACGGGAGTGCACATGCAGACGGTGATCCAGTACACGCAGTTCGGCGGACCCGAGGTGCTCGAGGTGGCGCAGTACCCCGATCCGGTGCCCGGCGAAGGCAAGGTGCTGGTCGCCGTCAAGGCGGCCGGGGTCAACCCCATCGACGCCAAGCTGCGCCAGGGCACGCGCCCGTCCGACCCCATCGAGAAGCCGCGTCGCCTGGGACTGGATGCCTCAGGCATCATCTCCGCACTGGGCCCGGACGTGGATGGCTGGGCCGTGGGAGACGAGGTCGTGGTGCGCGGGGCGTTCGGCGGCTACGCGAGCGAGCTCGTGGCATCCACCGGCAAGCTCGTGCGCAAGCCCGCGAACGTGCCGTTCGATCAGGCGGCGGCGCTGGGCGTCGCGGCCGGGACCGCGTACCAGATCGTCGACTCGATCGGCGCCGGTGAAGGCGACGTGCTGCTGGTGCACGCGGCGTCCGGCTCTGTGGGGCAGGCCGTCATCCAGTTCGCACGCGACAAGGGCATCGTGGTGGTCGGCACCGCGAACGCGCGCAATCTCGACCGCGTGAGCGAGCTCGGCGCCATCGCGGTGGAGTATGGCGACGGGCTGGTCGAGCGCGTGCGCGCAGCGGTTCCGCAGGGCGTGGACTACGTGCTCGACCTGGCGGGCACGGATGCCGCGCTGCAGGCGTCCTTCGAGCTGGTGCCGGATCGCTCGCACATCGGCACCATCGTTGTGGGCGCGAAGGCGGCGGAACTCGGCATCAAGGCGTGGTCGGGCGGCAACCCCGTGCCGCTCACCGACGAGGAGAACGCGCTGCGCGACAAGGGGCTCGAGGTCGCGCTCGCCGGACTCGCCGACGGCACGTTCCAGGTGGAGATCGCAGCGGAGTATCCGCTCGTGGAGGCGGCCGAGGCGCACAGGGCGCTGAAGTCGGGCGGCCTGCGCGGCAAGATCGTGCTCGTGCCGTGAGCACCCGCCCTTCACCCCGCCAGGGTGACCGCGCACCGGTGCCCGTGGCGCATGCTGGAACGAGTCAGCGTGCAAGGCGAAGGGAACCCTCATGAGCGAGTTGGAATACGGCCCCGTCGAGTTCGTGCTCGTCGGATTCAGTGGCGAAGCCCCTGATCCCGGAGTCGTGGATGCCGTGCGCGAGCTCGTCGCCGACGGTGCGGTGCGCATCATCGACGCGATCCTGCTGACGAGGAACCTCGACGGCGACATCGAGACGATCGAGATCGAAGACGCCTCGGCCGCGTACGGCCTGGAGGAGGCCGACCTCGACCTTTCAGGACTGGCCGCCGATGAGGACATCGAGTACTTCGCGGAGTCGCTCGAGCCGGGAACGAGCGCCGAGCTGCTCGTCGTCGAACTGCTCTGGGCCAAGAAGCTCGCGTCGCGCCTCGCCGCGTCGGGCGGTGCGGTGCTCGCCAGCGAGCGCATCCCGGCGCCCATCGTCAATGAGGTCGTGGCACTCGCTCGCGCCGAGTGATCCCGTCGGCCACCCACCACACGTCACAAGGATCGGAGTCATCATGCCTTTCGTTCGACGCATCGGACGCCCCGGGCTCATCGGAACCGCGGCTCGCACTGCTGTCATCGCGGGCACGGCCACGGCCGTTGCCGGCGGTGTCGCTTCCAGCCAGCAGCGCAAGGCCGAGGAGCGATACGAGGCCGACGCCTATCAGCAACAGCAGCAGCAGGCTCAGATGCAGGCTGCCGCGCAACAGGCGGTCGCGCAGCAGCAGGCCGCCCCTGCCCCCGCACCGGCGGCGGGCGGCGACACCACCTCTGAGCTGGAGCGACTCGCCGGCTTGCACCAGCAGGGCATCCTGACCGATGAGGAGTTCAGCGCCGCCAAGCAGAAACTGCTGGGCCTCTGAACAGCGGAGACGGCTCGCTCGCCGGCAACGCGGCGCGGCTCGCCGGTCGAGCGGCGCTGATCACCGGCGTCTCGCGTCGGCGCGGCATCGGCTACGCCATCGCGACACGACTCGCGAGCGAGGGCGCCAGCGTCTTCGTGCAGCATCACGCGGCGCACGACGCCGACCAGCCATGGGGAAGCGACGATCTGGATGCCGTGCGTGCGGGCATCCTGGAACGTCTCGCACCCCACGCACGGTTCGGTGATCTCGGCGCCGACCTTGCGCAACCGGATGCTCCCGCCCAGGTCATCGACGCCGCGCGCGCGGCCATCGGTCGCCTCGACATCCTCGTGTGCAACCACGCACGATCGGGCGGCGACGGATCGATCTTCGACATGACGGCCGATCGGCTCTCCGGGCATTTCGACGTGAACGCACGGTCCACTCTGCTGCTCACGCGGCACTTCGCCGACCAGTTCAGCGGGGTCGATGTCCGAGACGACGCCGACGCGAGCCGTCCGGGCGACGTCGAGACGACGAGCGGTCCGTTCGACGAGTTCGCGACCGGCCGCGTCATCTGGATGACGTCGGGTCAACTGCTCGGCCCGATGCGTGGCGAGGTCGCCTACGCGGCGAGCAAGGCGGCGCTGGCCAGTGTGACGCCGACGGTGGCGGCGGAGCTGCTGGGGCGTGGCATCCTGCTCAACACGGTGAACCCCGGCCCGGTCAACACGGGCTATCTGGATGCCGACACCAGCGACCGCGCGCCCGAAACGGTCGCCGAGGTGCTCGCTTCGATGCCGTTCGGCAGGTTCGGGCAGCCGGACGACGTGGCCCGGCTGATCGCGTGGCTGGTGTCATCCGAAGGCCGGTGGACGACCGGCCAGGTGCTCACCTCCGACGGCGGCTTCAGCCTCACCTGACGTCCCGGCGCGCACCCGACGTCCCGGCGCGCTGTCGTGCGCTGCGCTGCCGCGCCGCGCCGTCTCGTGCCGTCGTCTCGCGCCGTCTCGTGCCGTGAAACGATCCAGAAGTCGAAATCTGCGCCCTGGTCGTGGCCGCAATCGCATTTGTGACCTTTCGCCGGCCCCACGACTGCGGCAGGCTGGGCGGGGACCGGCGCCACTTCTGCAATGCGACACGCTCCCGGTCGCGGCGGCGTGTACGCCGCGACGAACCCGGCCTTCTACCTGGTCGACTGCGGCACGCCGGGCGGGGACCGGCGTGCAGAACAACTCAGAACAGGTCGGGGCTCGGCGCGCCCGCGTGGCGGATGATCACGTCGGCGTGCCGGTCGAATCGGTAGCCGACGCCGCGCACCGTGCGCACGATGTCTTCGTAGCGGCCGAGCTTGGAGCGCAGACGGCGGATGTGCACGTCGATGGTCCGCTCGTTGGGCACCTCGTCGTCGCCCGCCTGCCACAGCGACGCGATCAGCTCTGCACGCTCGATGGTGCGGCCCTCGCGAAGCACGAGGTACTGCAGCAGCTCGAACTCCTTGTAGGTGAGACCGACCGGCTCGTTGTCGAGCAGCAGGCGCTTGCGCGAGATGTCGACGACCACGCCCGACGCGCGATCCTGCTCGGGATCCGTCGTCTGGCGGCTGCGCGCGACAGCGGCAGGATCCTGGAGCGCGAGGCGCACCACGTCGAGGTCGCGTCCACCGGCGGCGTCGGGTGCGAGTGCGACAGACGCATAGGCCTCCGAGCCAGGTGCGATCTCGGCGACGAGTCGCTTCAGCGCCTCGACGACGTGTCCCAGATCGGTGCCGGCGGCGAGGGCCTTCGCTTCGTCGAAGCCGACGTAGAGGGCGAACCCGCGTGCCCGGGTGCCGTTCGGCACGGCACGGATGCGTGCCGGCTGCGGCCCCTGCTCGGCGGGTGCGGCGGTGCGGGTGACCCGCTGCTGCACGGGCAGGGGCTGAACCTGCACCGGGGCATCCTGAACCTGACGGGGATGCGCCGCCTGGGCAACAGCGGCGACCGGACTGACCGGAGCAGGAGTCACGAGCGGGGCGGTGCGCACGGCGCGAACGGCCGTGTGGCGGGGGGCGATGGTGTCGGTCAGCGGGGTGACGGTGGCAAGAGACATGGGATGAAGTCCTCTGAGTGATGATGCTGAGAACCCTGCGCCGAGATGAGAGTGCGCGTGGAGCGGGTTCGGAACTGAGCCGCGTGTGCGGCGGGTGCTGAAGCCGTCACGATCGGCTTCGGGATGCGTCGCGCGAGACAGAGGTCTCGTCGGTTTTCGCCTTCACGCAGAGCGGAATCGTGCGGGAGGAGATCAGCGAGCGACGGCGGGGCGAAAGGTCGTCAGATCAGCGACACATTCGACAGCACATGACGGCAGCGCGGCCGGGCATCATCATGCCGGCGTGCCCAAGGGCCTCGAAGGAGGTCAGGGTGCGCGTGGATGCAGTCATGCGTGCAAGTAAAGCGGATGTGACACCGCGTGTCAAAGCGACGACGCTGCACCCCTGATCTGGGGCGGACATTCTCTCTTCAAGGCTTGAACTCGGAGTACATGCTGCCGATAAACTGGCGCAGCCGTGCGACCACCCTGTCGCATGATGCGCCCCCTCAAGCACCCGAGTTTTACCCGAACCACGCCCGGTCGTTCGGCGAATCGTCGATCCGTCGCGCTGTGAGATGTCCCGTGTCTCGTGCGCGTCTCTTTTTGCGAGTGACCAGGAAGCCTGGCCCAGCCCTCACCACGAAGATGAGAGCGGCTCAGCAATGCTGTCTTCGGAACGTGCTCCAGGAGGCGCGAGTCGAACCTCGTACCCGGAGACACAGCACATGAATCTCAAGAGACTCGGGGCGGTGATCGGTGCCGCCGCGCTTCTCGCCGCAGGGGCGGTCGTCGGCATCGCCGCGCCGGCGAGCGCGCATACCGCGGTCGTCAGCGGCACAGCGAGCTGTCAGAGCGACGGCACCTACACGATCACCTGGACGTACAAGCAGACCCTGACACCCGACGGTGACCACGCCGATGTCAAGGTCACCTCGCACGCCCCGGAGCCCAGCACGCTCTACGCGACGGGGGTAGGCGTCTCGGCGCCCGTCGACGGGCAGCTCTGGCTGAACGCCTGGACCGACCACGCCTCCTCGGGCGGGCAGACCGGCATCCCGACTCGCACCGGCAACTGGACCACCACCTTCACGCAGGCGGGCGTCGCCGGAACGTCGAAGGTCGCCACCGTCTCGGTCCAGACCGACTGGCAGGGCTGGGGGAGCGCGGACAACGACGGCATCGTGCAGTTGACCGGCGACTGCGCGACGGCCAAGGCACGGGATGCCGTGGCTTCCGCCATCGTCACGCCGCCGACCTGCGCGAGCACGTCCACGGTGCAGTTCGCGATCGAGCACGCCACGTGGGACTCGGATGGCTACTCCACACAGCCGGGGACGCACACCCGCAAGGCCACGGCCGATGTCGGGCATCTCTTCTCGGATGGTCACGCGCACACGAGCGTGACGTACGTCATTCAGAAGAAGCTCAAGAGCTCGCACTGCACGCCGACGACCTATCAGACCGTGGTCTGGCAGATGCCGACGAAGCCGGCGGACAGCAGCTCCGCCACGTGGCCGCAGACGTTCGTGAGCGCGACGCCGGAGACGACCGAGACGCTCGACGTCGACGTTCCGACGACGTGCGGCACGTACTACCAGGTGGACAGTTACATCGACAACGCCACCACGCAGAGCCTCATCGCCGCGGCGAAGAACGGCACCCGGCTGACGTCGCCGAACCACCCGGCAGAGTCGCTGGCCCCCGGCGGGCTGAACACCGCGTGGCGGTTCGTGATCAACGCGGACTGCACGACGGTCGTCGTGCCCGACGTGACGTGGACCGACAACGTGTGCGGCAACGGAACGTCGAACGCCACCCTGACCCTTCCGGCGGTCGAGGGCGTCGTGTGGCATGTCAACAACCCGAACACCGCAGAGGCTCCCGGCACCTACCCGATGAACGCGGGCGGGCCGAACATCATCACTGCCACTGCAGCCCCGGGCTACGTGCTCTCCGCCCCCTACGAGAAATCCATCACGTTCGGGCCGGTCCGCACGTACCAGAGCACCACGCCCGGCACGGACAACTGCTACCAGCCGCCGACCATCGACGCGTGCACGAACCCGCTGCCCGGCATCCTCAGCACCAACCTCGACGCGAACGGCTGGGACTTCTCCGACACGCGCTCGCTCGGCACCAACACCTACGTGTCTCACGGGCTCAAGGTGTCGACCACTGGGAACACGAGCGAAGCGAAGGCCGCCGGCTATCACCCGGTCGACATCCCGCTCAAGGATGTGGGAACGCCGTCGATCGACCTCGACGGCGTGACCGGAGTGGCACCCGGGCTGCAGCTCGGCATCGACCGTGACGGCAACGGAACGTGGGATGGCTATCTCGTCAGCGAGGGCGACACCTACGGCGCCGGTATGTGGTGGACCAACAAAGACGGCTTCGGCGTCGCCGCCGGTGGGGGATACCCCAGCCTCGGCACCCTGCAGGACTACCTGACGGCGAACCCCAACGCCAAGGTGGTCAGCGTCGGGTACTCCTTGGGCTCCGGCGTGGAGGGCTCGGCGATCATCCGTTCGATCACGGTCGGATGCCAGACCTTCACGTTCGACCACCAGAGCGTGCAGGGCGCCGTCGCAAGCGCGAGCGCATCGGCTCCTGCCACCTGCCACGCGGCATCCACCGAGTCGTTCACGATCGACAACGCCGAATGGCAGGGACCGGCGACGCAGAATGACGACGGTTCGTGGAGTCGCACGGCGGTCGCCACGGGTGACTACGTGTTCGCCGACGGCTCGACCACCGAGACCGTCACCTACACGCTGACGCCCGCCGACGCATCGCAGTGCGCGAAGCCGACTCTCGACGGGTCCGCCGTCACCGGCAAGTGCCTGGCGGACGCGCCGTGGATCTTCTACGACGTCGTCGTCGACAACCCTGATCACGTGGCTCTCGACAGCCACGACGTGACGATCACGATGAGCGACGGCAAGGGCGACACGTGGTCGAAAAAGCTCGGCACGATCGACTCGTCGACCGAAGGTGCCGGCGCGACGGCAGACACGACGGAGCTGAGCGACAAGGTGCTGTGGCCGGGAGCCTCGGTGGCTGCTGACGGTGTCACCCCGACGGGCTGGCCGGGGTGGACCCAGAACGCGAGCGGTGCCTGGGTCGAGACCACAGGCAACTTCGCATGGACGCGTTCGGTGACCAGCGCCACGCTCGAGGTGAACCCGAGCTTGTCCGTCGAGGTGTCCTATCCGCCGGCGACGCCGAGCTGTGCGGCGCAGCCACCCGTCACCACCACGGATGCGGTCTCGACTCCGTCACCTGACGCGTCGACTTCCGCCGCATCGAGCGGTACCGGACTCGCCGAGACCGGCTCGAACCTCGTGTTCCCGCTGGTGGCGGGTGGCGCGATCATCGTGCTCGGCGGTGCTGCGCTCGCGTTCGCGCTGATCCGACGCCGCAAGACCGGCACGGAGCAGTAATCCTGCGCGAGGAGCAATGAGTGAGGGCCCGTCCGAAAGGACGGGCCCTCCGTCATTGTGCGCCGGTCCCCGCCCGGCGCACCGCTGTCGGCTGTCGTGGGTGGTTGGGTTCGGCGCCGTCGGGGCCGCCGCCTCGTGGGGCGTGGTGCGGGTTCGGGTTTCGGTCCCCGCCCGGCGCACCGCTGTCGGCTGTCGTGGGTGGTTGGGTTCGGCGCCGTCGGCGGCGCCGCCTTGTGGGGCGTGGTGCGGGTTCGGGTTTCGGTCCTCGCCAGGCCGTACCGGCGTCGGCGTCGGTCGGCTCAGACCAGGCCGTAGAGGCGGTCGCCCGCGTCGCCGAGTCCCGGCACGATGTAGCCGTGCTCGTTGAGGTGATCGTCCACGGCACCGAGCACGAGCGTCACGTCGCGACCCTCCGTGAGACGCTCGACCGCTGCGATGCCTTCGGGAGCGGCGAGGATGCAGATGGCCGTGACATCCACGGCCCCCCGCTGGAAGAGGAACTCGATCGCCGCGCTGAGCGATCCGCCCGTGGCGAGCATCGGGTCCAGAACGAAGCACTGCCGGTTGGAGAGGTCTTCGGGCAGACGCTCGGCATACGTCGTGGGCTGCAGCGTCTCCTCGTTGCGCACCATGCCGAGAAAGCCGACCTCGGCCGACGGCACGAGCTTGACCATGCCCTCGAGCATCCCGAGTCCGGCGCGCAGGATCGGAACCACCAGCGGCTTCGGGTCGGCGAGCGTGACTCCGGTGGTCGCTGCGACCGGCGTCTGGATGTCCACCGGCGTGACATGCACGTTGCGGGTGGCTTCGTAGGCGAGCAGCGTCACGAGCTCCTCGACGAGCGCCCGGAACGTCACGGCCGGGGTGTCGCGGTTGCGCAGCACCGAGAGCTTGTGAGTGACGAGCGGGTGGTCGGCCACGTGCAATCGCATAGGCTCAACAGTAATCGTGGCCGGGGCCGTCGGCATCCGCCGCGCACGCCGCAGCCACCAGCATCAGCATCGACGGAGGCGTCTCGTGCCCAGCATCGATCAGGCCGAATGGATGCGCCGCGCGATTGACGACGCCCGCGTCGCCCTGGAGACCGGTGACGTTCCGGTCGCCGCGATCGTGCTCGACGGCGAAGGACGCGTGATCGGCACCGGACGCAACGAGCGCGAGGCCCGTCAGGACCCGACGGCGCACGCGGAGATTCTGGCGCTGCGGGCCGCCGCCGAGACGACAGGCGACTGGCACCTCACGGATGCCACGCTCGTCGTCACGCTCGAGCCGTGCGTGATGTGCGCGGGTGCCGTTCTCTCCGCGCGGGTGCCCACCGTCGTGTTCGGCGCATGGGACGAGAAGGCCGGCGCCGCGGGCAGCGTCTACGACGTGCTGCGCGACCGTCGGCTGAACCACCGTGTCGAGGTCTACGGCGGCGTGGAGGCGGCGGCTTCCGCGGCCCTGCTCGACGACTTCTTCACGCAGCACCGCTGAGGTCCAGACGGCGCGGCTACCGAGGGTTGAGGAGCGCGCGGCGTAGCCGTGCGTGTCTCGAAACCCGGCGTGCGGAAGGGGTCACGGGTTTCGCGACGCGCGCTTCGCGTGCTCCTCAACCCGCGGAATGCGGTGCGCTCCGCGTGCTCCTCAACCGGCGAGGTGGGGTGCCCTTCGCGCGCCGCTCAGTCCTCGCCCCTGACCACGATCGTCTCGGTCGGCGGCGCCGCCTGCGACGGGTCGTGGAAGACATCCGGCTCGAGGTAGATGACCCGCGCGACCGGCACGGCCTCGCGGATGCGAGCCTCGATCGCGTTGATCGCCGCCGCGACCTCGCCGAGCGAGCGCGTCGCCGGCTGCGCGATCTTCGCGGCCACCATGAGCTCCTCCGGTCCCAGGTACAGCGTCTTGAAGTGGATGACACGGTCGGTCTCGCCACCGGAGAGGATCGCCTCGCGAATGGCCATGGCATCCGCGTCGCTCGCTCCTTCTCCGACGAGCAGGCTCTTCGTCTCGACCCCGAGCACGATGGCGACGATCACGAGCAGCGCGCCGATGAGCACCGTGCCCACGCCGTCCCAGACGCCGTTGCCGGTGATGATCGCGAGTCCCACACCGATCAGCGCGAAGACCAGACCCGTGAGCGCCGCGATGTCCTCGAGCAGCACGATGGGCAGCTCGGGCGCCTTCGATCGGCGGATGAACGCGAACCACGATCCGCTGCCCTTGTGCGGCCGCGACTCGCGCATGCCTGTGCGCAGGGAGAAGCTCTCGAGGCAGATCGAGATGACGAGCACGAGCAGGGGCAGCCACCACACGGCGATCGGATGCGGGTGCGTGATCTTCTCGACGCCCTCGTAGATGGAGAAGATGCCACCGACCGAGAACAGGATGATCGAGACCACGAACGCGTACACGTAGCGCTCGCGCCCGTAACCGAAGGGATGCTCCTGGTCGGCCCGCCGCTTCGCCCTGCGTCCGCCCACCATGAGCAGCACCTGGTTGCACGAGTCGGCCAACGAGTGCACGCCCTCGGCGAGCATCGACGACGAGCCGGAGAACGCCCACGCGATGAACTTGGTCAGCGCGATGCCGAGGTTGGCGGCCAGCGCGGCCAGGATGGCCTTCGTTCCGCCGGTCTCATGCTCGGTCGTGGGGGTGGCCGCGTCGGTCATGCGGCAATCCTACGGACCACGCCACCCCGTTCGGCTGTCCCTTCGTGTCGCCTCCGGGCGGCCGAGGCGACACGAAGGGACAGTGGAGCGGGGAGGGGGGAGAGCGGAGTCCGGCGTGCTGGCCGGACCGCATCAGGCGCGGTCACGCGAAACCAGTCTCGGAGTGGTGACCCTAGGCTTGGGCGCATGAGCGAGAACGTCGTCCACCTGCCGAAGATCGCCGTGCTCGGCGCCGGGTCCATGGGTCGTGCGGTCATGAGCGGACTGCTCAAGCCGGACGTGCACGTCGACGGCGGGATCGTCGCGACGAACAGGAGTGCGCAGCGGGCGGCATCCCTTTCCCGCACCGACGGCGTGACGGCGCTGGCGACCGACGACGATCCGAACGCGAACCGCGAGGCGGTCGCGGGGGCCGGCATCGTGCTGGTCGCCGTGAAGCCGGCCATGGTGCCCGATCTGCTGACCGAGATCGCTGATGCCATCGAGCCCGACGCCATCGTGGTGAGCGTTGCGGCGGGTGTTCCGCTCGCGCGCTTCAAGGAGCTGCTGCCGGCATCCGTCGCCGCGATCCGCTCCATGCCGAACACGCCGGCCATCGTGGGCAAGGCGGTCACGGGTCTGAGCGCAGGCACGCGGTCGACGCCGGAGCAGGTGGCGCTCGTGCGCCGCATGTTCGAGACCGTCGGCACGGTCGTCGAGGTTCCGGAGTCGCAGCTGGATGCCCTCAGCACGATCTCCGGTTCGGGTCCCGCCTACGTGTTCTTCCTCATCGAGCAGCTGACGGCCGCTGCCCTGGACAAGGGCTTCACGCCGGAGCAGGCCGCCCAGATGGTGAACGGAACGTTCATCGGCGCTGCGCACCTGCTCGAGGCATCCGACTCGACGCCCGAGCAGCTGCGCATTCAGGTGACGAGCCCGAAGGGCACCACGGAGCGCGCCGTCGCGGTGCTGCAGGAGGCCGACCTGAAGGCGGTCTTCGACAGGGCGACGGATGCCGCGCTCGCCCGCGCGCGCGAGCTCGCCGCCGGCTGACCACACTCAGCCTTCACTCGGCTGTCGCCCACCGGTACGGACCGAGCACCGACGGAGCATTGCGACCGCGAACAATTCAGGACGATCGGCGTGATTCGCCCGTGCTGTGGCCGCGAGTACCTCGTTCCACCTGAATTGTGCGCGGATGCCACGCCGCGCTGCGCCGCGGCGCGTGGGCCGGAACGGGGTGGATGGGCCGGCCGCTGTGGCCGCCGTCACTCCAGCGTGGCGAACCGCTCCACGTCGGAGCTCGCGCCCGACACGATGATGAGGTCGTGATCGGAGACCACGGTCTCCGGTGTCGCGTACGTGAACGGCTTGCCCGGTGTCTTCACGCCCACGACGGTGATGTCGTACTTGCGGCGCACCTGCGACTCCGTCAGCGAGATGCCGCGGATGACCTTCGGCGGGTACATCTTGACCAGCACGAAGTCGTCGTCGAACTCGATGAAGTCGAGCATGCGGCCCGACAACAGGTGCGCGATGCGCTCGCCTGCCTCCGCCTCCGGGTAGATCACGTGGTTGGCACCGATGCGCTCGAGGATCGTTCCGTGCGACTTGGAGATGGCCTTGGCCCAGATCTGCGGAATGCCGAGGTCCACCAGGTTCGCGGTGATGAGCACGGATGCCTCCACCGAGGAGCCGACGGCGACCACCGCGATGGAGAAATCCTGCGCGCCGATCTGACGCAGTGCGTCGATGGAACGGGCATCCGCCTGCACCGTGTGCGTGATGCGGTCGGACCACTTCTGCACGAGCAGCTGGTCGGTGTCGACGGCGAGCACCTCGCGGTCGAGCCGGTCGAGCTGTCCGGCGGTCGCGGCGCCGAAGCGGCCGAGCCCGATCACGAGAACGGGCGCGTCGTGTTTGATGCGGTCAGCCAACGATGGGCCTCTCTTCCGGATGCTGGTAGTACTGCCCGCGCTGCGATTGCGCGAGTGCGGCGGCGAGCGTCACCGTGCCGACGCGGCCGAGGAACATCGTCACGGCGAGCACGTACACCGCGGGGGTCGGCGCATGCTGGGTCAGCCCGGTGGAGAGCCCGCAGGTGGCGAACGCGCTGATCACGTCGAACAGCGCGTGATCGAGAGTGTCCTTCGTGATGGCCAGCACCGTCACGGTGGATGCCGCCACGATCGTCGCGCCCCACAGCACGACACTCACCGCCACGCGCAGCACGTCGGTGGGGATGCGCCTGCGGAAGGCCTCCATCGACTCCACCCCTCGCGCCTCCGCGAGCGCCGCGAGAAAGAGCACGGCCAGCGTCGTCACCTTGATGCCGCCGGCGGTGGATGCCGACCCGCCGCCCACAAACATCAGCATGTCCGTGACGAGCAGCGACGAGCTGTGCAGATGGTTGATGTCGAGCACGGAGAAGCCGCCTGAGCGGGCCATCACCGACATGAACAGCGACTGGAAAACGGCGTTGCCCGGCCCGTCGTCCTCCAGGGTGCGCGGGTTGCCGCCCTCCAGAATCAGGTACAGAATCCACCCGGCGACGAGCAGCAGCGCGAACGTGACCATGGTGAGCTTCACGTGCAGCGTCCAGAACGGACGCCGCGACGTGCGCCGCAGGTTCTGCGCGACCGCGTAGATCACCGGAAAACCGATCGCTCCCGCGATCACGCCGATCATCAGCGCTGTCAAGAACACGTAGTCCGTCGCGAACGGCGTCAGTCCGGCCTCATTGGGGGTGAAGCCGGTGTTCGTGAACGCCATGGCGGAGTAGTAGAGCGAGTCGAGGCTGCTGTCGTAGAGGGAGAAGCCGTGGGCGAGCATCCTCGGAAAGATCATGAAGGCCACGACGAGCTCGATGATCACCGCGCTGAGGGCCACGGTGCGCAGCAGGCTGCCGATCTCGCCGAGCCGGATGGCCTGTCCCTCGGCGACCGGTCCGGCATGCGCGCGCAGCGGGTTGCTGTCGCTGGCCGCGATGAGCTTGGCGCGAAGCCCGAGCCTGCGCGAGATGACCATGCCGAGAATGGATGCCAGGGTCAGCACCCCGATTCCGCCGATCTGCACGCCGAGGTACACGATCACGTGGCCGAAGCCCGACCAGTGCTCGGCCATGTCGACGGTGGAGAGACCCGTGACGCAGATCACCGAGACCGCCGTGAACAGCGCGTCGGCGAGGGGCGTGGTCGAACTCGAGGCGCTCGAGACGGGCAGCGTGAAGAGCAGCGTGAACACGAGGATCAGCGTCGTGAACACCGTGAGGGCGAAGCGCGAGGGGCTGGCGCCGGCGAATTCGTTCACCCGCCACTGCACGCGGCCCCACCAGGTGGTCGGCACAAGGTGCCGGGATGCCCGTGCCGTGGCCCGCATCAGCCGCCCTCCTGCGCTACCGCTAGCGCGGTCGATGCTACCCCGGCGCGAGGCGACTTCGAGGGGCAGCCACACCGTGTGCCGTGCGCGGCATGCGTCCGTGTCGAGGATGCCGCGCGGGGCATAGTGTCGTGCGCCCCCATGCCCTAGCCTGGGGTGATGCCGGACATCTTTGACATCGTCGCGGATGCCACACGGCGCGACATCCTGCGCGTTCTGCTCGAGGCATCCGAGAACACCGACAGCGGCGAGGTGAGCGTCTCGCAGATCGTCGGCGAGCTCGAGCTCAGCCAGCCGACCGTGTCGAAGCACCTCAAGGTGCTGCGGGAGGCGGGGCTCGTCGCCGTGCGCGAAGAGGGCCAGCACCGCTATTACCACCTCGACGTCGAGCCCCTCGAGGAGATCGAGGACTGGCTGATGCCGTTCGTGAGCGGCGGGTTCGACATCTCCGACATCGACGTTCACGCTGTCATCGCGGGGCTCAACACCGAGACCAAGGAGTTCGCGGAGCAGGTGGGCAAGGTGTTCGCCGACACGAGCCACCGCGTCTCGAACGTGGTCGAGCGGGTGCGGCCGAAGCGCAAGCGCTGAGGCGCCGGCATCCCGCCGTCAGCTCCCGCGGCGAGCGGCAGCTCGGCGGATGGTAGACTGGGCGACCGTGCTGCCGCCGCGCGGCATCCGGCTGCGCTCATGCAGCATCCCGTTGAACTTTTGTGAGGTTTTCGTGGGTTCCGTTATCAAGAAGCGCCGCAAGCGCATGGCGAAGAAGAAGCACCGCAAGCTGCTTCGCAAGACTCGCCACCAGCGCCGCAACAAGAAGTAGCGTGCGAATCAGCGCCGGGCATCGCCCCGGCGCTTTTTCGTGCCCGAAACCCGAGCGCGTGCGCGCCCGCGACGCTGGATCGTGCGAGCGGAGCGCCACGTAGGCTGGCATCCGTGTCCGAGATCCAGCTCACCCTCATCGGCAAGCCAGGCTGCCATCTGTGCGACGACGCGCTGACCGCGATCGGCGAGGTGACGCGTGAGGTCGCGGCGGTGCATCCGGATGCCCCGGCCATCGTTCTCGAGGAGCGTTCGATCCTCGATGAGCCCGAGCTGTTCGACCGTTACGCGGAGGAGATCCCCGTCGTGCTGATCGATGGCAGGCAGCACGCCTACTGGCGTGTGGACAAGGCACGCCTGACGGCGGCACTGCTCGCGCGCGCCGCCGGCTAGCTGCACCCTTCCGCCCCGCGAGGGTGCGCGCCACGGTCACGCTTCGTGCTCGGGCGCTGGTCAATGCTCCGCGCACTACGATCGAGCGCGGACGTGCTGAAGGAGGAACGATGACGCTTCGCCATGTGGTGGCTTGGAAGGTCGCAGGCGACACCGAGGAGGAACGCGAGAGCCTCAAAGAGGAGTTCCGCGATCGCCTGGTGGCGCTGCCGTCGCAGATCGACGTGATCCGCCGGTTCGAGGTGGGCCTCAACGACGCGGGAGGCGCCGACAACTTCGACGTGGTGCTCGTCTCGGAGTTCGACGACGAGGATGCCCTGCACGCCTACATCACGCATCCCGTGCACCAAGAGGTGGTCGCCTTCGTGCGCGCCAACACCGTCGGTCGCGCCGGCGTCGACTACACCCTCTGAGGCCGCCGTCGCGGTCGGAGGCTGTCCCTAAGCTGGTTCGCATGCGTCGTCGCCTGCCCCCTCGGTCCTTGGTCGCCCTCGCGCAGGCCGATCAGGGCGCGACCACCCTCATGCGGTCCGGCCACAGCGCGACGGCAGGTGTGCAGGGCGACGTTCGCGTGCAGGGCGGCGCTCCCACAGCGGGCCACGTTCCCACCTCGCGCGCCGCGCTGCGCCGGGTCGCGCGCGCATGAGCGCGCCCGAGACCGACGTCGAACAGACCCCGGCCGCGCAGCTTCCGCCGTGGATGCGGCGCCCGCGCGGCCCGCTCGGATGGGTGGGGCTCTCGATCGCCGTGGCCCTGGCATCCATCGTTCTGCTCGTGATCGGCCTGGTCGCGGTCGGCATCGCGCTGGTCTCCTGGGTCGTGCGCGGTGCGATCTGGGTCGTGATGACGGTCGTCGACTGGGTGTGGTTCGCCGCGCACCTGATGGTGCGGCGGCCCTACCCGTTCGTGATGCGGCCGCCGATCGGCAAGGACGCCCGTGCTCTCGACGTGAACGACGCCTGGGTGGCGACCCTGCCGCGTGCGATCGGACTCGCCGCGCGGGCGGCCGGCTTCCTGTTCGCACCGCTCGCGCTGATGGCTTCGCTGGTGGGCATCGTGCTGCCAGGGCTGCGTGCCAGGCCCTACATCGCCCTCTTCAACGTTCCGGCGCTCGAGGCCAAGCTGGTCGCGATCGGACGCAATCACGGCTTCTTCGACGACGGGCAGGCCGTCACGGTGCGGCCGTATGACGTCTTTCTGCAGCAGGCGCTGCCGCAGCGGGCGGACTTTCTGGTGTGGTGGCGCGATTCGCACGCCTCCGACACGTTCCGGCCCTCCGAGTCGTGGAACACCCCACGGCACTTCTCCGGCCTCACGCTCGGGCCGTATCCCGACGAGCTGGGGCTGCCGGGGCTGGCGCTGACGGCCATGCGTCGAACGCGCATCGGGGGTCTGCGCGAACTCTTCATCTCGCAGCGGGAGATCGACGATCTGGGGGATCCCGACCTCGACGACCGTGCAGACGTGGCCGTGATCCGCGTGGTCGCGGTCGATAATCCGCTCCCGGACGGCGCAGGGACGGCTCCCGTGCACTCGGGCGGCACGGATGCCCGGCCGGGGCGCCGCTGGATCGTGCAGTTCCCGAGCACGCAGACCTGGCATCCTCGTGCCGGTCGTGCTCCGAACGACCTCACCGCCGATTTCGTCGCGTTGTCGATGCACGAGACCACGCTCACGCGAGCGGCCGTTGAGGCGATGCGGCAGGCGGGCATCCGCACGGGCGAACCCGTGCTCGTCGCAGGGTTCAGCCTCGGTGGGATGGTGGCCGCGCAGGTGGCCGATCTCTCCGAGCGCGAGGGCTTCACGGTGACGCACCTGATCACCGCGGGATCGCCGATCGCCCGCTACCGCGTGCCGCGCGGCATGAAGGTGCTGTCGCTCGAGCACGTGCTCGACAGTGTTCCGCGGTTGGCCGGGCGGCAGAACCCCGTGATCGTGCCGCACGTCTCGCGTGCGGATGCATCCCTGTCGCAGGAGGTGCCGCCGTCACCGGAGTCGCCCGCGCAGGAGGCCGGTGTGCGGCAACGCTACGAGGTCAGCGAGGTCACGTTCGGCACAGGTGCTCGGCGTGCCGCCGTGTGGATCACGGTGAAGGCCGGGCCGCCGCTGCCGCGCGGCTACCGCATCGCGGTGACGCACCATTCGCCGAGCTACGCGGAGACCGCGGGAACGATCGAGGCCGAGCCGCCCGCTGCCGCCGTCGGCGCGTACGTCGACGACGTCAGGCCGTTCTTCGCCGGACGACAGGTGGTCTCCGACTACGCCGCGCAACGGGTGGGATTCGACGTTCCGCGACCCGCGGTGCCGGTCTATTTCCACTCCACCGTCGACGACGGCGTCACGCGTGACCACCTGAGGGTGACGCTGCGTCGGGTGCCCGGCGTGATCGCGGTGGACATCTACCCGTCGCGCACGGGCTTTCCGACCACCATTCTGTGGAGCGCCGATGTCTTGGTGCACAGCCTGCGACCGTGGTTTCAGGAGGTGGGGCGGGCATCCGTCTACACCGGCCTGCTCACGCTTCTCGCGCGAGAGCGCGGAATCGGCCTGCACCTGCGGCTCCAAGCGAAGCGCACGCCCGGCGTCACCTGGGAGGCCACGCTGCAGCGCATGTCGGACGGCCGGTGGCGCGAGCGCGTCGACGTGAGCTTCGACACGGATGCTGCGCGCGAGGAGTGGGGCGACCTGCTGATGCCCAGTGGCTGGGCCTCGAAGGTCACCTACTACGAGCCCACCGCGTTCGTGTGAGCTTGGCGGCTCTTCCCACGTGCGCCAGGTCTCGGGTATTGCGCCAGAAGACCTGGCGCAGACGCCGAGACCTGGCGCACGTGGGCGGGGACTAAGGCTTCAGGCGCGTCGGCCCGCGGAACAGATAGGTGACCTCGCGGATCGACTGCTCTCCGAGCAGCTGCATGAGCACGCGGGCGAGGCCCATGCCGAACCCGCCGTGCGGCGGGATGCCGTAGCGGAAGAAGTCGAGGTACGACTCGAGGCCTTCCAGCTCGAGGCCCTTCTTCACGGCCTGCGCCTCGAGCACGTCGAGGCGGTGCTCGCGCTGGGCTCCCGTGGTGATCTCGACCCCGTTGTAGATGAGGTCGTAGCTCTTGGTGAGCCCGGTCTGCTCGTCGACCATGTGGTAGAACGGCCGGATCGACAGCGGGTAGTCGGTGAGGAACACGAAGTCGTGGCCGTACGTCTCTTTGACGTACGCGGCGATCTGGCGCTCGCCCTCTGGGTCGAGGTCGCCGTCTTCGCGCGGCACCTTGTATCCGCGCTTCTCGACGATCTCGTGCGCCTCGGCGAGCGGGATGCGTGGGAACGGCGCAGCGGGCACCTCGACCTCGATGCCGAACGCCTCGCGGATCTCGTCGCCGTGCTTCTCCTCGACGGCCGTCAGGCCGGCGACGAGCAGCTGCTCCTGCATGGCCATGACGTCGTCGTGCGAGTCGATCCAGCTGAGCTCGGCATCGACGCTCGTGTACTCCGTGGCGTGGCGCGACGTGAACGACGGATCGGCGCGGAAGACGGGCGTGATCGCGAAGACCTTGCCGAGGCCGGCGGCCTGCGCCATCTGCTTGAAGTGCTGCGGGCTCTGCGCGAGGTATGCGGTGCCCAGATCGAAGTAGTCGAGCTGGAACAGCTCCGCGCGCGACTCCGACGGCGTCGCCATGAACGTGGGCGTGTGCACCTCGATGTAGCCGTTGTCGATCCACCACGTGCGCCAGGCGTGCTCGAGCGTGGTCTGGATGCGGAAGATGAGGTTGTTGCGCTTCTGACGAAGGTCGATGAAGCGGTAGTCGAGACGCTTGTCGAGCGCGGAGTCCGCGGCGATCGGCAGCTCGGGGTGCGCGTAGCTCTCCACGGTCAGCGAGTCGATCTTCACCTCGATGCCGCCGAGCTTGACCCGCTCGTCGTGCTTCAGCTCGCCGGTGACGGTGACGAAGGAGCCGAGCGTGAGCGACGAGATCGTCTCGGCCACGTCATCCGTCACGCTCACGCCGACGGGCACGTCACCGGATGTCTCGACCACCTCGGTCGCGGGCGCCGCGGCGCGCGGGTGCACGAGCTGCACGTCACCGGACTCGTCGCGCAGCACGACGAACTGCACCTTCTTCTGATCGCGCACCGTCTCGACCCATCCGGAGACGGTGACGGGGCCGTCTTCACGGGCGGCGAGGTTCTTGACGAGGATGCGCGAAGTCACCAGAAGAGTCTATGGGCGACTGAGGTGAGTGCGGTGAGAGCTCGCTCTCACCGCCGAACCGATGGAGCCCGTGAGCGGCGCAGCCGCGATAGGTGCGATTGAGGCTCGGTCCGGCGAGCAAGCCCGCCGGCGCGGTCGCGACCCTCTCTACTCGGCGTGCGCGTCGAGCCACTCGCGCCGCAGCCGCATCGGCGCGGTGGCGAGCCACGCATCCGTCACGATCTCCTCGAGCCTTCGCGCCGGCACCCTGTCGAGCCAGACGAGCACCGACGGGTACCCGTCGAAGTGCGGCGTCGTGAAGAACAGCGTCGGATCGACCTCGACGAGCGCGAGCTTGGTGGCCTCGTCGTCGACCTTGGCGCCCAGCACGGGTCCCGGCTGCTCCGTGATCCCGAGCGCCTGCAGGTCGGGCTTGCGCAGCGGTCTCTCCCAGACGAAGCCCTTGCCGTGCACTCGCCAGAACGCGTGTCCCCAGCTGGTCGTCTCATCGGTGTCGGGAAGAGCCAGCGCGAGCTCGCGCACATCGTCCCAGCCCACTTCAGACATCCGCGTCACCCCTCGTCCGACACTACGGGGTCATGCCGAGTGCGCAACAAGCCGGCTCGTGCCGACCGTCGCGGCCTTCGGGGCAGGAGGCGGCTCACGTGCGAGAAGGTCTCGGGTGAGCGCGTGGGGCCGGGCGCCGAGGCAGCGCTCACGGCGAATTCACCGACGCGCCCTCCGTACACTGGCAGGGTGGCAGCTTCCCAGGTGCATCTCGTGCGTCACGGCGAGGTGCACAATCCCGACGGCATCCTTTATGGCAGGATGCCCGGCTTCCACCTTTCCGATCTCGGCCGCAGCATGGCGCAGGCGGCGGCAGACGATCTCGTTGCACGGCGGCGTCCTGTCGCGGCCGTGATCGCATCGCCCCTGCAGCGCACCCAGGAGTCGGCGGCGCCGATCGCCGCGGCGTTCGATCAGCAGATCCAGACGGATGCCCGCCTCATCGAGCCCGCGAACCACTTCGAGGGCAAGGTGATGTCGAAGGCCCTGCGCAGCCCGGCGAACTGGCCGTGGCTGGTCAACCCGCTGCGTCCGAGCTGGGGCGAGTCGTACCACTCGATCGAGCAGCGCATGCTGGCCGCGCTGCATGACGCCTTCGACCGAGCCGAGTCGGCGACCGCGCAGCGATCCTCCGCCGACGGCGACGCGGCCCCGGTCGATGTCGTGCTCGTCAGCCACCAGCTGCCGATCTGGGTGGCGCACCTCTCGCTCGCCGGCGAGCGCTTCATGCACGACCCGCGCGAGCGACGCTGCTCGCTCTCCAGCATCACGACCTTCGAGCGCCGGTCGGGCCAGCTCGTCGAGGTCTCGTACTCCGATCCCGCTGCCGCTCTTGCCGCGGATTCGACCGATGTGGGGGCAGTGTGAAGCGCCGCATCCTCGCCGTCGCTGCTGCGGCGCTCGCCGTCGGCGCGCTGCTCAGCGGTTGTGCCAACGATGAGCTCGCCAAGCAGTACACCTCCGGCGACGACAAGAACTACATCGCGGGCAGCGGCGTCACCGAACTCAAGCCGGCCGACCGCGCCACGCCGGTCGACTTCTCGGGCAAGACCGACGACGGCACGTCCTTCTCGTCGAAGGCCGAGCGCGGCGACGTGCTGGTGGTCAACTTCTGGTACGCGGGATGCCCGCCCTGCCGCGCCGAGGCATCCGACCTTCAGAAGATCTCGACCGAGTACTCCGGCAAGGGTGTGACCTTCATCGGCGTGAACACCCGCGACTCCGCCGCGACCTCGCAATCGTTCGACAGCGAGTTCAAGGTGACCTATCCGTCGATCCTCGACGCGGACGGCGGCGCCGTGCAGCTCGCCTTCAGCGGATCCATGCGCCCCAACGCCACGCCCACGACGTTCGTGATCGACAAGCAGGGCCGCATCGCGGCGCGCATCGCCGGCGACATCGCGGCGCAGCCGTCGACGCTCACCACGCTGATCGATTCCACGCTCGCCGAGGGCAAGTGATGGGCGTGCGCAGGATGACCGACTGATGGGCATCGAGAACTTCGTGCTGTCGGCACCTCTGCTGTTGACGGTGCCCGTGGCGCTGCTGGCCGGCTTCATCTCGTTCGCCTCGCCGTGCATCCTGCCGCTCGTTCCCGGCTACCTCGCCTACATCGGCGGGTTCACCGGCGAGACCGCGGCCGCGGCGGCCGCTGCCGGGGTCGCCCCGGGCGGCCAGGGCGCGACGGCCACGGCCACGGCGGTGCGCACCGGCCGCAACCGGCTCGTGCTCGGCGTGGCGCTCTTCGTGCTCGGCTTCGCGGTGGTCTTCGTGCTCACCGGGTTCGTGTTCGGGGCGCTGGGGTTCTGGATGATCCAGTGGCGCGACCTCATCACGCGCATCGCCGGCATCGTGCTCATCGTGCTCGGGCTCGTGTTCGTCGGGCAGTTCACCTTCATGCAGCGCACGTTCAAGCCGCAGTGGCGGCCGCTGACCGGGCTCGCGGGCGCACCGCTGCTCGGCATCATCTTCGCGATCGGCTGGAGCCCGTGCACCGGCCCGACGCTGGCCGCCATCACCACCATGAGCTACTCGAGCGGCTCGGCCTGGCAGGGCGCCGTGCTCGCACTGTTCTACGCGCTCGGCCTCGGCGTGCCGTTCGTGCTGATCGCGCTCGGCCTCGGGTGGGCATCCGGTGCCGTCGCTTTTCTGCGCAGGCACATCCGGGTCATCAACATCGTCGGCGGTGCCTTGCTCATCGCCATCGGCATCCTCATGGTCTCCGGCGTCTGGAACCAGTGGATCAGCGCACTCGCGGGGGTGATCCCGAGCTTTGGAACAGCACTCTGACACCGACACGCTGCACGACCCGGCACAGGGAGCAGAGGGAGGCGTCGACACCGAACGCGACGACCGCGCCCAGCAGCGTCGTGACAGCCGGCCCTCCGGCCATGTCGACGACACGTCGGAAGACGTCGGCGACGCGGATGCCGGTGCCCTGACCCAGCCCAAGCTCGGCCCGATCGGCTGGTTGCGCTGGATGTGGCGCCAGCTCACGAGCATGCGCACGGCACTGTTCCTGCTGCTGCTGCTCGCGGTCGCGGCCGTGCCGGGTTCGCTCGTGCCGCAGCACACCTCTGACCCGAACGGCGTGGTGCAGTACCAGGAGAACCACCCGGTGCTCTACCCGATCCTCGACAAGCTGCAGGTCTTCGACACCTACACCTCGGTGTGGTTCTCGGCCATCTACCTGCTGCTGTTCGTCTCGCTCGTCGGCTGCGTGGTGCCGCGCCTCAAGCATCACCTCGAGGCGTTGCGCGCGAAGCCGCCGCGCACGCCGGCCCGCCTAGCGCGCATGGCCGGATACCGGGTGCGGGTGCTGCAGGGCATGACGTCGCAGGGCGCGAGCGCCGAGGCCGAGGCCGCGCGGCAAGCGGCGATCGTCTCTGCGCAGAAGCTGCTGAAGGCATCCGGCTACCGCACCGTCGTGCTGGAGACGGCTCGGGATGCCTCGGTGTCGGCCGAGCGCGGATACCTGCGCGAGACCGGCAACATCCTGTTCCACGCCGCGCTCGTCGGCATCCTGATCGCTGTCGGAGTCGGCGGCGGGCTCAGCTACACGGGACAACGGATCGTCGTCGACGGCCAGTCGTTCGTGAACACCCTGGTGAACTACGACTCGATCAACCCCGGGCGGTTCGTCGACACGAGCGGTCTGTCGCCGTTCGCGATCAAGCTCGACCAGCTCGACGTGAAGTACGAGTCGAAGAACAAGAACGCCATGGGCTCGCCGCTCGACTACACGGCCTACGTGACGACCACCGAGAACGGCACGACGAGCAAGAAGACCATCAAGGTCAACGAGCCGCTCGGCATCGGCGGCACCAACGTGTATCTGCTCGGCAACGGCTACGCGCCGATCATCACGGTGCGCAACGCCAAGGGCAAGGCGGTGTTCCATGACGCCGTTCCGTTCCCGTCGCAGGACACCAACATGACGTCGCAGGGCATCGTCAAGGTGCCGGACGGCCTGAAGGAGCAGCTCGGCATGATCGGGTTCTTCTACCCGACGGCGCAGAAGCTCTCGACGGGCGCCTACACGTCGAGCTACCCCGACACCCGAGACCCGATGCTGGGACTCAGCGTCTACCAGGGCGACCTCGGGCTCGACAAGGGACTGCCCGTGTCGGTCTACGCACTCAACATCGACAAGCTCAAAGAGATCGCCGGCCCCGGAGCGAAGGCGAAGGCCATCGACCTCAAGCCGGGCGAGTCGGCGTCGCTGCCGAACGGGCTCGGCACCGTCACCTTCGACGGCGTCGCCCGGTTCGTGAGCCTCGAGGTGCACCACGACCCGACACAGGGCTGGATGCTGCTGTTCGCGGTGCTCGTGCTCGGCGGCCTCTTGACGTCGCTGTTCGTTCCGCGGCGGCGGCTGTGGGTGAAGGCCATCACCCAGGCCGACGGCTCGCTGCGGTTGGAGTACGCGGGGCTCGCGCGCGGTGAGGATCCGCGGCTCGATGACGCCGTGGCATCCTTCGCCGATCGTCACATCGCTTCTCTCACGGGTCGCTCCCGCGAATGAGAACTCGTTCAGCGGCGCAACCGTTCGCCCAGACAGCCCAGCGGATTCATCAGACGACGTAGGATTCTCACATCGTGCTCGACACACTCTCGCAAATCTTCATCTACGTGGCCATGGGCCTCTATGCTGCCGCGTTCATCTTCTTCGCGATCGATCTCTCGCGCCGTAGCGCGCGAGCGACGATCCCCGCCTCGGTGCCCAGCGCCGTGTCGCGGCGCGCAGGTGTCGCCGACGACGTGGTGTTCGTCGAGGCGACCGCGCAGCCTGTGGATGCCGTGGCCTCCGTAGCAGGCGGCGTTACCGACGCGGCGGCATCCGGCGGCACCACGCTGACGGAGACACGCCCCAGCGGGTCGGGAGCGATCTCGCGGCTGAGCGCCCGCATCGAAGACGACGTGCACGGCGACCGCGCCACCTCGCGCAGCCTGCGTGTCGCGATGGTGCTGACGATCGTCGGCTGGGTCACGCATCTGCTCGCGGACGTCTTCCGCGGCATCGACGCCGGCCGCGTGCCGTGGGCCAACATGTGGGAGTTCTCCATGACGGGAACCCTCATCATCGTCGGCATCTTCCTGCTCGTGAACCTGCGGTTCGACATCCGCTATGTCGGCACGTTCGTGTTGGGTCTCGTGTGCGTGCTGCTCATGGTGGCCACGACGCGGTACTACGTTCCGGTCGTGCCGCTGCCGCCGGCGCTGCAGTCGTACTGGCTGGTCATCCACATCCTCGTGGCGCTGCTGGCCACGGCGCTCTTCGCGCTCGGGTTCGCCCTCGCCGTCGCCCAGTTGCTGCAGGTGCGGCGCGAGCACCAGGTGGCGGCGAACAAGCCGACGCAGTTCCGCTTCCTCGCCACGCTGCCGAAGTCGGACACGCTCGAGAACCTCTCGTACCGCATCAACATCGTGGGCTTCATCTTCTGGACGTTCACCCTCATCGCCGGCGCCATCTGGGCCGAGAAGGCGTGGGGCTCGTACTGGAGCTGGGACACCAAAGAGGTGTGGACCTTCATCATCTGGGTCATCTACGCCGGATACATCCACGCTCGCGCGACGCGCGGCTGGCGCGGCAGCCGTTCGGCGTGGCTGGCGATCATCGGCTTCAGCGCGGTGATGTTCAACTTCGGTGTGGTGAACGTCTTCTTCCACGGCCTGCACTCCTACAGCGGCCTGTCCTGACGCCAGGGTCTCTCACGCCGAGCCGTGCGGGTCTCCCTCGCCGAGGGTGTGTGTTCCTACGCCGAGCGTGCACACGTTTCTGTCGCCGAGGATTCTCTTCCCCGACCGTGCGCATCCCTCACGCCCGAGCGAGCATCACTCGCGCGCCAGGCCACGTGGCCTCAGTCGACGGACAGCGCCTTCGTCGGACAGGTCGGCACGTTTCCGCGCGCCGCGGCGGATGCCTGTGCCGAGGACTGGCGTCGACCCAGCAGCGCCGCTACCGCGATGGTGGCCAGCGCGAGAACCAGCAGCGCAGGTCCGACGATGTCGAGTCCGGCACGCAGCCCGATGGTCGTCGCCAGCACGCCGAGTCCGACCGAGGTGACCACCTGGCCGATGTAGGCGAACAGGTATGCCATCGACAGAGTGCCGGCGCGATGATGGGGCGCTGCGTTCGCCGCGATCAGCCCGAGGCCGCCGAGGAACACGAGCGCGCTCGATCCGCCGAAGAGCAGCGATGCCGTCATGAAGAGCGGAAGGGACGATGCGTAAGCGCTGGCCACGAGGGCGATGATCGAAAGCGCGCCGAGCACGCCGCCGAGGATGGCGGCGGTGCGGGCGGGCATCCTGCCGAACGCGACCGAGACCACGCCGCTCACGGCGGAGCCGATCGCGAGCACCACCCCCGCGACCAGCGCGTTCTCCGTGTGCAGCACGTCTTTCGCGATCTGCGCGCCCAGTGAGATGAACACGGAGCCGACCGCGAAGCTCAGCGTGATGGCGAGGGCCGCGGTGGCGAGGATGCCCCGCATGGCCTTGGGCACGCGGATGGGGCGCGGACGCCAGGGCGCGAGCGAGTCATCCCGCACATGGCGCGGCAGGAACGCGGCGGCTGCCGCGACGACCACGACCACCCCGAGCAGAACCCAGAACGTGAGTGCCCGCGGCGCCGGCCCGTACTGCACGAGCGCGCCGCCCACGACGGTGGCGAGTGTGAGGCCGACGGCGATCGCCACCGTGTTCACGGTGCTCGCGCGCTTGCCGGTGCGATCCAGTTCGACAAGTGCGGCGCCCGCCGGGCTGAGCGACAGCCCGACGCCCAGACCCTGGAACACGCGGCCGACGAAGAGCCATTCGACGCTCGGCGCGAGTGCGAACGTCAACACCCCGACGATGATGGAGCCGAGCCCGATCAGAATCGCGACGCGCCTGCCGATGTGGTCGGAGAGATCGCCGAACAGCAGGAGAACGACGATGAGCACGACCGGATAAACGGCGAAGACCGAGGTCGTGACGGCGGGAGACAGCTGCCACACCCGTTCGTACAGGGGGTAGACCATGGCGGGCGATCCGCTCGCCCACAGTGCGACCACGATGACGGCGGCGGCCGTCCAGAACGCGAGACCGGCGCGGCGCGGGGCCCGTGCATGCACTTCGGAAAGGTTGCTGGTCTCGGGCGATGCGTCGACTGCGGTCATGCGCGGGTCCCTTCGGGAGCGGTGCTCTCGCACCGCCGGATTCGACCGGCGCCGTTGCCGCGTGTGCAACACAACCTGCCACCGGCCACCGACATTCCCGTTGGATGTGCGTGGCCGGCTTCAGCGTGGCGCGTATCGCCGATCGGGATGCTGCTCAGCCCGGAGAAACGGTGTTAGCCCTGCTCCAGCTCTCGATAGCATCGCTCGACACGCGCCACCCACCAGGCGTGACGGTCGGCATCCGCGGCGTGCTCTCGCAGCAGGGCCTCGTCGGCCTCGACACGACGCACCGGAATCGCGCCGTCCACCGGCGTGAGCGGCTCGCGGGTGACATCCGCTGCCAGCAGTGCCGCCGTGCCGAGCCCGCAGTCGTAGTCGAGGTGCGGAACGGATGCCGCCAGCATCGCCCCCATGGCGAGCCCCACCGAGGTGTCGATCGCGCTCGACACCACCACGGGAAGCCCGGCGAGGCCGATGATCCCCAGTGCCGCCCGGATGCCCCCCAGCGGCTGCGCCTTCACGATCAGCACGTCGGCCGCGCCGGCGCGTGCCACCGCGAGGGGATCGGACGCCTTGCGCACGCTCTCGTCGGCTGCGATCGGGATGCCCATGTACTTCACGCGCCTGCGCACGTCGGCGAGCTCCTCGACGCTCGAACACGGCTGTTCGACGTACTCCAGGTCGTACGGCGCGAGTGCGTGGATGGCGTGTTCGGCCTCGTCCACGTTCCACAGCGTGTTCGCGTCGACGCGGATGCGCCCTTCCGGGCCGAGCACGTCTCGTACCGCCGCCACTCTGGCGACGTCATCGGCGAGCTGCTGCCCGGGCTCTGCGACCTTGACCTTGGCGGTGCGGCAGCCGGGGAACCGGGCCAGCACGCCCGCGACCTCGCCCGCCGCGACGGAGGGCACTGTGGCGTTCACTCCGACCGTGTCGCGTACCGGCACCGGGTCGTCTCCCCAGCCGAAGTCGATCGCGGCCGCCAGCCATGCTGATGCCTCGGCGTCGCCGTATTCGACGAACGGCGAGAACTCGGTCCACCCCCTCGGGCCGCGCGTGAGAAAGGCCTCCCGCACCGTGATTCCACGGAATCTCGTCACCATCGGCAGCGACACCACGCGGGCCTCGGCGAGCACGTCGCTCAGCGGGGGAAGGTCGGCGGCGGGGAGCGGGTGCGGAGCGGCTGGCATGGTCTCAGTGTTGCACCGAGCGGGTGTCGAGCGCCTCGGGCCGCGTGTTCGGCTCAACGCGCCGCGATGAGGTGCAGGCGTAGGCCCTCTGCGGCATCCAGGGCAGACTGGCTCTGGCCGCTGCATCGGCGGGCATTGTCGGCGGAAGGCGAAGTCATGGCGATCGATCTGGAAGAGACCTATAAGGACCTGCACGAGCATCCCGAGCTGTCGTATCAGGAACACCGGACGGCGAAGATCGCGGCCGACGGGCTGCGTGCCCTCGGCATCGACGTGGTCGAGGACATCGGCCGAACCGGCGTCGCAGGGGTGCTCGCCAACGGCGACGGCCCCACGGTGCTGCTGCGGGCCGACATGGATGCCCTCCCCGTCGCCGAGGAGACCAGCCTCGACTACGCGAGCACGCAGCGGGCGACCGACCCGGACGGCAACGACGTGCCCGTGATGCACGCCTGCGGACACGACGTGCACGTCACCTGTCTGCTGGGCGCGGCGGAGGCCCTGGTCGGCTCGAAGGACGAGTGGCACGGCACGGTCGTCTTCGTCTTCCAACCGGCGGAAGAAGTGGGCTCAGGTGCGCACGCGATGGTCGACGACGGCCTGTACGACCGCGTTCCGAAGCCCGACATCGTGCTCGGTCAGCACGTGGCGCCGGCACCGGCCGGAGTGGTGGGCGTGCACGCGGGACCCGCGTTCGCCGCGACCGACGACGTGATCGTCACCCTGCACGGTGAAGGCGGGCACGGGTCGCGACCCGAGGCGACGATCGACCCTGTCGTGATGGCGGCCGCGACGGTGATGCGGCTGCAGACGATCGTCTCGCGCGAGATCGCAGGAGGCGAGACCGCTGTCGTCACAGTCGGCACGTTGCATGCCGGCACCAAGATCAACATCATCCCGCCGGACGCCACGCTCGGCATCAACATCCGCACCTACGACACCGGTGTGCGCGACCGGGTGGTCGCCGCTATCGAGCGGATCGCGAACGGGGAGGCGGCGGCATCCGGGGCACCGCGCATGCCCGATGTCGAGACGCTCGACTCGTTCCCCGTGCTGCACAACGACGAGGCTGCGACGGAGCGCACCATCGGCGCCTTCCGCGCCGCGTTCGGAGCCGAGCGGGTGATCGATCCCGGCCGCGTCACCGGCAGCGAAGACGTGGGAACGCTCGCGACCGCGGCGGGTGTTCCGATCGTCTACTGGCTGCTCGGCGGGCTCGACCCGTCGCTGTTCACGCACGGGCTGGCGAACGGCACGACGGATGCCGACATCCCCTCGAACCACTCGCCGCACTTCGCGCCGCTCATCCACCCCACGCTGGAGACGGGCGTGCAGGCGCTCGTCGTGGCCGCGCGCGAGTGGCTGGGCTGAGTCGCAAGGGCGACGGTGAGGTGAGACCGTCGCGGCGTCAGTCCCTAGGCTGGATGCCATGAACCAGCAGGTTTCGGAGCTGTTCGACGCGGGCGAATGGATGCAGGCATCCATCGGCGAAGCGTTCACCGACGTCACGTACCACCACTCGAACGACGGGCGCATCGCGCGCATCGCCTTCAACCGGCCCGAGGTGCGCAACGCGTTCCGTCCGCACACGGTCGACGAGCTGTACACGGCTCTCGACGACGCCAGGCAGAACCCGCAGATCGGCGTCGTGCTGCTCACCGGCAACGGGCCCAGCCCGAAAGACGGCGGCTGGGCGTTCTGCTCGGGCGGCGACCAACGCATCCGGGGGCGCGACGGATACAAGTACTCCGACTCCGAGACCTCCATCGTCGACGGTGCGGGAGGCACGGCCGACAAGCCGGGCTCGCACGGCGCCGTCGGGCGTCTGCACATCCTCGAGGTGCAGCGACTGATCCGCTTCATGCCCAAGGTCGTGATCGCCGTCGTTCCCGGCTGGGCGGCCGGCGGCGGGCACTCGCTGCACGTGGTGTGCGATCTCACGATCGCCAGCGCCGAGCACGGCAGGTTCAAGCAGACGGATGCCGACGTCGGTTCCTTCGACGCCGGTTACGGCAGCGCCTACTTCGCCCGCCAGATCGGCCAGAAGTTCGCGCGCGAGGTGTTCTTCCTCGCTCAGGAGTACTCGGCGCAGCGCGCGTACGAGATGGGCGCGGTCAACGCCGTGGTGCCGCACGCTGAGCTGGAGAAGACGGCGATCGGCTGGGCGCGGACCATCCTCGGCAAGTCGCCCACGGCCATCCGCATGCTCAAGTTCGCGTTCAACGCGGTCGACGACGGCATGGTGGGGCAGCAGGTGTTCGCGGGCGAGGCCACGCGTCTCGCCTACGGCACCGACGAGGCCGTCGAGGGGCGCGACGCGTTCCTTCAGAAGCGGGAACCGGACTGGGCGCCGTTCCCCTGGCAGTACTGAGCGGGCTGATGCCCGCGACCGCCGCTAGCGTAGAGGGGTGACCCGCGAGCTCTCCGTGATCGATGCCGGGGACGCGCGCGCCGTGTTCGCGGCGCTGCGCGATGCGCTGACCGGCGACGGTCCCGCGGTGCTGCCGCGGCAGCACGTCGGTGTACCGGGCGGCGGTCACGAGGATGCGTCGGTGCCGGCCTCCGTGCCGCGCAACGTCGCGCTCGTGGTCGAGACCTCGGGTTCCACCGGCGCGCCGAAGCGGGTCGCGCTCAGCGCGGACGCCCTGCTCGCCAGTGCCGCGGCCTCCGCCGGTTCGATCGGCGGCCAGGAGCCCGGATCCGCTCGCTGGCTGCTGGCTCTGCCCGCGCACTACATCGCGGGCGCCAACGTGCTCGTGCGCTCGATCGCCGCGGGCACCGAACCGGTGATCCTGCCGCCCGGGCACTTCGACCCCGCGGCGTTCTGCGCCGCCGCCGACGCACTCGACGCCGATCAGCGGTTCACGTCTCTCGTGCCCGTGCAACTCGCTCGCCTGCTCGATGCCGCTCTCGACGCCTCCGTGTTGGGAGACAGCGCCATGCTCACCACCCTGCGCCGCTTCGACGCGCTGCTCATCGGCGGCCAAGCGCTTCAGCCCGACCTGCGTGACCGAGCGCTCGACGCCGGCCTGCGCATCGTGCGCACGTACGGCTCCAGCGAGACCTGCGGCGGGTGCGTCTACGACGGCGTGCCGATCGGCACCGTCGTCGCGCGGGAGTGCGACGGACGCATCGAGCTCTCCGGTCCCGTGCTCGCCGTGGGCTATCTGGATGCCACGGGCGGCATCGACCGCGACCGCACCGACGCGACGTTCCACGTCGCAGACGGCACGCGCTGGTACCGCACCGGCGACCTCGGAGCCGTGGATGCCGCCGGCCGCGTGCGCGTCACGGGTCGCGCCGACAACGTGATCATCTCGGGCGGCGAGAAGGTGTCGCTCGACGCGGTGCAGGCATCCGTTCGGCGTGTGCAGGGGTACGCGGAGGCGATCGTCGTGGCGACGAAGCACGTGGAGTGGGGACAGGCTCCCGTCGTTGTGGTGGCAGGGGAGCCGCCGCTGCCGCTCGCCGAGCTGCGCGCCGCCGTGCAGGCCGAGCTCGGCCACGCGGCGGCGCCCGACCGCGTCGTCGTCGTGCAGAGCATGCCGTTGCTGGCCTCCGGCAAGCCCGACCGCATCGCGCTCACCGCCCTCGTGTCGGGCACTTCCGCGGCTTGAGGAGCTCGCGGCGCCAGCCGGGAGCGTCTCGAAACCCGGCCCAGGCCCGGATAGACGTCCGGGTTTCGAGACGCGCGCTTCGCATGCTCCTCAACCCCCGGGAGGGGTGAGCGTGGGACCGCGCATCAGCGCCACCACTACAATTCCGGCTTGTGAGTAGCAGCGCGCGCAAAAGGACGAAGGCGAAGTCGAAGCGCAAGGGCGGGCATCCCGCGGGCAGACCCGGCGCGGTCGCGCCGGCGACCTTCCGCGACTGGGTGGGCGGCGCCCGGCTGCGCACGCTGCCTCTGGCCATCGCGCCCGTGCTCGTCGGCAGCGGCGCCGCGATCGACGCGGCGGGCGGCGGCATCTTCCACTGGATCCGCGCCATCCTCTGCCTCGTCGTCGCGCTGTGCCTGCAGATCGGCGTGAACTACGCCAACGACTACTCCGACGGAGTTCGCGGCACGGATGCCTACCGCGTCGGCCCGAGCCGGCTCACCGGAAGCGGCAGAGCGCGTCCGCGCACCGTGCTGATCGTGGCTCTCGTGTTCTTCGCCCTTGCGGCCGTCGCCGGCCTGCTGCTCGTGATCGCCTCGCACCAGTGGTGGCTGCTCATCGTGGGCGCGGCGGCGATCGCCGCGGCCTGGTTCTACACCGGGGGCAAGCATCCTTACGGCTACTACGGCCTCGGCGAAGTGTTCGTCTTCGTCTTCTTCGGCCTGGTCGCCACGGCCGGCACCATGTTCGTGCAGGTGCTCAACGTCTCGCAGGTGGCGTGGCTGGGCGCCGTCGCGGTCGGACTCTTCGCCTGCGCCGTGCTCATGGTGAACAACCTGCGCGACATCGACATGGACAAACAGGCGGGCAAGCGCACGCTCGCCGTACTGGTCGGGCCGACGTGGTCGCGCGTGCTGTACACGATCTTCGTGCTCGTGCCGTTCCTGATCCTCGCGCTGGTCAGCATCCTCTACACGCTCGGCTGGCTCGGGCTCTTCACCCTGCTCATCGCCCTGCCGGCCGTGGTCATCACGATCTTCGGCCGCACGCCCCGCGAGTTGATCACCGCACTGCAGCTCACGTCGATCAGCGCGCTGCTCTTCGCCGCGTTCTTCGGCGCCGCGATCGCCTGGTCGCCGCTGTGACATTCGCGCGCCGGTCCTCGCCCGGCGCATCGGCCTGAGCCCTGATCGCGCCAGGTCTTGGCTGCTGGGCCACGTTTTCCGGCGCGAGAGCCGAGACCTGGCGCAATAGTCGGCGCGCCCTACCGGGGACGGCGCCTCGCGGCGTCGGCCGCAGCGCTGTTCGCTGCGTCGACAGCGGCATCCTCCACCTCGTCGTCCACGGTCGGCTTCGCGACCGTGCGGTCGCGCTTGCCCGCTGAGGCCAGCTGACCGGCGACCTGCTCGCGCGGTCCGCGCAGGAACAGGTAGGAGAGACAGAATCCGATGACCACGGCGGCGATCGCCGACACGAGCCACAGATCGCCCGGCAGCACGAAGAACAGAATCACGAACGGCACGGCCACGAACAGAAGTCGCAGCACGGTGTAGGTGAGCCAGGCCGGAATGCGTTTCACCTTTCAAGTGTAGGGACGCTGCCGCGGTGCGCTTGCTGAGAGCCGCTGACAGCGGGGCCGCCTCACTGACAGCGGCGCCACTTTCCTGTCGCAACACGCCCTTGCGCCCAGACGGAAAGGGCGCGTTGCGACAGCAATTCGGCGACAGGATTCGGCGACGGTGAGTGGGCCGGTCTCGCCGGTCGAGCGATGGCGGCGTGTGGACCGACCGCGGGCGGCGGCATCCATCCACGGGGATTCCGCTGCCGGCTCACAGGTCGGCGCCGCGCGCGGCGGGTTAACATGGCCACATGGTTCGCGTCTGGCTCATCATCGGAGTCATCGCCGCGTTCTTCTACATCTACTCGATCGTGGACTGCGCGCTGGCCGATGGGCCGCGCGTGCGCGGCGTTCCGAAGGCCGCGTGGATCGCGATCGTCGTCGTGTTCGCCGTGATCGGCGGCATCCTCTGGTTCATGATCGGGCGACCGCGACGCGCCCTTCCGGCTGGCCCGCGCACCATGGCTCCCGACGACGACCCGGACTTCCTGCGCAACCTCGAGCGCGACCGCGCCCAGCAGGAGCGCATCCGCCGGCTCGAGCAGGAGCTCACCGACCTCGACGACACCCCCAAGAAGCGCCCCGGTGAGGCGGACGGCCACAGGGATGCCTGACCGCGCCGAAGCGCGCGGCCCTGCTTCCACGGGCGCAGCCGTGTCGTCCCCCGGCGACGTGTCGTCCGAGACGACGGGCGAGCCCGCCGACGCGCACGTCGTCGCGGCGCCGCCCGCAACGGGCAACCCCTCCACCGACGCGTCGATCGCCCTGCTGATCGCGCTCGTGCGCGCGGGGCTGCGCCACATCGTGCTCAGTCCAGGCTCGCGCTCTCAGGCTCTCGCGCTCGTCGCCGCCGAACTGGAGCGCGTCGATGCGATCGAGCTGCACGTGCGCATCGACGAGCGCGTCGGCGGCTTTCTCGCCCTGGGGATCGCGGCCGAGACCGGGTATCCGGCCGCCGTCATCACCACGAGCGGCACGGCCACGGCCAACCTGTTGCCCGCCGTGCTCGAGGCACATCACTCGAACCTGCCCATGCTGGTGCTCACGGCCGATCGGCCGAGCGAGCTTCGGGGCATCCGCTCGAATCAGACCACGGTGCAGGCCGGAATGTATGGCGCGGCCGTGCGGCGCGCGATCGACGTCGACGCCCCGACCGGCGCCGACGGAGACGTGGATGCCTACACCCGCCTCGCAAGCCAGGCCTGGTCGGCCGCGGTCGACGACCACGGTCCGGTGCACCTCAACCTCGCCTTCCGCGAACCCCTCTCCGTCGCCGTGCCCGACCTTGCGTCGGCATTCCCGTCTCCCGCCGCTGCCGCACTGAGCGAGCGAAGCGACCTCCGCCCCGATTCCGCCGAAGCGCCGGCACCTGCCGCGGGCGCCGTCCAGAGAACGCGGGGTGCCGTGAACATCGGCTCTGCGAACGTGGGCGGCGTGCCCGGCCGCAGGCACCGCTCGCTCGGCGCTGAGCTGCACACCGTCGTCATCGCGGGCAACGCCGCAGGTCCCGACGCCGAGGAGCTCGCGCGAGTCGGCGGCTGGCCGCTGATCGCCGAGGCGTCGAGCGGCGCACGATTCGGCCCGAACCTCGTGGTCGCCTATCGCGACCTGCTGCGCGAGCCGCAGTTCGGGGGCGCCGTGCGGCGGGCGATCGTGTTCGGGCATCCGACGCTCAGCCGCGAGGTGCCCGCCCTCTTGAAGCGCGACGACGTCGAGGTCGTCGTCGTCGCACCCGTCGGCGAGGACGTGTACGACCCGTCGCGGTCGGCGACCGTGGCGGCGTCCGTCGACGCGGGCGACGCGGACCCGCACGACAGGGATGCTCGGGCGTGGGTCGGAAGGTGGGTGTTCGCGAGCCGCGGGCTGCTCGACGGGCAGGCCGAGGCATCCGCCGATCACGTCGCCCCCGACGTCGACGCGGGGCGTTCGCACTCACCAGAGCAGCGTTTGGCGTTCGCGAAGACCGAGCTCGCTGCGGTGCGTGCGCCTGTCACGCGGCGCATGCTGACCGAGGCCGTGTGGCGCTTCACCTGGCCGCACGACCGGCTCGTGCTCGGGGCATCCCGGCTCATCCGCGACCTCGACGGCACGGTTCCGGGCAAGAAGATCAGGGTGCACGCCAACCGGGGACTCGCCGGCATCGACGGCACGATCGGCACGGCCATCGGCATCGCGCTCGCCGCGCAGACGCCGGAGGCGCCCGCAGGCGTCACACGGGTGCTGCTCGGTGACCTCGCGCTGCTGCATGATGCAGGATCCCTGCTCTTCGGCGACGGCGAACGCCGCCCGACCGCGCAGGTCGTGGTCGGCAACGACGGCGGCGGCACCATCTTCGACTCGCTCGAGGTGGCATCCACCGCGCCCGCCGGCGCCATGCGCCGCGTGCTCACGACACCGCAGAACGTCGATGTCGAGGCGCTGGCCCGGGCCTATGGTTGGAGCTACCGCCGGGCGGCGACGCGCGGCGAACTCGACCAGGCGCTGTCCGCACCGCCGCAGGGCGGGAGCATCGTCGAGGTGCCTCTGCAACGCTGACGCGACGAGGATGCCGCGCCGACCGAAGGAGCATCGTGGCACCCAGCAGAGACGCGCACCAGCGCAGCACCTGGATTCTCGACCCGCCGGAGGCGCTGATCGCGCGCCCCGGATTCGACCTCGAGTCACGGGCGACGGACTCGCGACCCGGCTTCGACGGATCGGCCAAGTCGGGCAGGCGGGCGTTGCGCGGGGCGTCCGCAGAACTCGCCGAGCTGCAGGAGCGGCTCTACGCGGCCGGAGTCGACGGCGCGCGCGACGCCGTGCTGCTCGTGCTGCAGGGCATGGACACCGCGGGCAAGGGCGGCACCGTCGCCCACGTCGTCGGCGCGGTGAACCCGCAGGGTGTGCACTACACGGCATTCAAGAAGCCCACCGACGAGGAGCTCGCGCACGACTTCCTCTGGCGCATCCGCCAGCACGTGCCCAGCCCCGGCATCATCGGCGTCTTCGACCGTTCGCACTACGAAGACGTGCTGATCGGCCGGGTGCACTCCCTCGCGTCACCAGAGGAGATCGAACGTCGCTATGGGGAGATCAACGCGTTCGAGCGCGAACTGGCCGATGCGGGCATCCACATCATCAAGGTGATGCTGCACGTCGGCTTCGACGAGCAGCGCCGTCGGCTGATGAAGCGTCTCGACCGGCCAGACAAATACTGGAAGTTCAACCCCGCCGACATCGACGAGCGTCAGCACTGGAACGAGTACCGGCGCGCGTACCAGCTCGTCATCGATCGCACCTCGACCGACGTCGCGCCGTGGTTCGTGGTGCCCGCCGATCACAAGTGGTACGCGCGGCTAGCGGTGCAGCAGCTGCTGCTCGACACCCTTGAGTCGCTCGACCTCGGCTGGCCTCCTGCCCGATTCGACGTGGATGCCCAGCGCGAGCGCCTGCGCACGCTCGCCATCCTCCCCGGGTGAGGTAACCGAGGGTTGAGGAGCTCGTGGCGTCAGCCGCGGGCGTCTCGAAACCCGGCGCGCGGGAGACGTCGGGGGTTGCGAGACGCGCTTCGCGTGCTCCTCAACCCGCGGAGGGGGAGCCCTTCCTACCCGAACGCCTCGGTGATCGGGCGGAACTTCATCTTCGTCTCGGCAAGCTCGCGCTCAGGCACCGAGTCGGCCATGATGCCGCATCCGGCATATGCCGTGATGTCGCCCGACGGCTTCACCTGGGCACAGCGCAGGGCGATCGCCCACTCGCCGTCGCCGTCGGTGCCGATCCAGCCGACGGGGCCGGCGTAGCGCTCGCGGTCGAAGGGCTCGAGCTCGCGGATGAGCTGCAGCGCGGCATCCGTCGGCGTTCCGGCCACGGCGGCGGTCGGGTGCAGGGCGGAGACGAGATCGAGCGAGCCCGACCCGTCGCTGAGCGTGCCGGAGACGTCGGTGGCCAGGTGCCAGAGGTTGGGGAGCTTCAGCGGGAACGGTGATTCGCTCGTCGTGAGCGCCGAGGTGTGCGGAGTGAGTGACGTGATGACGCTGCGCACCGCCACCTCGTGCTCCTGAAGGTCCTTCGCGCTGGCAAGTAGAGCAGCGGCTGATTCGTGATCGGAATCGGCGTCGCGCCCGCGTTCGCTCGTGCCGGCCAGCACGCGTGCGTCGAGGGTCCCGCGGTGTACGCGAACGAGGGTCTCGGGGCTGGAGCCGACCATGCCGTCGACGGCATACGTCCAGCATTCGGGATAGCCGAGGGCGAGCTCGACGAGCGCGCGGCGCACATCCGACTCGATGGGCAGGTGCGCACGCAGATCGCGCGCGAGAACCACCTTCTCCAGGTCGCCCTGCCGAATGCGCTGCACGGCTTCACCGACCGCGCGCTTGTACGCCTCGCGGGTCAGGGCGCCCGGCAGCATCGTGAGTCGGTACTCGGCACCGAACGGCTCAGTGTGCGGAGCGGCGGGCATCGCCTTGTCATCGGTGCGGCGGATGCGCGTGATCCAGCTGCGTCCGTCGCGGCGGCCGATGATCACAGCGGGCACGATCAGCACACTGGTGGCGGCGCTGTCGTCGTCGAACGCGAAGGTGCCGAACGCGACGAGACCGGTGCCGGGCATCCTCACCTGGTCGGTGACCGTGGAGGCAGCAGCGAGCTGCTTCCAGGCAGCGGACGCCTGCGCGATGCGGTCGGCTCCACGGAACTCCAGCCGCAGCGCCTCGCCGACGCCTGCGATGCCCTCACCTTTGCGCAGCCACAGAAGAGGAGTGTGCGCGTCGGCGAAGGGAATGATGTGTCGGACGTCGTCGAGCAGGGTGGTCTCGACCGTCAACGCCTGTACTCGGGTTGCGGCTACGGTCACGGTTCTAGCGTACGTCCGCGTCCTGAGCGCGGCCTCACCGGTGGCTGCGCGTGGGCCGGGGAACGCGTGGGCGCCGATAGTCTGTGCAGCACCCGCCCCGACTCGACGAGGAGTCCCCTGTGCTTCCAGAGCGCCAGCTCACCGGCCCCGTGAGCCTCTGCCTGCCGAACGGGCGGCTGAACCCGGATGCCGTCGGCTGGGCCCGCACCCCGCTCGTGAACACCGACGGTGTCGCCCGAGGCCCACGCCCCTACGCCTGGGGCCGCAATAAGCGCTGGGAGTACTGGGGCATCACGACGCCCACGCACCTCATCGGTCTGACGGTGTCGTCCATCGACTACGCGGGCGTCCACGAGCTGTGGGTGTTCGATCGCGACAGCCGCAAGGAGGTCGCGGTGAATGCCGTCGTGCCGCTGGCGCGCGACGTGGTGCTGCCGGGGACGCTGGGCGCAGGGCCCGCAAGCGCCAGGGCGAAGGTGCCGCTGGGCGAGCTGCGCATCGACATCGACGAGGTGGCAGGCGGAACGCGGCTGACGGCATCCGCTCCCCGCGTCTCGCTCGACATCGTGGCCACCCGCCCCGACGGTCGCACCCTCGCCGACCACGAGGCGATGGGCGTGGTGGTGCCGTGGAGCAGGCGTCTGTTCCAGTACACGGTGAAGGATGTCGACCGCCCGGCGATGGGAACGCTCACCATCGACGGCGTGGAGCACGGCGTTCCGGCGGGGGAATCATGGGCCGTGCTCGATCACGGGCGCGGGCGCTGGCCGTACAGCGTCGCGTGGAACTGGGGCGCGGCATCCGGCTTCGTGGGCTGGGTCGGTGAGCAGCGCAGGGTCGGCGTGCAGCTGGGCGCCAAATGGACGGACGGAACCGGCTCGACCGAGAACGCGATCACGGTCGACGGCAGGGTGCACAAGATCAGCGAGGAACTCGTCTGGGAGTACCGGCCGGGCGAGTGGATGACGCCGTGGCACATCAAGGGGGAGCGCGTGGATGCCACGTTCACGCCGTTCCACCTCAAACAGTCGTCGACGCAGCTGGGCGTCATCGCCTCGAGCACGCGCCAGTGCTTCGGTCACTACTCCGGCTGGATCGCCACCGACGACGGTGCCGGCCAGAGGATCGACGGCCTGCTCGGCTGGGCGGAGGACGTGCACAACCGCTGGTGAGCGGGCGGCAGGGCGCGGACTGCCGCGGGTTGAGGAGCACACGGCGTAAGTCGTGCGCGGACTACCGCGGGATGCGGGGCAACGATGACGCCACGTTTCGTGCGGCCGACGTCGCGCACAAGCGCGCCCTATCGCGGCTGCGCCGCTCAGAGACTCAATCGGGTCGGCCCTGCGAGCGAGCTCGCAGCGCTCTCCCCTCAATCGCCTCTATCGCGGCTGCGCGGCTCAGAGACTCAATCGGGTCGGCCCTGCGAGCGAGCTCGCAGCGCTCTCCCCTCAATCGCCTCTAAGCTTGACCGGGTGAGTAGGGCCGACCTGAGCAAACAGCCGTCGGACGTCGCCGCGATGTTCGATGAGGTCTCGGTCGGATACGACCGCACGAACACGGTGCTGTCCGTCGGCAACGCGACGCTGTGGCGCATCGCCACGACGCGCGCCGTCGATCCGCGCCCCGGTCAGCTCATCCTCGACGTGGCCGCCGGAACCGGCACCTCCAGCGCGTCCCTCGCGCACTCGGGTGCTCGCGTCATCGCCGCCGACTTCTCTCCAGGCATGATCGCCGTCGGCAGGCAGCGTCAGGCCGGCAACCCGAACATCGAGTTCGTGCAGGCGGATGCCACACAGCTCCCGTTCGACGACGACAGCTTCGACGCTGTGACCATCTCGTTCGGGCTGCGCAACATCGTCGACCCGGGCGCCGCGCTCGCCGAGTTCTTCCGGGTGACGAAGCCGGGCGGCAGGGTCGTGGTGTGCGAGTTCTCGCGGCCGCCGGCATCCCTGATCCGCGCCGGCTATTACGCGTACCTGCGCTACGGCATGCCGATCTTCGCCAGGCTCGCCTCGTCGAACCCGGTCGCCTACGCATACCTCATGGAGTCGATCCGGGACTGGCCCGACCAGCACACGCTCGCCGGCATGATTCGCCGGGCGGGGTTCGAGCGGGTCGCGTACCGCAACCTCACCGCGGGCATCGTGGCCCTGCATCGCGGTTTCGTGCCGCCGACCGAAGCGGATGCCGCACCGTCGGCCGGGCGCGGAGCATCCGCCGCCCCGAATTCCGTCGACCCGAAGGGTGACCAGTAGTGCCATCGCTGCCTCTCGCGCGTCGGGGGACGACGCTGACCAGCCAGCTCGGGCTCGGTGAACGGTTCTTCGCGTCCGGAAAAGACAGGCGGTTCGCGGCCCGTATCGACGAGGGTCTCGATCAGGTCGAGGCGGGCCTCGCCGAACAGGTCAAGTTCGCCGATCAGCTCGCGGATGTCACGGCCGCTTATCTGCTCAACGCCGGAGGCAAGCGGGTGCGCCCCATGCTCACCCTGCTCACCGCACAGCTCGGCGAGGGGGCGACGCCCGAGGTGATCACGGCGGCGCAGGCCGTGGAGATCACGCACCTGGCATCCCTTTATCACGACGATGTCATGGACGAGGCTCTCACCCGACGTGGGGTGCCCAGCGCACAGCACGTGTGGGGCAATTCGGTGGCGGTGCTCACCGGCGACCTGCTCTTCGCGCGCGCCAGCCAGCTCGTGGCGAGTCTCGGCGAGGGCGCCATTCGGCTGCAGGCCGACACCTTCGAGCGACTGTGCCTCGGCCAGCTGCACGAGACGATCGGGCCGAACGAGAGCGACGGCCCGATCGAGCATTACATCGGCGTGCTCGCCGACAAGACCGGTTCGCTCATCGCGGCGGCCGCCCAGATGGGCGTGATGTTCTCGGGCGCTCCGCAGGAGTACAACGCGTCGGTGATGGAGTTCGGCGAGAAGATCGGCGTGGGCTTCCAGCTGGTCGACGACGTGATCGACCTCTCCGCCAGCGACGCCGAGACCGGCAAGACGCCTGGCACCGACCTGCGCGCCGGTGTCGCCACGCTGCCCCTGCTCAAGCTGCGCGAGCTGGCTCCGAACGATGTGGATGCCGCTGCCCTGCTCGAGCGCATCGAGACCGAGGTGCTCGGTGCGGGCGACGAGGTCGACGTGAGCGAGATCGTCGGGCAGCTGCGCGATCATCCCGTGACCCAGCAGACGCTCGACGAGGCGCACCGTTGGGCGCGCGAGGCCGTCGAGGCCATCGCACCCCTGCCGGAAGGCCCCGTGAAACGTGCCCTCACCCGGTTCGCAAACTCGATCGTCGAACGCTCCAGCTGATCGATCCGACGAGAAGGATGCCCGCCCATGCACGTCAGCAGCGCCCTCCATGCCGAGAAGGCGCAGGCGCGCCGCTCCGTGCGCAGGGATGAGGCAGAGCGCCAGCCCGACACCGACCACGACGACGAAAAGGACCCCGTCATGACCAAACTCCGCTTGGCGATCATCGGGGCAGGACCCGCCGGAATCTACGCCGCCGACATCCTGCTCAAGGCGGAGCGCGAGTTCGACGTGTCGATCGACCTGTTCGACCAGCTCCCTGCTCCCTACGGCCTGGTGCGTTATGGCGTTGCCCCCGACCACCCGCGCATCAAAGGCATCATCACGGCTCTGCGCGACGTGCTCGACCGCGGCGACATCCGCATCTTCGGCAACGTGCGCTACGGCACCGACATCACCCTCGAAGACCTGCAGCACCACTACAACGCGGTCATCTTCGCCACCGGTGCGGTGCGCGACGCCCCCCTCGACATCGTTGGCGTCCAGGCCGAGGGGTCGTACGGCGCTGCCGACTTCGTGAGCTGGTACGACGGGCATCCCGATTTCCCGCGCACCTGGCCGCTCGAAGCGGAGTCCGTCGCGGTGATCGGCAACGGCAATGTGGCGTTGGATGTCGCGCGCATCTTGGCGAAGCATCCAGAAGACCTTCTCCCCACTGAGATTCCCGACAATGTGTACGAGGGTCTGCAGGAGTCGCCGGTCACCGACGTGCACGTGTTCGGCCGGCGCGGGCCGACCTCGGTGAAGTTCACACCGCTCGAGCTGCGCGAGCTCGGCGAGCTGCGCGACGTGGACATGATCCTCTACGACGAGGACTTCGACTACGACGACCACGCACGCGAGGTGATCGCCGGCAACAAGCAGGTGCTCGTCATCGACCGGGTGCTGCAGCAGTGGCGGCAGCGTGAGGTGGGCCAGGCATCCCGCCGGCTGCACCTGCATTTCTACGCGAAGCCCACGGAGTTCGTCGAAGACGAGAACGGGCATGTGAGCGCCATCAGGTACGAGCGCACGGCCCCCGACGGGCAGGGCGGCGTCGTCGGCACCGGCGAGGTGCGCGAGATCCCGGTGCAGGCCGTGTACCGGGCCGTCGGCTACTTCGGGTCGCCGCTGCCTGGCATCCCGTTCGACAAGCGGCACGGCGTGATTCCGAACCACGAGGGCCGGTGCTGCACACCACCGACAACGCCCAGTTCTACGGCGTGTACGCCACGGGGTGGATCAAACGCGGTCCCGTCGGCCTCATCGGGCACACCAAGTCGGATGCCATGGAGACGGTCTCGCACCTCATCAACGACCTCGGCAACTGGTGGACGCCCGCCGACCCGTCCGAGGCGTCGGTGGTAGAGCTGCTGCGCTCGCGCGACGTGGAGTTCACCAATCTCGACGGCTGGCACAATCTCGACGCGCACGAGATGGCGCTCGGTGCGGCCCAGGGTCGCGCGCGCATCAAGGTGGTGCCGCGCGACGAGATGGTGCGGGTGTCGAACAGCCCGGCCTGAGCCGCGCGTCGTCCCTCGGGTTGAGGAGCACCGCGAAGCGGCGCGTCTCGAAACCCGATGCTCTGCGCTGCCGTGGGTTTCGAGACGCCCGCGGCTGCGCCGCGAGCTCCTCAACCCGCGGTATCACCCCAACCGGCGGTGACGTGACAGAGCCCGCATAGGCTTGCCGCATGGGGGAATGGGCACCTGATGTGCTCGGCCGGCCCTTCGAGCAGCGCACGTTGCGTCTCGGGGCGGAATCGGTCGGCGTGGCTTCGGTGGATGCCGCGCCCGTCGACCCGACGTCCGGCAGGGTGCCGAGGCGCGGCACGCCGTCCAGTGCGAACGCGCACGCTCGCACGCTCGTGGCGACGGTCGTGCGCTACCGGCGACGGCCCCGCGTCGCGCTGGCGCTGCCCGCGCGCGGATACGACGTGCTCTACGTGCATGGCTGGTCGGACTACTTCTTCCAGAAGGAGCTCGCCGAGTTCTGGTGGCGTCAGGGTGCGCGCTTCCACGCGCTCGACCTGCGTCGCTACGGGCGCAGCCTGCGGCCCGGTCAGACGCCGGGATTCATCAGCGACCTGCAGACCTACGACCAAGACATCGCCGCCGCGCTGGGAGCGATGGGCCACACGCCGACTGCTGGCGGGCATCCACGCCGGCGGCTGATCCTGATGGGTCACTCGACGGGCGGCCTCACGCTCAGCCTGTGGGCAGCTCGGCACCGTGGCGTCGCGTCGGCGCTGGTGCTCAACAGTCCGTGGCTGGAGTTTCAGACCGGGTCGTTCGGCCGTGACATGCTGCGCCCGCTCATCGACCTGCATGCCAGGGTCGCGCCACGCGGCAGGATGCCGTCTGTCGACTTCGGCTTCTACTCTCGTTCGGTCTCCGCAGCCGAGCAGGGCGAGTGGACGTACAACCCTGACTGGCGTCCCGAGCGCGGCTTCGCACTGCACCCTGCGTGGTTGCGCGCGGTGCTGGAGGGCCATCGCCGCGTGGCGAACGGGCTGAACCTGGACCTTCCGGTCTTCACCATGCTGTCGGCGAGGTCGACGATCTCTCCGGTGTGGAGCGACGCCATGCTGCGCACCGACACCGTGCTGGACGTGGACGAGATCGCCGCCCGCGCCACCCAGCTCGGCTCACGGGTCACGGTGCAGCGCTTCGACGGAGCGTTGCACGACATCGTGCTGTCGGCTCCGCCGGTGCGCGCGGAGGCGTACGAGGCGATGGCGCGGTGGCTGCGGTACGCGCTGGGGTGAGGGTCTCAGCTCGCAGGCGGCCGCGTCACCGTGCAGGATATGCGTGCCGCCGAGACGATATCCGTCGCGGCCGTCGTTATTTCCTGTTCTGTGTCGCGCTCGCGCCGGTCAGCGGGTCGCCGCGGAGCAGCGCATCGTCAGCGTCGTCGTGCCCGCGTCGTCCCCGAGCTCCAAGGCGACGGATGCTCCGCCCAGCTCCCCGAGCGAGCTCAGGTGGGTGCCGCCGCACGCGATGCGGGCGATGCCGCCCGGCAATTCGCACACCCAGTACCGAGGGTCGCTGAGACCGTCGCCCTCGCGCTCGATGTGCACGGGGGCGTCGGTGGCGATCCACTCGAGCAGGGTGGCGGTGGCGGCCGAAGCGACGGCATCCAGCGCGTCGTCGAGGCCCTCGGTGGCGAAGCCCTTGCGCCGCAGGGACTTGTTCAGGCGGAACACGTCGACCGAGCCGTCGGGCACGATCGTCGAGGACTGAATGGCCTCGTGATCGAAGTCGGGGCGGCCGAGGGCATCCTCGCGCACCGGCTTGCTCCAGCGGTCGGCGAACGCCGCATTGAGGGCAAGGGATGCCACGTGGCACAGCGTGTGCCCCGCCGAGAGCGCGCGGCGGTGCGCGGCGTCCACACTCACGACCACCTCGTCGCCGACCGCGATGCGACTGGGCTCGGCCAGCACGTGCACGACGACGAACGCCCAGCCCTCCGTGCCGCGGCGCACGGGAACGTCGTCGCCGACGAACAGGTTGGTGCCATCGGTGGCGCCGACGACGACGTCGAGAAGGGATGCCTCGCGACCGTCGACGAGAATGCTGCCGGCATCCGATCCCTGGTCGGGCCACGCCAGGTCGACGGGATGCGCCGGCGTGCGGTCGAGCAGCACGAGTTCGCGGCCGTCGCCGTACGGCTGCACGTGCAGCACGACGCCGTCGGCGCGCAGCGACTCGGCGCCCGTGGTCGGGTAGAGAACGACGGTGTCGGTCGAGGGGAGCGGCATCGAGATCAGCGGAAGTTCACGAACTGCAGGTCGACGTCGACGTCGGCCTTCTTGAGCAGTGCAATCGTGGCCTGCAGGTCGTCCCTGCTCTTCGAGGAGACGCGCACCTCGTCGCCCTGGATCTGGCTCTTCACCGACTTGGGCGCCTCGTCGCGGACGAGCTTGTTGATCTTCTTGCCTGCCTCCTGGTCGATGCCCTGCTTGAGGCCGACCTCGAGGCGGAACTCCTTGCCGCTGGCGTAGGGGTCGCCGGCATCCAGGCTCTTCAGCGAGATGCCGCGCTTGATGAACTTCGACTCGAGCACATCGAGGATGGCCTTCACGCGCTCCTCGGTGTTGGCCTTGAGCAGCACCTTCTCGCCGCTCCACTCGACCGATGCTCCGACGTTCTTGAAGTCGTAGCGCTGCTCGACCTCCTTGCGCGCCTGGTTGACGGCGTTGTCGGCCTCCATCTTGTCGACTTTGCTGACGACGTCGAACGACGAATCTGCCATGACGTGTGGCTCCTTCGTGAGATGCGGTGCGATCGGCTTTCGCCTGCATGCGAGTTTACGGGCAGGGGCCGCACCGCCGATCGGAGCCGGCGCCGAAGTGTTTCCTCGTGCGGGGCATCCGCTACCTCTATGCTGGCGGCGTGACCGAACGCATGAGCGGCCTTGCCGCGACCGGATCCGACGTGACACCCTGGCTCGTCGTCGCGGGCATCATCGTGCTGCTCGGCGTCATCGCGCTCATCGTTGCGGGCATCGTGCGCTCGCGCCGCGCCGAGAAACAGGTCGAAGACGCGGCGGAGTCGGTGGCGGATGCGGGTGGCGCGCTTCCCACGCCCGACCCGAACGCGCCGGCCTCCGACGAGACGGTCATCGACGAGGCGGCAGGGCTCGGCGGTGCTGCTGCGGCCGGTGCCGCTGCTGCAGGAACCGCGGCGGGCGACGCGGAGGAGGCGCCGTTCGACGGCGACGCCGCGGAGATCAGCCCGAACGACGAGTTCATGCCCAACGTCGGCACCGTGGGCGGCGGCCTGAATGCGCCGGCCGACACCTCATGGCCGGCCGACGGCGAGGCGTTCACGGAGCGCCCGACGGAGCCCGCCGAGGGCGAGAGTCCGGAGAAGGACGTGCCCCCGTTCGACCCGCCGACCGAGAACGACGACCCGTCGAAGTAGGTCACAATCGCGCGGCCGTTGCGCGGATTTCTTAGGATGCCCCCGCCCGGGTATTCTTGTGAGGCGCCTTCGGTCAGGTGATCACATGTGGTCGGGAGCGCCAAGGCAGGTTACCCAAGCGGCCAAAGGGATCTGACTGTAAATCAGCCGGCATAGCCTTCGGGGGTTCGAATCCCTCACCTGCCACCCAGACAATCACTGGGATCACGCCCCGTCGCTCATCGAAGCGGCGGGGCGTTCTCGCTACTTGCTCGCAGGCTTCGGCGCGATACATTCACGATCATGTCGGGGATCGAGTCATCCCTTCGCGCCGGAACGACGCATGCCGAGCGCACCGCGGCGAGCGAGGATGCACATCGTCCGACCGCGTGCACAATCAGTCTCGATGACTGGGACCTGCTCGCGCAGCATGTCGAACAGGAGCGCTGATTCCTCACCTGTCAAGGGGTGGTTTCGAACCCTGCCGAGGCCTACGGTGATCTCACCGTTCTTTGGTGGGAGTAGACCGGTGCAGTGTCCCGGCGTGGGGGTGCCGGGACACGTCCATGTCCGGGCGGCGTCGATGCTGCATGCAGAGGAATGTGGCCAGCACGCCAAGGCCACAACGGGGATCACCACGATGGGCACGAAAGAACCGCGCCCACGGAACGGTGATCGACCCGCGATGCTGACGCGCCGACCAGCGTTCGGGTGACTGGTCGGCGCGCCGCCCTCACGGGCAGGAAAGACTCGAGAGCCTTTCATCTCAGAAGACGCCGAGTCCCCGCATGCATGACGGGAATACCCCTGCACTGGGGGCACGCGCACGCCACCACGCCCAGGCTGATCCGACCGGCCGGCTCTCAGTCCGATGGCTGCCCGCGTCTCCAGTAGCCGACGAGTTCGGTGTGCGATCGGGGGATGTCGCGCGCGGCCCTCAGATATCGGCGGATGACTTTGAGCTCAGCTGTCTCGCATCCCGCCCCTACGAAGGGGAGCCCACCGGACAGTTCCGTGGCTCTGAGGGCGCGCACGAGCACGTTGCCGCTGCCGACCGAGCGGATCCACTGCACTCGGACATCCGGCATCGGATCGACGAGCTCGTCGAGTTCGACGCGATGCATGTCGTGGTGGACCTCTGCCGAGGCGACGCGGTGCTCGCGAAGGGCGTCGCCGCGCACCGTGACGCGCACCATTCCGGCCGAGAGGAATCGGCGCTCGGAGAGCGTCGCATCGAACAGACGCAGCGGTGGACGCGGTCCCGGCGCTCGATGCCCGCCGGGACCGCGTCCGCATTCATTCCGGGATCCGAGTGCTCAGTGCTCGGCCTTCAACGCGTCGCCGATCGTGTCCACGATGCCGATGGCGTCGGAGTAGGAGCCGGGCAAGAAGTCAGCCGTGCCGATCAGGTGGCCCTTCTGGGCGCCCGGCAGCTTCGTGAAGGTCGGCAACGCGAACAGCTTGTCGATGTTGTTCGCCGGCGAGCCGTCGTTGTTCGTGTAGTAGATGATGTTGTCGGCGTCGGAGAGCAGATCGGCCTGTTCGTACGACACGGAGTTCGTTCCGCCCGGTTTGACGTCGGTCGTGGCGCGAGCGAAGTGTGCGCCGAGCTTCGTGAGCACGTTCCCGACGTCGGAGGTCGTGCTGTAGATCCAGTAGTTCCCGTTGTCGAACCCGCCCTGGATGATGTCCCACTTCAGCGTGCTGAGCTGATCGGCATACTCATCGCGCACCGAGGCGATCGCCGAGTCGTACTTCGCCTTCAGGGATTTCAGTTCGGGGGCCCTGTTCACGAAGGACGCCGTATAGGTGGGGTAGGTCTGCCACGTCGTGGCGTCCGTGAATGGCGCGAACACGGTGGGGGCGATCGCCTCGAGCTTGGCGTACGCCTTGTGCAGATAGGGCACGTCCGCCCCGACGATGAGGTCGGGCTTGAGCGAGGCGATCTTCTCGAAGTCGATGTCGGCGCCGCTGGTCACCTTGGGCACGGCCTTCCAGCGCGCGAGGTAGCGCGACGGCACGTATTGTGCGCCGCTGTCCTCCACACCGACGGGCGTCACCCCGAGATCGAAGAGCGATTCCGTCGTCCACGAGTGCACGGAGACGACGCGCAGCGGATGCTCCGGCACGGCGACCTTGCCCATGGCAGTGGCGACGGTGCGGGTGGCGGCCGTGGCATCCTCCGCCCCGGATGGGGACGCGGCACAGGCGGCCAGCAGGGCGGCGATGGCGGCGCCGGTGGTCACGGCGAGGATGCGCCGGCGAATCCGGGATGCTCGCGGGCGGTCAACGGGTCGGGTCATGCTGTGCTCCTGTCGAGACGGTGGCGCCGAGGAGTTCGACGCCCTGGGGGTCCTCGTCGATCGGGTCGACGGGATGCTCACGGGCGCCGACAGCGTCGTCGGCGGCATGCGGTGAAGACGGGGAGGACTCAGCAGCGAACGCCGACCCCGGCGCGCCTGACGGCACGATGAGCGGCGTGCCGGCGATCGGGTCGGTCAGCACGTGCGCCGGCAGCCCGAACACCTCGTGCACGAGCCGTGAGGTCACGATCTCGCGCGGCGGTCCCTGCGCGACGACGCGGCCATCCCGCATCGCGATCATGTTCGTGGCGTAGCGCGCGGCCTGGTTGACGTCGTGCAGCACGGCCACCACGGTGCGCTCGTGCCGGAGGTTGAGGCGACGGAACAACTCCATCAGCTCGTACTGATGCGCGATGTCGAGGAAGGTCGTCGGCTCGTCCAGCAGCAGGATGCCCGTCTGCTGCGCCAGCGCCATAGCCACCCACACACGCTGACGCTGGCCTCCGGAGAGCTCGTCGACGAGCCGGCCCGAGAGCTCGGTGATGCCCGTTGCCTCCATGGCCTCGGCCACCGCGGCCTCGTCGTCGCGCGACCACTGGCGGAACGCGCTCTGATAGGGATGCCGACCCCTGGCCACCAGGTCGGCCACCGTGATGCCGTCGGGCGCGATCGATGTTTGCGGGAGGAGGCCGATCGTGCGGGCGACGTCCTTCGTGCGGTGCGAATGGATGTCCCGCCCGTCCAGCAGCACGGACCCGCCGCGCGGCTTGAGCAGTCGCGCCAGGGCGCGCAGCAGGGTGGATTTGCCGCACGCGTTCGCCCCCACGATGACCGTGAAGGAGCCGTCGGGGATGCGCACGTCGAGTTCGCGGACGATGTCGCGACCGTCGTAGCCGAGCGTGACCTGCGCCGCCCGCAGCCGTGCGTTCGGCGCGACTCCGTCGGGAGTGTGGTTCATCGTCGTCGTCCTTCCGCGATGAGCAGCCATACGAAGTACCCGCCGCCGAGCACGACCGTGACGACCCCGACCGGCAGCACGACCGGGAACGCGTGCTGGGCGATCCAGTCGGCGGCCAGCAGCAGCAGGCATCCGGTGGCCGCGGACGCGCCGAGCGGGATGCCGGTGGATCCGGCCAGCCGACGCGCGATCTGCGGAGCCGACAGGGCGATGAAGGCGATGGGGCCGGCCAGTGCCGTCACGGTCGCGCTCAGCGAGACGCCGACGACCACGAGGGCGAGCCTGGTGCCCTCGGCACGAACGCCGAGCTGCCTGCCGGAGTCGTCGCCGAGCTCGAGCGCGCGCATGCCTCGGGACAGCATCCCTGTCGCGGCGAAGAGCACGAGCAGGATGCCCGCGGCCGGCCCGAGCTGCGCGTAGCTCGCCGTGTCGAGCGACCCTGCTCCCCAGAACGACGCGCTGATCGCGTCCTGCGTCGTCGCTCGGAGGAGGAGCCAGGTGTTGAACGATCCGAGCATCGCGGTGGCGCCGATGCCGACGATGATCAGGCGGAATCCGTGAACCCCGCGTCGCCAGGCCAGCAGATACACCGCGGCGGCGGTGACCAGACCGCCGGCGAGGGCTCCGATCGTCGTGGAGTACACGCCCTGCGCGTGGATGACGAGCATGACGAGCAGCGCGCCCGTGTATGCGCCGGTGTCGAACCCGATGATGTCGGGGCTGCCCAGCGGGTTGCGGGTGAGGGACTGGAAGATCGCACCGCTGAGCGCCAGGGCGAGCCCGAAGAGGGCTGCGAGCAGGACCCGGGGGAGTCGCCAGTCGACGACGATCGTGTGCACGATGCCGCCCTGAGTGCCCGTGAGCGCGCCGATCACCTGGTCGAGGGAGAGCGCGTACGACCCGGTCGCGAGCGACACGAGTGCGACGAGCACGGCGAGGGCGGTGAGCACGAGCGCGACGATGAGCGATCGGCGGGGGATGCGCAGCGAGAGCGACCATGCCCTGAGCACGATCTGCCGTCGGCCGAAGTCGACCGGCGCGCTCACAGTCCGCTCGCCTTCGCGCGTCTGGCGAGCAGGATGAGCACCGGCGCCCCGACGAACGCGGTCACGATGCCGACCGGCAGCTCCGCCGGTCGCATCACCACCCTGCCGATCACGTCGGATGCCAGCAGCAGGCACGGCCCGAGGGTGAGGGTGTAGGCGAAGATCCAGCGCTGGTCGGGCCCGGTGATCCAGCGGGCGACGTGCGGGATCATGAGTCCCACGAAGCCGATCGGTCCGGCGGCCGCGGTCGCCGCGCCGGCCAGCAGCGTCACGCCGACCACCGCGAGCACGCGTGTGCGCGCCGCCCTGCTGCCCAGCGACGCGCCGAGGTCGTCGCCGAGCGCCAGCGCGTTCAGGTCTCGGGTGATGGCTCCCGCGATGAGGAGGCCGACGATCACGAACGGAGCGATGAGGGCCGATGTCGCCAGCGGCGGACCGGTCAGGGAGCCGGCGGACCAGCTCAGCATGCTGGCGAACGCTGTCGGGTTCGTCAGGGTGATGGCGGTCGTGATGCCGCCGAGCACGGCGGCGACGCCCACACCGGCCAGCGTCAACCGCACCGGGGAGGTGGCGCCGCGCCCTGCCCGGCCGATCGCGTACACGAGCACCGTCGTGCCGACGGCACCCGCGAGCGCGAGCCAGAGGTACTGCGTGATGCTCGTCATGCCGAAGAACGCGACTCCCACGGTGACGAGCACGGTGGCGCCGCCGTTCACCCCGAGGATCCCGGGGTCGGCGAGCGGGTTGCGCGTGAACGCCTGGATCAGCGCCCCCGCGACGCCGAGAGATGCCCCCACCAGCAGCCCGAGCACCGTGCGCGGCACGCGCAGCGCCGTCACCACGAGGTCCTGATCGCTGCCGGTGGGGTGGGTGAGGGCATCCAGCACCTGGCCGAAGGCGATGTCCTTCGAGCCGATCGCGATGCTGGCCACGACCAACAGGGCCAGCAGCACGAGGCTGGCGACCCAGCCGGCCCATCGGAGTCCGGAGCCCGTGCGAACACCGTCTCCGACTTCTCGATCCACCGTCGTCGGACGGCCCTCCGGTGCGGCCGCCGGTACGGAGCGAGGCGTGACGGAGGTCACTGGGCGTTCTTCAGGGCGTTCGCGAAGTCATCCAGCAAGGCGTTCGCGATGCGGTAGCTGCTGGGGAAGAAGTACGGGGTGCGGAACACATCGTGGTCCCGCGCCGCCGAGATGGTGCCGAAGACGGGGGAGCCGGTCACCTTGGCCGCCTCGGCATCGGTGGCCGCGTCCACGATCACGATGCCGGTGTCTTTCAGCAGGTCGTACCTCTCCGGCGAGTACTGCACGAATCCGTCCTTCTGGTCGGCGGCCGCTCCGAAGCGTGCACCGGCCTCGGCGAGCACCCGACCGTGCGACGACGTGGGGCCGTACAGGAACCAGGTGCTCTCGTCGCCGCTGATCAGGTCGATCGTCTTCGTCGCGAGCACGTCGGCGTATTTCTTCTTGATGGATGCCGCGCGCGCCTCGAACTGCGCCTTCAGCTTGTCGAGCTGGGCCGTCTTGCCGACCGCCCTCGCTGTTCCGGCGGCGTCCTCCTGCCAGCTGCCGGCCGCCTCCGTCCACTTCAGGACCACGGTGGGCGCGATCGCGGACAGCTTCTCGTAGATGGGTCGGTTCTTCGCGAGCTGGTCGGTGAACGAGTCGAGGATGATCAGATCGGGCTTCGCTGCCGCGACCTTCTCGACGATCGGCACGCCGGAGTCGTCGGTCGCGATCGGAACGCCCTTCAGGAACGACGTGTAGTAGTCGAGGTCGGGCGTGTAGCTGCCGATCGCGACGGGCTTGATCCCGAGGTCGGCCAGCGCCGTGGCCTCAGGGAAGTCGAGCGCGGCGACGCGCTTCGGGTGGGCGGGCACCGTCACGTCGCCGTAGAGCGTCTTGACGACCGTGCTGGGGGTCGAGGCAGAACCGGACGCCGCCGGATCTGCCACGGATTTCTGTGCTGAGCAGCCGGTGAGCACGAGCGATGCGGCGAGGGCCGCGGCGCCGAGAAGGCGCGGCAGACGACGGTTCGGGGTGCGTGAAGGCATCGGTGATCTTCCGAGTTCGGGGTGTGGGGGACCGCGCGGACGAGGCGTCGTGCGCCATCGCATCCGTATCGCAGGTTAGGTAAGGCTAAGCAAACCTTGCTCTAGTCACCATACGTGACGCCCGGACCGTCATTTCGTCGCTGATCGGCCACGACGTGTTGCAGCTCCGCCATTTCGGACATCCGCTCGAAGTACGCGCCCGGCGTCATGCCCGTCAGCTGCCCGAACGCCGCGATGTACGCGCTCGCTGACGAGAATCCGACCAGCGCCGCCGTACGACTGACGGATTCACCGTCGGCCAGGTGTGCGAGGGAGGCGCGCAGGCGCAGTCGTGATCTCCATTGCGCGAAGCCCATGCCCGTCTCGGCGGCGAAGATTCGCGAGAGCGTGCGTGTGCTCGCCCCGACGGCTCGGCCCCACGCCGCCAGGTCGCGCTCATCGCCGGGATCGGCGCTCAGAGCCTCGGCGATCTTGACCGCCCTCTCGTCGCGCGGCAGCGGCACGTCGACGGTGAACGTCTGCGCCGGCTCGAGCAGTTCGGGCACGAGCCGTTCGGCGGCATCCCGGGCCGAGGCTGTGAGGTCGTCCCTGCACAGGTGGTCGATGAGCTCGCGCAGCAGCGGTGGGACGCCGACGACCGTCGGGTCCCTCCAGCCGGGCAGCATGCTCGCGGGCAGATAAATGCCCTGCATGTGAGCCGCCGTGCGCATGGCCGAGCTCGCGTGCGGGGTGTGGGCCGGGATCCAGAGCGCGAGCGTGGGCGGCAGCATCCAGTGCCGGTCGCCGATGGAGACCATCAGCACTCCGTCGCGCACCCAGGCGAGCTGGTGCAGGTCGTGCTCGTGTTCGTCGAAGCGCTCGCCGGCCTCCATGGGCAGGTTGTGCAGCACGATCGCAGCGTGGCGATTTTCCGACATAGTTCGTCACGATATAACGAAACCGCCGTGACGTGGCAGGCTAGCGTGGCCCGCGTGACCTCGCCCGATGCGCCCTCGACCTCCGTCGTCGTGCTCTCGCGCTGGCGTTCGCTGGCACCGGCCGCGGTCTTCCTCTGCACGCACCAGCTCGGCGAAGCGATGGTTCCGATCGTGGTCGGAGCGCTGATCGATGACGCGATAGCCCGGCACGATCCGTTTCGACTGGTGGGCTGGCTCGTGGTGCTCGCCGCGGACTTCGTGCTGCTCTCGCTCAGCTGGCGGTTCGGCGCGCGGTTCGCTGCGGCGGCCAGGCTCGGCATCGAGCACGACCTGCGGATGCTCGTGATCGAGCGCGTGCTCGACCCGCGCGGCATGGTCGAACCGCGTCGCGCCGGTGAGCTCGTCACGATCGCCGCATCGGATGCCCGGCGCGTCGCCGGCACCGTGCGCACGCTTCTCTCCGGCGCAGCGGGTCTGGTGGTCCTCGTGGCATCGGTGGTGCTGATCGCGCGCACGTCCTGGCTGCTCGCCGTGCTGATCGTGGTGGCCGCGGTGCTCGTGCTGCTCGTGGTCTCGTCGTTGGGTCGTCTGGTCGAGCGCCGCAGTCATGCGGAGCAGCAAGCAAGCGCGGACGCTGCGGCGACGGCATCCGATCTGGTTTCCGGGCTGCGCGTGCTCGCCGGTCTCCGTGCTGGAGCGGCGGCGGCAGCCCGGTATCGACGGGTCAGCTCGTCATCGATGAGACAGGCCATTCGTGCTGCGGACGCCGAGGGGCTCGTGGCGGGCATCGCGGCGTTCGCGACGGGCCTTTACCTCGTGGCCGTTGCAGGGGTCGGATCGGCGCTGGCGCTCGGCGGCGGCGCAACGATCGGCGATGTCATCGCCGTCTTCGGGCTCAGCCAGTTCATCATCGGACCCCTGAGCGCGCTGGCAGCATGCTGGCCCGCGATGTCGCGCGGTCGCGCGTCGGCTGCACGCATCCGTCAGGTGCTGACCACAGCACCCGTGCTCGTTCCGGTCGACGAGCGGAGCGAGAGGCGTGCCCCGCGTCTCGAGCGGGGGCGGAGAACCGCAGCCCCTGCCCTGGCCGTTCACGGCCTCTTCGTCGCAGGCATCGAAGACCTGGCGCTGGAGGTCGAGCTCGGCTCGATGCACGGGGTTGCCGTCTCCTCGCCCGACGACGCGGATGCCCTCGTAGCCGTGCTCGGCGGCGAACGCGGTTTCCAAGCCGGAACGCTCTTCATCGACGGAACTTCGGCCTCCGACCTCGACAGCGACCGACGTCGAGCGCAGCTGCTGGTCTGGCCGCACGGTGCGCTGCCTCCGGGACGCGACCTGTCGGAGATGACGACAGGCACGCCCGATGCGAACGACGACGCGCTCGTGCCGGCCGTGCAGTCCGCCTTGAGCGCGTTGGGAGCGCTGGACGTGATCGAACGACGTGCAGGCGGCCTCGCATCCCTCGTCACGGAAGGCGGGACGTCCTTGTCCGGCGGCGAGCGACAGCGCGTGGCACTCGCTCGTCTGCTGATGGAGCGACCCCCGATCCTTGTGCTGCACGAGCCGGCTTCTGCTCTGGATGCCGTCACCGAGTCGGCGATCGCGACCGGTCTCCGCGCGCACCGCGAAGGGCTGACCACCGTCGTCGTGACGACGAGCGCCACGCTGTTGGCGATGTGTGATCGCGTCACGCTCGTCGACGATGGTCGTGCGACCATCACGGGATGCCACGACGAGCTGGCCGCCGACAACGCGCGGTATCGCGAGGTGGTCCATCGATGACGACGATTGATCCGACACCGGCGAGCCCGGCACGCGCGGCCGGGCTGTTGTGGGAGGCAGCGCGCAGGCATCCGTTCGTGCTGGCGGCCTGCGTCATCGCGTTGGCGGCCGAGGCCGCGGCCGGCCTTCTGGTGCCGGTCGGCATCGGCCTCGCGGTCGACGTGATCGCTGGGCGTGGATCGGTGGGGGCTCTCGCCGGTGCGCTGGTCGTTCTGGTGACCGGCGCGGTGGTCGCGGGGGTGACGGCCTCGGCTTCGGCATCTCTCACCGTGCGTGTCGCAGAGCCCGTGGTGGCCGGTCTCCGCGAGTCGGCATTCGACTCGGTGCTCGGGGCCGACGCGGCCGCGGTCGAGCGCGCCGGGTCGGGAGACGTGGTCACCCGGCTCACCGCAGACGTGGAACGGCTGTCCGAGGCGGCATCAGGAACTCTCACCGCGTTCGTCTCGGCAGCACTGTCGATCGTGGCCGCCCTCTTCGGTCTGGCCGTTCTCGACTGGCGGTTCGCGCTCGCGGGTCTTCTCGCCGTGCCCATCCAAGCGGGAACCTTGCGCTGGTACCTGCGGCGCTCAGGTCCCGTCTACCGACATGCTCGTGTCGCCGAGAGCGAACGTACCCAGCTCACGCTCGACGCCGTGCGTGACTCATCGGCAATACGCGCTCTGCGTCTCGAACGCCGAACGGAAGCGTCGGTCGGGGCCGCTTCCCAGAGTGCGATCGGGCTCGAAGCGAAGGCGGTGCGACTCTCCACACGGTTCTTCGGACGGCTGAACGCCGCGGAGTTCGTCGGGCTCGGGGCGATCTGCGTCGTCGGGTTCGTGCTGGTCGGCTCTGACGCCGTCACCCTCGGCGCCGCCACCACCGCCGCGCTCTTCTTCGTGCGCCTTTTCGACCCGGTCAACACCGTGCTCGGACTCTTCGACACCATGCAACAGGCGGGGGCCAGTCTCACCCGGCTCGCCGGACTGATCGGCATGAACGAGGCAACGGAGCCTGCGCGAGCAGGATCACATCGTCCCCTGCATTCCGCCCCCGCGCCGCCGCCCGTCTTCGCGATCCCGAACCGGGAAGGCCACCAGATGGCTGCGCTCGGCGTCGTGATCGACGGGATCGCCGTCTCGTATCCACTGCGCGGCGAGGTGTTGAGCGGAGTCGACCTGCACATCCGCTCCGGCGAACGCATCGCCGTGGTCGGCGCCAGCGGCGCGGGAAAGACGACGCTCGCCAGGCTCATCGCCGGCCTGGTGAAACCGAGCAGCGGGTCGATCGTCTTCACGGACGCCGCCGGCCTGCGCGTCTCGAGTCCGCTCGTCACCCTCCTCGAACAGCGCACCCATGTTTTCACCGGAACTCTCGCCGAAGACCTTCGCCTTGTGGCCCCCTGGGCGACCGATGAAGAGCTCGGCGCGGCTGCTCGCGCAGCCGGCGTCCCGCTTGGGTCCGGAGCGTTCAGTGAGGGGCTCGCATCGCACGTCGGCTCGGGAACAACGCTGACGCCGGCCGATGCTCAGCACATCGCCCTCGCCCGCCTCGCGCTCAGCCGATCGGGACTGGTCATTCTCGATGAGGCCAGCGCGGATGCGGGGAGCGCTGCCGCGCGTCGTCTCGAGAAGGCCATGGACGCGGTGCTGGGCGGGCGTACAGCCCTCATCGTCGCGCACCGGCTGAGCCAGGCGGTGACCGCCGATCGTGTGGCGCTCATGAGCGACGGACGCATCGTCGCGTGCTCGCCGCACGAGCGGTTGCTCGTCGACGAACCCGACTACGCGGCGCTGTGGGATGCCTGGCGCGCGAGCCCGCCTGTTCGCTGAATGGGACATGCGCCGATTTTCATCGCCTGTCTTCGGCCGCGAAGTCGCGGCCGCGAGCCAGGCAGGGAGGCCGTGTCGGTCGTTCTTGCACGGTGTCGGCCCGCGACCCCAAGGGTGCTGCCGGTTCAGTACGGATATTCCGTGCGTCCCTGCCGCACGGAGATCCACTTTCGCTCGGTGAACTCCTCGATGTTCGCGAGGCCCCCAGATCTTCCGCCATAGCCGGAGGCGCTTATGCCGCCGAAGGGAGCGACGGCTTCGTCGATGGGCGTCGCGTCGTTGATGTGAACCATGCCCGAGCGCGAGGCGCGAGCGAATCGGCGCCCCTTGGCCTCATCCTCTGTGACCACCGCATTGACCAGCCCGTAGTGGCTCTCGTTGACGAGGCCGACTGCTTCTGCGTCATCCTCAAACGCCATGATCGGCACGATCGGTGCGAAGACTTCCTCCGTCCAAATGGGCATCTCCCTGGTGACTCCGCTGAGTACGGTCGGCTGGAAGAAGAGGCCGTCACGTCGTCCTCCCGTGACTACCTGCGCGCCCAGAGCGATCGATCGCGCGAGAAGATCATCGGCTCGCGCCGCCTGTCGCTCATTGATCATGGGGCCGAGTCCATTGGTGCCGTCAACCGGATCGCCGACCTGAATCTCGCGTGCTCTTCTCGCAATGGCCTCTGTGTACGCATCGATCAGCGAGGAGTGGACAAGGTGGCGGCCCGCGCTGATGCAGGTCTGGCCCTGATAGTGGAACGAAGACCATGCCCCGAGCATGGACGCGTATTCCGGGTCCGCATCGGAGAGGACGACGAACGCGTTGTTGCCGCCGAGCTCCAGGGAGACCCGTTTCAGCAGTCCGCCGGCCGTGGCGGCGATCTGTGACCCGACCCCCGTGGAACCCGTGAAGTGGACCATCTTGATGCCGGGATGCGCGACGAGCGCCTCGCTGAACGTCTGTTCGCCGCACAGGACCTGGAACACCCCCGCCGGAGCTCCGGCCTCATGGAACAGGGCTGCGATGAAGAGTCCTCCTGAAAGAGGCGTCTCGGGAGAAGGCTTCAGGATCACCGAGTTGCCGAGCGCAATGGCAGGGGCGATGACCCTCATCGCGAGCACGAGGGGGAAATTCCAGGGTGTGATCAGCCCGATGACGCCCACCGGTTCCCGCACGCTAAGACTCAGCCGTGCTGGATCCTGCGAGGCCAGCACCTCGCCAAGCGGGTGTGTCGCCAGACTCGCTGCAGCCCTGAGCTCGTCGAGCGAGGCCGCCACCTCGTACTCGGCTTTCCCGCGGATCGAACCCGTCTCACGCATGATGAGTTCGACCAACTCGTCGGTGTGGTCGGCCAGCCTTGACGCGACTTCATGCATGAACTCGGCTCGTGTCGAGTATGGGTGTGCAGCCCACTCCTTCTGAGCGTCTTCCGCTGCTTCGACCGCGGAGTCCAGGTCGTCGGAACCGCCGAGTCCGACGGAGCCCAGGGTGATCCCGGTGGCCTTTTCGAGAACGTCCATCTGACGCGCGGCTGGTCTGAACGATCCGTTGATGTAGATGTCTGATGCGCCCACATACTCCTTGAGCTGGCGGGCTGAGGTGCGAGAGTCCATGGCGTTGGCCTTCCATTCATTCGTCATGTTCGGGTGCGTCACAGCTCGCCAGAGCGAAGGGCGCCGATGATGTGGGCCGCTTGTCGATAGACCAGCGACATGATGGTCAGCGTCGGATTCGCCGCGCCGCTTGTAGGGAACACCGAGCCATCGGAGATGAAGAGATTGTCGACCTCGTGTGCTCGACCGTAAGGGTCGACGACACCGCTCTCCGCATCGAGCGACATTCGCGCGGTCCCGAGATTGTGACCGGAGGGCAACGGGGGCGCTGTTGTGATTCGGACGGCGCCGACAGCGCTGAAGAGCTCTTCGGCGCGATCGTAGGCGTGCATTCTCATCGCAATGTCGTTCGAGTGATCGTCGTAGTGCACGACGGGTACGGGCAGTCCGAGTGCATCTGTCGCGCTGTCGCTGAGCGTCACCCTGTTCGTGGCCTGGGGCAAATCCTCACCGCAGATCCAGAGCGCCGATGTTCGTGTGTATGCCTCCATGCGGCTCGCGAACTCCACCCCCCATCCCCCGGGCTCGTTGAATTGGGAGAAAGAGGCGAGCCCTTGCGAGATCATTTCGAAGTAGTAGCCGCCGACGAAGCCGCGAGACGGATCGTGTCGTGATTCGTCAGCGATCAACCCTGCCATCGGCTCGCCCCGATACATGTGGACCGGCTGCTCGAATTCCGCGTAGATGACGCCGCTCGTGTGTCGCATGTAATTGCGTCCCACCTGGTCAGAGCCGTTCGCCAAACCGTTCTGGTGTCCCGCAGTCGAGGACAGAAGGAGCAGCCGCGCCGTCTCGATCGCATTGCAGGCGACGGAGATGAATCGGGCTCGCTGGCGATGCAGGATGCCGTCGGCATCGGCGAAGACGACGCCGTCTGCTCGTCCGTTCGCACCGAGAGTGATCCGGGTGACGTGACAGCGGGTGCGGAGATCTACGAGTCCGCTCGCCAGCGCCCTCGGAATCTCGCTGACGAGCGGTGTCCACTTCGATCGTTGCTTGTCGCCTTGGGACGCGAATCCGTCCTGGATTGTCGCGGGACGACAGTCATACGGCTCTGCGTTCACTGCGTAGGGACCAGTCGCATAGTGCGTGTAGCCGATCCGAGCGGCCCCATTGGCAACGACCTTGTAGTTGTTGTTCGCAGGCAACGGCGGCCGGCCTTGCCGGTGGGTCGCTCCGACAGCCCGTTCCGCCTGGTCGTACCCGTTTTCAAGATCGTTGAGGCCGATGGGCCAGTCGATCAGAGTGGAGTCCGGAATTCGGCCGTAGGTTTCGGACGCCCGCAATTCGTGGGCCTTGAACCTCGGAGTCAGTCCCGTCCAGAGGTTCGCCGTACCCCCTACGAGCTTCCCCATCCATGCGGGGCTTCCGGGGAAGTCACGGGCGAGCTGCCACGTTCCGGTCGCCTCACGCGGATCGGTCCAGCTCATCTGTTCGAAGGCCGCACGGTCATCGTTGATGAAGGAGGCCGGATCGATCCACGGTCCCGCTTCGAAGAGAACGACACGTTGGCCCGCTCTCGCTAATTCGAGAGCCAGTGTTGCACCAGCCGGACCCGTGCCGATCACCACCGCCACATCGACGTCGTTCGAATCGAAGAGCGGGCTTTCCGGCTCACCGCGTGACGCCTCGTTCCAGAGCTCGTCGGTGTTCCGTTTCATCATCTGCTGGCGTCCTCTTCCTGCTCGAGGTCGGCAACGACCTCCAGCATGGGTTCGGCATTCTCGGTCACGCGCGGCGAAGGCAGCCAGTCCAGGTCGTCGAAACCCCGGTGGAGATACCCGCCTTGCGAAAAGGACTCCCCGGGGTAGCCGATGAACTCCCACACCTCGTGATCGTTGTAGAGGTGCCACACGACACGTGAGCGAAAGGCGGTGAAGAAGGGGCCAGCGGCAATCGACTTGAGGTGGTCAACGATGTCGTTCTCCCGCCAGCCGAGCGTGAACAGTCCAGCCCGACGGAGTTCCGACAATCCATCGAGTAGTGCATCGGTGAGCTCTGCGTCACGCTCGCCTTCGTCGAGGATCGCGTCGACGACTCGTCGGTACGGATCGTCTGACAGACGATCGTGCGGGTACATCGAGCGAGCCACGATCATCAGCGTTTCCCGGTCCTCCGAATCGAATCCGCTCTGTCTCCGAAGTGCCTCCCGGTGAGGATCCAGAGAATCGGAGAGCACTTACCGCTCCCCGTTCTCGAACCAACCCGTGTCCCGATGTGCGCCGTCGTCGATGACGATGTCGGATCGCCAGGTCGGCGTTGCCCAGCGCGCCGCGTTCGCGAGGATGCGCTTCACCTCAGGTTGCAGATAGACGGGGTACTCCTCATGTCCCGGTGAGAAGTAGAAGATCCTGCCTTTGCCGCGTAGGAAACAGCATCCGCTTCGAAAGACCTCTCCTCCGCTGAAGGAGCTGATGAAGACGAGCTGATCGGGCACCGGAATGTCGAAGAACTCTCCGTACATCTCCTGTTCGGGGATGATGACCGGGTGTGGAACGCCTTCGGCGATCGGATGAGTGGGGTTCACCGTCCACAACAGTTCGCGGTCTCCGTGGCGCCAGTCGAGGCGACAGCTCGTCCCCATCAATCGACGAAAGATCTTGGAGCCGGCCGCGGAGTGCAGCACGATGAGACCCATGCCATCGAGGACACGCTGCTGAACAGCGTCGACCACAGCGTCTGCGACGTCATCGTGTGCCAGGTGCCCCCACCAGAAGAGTACGTCTGTGGTGCTCAACGTCTCGCGCGAGAGGCCGTGCTCAGGCTCGCCCATCGTCGCGTGCCGCACGTCGATGTCGTCGCCGAGCAACTCGGAGAGGCCCTCCGAGATGGCCGCATGTATTCCACGGGGGTATACCGCCACTATCGCCGGGTCGGTGGCGTCCTGGACATATTCGTTCCAGACGGTGACGCGCAAAGCGGTCATCGCATCCTCCTTGTCGTTAATGGGACGATCGGATGCCGGGTGGCCCGGGGGGAGTCGCCCCGGACCACCCGGGGTTTCAGAAGCCGAGCTTGTGCAGAGCGTCGACGACGCTCTGTGCCGCTGCGGCAGGTGTCTGCTGACCGGACATCATGGCGTTCCATCCGGTCCCCATGGCCTGGCGCGCGGCCACGACGTTCGTACCGAGACCCGCGTCCGGATAGGCGGTCCCGTACTTAGTCGCCAGCTGGAACTGCTTGATGATCGGATCCTGAAGCTCTTTCGCGTCCGCGAGATCTGTTCGCAGCGGGATGCTTCCCCCTCTGGTGAGCGTGAGCAGGCTCCCCTCCTTGCTCCACCATGAGTCCGCCAGCGACTCCCACGCGAGGTCGGGGTCTTCGCTGAAGGCTCCGACACTGAATTCCTCGCCGCCCATATAGACGGTGCCGCCTTTCGGGCCGCGAGGCATGGGCACGACACCGAACTTGAACTTCGCGTCGGCCTTGGCGTTGCCGAGCTGCCAGTTGCCGTTGACGCAGAATGCCACCTGGCCGGCGGTGAACCGAGGGAATGACGACACCTGGGTCCAAGTTGCGACATCGTTCGGAAGGTAGCCGGCCTTTCGCCAGTCGTTGAGCAGCGTGAACGTCTCCTCGAGCGGCCCGACCTTGGGCTTGAGATAGTCGAACCCGAAACCGGAATAGAAGGGACGACCTTGCCAGTCGGCGTTCGTGTTGTCCCCTGCTCCGGCGATGCCGAGGCCGATGTATTTGCTGCCGACCTTCTTCAGGGCGGTGCCGAGCTCGTCGAAGGTAGTCGGAAGGTCGGTGACCCCGCACTCGTCGAGGATGTCTTTGTTGTACCAGAGCCCGATGAGATTGGCGTATGACTTGATCGAGTAGATCTTGCCGTTGCGCTTTCCGAGCGCCGATTCCGGGAACTTGTCCTTCTGATCCCAAGCCTTGAACTTGTCGCTGAGATCAGAGAGAACCTTCGCCGGCACCAGCTGGTCGAGGTCGCCGCTGTGCATGATCGTGTCCGGGCCCTGCTTGTTGGTGGCGGTGCCGATCAGCTTGTTGGTCATCTGTTCCGCGGGAATGTAGACCAGGTTCATCGTGTAGCCGGGCTTCGCCTTCTCGAAGAGCGCCGCCATGGCCTTGTTCGTCCCGGTCGCGACCTTGTCCGATGAGACTGTGTAGTGCCAGAACGTGACCGTCTTGCTGCCGCCGGCTCCCGAGCCGCCGGCGCAGCCGGTGAGCAAGGGCGCGAAGGCGAACACGCCGAGCCCGACACCTGCCGCCTTCAACAGACTGCGCCGGCTGAACGAGGTGCTTGTGAGTTGTACTTCCTGAGACACTTCTTCCTCCTTGATTCAGTGCATGGGTTTGTTGCGTTACTTGACGGCGCCGAGCGACAACCCTCGAACGAGCGTGCGTTGCCCCACGGCGAAGACGATCAAGGTCGGTATCGATGCGAGTACTGCGATCGCCATCAGGGCCGGCCAATCGACGCCGTACTGTGAGATCTGCTGCGCCACCGTGGCGCTGAGCGGATACTGCTGAGGGTTCGACAAGAAGCTGACGGCGTAGATGAATTCGCCGCCGGTCATGATGAAGAGCAGAGTTCCTACGGTCATCACCCCGTTGCGAACGACGGGAAGTACGATCCTGGCGAAGGTCCCCAGCTTGGTGGCCCCGTCCATCGCTGCCGCCTCTTCGAGTTCGAGGGGCACACTGGCGAAGAACGGCCGCAACAGGATGATGGTGAAGGGCAGCAGCATCGCGGCGTCTGCGACGATCAGCCCGAGGTACGAGCCGAGCATTCCCCAACTGCCCAGTACCTGGTAGAGAGGGATGAGCGTCGCCGTCTGGGGGATCATCTGCAAGATGATCAGGATCGAAAGCCCGATCGGAATGAGGATCGAACGCGATCTTGCGAGCCCGTAAGCCGTCGGCAGCCCGATGACCAGGCACACGACCGTTGTCATCCCCGCAATAAGGATGGTGCTCAGTCCGGCGCCCAGGATCCCCTGCTGAAAGGCGCTGACGTATCCCTGTAACGAGGGGACGAAGATCAGCGACGCCGAGTGTGCCACAACGTCCTGATTGTTCTTCAGCGACGTCAGGACGAGATAGAGCAGGGGCACGGCATAAGCGAGGAGCAGCACCGTTGTGACGATGCGCGAGGGCAGGTGCTTCATCGGGCATCCTTTCTCTGCACCCAGCCGTAGGCGAGAGCCAGGGCGAGCACGATCAGAAGCGACAGGATCGAGGTGGCAGAGCCGATTCCGTATTGGAAGGTCTGGAATGCCTGCTGGTATGCGAGGAACGGAAGCGTGTAGGTCGCATTCCCTGGCCCGCCTCCGGTGAGCACGTAGATGAGGTCGAAGCTGCGGAACGCGTTCACGACCAGGAGCACGGCCAACACCCACAGCGTCGGCCTCAGATGCGGAAGCGTGACGTACCAGAAACGACTGAGACCGCCTGCGCCATCGAGTGAGGCTGCCTCGAGAAGGTCCTGAGGTACGTCGAGTAATGCCGAACGGACGACGAGCGCGCCGAACGGCAGCACGAGCCAGCCGGAGATCAACACGATCGACAGCAATGCGAGGTGCGAGTCGACGAGCCAGAGAATCGGTTTGTGAATGGCTCCGGTACTCATGAGCGCGGAGTTGACCACGCCGGTGTCGGAGAGCAGGAACTTCCAAAGATTGCCTGCGACCACGGGTGGGAGCGCCCAGACGAAGATCATCAGGCCGAGTGTGAGGTTCGTCAGCCAACCGCTTCGCTGGAGCGCGAGCGCTGCGATCGTTCCGCCGATGAGTCCGATGAGCAAGAGGCTTGCCACCAGGATGAGCGTGTTCGCCACGGAGACCCCGAACGCCGCACTCGATGTCGTCGACGCGAAGTTCGAGAAACCGTTGAACGACCACGCGCCGAGGATGTTCGCGCTGGTGACGTCGCTAAGCGACATCACGACGAGCTGATACATCGGATACAGCGCGAAGATCAGCAAGTACACGAACCCGGGAAGGGCGAATGCTCCACGCCATCCCGTGCGTCGTGAGGCACGACGTTGGCGCCCGATTCGTTGGCCGATGGCCGGCGCAGCCTGTTGCTCAATCACCATTGATCTCTACCTGAGTGCGTTTGCGTCGCGGCCACCCTTTTCGGTGCGACGGCGGTTCTTCGGGTTGTGTGCGCCGCCCGCGGCTGCGCTACGTTTCGGTCAGCGTATAGGCTGATGCTTTATCGGTCAAGCATTATCGATAATGCGGTACGGTGTTGTTGTTCGGATGGAGCTGTGGGATGAGTGGTGGTGTGGACGGCCGTCTGGTGCGGGTGAGTCTGGCCGGTCAGATCAGGGATTACCTCACGCTGGAGATCGCTCAGGGGCGGCTTCCTCCGGGCACTCCGGTGCGGGAACTGGAGATCGCTCAGCGGTTGGGCACGAGTCAGACTCCGGTGCGGGAAGCCTTCCGTGAACTGACGGCAGCAGGCCTTCTGGAGTCGCGCACGCACGTCGGCACCAGGGTTCGGGAACTGGCGCAACAAGACCTCATCGACACCGTTCCGGTACGCGCCGCTCTGGAAGGTCTTGCCGGGCGGCTGGCTGCCACACGTATCGACGGAAAGCTCGATGAGGCCCGCGAAGCCGTCGCCACCATGCGGATGCTCTCCGATGGCAACGACCGACTCGCATTCGCCGGAGCGTCCACCCGTTTCCACCGCGCCATCGTGATCGCAGCAGGCAACGAGTCCCTCGCCCGCGCATGGAACGCGCTCGGCATCGAGATCATCACGATCATCGCGATGGCCTCAGACACCTACCCCCTCAGCCAAGCAGCCGACGACCACCAAAACGTTCTCGACGCCGTCGAATCCGGCGACCCCGACACCGCAGAGCACGCACTCGACAGCCACCTCGATCACTACATCCCCAGCACACTGCCTGACGGAGAAGCGCACGAACCGGAGCCTGTGTCGCGCACACGACATCCACGACGATCATCAGCCTTTTGAGGAGCACATCATGACATCCAGCACGCAACTCTTCCCCGTTCCGACGATCCAGGTCGGCCTCGGTCCGTGGGGTCAAGACTGGGCGAAGAACGTTCTGCCGCACGCCGCCGGCATCGAGGTCATCGCATGCGTTGACTCCAACGAATCACGATTGGAGGAGCACACGGCGTTGCCCGGGGACCGCAAGTTCGTCAGCCTTCGTGAGGCGCTCGAATCCATTGAGGCCGACGCAGTTCTGATCACGGCCCGCATCGAAGCGCACTACGACCTCGCGCGCGAGGCATTGCTCGCCGGGAAACACGTGCTGCTGGAGAAGCCCTACACGGTCACGGTTGCCGAGGCGGAGGATCTCAACGCTCTTTCGGCCGAACGAGGTCTGATTCTGTGCGTGGCGCAGAACTATCGGTTTTGGCCTGTAGTGGCGACCGTCGCGGATCTGCTCTCGAAAGACGCCATCGGCGAGCTTCGCAATGTTCGTCTCACGTTCCGGCGCGATCACGGTGCGTATCCTCCCGCCTTGGCCGCGCCCGACGGGTCGGCGACTGGTTCGGTCCTGTATCAGATCTCAGTGCATCACTTCGATCTTGTTCGAGCGCTTCTCGGTGAGATCGCCGACGTGGACGCTCGCCGCTGGGTCTACGGCAATCTTCCGGGCCGTCTGACTGCATTCTCGGCGACGATCGAACTGGAGTCTGGTCTGCTCGTCGAATACAGCGCAGATCAGGTCAGCCATGCGCCCGAAACTCCGTGGTCGTCTTTGTGGGAGATGGAAGGTTCGCGGGGCGTCATCCGTTGGGCGGGCAACGCGACCGCTTCGGCTGACGATGCTTTCATCGAACTCACCACCGACGAGTCGGGGCGCGTAGACGTACCTGTTGCAGATCTGGCGCTCACCGATCGGCAGGCTGTCGTCGCCGAGTTCGTCGACCTTGTGCGCCACGGCGGCGACTCTGCGATCTCGGGCTCGGTGAACGTCAAGACGATCATCTCCGTGGCGCAGGCCGTGGGCAGCATGCAAGAGCACGGTCGCTGATCGTCGCGGTCAGGGTGTTTCGCCCGGATCGTTTGGAACGTAGTGCCTGAGGTGGCTGTCGAGTGCGTGCTCTGCGGTGTCGGGGTCGCCGGATTCGACGGCGTCGAGAACGTTTTGGTGGTCGTCGGCTGCTTGGCTGAGGGGGTAGGTGTCTGAGGCCATCGCGATGATCGTGATGATCTCGATGCCGAGCGCGTTCCATGCGCGGGCGAGGGACTCGTTGCCTGCTGCGATCACGATGGCGCGGTGGAAACGGGTGGACGCTCCGGCGAATGCGAGTCGGTCGTTGCCATCGGAGAGCATCCGCATGGTGGCGACGGCTTCGCGGGCCTCATCGAGCTTTCCGTCGATACGTGTGGCAGCCAGCCGCCCGGCAAGACCTTCCAGAGCGGCGCGTACCGGAACGGTGTCGATGAGGTCTTGTTGCGCCAGTTCCCGAACCCTGGTGCCGACGTGCGTGCGCGACTCCAGAAGGCCTGCTGCCGTCAGTTCACGGAAGGCTTCCCGCACCGGAGTCTGACTCGTGCCCAACCGCTGAGCGATCTCCAGTTCCCGCACCGGAGTGCCCGGAGGAAGCCGCCCCTGAGCGATCTCCAGCGTGAGGTAATCCCTGATCTGACCGGCCAGACTCACCCGCACCAGACGGCCGTCCACACCACCACTCATCCCACAGCTCCATCCGAACAACAACACTTGCTCTTCGCGAGTGCCTTCGGGACGAGTTGGCGTTCAACGTCCAGTCTCACGGTAGTGCCGGTTCTGTTTCGCCGACCCTCATGCTCGCACCACACAGCGCCGATCCGCCAGAGCAGCCGCTGTCCCTTGCGTCGAGTTGTTCGAGCCGACTGCGGTGCAGCAAAAAGTGAAGCGGTCGACTCCAGGTGAAGTCTCGCGAGCCCCCGCATCACGCGGGCTCCGGCGCCCCCCGTTCGCGGCGTCGGCGCCGGGCCCGCAACTCTCGCACCATGAGCGTCACCGACACGGCCAGCAGGAGACCGCCGATCGCGATCAGCCACAGGGCGCCCCAGAACGGCGTCCAACCCGCGGCCTCGTCGTGCAAGCCGGGCGAGACGAAGAGGTAGATCCCCAGCGCCACGCCGGCGAGCTCGATGACGGCGATGACCCCGACGCCCCACCAGGTGCGCACGTAGTACGGATTGCTGCTGCGGCGAAAGCCCAGCTCGTCCTTGCGGTAGCTGTACATGCCGCCGTCCCTGGTGCGCAGCAGAGTGCGCTTCTCCGACCGGGCGAGCGCGGCGGCATGCTCTTCCAGCATGCTGTGGAACTCGTGATCGGGAAGGGCGCCAGTCATTGGACCCATCGTAAGTGCGACATCGAGCGCGCGGATGCCCGCCACGGATAGGCTCACTTCGGCGGGCAACATCGACCGTGAGGGGGCGCCGTGGCCGACGAACAGGATGACGCGCAGCAATCCGTGCCGACGCAGATCAACTTCGACATTCCGTCGGAGAACGAGGCAGGCACGTTCGCGGACTTCGCGAGCATCTGGCACACCGACAACGTGTTCGTGCTCGACTTCGCCTCACTGCGTGGCCCCGCGACAGAGACGCACGACGAGCACGGCACCCCGCAGCGCTCGGTGAACGCGCGCGTCGTGACGCGGGTGCGCATCCCGCCCGAGCAGGTCTTCGAGCTCGCGAAGGCGCTCACCAGGGAGCTCGAGGTGTGGGAGCAGCAGACGGGACGGCGCGCACCGCAGTAGCGGGGCATCCAGAGCCTGAGGTTTCAGCCGCGGTCGAAGCGCTTTCCGTAGCCTTGTTTGGGCAGGATGCCGAAGATCACGCCGATCACGGGCCCCGCGAACGGCACCAGCGTGAGCAGCCACCACCAGCCGGACAGGTTCGCGTCGTGGAGCCGGCGCACCAGCACGGCGACGCTCGGCACGAGCACGGCCAGCGCGTAGAGAAGAAAGACGACGCCGATCACGGTGCTTCCAGGCGTCGGGCGAGGTTCGTGCGGGCCGGCGAGCGACGTCGCCATCTCCACGCCGATGCCTGCCACGAAGAACACGACGATGTTCAGCGCCCACGCCCACCAGAACTCGCTGCGGCTGGCCCGGCCGTGAAAGACGGCGTACTTCGCGAAGAAGCGCGCGAGGCCCTCCTGCGGTGTCGCCCGATAGATGGGGTGGTCTGATGGATGCTTCGCCGCGGCGATCTCGGCGGCATCCACGGCGTCCTGCGCGAAGTCGTCGGCGTCGGTGCTCACGAGTGCAATGCTGACACACGCGTGCGGCTCAGTCGATCACACGCAGCAGTTCCCATCCGTCACCGGCGTCGCGTCGGCGCACGTCGAAGACGCGGCTGTCGCCGTCGTCGCTGGTTCCCTGGAATCGCCAGCCGGTCGACGGCCTCGGCGGGTGGGTGATCGCAGGGCTCAGCAGCAGGTCGGGCTCGGGGCCGAGGCGGGTGGGCGTGTCGGTGACGCGGTAGCGGTGGCCGGCCCAGAACATCCTCTGCGGTGCGCCGTTGCTGCCCAGCCAGACGGTGACGATGTCGGTGGTATGAGTGATGCTCACGGCAATCCTCCTTGCACAAGACTCGAACAAAGATTCGATGAATGGGAGCATAAGCCGGATGCTCGCGACACGCCAAGCGCCCGGCCCGGGTCCTCCGCCCCGTAGCATCGAACACATGCCTGAAGCGATCGGAGAACTCCTTCATCTCGCCCGCACGATCGCCTGCGAGGCGGGCGAGCTCGTGCGGCTGCGCCGGGAGCAGGGTGTCGAGGTGGCGGCCACGAAGACCGCTCCAGAAGACATCGTCACCGCGGCAGACCGCGAGTCGGAAGACCTCATTCGTGAGCGCATCGCCACGGCGCGACCCGGTGACGGATTCTTCGGCGAGGAGAGCGACGCCACGGCGTCCAGCAGCGGCCTCACCTGGATCGTCGACCCGATCGACGGCACCGTGAACTATCTCTACGGCATCCCCGCCTACGCGGTGTCGATCGCCGTCGTGGAGGGCGAGCCCGACCCGAACACGTGGCGGGCGCTGGCCTCCGCCGTCGTCAATCCGGCGTCGGGGGAGGTGTACTCGGCGAGCGCCGGCGGTGGGGCGTACCTGGGGGACACGCGGCTTCGGGTGGCAACCGGCAAGCAGCTCTCGCTCGCGCTCGTCGGCACCGGATTCTCGTACGACTCGCGGCGTCGTGGGCTGCAGGCGGAGGCCGTGAGCAGGCTCATTCCGCAGGTGCGCGACATCCGCCGTATCGGATCCGCGGCGCTCGACCTGTGCGGCGTGGCCGCCGGGCGATTGGATGCCTACTACGAGAAAGGCCTCAAGCCCTGGGATCACGCGGGCGGCGCACTCATCGCTGCCGAGGCCGGTGCCAAGGTCGCCGGCCTGCATGGCGCCGCAGCGAGCCGCGCGCTGACCATCGCCGCAGAGCCCGGTCTGTTCGCGCAACTCGAGCCGATCCTCGACGAGCTCGGCGTCGTCGACCGCTGACGCCTCCACCGTAACGCCGAGAGTGCGGCTTTCCGACGCCGAGAGTGTCGGTTCCTGGCGCCGAGACTGCGCATTTCTCTCACCGAGAGTGTTGGTTTGCCCCCTTGAGAGTGCGGGTTCTTCTCGGTGCTAGAAACCAACACGCCCGAGGTGAGGAACGCGCACTCTCACCGAGGGAGATGCGCACTTTCGGGCGCAGAAACGCGCACCCTCGGCGGGAGGAGCCGACACTCTCGGCGCTAGGAACCCGCACGTTCGGCGCGCGGGGCGCGCACCGGTGTGGCTACTCCGCGGGGCGGGCCGTGCTCGAGCGCACGATGAGCTGGTAGGGGAGCTCCGTGGTGAGCGCGGCGGGGCCGCCGGGCTCGGGCATGAGCTCGCCCATCAGCACGTCCACCGCCATCTCGCCCTGCTGCCTCGGGAACTGCGCGACGGTCGTCAGTCCGAAGAAGTCCGACAGCTCGTGGTCGTCGATGCCGACGACGGAGACGTCGTGCGGCACCGTGAGGCCGAGGTCGCGGGCGGCCAGCAGACATCCGATCGCCATCTCGTCGGAGGCCGCGAAAATGGCCGTCGGTCGGTCGTACGGCCGTCCCAGCAACTGCTTGCCGGCCGCGTAACCACCGTTGATCGTGAAGTCCGCCGGCTGGTACAGATCGTCGCGAATGGGCAGTCCCGCCTCGTGCATGGCGCGCTCGAAGCCGCGACGCCTCGTGGACGCCAGGTGGAAGTCGAGGTCGAACTCGACCGCGCCGCCGACATGAGCGATGCGGGTGTGTCCCAGCGAGATGAGGTGCTCGGTGGCCAACCTGGCGACCGAGAGGTCGTCGAGCGTGAGCGTGCGCACCCCGGGGATCGGGCCGCCGATGCCCACGATCGGCTTGTGGATGGCCAGCAGCCGGTTCACCTCGTCGTCGGTGAGTTCCAGCGCGACGGCCACGACGGCATCCACTCGCTTGCGCAGCAGGAAGTGCTCGAACACGCTGCGCCGCAGCTCCTCGCCTCCGCCGAGGTTGTAGAGCGTGAGGTCGTAGCCCTTGCGGGCCAGCGCCGCCTCTGCGCCCTCCACGATCGAGGAGAAGAACCAGCGGGAGAGGAACGGCACCACCACGCCCACGTTGCGCGTGCGACCGGATGCCAGGCTCGACGCGTTCGACGACACCACGTACCCGAGCGAGTCGGCCGCCGATCGAACCCGGTCACGGGTGGCGGGGGAGACGGGACCGTTGCCGCTGAGAGCGCGCGACACCGTGGCGGTGGAGACCCCCGCCAGCCGCGCTACCTCGTCGATGCCCGTCATGCCCCTGCGCCCGTCATGTGCTCGTGCCCGTCAAACTCCTGGCCGGATCAGCCCAGCAGCCACACAGCCGTGTCGGTCGGCAGATCGGTGCCGGTCAGCGGCTCGCTCGACACCACGACCTCGCCGTCGGGCAGCGCGATGGATGCCTCGCCCAGGTTCGCCACCACCGTCACGCCGCCGTTGCGGAACGCCACGACATCGTCGCCGAAGCCCTTGAGCCACTCGAGCTCTCCCGCGCCGAGCCCGCGTCCCTCGCGCTCGGCGAGCAGCAGCTTGTAGAGCGCGAGCGTCGAGTCGGGATCCAGTTCCTCGGCGTCACGCGCCAGCAGCGCCCAGATCGCCGGCTGCGGCAGCCAGCTCGCCCCGGTGTCGTTGAACCCGAATGACGGGCCGGCTGCGGTCCACGGGATGGGCACGCGGCATCCATCGCGCCCGTAGCGCTCGCCGTCGGTGCGGAACCACGTGGGATCCTGCCTGGCGGAGTCGGGCAGGTCGATCACCTCGGGCAGGCCGAGCTCTTCGCCCTGGAACAGATAGGCGGAGCCCGGCAGTGCGAGCATCACGGTGGTGGCCGCCCTGGCGCGCCGGAGCCCGGTGACCGCATCGACGGTGACGTTCGACTTCGGCCCGAGGCCGTGGCCCTGCGGGTTGTCGCCGCTCACGCCGAGTCGCGTCGCGTGCCGCACGACATCGTGATTCGAGAGCACCCAGGTGCTCGGTGCGCCGACCCCGTTGAAGGCGGCGAGAGAGTCCGCGATGACCGTGCGCAGAGCGGGGGCCTGCCACGGCGTCTCGAGATAGGAGAAGTTGAACGTCTGCTGCATCTCGTCGGGTCGCACGTAGCGGGCGAGCTTGGCGGGCGGGTCGACCCACGCCTCACCGCACAGCGCCCGGTCGCCGTCGTACTCGGCGAGCACCTTGTGCCAGTCGCGGAAGATCTCGTGTCCGCCCTCCTGGCCCCAGTACGGCAGGCTCGGCGGCTCGTCGCTGATCTCGGGCTCGAGGGCGAGCGCGCCACCCGCGCCGCCCATCGATCCGGCGGCCTCGTCGGGCGTGGCATCCGGCAGGCCGTCGGCCTTCACCATGCCGTGGGCCACGTCGATGCGGAAGCCGTCGACGCCGCGGTCGAGCCAGAAGCGCAGGATGCCCCGGAACTGCTCCCACACCCACGGGTCGGTCCAATTGAGGTCGGGCTGCGACGTGTCGAACAGGTGCAGGTACCACTGCCCGGGCGTGCCGTCGGGGTTCGTGACGCGGGTCCAGGCCGGTCCGCCGAACACGGACTCCCAGTTGTTGGGCGGCTCATCGCCGTTCTCGCCCTTGCCGTCACGGAACCAGTAATGCCCTCGCTCCGGGCTGCCGTCCGAGGATGCCAGCGCGTCTTTGAACCAGACGTGATCCGACGACGTGTGGTTGGGCACGAGGTCGATGATGACGCGCAACCCGAGGCCGTGCGCGGCCTCGAGCATGCGGTCGAAGTCGTCGAGCGTGCCGAAGAGCGGGTCGACATCGCAGTAGTCGGCCACGTCGTAGCCGGCGTCGCGCTGAGGCGAGGTCATGAACGGCGAAAGCCAGACGGCGTCGACCCCGAGGTTCTGCAGCTCGGGCAGATGCGCCGTGATGCCGGGCAGATCGCCCACGCCGTCACCGTTCGCATCGGCGAACGAGCGCGGATACACCTGATAGATGACGGCGGTGCGCCACCACTCGTGCCCCCCGCCGGTTGTGGATGTCGTGCCTGTCGAAGCCATCGTGTTCACGCTCGTCAAGTCCTTGTTCGAATCGTTACATGCACGTGCATGCCCATGTTCTCGCACTCGCGACGAAAACGGATGTAACTGTAGGGCAAGAGTGCAAGCGCTTCCAATCTGGTTCTCCCGTCAATAGCCCGTGCATCCTCGCTGGCACAGCACCAGCGCGTGATTGGCCACCATCGCCGTGATTGCCCGTCTTTGCGCGAGTCTGATGGATGTATCGCCCAGCCCGACGAGAGCGGCTCGGCGCGTGTGCGCGAGGCATCCAGCAACGTGAAGAACACGATTCGGTAACGCGGATTGGTATCGGCTGGAAGCGTTTGCTATAGATGTAAGCGCTTGCATCCCCGGTGTCCGATGATCCGGCGCAGATCGCGCCGCGGGCGGACCCGAATCACGAAGAAAGGCACACCAATGACGGTGACCCCCAGCAGTGCGTTCACTCGGCGCACCTTCCTCGGGCTGGCAGGAGCCGGGCTGACGACCGTGGCGCTCGCGGCCTGCTCCTCACCGAGCGGGAGCGGCGGTGGCTCGACCGCCTCCGGTGCAACTCTCACGATCTGGCTGGACACGCAGCGCGCTCCTGCGATCAAGCCGATCGCCGAGAAGTTCAAGAAGGACACCGGCATCACGGTGAAGCTCGTGGTGAAGGACTTCGCGAACGTCGACAAGGACTTCATCAGCCAAGTTCCGACGGGCAAGGGCCCCGACATGATCGTGAGCCCGCACGACAAGCTGGGCTCGTACGTGCAGAACGGGGTCGTGGCACCGCTGCAGCTCGGCGACAAGACCAACGACTACGCCGACGTCGCGATCCAGGCCGTCACCTACGACGGCAACGTGTACGGCCTGCCCTACTCGATCGAGAACGTGGCGCTGCTGCGCAACACGGCTCTCGCCTCCAGCGCGGTGAGCACGTTCGACCAGGTCGTGGCCAATGGCCGTGCCGCGGTCTCCGCGCACGCCGGCACCGTGAAGTACCCCTTCCTGCTGGGCCTCGACCCCAAGCAGGGTGACCCCTACCACATGTACCCACTGCAGACCTCGTACGGCTCGTCGGTGTTCGAGCAGAAGTCCGACGGCACCTACGACCCGACGAAGCTCACCCTCGGCGACGCCGCAGGCCTCACGTTCGCCGCCGCGGTGAAGCAGTGGGGACAGCAGGGCATCCTCAACGCCAACATCACAGGCGACATCGCCCTCGACGCGTTCAACAAGGGTCAGTCTGCGTACTACCTCACCGGTCCGTGGAACGTGCCCGCCATCAAGAAGGCCGGCATCAAGTACGCGATCGACCCGCTGCCCTCCGCGGGCGGCGAGACGGCGAAGCCGTTCCTCGGCGTCAACGCGTTCTTCATCAGCGCCAAGAGCCAGAACAAGGTCGCGGCGACGAAGTTCCTCGTCGACTACCTCGGCACCGACACCGCCCAGGAGGCGCTGTACAAGGTCGGCGGTCGTCCGCCGGCGCTGAAGACCGCCTACGCGGTCGTCGCCAAGAACGACCCCGACATCAAGTCGTTCGGCGACATCGGCCTGAACGGCGTTCCGATGCCCGCGATCCCCGAGATGGCGTCCGTGTGGGCCGACTGGGGCGGGGCCGAGCTGCAGCTCATCAAGGGCCAGGGCGACCCGACGACGGTGTGGAACACCGCGGTCAAGAACATCGAATCGAAGATCAGCTAGCTCGCCCGCGACTCATCCCCGCATACCGCGGGTTGAGGAGCGACGCGAAGCGCCGTGTCTCGAAACCCACCCGTTCGGCGGGGCCGGGGTTTCGAGACGCGCGCGGCGTGCGCCGCGTGCTCCTCAACCCACGGACGGAGACGCGCGCGGCGCGCTCCTCACCCGCGGGATGCCGCGACAGCAACACCGTGACAACGAAGGACCACCATGGCTGACGATGACGTGAGCACGCTCGACGCGACGCGTTCCGATGAGGATGCCCGGGCATCCGCTCCCGACGGCACGAAGGGCGCACGACCCGCCTCGACCCCACCCATCGCCGGCGGCAGCGGCCTCGGCGGACTGATCGCCAAGATCGTGCTGCTCGGACTGCTCGACGCCGTCATCGTGTGGGCGGTCTTCGTGATGGCCGGCCTGAACATGTGGGTGCCGATCGTCATCGTGGTGCTCATCACGGGTGTCATCAACTGGATCTACCTGGGCCGCGGCAAACGGCTGCCGGCCAAGTACCTGACGCCCGGCGTGATCTTCCTCGTCGTCTTCCAGGTGTTCGTGGTGATCTACAGCGGCTACATCGCGTTCACGAACTACAGCGACGGTCACAACGGCAGCAAGTCGGATGCCGTCGCCGCGATCGAGGCCAACGGCCTGAAGCGGGTCCCCGACTCGCCCGCGTATCCCGTGAGCATCCTCGAACGCGGCAGCGAGCTGTACCTGCTGGCGACCGACACGAAGAGCGGCACCGCCTCGGTGGGCACCACCGGGCATCCTCTCGAAGTCGTCGAGCACGCGAAGTTCGACGGCGACAAGGCCGTCGGGGCGCCCGGTTTCCGCACGCTGAACCTCTCCGAGGTGCTGTCGCGACAGGACGACGTGACATCGCTGTCGGTGCCGTTGAGCTCCGATCCGAACGACGGCGCACTGCGCACCGACGACGCGAGCACCGCGTACGTGTTCCGCTCCGACCTCGTCTACGACCAGAAGGCCGGCACGTTCACCGACTCCTCCGGCACGGTGTACGTCGACAACGGGCACGGCGAGTTCGCCACCAAGGACGGCACCAAGACCCTCAGCCCCGGCTGGAAGATCAACGTCGGCTTCGAGAACTTCGCCAGGGCATTCACCGACCCGCAACTCGCGGCGCCGCTGTGGCGGGTCATCCTCTGGACGTTCGCGTTCGCCATCCTGTCGGTGCTCACCACGTTCGGGCTGGGACTGTTCCTTGCCATGGTGCTCAACCACCCGAAGCTGCGCGGCAAGAAGATCTACCGCGTGCTGGTCATCCTGCCCTACGCATTCCCCGCGTTCCTCTCCGGACTCGTGTGGGCAGGCATGATGAACCCGGAGTTCGGCTTCATCAACCAGGTGCTGTTCGGCGGCGCCCAGATTCCGTGGCTCACCGACCCGTGGCTCGCGAGGTTCAGCGTCATCCTGGTGAACCTGTGGCTCGGCTACCCGTACATGTTCCTGGTGTGCACGGGGGCGCTGCAGTCGCTGCCCGAAGAGGTGGACGAGGCGGCCAAGGTCGACGGCGCGAGCCCGTGGCGCATCTTCCGCTCCATCAAGCTGCCGCTTCTGCTCGTCTCGGTGGCGCCGCTGTTGATCGCGTCGTTCGCGTTCAACTTCAACAACTTCAACGTCATCTACATGCTGACCAGAGGATGGCCGCGCTTCACCGACACCACCCTCGACATCGGCTCCACCGACCTCTTGATCACGATGGTCTACAAGATCGCGTTCGGGCAGGGCGGCGTGCGCGACTACGGTCTCGCCAGCGCGCTCTCGATCCTCATCTTCATCATGGTCGCGGTGATCTCGATCATCGCCTTCCGTCGCACCAAGGCACTCGAGGAGATCAACTGATGAGCGCTGTTCCGTCCCTCGACGCGCGATCGACCGCGCAGGACCCACGGCCGAGCACACGGGATGTCCGCCAGCGCGGCTTCCGGTTCGGCCGATGGTTCAAGGAGACCGGCTGGCGGCACCTCGTCGCGATCGTCATGGTCGTGTTCGCCGTCTTCCCTCTTCTCTACGTGCTCTCGGCGTCGCTCAACCCGGCAGGCTCGCTCGTCGGGTCGAACGCGCTGTTCCAGACCGTCAACTTCAGCAACTACGTCGCGCTGTTCCAGAACCCCGACCAGCCGTTCGGCCTCTGGTTCGTCAACACGCTCGTGATCGGCGGAGTCACGGCACTCGCGACGGTGTTCCTCGGCGCGCTCGCCGCCTACGCGTTCTCACGCATGCGGTTCACCGGTCGTCGTGTCGGCCTGCTGTCGCTGATGCTGATCCAGATGTTTCCGCAGTTCCTCGCGGTCGTCGCGATCTTCTTGCTGCTGTCCACGATCGGCGACGTGTTCCCCGCGCTGGGGCTCGGCAGCCAGCTCGGCCTGATCCTCGTCTACCTGGGCGGTGCGCTCGGCGTGAACACGTACCTCATGTACGGGTTCTTCAACACGGTGCCCATGTCGATCGACGAGGCCGCGAAGATCGACGGCGCGAGCCACGCGCAGATCTTCTTCGGGATCATCCTGCGACTCGTCGCGCCCATCCTGGCGGTCGTCGGTCTGCTGTCGTTCATCGCCACCACGGGGGAATACGTGATCGCCTCGATCGTGCTCACCGACCCCAACACGCAGACGCTCGCCGTCGGTCTCTACATGTTCGTGTCGCAGCAGTTCTCGAACAACTGGTCGATCTTTTCGGCAGGCGCCGTGCTGGCCGCGTTGCCGGTGATGGTCGTGTTCCTGCTGTTGCAGAAGTACATCGTGGGCGGCCTCACCGCCGGCTCGGTGAAGTAGGAGTGCGCGGCGTTTCGACTCGCCTGCTGCTCGCCCAGCGATCTGGGAGAGGATGACTGCCATGCTCACGCCACACCACGACGGCTCGTCGCTGTACGTCTCGGATGCCGCTCCCCACCTCGGCGACACGGTGCGGGTTCGCCTGCGCATCCCGCACGAGTTGGGCCCGGTCGCCGCGGTGCGAACTCGCTCCAACCCCGACCACGAGCCGCGCTTCACCGATGCCGCGGTGGTCGACTCGGGCGACGGCTGGGATTGGTGGGAGGCGCCCGTCGAGGTGGAGAACCCGGTGCATGGCTACCGCTTTCTCGTCACCATGGGCGACGGGTCGAGCGTGTGGGTCAACGCCACCGGCACGTGGCCGACGGAGACGCTGGATGCCGACGACTTCCGTCTCGTCGCCTACGACGCGCCGCCGGAGTGGGTGCGTTCCACGATGCTCTACCAGCTGTTCCCCGACCGCTTCGCCCGGTCTTCGCAGGCGAATGGCCGCACCGCTCCCGACTGGGCGATGCCCGCGGCCTGGACGGACCCCGTCGACGACGTGCCGCCCGGCCGCTCGCAGCAGTTCTACGGCGGCGACCTCGACGGCGCAGCCGAGCGCCTCGACCACCTCGTCGAGCTCGGCGTCACCCTCGTCTACCTCACACCCGTGTTCCCCGGGCGGTCGAACCATCGCTACGACGCAGCGTCGTTCGAGCACGTGGATCCGCTTCTCGGCGGGGATGACGCCCTCGCGCGATTCGTGGCCGCGGCGCACTCGCGCGGGCTCAAGGTGATCGGTGACCTGACGACGAACCACTGCGGAGACGGGCACGAGTGGTTCAGGGCGGCGCTGGGGCATCCTGATGCTCCGGAGAGCGACTTCTTCTACTGGCTGAACGCCGAGCACACCGAGTACGTCGCCTGGCTCGGCGTGCCCAGCCTGCCCAAGTTCAACTGGGCCTCGGCCGAGCTGCGCCGCAGGTTCATCGAGGGACCGGACTCGGTGGTCGCCCACTGGCTCAAGCCGCCGTTCTCGCTCGACGGATGGCGCATCGACGTGGCGAACATGACGGGCCGCTACCGCGACGACGACTTCAACACCGAGGTGCGCCGCATCATCCGCCGCACCATGGTCGAGGTGAACCCCGACACGATCCTGCTCGGCGAGTCCACGAACGATGCGGCGCCGGACTTCCAGGGCGACGCCTGGCATGGCGCCATGACGTACGCGAACTTCACTCGCCCGGTCTGGGGTTGGCTGTCCGAGCCGGGCAGCAGGTCCACGTACTTCGGGCAGCCGGTGGGCGTCATCCCTTCTTATAGCGGGCATGAGCTCGTGGATGCCCACACCCGCTTCGCCGCGGCGTTTCCCTGGCGCGTGCGGCAGGGCACGATGAACGCGCTCGACACGCACGACGTTCCGCGCTTCCACACCCACGCCAGGCAGGGCACCGTGCCGGTGGCGTTCGGGCTGTCGGTGAGCATGCCGGGCATCCCGGTGGTGTGGGCAGGCGACGAGTTCGGCCTTTCGGCCGAGGACGGCGAGGCATCGAGGATGCCCATGCCGTGGCATCTGCTCGGCGCCGATGTCGATCCCGCAGCCGTCGACCCGGCAACCGGCGTGACGGCAGAGGATGCCCGCGCCATGCTCGACCTCTATCGCGGACTCATCGCGCTGCGCAGACGGCATCCGGCACTGAGTGACGGAGGATTCCGCTGGCTGCACGTCGGCGACGACGTGCTCGTGTTCGTGCGGGAGCACCGCGACGAGTCGGTGCTGGTGCTCGCCTCGCGCGCGACCGCCGATGTGCGGCTGCCGTACGAGGCGGCTTCCGGGTGGGCGTCGGCGGCCGTCGTCTACGGCGACGTGTTGATCGACGTCGACGAGCCCGGTGAGGAAGACGACGGCGGGGCGCGCCTGCGGGTCGACGGCCCGGCCTTCGTCGCGGTCGCGTTGCCCGGAGTCGCCCCGGCCGGTGACTAAACCGTCGGGCACACCAAGCGGCTGGCCGTGCGCTGGTCGTCGGATCGCAGCACCGTGTGCTCGGTCATCGGCGAGCCGCACATGGGGCATCGCGCGTCGGCGCGGCGAACGTCGGGTCCTTCCGGATGTCCGGCGCCCAGCTGTGCCGGACCGGTGAACGTGCGCACGATGTTGTTGAACTTCTCGTACCAGTTCCAGCTGCCGCGGGCCACGTCGGGTCTCCAAACTCGTTCGCAGATTTCGTCAGCGCTCAATTCATTAGTGCACTAACTATTAGTGCAAGAGTATCATCGAGTCGAGTTCCCCGCAGCGATCGATCGCCTGCGGGCGCTCGCAGATCGATGCATCGGGTCGGCAGAACGGGGAAGACATGGCGGCCGCAACAACCACCGACGACCGGTCGACGACAACGCAGGCGGGCGACGGCGGCGGCGAGGACCTGCTCGCGCTCCAGAATCAGGTGTGCTTCGCGCTCGCCGTGGCGTCCCGTAGCGTCATCGCGCTGTACCGGCCCATTCTCGAGCCGTTGGGACTCACGCACCCGCAGTACCTCGTGATGTTGTCGCTGTGGGAGGAGTCACCGCGCTCGGTCGCGTCGATCGGCCGGGCGCTGCAGCTCGAGCCTGCGACGCTGTCGCCGCTGCTGAAGCGGCTCGAGGCATCCGGGTACGTGGAGCGCCACCGCGACCCGCGCGACGAGCGGATGCTCCGAGTCGAGCTCACGCAGAGCGGGCGCGCTCTCCGCGACCAGGCCCTGAACATCCCGCCCCGCATCATCCAGAGACTGGGCATGGACCTCACCGAGCTGCAGGATCTGCGTACGATCCTGCACCGTGTGATCGGCGCAGCGACCGACCCGGTCGAGGCGTGACGGCCCACTGCGGCCGCGGCTGCGCGACGTCGCTGCTGGATGCCGTCAGCCGGCGTCACGATGACCGTCACGTGGCGTGGAGAGCCCCGCGGGGATGATATTCTCTTACGGTTGCCGATTCGGACCGCGGTCGATCGGCGTCGCCCCGATAGCTCAGTGGTAGAGCACTTCCATGGTAAGGAAGGGGTCGTCAGTTCAATCCTGACTCGGGGCTCCAGCTTGGTGCAGCGGCCGCTTCGGTCGGCACGAAGTCTGCGGCGGGATAGCTCAGGTGGTTAGAGCACACGGCTCATAATCGTGGTGTCGCGGGTTCAAGTCCCGCTCCCGCTACGAACACGAAAAGACCCCGCTTCGGCGGGGTCTTTTCGTGTTCGTGACGTGCGGGTGGGTCCGGTCTCGGAACTCATGCGCCGCGACGATGACACAGCCGAGCTTTGAGGTGATCGCGGGCGTAAACCGCTGTGTCCGGATGCGTCGACATCGGAGCGCAGCCGTGGTCCTCGGCCGGCGGTCGGCCGAGGCGTGGCCGTTCGTCAGGCCGCCTCCATGCGGCAGCGGAGGACCCGACCTCAGGCGTGCTGTCACTGTTGCGCCGCGGCGCGCGCGTCCTCCATCGCGAGTTCGGCGTTCACCTGCGCGCCGACCATCTGGCCCGCGGCCGCAGAGGCAACGACAGTCGCCATCGGCTGCGTCACGTTGCCCGCCGCCCACAACCCCGGCACCGAAGTGGCACCCATGGTGGATGCCGGGAGCTGCGATCCGATCCGAAGGCCGTCGACGACGAGATCCGCCGCGGCCAGCCCCACTCCGTCGAGGAACCCGATGCGCGCCTCGACGACGCTCGCCACCACGATCGCATCCAGCTCGACGTCCTCGCCGGAGGAGGTGCGGACGCCTGTGACGACGCCGTTCGCGGATTCGACCGATGCGATCGCCTCCGGGCGGATCCGGATGCCACGGGCCCGCAACAATGCACGCGCCTCCTCGTCGATCATCGCAGGGTCGCCGGCGAACACCGTGACGTGCTCACTCAGCTGACGGAACAAGTGCACCTGATGCAGCTGCATCGGTGAGGTCAGGAGCACTCCGATCCGCTTGCCGCGCACCTCCCACCCGTGGCAGTACGGGCAGTGCACCACTCCTCGGCCCCACTGCTCGGCGAGACCGGGGACGTCGGGCAGCACGTCTGTGACGCCCGTGGCGACGACCACCCGTCGGGCGCGAGTGCGGAATCCGTCGACGAGTTCGATCCGGAATCCGGGTGTCACGGCCGCGACCCGTCCGGACACGAACCTGACCCCGTACTGCTCGGCCTCGGCCCGTCCGGCGCGCACGAGTTCGCGAGGCGGCATGCCATCGCTGCCAAGGAGGTTGTGGACCCCGTCAGCCGGGGCGTTGCGAGGTGCACCGTCGTCGACGACGAGGACGCTCCGCAGCGACCGGCCGAGTGTGGTCGCTGCGCTGAGGCCCGCGGCTCCACCGCCGATGATGACGACGTCGTACTGTTTCGCGAAGGTGGGTTCTGTCATCTTCCGAGGATTCGACTTATACCGCCCGATTGGCAAATCCCTTTGCCATTGTGGCAATCTTCTTGCGTGACTGACCCCGTAGCGCTGCCCGCCCAGCCGGCGCTCGACGTCGTTCTCGAGGCAGTCGGCCCGCGCCTGCGTTCGCTCCGGCAGGCTCGAAGTCTCACCCTGGCGGCGCTTGCCGCGGAGACCGGCATCTCCGTGTCGACGCTGTCGCGCCTCGAGTCCGGCGAACGCCGCCCGACCCTCGAACTGCTGCTGCCCCTCGCGCGCGCCTTCGGGCTGCCGCTCGACGATCTCGTCGGTGCGCCCCAGACCGGCGACCCGCGGATCCACCTCAAACCCCGACAACATCACGGCCGCGTGATCGTGCCTCTCACCCGACGCCCCGGCGGAGTCCGCGCGTTCAAACAGCTGATCCCACCGACCACGGCTAGGCAGGAGCAGCAACTGGCGTCCCACGAAGGCTACGAGTGGCTCTATGTGCTCTCGGGCCGAGTCGCGCTGCTGCTCGGCGACCGGTCCTTCGACCTCGGACCCGGCGAGGTCGCCGAATTCGACACCCGCACCCCGCACTGGATCGGCAACCACGGTGAGCAGACCGCCGAGGCGCTCTGCCTGTACGGGCCGCAGGGCGAACGGGCGCACCTGCGGACCTGACCGAAGCTCCCGACCGGGCGGTACCGAAGAATCGGCGCGTTCTTCGTCCCCAATCCGCCGCGCGCCCGAGAGTGGATCCATCAGCACGCTCGGGAGAACCGAGGGCCGGCCCGATCGTCATGCCTGCAAGACCCACGACAGCTGGCGCCGCCGCCAGCACGTATTGACGCGGAGGATGAGCTCACGTGTTTCGTGGGCGTTCACGACAGGTCTCCGTCGATCATGCGCCGGCACAAGGGGAGGGCTACCGTTCGCTCGAGGGATGGCGAACGGATCATGTTCGCTTCTGGACGGCTCCGGAGACGCGCGCGGAGCTCGGCGAGGACTTCGAGCTCGACGACGACGCCCTCGTCGTGCTCCAACGCTTCAAGGTCATCCGGTGATGTATTCCAGACGCAGCCCGTAGTAAGCGCTGTTCGGATCCTCCGTGTATTCGGCGAACGGAGCGCACGGCGTGAAGCCGTGGCGTTCGTAGAGCCGGCGTGCGGGTGCGAAATACTCTTCCGTCCCGGTCTCGAGCTTGACCTCACGGATTCCACGCCGGCGGCACTCCGCGATGATCTCGAGCAGGACGGCCGAGGCGACGCCGTGTCCGCGAGCGGCCGAGGCCGTTCGCATCGACTTCAGCTCGCCCAGCGCATCGTCGTGCTGCTTCAGGGCGCCGCATCCAAGAAGCGCGCCTTCGTGGCTGCGCGCCGCCCAGAAGGTGATGCTCGGAACCCGCAATGCCGCAAGGTCCAGTGCGTGAACGCTCTCGGCCGGGCTGGTGGCGAACATGTCGGCCAGGTGCTCGTGAAGAAGCTCGGTCACATCGGCCGATCGCGGATCTTCTTCGGTGATCAGCAGCGCGGAGGTCACTCGGCAACGCTACTGAAGGATCGTCCTCGGTCGTGGCATCGTGCCATCGGCGATCGGTGGGTTCTGCCGGCTGAGCCGGGACGGCTTCATGCCCGGTCGTGCAGCGTCACCTGATACCCGTCCGGGTCGGCGAACGTGAACGTGCGTCCGAAAGGTCCGTCGATGGGCGCCGAGACGATGGTGTGGCCGTCGGCGGCGAGCGTGTCGTGGATGGCCTGCACGTCGGTGGCATGCAGCCAGAGCGCGATGCCGATTCCTGGCTGCTCGACCGAGTCGAGGTCGGTACCCGGAATGAGGTCGCGCAGCGCGAAAGCGATCGGCGTCGTCTCGAAGACGACCGCATGCGGTGGGCCGGCCTGCGAACGGACGAGTCCGAGGTACTGCTCGTAGAACGCCTGCGAAGCGTCGAGATCGCGAACCTGCAGGGAGATGAAATCGGGGCCGGTGACAGGCATGATGTGCTCCTTCATTACGTGTCAGTTATCTGACACAAGACATCGTATGTCAGAATACTGACATGGGTCAAGATGAAGCGGGCATCGATCTCGAGACGTCGCTCGGCTACCTGCTGAAACAGGCATCCAGCGTGCTCCGCTCCTCGATGGAGGAGGTGCTGAAGCCGCTCGGGATGACCGTGACCCACTACTCCTGCCTCGAGCTGCTGGCGCAGCGGCCCGGCTTGTCGAACTCCGAGCTCGCGCGCGGAACGTTCGTGACCCGTCAGAGCATGAACGTGCTGCTGCAGTCACTGGAGCGTGACGGCGACGTGATCAGGGCGACGGACGCAGCAGTCGGCAAGGCCATCCCCACGCGGCTCACGCCCCGTGGCCGACGGAGTCTGGAGAAGGCATCCGCGGCCGTGCGTTCGGTCGAGCTGAAGATGCTGAGCGGCATGACGGGCTCGGAGCAGGCCGCCGCTTTCGAGGCTCTGCAGAGCATGGTGCGGTCGCTTCGCGGCGAGGGATGAGGCTCGGGTGCGACCTGCCTGCGGCGAAGCGCATGCGGATCCGCCCCGTCAGCGCATGAACTGGTCGGCCGCAGTTTCCGCCGCCCGGTCCGCAAGAAATGCCGCGACCGTCGGAAGGTACAGCGGCGCGAGCTGTTCGCGCCGTGGCACGCCCGGCCGCGGCTCCGCGACGAACAAGCCGTGGTCGGCGCTCGGGAAGACCGCGAGGCCGTTCCGCGGGTCGTGGGGGAGGTGCTCGGCGAACGCGGTGACGCTCTCGGAGACAGGGATGAGGGCATCCGCGGCTCCGAACAGCGCGAGAACGGGGCAGTGGATGCTCGGCATCACGTTCGTGGGATCGAAGTCCATGATGCTGCGCACGAAGCGCAGGCTCTCCGCGGTGTCGTAGGGGAACCGAACGATGTCGTACCAGGGCTCGCCGGCGTGCCGCGCCTGCTCGGCGAGCACGGACGCCTCCGAGTCGCCGCGGCGCAGGCGCGCCAGCCGCTCGTCGACCCACTTCATCGCCCGAGCGATCGTCGGCGCGTCGAGGCGCTCCGCCCGTAGCGCGATCTCGAGCCGCTCCCTCTCCTGTCTGGCCGGCGTGACACCGGGTCCGGAGTCGCACACGACGAAGTCGACCGACTCGGGCTCGAGTGCGGCCGCCAGCAGCGCGACCCATCCGCCCTGGCTGATGCCGTAGAGGCCGATCGGCCTTCCGTGGCCCCGTGGATGCTCGCGCAGCACGCGCACGGCGGCGAGCGTTTCGCGCGCCCGGTCCTCGAGGGACTGCTCGAGCCAGTGCCCCGGCGCACCGCCGCATCCCGGCTTGTCGTGCCGCAGCACGACGGCGCCCGCGTCGGCCAGCCATGCGGGCAGTTCGCCCCAGCTGTTCCGATCGCCGTCGCCCGATCCGTCGACGAGCACCAGCCCGGGAGTCGAGTCGGTGACGCCGGTCGGAACGGTGACGATCGCCCCGAGGTCGCCCACCGCGCTCGGCACGACAGTGTCGAACTCCGTGAAGCGTTCCCCGTTCGAGAGCGCGGGGATCACGCGTCGCTCCCGGCGGGCTCGTCATCGCCCGTCTCGGCGGGCGTGCCCGCGAGCAGCACCCTGACCATGCGGTGCCCGGCAGGGCGATCGGCGGGATTCGAAAGCCGCGCGATGTACGGCTCGAGCACGGCGGAGAGCCGGCTGCGCACATCCTCGAGCTCATCGGCGGTGAGTGGCAACGACGCGCCCGTGATGAACGCGGCCTCGCGCCAGGGTGACACCTGCTCGGAGCACGCGGACTGCCAGGCGAGAATGCGGTCCGCCTCGCGCTGCACGAAGACCCGCTCCAGCTCGCGCGCCGCAGGGCCGGCGCCCGACCAGCTCTGTCGAACATCGGTGAGCTGCCATGGATGCTCGCGCCCATCCCCGCTCGACGTCGCCTCCTCGACGTACCCGTACTTCGCCAACAGCCGCAGGTGATACGAGCAACTCGCCTGAGTGGATCCCAGTCGGCGCGCGCTCTCGGCCGCCGTGAGCGGACCGGCCGTGCCGAGCAGCTCGATCAAGTCGAGCCGCACGGGGTGGGCGAGCGCCCGGAGGGCTTGCGGGTCGGTGACATCCATGAAGCCAAAGATATGTTTGGCAATGGCAGCTGTCAAACATTCCTTTGGAATCACGGTTCTCGCGTTCTGGTCACGATTCGCCTGGACGGCGCCAACGCTCGGCAAGTCAGACCGGAGCCTAGGCTCGAGGGTGTGAATCGGGCCGCGATCGTCTACAACCCGGTGAAGGCTCCGCTTGATCGACTCCGTCGTGCAGTGGAAGAGCAGGAAAGCCTGCACGGCTGGGCGAAGTCCGTCTGGCACGAGACGAGCGGGGACGATTCCGGGTTGCGGGCCGCGCAGGATGCGCTCGCCGATGATCCGACGGTGGTGATCGTGGCGGGTGGCGACGGCACCGTACGTGCGGTCGCCGAGGTCGTCCATGACAGCGGAACGGCGTTGGCGCTGCTTCCGGCAGGAACCGGAAACCTGTTGGCCCGCAACCTCGGTCTCGCCCTGAACGACGTGGAGCGCTCCGTGCGTAGGGCGTTCTCAGGCGTGACGCGGGCGGTGGACGTTGCCGTTGCCGACCTGGAGAACCAGGAGGCGCGACGCAGTTCGCACGTATTCCTCGTGATGGCGGGGATCGGACTCGACGCGGAGATGGCGGAGAACACGAGCGCCTTGGCGAAGAAGCGACTCGGCTGGCTCGCCTACGTGACTCCGATCGCCCGCTCCATCGTCAGAAATCGGCTCTTCCACATCGACTACCGCGTCGACGGCGGTCATGTCAGGTCGTCTCACGCGCACACCGTCATCGTCGGCAATTGCGGGACCCTCACCGGCAACATGCTGCTGATTCCCCGTGCGCACGTCGATGACGGGCTGCTCGACGTGGTGATGCTGCGACCCAAGGGCCGTTTCGGTTGGGCGGGCATCGGAACCCGCCTCACCCTTCAGGGCATCGCGCACCGCTCGCGATTCGGTCGCAGGATGCTCCAGCTGACTCCGGATCTCCGGGCGCTCGCCTACGCGCAGGGCCGCCGTTTCGAGGTGCGCTTCGAGACGCCGCACGGTGTCGAGCTCGACGGCGACAGCTTCGGCGAGGTCGCGCGGGCTCGTATCACCGTTCGGCCGGGTGCGCTGCTGGTGTGCGTCGGCGAGGACGCAGCCTGACGGCGGACGGGACCCCGGACGCCCGGGATGACGAAGACCGAGTGCTCCCACGCTAGAAAAGGATGATGGAGTCACCAGACGCCGTTGCGCCGAGCGACGAGGGCCGTGATCGGCGCAACTGGCTGCGGGCATCCGACGTCGTCGACATCTTCGTCTACACGGTCGTGCTCGGGCTGTTCGTGGAGTTCTTTCCCCAGGTCATCTCGGAATCGTTCACCCTCGTGCTGCTGACCGCAGTACTGCTCAAACTCGTGCTCGAGGTCGTCGTCCGGCTCAAAGGACTGCTCCTGACGCGCATCAAGTCGGCGCGCACCGCATGGCGAAGATCGATCAACGTCGCGACCCTGCTACTCGTGCTGCCGGCAAGCAAGTTCCTGGTCATCGAGCTCACGGCTCTGGTGTTCCAGGGCAGCGTCAGCCTCGGTGGGTTCTGGGCGGTCACCGGCCTGATCGTTGTTCTGATGCTCGCTCGAGGCGGCGTGCGGTGGATGCTCGTCCGCATCTGACCCCCCGTCGGCCTTCGTCCGCTGCTCGGTGCTGCTGACCGCCCGGTTGCGCATAGGATGCCCTCACGATGCTTGAGAACTTCCACCCCGAGCCCGGCTCGCAGACGGTGATCGTCAACAACACGCCGTTCACGCTCGCGCAGCCGAAGGACGGCGAGCCGTGGAACATCTCGCGCGGCGAGACGGTGCTCGGCTACCTGTATCGCAACGATCAGGGGGCGTGGGCGGTCTGGCCGCTGTACGAGGGATGCACGTACGTGCCTTCGGCTCCGACCCCGGGCGAAGCCCTGCGCCAGGCGCTCTGAGCCGCGCCAGATGAGGCGGCTCCGTTCCGCGTGAGCAGAGCGGCACCTCGTGTCGGCGTCAGCAGCTGCGCGGTCCGCTGACCTTGTGTCCATCGGGGCCGGTGCCGAACGTCCACGCCGTGCCAGGGCCGAGCAGAACCTGCCACAGCCAGTCGGCCGCGGTCTCCACGGGTGGCCGCGGATCGCGCTCCAGCCACGCGCGCACCACGCCCATGGCGGAGCCGGTGATGCCGGCGGCCACGATTTCGAGCGGCACGCCGTCGTACGCGGGCACGTTCGAGCGGCTGATGCCCTCGAGCGCCACCTTCTCGACCTGGGAGCGCACGCGCGCGGCGACGATGGCCGAGCCCCGGTCGCCCAGCACGCGCGAGTAGATGGCCGCGTTCTGCTCGATGTGCTTCAGGTAGGTCAGCAGATCTTCAGGTGGGCCGGAGACGGGAACGGTCAGCTGCACGAGACGCTCGCCGGCCTCTTCGACCGCGGCGTCGAGGGCATCGGCGAGCAGCACGTCCTTGTCGGAATAGTGCTGATAGAAGGTGCTGCGGTTCACGCCGGCGTGCTCCGCGATATCGGCGATCGTGATCTCGTCGAGGCTGCGCTCACGGGCGAGCTCCAGCAGGGCGTCCTGCAGGAGCGCGCGTGTGCGGGCGATGCGGGCATCCATGTCTCGCGATTCTGTCACGACCTGAGGACGTTCCGTCGGGTTCCCTGGGAGTTCCGCGGCATCTGTCGGATAAACAACAGGTGTCGGATAACGTGGTGACGTCGCAACGTCGCGCGCTCCCCATTGGTTCTTGATTGAAAGGGCTCGCCCGTGGCCAACCTGCTCAACCGGCTCGGACTCTTCTCCGCGCGCAAGCCATGGACCGTTCTGGTCGGATGGCTCGTCGCACTCGCTCTTGCCGGAGGTGCCTTCCTCGCGTTCGGCGGCACGCTCGCCACGAGCTTCAACATTCCGGGCACCGAGACCGCGAAGGTCACCGCGCAGTTGCAGAAGCAGCTCGACCAGAGCGGCGGCGCGACGGGCAGCGTCGTCTTCCAGACGAAAGACGGATCGAAGCTCGACGCCGCCCAGAAATCCGAGATCAGCTCGCTGCTGAAGCGGGTCGGAACGGTCAAGGGCGTCGACAGCATCGTCGATCCGTTCACCACAGCCGATCAGCGCGATGCGCAGGCGAAGAAGCTCACCGACGGTCAGACGCAGATCAACACGGCAACCCAGCAGATCGCGGACGGTCAGTCGCAGATCGACGCGGGCCGCGCACAGCTCGATGCCGGGCAGAAGCAGCTCGATGACGCCGTGGCCCAGGCCAAGGCGGCGGGCGCGTACGACCAGGCCTCTGCTCAGTTCGAGGCGCAGCAACAGCAGCTCGACGCGGCGAAGGCGAAGCTCGACGCATCGCAGAGCCAGCTCGACGCCTCGACGAAGAAGCTCGAGGCATCCCAGAAGCAGGTGGATGCCGGCACCCAGCTCATGGACGCCGCCGCCAAGATCCGCACGGTCTCGACCGACGGCTCCACGGCGGTGGGCATGGTGCAGTTCAAGGACGACCTGTTCAACCTGCCCTCGAGCGTGAAAGAGGCCGTGGCGCACAAGCTGGATGCCGCCGACATCTCCGGCGTCGAGGTCAACTACTCCTCGGAGATCGCCACCGACATCTCCGGTCTGATCGGCCCTGGTGAGATCACCGGCGTGGTCATCGCGCTCATCGTGCTCATCGTGATGATGCGCGCCCTCATGCCTGCGCTGATGCCGCTGATCTCCTCCCTGATCGGGGTGGGCGTCGGCGTGGCGGGCGCCATGGCCTTCTCCGGGGTCGTGGACATGTCGTCGGTGACGCCCGTGCTCGGCCTCATGCTGGGCCTCGCGGTCGGCATCGACTATGCGTTGTTCATCGTCAACCGACATCGCAGACAGCTGCTGGCGGGCATGGACGTGAAGGAGTCCATCGGTCTCGCCAACGGCACAGCCGGCAATGCCGTCGTGTTCGCGGGTGCGACGGTGCTTGTGGCGCTGCTCGCCCTCAATGTGAGCGGCATCGGATTCCTCGGCGTGATGGGCACGGTCGGCGCGGCCTGCGTGCTGGTCGCGGTGCTCGTGGCGGTCACCCTGACGCCTGCACTGCTCGGGATGCTCGGGCTCAAGGTTCTCGGCAAGAAGGCACGGGGCCAGATCGGTCATGAGGCGCACCGCGCCCCGGTCGCGAAGCCGATGAGCACCCCGCGCGTCGTGCTCTCCGTGGTCGCCGCGGTGATCGGACTGCTGATCATCGCCATCCCCGCGCTCTCGATGCGGCTGGGACTGCCGGACGGCTCCTCGTCGCCCACCGACTCGACCTCGTACAAGGCCTATACCGCGGTCGCCGACAAGTTCGGCGCAGGACAGAACGGCCCGCTCATCGTCACTGCCACCCTGCCGAAGGCGGTCAGCGAGACCGACCTGGTGCCCACAGAGGCGAAACTCGTCGACAAGCTGATGACCGTCCACGACGTGGTCGCCGTCGCGCCGATCGGCGCCTCTGATGCCCGCGACTTCATCGCTTTCGAGGTGATCCCAGCAGACGGGCCGAGCAGCGCATCCACCGAGGCGCTCGTGCACGATCTGCGCGGCACCGACGTGTTCGGCTCGGACGTCACGGTGGGCGTCGCCGGCCAGGCGAGCGCGAACATCGACGTCTCCGAGAAGCTCGCGAGCGCGTTGCCGCTGTACCTCGCGGTGGTCATCGGTCTGTCGCTGATCATCATGATCATCGTGTTCCGGTCGCTGCTCGTCCCGGTCATCGCCACAGGCGGATATGTGCTCTCGCTGTTCGCCGCGTTCGGCGGCATGACGGCCGTCTATCAGTGGGGCTGGCTGAGTGCGATCTTCGGGGTGCACGATCCGGGCCCCGTGCTGAGCTTCGCGCCGATCATCGTCATGGGAGTGTTGTTCGGCCTCGCCATGGACTACCAGCTGTTCCTCGTCTCCGGCATGCGCGAGGCGTACGTGCACGGCCTGCCCGCTCGTCAGGCGGTGGTCTCCGGCCTCCGCGGCGGACGAGCTGTCGTGACCGCGGCGGCGATCATCATGATCTCGGTGTTCGGCGGGTTCGTCTTCTCCGAGCTCGACATGATCCGGCCGCTCGGCTTCGGCCTCGCGTTCGGTGTGCTCTTCGACGCCTTCCTCGTGCGACTCGTGATCGTGCCCGGGCTCATGCATCTTTTCGGCAAGGCCGCATGGTGGATCCCGAAGTGGCTCGACCGTATTCTTCCCAACGTGGATGTCGAGGGTGCCGCTCTCGAGCGCAGCCACCCGTTGCACGGGGTGTCGGCGGGTGCCGACGCCATCGCAGACGAGGAAGAGGCGGCGCAGCCCGTCCATTGACCCCAGCAGCCACGGTGACGCCGTGACGGGCCTGCGACGGGCCGACCTTTTCGTCGCACGCAACATCCTGATGAGGAGAGATGAATGGCTGAAGTGCGTAAGCCGCTGACGGCGAACAGCTCGATCGGCGAGTGGCTCGATGACGCGGAGGGCGGCCCGCTCGTGCGGGGCCTCCTGTCCGCCAGCGGCGCAGACGAGTCCACGTTGGCACCGATCAAGGCTCTGCCGTTGCAGCAGCTCGTGGCATTGAGCCAGGGGCAGCTGCCCCAGTCCGTGGTCGATGACCTGGTGCTCAAGGCGAACGGCGGCGTCATGCCGGAGGAGACCGAGAGCTCGGCGTGGGCCGAGACCGTCACGCAGGGACGGTTCGCGGGCAAGACCGTGATCGTCACGGGCGCGGCGTCCGGAATCGGGCGGGCCACGGCATCCAGGGTCGCGCGCGAGGGGGGCCGCGTGGTCGCCGTCGACGTGTCGGCAGACCGGCTTGCCGAGTTCGCAGGCTCGCTGCCCGACGCGCAGATCGTCACGGTCGTCGGCGACATCACGAAGCAGGAGAGCGTGGATGCCATCGTCGCAGCAGCGGGCGACCGCATCGACGGTCTGGCGAACGTCGCGGGCGTGAACGACGACTTCTCGCCGCTGCACGAGACGAGCGATGCCATGTGGGATCGCGTGATCGGAATCAACCTGACGGGTGCGTTCAAGCTGACCCGTGCCGTGCTGCCCGCCATGCTCGCGACAGGCAAGGGCTCGGTCGTGAACATCGCGTCGGAGGCCGGCCTGCGCGGCAACGCCTCCGGCAACGCCTACACGACGTCGAAGCACGCGGTGGTGGGTCTCACCCGCAGCGCCGCGTTCATGTATGGACCGCAGGGCATCCGCGTGAACGCGGTCGCGCCGGGTGGGGTGGCCACGGGCATCCCGTTCCCGCCGAACGTGTCGCAGGCCGGATCCGCCAGGCTGCAGCCGTTCCAGTCGATGATCCCTGCTCTGGCGACCGCCGAGCAGCTCGCCGCCTCGATCACGTTCCTGCTGAGCGACGACGGCGTCAACGTCAACGGCGTCGTGCTGCCCTCCGACGGCGGCTGGTCGGTGCAGTAGCGCCCGAGCACGAGAGATCGCCCCGGCCCCTGAGGCCGGGGCGATCTGTTTCCGGGCGCCTCGCGGAGTGCGCTGTCGGGGTGTGCACACCCCTCTACGCTGAGCGGATGCCCCGCATCGCCCTCATCTCGGACGTCCACGGCAACACTCCCGCGCTGCTCGCCGTGCTCGACGCGATCGCACACGACGGCGTCGACACGATCGTCGACCTCGGCGACATCGCCTCGGGCGGAGTCGACCCGCGCGGCACGCTGGATGCGCTGCGTGCGCGACCGGACATCCTCACCGTGCGAGGCAATCACGAGCGACAGCTGCTGACCCTGTCGCGGGGGAACATGGGCGCCTCGGATCGACTCGCGTTCGATCTGCTCTCCGGCGACGACCTGCTTTGGCTGGCGGCGTTGCCGGCCACGCTCGAACCCGCGCACGGCGTGCTGGCGTTTCACGGCGCCCCCGACGACGACCTCTGCTACCTGCTCGAGGCCGTGGACCCGGCCGCCGACGACGCGCTGCGGCAGGCGACGGATGGCGAGGTCGTGGAGCGGCTGGGGGCATCCTTCGGTCACTACGAACTCTTCGTGTGCGGACACACCCACGTGCAGCGCACCCGGCGTCTGCCGGGCGGCGCACTCGTCGTGAATCCGGGCAGCGTCGGCTGGCCGGCGTACGCCGATGACCTTCCCGCACCGCACCGCGTGCAAGCGCGCTCGCCGCGTGCCCGCTACACGGTCGTCGAGAAGGATGCCGCAGGCTGGCGCATCGACGAGCGCGCCATCGACTACGACTACGACGCCGCCATCGTGCTGGCGTTGCGCAACGGCCGGCCGGATGTGGCGCACGCCCTGCGCACAGGCTTCGTGGGCGCGGACGCCGGATAGAGAACGCTGCTCGTCATGCCGAGTCGCGCAGCACCAGCTCGTGCCCGACCCGCCGCGAGAGGTGCTCACCGGCTTCGCCGCGAAGCAGCGCTGCGACGAGCTCGATCGCGTGCCGCGCCAGTGCGCGCCGATCGGCGGCCAGCGTCGTCAGACGCGGCGTGACGATCTCGCCGATTTCGAGACCGTCGATGCCGATCACCGCGACATCGGCGGGCACCCGGATGCCCGCGCGCGCGAATCCGCCCAGCGCCCCGACCGCGAGCAGGTCGTTGAAGCACACCACGGCGTCGACCGGGTTGCCGGATGCCCCGAGTCCGCGCGCGAGCGACTCGGCGGCGGCGAGCCCACCCTCGTGCGTCGGCGCTGCGACGACTCGCAGTGCTGGAGCCAGCCCGGCGGTGCGGAGCGCGCCGTCGAGCATACGCATGCGCGCGGACGGCTCACCCGTGATGTCGATCATCGCGACCCGGCGTCGGCCGATGCCGTCGAGGTGCGCGACGGCATCCCGCATTCCGCCGGCGAAGTCCAGCTGCACGGTCGCGCCTCGGGCAGGCGCGTCGTCGAGGAGCACGGTGGGCAGGCTCGAGGTGAGGTGTGAATCGGCGCGGTGCCCGAGGTGTCCGATGACGGCATCCACCCGTCGAAGGAGCGCATCGAGTCTGTCGTCGCCGTGCGGGCCGCCGAGGTCGGTCATCATGACGGCCCAGTCCCGTTCGGCCGCGAGTCTGGTCAGTTCAGAGGCGAGCTCCGGATAGTAGGGGTTGCGCAGGTCGTTGACGACGAAGCCGATGGTCACGTCTCGGCCGCGTACGAGTCGCTGCGCCGCCCGGTTGGGGCGATAGTGCAGGGCGGCAGCGGCCCGCTGCACACGCTGCTTGGTGGTGGGACTCACGTCGGGGAGGTCGTTCAGAGCGCGCGTGACCGTCTGCCGCGACACACCCGCGGCCGCCGCGACGTCGTTGATGGTCGCTGGCTTGGTGGCCGCCGCCGCGCCGGCGCGCGCAGCGCGATGCTCCTGTGGCGCCGTCGCATCGCGGCCGAGAGCGTCGGACGAGGTCTCGCGCGCCCTGCGTTCGCCCGTTGCCATGTTCGGAATCGTACTGGTAATCTCACTGACCGTGAACGTTCACGGTCGCGCTCGTCGCAGACCGAAGACAGGCCGCCGCCGGAACCGTGCCGGCCACGAAACCCCTGATGTCCGACGGAGGAACTTCATGACCGAGACCCTGCAGCACGTTCGTTGGGGCATCGCAGGACCGGGCGGGATCGCGCATCGATTCGCTGAGCAGCTCGGGCACAGCCGCACCGGCGAGCTCGTGGCGCTCGCCAGCCGCAGCCCGGAGCGGGCGCGCGCGTTCGCCGCCGAGTTCGAGAAGGCGCCTGGCGGCATCCGCGTGCACGACTCCTACGACGCGTTGTTCGCCGACCCCGACGTCGACGCGGTCTACATCGCCACGCTGCACATCGATCATGTGCGGCTTGCGATCCAGGCTCTGGAGGCCGGCAAGCACGTCGTCTGCGAGAAGCCGCTCTCCGTCGACCACGCGGGAGCCATGGCCGTCGTGGAGGCCGCGCGACGCAGCGGCCGCTATTTCGCCGAGGCGTTCATGTATCGCTTCCACCCGCAGACGGTCCGCCTCGCGGAGCTCGTCGCGTCGGGCGTGATCGGCGACGTGCAGCACATCGAGGCATCGTTCGCGTTCCGTGCCGATGTTCCCGCCGAGCACAGACTCGTCGCGGCCGACCTCGCCGGAGGCGGCATCCTCGACGTCGGCGGGTACGCCATGTCGGTCGCCCGTCTGGTGGCGGGAGCCGCGACGGGCGCGCGGTTCGCCGACCCCGTGTCGCTCACCGCGAAGGGGATGATCGGGGCGACGGGCGTGGACGAATGGGCGAGCGCATCCGTCGTCTTCGCGTCGGGCATCACCGCGCACGTCACGTGCGGCGTGCGCGTCGAAGACGACAACCGTGTCGTGGTCAGCGGCTCGAAGGGTCGCATCCTCGTGCCGCAGCCGTGGCTGCCCTCGCCGACGGAGCCCAGCGTCATCGAGGTGCGCACCACGGACGCCGCGCCCGAGCGCATCAGCATCGAGCCGGCCTATCAATACGCGCTGCAGGCGGATGCCGTCGCCGAGTACGCGCAACAGGGCCAGAGCCCGTACATGAGCTGGGCGGACAGTCTGGGCAACGCCGCAGCCCTCGACTCGTGGCGCGAGGCGATCGGGTTGGAGTACCCGTTCGAGCGCGCGACCGCGAACATCCCGCCTGCGAGCGGCCGCGCTCCGCGCAGGCGGCCCGATGCGACCATGCGCTACGGGCGCATCCCCGCGCTCGACAAAGACGTCTCGCGTCTGATCATGGGTGTGGACAACCAACGGACGCTCGGGCACGCCTCCGCCATGTTCGACGACTTCGTGGAGCGCGGCGGCAACGCCTTCGACACGGCCTACATCTACGGCGGCGGACTCATGGAGCGACTGCTCGGCCAGTGGATCGCCAACCGCGGACTGCGTGACGACGTCGTCATCGTCGGCAAGGGTGCCCACACCCCGCACTGCGATCCGGAGTCGATCGTGCGCCAGCTCGACGAGACGCTCGAGCGACTGCAGACCGATCACGTCGACCTCTACCTGATGCACCGCGACAACGAGGACATCCCGGTGGGGGAGTTCGTCGACGTGCTCGACGAGCAGGTTCGCGCAGGACGCATCCGAGCCTTCGGCGGATCCAACTGGTCGATCGAGCGCTACCAGCAGGCGCTCGATCATGCGGATGCCAACGGCCGGCAGCGCTTCTCCGTGCTGAGCGACCACTTCGGCCTGGCGCACGCCCTGGATGTTCCGTGGGCCGGATGCCGCTACGTCACCGACGACTCCGACCGGGAGTGGCTCGAGGCGACGGGCACGACCCTGCTTCCGTGGTCGTCGCAGGCGCGCGGGTTCTTCGCGCGTGCCGATCGTGACGACACCTCGGACCAGGAGCTCGTGCGCTGCTACTACAGCGACGACAACTTCGAACGGCTGGCCAGAGCGCGGGAGCTCGGATCGCAGCTCGGACTCGCTCCGACGGCCGTGGCACTGGCCTATGTGCTGGCGCAGGACTTTCCGACGTTCCCGCTCTTCGGCCCGCGCAGCATCGAGGAGACCCGCACCTCGATGGCGGGCCTCGAGGTCACGCTGTCGCCCGAGCAGGTGCGCTGGCTCGACCTGCGGGCTTGAGCCCTTCGCCGGCGGTGCGCCATCGGTCCGACGAGCCATTTGCAGGATGGGGAGGGCCCGGGTACACCCCCGTGTATTGGGCACAGCGTCGGCGAATGAATCGATTCGGCGATGCTTGACAAGGCCCGCGCACGGGGACGAAGCTTTCTTTGGGTCGTTCATTGCTCTCCGTGGGGGCGGTGAGCAAGCGGCCCATTCGATAACTCGCCCGCTTACCCCATCTCCGCCCGATGAGCCGAACACCGGCCCATCGGGCTGTTTTGTGTCCGCAAGACCCTGAACCAGGCTCAGGGAGCAATCAACCTTCGGCGACGAGACGGGCGTGAATCTCGCCGATGTCCACCCCGAGCTGATCGAGCAACGTCGTCGCCGGGTCGGGCCTTCGTCGCGTGAGCAGAGCCATGAGCAGGTGGCGGCGTGTGATCTGCTTGGCCCGCTCCGCCTTGGCCACGAGAAGCGCCGATTGGAGCACGGCCTTCGTTCCGGCAGACAACGGAGTGCGCTTGCCGAGCGCGGCGGGGGAGTGGCGCCAGTCGTCTCCGAGCTCGAATCCGACGGCGGCCAGGGCCGACCGATCCAACGTCTCGGCCGCGCCCCTGATCGCGGCCGAGTCCGCTCCCACCAGGCGCGCGAGCCGCTCGTCGGCGACGAGCGCGGTCAGCACGTCTTCCGTTCCGATGCGCCGGCTTCCTCGTCGAGCGGCCTCGACTCGTGCGTTCTCGATGGCGGCACGAGCGGGGCCCGCGAAGTGTTCAAACATGGGTCGACTGCTTTCCGTACTTGGCGTGGACCGACTGACGCGTCACGCCGAGCGCGTCCCCGATCTGTTCCCACGACCAGCCGAGGCGCCGCGCCTCGGCGACATGCTCGGATTCCACCCGCTCCGCGAGTCGGCGAAGTGCTTCGGCCGCGCGCAGGCCCACCTCGGGATCGGTGGTGCGCAGCGTGCTCGAGAGATCGATCGGACTCACCGTGTCAGTCTGACTTGACATCGAACAGATGTCAACTCAAACTGACGGCGTGACAGTTTCGATCGATTCGGATTCCGGCCACGACGTCGCCGTCGTCGGCGCCGGCCCCGTAGGGCTGCTGCTGGCGGGTGAGGTCGCCGCGCGTGGCATCCGCGTGGTCGTGCTCGAGAGGGCGAAGGCCCCCTCCACGCAGCCGAAGGCCAACGGCATCGTGGGCAGCGCGGCGCTGGAGCTCGCGCGGCGAGGCATCCTGACCGGAACGGGACTCAAGGTTCTCTCGCCGCCGCGGTTCCAATTCGGCCCGCTGCCGTTGCGGCTGGGTTTCGGGCCGGGCAACCCGCTTCATGTGCTGCCCATCCCGCAACGTCGACTCGAGGAGCTGCTCGAGAGCAGGGCCCGCGCGCTCGGAGCGACGGTGCTTCGCGGGTGCGAGGTGGTCGGGTACACACAAGACGACACGGGCGTTGCGATCGGGGTGCGCGACAACGACGAGAACGCCCGCGTGCACGCGAGCCATCTCGTGGGCTGCGACGGAGCGCACAGCATCGTGCGCAAGACGGCCGGCATCGGCTTCTCGGGATTCACCAGCGACCGCATCGCCAGCATCGCCCGCGTGCGCATCCCCGCCGACCGCGTAAGAGTCACCCCCGACGGCGTCGACATCGACGGGCTCGGACGCGTTGCCACGATGCGTCCGAATCGGATGCCGGGCGGCACCTTCTCGATCGCGTCCGTGCGTGCACTCGATCGCACAGCACCCGACGACGTCTATCTGATCAGCGTCCACGAACCGCGGGGCGAAGCCGAGCCGCGCGATCCTTTGCCGGTGGGGGAACTGCGGGCGAGCATCCGCCGGGTGCTCGGGACGGAACTGCCCTTCGACGAGGCGACCGCGGCGCGCAGCACCGTGGGCAACAGCCGGCAGGCCGACACCTATCGCTCCGGGCGGGTGCTCCTCGCAGGCGACGCCGCGCACATCTTCAACGCGGGCGGCTCGGCGCTCAATGTGGGGCTGAACGACGCGATCGAACTCGGGCGGCGGCTCGCCGCCGTGTTGCGATCGGGATCGTCGAGCATCGAGCTCGACGAGTACGACGGCCTGCGCCGCGCCGCAGGCGAGCGAGCGCTGCGGCACACCAGGGCGCAGGCGGCGCTCGACCGCGACGATGACGGCGCCGGCGCGCTGCGCGAGGTGGTCGCCGAACTGCTGAGAGGGCGCAGAGCCGCACGGCGACTGGCCCGCCTCATCGAACAAGGCTGACTCCCGGGTGTGAGTCGTGCCGTCGGGCATGGACACACCGCTCGGCGGATGCGATCGTGGCACGGGGGCACGCGTCATCGCGGGCCATGACACAGGCGGGGTGGTCTCATGTTCAGCGCGATCGATTCGTTCAGCGGATTCAGCGTCGACGATCTGCAGAAGGCGCGGGAGTTCTACGCGACGGCGCTGGGACTGGTGGTGGAGGCCGAGGGTGGCATGGGCATCCGCATCACGTTGCCCAGTGGCGCCGAGGTGTTCGTCTACGCGAAGCCCGACCACACGCCTGCTTCGTTCACCATCCTCAACTTCGTCGTCGACGACATCGACGCCGCGGTCGACGAGCTCAACGCGGCGGGCGTGACCACCAAGATCTACTCCGACGCCGAGTTCCCCACCGACGCGAAGGGCATCGCCCGTCCGAAGAATCCGGAGTGGGGGCCCGACATCGCATGGTTCCGCGACCCGGCGGGCAACGTGCTGGCTGTCATCCAGGCGTAGGCGCCGGTCGCAGGTTCGGCGGTCGTCGGTCCGGCGCGAGACGGCTCGGTCGCGAGGCGGCCCGCAGGCCGGTGGGCTCCACTTCCTGCAGAGCGGGCATGGCTCATCGGCGGCACGGTGCAGCCGAGCCGCCGATGACATTCGTGGTGGATGCGGGGCGGTGGATGCCGGCACCAGCCAGAGGACCGTGCGCCGGCATCCACTCACCCGTGGTTCAGCACCCCTTCGTCAGGAACGCACCGCCCTGCGCCGCACGAAGAGCAGCGAGCCGAGGCCCGCGAGCAGGACGAGCAGCGCCGCACCGAGCGCACCGAGCACGTCGGAACCGGTGTCGGCGAGCGATCCCGCTGCGCTGACATCAGAAGCGACGCTGTCGGCGATCGTCGTCACCGCCGAGGCGGGGATGACGCCCCCGGGGGTTCCGGGGGCTCCGGGGGTGCCCGGGGTTCCGGGGGTGCCCGGAGTGCCCGGGGTTCCGGGAGTTCCCGGGGTGCCCGGAGTGCCCGGGGTTCCGGGAGTTCCCGGGGTGCCCGGAGTGCCCGGGGTGCCAGGAACGCTGGTGTCGGAGCCCGTGGTCGTCGAGTCCCCGATCACGCTGACGGCGTTGCCGCCGACGGTGACCGGAAGGTCGATGCCGATCGGCGCCAGGATGCCGCCGAGCAGACTGCCGTCGCCCGAAGTGCTGTCACCCGTGGAACCGTTGTCGCCGCCGACGACCGCGGTGGTCGCGTCGGTGCTGGTGGAGTCTCCGACTCCGCTGATGGCGTTGCCGCCGACGGTGACCGGAACGTCGGCACCCACGTCGGCGAGCAGGCCGCCGAGGAGGCTGTCGTCGCCCGAAGTGCTGTCGCCGGTGGTACCGCTGGTGCCGGAACCGCCCGAGGTGACCGCGGTGGTCGCGTCGGTGCTGGTGGAGTCTCCGACTCCGCTGATGGCGTTGCCGCCGACGGTGACCGGAACGTCGGCACCCACGTCGGCGAGCAGGCCGCCGAGGAGGCTGTCGTCGCCCGAAGTGCTGTCGCCGGTGGTACCGCTGGTGCCGGAACCGCCCGAGGCGACCGCGGTGGCGGCATCCGTGCTCGACGAATCGCCGACCACGCTGATGGCGTTGCCGCCGACAGTGACCGGAGCGTTCACCCCGAGGTCTGCCAGCAATCCGCCGAGTGCGCTGTCATCGCCGCTCGTCGTGGGATCCGAACCACTGCCGGATCCGTTCGCCGGACCGGAGGTCGTGGTCGTCGTCGCACTCGAACTGTTCGAGTCGCCCAGCCCGCTGATCGCGTTGCCGCTGACCGTGATCGGCGCGTTCACGCCGATCGGCAGCAGCAGCCCGCCCAGCAGACTGTCGGTACCCGAGGTCGACGACCCCGAGTCAGCGGCAGCGGATCCCCCTGTGCTGTTCGACGTGTCCGCCTTGTCGGATGTCGAGTCGCCCAGCACGCTGATTCCGTTGCCGCTGACGGTGATCGGTGCGTTCACCGTGATCGGCGCCACCAGGCCGCCGAGCAGGCTGTCGTCACCGCTGGAGGTGGCCCCCTGCGTGCCCGAACCGCCGGCGGCCGCGTCCCCCGGCGCGCTCGTCGCGGAGGTGGCCGCATCGGTGCTCGTCGAGTCGCCGACGACGCTCACCGCGTTGCCCGACACCGTGACGGGCACGCTGATCGTGCCGCCGATGATGTCGCCGGACGCGATGCCGCCGTTGCCGCTCGTGGTGGCTGCCGGGGCGCTCGTCGATCCGCCGGAGCCCGACGCCGTCGACGTCGTTCCGGAGCTCGACGAACTCGTGGTCGCCGCCGTCGAACCCGTCGACCCCGATGAGGCGGCCGCCGGTGCGGCGGGAGCCGAGACGGCTGCCGATGCCGCGGAGGAGAGCGCGTTGCCGAGGCCGCTGACGGCGTTGCCGACCAGGGTCACAGGCGCGCTCAGATTGATGCCGAGCACGTCGCCGGAGCCTGCTCCGCCGTTCCCGCTCGTGGAGGGTTCAGCCGCGTTCGCCGCGCCTACTCCCGCCAGTGAAAGGCCGCCGAGAATGACTGTGAACCACAGCCCTCTCGACACGATCTTGTTCATGATGTGACTCCCTGAAGTGAGCTTCTGATTCGCTCTTCCGGCGCGTCGAGGCGTCGCAGAGCGTATGGTCCGTCTTCTGCCTGCCGGCATGCGGCATCACGGGGATGCCATGCCGTGGCAGGGCAGAGCGGACCGGCTCAGTCAGGTGTGGAGTCGGTGTCGAAGGTAGGTGTCGATGGAAGCTGATCGTTCGACGCCGCGCCCGCGACGAAGGCGGGCAGCACCTCGTCGAGCGGGTCACCCGTGATGGCAGCAGGGGAGGAGCCTCCCGGTCCGCTGCCCGATCGCGCGCCGGAGGCCGAGGAAGAGCCCCCCGGCAGTGCTGCCGGCGCGTTGGGATCACCGGGCTGTGACGGCGAGAACGGAGTGTCTCCGCTGCCGGCGGTGAGTCCGGATGCGTGTCCGCTCGCCGCGAGCGATGGGTCGGCCGCGGTCGCCGCGGCTCCCGACATCAGCACGGACGCCCAGGAACTCGCCGGGGTGAACACCGCGTCGCCGCCGGCCACTGCGACGTTGCCTGCGCCTGGGGCGGTCGACGTCGGCTCACTCCCGTTGGAGCCGGTCGGGTCGGTGGACCCGTTCGGCGGTGTCGAGGGATCCGATCCGCCCGAGCCTGGAGTCGACGTGAGCGATCCGGTGAGCGAACCGATGTCCCCGACCGTGGAGTCGAGCGTTCCGGTGACCGGAGCGGTCGCACCGGAGAGCGAGCCGAGCGTGGAGCTCAGCGTCGAACCCACCACGGGAACGCCGGCCACGACCTTGTCGACCGCGCCGGTGACGGGGGCGAGAGTCTGAGTGACCGAGACGGACGAGGTGACGGAGGTCACGGCATCCGTGACCGGCTTCACCACGTTCTGCACCGGGGCGGGAAGCGCGTGGGTGACGGGGGCGACGATGGCAGGAACGGCCGAGGTCACGGCGTCGACGGTGTGCGTCACCGGGGTGGTGACGGCGCCGACGAGAGAGCCGACACCGCCGAGCAGGCCGGATCCGGATGAGCCGGAGCCGGTCGTGCTCGAACTCGAGGTCGTCGAGGAGGGAGTCGGCTCAGCGGCCGACGCGGAGAGTGCGTTGAAGGCGAGTCCGAGCAGCACGAGACCGCCGGCGACGCCGAGCCCGCACAGCAGCAGGCGCAGCAATCGCGCCGGCGACAATGCCTCGACGCGCTCCATCAGCGGTTCCCCCATCGCGTGAATCTTTCTCGACTCTAGCTTCGTCGGCGCGAGATCGAAAGGGGTTGCTCGTGCGAGCGCCACACCGATGAGACTTCGCGACACGCCGGACCGGGCGCGATCTCGGACGCCTCGTGGTGGCATCCACGGCCCGTTCCGCCGCGGAATGTCGGGGGTCTCGGGTACGTTCGGCAGAGGAAGGTGAACGATGTGCAAACCACAACATCTAGTGGAATGACAATCGTGTGATTCACGTTATATAGTGGGTGAGCACCGCACGGAGCACCTGGTCGGACGCACGAGGGGGTCGGCCGTGAAGCCGGGTGAAGACCCGGCCCGCTAGCTCGGAAACACGTGGTGCGGACGGAGCGGAATCCGTTCCGATCAGGCAATCAGGGGAGGTCATCATGGACTACGAAAACGACACCGTCGGCGGCTACGCAGTTCCCGTCGACCCGATGGATCTTCTGCAGTGCGACAGCTGCCAGTAAGAGCGCTGACGAACTGACAGGAACGTGCCGGCAAGGCACCAAGACTGCGAGAAGCCCCCGGCCATCAGGCCGGGGGCTTCGTCGTTCAACGGTTGGTGCTGTTCCATCCGCATGGCGGCCGCTGGTGATCACCAGCCGGTGGACAGCAGATGCTGCACGAGCAAAGCCGTCCCCAGTTGAAGGGCAAGTCCCCAGCGACGCCAACGGGTCCCGAGCAGTGCGGCGCCTGCGAGCATCCACGGCTCGAACGGAAGCCAGATGCGTTCCACCTCGGCTTTGCTCATGCCCGACAGATCTGCGACGAGCACACAGGCCGCGGCTCCGAGGCTGAGCAACACGATCGTGCGCGTCTGATCGGGGACTCGACGCACGACGTGCCGCACTCTCGCCGACGCCGCCGCAATCGTGCAGCCGACCAATGGGCCTGCACTGAAAGCGAGCGCCGAGAGGTCTGCCCACACCCAGTACGCGTAGGGGCGATTCTTCTGGACGCCGTCGTAGTAGCGGCGCACGAGCACCGGATAGGCCTCCCACCACGTGAAGCCGGCCGCGGCGAACGCGAGCACGACCGCGAGTGCGGCGCAGGCGGTCCATGGCAGCGGTCGCCAGGTTCGCGCTGCAACCAGAATCGCGAGGGCGAGGATCGCCAGCACCGGGAGTCCGTAGGACATCATGACGCAGTAACCGAGCAGCAGACCTGCCGAGACCGACCAGGCGATCGAACGTCCGCGTGCGTGGGAGCGTGCCGCGAAGGCAAGGCAGCACAGACCCCACGCGCCCACGGCGGCGAACACGGCGTCGGCCGAGACCGCCATCCACACGGCTCCCGGCCCGAGCGCGATGATCGGCGCGGCTCGTCGCGCCGCGGTCTCGGCGCCCAGCCTGCGCAGAGTGACCAGCACGGCGACAGCAGTCGTGGCGGCGATCACGGTGACAGCCGTCCCCGCGGCGAGCCCACTGCCCAACCCGAGCCGAACGAGCGCGACGAAGAAGAACAGTGCTCCCGGCGGATGCCCGGCGATGTGCACGGGCCAATGATCGGCACTGTGCAGCGGGATGCGCGAGACGTATTCGCGCAGCACAGCGATCGGGTCGGTCACTGAGCGCGCCGTGTTCAGATACTCGTAGCTCGTGTCGAGAATGTGCCCGATGCCGGCGAAGCCGTCGACGGTGGCGAGGGCGAGCATCCAGGCCAGACCGTAGCCGAAGGTCACGAGCAGAAGCGCGCCCCATCGCAGACGTGTCGCCCATGGCGCGGAGATCACGGCCAGGGCGGCGAGCGCCACGGAGGGAAGGGTTCCGGGACCGACACGCGGCATCCATCGAGCGTGCAAGGGAGGGAACGACTTCACGTGCACGTCCCAGCCGGTGAGCGCGGGAATGAGGATGCCTGCTGCCATCACGGCGAGTGCGACCACAAGCCCCAGCACTGCGACTCGTGATCGCACCGGCGCAAGCCCGGCCCGTCGATCTGAGCTGCCGTCGACGTCGCCACTGGGCCGTGCCGGCAATCTGCGGAGCGTCATCACCCGGCTCTGGCGGGGCGCAGCTGAGCGACGGCGAATTCGCGAACGCCGGCCTCGAAGCCGACGCGGGCGTCGAATCCGAGTTCGCGGCGTGCACGTTCCGCGGATGCGGTGATGTGACGCACGTCGCCGAGCCGGTACTCGCCGGTGACGACGGGCGCCGGACCGCCGTGCGCCACGCTCAGGGCTCGGGCGAACTCTCCCACCGTGTGGGGATCGCCGCTTGCGACGTTGAAGGCACGGACCTCACCGGGCGTGCGGTCGGCAGTCCACCGGATCGCCGCGATGTTCGCGCGGGCGACGTCGGCGACGTGCACGAAGTCTCTGCGCTGGGCACCGTCCTCGAAGACTCGCGGCGCGTCGCCGCGTTCCAGCGCCGACCGGAAAAAGGAGGCGACTCCGGCGTACGGGGTCTCGCTCGGCATCCCCGGTCCGTACACGTTGTGATAGCGCAGCAAGGCAGCGACCCCTCCGCCGGCCCGCGCCCATGCTCGCACGAGGTTCTCCTGTGCGACCTTCGTGGCGGCGTAGACGTTGCGCGGGTCGAGGGGTGCGTCTTCGCCGATGGGCTCGGGCTTCATCGCTCGACCGGTTCGTGGCGAGATCGGCTCGAACCGTCCCGCCAGCAGATCGGCTTCGGCACGCGCCGGTGCTGCAGTGCTGCCCAGGTCGTCGCGGTACCTGCCCTCTCCGTAGACGACCATGGACGATGCGAGCACGAGTCGGCGCACTCCTCTGCGCGCGGCCTGCGTCAGCAGCACCGCCGTGCCGAGGTCGTTGCTTCCGACATAGTCGGGGGTGTCGTCGAGGTCGACGCCGAGTCCCACCTTCGCCGCCTGATGGCTCACCACGTCGATGCCGTCGAGGGCGTCGAAGACTGCCGACGAGTCCCGAACGTCGGCACGGACCACCTCGACAGATGCGGGGAGACGGCTTTGGGTCACGCTCTCGCCGGGAGCGGCCGCTTCGGTGTTCGCGTGCACGTCGGCGCGGAAGGAGTCGAGCACTCTGACGCGCCATCCGCGCTCCAGTGCCGCGGACACGACGTGCGATCCGATGAACCCCGCGCCGCCGGTCACCAGCACGCTCGGCATCAGATCGCCACTCCTGCTTCGAGAACGCGACGAACCGCCTCGTCGGCAACGCGTGCCCGGGCTCGATAGTCGTTCGGTATCGCCAGGGTGATGGCCGCGATCGCCGATCTGATGCGCAGCTGGGCTTCCGCCAGGCGGTCCAACACGACGACAGGATCGACGGCATCGTCTTCGGATTCGCCTGCATCGGAATCCGTGACGTACGAGAGGTTGACCATGCCGAGATTCAGCTCAGCGGCGAGCGCGGCCTCCGGATACTGCGTCATGTTCACGAGGTCGGCTCCGAGTGTGCGATACCACCGCGACTCGGCGCGGGTCGAGAACCGTGGCCCCTGCACGACGACGGTGGTGCCGGATGCCCGAACCTGCTCGCCCGCGTCGGTGAGGGCATCCATGGCGATCGCCCTCAACCTGGCGCAGTACGGATCGGAGAATGGAAGGTGCTGCACGTCGTCGCCGTCGAAGAAGGTGTCGTCTCTGCCCCACGTGCGGTCGATGAGTTGGTCGGGGATGACGAAAGTGCAGGGAGGCAGCTCGGGCGAGAGCGATCCGACCGCCGACGACGAGACGAGGGCGTGCACCCCCAGTGAGGCCATAGCCCAGATGTTCGCGCGGTAGGGAACGCGATGCGGGGGGAGCGTGTGGGCGCTACCGTGCCTGGCGAGGAACGCGACCTGCACGCCGCCGAGGTCGCCGACGGTGATGGGCGACGATGTTGGGCCGTAGGGCGTCGGCACATCGAGCGTCGTCGGCCGCTCGAGCAGTGAATACAGCCCGGAGCCTCCGATGACGCCGACGATCGGAGTCGGGCTGGGGAGGGTCGTGTCGTCGAAGGCGGTCATGGAGTCCTTTCGTCGTGCCAACACTGCGAGACGGAGAGAGGCTCGGTATCCACCGAGCGCTTACGATCCGGTGACGGTTCGGTCGCGGTTGTGCGCGGCAGGATGTCTGCGGACGGTAAGGATTGCCGCATCCCGTGCGACGCATGGACGTTGAGACTGACTGCGTGACCCACATCACGGAGAGCCTTTCGGAGCGGCTGACCGCCGTCTCCCGGCGAGTGCAACGGTCGCTGCGCTCGCCGGCACGAACGAAGCGCATGGCCGTCGTTCTCGGGCGGGTGCTGGCTTTCGCGTTCGTGGTGTGCTTTCTCACCGGTCTCTACAGCCATCTGCTGCAGGATCCACTCCCCGGCATGCGGTTCCCGACGAGCCCGTACTGGCTCTATCAGGCCACGCAGGGAGTGCACATCACGGTCGGGCTCGCGCTGTTCCCGTTGCTTCTGGCCAAGCTCTGGACGGTCTATCCGGTGCTGTTCCGGTGGCCGGCGATCACCTCATGGCGTGACCTGGTCGAGCGAGGGCTCATCGCGGCGCTCGTCTCCTCCGCGCTTCTGGAACCCGTGATCGGTCTGATCAACACGTTTCAGTGGTACCCATGGCCGTTCTCGTTCCGCAAGGTGCACTACGGGCTCGCCTGGCTGATCGTCGGCGGGATCGCTCTGCACATCGCCTTCAAGCTGCCGATCATCGTCAGACATTGGCGCCGCGGTGACGATGACGAGGAGCCGGTGTGAAGAAGAGTGGCACGACGACTCGGCGAGGGTTCCTGATCGGAATCGGCACCGCTGCCGCGGCTCTGGTCGCTCTGACGGCCGGGCAGTCGTTCGGCGTGCTCTCGGCTCTGAATGTGTTCGGACCGCGCCGACAGGATGCGGGACCGCAGAGCCTGCCGGTGAACCGCACGGCCGACCAGGCGAAGGTCGCGGCTCGTGCGCTCGACCCTTCCTGGCGACTCGCAGTCATCGACGGAGCAGCGTCACGCGAGTACACGAGGGAGCAGCTGCTCGGTCTGGCGCAGACGGACGCCGAGCTGCCCATCGCCTGCATCGAGGGCTGGAGCACGGATGCCTCGTGGCGCGGTGTTCGCCTGCGCGACCTGCTGGCGTCGATGGGCGCGCCACCCGATGCGGCCGTGCGCATCATGAGCCTGGAACCGGAAGGCCACTACCGGGTGACCACGATGGGTCCGGAGTTCGCGCACGATCCGCGTACGCTCGTGGCTCTCGAGGTGAACGGTGAGCCGTTGGACCTCGACCACGGATATCCGGCTCGCATCATCGCCCCCGGTCGTCCGGGGGTGCTGCAGACGAAGTGGCTGAGCACGATCGAGGTGCTCCGATGAGCCGCCGAATGCTCATCCTGCTGCGCGCGATCTGTGCCGTTCTGGGGGCCGGTCTCACCGCGGCCGGCGCGTTCTTCCTGCTGACAACAGAGCCTCCAGCTGCACTCCTCGGGCTGGCGGTGTGGCTCGTCGCCGCCGTCGTGCTGCACGATGGCGTCTTCGCGCCGGTCGTCCAGTTCGTGAACAGGGCGGTGGGAGGGGCGACGCGAGGATTTTTCGTCGTCGGTCGCCACGACGATTCGGATCCTCTTCGGAGTCGGCGCGCTGCTGACCCTGATCGTGGTTCCCGAGCTGATCGCGCAAGCAAGGCCGCATGCCAATCCGACGATCTTGGTCGGCGACTATGCGATGCGGCTGCTTGTCGTGTGGGGTGTCATCACCGTGGCTGCGGCATCCATCGTCACGTCGTCGGTCGTGCGTACTCGCAGAAGGTACGTCCGTCGGCGCTCCACTCGCGAGTGAGCCGGAGCCCGGCACGATGTGCGTGTCGGCGAAGCGCCAACGCTCCGACGCGTGCCCATCGGAACGTCGGGCCGCTGAGGCCCTTGTCGTCGGCAAGGACCGCGGTGAATGCGACGTCGGCCGTGACATCCGGGTCACCCTCGACGATCACTGTGCCGCCCGGCGCCAGCAGCGCGACGACCCGGTTCAGCAGTCGTAGCGGGTCCCCGCCGATTCCGATGTTGCCGTCGAGCAACAGCACCGTCGCCCAGCGGCCCTCACCGGGCAACGATTCGAACAGCGACCGTCGAAGCACCGGGATGCCCTTGGCGACGGCGATCTCGCATGCGGCGCGCGAGAGATCGACTCCGAGGGCCGGGCGACCGGAGCTCATGGATGCCTGCACCATGCGACCCGGACCGCATCCGAGGTCGAGCAGGGGGCCATCGCCGCGGGCCAGGAGTGCTCTCTCGTGCTGATCGGCTCGTGCGGCGAACCTCCAGACGGGGATGACGTCGACAGGAGCTCCCGATGCGACGTCGTAGAGAAGCAGTTGCCCGCGGCCCTCGCGGAGCGCGCGATCGTAGGGGCCCGCGGCGTCTGCGCCGAATTCTCCAGTTGCGCTCCCGAATGCGACCCAAGTCAGCGGTGCCGGTCCGCTCACCGCAGCGTGCTCTCCGTCGGGGCGGCAGTGCCGACGAAGTGCTGCAGGCTTCGAACAGACTCTGCGATCACCTCGAGGTCCTCGACGGTGTCGAGGTCACGGAGCGAGCGCAGGTCGCGCACGACGAGGCCGCTCCGTTCGAGCCGCTCTCGTTGCAGCGACCCGGTGTCGGATCTCGACATCGGGATGCCCCGCACCAGCGAGCCTCGCGGCGAGCGCAGACCGAGCGCCCAGAAGCCACCGTCCAGTGCAGGCCCGAACAGGGCATCCACCCCGTCGGGCCACTCGTCGAACACGCCATCGAAGTCGGCGGGCGCAATGTGGGGTGTGTCCATGCCGATCAGCACGGTCGGCTCGTCGAGAAGGTCGAAGACGCTTCCCAATCGCTCATCGAGGCCGCCTTCCGGCTGACGGATGATCTCGAATCGTTCGGCCGCGTCGGGAACCTCGGAGGCCGCGCCGTCGAAGAACAAGATGCGCCGGGTCGCGGGCAGTGCTCGCGCCGTTCTCAAAGTCGTCGCCAGAGAAACGTGCGCCACTGCAGCCGCTTCCGCCAGCGAAAGCGGGGGGTGGAGCCGTGTCTTCACCCTGCCCGCCACGCACTCTTTCGCGATCACCACCAGGGCCGTCATCGGGACTCCGCGCGCAGAACATGGGACATGTCGTGCACCGCGCCGAGAAAGCCACGAACGGTTCCCGTGACTTTCGATCTGCCGATTCGCGGCAGGTAGCTCACGTCGACTTCAGCGAGGCGCCATCCTGCCGCGTGTGCGCTCAGCAGCATCTCCAGCGGGTATCCGCTGCGGCGGTCGGTCAGAGCGAGTGAGAAGAGACCGTCGCGGCCGGCTGCGCGCATCGGTCCGAGGTCGTGAACAGGAACTCCGGCACGAGCGCGAAGGTAGGCGGCGAGCACCCGGTTCGCGAGTCTGACGGGCGGCGACCATGACCCTGGCGTTGCTCTTCTTCGTCCCAGGACGAGGTCGGCGTCGCCGCGTGCGATCGGTTCGACGACGCGTGGAAGCTCGGTGAGATCGAGCGATCCGTCGCAGTCGCAGAAGGCGACGACGGATGCCGACGACGCGAGCAGCCCTGCGTGCGCCGCCGCTCCGAAACCGCGGATCCGTTGCTCGACCACAGTCGCTCCGAGGCTGGCCGCGATGTGCGCCGAGTCGTCCGTCGATCCGTTGTCGACGACGATCGCCCGATATCCCGTGGGAAGTGCGCCGAGCACTTTCGGGAGCGCGCCCGCCTCGTTCAGACAGGGCAGCACGACGTCGACGATCGGAATGGTCACGTTCTCGACGCTAGAGATGCACCGAGAACCGGGCGGTGCCCAACTCTTACGAACCGAAGACGGCTCAGCGCACAGCGTTCATGCCGTCGTGCACGAAACCTATTCTGGGGTGCATGGTCTCCCTGCCCGCTTCGGTCGCGGCACGCAACAGTGACCTCATCGATCGGCGCGTGCTGGTGGTCGAAGACGATCCGACAATGCTCGAAGTCGCTTCCAGCTACCTCAGCGCGGCCGGTTTTCTGGTCGACCAGGCGGTCGACGGCTTCGCGGCACTCGACGCCGCCAGGCGCCGTATGCCCGATCTGATCGTGCTCGATCGGATGCTTCCCGGTATCGACGGCGCCGAGGTCTGCAGGCGCCTCCGCGTCGACTCCGACGTTCCCGTTCTCCTGTTGACCGCTCTCAGGTCGGAAGAGGCGAGGATCGAAGGGCTCGAGTCGGGAGCCGACGACTACCTTACGAAGCCGTTCTCGCCGCGCGAGCTCGTGCTACGGGTGCAATCCGTGCTCCGACGCAGCCTGGACACGCTGACACCTGAAGCCCCCGTCGATCTCGGACCCTTCCACCTCGAGCCTTCCGCACGAATCGTCAGCGAGAACGGTGAGCTGCTCTCCTTGTCGGCGCGCGAGTTCGATCTGCTGGCGTTCCTGATCAAGCATCCTTCTCGTGTGTTCAGCCGGGACGAACTGCTGCGGCTGGTATGGGGATGGGACATCGGCGACCGATCGACCGTCACCGTCACCGTGCGCAGGCTTCGCGAGAAGATCGAGCGCAACCCCGCCGAACCCGAACTGCTTCGCACCGTCTGGGGTGTCGGCTATCGCTTCGACGTCGATGCGGCGGTTCAGCCGTGATCGCGATCGGGGACCTGGCGTCGATCATCGGTATCGCCCTTGGGTGGGCGCTGGCGGTCAGCGTCGTCGGTCTGCTGCTGCTCCTCGCGCTGCGCCGTCGATCGCTGTTGTTGCAGGTGGGTGTCATCGTGCTCACGGTCGTCGCATCCACGGTCGCGGGTGTCATCGCCGTGGCCAATGCGATGTACCTCTCCGCACACGACCTCACTGTGGTCTTCTACGTCGCAGGAGTCGCCGCGCTCATCTCGCTGGTTCTCGCGATTCTGCTCGGCAGTTGGCTCACCTCGAGCGCCAGACGGCTCGTGGCCCTTGCGGGCGCGCTGAGCGAAGGCGGTACGGTCGATGCGGCGGATGCCCGTGGCTGGGCCTCTGAATTCGCCGCAGTCGCCGATCAACTGGCAGACACGAGCAGACGCCTGGCGGAGTCGCGGGCCGAGGTGGCCGCCATCGACGAGTCCCGGCGTGAGCTCATCGCCTGGATCTCGCACGATCTGCGCACGCCGCTCGCCGGACTTCGGGCGATGGCCGAGGCGCTCGAAGACGGCCTGGCCGCCGATCCGCTGCGCTTTCACCGCCAGATGCGCTCACAGGTCGACCATCTCTCGACGATGGTCGACGACCTCTTCGAGCTGTCGAAGATCCAGTCGGGCACCTTGCGCCTCGTGCTCGAACCTGTGCGCGTCTACGACCTCGTGAGCGACGCAGTGGCGGAGCTGACTCCGCTGGCAAGCGCGCGCTCGGTCACCCTGGTCGAGCGGCCAGGCCCCGACGTGCTCGTGCTCGCGGACGACCGAGGCCTCTCGCGCGTCATCGGCAACCTCCTCGTCAACGCGATCCAGCACGCCCCGGAGGGCAGCAGCGTCACGATAGGGACAGCGGCCGATGGTGCGCGCCACGTGGTGCTGTCGGTCGCCGACCGAGGCGGCGGCATACCCGAGGAAGACCTCGCACGCGTGTTCGAGGCCGGCTGGCGGGCATCCGCCTCGCGCACCCCGGAGTCGCTGTGGGGAGTGTCGGCCGGGGCCGGTCTCGGGCTCGCGATCGCACAGGGCATCGTCCAGGCTCATCGGGGCGAGATCTCGGTTCGCAATGAAGATGACGGGTGCCGGTTCGAGGTCAGTCTTCCGACCCACCTTTCGGTCGAAGGGTGATGCTCTCGGCCGAGACCTTGGCGAAGACCGGCGGCGGTAGGCGAGCGGTCGAGTGCGGTGCGATTGGCGCCGCGTCGCATCGCGCACGGGCATCCGTAGAATGAATCGGTGCCAGTGAACCCCGCGATCCAGGGTCGGACCTACCCGCCGACCGCCTCGTATCTCGTCGGCAGGGAGAAGGTGCGGGAGTTCGCACGCGCCGTGTTCGCGACGAACCCGATCAACCTCGACGTCGAGGCGGCCCGTGCCGCCGGCCATGCCGACGTGGTCGCTCCACCGACCTTCCCGGTCGTCGTGCAGGAGCACTCGCTCGCGCAGCTGCTCGAAGACGAGGATGCCGGCATCGACTTCGGCCGCGTGGTGCACGGTGACCAGCGGTTCGAGTACTCCCGTGCGATCGTGGCGGGCGACGAACTGACCGCACAGCTCACCGTGACGTCCGTGAAGACGCTCGGCGGCAACTCGATGGTGACCGCCGCGACGGCGATCACCGACGCGTCCGGCGCGCACGTGGTGACCGCGACATCCACCCTCGTGGTGCGAGGAGAGGACTGATGACGGTGACGACTCCCGACCTGACCGCGCTCGCCGTCGGCGACGAGGTGGCGCGCGATGAGCACCTCATCACGCGCGATTCGCTCGTGCGGTATGCAGGGGCCTCCGGTGATTTCAACCCCATTCACTACCGCGACGACATCGCGCAGTTCGTCGGGCTGCCCGGCGTGCTCGCGCACGGCATGCTCACGATGGGCATCGCGGTGCAGACCGTCGTCGACTGGGCAGGCGACCCCGCGCGGGTCGTCGACTACCAGGTGCGCTTCACGCGACCCGTGCTGGTGCATCCCGAAGACGGCGCCACGCTGACCGTTGCGGCCAAGGTCGCCGTGATCGAGTCGGAGAACCAGCGCGTTCGCGTCGACCTCGTCGCGACCGTCGACGGGCAGACCGTGCTCGGCAAGGCCCAGGCGTGGGTGTCGCTGGCGTGACGAGTTTCGCCGAACTGACCACCATGCGGGTGGGCGGTCCCGCCGAACGGCTGGTGACGGCGACCACCGAAGACGAGCTCATCGCGATCGCCACCTCGTGTTACTCCGAGGGCGAGCCGGTGCTGCTGCTCGGCGGAGGATCCAACACGATCGTCTCCGACGACGGCTTCGACGGAACGACCATCCGCATCGCCACCCGAGGTGTGGAGCAGCTTCCGAGCGAGAGCGGAGAGCGGGATGCCGTGCGCCTGCGCGTGCAGGCCGGTGAGAGCTGGGACGGGCTGGTCGCCCTCGCCGTGCGCAACCGGTGGGCCGGGATCGAGGCGCTCTCCGGCATCCCCGGCAGCGTCGGCGCGGCGCCCGTGCAGAACATCGGCGCCTACGGCCAGGAGCTGTCGTCGGTGCTCGTCGCTGTGGACTTCGTGGATGCCGTCACCGGCGAACTCCGCCACCTCACCGCCGCGGACCTCGGGCTCGGCTACCGCACCTCCGTTCTCAAGCGCGGGCTCGAAGGCGTGGTCACCGCCGTCGAGCTCGAACTCACGCAGCGACCGGATGTCGGTGCTGCGCTGAGCGAACCCGTCGCTTATGCGCAGCTCGCGAACGCGCTCGCCGTGGACGTGGGCACGCAGGTCTCGTTGGGCGAGGTGCGGCGCACCGTGCTCAGACTCCGCGCCTCCAAGGGAATGGTGCTCGACCCGGACGATCCGGACTCGGTGAGCGCCGGCTCGTTCTTCACGAATCCGATCGTGTCGGCGCGGTTCGCGCGCACGCTTCCCGACGACGCGCCCCGCTGGCCGCTCGCCGAGGAGGAGCCGGCGCTCGTCGCGGCGCTCGACGGCGCGACGGCCGAGGAGAGCGTGGCCGTCGGCATGCTCGCCGAGGCCGCGGGAGACAGGGAGCGGCGCCGCAGCCACGCCGAGTCGCCGCAAGGACCGGGCGTGAAGTTGAGCGCCGCGTGGCTGATCGAGCACTCCGGCATCTCGCGCGGGTTCGCGCTGCCCGGATCGAAGGCCGCCATCTCGAGCAAGCACACGCTGGCGATCACGAACAGGGGCGGGGCATCCGCTCTCGAGATCGTGCAGCTGGCCACGTTCGTGCAGAGCCGCGTGCAGTCCGAGTTCGGTGTGCTGCTGCGGCCGGAGCCGGTGCTGGTCGGCATCGAGCTCTGAGGTACGTCGGCCGAGCACACCGAGGGTTGAGGGCGCCGAGCGTTTCGAGACACGCACGGCGTAAGCCGTGCGCGGGCGTACAACGGGTTGAGGAGCGCACGGCGAAGCCGTGCGCGTCTCGAAACCCGGCCACGGTGTGAGCGTCCGGGGCGGGTTCCGAGACGCGCGCCTTCGGCGTGCTCCTCAACCAGCAGGACGGGGCGCGCTTCGCGTGCGCTTCAGCTCAGGGGGTTGTGCAACTCACCGCGGGCGCGCCGCTGCGCGCGGCGGATCGCCGACAGCACGGCGAACAGCAGGATGAGCACCCCGAGTGCGACGATGCCGAGCAGTGCGATGGTTCCGGCCGTCAGCGACGTCTGCCAGCTGTCGTACGCCGCCCTGGCCTCGGGATTCAGGGCGATGACGAGCACCGCCACGGCACTCAGCAGCACGATCGCGCCCCAGGCGATCGCGCCCGACCGCACGCGAGGGGAGGACGTCACGAGGGGCGGCGTTGAGGTGTACACCGGCGTCGACGTGGGGATCGTGCCTGCGGCCAGCGGTGGGAAGGGCTGAGCTGCCTCGGCCGTCTCGGCTCCGAGCGTCTCGGCCGCCGGTGTCTCGGCGGCGTCGGGCTGTGCGGCGTCAGGAGCCCCGACGAACCCTGTCTCTGACGCCTGCGTGTCGGCCGCCTGCGTGTCGGGGTCGTCGAGCCGAACCGTGTCCGCGGCATTCAGGGGCAGCGTGTCGTTCGTCGCCGTATCGCCGTCGGTCGGATCAGGCTCGGCCGAAACGTCGTCGGCGTCGTGGGGAGCGTTCGTGGTCATGGTGCTGTCCTCTCGGGGAGATCGAGTTCTGGAGCGGCTCAGTCGGCGGGGGCGAGCGCTTGAAGCGCAACCTCGCCTGCGGCCTGATCGACCCTGACGATCACGTCGGGGCTGCCGTGTCCGACCTCGTACGTCTTGGTGATGCCGTCGGACGACACGGGAGCGAACCGCGACGACACGAGGTTGCCGTCGGACTCGGTGCGCCAGAGCGACACCCGGCTGCCCGGCGTGTGCTGCGTGACGATGACGCGGGCCGAGACGTCGGGTCCCACCGTGATCGTCACCCTTCCGGCCACCTGCACCACGTCGGCGCGGTAGTCACCCGGATGTTCGTAGTCCAGAAAGGAGCTGCCCACCGGCTGGAGGATCGAGACGGCGCCGACGTCGGTGTACGACGCGTCCGTTCCGACAAGCGCGTGGTGCCGCGGAACGACGGCGGCCACGAGCATCCCGCACAGCAGCACGATCGACACGAAGCTGAGGAACCCGCTGCGACGGCGCAGCGCGCCGGCGAGCACGATCGAGGCGCCGAGCGCGAGCGTCGCGATCGCGAGCCCGACGACCACTTCGAGTCCCGAGGGGGCGAGGATGCCCGCCACCCCGCCCACCACCAGCGCGACGCCGAGCGCGATGCCGACGTATGCGGCGCTCGTGCGCGGGTTCGCCGCGCGTCGTGCGCGTCGGGCGGCCTCCGCCTCCGCTACCAGTGCCTGAGCCTGGGCACGTGTCTCCGCCGATCGCTGGGCGCGGGCTGCGCGGGCGTCGGCCTCGCGCGCCGACCAGGCGGCGTAGTCGGCCTTCCAGGTCTCCTGGCGGGTGCGCCAGTCGGCGTACGCGTCGTCGGTCGCCGCCTGCGCAGGGGTTGCCGGCGGGGCCGGATCGGCGGACGATGCAGTGCCTTCGGAGGCCGGAGCCGTCGCCTGCGCGGGGGCTTCCTGGGTAGTCGATGCCGGGGCGGCGGAGGCGTAGCCCGAATACGCTGCGCCGCCACCGGCATCCGTCGGTGAAGTCGGGGTGGAAGTGGGCGGAGTGGGCGGAACGCGGCCACTGCGAGCCGCCCAGACCACGACGCCCACGATGAGAGCGATGACGAGCAGGGTCCACATCACCCGACCCATGGCCGAGAACCACGACAGACCGTCCCAGAACTGCGCGCCCGCCCACCAGAATCCCTGCGCGAACGGCAGGAACGAGAACAGGGCGATCACGATGATCGCGATGATGGGCGGGTCGAAGTGACCCCTGAAGAGCCGCTCGAGGTGGATGTCGCCCTGCGCGTCGGGCAGCAGTGCCCAGGCCGCCGCGTAGAGCAGGAACGCCGGGCCGCCGAGCACGGCGATCACGATGGCGATTCCGCGCACGATGATCGGGTCGATGCCGAGGCGTGCGGCGACACCGCCGCACACGCCGCCGATCCAGCCGTTCTGACGGTAGACGCCGAGGGAGCGCATCCAGCCGAAGAAGCGGGCCGAGGCGGGTCCGTGAGCCGTCGGGCTCTGCGTGCCCGGCCTCTGGCCGGAACCGGGAGCTGCATTCGACGCGGAGGGCGAACTGTGATCGGTCATGTCTCGATCGTGCCCGAGCCCGGCGTGCGTGCGCGATGGGGGATGCCCCTGATCGATCCCTGAGATCTGCCTATGGGGTGCCGTGGGGAAGTCCCGGGGTGATTGGATTTCGGGTATGCCCGCCCGAACCGCTCCGCCGCAACGGCCCGCGCTCGCGCGTCCGCGCGACTGCGTGCTCGGCGGTGTGTGCTCCGCCGTCGCGCGTCACCTCGGCTGGAGCGTGACGGCGACCAGGTGGCTCGCGGTGGGGCTCACGGCGTGCGGTGGTGCGGGCATCCTTCTCTACGTGTGGCTCTGGGCGATGACACCGCTCGAGCCGGCGGCTCCGGGCACGCACGGCCTGCTTCACCGCAGGGTCTCGGTGCCCTGGGTGCTCTTCGCGCTCGCCGCATTCTGCGGGCTGGTCGTGCTCTCCCTCGGCATGAGCTTCCGCTCGGGAGAGGCCGAATCGGGTGCGCTGCCCTCGCTGATCATCACCGCCATCGTGTGCGGCGCCGGCGCGGTCGCGTGGGACCAGGTGGTGGATGCCGACGCACCTCGCGCGGGCCGGAGCGAACGTCTGCTGCGCATCCTGTCCGGTGCCGTGCTGGTGAGCGTCGGGCTTCTCGGCCCGTTGGTGTGGGGATCGGGGGCGCCGGGTTGGGCGTGGGTGCTGTTCGTGGCCATGCTGCTCGCCGGTGTCGCGGTGCTGGCCGCGCCGTGGGCACTCCGGTTGTGGCGAGAACTCATGGTGGAGCGCACCAAGCGCGTGCGCGAGGAGGAGCGTGCGGAGATCGCCGCCCACCTGCACGACTCGGTACTGCAGACGCTCGCGCTCATTCAGACCAGAGCAGGTGCATCCAGCGAGGTCGCCCGGCTGGCGCGGGCCCAGGAACGTGAGCTGCGCGACTGGCTGTACTCGGGGGAGCGGCACGTCGACAGCGATCTCGTCAGCGATCTGCGCGATGTCGCGGCCGCGCTCGAGCTCGACTACCCCGTGCGCTTCGACGTGGTGGCGGCGGGCGACACGGGGGAGAGGTCGAGCGGCGAGGTCGCGGCGGCGGCGAGAGAGGCGATGCTGAACGCCGCGCGGCACGCAGGAGGCGACGTGAGCGTCTACGTCGAGGGCACGCCGCGCTCGGTCGACGTGTACGTGCGCGATCGCGGGCCGGGGTTCTCGCTCGACGACGTGCCGTCCGACCGCATGGGCGTGCGGGAGTCGATCGTCGGGCGCATGCGCAGGGCAGGCGGCAGCGCGTCCGTCGCGCGCGGTGCAGGTGGCGAAGGCACCGAGGTGCGGCTGCACCTGGATCTCGAGGAGGAACGGGCGTGAACGAGCACTCGAGCGCAGCAGAAGGTTCGCAGCACGAACCGGAGTCGCAGGAAGGGGACGACGAGATCACGGTCGTCATCGTCGACGACCACTCGATCTTCCGCTCGGGGCTGAGGGCGGATCTCGGGGCGGGCATCCGGGTGATCGGCGAGGCGGATGCCGTCGACTCCGCCGTCGAGACCATCGCGGCGCTGCACCCCGAGGTCGTGCTGCTCGACGTGCACCTGCCGGGCGGGTCAGGAGGCGGAGGCGCCGAGGTGGCGCGCAGAGCCGCCCCGGCGTCGCCGTCTACCCGCTTCCTCGCGCTGAGCGTGTCGGACTCGGCCGAAGACGTCGTGGCCGTCATCCGCGCGGGCGCCCGGGGCTACATCACCAAAGGCAGCTCGGGCGCCGACGTCACCCGTGCGGTGCACGCCGTCGCGGGCGGTGACGCGGTCTTCTCCCCGAGGCTCGCAGGGTTCGTGCTGGATGCCTTCGGCGCGGCATCCGGGGAGCAGGCGGAGAGCGTCGACGAGCTCGACCGCCTCACCTCCCGCGAACGCGAAGTGATGCGTCTCATCGCTCGCGGCTACGCCTACAAAGAGGTGGCGTCGGAGCTGTTCATCTCGGTGAAGACGGTGGAGACGCACGTCTCGGCCGTGCTGCGCAAGCTGCAGCTGTCGTCGCGTCACGAACTCACCGCGTGGGCGCTCGCCCGGCGGCTGCTGTAGATCCGTGCCCGGCGCCCGTGCTGAGTCGGTCGGCGCGTCGGCGATGTTCGACCCACCGTTGTCGTTCGACCTACCGGTGTCGTTCGACCCACCGGCCCCGACATGACAGATCGCGCTTTCGCGCCGAAGACATGGCCGATCGGCATGTTTTCGGGCCGATGTCATGTCGACGCCGCTCAATGCGGGCCGGCGATCCTCGCTTTGCGCAACCGGGCACGGCTCGCCTACACTTGACCGAGGTTGTTGAAGTCAGCCAAGCTTTTCTGCGCCCAATTTCGATTGACGCAGAACGGGTTGCACGCAGCACTGCCGATGAAGTTCACCGGGCTCATTCCCCAGCGTTTCTTCAGGGCGGAGCCGCGACGATTTCACCACCGAAGGGCGGTGGCTCAATTGGTAGAGCAGCGGTCTCCAAAACCGCAGGTTGCAGGTTCGAGTCCTGTCCGCCCTGCAAGTCGGTGCTCTGGCTCCGACCCACGAAAGGTATGAGGTGGCCCGAAAAGTCATCGACGAGCCCAGTGAGGACGTCGTCGCGAACGCCAAGAAGGAGCGGGATGCCAAGCGCAACCCCTTCTCTCGGATCGCGCTGTTCATCCGTCAGGTGTTCGCCGAGCTGCGCAAGGTCGTCACGCCGACCCGCAAGGAGCTTTTCAGCTACACGGGTGTGGTGCTGGTCTTCGTGATCATCATGATGGCGATCGTCTATGGGCTCGATCAGCTGTTCACCTGGCTCGTGATTCTGGTGTTCGGCACTCCAAGCTCCTGACGGTCGACACGGCCACGGGGGCGACGAGGCCTGGATGATTCGGCGGCGCGGGCCTATACCGCGCAACAACAGGAATGGATTGGGAAAGCTAAGTGTCTGAACGAGAGCGCGACGACGTCGACTGGGCGACAGCTGCCGAGCAGTCGGCCGAGGACGACGAGGCGCAGGAGGGCAACCAGCTGGCATCCGAGGAGCAGTCGGTCGACCCGGCAGAGCGTGAAGCCCTGCACGTGACCGACCCCGACGGCAACGACGTCGATCTCGACGCCGTGCTCGATGCCATCGCCGAGACCGCCGACCCCGAGGCCGACGCGATCGTCGACGATGCGCTGGAGATCGATGACGCCGACGAGGCCGAGGCGGCCTTCGAGGCGATCGAAGACGAAGAAGACGTCGACGGTGCACCCGCCGACTCCGACGAGGCGTCCGACGACGGCGAATCGGACGACGAGGCCGAAGAGGCCGAGGTCGACCCCTACGACGAGTTCAAGCGCGAGCTGCGCTACCTGCCGGGAAAGTGGTACGTCATCCACTCCTACGCGGGCTTCGAGCGCCGCGTGAAGCAGAACCTCGCCAACCGCACGGCATCCATGGGCATGGAAGATTACATCTACCAGGTCGAGGTGCCGATGGAAGACGTGGTCGAGATCAAGAACGGCCAGCGCAAGATGGTCAACCGGGTGCGCATCCCCGGCTACGTGCTCGTGCGCATGGACCTCAACGAAGACAGCTGGTCGGTCGTGCGTCACACGCCGGGCGTCACCGGCTTCGTCGGCAACGCGCACAACCCCACGCCGCTGCGCTTCGACGAGGCGTTCAACATGCTGAAGTCGCTCGTGCAGGTCGAGCCGGTGGCCACAGGCAAGGCGGCGACGGCCAAGGGTCAGAAGACCGCGGCGCGCGTTCCGGCCATCGAGGTGGACTTCGAGATCGGCGAGACGATCACCATCAAGGAAGGCTCGTTCGCGGGTCTTCCCGGTTCGATCAGCGAGATCAAGCCGGAGAGCGGCAAGCTCACGGTGCTCGTCTCCCTGTTCGAGCGCGAGACTCCGGTCGAGCTCAGCTTCGACCAGGTCACCAAGCAGTAGCAGTTCCGCACGAAGGGGCCGTTCGCCGTAAGGCGGCCGGCCCCTTTCGCGTTCGCCGCGGAGCGTCCGACTCCGCCCGCGGTGCATCCGACCCCGCCCCTTTTCAGGACATATCGGGAGTCGGCCATCCTGTGTCGATGGGTCGGCATATCTCCTGAAAACGGGCGTCGGGACCGCGGAGCTGGGGTGGTGGCCGATGCCGAGGCATGGGCCCACGAGCGGAGCGGCGAGTGGATGCCCGACCCTGGCAACCACAGGCATCCGCATCGGGTAAGATTGTGTGGTTTGCGCGTACGCGCAGATGCGACCACCTGCCGGACAGTCCGGCGTGTGGGAGAGCGGATGCCCATGGCATCCACTCGAGGAAAGGAAAGCTATGGCACCGAAGAAGAAGGTCACAGGTCTGATCAAGCTTCAGATCAAGGCCGGCGCCGCCAACCCCGCCCCGCCGATCGGCCCGGCGCTGGGACAGCACGGCGTCAACATCATGGAGTTCTGCAAGGCGTACAACGCGGCGACCGAGTCGCAGCGCGGCAACGTCATTCCGGTGGAGATCACCGTGTACGAGGACCGCTCGTTCACGTTCATCCTGAAGACCCCGCCGGCAGCCGAGCTCATCAAGAAGGCCGCGGGAGTGGCCAAGGGCTCCGGTGTTCCGCACACCACCAAGGTGGGCAAGCTCACCGCCGCTCAGGTTCGCGAGATCGCCGAGGCCAAGATGGTCGATCTGAACGCGAACGACCTCGACGCGGCATCCAAGATCATCGCCGGCACCGCCCGCTCCATGGGCATCACGGTCGAGTAGGAAAGGTAGGTCAGAACATGGCACAGAAGTCCAAGGCCTACCGGGCCGCAGCCGCCAAGATCGAAGACGGCAAGTTCTACACCCCCGACGAGGCCGTCGCGCTCGCGCGCGAGACCGGTTCGGCGAAGTTCAACTCGACCGTCGAGGTCGCGCTCAAGCTGGGCGTCGACCCCCGCAAGGCCGACCAGATGGTGCGCGGCACCGTCATCCTGCCGCACGGCACGGGCAAGACGGCTCGCGTCATCGTGTTCGCGACCGGCCCGGCGGCCGAGGCGGCCATCGCCGCCGGTGCCGACGAGGTCGGCGGCGACGAGCTGATCGAGAAGGTCGCCGGCGGCTGGACCGACTTCGACTCCGCGGTCTCCACTCCGGAGCTCATGGGCAAGGTCGGTCGCCTGGGCAAGGTCCTCGGCCCGCGCGGCCTCATGCCGAACCCGAAGACCGGCACCGTGACCCCGAACGTGGCGAAGGCCGTCGAGGAGATCAAGGGCGGCAAGATCGAGTTCCGCGTCGACAAGCACGCCAACGTGCACTTCGTCGTGGGCAAGGCAGGGTTCACCCCCGAGCAGCTCTCCGACAACATCAATGCAGCCCTAGAAGAGGTCGTGCGGCTCAAGCCGTCGGCCGCCAAGGGCCGTTACATCCAGAAGGGCGCCGTGTCGACCACGTTCGGCCCCGGCATCCCGCTGGACGTCAACGCGATTTAGCGGTTGCGGCGATCACGCCGCGTCTGCTGTGAAGGGCCCCGCTTTGGCGGGGCCCTTCGTCGTGCGAGCGCGGGATCGTCGCTCCCTATACTTTTCGGGATGGGCGATCAGGTGTGGCTGGCGCTGATCGCCGTGTCGATCGGGGTCGTCGCCGCGGTGCTGCTTTTCATCCCGTTCGTCTTCATCAGCCATCGGCGACGCGGGCGCGTCACCCTCGGGCGTGCGCTGCTGTGGTTCGCCGCCCTCGTCTACTTCTGGGCCATCTGGGTGTACACGCTGCTGCCCTTGCCCGATCCCGAGAACATGCGCTGCGCGGGCGTGAACCTGGATGTCTTCACCGCCGTGCGCGACCTCGCGACCGCTGCCGGACATCCGGGAAGCATGCTCACGAACCCCGTCGTGCTGCAGCTCGTGCTCAACGTGGCGCTCTTCGTGCCGCTCGGCTTCTTCGTGCGGGTGCTCGGCGGCCGCGGATGGCTCCTCGCCACGCTGCTCGGGCTCGGCGTGTCACTGCTGATCGAGTTCACCCAGCTCACCGGGGTGTGGGGCCTCTACCCCTGCGCCTATCGGGTGTTCGACGTCGACGACCTGGCGACCAACACGCTCGGCGCGCTGCTCGGATCGCTCGCCGCGCTCGTCGTGCCTGCCCGCCTGCGCGGCATGGCCCGCAGCGCGGAGGCGGGCAGCCCGCGTGCGGTCACGCGTGGGCGTCGCATCGTGGCCGTGATCTGCGACGGCCTCGGCGCGATGCTCGCGCAGCTCGTGGTGGCGGTGCTTGCGCGGATGCTGCTGCTCACCTGGGGACACGCGGCGCTGGAGCAGTGGGGCGACCTGGCGGGCATCCTCTCCACGGCCCTGATCGCGGCGGCGCTGCTCGCGCTGGTGCTGGTCACGGGCGGAACGCTCGGCGACATCGCGGTCGAGATCAGATACACCGGTGGGCGGCTCACGCACCGGGGAGCCCGGCTGCTGCGTTACGCAGGAGGCATCGGCGGGTTCGTCGTTCTGCAGATGCTGCCAGCACCCTGGTCGGCGCTCACCTGGCTGTTCGGCGCTGCGAGCCTGATCCTGCTGTTCACGACCGATCACGGGCGGGGACTCCCCGGCCTGGTCAGCGGCACCCGGGTGGTGGATGCCCGCGCCGCGGTGGCCGAAACCGCCTCGGGATCGAGCGCGGCGGCGTCCGTCCCCCACGACACGCTCTGACGCACGGGTCGTCGCCGTAGCGACACACCTGATGTCCCCCTTGTGAGGGGCATATGGATGGGCATAGTGTCCGATTCGTGTGCGCCCAATGGCGGGCGCACGGTCGTATCGAAGGGAATCGATCGAATGACGAAACGACTGGGTCGTTCCGCGCTCACAAGGCGCGCGACGGCCATCCTCTCCGCGGGGGCGTGCATCGTGGCACTGTCCGCCGTGGGCACGCCGGCGGCGCAGGCCGCATCCCGCGTCGACTACGGGGGCTCGGTACCCGCGTGGGCGACCAGCGCCAACGACAGCGGCACCGCTCCTGCGGACACCAGTGTCGAGGGCGAGGTCTATCTCAACCTCCGCGACGAGCGCGGCGCGACGAACCTCGCGCTGGCCGTCTCCACGCCGGGCAACAGCCAGTATCGGCACTGGCTCAGTCCGCAGCAGTGGATCTCGCGGTTCTCGCCGACCAAGCAGACCTACAACAGCGTGGTCTCCTACCTGAAGGCGCAGGGGCTCACCATCACGGGCACGCCGGCGAGCAGGCAGTACGTCGTCTTCCGCGGCAGCGCGGCACAGCTCGGCGACACCTTCGGCACCTCGCTGCACACGTACGACCACGAGGGCCACCAGCTCGTCGCACCGGCGTCGACTCCGTCGTTGCCGTCGAGCGTCGGCACGTCGGTGAGCGCGGTCAGCCTCGACCAGTCGCGCACGCTGACCAAGCCGGACTCGATCCAGCAGGGCGATATCCCGTCGACGAGCTCGCCGTCGACGCCGCAGCGTCAGATGCGCGCGGCGGCGACTCCGACCGTGAACGCTCCGTGCTCCACCTATTGGGCTCAGAACAGCGCGACGGTTCCTGCCGCCTACGGCAAGACGAGCTATCCGACCAACATCTGCGGGTACGTGCCCAAGCAGCTGCGCTCGGCCTACAACCTCGACACGTGGTCGCGGGTGGGCATCAACGGCAGCGGGCAGACCGTGGCGATCATCGACGCGTACGCCTCGCCGAGCATCCTCGCCGACGTCAACCAGTACTCGGCGCAGAACGGCGAGCCGACCATGACGGGCGGCCAGTACAGCCAGATCGTGCCGAAGCCCAGCCAGTTCGCGGACACCGCGCTGTGCCAGGAGCCCAGCGGGTGGCAGGGTGAGCAGACGCTCGACGTCGAGGCCGTGCACGCCGTCGCGCCGAAGGCCAAGGTGCTGTATGTCGGAGGGTTCGACTGCGGTGGCGGTCTCGACATCGCGATGTCGACCATCCTCGACAACAAGCTCGCGAACATCGTGAGCAACAGCTACGGCGACGTCGGCGAGGATGTTCCCTCCGATGTGATCGCCGGTGAGCAGAACATCCACCTGCAGGCGGCTGCCGAGGGCATCGGCCTCTACTTCTCCAGCGGCGACAACGGCGACGAGGCGGCCAGCCTCGGATACGCATCGCCGGACTTCCCGGCATCCTCGCCCTATGTCACGGCGGTGGGCGGCACCTCGATCGGCATCGCCAAGAACGGCTCGCTGTCGATGGAGGTCGGCTGGGGCGTGCAGGCCGACGTGATCACGAAGGATGACTCCGGCAACCTCTCCTACACCGACCCGCTTCCCGGATCGCTGTTCGCCGGTGGCGCCGGTGGTGGCGTGAGCGCGGTGAATGCTCAGCCCGCCTACCAGAGGGGCATCGTGCCGAACTCGCTGGCGAAGGGCAAGCGCGTCTCGCCCGACCTCGCGGCGCTCGCCGACCCGTACACCGGGTTCGAGATCGGCATCCAGCCGATCGTCGACGACGACACGCTCGCGACCGGTTCGTACGTGAACGAGACCTACGGCGGAACGTCGTTGGCCTCGCCGCTGACCGCGGCCCAGATCGCGCTCGCTCAGCAGCTCACACACACCACGATCGGGTTCGCGAACCCGACGCTGTACGGGCTGTACCGGGTGGCACCGTCATCGTTCCGGGATGTGAAGCCGCCGTCGAGCGAGGTGGCCGTGGCGTACACCAGTGCGACGAGCGGTCGCTCGTTCCTGATGACGCTCAACCACGACACGTCGTTGAACGTCACCAAGGGATACGACGACGTCACCGGTCTCGGTGCCCTGTCGTTCGATCTCGCACACCAGGTGGCGCAGGGCAGACACTGACCCTGTGACGCTGAGGAGGGGCCGGTCCTTCGGGGCCGGCCCCTCTGCATGGTCGTGCCTGAACGTGCGACCGGTCGAGGCGCAGGCGACGACGTAGGCTGACGCGCATGGGGGAGGTCACCGACTACTACGAGACTCTGCCCGGCGACGTGCGCGGGCTGTTCGACGGCATCCGGCGCAGGGCGCTCGAGCTCCTGCCCGACCTGACGGAGGGGCGAAGCTACGGGATGCCGGCACTGCTCTACCGAGGCAAAGGCCTGTTGTCGACGATGCAGGCCAAGACCCATCTGGCGTACTACCCGTACAGCGGGGCCGTCGTGAGTGCGGTTGCCGATGACCTGTCGGGATACTCCCTCGCGCGCGGCACGGTGCGGTTCAGCGTGGGCAAGCCGATTCCACCGCAGATCGTCGACAGGATGATCCTCGCGCGCGCTGCGGAGATCGATGCCCGCATGGGCTGAGCGGCCCCGACCGATACGACGATGGGCCCGCCGGAAGGCGAGCCCATCGTCGTGCTGTGTGCGCTCGAGCGGTGATCCCGCGCCTCAGCAGGCGTGTCGGGTCACGGGTGGGGCGTATCGAGGGGGATCGCCCCCCGAGCGTACGGAGATGTGTCAGCCCACGGCATCCGGTTCGGGCTGAGCGGCGCCCGTCGAGGATGTGCCCTCTGCCACCGCGGCGCGACGCGACCGAAGGCGCTCCGCGACGGCGATGGCGTCGCCGGCCGGGGCATCCGACTTGCGGTCGGGGCGCGCGATGAACAGGTAGAGCAGACCGGCGATGAGCACGACGCCGAGCCCGATGAGCACCGCCCAGTCGACCCAGAAGCTGCCCGTCGATCCGGGCAGGGCGAGCAGCACCATCGCGAAGATGCCGTAGGCGAGTGCGACGATGTTCACGGCGAATCCGGCCCGGCGCATCGAGAACGGTCCGGCGGGGCGCCAGCCCTTGAAGCGCTGGCGCAGCGCCGCGAGCACGACCATCTGGAAGGCGACGTAGATGCCCAGCACGGCGAACGCGGTGACCTGATTGAGCAGGTTGGCGTCGAGCCAGACCAGGATGGCGATGATGGCAGGGATGCTGCACGCCACGATGAGTGCGTTGGCCGGCACCTTGCTGCGCGACACCTTCGACAGCCAGCGGTGGCCGGGGATCATGCCGTCGCGGGCGAACGAGAACAGAAGGCGGCTGGCCGCAGCCTGCAGGCTGAGCACGCAGGACAGGAACGCCGTCACGGCCACGACGAGGAAGATCTTCTCGCCGACAGTGCCGAGCGTCGCGGTGAGGATCTGCGGAATGGGGTCGGCGATCTTGCCCGACACGATGCCCTCGAGGTTGGGCGCGGCGAGCACGTAGCCGCCGAACGAGAACAGCGCCGAGACGCCGCCGACGAGGATCGTGAGCCTCATCGCGACCGGGATGCGCCTGGCCGGGTTCTCCACCTCTTCGGCGACGTCGCCGCACGCCTCGAATCCGTAGAACAAGAAGAGACCGGCGAGGGCCGCGCCGAAGAACGCCGCCGCATAGCTGCCGGAACCCTGCACGTTCATCGTGTCGAAGAACACGCTGAACGGCTGCTTGCGCTGGAAGATCAGCAGATAGAGGCCCACTCCGATCACGCCGATGAGCTCGGCGCCGAGACCGATGCGGGCGACGCGCGCGAGCCACTTGGTGCCGGAGAAGTTGATGAGCAGCGCCACGACGAGCAGCGCGAGCGTCAGCAGCAGACCGACGGTCGGGGTGGCGTCGATGCCGAAGAGGCTGGCCAGGAAGCCCGAGCCGTATTCGGAGACGGCGGTGATCGTGACGATCATCGCCCAGATGTAGACCCAGGCCGCCATCCACGCGTAACGGCGGCCCCACAGGCGGCGCGCCCACGGGTAGATGCCGCCGTGGATCGGGTACTGCGACACCACTTCGCCGAAGACGAGCGACACGAGCAGCTGGCCGCAGCCGACGATGATGATCCACCAGATCGACGGCGGACCGCCGACCGAGAGGGCCGTCGCGAACAGCGAGTACACGCCGACCAGCGGCGAGAGGTAGGTGAAGCCGAGTGCGAAGTTCGCCCAGAACGACATCGACCTGTTGAAGGAGTCCTCGTACCCGAGGGCGCTCAGGTGCTCGCTGTCGCTGAGCTCCTGCCGGGGTTGTGGATCTGCTGACATGGTGACCTTTCGGATTCGTCTCCGAGGGGTCTGCGGATGCCTGCCCGCGGCATCCGTTCGGCTCTGTTCGGGCCGATCGTGGGGGTGATGCGCGGGCGGTCGTCTCCGTAACACCTCGTTGTGTTGACGGCCACCATACCGAATCATGTGGTCCTAAAGGAATAGTTCCGCATGATTTGGGTCGACGGCGGGGTCGACGTGAGAGGTCGGCCCTCGGGGGACATGCCCCCGCCTCGCTGGACGCTCGGCTCCCGCCAGACCCGATGCCAGCCCCCGAGGGCCGACCTCTCACGCCGACCCGCGTTCTGCGAACGACGATGTCTGCTCCGCTGGCGCAGTTGGGGTGCAGCAGCGGGAGCCCTTTCGATCGCCGCGCCGATGGGGACCAGGTCCGGCAGGTGCGCAGTGGGGCGGAAGTCCGCTAGCGTGGCTTCGCCTTCGCCGCCCACGGCGGAGGCGAGACTGGAGTTGCGGATGTCCGAGCCCACCCCTCCGAGCGCACCGACGCCGGAGTCGCGCGTCGACACGGAAGGGCGCGAGGCTCCGCCATTCGATCGGCCGTACTATCGGGCGCCGCTTCCGGATGCCTTCTTGCGGTTCTGGAAGAAGTACCTCGTGTTCACCGGGCGCGCGAGCCGCTCCGAGTACTGGTGGTGGATGCTCGTCGACGTTCTCGTCGGATTGTTCATCCAGTTTCTCGGCACCGGCCTGCAGCCCATGCCGCTCATCTCGAGCGTTCTGCATGTCGCGTGGCTGCTCGTCACGGCCGTTCCGCTCGTCGCGCTCACCTGGCGTCGATTCCACGATGTCAACCTCAGTGGATGGTGGGCCGTGCCGGGTCTCGTCGCGGCCGCCTACAGCGACATCGCGAACGCGTTGGGCGTGCCGCTGGATTTCGACGGTTTCGGCCGGCAGCACCTCGTGCTGGGCGGCATCCTGTTCTGCGTCAGCGCAGCGGGCGGCCTGATGCTGTTCGTCGTCTCGCTGCTGAGGCCGCACCCTGCGGGGGAGCGGTTCGACGACAACGGCGCCTCAGCCCGACGAGCGAGCTGAAGCGCCGTTCTCGAACGCGCATGCTCAGCCGACGCGGATGAGCTTCTTGTTGACGAACTCGTCGGCTCCGAGGCGGCCCATCTCACGGCCGGTGCCGGAGCGCTTCACACCACCGAACGGCAGCTCGACGCCGTCGGCCAGCACCACGTTCACGAAGACCATGCCGGCCTCGATCTGGTTGGCGACGCGCTCGGCCTGCTCCGGGTCGGTCGTGTAGACGTAGGAGCCGAGGCCGAAGGGAATGTCGTTGGCCTTCGCGACGGCATCCTCTTCGCTCGACGCCCGGTACACAGAGGCCACGGGACCGAAGAACTCCTCGTGGCGCGACGGGTTGTCGGCGGCGATGTCGGTGAGCACGATCGGCGCGAAGAAGTTGCCCGTGCGTTCGCCGGTGGCGTGCAGCGTGGCGCCGTTGGCGACGGCCCGGTCGAGCTGGGCCTGCAGCCGCTCGGCCGCAGCTGTGCTGGAGAGCGGGCCGAGCTTCGAGTCCTCGCTGGTCGGGTCGCTCGGCTGCGACTCCGCGAGCTTGGCCGTGAGCTTGGAGACGAAGTCGTCGTAGAGGTCGTCGGCCACGATGAACCGCTTCGCGGCGTTGCAGGACTGGCCGGAGTTGTCGAGGCGGGCGGCCGCGGCATCCTCCACCACCTTGTCGAGGTCGTTCGTCGACAGCAGCACGAACGGGTCGGATCCGCCGAGCTCGAGCACGACCTTCTTGAGGTTGCGGCCGGCGATCTCGGCGACCGCCGAGCCGGCGCGCTCGGAGCCGGTCAGCGACACGCCCTGCACGCGCGGGTCGGCGATGACCTCTTCGATCTGCTCGTTCGTGGCGTAGATGTTGACGTACGCGCCGTCGGGGAACCCGGCGTCGTCGAAGATCTGCTGGATGGCCGCCGCCGACTCCGGGCACTGCGGCGCGTGCTTCAACAGGATGGTGTTGCCGATGATGAGGTTGGGTCCTGCGAAGCGGGCCACCTGGTAGTAGGGGAAGTTCCACGGCATGATGCCCAGCAGCACGCCGAGGGGAGTGCGGCGCACGATGGCCGTTCCCTCACCGGCGAGCAGGTCGATCGGCTGGTCCTTCAGCACGTCGGGCGACGTGTCGGCGTAGTAGCGGTAGATGTCCGCCGCGAAGTCGACCTCGCCATAAGCCTGCTCGAGCGGCTTGCCCATCTCGCGCACGATGATCGCGGCGAGTTCGTCGCGGCGCTCCGCGTGCAGGTCGCCGACCTTGCGGATGAGCTCCGCGCGCTCCTCGGGAGTGGTGGTGCGGCCCCAGCTGCGGTAGGCGGCATCCGCACGCGCGATGGCCTCGCCGAGTTCGGCGTCCGTGATCGTGGGATATTCCTTGACCGTCTCGCCCGTGGCCGGGTTGACGACTGCGTAGTAGCTCATGAGAGCCCCTTCTCTTCTTGCGTCGCGGCCCGCCGTAGCGTCCGCCGATGCACGCTCGGGCCAAGCCTATGCGAACGGCGCGAGGTAAATCATCCGGTTTGCAATGATTATCGAACGGGTTGTCGTTCGACGCGCGAAAGCCTCACAGAGTGACGACGCGCAGCGGGATTCCCGCGCACTCGATGGATGCCGCATCCTGGCTCACCAGCGCTCCCGCCGGCGTCGACGGCTCGGTCGAGACCACCACCCGTCCATCGGCGTTCACAAGCGCGAGCCCCTCCGGGTGCTGCAGCAGGACGGGCAGCACCTCGCGTTCGAGCCGCCGCACCGCGATGTCAGCGCCGACGACGCCGACCATGGCGCCATCGACCAGCGCCGGCACCGTCAGCGTGACGATGTAGTCGCAGGTGCAGAGATGGTCGACGTAAGGCCCGGTGACGTGCGGCGCCATCGTCGCGGCGGGCGTCGCGTACCACTCGAGCCCTCGCACGTCGCGCAGATAGTCGGCATAACCGCGCGTGGAGAGATCGAGTCGCGTCGGGGTCTGCGTGCTGCCGAAGATGGGGCCCGCGTCGAGCGGTCCGAGCCACCATGCGAAGTGCACGTCGCCCGCGTGCACGTAGTCGGGAGCGGCGATGAATCCGGCGCCGATCAGCAGCGAGTCCGCCTCGAGTTCGGGAAGCACGAGCCGCGATGCCAGAGCGTCGAGCGCCGAGGGTGTGGTCGAGGGGCCGAGAGACGCCGTGGCCTGGTCGCGCCAGGACTCGAGCAGGCGGAACACGTCGGCGAAGAGAGCGGCGATCGCCCCGGCGCTGTCGTCAGCGGCGGGCACGGCGCACTCCTTCGCGGTCGAGGGCGTCCTTGGCGCGCAGAAGTCCCTCGCTGTGCGTCTGCAGCTGGGCGGCGACGAGCGCCCGTGCTCTGTCGCTGTCGTGGGCCCGCACCGCCGTGGCGATGTCGTGATTGCCCTGCGCGGTGCTCGCCCGCACGGCGTGGTCGTCGAGCGCGAGCAGCAGCAGTGGACCGTACTCGGCCTGCGCACGGATCTGCTCGCGCACGAGCCGCGGCGACTGGCTGAGCACGGCCATCTCGAGATAGAAGCCGCCGGTGTTCGACCTGGCCGATGCCGCGGAATCGAAGGATGCCTCCCCCACCCACGCCACCAGCCGATCGCCCTCCGCGTCGGTCGCTCGCGCCGCCGCGCGCTCGGCGCACCCGCCGAGGATGGTGGCGAAGTACGTCGCCATGTCCGTCAGCTCCACGCGCGACACCGTGCGCAACCGCGCTTCGAGGGCGTTCTCGTGTCCGGTTCCCGAGCGCACGAAGCTGCCGCCGTCGCGTCCGCGACGCGTCTCCACGAGGCCGCTGTCGCGGAGCATCCCGAGGCCCTCGCGCACGGTGATGACGGCGACCCCGAATCGGCGCGCGAGCTCGGTCTCGCTCGGCAGCCGCTCGCCGTCGTCGAGCACGCCGAGGATGATCGCGTCGGTGAGGCGCCTGGCCACCTGTTCGGCGCGGCCTGCGTCGGCGAGCTGGGCGAAGATCGCCTCGCGCGCGGCGGGTCCGACACGCGCCGTCGTCGGCCGCTCTTCGCTCATGCGCACCACCGTAGCGTGCACCGCCGAGTTTTCCGCCGCAAAACATGTGGTCTAGCATGAATCGCATCTCAGCTCGGCGGAGGGCGACATCCTCTCCGCTGGGCACGGCTCATGCGAAGGCGGATGAATGACCGAGACGGCCAAGGGTGACGCCGGCGCATTGCCGCTGGCCGGCATCCGCGTCGCCGACTTCTCGCGGGTGCTCGCCGGGCCGTACGCCACGATGATGCTCGCCGACTTCGGCGCCGACGTGATCAAGATCGAGTCTCCTGCCGGCGACGACACCCGGTCGTGGGCGCCACCGCGCGACGAGTACGGCGACTCCACCTACTTCGCGAGCGTGAACCGCAACAAGCGGTCGATGGTCTGCGATCTCACCACAGAGGTCGGCCTCAGGGAGGCGCGCCGCCTGGCGTCGAGCGCCGACATCGTGATCGAGAACTTCAGGCCTGGCGTGATGGAGCGCTTCGGGCTCGACCACGACTCCGTGTCGGCCTCCAACCCCGGAGTGATCTATTGCTCGATCACCGGGTTCGGCGACGGCGACGGCGCCGCGCTGCCGGGATACGACCTGCTCGTGCAGGCCGTCGGCGGGCTGATGAGCGTGACGGGCCGGCCAGATGGCGAGCCGAGCAAGGCTGGAGTGGCGTTGGTGGACGTGATCACCGGGCTCAACGCGGTCAGCGGAGTGCTGCTCGCGTTGCGGCAACGCGAGAGCACGGGACGCGGCACGCGGGTGCGGGTCGAGCTGATGACGTCGCTGCTGAGCGCGCTGGTGAATCAGGCATCCGGAACCCTCGCCACCGGCGTCTCGCCGAGGCGCATGGGCAACGCGCACCCGAGCATCGCGCCCTACGAGGTGTTCCGCGCAGCAGACCGGGAACTCGTGCTCGCCGTCGGCAACGACAGGCAGTTCGCCGCCCTCGAGCGTGAGCTCGGGCTGGATGCCGACCCACGGTTAGCGACGAACCCGCGGCGGGTGGCTCTGCGGCACGAACTGCACGATGCGATCGACTCGCGCCTGGCGGAGAGGCCGGCGTCGGAGTGGGTGGAGCGGATGAACGCGGCAGGCATCCCGGCCGGGCTCGTCAACACCGTGGGCGAGGCGATCGACTTCGCGGCATCGCTCGGCCTCGACCCCACGGTGACGATCGACGACGGCGACAGGGTCGGCCGGTTCATCGCCGACCCCGTGCACCTCGACGGCGTCACGCCCGCCTACGACTCACTGCCGCCTCGACTCGGCGCCGACCAGAGCGCCGATTGGCGCGACACGTCGGGTCCGTCGAGCACCACGAACGAAGGAACATCATGACCCTCATCGTCGAGACCGTCTTCGACCTGGATGCCCTGCTCACCGACGAGGAGCGCGCTTGGCGCGACAAAGCGCGTGCGTTCGCGACCGAGAGCATCCTGCCCGTCGCCGAGGTGGACTTCGAGAACAAGCACTTTCGCCGCGAGCTCATCGGCGGGCTCGCGGCCCAGGGCTTTCTCGGCATGCATATAAAGGGGTACGGCTGTGCAGGGGCCGGCGCTGTCTCGTATGGCCTGGTCTGCCACGAGATCGAGGCGGCCGACAGTGGATGGCGCACCTTCGTGTCGGTGCAGGGGTCGCTGGCGATGTCCGCCATCGCCAAGCACGGCTCCGAGGAGCAGAAGCAGGAGTGGCTGCCGCGCATGGCGGCGGGGGAAGCCATCGGATGCTTCGCCCTCACCGAACCGCAGGGCGGCAGTGATCCTGCGGCCATGACGGCCACCGCCCGCCGCGACGGCGACGACTGGGTGATCGATGGCGCGAAGCGCTGGATCGGACTCGCCTCCATCGCCGATCTCGCCATCGTGTGGGCGAAAGACGAGGAGGGCGTCGTGCGTGGATTCATCGTGCCGACGCAGACGTCGGGGTTCGAGGCGACGCCGATCGCGGGCAAGTGGGCGATGCGGTCATCCATTCAATGCGACATCCGGCTCGACGGTGTGCGGGTGCCGGCCTCGGCGCAGTTGCCGAACGCACGCGGCCTCTCGGCGCCGTTCGCGTGCCTCAACGAGGCGCGGTTCGGCATCGTCTGGGGCGCGATGGGTGCGGCGCGCAGCTGCCTCGAGGCCGCCGTGCAGCGCAGCCGCACCCGCGAGGTGTTCGGCGCGCCGATCGGATCGCGTCAGCTGGTGCAGGCGAAGCTCGCCGACATGTTCGTCGAGTACGAGAAGGGGATGCTCACGGCCGTGCACCTCGGACGCCTCAAGGAACGCGGCGCCCTCACCCCCGCGCAGATCTCCGTCGGCAAACTGAACAGCGTGCGCGAGGCGCTCGAGATCGCGCACACCTCGCGCGCCCTGCTGGCCGGCGACGGCATCACCGACGAGTTCCCGGTGATGCGCCACGCGGCTAACCTCGAAGCCGTGCGCACCTACGAAGGAACCGACGAGATCCACCAGCTCGTGATCGGCCGCGAGCTCACCGGCCTGGGGGCGTTCGCATGACCACCGACACTCAGTCACGGGTCGCCGCGGCGGTCGATCGTGCGGTCGAGGATGCCGCGGCCTCCGGCTTCGAGACCACCTCGCGCGCCGACCGTGCCCGCTGGCTGCGCGCCCTCGCGGACGCCCTCGACGCAGACCGGGCCGCGCTCGTTCCGCTCGCCCACGCCGAGACCCACCTGTCGGAGGCGCGGCTCGACGGCGAGGTGACGCGCACCGTCGGGCAGCTGCGGTTCTTCGCCGCCGTGATCGAGGAGGGCTCGTATCTCGAGGCCACCATCGACAGCGCGGATGCCACGCTGACCCCGCCGCGTCCCGCCCTGCATCGCATGCTGCGTCCGCTCGGACCCGTCGCCGTGTTCTCGGCGTCGAACTTTCCGTTCGCGTTCTCCGTGCTCGGCAACGACACGGCGTCGGCGCTCGCCGCCGGCTGCCCCGTGGTGGTCAAGGGACACCCAGGGCATCCTGAGCTGTCGCGGCGGGTGGCGGAGCTGGCCACGCAGGCGCTGGCGGACGCGGGTGCTCCGAGTGGGGCGCTCTCGCTCGTGGAAGGCGTCGAGGAGGGTGTGGCGCTGGTGGAGCATCCGTCGGTCACGGCCGTCGGGTTCACCGGGTCGCTGCGCGGCGGGCGTGCCCTGTTCGACATCGCGAGCGCCCGGCCGGCACCGATCCCGTTCTACGGCGAGCTCGGCTCGTTGAACCCCGTGGTCGTCACGGAGGCCGCCGCGGCGGCCCGTGCCGCAGGCGTCGCAGAGGGACTCGTCGGCTCGTTCACCCGCGACGGCGGCCAGTACTGCACCAAGCCGGGCATCGTGTTCGTTCCGAGCGGGGCCGGGCTCGAGGGCGAAGTGGCCGCGCGCATCCCGGGCGCTCCCGCCCAGCAGTTGCTCACGCAGGGCATGAGCGACGCGTTCGCGCGTGGATCGTCGGCGCTCGCGGACCGCGACGACGTCGAGGTGGTGGCGGTGGGCGCGGCCGACGACGCGGCCTCCGCGCCGACGGTGCTGGCGGTGTCGGTGGATGCGTTCGCCGCGGCCCACGAGACCTTTCTCACCGAATGCTTCGGCCCGCTCACGCTGCTCGTGCGCTATGCCGACCGGGCGGAGCTCGACCGGGCGATCGCGGTGCTGGAAGGATCGCTCACCGCCACCATCCATTGCGAACCCGACGAAGACGTGAGCTCGCTCACCGAACGGCTTTCCCGCATCGCGGGTCGCGTGCTGTTCAACGGCTGGCCCACCGGCGTGGCGATCGCGTGGGGTCAGCAGCACGGCGGCCCGTGGCCGGCCACGACGGCATCGATTCACACGTCCGTCGGAGCGACGGCGATCCGCCGGTGGCTGACACCGCTGGCGCTGCAGGATGCCCCGGCATCCGTGCTCCCCGCCGAGCTGGCCGCGGGCAACCCGCTGGGAATCCCGCGCCGGGAGGACGGCGTGCTGGTGGTTCCCGGCACGGAGAGAGCCTGACCGCCTCCGCTTGAGTGCGGCTCATCGAGCACGGTCTCGCGTGGCGCTGCCGTTCGCGCGCGAATCCGCGGTGATCGGAGCGCGCTCCGGACGTCGGGGGTGCGCGTTAGCGTGAGGCGATCGAGCACCGAGACGACGGGAGAGCCATGAATCACGAGGTGGCACCGATCAAGCCGACGATCACCATCGACGACCTCGATCGTGTCGACATTCGTGTGGGCACCATCACCGCCGTCGACGACCTTCCGAACTCCACGAAACTCGTGCGGGTCACGGTCGACCTCGGAGACCACCGGCGCAGCATCCTCGTCGGCATGAAGCAGGAACGCGAAGATCCGACGGAGATCATCGGCCGGCAGACCCTCGTCGTGGTCAACCTCGAGCCCCGTCGCATGGCGGGCGAGCTCTCCGAAGGCATGCTGTTCGACATCGGGTATTCCGACGGCATCACACCCGTGCTCGCGACGCCGGAGACACCGGTGCCCGACGGTACCCGAGCGGGCTGACCTGAACGGGTGGCCGGCCGCGTCACTCAGGCCGGCGCGTGCGCCTGCAGAAACTCGTATACGTCGGTCTCGTCCACGCCGGGGAAGCTCCCCGTCGGCAGCGCTGCAAGCAGCGATGTGGGCGTGCGCGCGGCGGGCCACGCGTGCTGTGCCCAGGCATCCGCGAGCTCGGCGGGCGCTCGGCGGCAGCAGCTCTCGTCTGGGCAGCGCGACTCGGCGCGGTGGGTGGTCTCGCGTCCGCGGAACCACTTGACGTGCGCGAACGGCACGCCGACGCTCACCGAGTACTCGCCCTCCTTGGCCTTCTCGATGCGTGAGGTGCACCAGTAGGTGCCGGTCGGCGTGTCCGTGTACTGGTACCAGGGGCTGAAGCGGTCGGATGCCTCGAACACGGTGCGCGCCGTCCAGTTGCGGCACACCGTGGTGCCCTCGATCGCGCCCGTGGCATCCGAAGGGAACCGCACCGAGTCGTTCTCGTAGGCCTTGATGATGGTGCCCGACTCGTGCACCTTCATGAAGTGCACCGGGATGCCCAGCCGCGTCGTCGCCAGGTTCGTGAAGCGGTGCGCGGCCGTCTCGTAGGAGACCGCGAACGCGTCGCGCAGGTCTTCCATCGAGATGCGGCGCAGGTTCTTCGCCTCGGTGAGCAGGCGCACGGCATCCTTCTCGGGGAGCAGCACGGCGGCGGTCAGGTAGTTCGTCTCGACGCGCTGGCGCAGAAAGTCGGCGTAGCTGCGCGGCTCGTCGTGGCCGAGCACCTGGCTCGCCAGAGCCTGCAGCACGGGGGAGCGCGAGTCGCGCGACGACGGCTGCTGCACCGGCAGGTAGATGCGATGGTTGCGCTTGTCGGTGACGGAACGGGTGGCGTAGGGCAGGTCGCTCACGTAGTGCAGCGTGAAACCGAGCCGGCTCGCGATGTCACTGACGGCCTGCTGCGACACCGGCCCACCACTGTGGCCCACTGCGGTGAGCAGTTCGGACGCCTGCCGCTCCAGTTCGGGGTAGTAGTTGTCGCGCGCGCGCATCTCCTCGCGCAGTTCGGCGTTCGCGCGCCGCGCCTCCTCCGGTGTGGACGCCCGCTCCCGGTGCAGCCGCTCGATCTCGCCGTGCAGCCCGAGCAGCACCTTGAGCACATCGTCGTTCAGCGCCTTCGACGCGCGGATGCCCGGCAACCCCAGCGAGGAGAACACCGGTCCGCGCACGGCACGCTCCACCGCGATCTCCAGCGCGACGCGCTCGCTCGGGGCATCCGCCTTCATCAGGTCGTCGACGGTGGTATTGAGTGCCTGCGCGATCGTGCGCAGCATGGTGAGCCGGGGCTCGCGCTTGCCGTTCTCGATCATCGACACCTGCGACGGCGCGCGCTCCACGGCGGCGGCGAGCTGGTCGAGGGTCATGCCCTGGTGCAGCCGGCGCTCGCGGATGCGACGACCGAGCGTGATGGCATCCAGCTCGTCGTCGTCCACGGGAGTGCGTGCTCCGTCGACCATGACCATCTGCCGATGGTGCCACGGGCGGCGCCGCACCACAAACAGAAGAACCACGATTCTTCTGCACTTCACGGGTGAGTCGGGGATTTCCGGCCGAGCAGAACTCGACCGCACCTTCTTCTTCCGAATCGCCACCGGGATGCTCGCGGTCACCGCAGTCTGGATCCACGCATCCCGACGGAGGACACCATGACCGAGCAGAACGCATCCCAGAACGCAGCACCTCAGCGCCGGCAGCGCCCGGGTGACCAGCGGCAGACCGCTGACGAGTTGGAGCTGGAGTGGAGCGCCGACCCGCGCTGGGACGGCATCCATCGCGACTACAGTGCAGCCGACGTCGTCGCCCTGCGTGGTCGCGTCGGTGAGGAGCACACGCTGGCCCGGCGCGGAGCCGAGCGGCTGTGGGAGCAGCTGCAGCGCACCGAGGTGCCGGCCGCGGGGGAGAGCATCGACGACCCGCAGTGGGTCGCGGCGCTCGGCGCCCTCACCGGAAACCAGGCCGTGCAGCAGGTGCGCGCGGGGCTGCAGGCGATCTACCTCTCCGGGTGGCAGGTCGCGGCGGACGCGAACCTCTCCGGTCACACCTACCCCGACCAGAGCCTGTACCCGGCCAACTCGGTGCCCGCGGTCGTGCGGCGCATCAACAACGCGCTGTTGCGCGCCGACCAGATCGACGCCACCTCGACCGAGCCGTTGAACACCGACTGGCTGGCTCCGATCGTGGCGGATGCCGAGGCCGGCTTCGGCGGACCGCTGAACGCCTACGAGCTGATGCGCTCCATGATCGAGGCGGGCGCGGCCGGCGTGCACTGGGAAGACCAGCTGGCCAGCGAGAAGAAGTGCGGGCACATGGGTGGCAAGGTGCTCGTGCCCACCTCGCAGCACATCCGAACGCTCAACGCAGCGCGGCTCGCGGCCGACGTCGCCGACGTGCCGACGATCGTCGTCGCGCGCACCGACTCGCTCGCCGCCACGCTGCTCACCAGCGACCACGACGAGCGCGACAGGGAGTTCCTGACCGGAACGCGCACTGCCGAGGGCTTCTACGAGGTGCGGGGCGGCATCGACCCGGTCATCGCCCGCGGCCTGGCGTACGCGCCGTACGCCGACCTGCTCTGGGTGGAGAGCTCCGAGCCCGACCTCGAGCTCGCGCGGCGCTTCGCCGAGCGCATCCACCAGGACTTTCCGAACAAGCGACTGGCGTACAACTGCTCGCCGTCGTTCAACTGGAAGCGGCACCTGGACGACGAGACCATCGCGAAGTTCCAGCGCGAGCTGGCCGCGATGGGATACGCGTTCCAGTTCATCACCCTCGCCGGCTTCCACGCCCTGAACCACTCGATGTTCACGCTCGCCCGGGGCTACTCCGAGCGTCAGATGAGCGCGTATGTCGAGCTGCAAGAAGCCGAGTTCGCATCCGAGCTCGACGGCTACACCGCCACCCGCCACCAGCAGGAGGTCGGCACCGGCTACTTCGATCTGATCGCCACGGCCCTGAACCCGTCGAGCGCCACGCTCGCGCTCGCGGGTTCGACCGAGCAAGCCCAGTTCTGATGACACGAAGGAACCGATCATGAACACGAATGAAGAACACGAACCCCGCATCGAGGTGACCGCGCCGCTCGGCGAGCGCTACGACGAGATGCTCTCCGCCGGAGCTCTCGGCTTTCTCGCCGACCTGCACGACCGCTTCGCGTCGCGACGCCACGACCTGCTGGCCGAGAGGATGCGCCGCCGCGTCGAGATCGCGAACGGTCGCGACCCGCAGTTCATGCCCGAGACGGCATGGATCCGGCAGGACCTGACCTGGCGGGTCGCCGGCGCGGCGCCCGGCCTCGAAGACCGCCGCGTCGAGATCACCGGTCCGACCGACCGCAAGATGAGCATCAACGCGCTGAACTCCGGCGCCCGCGTCTGGCTGGCAGACCAGGAGGACGCAACGAGCCCCACCTGGGCCAACGTCGTCGAGGGGCAACTTTCTCTGCACGACGCGATCTGCGGCATCCTCTCGTTCACAAGCGCCGAGGGCAAGGAGTACCGCGTCACCGCCGAGCGCACGCCCACGATCGTGATGCGCCCGCGCGGCTGGCACCTGGCCGAGAAGCACCTGCACTTCGTCGACCGGCAGGGGCGCAGCCTGCCGGCATCCGGAAGCCTCGTCGACTTCGGCCTGTACTTCTGGCACAACGCGCAGCGCCTGGTCGACGCCGGTCGTGGCCCATACTTCTACCTGCCGAAGATCGAGAGCCACGAAGAGGCGCGGCTGTGGAACGACGTCTTCGTCTTCGCGCAGCAGCGCATCGGGATGCCTCGCGGCACCGTGCGTGCCACCGTGCTGATCGAGACCCTGCCCGCCGCGTTCCAGATGGAGGAGATCCTCTACCAGCTGCGCGAGCACTGCGCCGGACTCAACGCCGGACGCTGGGATTACCTGTTCAGCATCATCAAGACCTACCGCTCCCGTGGGAGCGAGTACGTGCTGCCCGACCGCACACAACTCACCATGACGACGCCGTTCATGCGCGCCTACACCGAGCTGCTGGTCGCCACGTGCCACCGGCGGGGCGCATATGCCATCGGCGGCATGAGCGCGTTCATCCCGAACCGACGTGACCCCGAGGTCACCGAGCGCGCGTTCGCGAAGGTCACCGACGACAAGCGCCGAGAAGCGGGTGACGGCTTCGACGGCACGTGGGTGGCGCATCCCGATCTGATCCCGATCGCCCAGGCCGAGTTCGACGCCGTGCTCGGCGAGCGGCCGAACCAGCTCGAGCGCACGAGGGACGACATGCACGTCACGGCGTCCGACCTGCTCGCCTTCAAGGGGGCGGGTGGGGAGGTGACGCTCGCCGGCGTGCGCGACGACATCGCCGTCACGCTGCGCTACGTCGAGTCGTGGCTGCGCGGCGTCGGCGCCGCGGCCATCGACAACCTCATGGAGGATGCCGCCACTGCGGAGATCGCCCGCTCGCAGCTCTGGCAGTGGATCGAGAACGAGACCGTCACGGCAGAGGGCGAACGCATCGATGTCGAACTCGTGCACCGGCTGCGCGACGAGGTGCTCGGTCAGCTGCCGCGCACGGCATCCGATCGCTTCGACGACGCCGTGAAGGTGCTCGAGCAGGTCGCACTGCGGCCCGAGTACCCGGCGTTCCTCACGGTGATGGCGTACACGCGGTACCTGGGAGAGACGCCGACGACCGAATCGACCACTCAGCCGGAGACCCCGGCCCAGCCGAAGTCGGCGCGCGAGCACGCGCGGCTCGTCGGCGAGCGCGACGAGCTGCCGATCGCGGTGTGACGCGGTGCCGACCGCTACCGTTGTCGCATGACTTCGGTAGTGATCAGGCGGGCGACGGCGGCGGATGCCGAATCACTGGCATCCGTCGCCGCCGTCACGTTTCCGCTGGCCTGCCCGCCCGGGTCGACGCGCGAGGCACAGGATGCCTTCATCGCCGTCCACCTCAGCGAGCCGCGTTTCGCCGAGTACCTCGTCGATCCGCAGCGTGTGCTGTTCGTCGCCGAAGAGGGCGGCGAGCTCGTCGGTTACACGATGGTCGTCTTCGGCGAGCCGCACGACGCGGATGCCGCGGCGGCGATCACACTGCGCCCCGCCGCGGAGCTGAGCAAGTGCTACGTGCTGCCTGGGCACCATGGCGCAGGGGTCTCGGCGCGACTCATGGAGGCATCCATCGACGCGGCCCGCGAGGCGGGCGCCGCAGGCATGTGGCTCGGCGTCAACGAGGAGAACGAGCGCGCCCAGCGCTTCTACGCCAAGAGCGGGTTCGAGCGCGTGGGCGTGAAGCACTTTCTCGTCGGCGAGGTGCTCGAAGACGACTACGTGTACGAGCGGGCGCTGGCACCGGAGGCGGCCACCCGCTGATGGCGGCGCCGCTCGCCCCGCGCCGCCTGACCGTTCGCGTCACGCCTGGCAGCCGCAAGGGCCCGCTGGTCGAGCCGACCGACGCCTGGCCGGGCGTGGAGCTGCTGGTGTTCGTGCGTGAACGAGCCGTCGATGGCGCGGCGAACGATGCCGTGGTCCGGGCGCTCGCCTCGTACCTCGAGGTTCGTCCCGCCGACGTGCGGATCGTGCGCGGCGGATCGTCGCGTGTCAAGCTCATCGAGGTGGGTGGATAGTTCTCACACGCTGCCGGCGGCCAGCGTCGCGATCAGCTGCGTCGCAAGGCCCACGAGAGCCGTGATCTCGCGGTCGTCGCGATCGACCCATCGGCACTGCGGGTCGCCGATCGGCACGAAGTCGTCGTGCTGCTCCCACACGAACAGGGTGCGCTCGGCGCCGAGCACGTACTGCTGCCACCAGATCTGACGTAGGTAGTGCCGCGGGATGCTCCGCCACGCCTTGTTCGTGGTCTTGATCTCCGCGAGCTCGAGGCGCCCGCCGTCGCGCACCGCGAGCCCATCCGGGGTGGCGAGATGCCGGCGCTCGCGCTCGGCGTGGAACAGCGCGTCGCTGCCCGCGATGCCGTGCTCGCGGAGCATCCACTGGGCGATCTGCGGCTCGCGCGCCTTGCCGTGCTCGGTGTAGGCGTTGCCGCTGAATCCGCTTCCGTAGACCTTCTGTCTCGCGGCGGCGATCACCGAGGCGGGCGTCGACAGCTTCGCCACGTCGGTCGCCGTGATGCCGCGGGCCCTGGCACGCAGCCAGGCGACACGGTCGGAGGAATGGGCGAGGATGCGCCGCTCGTGCGGGTAGACCCGCGGATACTCCTGCTCGTCGTCGAAGAGCGAGAGCATCGTGTCGGTCACCCGTCCATTGTGCCGTGCAGCGTGCGACACTCTCGCTGCAGGCGCGGGGTTTCGCGGCTCGGGAATCCTCAGCGCGCCAGCCGCTTCACCGCCGCCCGGATCTCGTCGTGCGGCAGCGCGGGGCTGAAGTGTCCGTCGCGGCCTGTCATGTCGTCGGCGGCGACCAAGGCGTTCCACACGGCCTCGTCCACGGCCTGCACCACGGCCGTGTAGACCGGGTCGAGGTGCCCCCACGGCACGAACGTGAGCGACTCGTAATCGGCATCCGTCGCAGGTCCCGCGGGGATGCGCGAGGTGAGCCCGCCCGCGTTCGCGGTGGAGAAGGCGAGCATGATGTCGCCGGAGAAATGGCTGCCGGCCGTGCCGCTGCGTCCGAGGCCGAGCGGACCTCGGCGGGCGAGCGCCGCGCACTGGCCGGGCAGCAACGGCGCGTCGGTGGCGATGACCACGATGGCCGAGCCGGCGCCGGAGCGGGAGCGCGTGGCATCCAGCGCGAACCAGTCGGTGTCGTCCATCGGGTTCGGCGCCGCGGAGTCGCGCCCGAGCGTCATGCCGCCGAGCATCAGCTCCGCGCGACCCCCGAAGTTCGCCTGGATGAACGCCCCGACGGTGTATGTCGTCGAACCGTGGCGCACGAGCCGCGACGCCGTGCCGGAGCCGCCCTTGAAGCCGTAGCAGTTCATGCCGGTGCCGCCGCCCACGCAGCCCTCCGCGATCGGGCCGCCGGTGGCGGCATCCAACGCGGCTGCGGCGTGTTCGGCACGCACGTGCTGCCCGTTGATGTCGTTGAGGTAGCCGTCCCAGGTCTCGCCGACGACGGGGAGCATCCATTGGGCCGCGACCTCGGGCCGGTGCTCGGCGACCCACGCGTCGATGCCGGAATGCACGGCTCCGATCGCGTGCGAGTTGGTGATGCCGATGGGCATCGAGAACGATCCCGACTCGTCGATCCACGACCTGCCGGTGAGCTCGCCGTTGCCGTTGAACGAGTGCACGGCGGCCGCGACCGGCACGCCGACGCCTTCGCGGCCGCGGGGGAGGATGCCCGTCACGCCCGTGCGCACCCGCTCGCCCTCGACCAGCGTGACGTAGCCCACCTCGAGACCCGGCACGTCGGTGATGGCGTTGAATCGGCCGGTCTCACCGGGCAGCGGGATGCCGAGATCGCGGGCCCGAAGGCCGGAGCCGTCGGGCCTTTGTGACGTGGTCATCGGTGACCTCCTGTTTGAACACTGGTTCAAGAATTATGCGGCGAAACCGCTTCAAGTGTTGACATCATGCACCTTAACGGGTTTGAATCCCTGTTCAAAGAGTGGTGAAGGTGCCCTCGCGCCGCACTCGATCCCGAATTCTGCCGGGCCCTACACCGTGGGCGCGACGCCGCTTACCCGCCAAGGAGCCGATGATGTCTCAGCAAGAAACCCGCAGTGTCGAACGAACGGAGGCGCCGGGATCTCTCGCCCCGCGCCGCCTCGGAGTCTGGGCGATCGTGTTCTTCGTCGTCTCGGCTGCAGCCCCGCTCACCGTCGTGGCCAGTGCGGCGCCCACCGGATTCCGCATCGGCGGCATCGGCGGACCGGGAGCCATGCTCGCAGCGGGCGTGGTGCTCATCCTCTTCTCCGTGGGCTTCACGGCCATGACGAGGTACGTGCGCAACGCCGGCGCCTTCTACATCTACGGTGCGCGCGGTCTCGGCAAGCCGACCGGCATCGGCATCGCGCTGCTGACGATCTTCTCGTACGGCTTTCTCTGCGTGTGCTTCTACGGCTTCGTCGGCTTCTTCGGCCAGTCCACGTTCAAAGACCTGTTCAACGTCGACCTGCCGTGGTGGGTCTACGCGCTGGTGGCACTGGTGATCGTGGGCATCCTCGGTTACCGGCACATCGACGTAGGGGCCAAGGTGCTGGCGACGCTGCTCACCGCCGAGGTGTTGATCCTGCTCATCCTCGCGGTGGCCGTGCTCATCAACGGCGGGCCCGAGCCGATCTCGTTCGCCTCGTTCGCCCCGCAGAACGTGTTCTTCGCCGCGGGCAGCGGAGCCCTTTTCGTCTTCGGCTTCGGCGCCTACCTCGGTTTCGAGGGCACGGCCATCTACACCGAGGAGGCGAAGAACCCGAAGCGCACAGTTCCGGCTGCCACCTACATCGCCATCACGTTCCTCGCCGTCTTCTACGCCTTCACGTTCTGGATGCTCACCGTCGCGTTCGGCGCGAACGGCGTGCTGAAACTCGCGGCCGGCAACGACTTCCAGGACATGGTCTTCAACGCGGCGGGCTCCTACCTCGGCGCGTGGGCCTCCATCGTGATGCGCATCCTCATCGTCACGAGCTTCTTCGCCTGCCTGCTCGCGTTCCACAACGCGTGCTCGCGCTACCTGTTCTCGATGGGCCGCGAGCGGCTGCTGCCGCGCGCCTTCGCCCGCACGCACGGCACGACGAGGGCGCCGCACGTCGCGAGCCTCGTGCTCACCGTGATCTCGCTGCTGGCCATCGTGGTGACGATCTTGACCGGCACTGATCCGTTCCTCGGCTTCGCGCTGCCGACCTACTCGATCGGCGTGGCGGGCCTGGTGTTCGCGCAGGCGGTCGCCGCGATCTCGGTCGTCGGATTCTTCGCCCGCAACCGCAGAGGCCACAGCGTGTGGCGGGTGATCATCGCGCCGGCGCTCGGCGCGCTCGGGCTCATCGTCGGCTTCGTGCTCATCGCCACGAACTTCGACCTGGTGACAGGGCTGGAGGGGCCGATCAACTGGATTCTGCTGTTGCCGACACCCGTGCTCTTCATCGGCGGCATCATCGCCGGATTCGTGCTGAAGGCCAAGCGACCGCAGCACTACGCTGAGCTCACCACCATCGCCACCGGCGGTGACGACGAGGCGAATGTCACCGAGCAGCAGGTCGCCGAGCAGCCCTGAACGAATCGAGGTGCGCCGTGTCGGAGCAGCAGAAGCGAGCCCTGCGCCGCGCGGAACTCATCTCCGCGACGCGCAGGGTGGCAGGCCGGCACGGCATCCGCGGCACCAACGTGCGCGCCGTCGCCGCGGAGGCCTCGGTGAGCGCCGGCAGCGTGTTGTACTACTTCTCCAGCTTCGACGAGCTGATGTACGCCACCGTCGAGGGTGTGCTCGAGGAGATGTACGAGCAGCGCCGCGTGATCGCCGAGCGGGAGGCGGAGCCGCGGGAGCGCATCCTCGCGCTCATTCGTGCCGGTGTGCCCGATCACATCAGCGACGAGCTGCGCATGGCGTACGAGAGTGTGCCGCTGCTGCGGGAGGAACCGCGGTTCAGGCCGCTGCACCGTTCGATCGTTGAACGGCAGGTGATGCTCTACCGCAGCACCATCGAGGTGGGCGCGGCGCTCGGCGCCTTCGCCCCGACCGCGCCGATCGCCACGGTGGCCCGCAACATCGTGGCGCTCGAAGATGCCTACGACCTGTACCCGCTGATCGGGCTCGAGCATCCGACCGAGCTGTATCGCGCGAACATCGTGTCGTACGCGGAGCTCGCGCTGGGATGCTCGCTGACGGAGCAGTCGGCGGGGTAGCGGCGGGAGAGTGGGGCCCACCGCCATCCGGCCGGGCGCCGGCTCAGCGGTCGAGCTGCCGCCGGAGGAATTCGCCTGCCGCGTGCAGGGAACCGCGGGAGGAGGCATCCGCCATCTCGCCGTGCTCGAAGCCGTGGTGTTCGCGTGGATACACGGTGAGCTCGACCTGCACGTCGGCCTCGGCCGCGCGGGCCGCGAGTCGCACCGCGTCGTCGAGCAGAACCTCGTGCGATCCGACGTGCACGGCCAGTGGCGGCAGTCCGGTGAGGTCGGCGAACGCCGTGCTGATGCGCGGGTCGCGGGCATCACAGCCGGCCAGGTAGTCGAGAGCGTCGGGGCGCAATGCGGCCTCGGACAGCACCGGATCGGCCGAGGCCTTCGTGGCGATGCTGCCACCGCTCAGGCTCAGGTCAGTCCATGGCGAGAGCACGACAGCGGCCGCCGGAAGAGGCTCGCCCGCGTCGCGCAGCGCGACCAGTGCGGAGAGCACGAGGCCGCCGCCGGCCGATTCGCCGCCGAACGCGATGCGATCGACTGGAACGCCCTCGTGAAGAAGTGCCCGATACGCGGTCAGCACATCGTCGAGGGGAGCGGGGAAGGGATGCTCCGGTGCCAGCCGGTACTCGACGGAGGCTGCCCTGATCCTTGCGCCGCGCGCGATGCCGCCCGCGAGTCCGACGGCGGCACGAGCGAAACCGGCGACGTAGGCGCCGCCGTGCACCCAGAGCAGCACGCCATCGTCGCGCACGCCCGGTGTGCGCACGTCGATCGCGGGGATGCCGTCGAGCAGCATGTCGGCGGTCGTCACGTCGGCGGCGACCGGTCGCACGCCGATGTCGTCGGCGTAGCGCTTTCGAAGGTCGAGCACCGCCGCGCTCGGCGCGTGTCCCGCGATGTCGCGATCGTCGAATGTGATGGTCATGTGGCTCTCCTCGCGTGCGTGTCGACAGCGATCCGGGCGTCGATCGCCGTGCGGATCGCTAATATGGGAACATTCATCCCGGGATGTATCTTCTTAGGAAGATAACTGGGAACAATATAACCAGGAATACACATGATGTCCAGATCAGAGACGAAGCGACCTTCGACGGGTGTCGATGCGAGCAGCCCAGCGGCGCTGCCGGCAGAGGCGGCCGGCTCCGCGAGCCCGTTGGACAACGCCGGCCTGCTCGCCGACCTCGTGACGGTGCAGATGCAGCTGTTCGAGGCGGTGGACAGGCGGCTGCGGGCCGAGCTCGATCTGTTGCTGATCGCTCTGCTTCCCCTGCGGTACATCGACCGCACGCCGGACTGTCGCGTTCAGGAACTCGCCGACGGCCTCGGGCTCACGGTCGGCGGTGCGAGCAAGTCCGTCGACCGGCTGGAGCGCAGTGGCTGGGTCGAACGGGCGGCGCACCCGACCGACCGTCGGTCCTCGATACTGGAGCTCACGGAGGCGGGGAAGGGGATGCTGGCCAAGGGCCTGGCGATCGCCGCCGACGAGACTTCGCAGCGTCTCGGTCGCGCTCTGGATCCCGACCAGGTGGTCGAATTGGGCGGCATGCTCCGTCGCCTTCGCGTGGCGAACGCCGACTCGCAGCTCGACCCTCCGCGGCGCTGACAGCGCGCCGTCGCCAAGGCACGCGGGGGTGCCGGGCTGCCGTCAGGCCGGCTCGAGCACGTGTTGTGCGGCCATGATCGCGGCGCCCAGCACGCCACCGGTCTCGCCCGCCGCGGCCGGCACGATCTGCAGGTGCTGCGTCGCCAGCGGCGTCGACTGCCGGTAGACCACCTCGCGGATGCCGGCGAGAAGGTGCTCTCCCGCACGCGCGATCGATCCGCCGACCACGATGACCGACGGGTTGAACAGGTTGACGCAGGTGGCGAGCACCTCGCCGAGGTCGCGACCGGCCTGCCGGATGCCCGCGACGGCATCCGCGTTGCCCGCACGTGCCAGCGCGAGCACGTCGGCGCTCGTCGCGGCTGGCGTGCCGCGCTCGGCGACGTACCGTGCGATCGCCGGACCGCTCGCGAGCGCCTCGAGGTCGGCGTCCTCGTCGCCGTGCCGCGGGGTGTCGCGGGTGAACGGCACGCGCACGTGGCCGAGGTCGCCGGCCGAGCCTGCGGCGCCGCGCTGCAGGCTGCCTCCCGCGATGATGCCGAGGCCGATGCCGGTCGACACCTTGACGAACAGCAGATCGTCTTCGCGCGGCCATGACACGGCGTGCTCGCCGAGGGCGAGCACGTTCACGTCGTTGTCGACCAGCACGGGAACGTC